>CAUPQG010000010.1:0-183847 GCA_963513355.1 uncultured Rhodoferax sp. | reverse complement strand
TCCTTGGACTTTGACCATCTGGGCCACCTGGAGCTTGAAGCTCGCGTCAAAGACTCTTCGGGATTTTTGCTTGTTCACTTGTGTTGCCGTTTAGGTTTGAAATAACCTATCGTTGTGTCTATTTAAATTAGACCACCACATTTTGTTTGCTTCAGTTTGAAAACAGCGTAGAGGATGACACCAGCCAGGAAGAGGAACCCTCCGAATATGACCGCGTTCTGGCGCTCTGCCATCAAATGGATGTTGGCGATGCCGGAGTCGTCAATCGACACCGACATGGTCTGGGCGTAGACGAAGACAAGCGCACCTGCTGCGATGAGCAATTTACCTACAGTTTCAACTTTCATTTAACCTCCTTTGGATTTGATGTTACGTATTTCGTGACGACAATTATCACGCGTGTAACGAGACTCGTTACATGTCACGTGGTGAACTTCGCTCAACCTCAATCGTCGGAAGACGAATCAAGGGCCTGCGCGAAGAGTTGGGTTGGTCCCAGGAAAAACTGGGTGTTGCAATCGGCATAGATGAGTCCAGCAGTAGAGCACGGATTAGCCGCTACGAACTGGGGGTGCATGAGCCGCCGGTGCCCACGGCAAGGCTCATAGCGGAGGCATTGGGGGTGCCTTTGACTTACCTGTACTGCGAGGACGACAGCACTGCAGCAATGCTGTTAGCACTGCATAGGCTTAAGCCAAGTGCCAGAGCGCGGAAAGTCCAAGAGTTTCTGGCGCAAATGGTCTGACGGGGCGTGGGTTGAGTGTTGGACGTCAGGTCCCTGGTTCGAGCCCAAGTTGAGGATCCGTGTAGCAGCAATAAACGGCTGGCGCGTGAAGTTTTGGACTCGCCCGATAAGGTTCTTTCGGGAAGTGAGGCTGCGACTGCGGCTTCAGTCGAACGCACTTGACTATCCCAAGGCAACCCCAATTTTTCAAGCAATGATCTATTGGATGTCTGGCGTCACGACATAGAAATTGTTCAAGCCCGCGAACCATAATTTGAACTTGCACACGGCTTGTTCGTTTGCGCATCGAACAATCAAAATTCTCCGATCCTGGCATATTGGCCTGTCGCAAGTGCGAACAGCACCCTCAGTTAGAGCTATAAATTCGTATATGTGATTTTGTAGAAGAACCGGCGTCGTATGCGACATTGATACAAAGCTTTCGCCTTCGATAAACTCAAATCGATAGTTGGTGGCCATCTGGTTGCACTGCGGCAATGCTATTGTCCCTGTATAGGCTGGCGCACAAAAGGCAGCAGGTCCAGTTCAGTTCAGTTTGCATTGATCGCCGGTTGCAGTGATCAGTGCGTTGAGTACCACTGCCAAACAAACCTATTGTCGGCATCTGCTGCATTGGCACGAATTGGAGGCTGGTGTCTCACGTGAACCATGTTCGGTTTGTGTTCACCAATGCACTTGAGGAAGGCCTTGAAGTTCTTATAGGGCGTACTGTCATGTGAGCATTTATCGACAAGATGGTCTGCAGCAATGATTGCCGACAGCGAGAAGAGATCTATTTGGGGAGTCGGTAGACGAAAGGTTTTCAACCCAAAGAGGGCATTTTTCTGTTCTTGGGCAACATTACCGATAACCATACTGTTGTTGGGATCTGAATTCAGAGACTCGGTAAATTGCGGAAATAAGTCGTCCCCACGAATGTTGCGTTGTGCATGGAAAATAGGGTGGGGAATGCTCAGCTTGGGGTCTTCCACAAAGTGGTCAAAATGATAAGCATCTAGCAGCTCTAGTGAGATACCTTTCCCTTCGGACTTGGGCTTAAAAAATGCCACATTACTGTCAACGCCGACAAGGTGAATCTCCGGAGGATTGGCCGCATTTGTCAAAAAGGTAAAAGAACCATCAATGAATACTACAAGCTTGTGATTTGCAGTAGTCGAATTGCCCTTCTGCGGCAATGCCTGAAAACAAATGGGCCACTTGGGCTTGGCTGTGAACCCGTTTGGTATTTCGGCAAATTTAATATTCTCGGAAGCTGGACACAGTAGTTTTGCACCTTTCGCGTCTACCATCGCGTTAAGATACTTGCGCCAGGTTGTCCAGAAGCTTATGAAGCTGCGTTGCTCTCGAATTTCTGCCATTGGTCAGCCTACAGATTCAACCATGGAATCCACCGCTGATAGGTTTTCCTAGAAACTCTACATAGGTCACTTGCGCCCCCCGGGATGAAATCTATCGGCCCGACGCCATCTTCCGTTTCAATAGAAGTATTGGTGGCAATGCAGTAGACGCCTGAGCGAGTTGGTTCGGCTTCATATATGGGCTCTGCAGTAACGCCCCGAGCTTTGAGTAGTTGAACCCCGGATACTCCTTCATCTATCAGGGTCTCCTCCAACCGCTCCCTTAGGAATAGAGGTTGACAGCCACCGAACGGGCCATCGTAGCGTTCAGGCGCCATTGCTTTCGCAAAGGATTCGATATTAAGAGTCCCACTTTTAACGCCCATGAAGGCTGCGGCGGCTGCCACATTGAGGATGGGACCGGGAAAGGAAATGATGTAGTTGTGTAGCCAATACCCTAGCTTGGTGGCCCCGTTTCCTTGTGCCGGCTGCTCATGCTCCGCCGTCTCTTCAGTGTCACTCAACTCGGTCAAACGGTCACCAAAGAAGAAAAGGTTTGCCCCACCATATCCGAGAAAATCAAGCTCCAGGCTTGGGTTGTCGAGAATTTTTGCCAACAGAGCGGGAGGGCTGAGACGTGTATCAGCTGTTTGCGGCGAGAGTTCATCGTACCTTGTATGGATGCGTGAAAAACCATTGAAAACGGCCTCCAGCCAAACTACTAAGTCATCGTGCTCCTCGGTGTACTCTGATTTCCCGCCATTCATGAATTCACTTGGAACCAGAATCGAAGCCGCCCCCTCGGATGCAAGCGTTGCGAAATGTTTCAATAACTCGCTCGTGGTTCCACGGGTCCTTTTCGAATAACGACAAACTGGTATGCCCATCGCCCTGAAAACTGCCAGCAACGTTTCCTTCGATATGCCATTGCCGTAGCCACTCAGGTCACTGTCGAGGATGACGCCATCAAGTTTGGCTGTCGCGGCAATGTTCGTTTGAAGCCACCGTTGGAATTGAAGTGCGGTTTCGCCCTTATTTGGCTCAGTAGTGAATTTTCCGACGTCAATAGAAGAAATGTTTAAGCCGGAGTTCAATCGCGCTATCAGTTGCTCCCTGAAATCAATCTCGTCTTCAACGTAAAGAATAGTCAACGGCCTTTCCTCGGAGTCGGCCCTCATGATCTTGGCAATTCCACGCTAAAAGCGGTGGAATATCCCGCTGGTGTGTTCTTCATTAGGTCCACTTTCCCTTTCATATTTGTAGTAACTCGCTTTACCAAGGCCAAGCCAAGTCCCATGCCAGTTCCTAAAGGGTTGTCGCCTCTGGGAGTGGTACTGAAAAGAGGCTCCCATATTCGGTCACGCAGTCGCTCTGGGATACCTATGCCGTTGTCTGCAACAATGAGCTTGTGTTTGGTAGGCGTGTTAGATACAACAATCCGCACCATTCTCTTCTCGCCATCCGAACGCGCAATCAGTGACTTCATCGCATTGGTCACCAAATTCAACAGCACGCCACTGTATGCGGCGACCGGTACAGCAGGGGCTTCGGTGTCGTCCAGTGCTTGAATGTCGAAGGTGATACTATTTTTCTTGGCAATAGGAGCAAGCGTGTCTAGAACCAACTCTATCTGGGCGCGCGCTGGGAATGGTGCGTGCTTGGAATTTGATAGGTTTTCAGTAAAAAGACGACTGTAGTCCAGGTATGTCTCCAAATACCCTTGGGAGGTTTCCAGTCCCCCCAAGTCGTCTTTTAGCTCGGGGTGCTTTTTCGAGAGTTTACGAATAGTTTTTGTAGCCTCAGAAAGGCGATACAGCGTTTTTTCGAATTCATGAGTCATGAAACCCGCGAGCACACCCATTAGAGACATAATTTCAAGCGAATCTTGAGTCTTCTTCCGATAAGTGTCCACCTCGGCATAGTTGACACTGGCATTGCGTAGCAACGCCGTTAATCGCTCACGTTCCTGTGGCTCTATAGTCTTCGATTGCCGAATGTCCTTTAAAGCGGTCTTGAGATCAGCTTCTGCGGTGCGCAGCGCTTCTTCCTCATTTCTATCTTGCTCTTCTCTGACTTGCTTATGATCAAAATATGCAATGAGCTCAATCCCAAATCGCGACAAATCTCGTAGGACCTGGAAAGCTTTGTTGTTTACAAATCCTTGCCGATCCATGGACGGTGTCAGCACTTGATCGGGCTCGACCGTACTCTTGACCTTGCTTTTTGATTGCTGACTTTTTTTGGCTCCCGCCGTTGCAAGGCTTACAAGACCAAATGCTTGGTTATTGCCTGGCAAATAAAGCATCGGATTGTCACGAGGTGAGAGAGCTTTATCCGCAATGGAAAATTGTTCCACCATGGGTATCGAACGCCACTCCGTCCGAGCACTTTTCGCTTTGTCAGAACTCTGCTTCAGCCAGTCATCATCGGGGTCACCGTAAGGCGTAATTCGAAATCCGTTGTCGACGACACGAACACCACAGTTGTCAGTGAGCCAAGATCGAGCCACTTTACCGTTTACGCCAAGCGACGTCATGACACCGCCCCGGAGAGGAAAGTACCGAATGTCGATGAGTGCAGGCGTGCCTATAGATTTAACGCCATACAGATTTTGCAGACTTGATTCGAGCGAGTAAACAGACTTTTGGCCCTTATCCCAAGTCACGTCAACCGTTACTACGCCAGACGGCAGAATTTCAATTCTTGCACGAGCAACATACGCAGAGAGAATTTTCTCTGCTGGGGATTCAATGCTGTCGTCATCGGACTCCGCATCTTTTTCACCTACGTAAGGAGTGAACCCTGGATCTGCCTCTAACTTCTTCGGATCTGCGCCATTTGGGGCAAACGGTGGTTTTTCAAAACCAACAATGGGGTTCACCAAACCAAGAAGCTTGCTATAGACCGTTTTTGATGCGTCTAAGTCAATCGCAGAACGCAGCCGAGAAATTGTCAGTGTGGTTCCGGTCACTGTGCCTGGGCCTACGTCCTTGACAGTGTATGGCACAGTAACGGATTGAAGATCCCCATAGCCCTCTACTAAGTCCCAGTCAAAGGTCGCAAGCAATTCACGCTTTTTACCGCTATCTATTGCGATGGTTTTCAAGACCATCTTCGACCCTAAGAAACGCGCTGCAAAGCGGCCAATCCCTTTGGATCCTGATACTTTTCGGGAGTACTTCTGTGATAGTCCGTTTCGTGCCTTGTTGCGAGTTCCGATCACCATCCATAGGTTTAGAAAATCGTCTACGCGCATTCCGTTGCCGTCATCCTGAACAACAATTTCCTGCGAAGAGAATTTGACTCGACATACCGTTGCGTCGGCGTCATACGAATTCTTTACAAGTTCAATAAGCGCAACTTCAGGCGAGCTAACAAGACGTTCACCCAATTCTTCCAGTAGGGCAGATTCGACTTTGAACTTTGCGATATCAGGTTTCATTGTCAAATTCGTGCCTCGTCGTTGTGGAGTGTTGAGTAAGCAACTCTTACTTATTGCGCTGCAAGCTGCGCTAAAACCGTATTCAATTGCCGGACTTCAATTTTCTGCAGTCCATTGGAGTGTGCAACGATGTGCGATTCAAAGTCAAACGTTCGCAAATCCTTAACTGTTTGGGATTGCCTTTCACGCCCCTTCACGAAAACTCCGTAAACTGAACCTAACGCTATAGCGGAGGCTTCGTTTTTGAATACTTTCGGCCCTCGGGCTCGAAAGCCAGAAGCAACCAATATATCCGGGGACGGGTGAATGCGATAGCGAAACCACTCTTCTCCACGAACGCGGTTAGTCGTGTATTGACCAGCCCTATCACTTACTGATTCCAAATATCGCTGGAGTGATGCTGAATGTACATCTCGATCCGAACGGATGAGCCAGCAAGGAAGTCCATGCTCAACGAAAGCCTTGTTAAACACAGTTTTTGTTAGAGCCAATTGTTTGCTGTCTAGGTAGCGCAATGTGGTTACGCATGGGGTGACATCGACGTCGACTTTTAGCCCTTCGAGCAGCCGGGACTCTTCTGTTAATACATATATATCTTGCCCTCCCGGGCTCAGTCCACGAAGAGCATATGCGTCAGACATGCGAGCTCCGTATTGCAGTATTTCATTCCCACTGTTTGACGGTGCGGGAGTGGATTGCACTGCGCCAGTTCGGTCAATGCTGAAGTAGTTCCAAGTACCTTGGCGCTGAGATTTGTCGATGATTACTATGGCGGCAGTAGTCAGCACACGGTCAAAGATGCTCTCAGTAAATCGGTAGATATCAACATTCCACTTATTTGAAGTGATGAAATGTCTCAATGGAGATGCGCTCGGACGGCTAACCCATTCAACAGGAACCAACTGCACCACCAATCCATCTGGAAGTGTTCGCAAAAGCGCAAGCCACATGAAGTACAGAAAACCGTTGGAGTCAGCGCGCGGCCGGATCCCGCCCGACTCAGATGCTAAGAGGTCAGCCGCTTTGTCCCTCCAAGTTGCACCGAGTAGGGCGCGTCGAATATATGGGGGGTTCCCTATGGCCAAGCTAAAGTTGGCTTCTCGACATTCGAGCACGTCACTATTGACAAAACGACACCCTTTCGCGGGTGTACCTGGCAGCTTGGATACATCAATTTCGTATCCCACGTAATGAGCGCTCTCTCGACCCTTCGCAAAGCGACAATCGCCAGAGCCAAGATCTAAAACGGTTTCAAAGGTGGCGCGTCTTGCTCTTGCCATTCGCCACATCATGGCAACTACGTCTGGCGGCGTTGAAACCTGGCAGTGATTTAAGGCGGCTGGGGTCATCGGTTGTAAGTATCTATCAACTATATTATCAATTTGGTATGATAATATCATGCGATCGAAAGTCGACCCAACAATTACGTCCGACGTTTCTGGGCGTTTCATTGAGTTGATAGAAACTCATTTGCGAATGTCTTGGGTCGACGCTGCTCAGGCTTTGGGATATTCGAACCGAACAACTCTAGATGCAATACGTAAGTCCCGTGCGCTACCTGGTCCAGATAAAATTTTCGCGCTTGCGAAGCTTCGTACCAAAGATGGAAAGCGTCCCAACATCGACTGGCTATTTTCCAGTGAGGGCGCTCCTCTAGTCGCCTACAGTCTAGGCCTAAAGTCGGCAGAGTCAAAGTTCTCATCGTCTTCAAGCGCAAACAGGGAGCTTGAGAGGTTGTCTCCGACGCATCACAAAGCCGTTGCGGAGATCATTCGACTTTTGGGCGAGCGCGATGCTGCTCAATAAACTTGACGGAATAGGTGATATCCAAGCTGGGGACGGTGGTTTCGAAGCGCCGAACTAGCCGAACAAGACGGCTTCCGCCCGCAAGCCCCAAATTCGAGATACTGTTTAGGCAGCTAAGCAAGTGTTGTACCCCCACAAATTGGCCCCCGGCAACCCCATTACAATCCTCGCTGGTTTGGGGCGTTAGCTCAGTTGGTTAGAGCAGAGGACTCATAATCCTTTGGTCGAGTGTTCAAGTCACTCACGCCCTACCATTTCAATTGGTGGCCGCGCATGTTTGTACTGCGTCGGTCTTCACAGCATTCATCCCCGTCAACGTTAGCAAGAGACTAGAGCGGTCATGGCAGACGAAAAATTCTATATCGCCATCGCGGATGAGCTGGAGCACAAGAAGACTGATCGCGCCCTGTGGACTCGCGCGCTGGCTGAGGCCGGTGGCGATGTGGATAAGACGACTGCCTTGTACATCCGCATGCGGTTGAGCCAGTTGAAGAGGGCAGACGCTGGGCTGGGCAATTTGTCCCTGGAGCCCGATCCTAGTGATGATCCAAATATCAATCGCAATAGCCCCAATGCGCCGCCACCCAGTAGCGCGGTGGTTCGACTAAGGAGCGATCTGACCAAGCTGCTGCAGGAAAGTGGCAAGTCAAGCTTCTATGCCGTGCTTGACCTAACCCCCATAGCGACGGATGCGGAGGTGGCCGATGCCATTGCCAGCTACGAAGCCCGGATTGCGTCTGGTGACGCCTTCGCCACCCCAGAGTTCAAGTACGCCAGGGAGAGTCTGGGCAACGCCAGGTCGCGTGAAGCCTATGACCGCAGGATTTTCTCCAGCGCTGCCACTGCGAGCGGACCGTCGTCGCGTTATCCGGGGCGCGCGCACGATACTTCGTCTGAAGGTGAGTCCGTTCTCATGCAGCTGTGGGAGTCACGCAAGGCCACGGTTATTGTGGGGGCTGTTTGTGTCTGTATCGTGGGTTACATGCTTCTGGGTTTCTACAAGGAGCGCGAGGCCAGTGCCACGCGTAAGAAAGAGATAGACGCGCAGATTTTGCAGACCCAAAAAAATGCCGAAAACGATGCCATCCGTGCCGAGGCCGAAAGGACTAAGGCCAACGGGATGGTCACACATGCCGGCACCGCCATCGATCGCACGACCCAGATAGGCAATAGGTCGCTGGAGATTCAACGGGAAGCTGAGAGCCGCCGGCGCTTCGAAACCGAACAACAGGCCATGGCCAATGCCCAGAGACTGGAGATGCAGCGCGAAGCGCAAGAGCGTCAACTCGCTATGCAGGAGCAACGTAACCGAGAGAACAAGCGCCAAATGGATGACCGCAGGGCCGAACGCGAGAAACGGTACTGGGCCTGCATGAACACTGCGCTGGACCGAAACTCCGAGGCTGCTGCCAACGCGCGTTGCGCGGCCTACCGTTAAAGGGGGAGCCGCGCGCGGCCCTTCATTCCAGCAAACGGATGATCTCGGCGTGTCCCTGCGCCTGCGCGTGTGCCAGTGGCGTTTTTCCTTCGACCAGCGCATCTTTGGAGATGCCCTGCCCTGTCACAAAGAGGGTGACTGCCAGCTGGTCACCGCGCTGGATGGCGGATACAAACTGGGCTTGGTCAAAGTACTGCAGGCCCATGGCTGTGAGTTGTTTGCGTGCTTCCAGCTCGGGCGATTGGACCAAGGCGTGCAAAACCGGCGCGCTGCCATCGCTGCCTGGAGCTCCTGACAATGCGACTGCCGTTCGTGGGCTGGGCAGCGTTTGGATCATTTCTTCCTGCACATCCGGTGTGGTTGCAGCGGTTGTTTGTGCTGCAGTGCCTGTACCTTTACGACGTAGTTCGCGGTTGGCGTCCAGCAGCATCTCGATGTGGGCAAACACCTCATAACGCGAGAAGGGTTTCTTCATGAACAGGTCAGCGCCGATACGGTTGGCGTAAAACTGCTCGGTGGCGTGTTCGTTGCCGCTGATCATGATGACGGGGATTTGCTGGGTGGCGGGGTCTTTGCGGATGGCGCGCAGGGCACTGAAGCCGTTCATGCCGGGCAGCACAATGTCCAGAAAAATGATGTCGACCTTGGTCTGTGCCAAGAGTGCCAGGCCCTGTTCGGCGTCCCCCGCATCTTGGGTGATATAGCCCGCGGAACGCAGGATCTTGCGCAGGGCCGCTACCACGGTGGGCGAGTCGTCAATGATCAAAGCCGTAGCCCCCTGGCGGGCATTCTTGCGTTTGCGCAAGCGCCGCTCGATTGCAGCTTGCAGGGGGCTGGCCAGTGCGGAGTCGGGTCTGGGGTCTTCTTTTTTGGTTAGGGTTCTGAATCGGTCAAAAAAACTCATGGCACTGCCTTAGGGTTCGAGCGGGGAGGGTTGTCAGTGTAGTTTCCCCAGATAGGTTTCGGAGAAAAGTGATTTTCGGAACTCCATCTCATCTGGTTTGTTGTCTACATGCAGTGCCATGCGCTCCAGCTCGTAGGCGGGCATGGGCATGGAAAACAGGAAGCCCTGCAACTCATTGCAGCCCATGGCGACCAGCAGATCGCGCTGGCCGGGGGTTTCCACCCCTTCAGCGACTACACGCAGGTTCAAGGCAGTGGCCATGTTGACAATGGACTGGGCGATGGACCGTGCGTCTTCACTTTCTTCCAGGTCGGACACAAACGCGCGGTCGATTTTCAGCTCGGCAGTGGGGAGCTTGCGCAGGGCGGCCAGGCTGGAATAACCGGTGCCAAAGTCGTCAATGGATACATGGAAACCGGCATTGCGCATCTTCTCAAACGTCTGTTGGGTGACCTTGGTGTCCTCCATGGCGACGGATTCGGTGATTTCGCAGGTAAACCGATCGGGCTGTATGCCATGGCGTTGCAGCGCGGCCGTGATGCGGTCTACCAGATCGTCTTCCCGCATCTGGTAGCCCGAAATATTGACGGCTACGCGCATGCGCAGACCCTGCTCACGCCACCGGGCCGCTTTGCGGCAGGCCTCTTCAATGACCCAGCCTCCGATGGCGCCGATCAGTCCATACTGCTCGGCCAGGGGGATAAAGACCAGTGGGCTGATGAGGCCGCGTTCAGAATGGTGCCACCGCAGCAGGGCTTCGGCACCAGTCACCTGCAGGCTGATGGCGTCGATTTTGGGCTGGAAATAGAGCTCGAACTCCCCCTTCTCCAGCGCACTGCGAAGGTCATTGAAAAGCAGTGCCTGTTCGCGGACTTCGACGCCCATTTTGGGGTCGTACAGGCAGAAGTCGCTGCCGCCATTGACCTTGACACTGCGCATGGCCAGCGCGGCATTGCTCAGCAATTTGCCAATCGCCCCGTGCTCAGGGTAAACCGCTACCCCAATGGAGCAGGTCAGCTGGGCGCGAATGGCTTCGTAAGTGAATGGCACGGCCAACGCATCGGAGACGCGTTTTGCAGACGCCTTGGCGCTACGGTGGTCGCCGTCAACGATCAGCGCAAATTCACCGACCGCTATGTGGCAGGCGCGTGCCTTCTTTCCATCGGCCAATGCCAGCCGCCGGGCGACTTCTTTGAGCATTCGGTCACCCGTCTCGCTGCCGAATGCATCGTTGAGCATGATGAAGTTGTCCAGGGCCACATAGAGGACGCAAAAGGTCCCGCCTCCGCGGTCTATTTCATGGGCCCTTTTTGCCAGGGCTGCCTCGAACCCTACGCGCGCCATCAGCCCAGTGAGTGTGTCACCGCCGCCCCGCGATGCGAGTTGCTTTTCAAGACCATCCAACTCCTGGGAGAGCCACTGACGGGAACGGCGTTCACGCAAATACAAAATGCACATACCCACGGTCAAGAGAACACAGGTAGCAGCAATGGCGGACCAGGTGTTCATTGACTCGCTTGGAGAGGGGTGGCTTTGCGCAGGGACGGCACAAATCCCATCATAGCCAATTTCCGGCCGTGGCCAACCGTTTTGGCGCTAGCTGCTTTTGGCGTCTGTGCGCTGGCGGGACTCCAGCTGGGTGCGTGAGTAATGGTTGATGACGCGCAGCTCTGCCAGCGTCTCGTCGATCTGGGCGCGCTTCTTCTCCAGCTCGGCAATTTCGGCGTCGGTGCGTTCGATGACGTAGTTCAGTTGCTGGGTGCGCCCCTCACCTTGCTGGCCGTACAGGTCCAGGTAACGCTTGATCTCGGACAGGGGGGAGCCAATCGCCTTTGCCCTCAGGATCAGGGCCAGGCGGGCCCGGTCGCGCCGGGTGTAGACGCGTGCGCCATTGATACGTCGTGGCGCCAACAGGCCCTTGTCTTCATAAAAGCGCAGCGCGCGCAGCGTGATGCCGAACTCGCGGCACAGTTCGGTGATACCAAAGAGTTCGGTGGTGGCCTCGTCGCGGTGCGAGTCGACAAAGGCCCGCGCGTCGTCCGCTGCAGCCATGGATCAGATGACGCGTTGCAGGCGCATGGCCACGCCCATGTCGCCGCTGACCTTGAGCTTGCCGGCCATGAAGCCGGTGGTGGGCTCCAGGTCGCCGCTGAGCAGGGCGTTTAGGTTGTCCAGCGTGATGCCCACGGTGCAGTCGGAATCGATGTTGTCGTTGGTCACCGTGTTTGGTGTAGACGTGCCGTCTATGCGGATCACGCCGTCAGCGCCGCAGTCGAACTTCAGCGTGGCGTTCAGTCCGCTGTCAGCGCCAACCTTGGTGCGAATGGCTTGAGTACAGGCTTCGAGGTTCATGGAGATTCCTTTGGTGCGTTGGTCGTTGAGGTGATGGAATCGCATCGTATCTGGCGAGTATCACCTAAACATCAGTGAAAACACCTATGCGGCATCTGGTTGACGTTAACGTCACCATGCCGTCTAATGCCCAACACCAACGCAAGGACTATTGCCAATGCCTGCACTCCGTTCCAAGATCAAGCCCACATCCGAAGCCTTTGCCGCCAATGCCCAGCGCATGTTGGGCCTGCTGGCCGAAGTCCAGCGCCTGGAGGGGCTGGTGATTGCCGAGTCCGAATCCAAACGCGACAAGTTCGAGAAGCGCAAGCAGTTGTTGCCACGCGAACGTGTGGCCCGCCTGCTGGACCGCGGCACGCCTTTTCTGGAGATCAGCCGCCTGGCGGGGTTGAACATGCACGACGACGACGGCAAGAAGTCCGTCATGGGCGGTGGCTCCATTGTTGGTATTGGCGTAGTGGCCGGCAAGCGCTGCATCATTTCCGCCAGCGACAGTGCAGTCAAGGGCGGCACCGTGGCGCCCATGGGGCTGAAAAAAGGACTGCGCGTGCAGCAGATTGCACAGGAGAACAAGCTGCCCCTGATCTCGCTGGTGGAAAGCGGTGGCGCCAACCTGATGTACCAGGCGGAGATCTTTATTGACGGGGGGCGAACGTTTGCCAACCAGGCACGTATGTCAGCCATGGGCCTTCCTCAGATTGCCGTGGTGCATGGGTCAAGCACTGCAGGGGGTGCCTATTTGCCGGGCCTGTCGGACTATGTGATTCTGGTGCGCGGTCGCTCCAATATCTTTCTGGCCGGGCCTCCCCTGGTCAAGGCCGCCATTGGCGAAGACTGTACCGAAGACGAACTGGGTGGTGCCGAAACCCATGCCCAAGTCACTGGCTTGGGCGAGTATTTGTGTGAAGACGATGCCCATGCCATCGCCATGGCTCGCGAAGTGATGGACAAACTGCGGTGGGACGCGGTGCCAGCGGCAGCCGCGTTCGCCGAGCCACTGTTTGATGAACAGGAGTTGATGGGCATCGTGCCCGCCGACGAGCGCGAACCCTACGACGTGCGCGAAGTCATTGCCCGCCTGGTCGATGGCTCGGACTTTCTGGAGTTCAAGGCTGAGTACGGTGCCGAGATGATGTGTGGCCACGCCCGCGTGCAGGGGCATCTGGTCGGCATTCTGGGAAACAACGGGCCGATACAACCCACAGGCTCTACCAAGGCCGCGCAGTTCATCCAGCTGTGTGACCAGACCGGCACACCGCTGGTCTTCTTGCAGAACACCACCGGGTATATGGTCGGCTCGGCGGCCGAGCGAGGCGGTGCCATCAAGCATGGCAGCAAGATGATCCAGGCCGTGGCCAATGCTCGGGTTCCCAAGTTCACCTTTGTGATTGGCGGCTCCTATGGCGCGGGCAATTACGGCATGTGTGGGCGGGGTTTTGATCCGCGCTTTATCTTTGCCTGGCCCTCGGCGCGCACCGCCGTTATGGGTGGGGCGCAAGCTGCCAAGGTCATGGACATCGTCAATCGCGCCAAGATTGAACGCAGCGGCATGGAGGCGAATGAAGAAGCACTCAAGGCCATGTCCGACGGCCTGCGCCTGCGCCTGGACAAGGAGTCGGCCGCATTGTTTGGCACGGCACGTCTGTGGGACGACGGCATCATCGACCCGCGTGATACGCGCCGCATTCTGGGACTGGCGCTGGCACTGGCAGCCGAGGCAGATCAGCGCAAATTGAACCCCAATACCTTCGGCGTAGCCCGCATGTAGCAACCTGTATCACCACCAAGAGCACACACCATGAAGTTCACCCCCGAGCACGAGCAGATTGCCGACACGGTCCGCAAATTTGTCGCCAAAGAAATCAATCCCCATCTGCCGGCTTGGGAAAAAGCTGGAATGTTCCCGGCCCACGACGTGTTCAAGAAGATGGGCGACCTGGGCCTTTTGGGTATCAAATACCCCACCGAGTTTGGTGGCCTGGGGCTGGACTTCAGCTACTGCATGGTGATGGCCGAGTCACTGGGCGAATGCAATGCCGGCGGTGTGCCCATGGCCATTGGCGTGCAGACCGACATGTGTACCCCGGCGCTGGCCCGCTTTGGCAGTGATGCGCTGCGCCATGAATTCTTGGCGCCCAGCATTGCCGGCGACATGGTAGGTTGTGTGGGCGTCAGTGAGGCCGGTGGCGGATCGGACGTGGCGGCACTCAAGACCACGGCCCGCAAGGATGGTGACGACTACATCATCAACGGCTCCAAGATGTGGATCACCAACGGCATGCAGGCTGACTGGTGCTGCCTGCTGGCTAACACCTCTGAAGGCGCTGCGCACAAGAATAAATCCATGATCGTGGTGCGCCTGGACAGCCCGGGCGTCACGCGCCAGAAGATCGAGAAGATCGGCATGCACTCCAGCGATACGGCGCAGCTCTTCTTTGACAACGTGCGTGTGCCGCAGAAGAACCTGATTGGCCAGGAGGGCATGGGCTTCATGCTGCAGATGCTGCAGTTCCAGGAAGAGCGCCTGTACGGCGCGGCCGGTTGCCTGCGTTCGCTGGACCGGCTCATTGACCAGACCATTGACTACACACGCCAACGCCAGACGTTTGGCAAACCCATCTTGCACAACCAGGTGGTGCACTTCCGCCTGGCCGAACTGCGCACCGAGGTGGAGGCTCTGCGCGCCCTGACCTACCGCGCAGTGGAGCAGTACGTGGGGGGCAAGGATGTGACCCGCCTGGCGTCCATGGCCAAGCTCAAGGCCGGGCGTTTGAGCCGTGAAGTGGCCGACAGCTGCCTACAGTACTGGGGCGGTATGGGCTTTACGGCCGACAACCCGATCGCCCAGTCCTACCGCGACGGACGGCTGATCTCGATAGGCGGCGGTGCCGACGAAATCATGCTGGGCATCATCTGCAAGTTTGAAGGCACCCTGCCCGGCAAGGCTTGACTATGCAGCTTGCTCAAAATGCTATGAATTTGGTAGCTATAAGTGCAGATATTACCGGGGCTACACTGCATATTTGCTTGAACCGCCCCGAGTCACGCAATGCCATGTCGCTACAAATGGTGGCGGAACTGCGGCAGGTGCTCCAGCATGCCGAGGCTACAGCCGGTGCGCCCGATGCGGTGCGTGTGGTCGTGCTGCGGGGTGCTGGCGGTCACTTTAGTTCGGGGGCTGACCTCAAAGACATGGCGATGGCTCGCATGCGTGCCATGCAGCAGCCCGCCGCAGGCGACGGTGCTGATGCGCAGCCAGACCCTATCGCCGAGGTCAACGCAGCCTTTGGCGAACTGTGTGTGGCCTATGCGCGCACCCCCTTGGCGGTGGTCGCGGTGCTGGAGGGTACGGTCATGGGCGGAGGTTTTGGCCTGGCCTGTGTGGCTGATGTGGCCATTGCCAGCGAGACCGCCAACTTCCGGCTGCCTGAAACCTCGCTGGGCGTGGTGCCCGCGCAGATTGCGCCCTTTTTGGTGGAGCGCTTGGGCTACTCACAGGCTAAGCGTCTCGCGGTCACTGGCGGAAGGCTGGATGCTGCCACCGCACTGCGGCTGGGGCTGGTGCATGCCGTTGTCGATACGGCCAATCTGCAGGTGGAGCTTGATACGGTGCTGGCGGACATTCTGGCCTGCGCGCCGGGCGCATTGGCCGCTACCAAGGCCTTGATGGCCCAGGCTCGGCTGCGCGAGCCGCAAGACCTGGTGCAACACGCAGCAGCCGTGTTTTCCCGCGCGGCCCAGGGGCCCGAGGGCTTGGAGGGTATCGCCGCCTTTATGCAAAAGCGCAAACCACAGTGGGCCACGCCATGACATTCTCAAAAATTTTGATTGCCAACCGCGGCGAGATCGCCTGCCGCGTGATCCGTACCGCGCGCAACCTGGGCTACCGCACCGTGGCTGTGTTCAGCGATGCGGATCGCAACGCACCGCATGTGGCGCTGGCCGACGAAGCCGTGCACATTGGTGCGTCGCCTGCTGCCGATTCGTACTTGCGTGTAGCTGCCATTCTGGAGGCAGCGCGCAAGACCGGAGCTGACGCCGTGCACCCTGGTTATGGCTTCCTGAGCGAAAACGCGGGCTTTGCACAGGCCTGCGTCGATGCAGGTCTGGTATTCATCGGACCGCCCGCCAGCGCGATTGAGGCTATGGGCGACAAGGCCCTGGCCAAGCGCCGCATGCTGGACGCAGGCGTTCCCTGTGCGCCGGGTTATCTGGGTGCACAGCAGGAAGACGCCACCTTGATCGCCGAGGCCGAAAAGCTGGGTTACCCACTGCTGGTCAAGGCGGTGGCCGGTGGTGGCGGGCGTGGCATGCGCCTGGTGCGCGCCCCAGCTGAATTGCAGCAAGGTATAGAAGGCGCACGCCGTGAGGCCACCAGTGCCTTTGGCGACGGCACGCTGATGCTGGAACGCCTGATCGACAACGGCCGCCACATCGAAATCCAGGTTTTTGCCGATGCGCACGGCAACGCGGTCTATTTGGGTGAGCGCGATTGCACGGCCCAGCGGCGACGCCAGAAGGTCATCGAAGAGGCACCGTCTCCCGTTGTGACACCCGCCATGCGTGAAGCCATGGGCAAAGACGCCGTAGCCGCTGCGCTGGCCGTGGGCTACCAAGGTGCCGGCACGGTGGAATTCATCGTGGATGACAAGCTAAACCACTATTTTCTGGAAATGAACACGCGCCTGCAGGTGGAGCATCCGGTCACCGAAATGGTTACGGGCTACGACCTGGTGGAATGGCAGTTGCGCGTGGCGGCGGGTGAGCCGCTACCCGCCAAGCAGTCCGACGTCACACTCGACGGCCACGCCATCGAGGCACGCCTGTATGTGGAAGACCCCTACGCCGGTTTTGCACCGCAGACCGGTACCGTGTTGTGGTGGCAGCCTGCAGCGGCGCTGCATGCCGGAGTTCGCGTGGACGATGGTATTGCACAGGGCAGTGTCATCTCACCGTACTACGACCCCATGGTTGCCAAGATCATCGTCCACGGCCGTGACCGGGATGACGCCATTCGCCGCCTGCGTGCCGCGTTGGTCAACACGCCACTTCTGGGTTTGAAGAACAATGGTCGCTTCCTGAGTGACTTGGTGGACCACCCGGCGTTTCGCAAGGCCGAGATGACAACCACCTTGATTGACCAGTGGCTGGAGCAGGGCGAAGCCTTGCTGCAAGCGCCGGTGCCAAGCGACGTCGTATGGCGCGTCGCCGCGATGGCGATGGCCATGCGTGCTGGCAACAGTTGGCGTGCTGACAGCGTGGCAGCGTTCGATGTTCGCCTGCAAAGCGGCGAGCGGGTGCGCTCCATACGGGTGCGCCCCGACCGCCATGGCGGCGTAGCCCTTTCATTGGATGGCGCAACGGTGGATGCATCCGTGCTGGGTTTTGCGGATGGGCGGTTGCGCTACGCGGTAGACGGTGTCACGCGCAACGCGATCGCCGTATTTGCCGGAGCTGCTTTGCACCTGGCGCTGGATGGGAACAGTTATGTGTTTACCGAGGTGTCGGCCTTTCCGGATGCCGACGCACGCAAAGATGCCAGCAAGGCCCGCTCGCCGGTGGCCGGCAGGGTCACGCAAGTCTTGGTGGCGGCAGGCGCATCCGTGCAAGTGGGGCAACAACTAGTCTGTGTGGAAGCCATGAAGATGGAGATGTGGCTGTGCTCCGAGGCGGCTGGCGTGGTGCTGGCCGTACACGCCCATGCGGGAGACCAGGTGGAATCGGGAGTTTTGCTGGTGGAACTGGATATCACGCCTACAAAGGAAACATGAAAATGGAAAAAGCCATATTGACCTGCGCGCTGACCGGCGTGCTGACCAACCCCAAGCAACACCCGGTGCCCGTTACGCCCGCGCAGATGGCCGCCGAGGCGCGCGATGCCTTCAACGCTGGCGCTTCGGTCATGCACGTACATGTGCGCAACCAGGAGGAGGGCATGGGCCATCTGCCGTCGTGGGACCCGGAGGTCATGGCGGCGGTGGTCGACGCCATCCGCGAAGCCTGCCCCGGCGTCATCATCAACCTGACAACAGGCGTGGTGGGCAAGGACATTTCGGGGCCTTTGGCGTGTATACGCCGGGTCAAACCTGAAATTGCCGCCTGCAATGCTGGTAGCCTGAACTACCTGAAGATCAAGGAAGACGGTCAATGGGCCTGGCCGCCCATGGTGTTCGACAACCCGGTGTCCAAGGTCCAGCAGTTTCTGGACGTGATGGCCGAGTGCGGCACCCATCCCGAGTTTGAATGTTTTGACGTGGGCATCGTGCGTTCGGTGGGCATGTACATCAAGGCCGGCATGCTCAAGCCCGAAATGGGCCGCGCCGAATACAACCTGGTCATGGGAGTGGCCTCTGGCATGCCCTGCGACGCAGACTTGCTCGCCCTGTTGCCCCAATGGATGGCTCCCAACAGCGTCTGGCAGGCCACCCTGATTGGCCGCGCCGAGATTTGGCCCGTGCACCAGAAGACCGCTGAACTGGGTGGCATGCTGCGTACGGGACTGGAAGACACCTTTTATTTGCCCAATGGCGAACGGGCCAGCGGCAACGGTGCACTCATCGCAGAATTGGCACTGTGTGCACAGCGGGCAGGGCGTGCGATTGCCAGCCCACAAGAAGCGCGCAATATGTTGGGCTTAAAAGCTTAAAGAGGTCCCAAAAACCTGTGCTATAATTTTTTGCTTAGCGGCTGTAGCTCAGTTGGATAGAGTACTTGGCTACGAACCAAGGGGTCGTGGGTTCAATTCCTGCCAGCCGCACCAAATGGATAGCCCTAGAACAGCAATGTTCTAGGGCTTTTTCATATCCAGACCGGGTTGCCCATGAGCAAGGCTTTCACCAAAGAGTCCGACAACAACGCAGACGGCGATGACGACGATCTGCAACTGCCCCCCATTCCCGGTGGCGGCAAGAACTACATCACCCCCAATGGTTACGCCGCCTTGCGCAACGAGTGGCTGGACTTGATGGACAATGAACGCCCCAAGATCGTCGAAGCAGTTTTCTGGGCGGCCAGCAATGGAGACCGTTCCGAGAATGGCGACTACCTGTATGGCAAAAAGCGCCTTCGCGAGATTGACCGCCGCATCCGCTTTCTGACCAAACGTCTGGAGATTGCGGAGGTGACCAACCCTTCCGTCCACCACGGCAATGACCAGATTTTCTTTGGCGCCACCGTGACCTATGCCGATGAATCGGGTGACGAGCGCACGGTCACCATCATGGGCATTGACGAGGCCAATAGCGCACGGGGCGAGGTCAGTTGGATTTCCCCCATCGCACGCACCTTGCTCAAGGCCCACACGGGCGATGTGCTCAAGCTGGTAATGCCCGGCAAGGTCGAAGAGATTGAAGTGCTAAAGGTCAGCTACCCGGCACCAGTCGCTAGCTAGAGGCTCCGCCCGCATAGTGGGGTACGGCTACCTTGCGGCGCTCAGCCCGCATGACAGACGCTGTACGGCTCAGGTTGCGCAACACAATGGCGAGATGCGCCGTGTCGCGCACACCCACCACAAAGCGAAAGTCCACATCCTCCTGCGCGCCTTCGCTGCCCATGTCGATGTGCACGATGTCGGCCTCGGCCGCAGCCAGTGCGGCAGCTACCTTGGCCAACACACCTTTGCCGTTTTTCGCCGTGACCATGACGCCGGTCTCAAACGAGCGTACCGGATCATCGGACCAGTCCACATTGATAAATCGCTCGGCGTCTTTGTAGAGCAGCTTTTTGGCGACCGGGCAGTCGTGCACATGCACGACCAAGCCTTCGCCACGGCCGAGGTAGCCCACAATGACGTCCCCTGGAATGGGGCGGCAGCAAGTTGCGAACTGCACAGAGGCGTTTTCACTTCCATCAAGGGTAATCGAACCCTGTGATGTGGACTCATGCGCGGTAAACCGTTCGCGTGTCAGGAGCAGTGCGTCCGGCTTCTGGCCGCTGTCGGCCAACAAGTGAACGAGCCGCTTGGCCACGATATGGGCTATGCGCTTACCCAGACCGATGTCGGTCAGAAGTTCTTGCCGGTTCTTACTGCCGGTAAAGCGCAGCAACTTTTCCCAAATAGGTTCATACGTGCTGTCAATTTCCGCATCGGGGAATCGCTCAATGCCTTCTGCGCGCAGCGCCTGTACCAGCAATCTTTCGCCCAAGTCTTCAGACTCGGTGTGGGCCATGGTCTTCAAATAGTGGCGAATCTTGGAGCGCGCCCTGCCGGTGCGTACAAAACCGAGCCAGGCCGGATTGGGCGTGGCCATGGGCTCGGTTAATACTTCCACAACATCGCCGTTCTTGAGTTCGGTGCGCAATGGCACTTGTTCCCCATTAATGCGTGCTGATACCGTGCGATCGCCGACATTACTGTGAATAGCATAGGCGAAGTCGACAATGGTTGCGCCGCGCGGCATGGCCATGATCTGGCTCTTAGGCGTGAAGACATACACCGCATCGGGAAACAGATCGACCTTGACGTGGTCCCAGAACTCGCCAGCGTCGCGGGTTTCGTCCTGGATATCGAGGAGGGATTGCAGCCATTTGTTTCCCAAGCGGTCGGATGGGGCATCGTCCGGGTTGTTGACCTTGTACAGCCAGTGCGCCGCCACACCAGATTCGGCAACCACATGCATGGCTTCTGTGCGCATCTGGAACTCCACATTCACGCCCGATGGCCCCACCAGTGTGGTGTGCAATGACTGGTAGCCATTGAGCTTGGCAATGGCGATGTGGTCCTTAAACTTGCCCGGCAGGGGCTTGTACAGCTGGTGCAGCACACCCAGTGCGGTGTAACAGTCGATGACGGTGGGCACGATGACCCGAAAGCCGTAGATATCGGTCACCTGCGCAAAGCTCAGGTGCTTGCTGTCCATCTTCTTGTAGATGGAATACAGCGTTTTCTCTCGCCCGGCAATGCGTACGTTGATGCCCGCCGCGGCAAAGGCGGCTTCCACTTCCTTGTCCACTTTCTGGATCAGGTCGCGGCGGCGGCTGCGGGCTTTGGTAACGGCTTTGGCCAGCGTGTTGTATCGCCAAGGCCGCAGGTAGCGGAACGACAGATCCTGCAGCTCGCGGTAAGTCTGGTTCAGGCCCAGGCGGTGGGCGATCGGTGCGTAGATTTCCAGTGTTTCCGACGCGATGCGGCCCCACTTGCTGCGGGGCACATCACCCAATGTGCGCATATTGTGGGAGCGGTCGGCCAGTTTGATCAGGATGACGCGTACGTCGCGCGCCATGGCCAGCAGCATTTTTCGGAAGGATTCGGCCTGGTTTTCTTCGCGGGTGTTGAACTGCAGCTTATCCAGCTTGGTCAGGCCGTCCACCAGCTCGGCCACTGGCGAGCCAAATCGCTCGATCAGTTCGATCTTGGTAACGCCGCAGTCTTCCAGGGAGTCGTGCAGCAGCGCGGCCATCAGGGCCTGGGCGTCGATCTTCCATTCGGCGCACTGGGCGGCCACGGCAATCGGATGGGTGATGTAGGGTTCGCCGTTGTTGCGTAACTGACCCAAATGGGCTTCGTCGGCAAAGCGGTAGGCCAGGCGCACTTTCTCCAGATCTTCCGGGGACAAGTAGTCCAGCTTGGAGATCAGTCCGGCAAAACTGGCAGCTGCCGCATTCGCTGCGGCGTTGGCCGTGGCCGGGTCCAGGACGGCCTCAGCCTCCGCGCCCGGCGCGGCTCCGTCCTTACGCGGTTGTGGTTTGACAGAGGTACCCATGGCGTAAATGTAGCTTGCCCAAAAAACATTGGATGCTCTGGCCACAATTTGGCCAAAAAAAAGCACCGCATGCGGTGCTTTTGTCAGAGCGCCAAGGCTCAGAGGGGGACTTTTTTCAGCATTTCAATACCGACCTTGCCCGCTGCGATCTCGCGCAGGGCGGTCACGCCAGCCTTGTTCTTGCTCTCGATCTTGGGTGTGTGACCCTGGTTGAGCATGCGGGCGCGGTAAGTGGCTGCGAGCACCAGTTGGAAACGGTTGGGGATCTGCAACAGGCAGTCTTCTACAGTAATACGGGCCATGGAGTTCTCCGAAAGACTAGGGGATGTGCAACGCTTTGAACGTCTCGGCTCGGGCACGTCGTTGTGCTGCAAACTTGAGCCGCTGGGAATGAACAATGGCCTTCAAATCGAAAAGCGCACGGTCAAACAACTCGTTGATTATAACGAAGTCGAATTTCCCGGCCTGCGCAACCTCTATCGCGGCGTTTTTCATGCGCACGTCGATCACCTCCGGGGCGTCCTCGCCACGGCGTTCCAGCCGGGAGCGCAACTCTTCCCAGCTGGGGGGGAGTATGAAAATGGAGACGGCGTTGGCAAAGATGTTTTTGATCTGGATGGCGCCTTGGTAGTCAATTTCCAGTATCACATCGGCGCCTTGGGCCATGCGTTCCTCAATGGCGCGCTTGGACGTTCCGTAACGGAAGTTGTGCACGTGCGCCCACTCCACAAAACCGTCGGCTGCCACCATGGCATCGAACTCCGGCTCGGAAACAAAGAAGTATTCCCTGCCATGCTTCTCTTGTCCCCTTGGCGGCCGCGTAGTGTGCGACACCGAGGGCTGCACATGCGAATCGAGCTCCAACAGTGCTTTTACTAGGCTGGATTTGCCAGCCCCACTGGGGGCGGCGACGACGAAGAGGTTACCTGGGTAGTCCATGCTTTATTCTATGTTCTGAACCTGCTCACGCATCTGCTCGATCAAAACCTTCATATCCACCGAAATGTGGGTCAGTTCCAACGCCGCGGACTTGGAGCCCATCGTGTTGGCTTCACGGTGTAACTCCTGTATCAGGAAGTCCAGTCGCTTTCCGATCTCACCGCCTTTGTTGATAAGGCGTTCAATTTCGTCCAAGTGGGAGCTCAGGCGGGTGATTTCTTCGGCCACGTCGATGCGAATGGCAAATGCCGTAGCTTCGGTCAGTGCACGGTCCTGAGCCGCCTCCGGCAGCGTGCTGCCGTCTGTCAGGGCCATCGCTTCCTTCCACCGGGCCAAAAAGCGCTGGCGGTTTTGCTCCACCAGCTGGGGGATGAGCGGTACAGCCTGCTGGGCGAGGGTGCGCAGCTGGTTGATGTGGTCCAGCAACATGCTGGACAGGCGGGCGCCTTCCCGCTGGCGCGCGGCCAGCAGGGCCTTGAGGGCCTTGTCTGCCAGCGGCACAACCATGGCCGCCCAGTCATGGGAGTCGGTCTGCTCGGCGGCGGATAGCCGGATGACATCCGCCACGCTCAGGGCAGCCGCGTTGGGTAGCCAGGCCTTGACGTTGTCCTGCACCGCGTTCAGCCGCTGCAATATGCGGGGAGTGGGCTCCGCTATCGAGCTGGCAGCCTGCATCTCAATGGAGGCGCGTACTTCGACTTTGCCGCGCTTGAGACTGCCCACCAGCAGGTCGCGCAAGGCGGGCTCGAACTGGCGCAAATCTTCGGGCAGACGGAAGGACAGGTCCAGAAAACGGCTGTTGACCGAGCGTATCTCCAGACCCAGTTGTCCGGCAGGGCCTTTGGACTCGCCTTCGGGTGTGGCGGAGCCTGTGCTGTGCTGTGCACTGGCGTAACCTGTCATGCTATAAACTGGCATTGCGTGTTCTCGGTTCATGAAACGGCCCTGAGAATAACCCGGTTCAGACGGATCAGACAGGCGTGTAACTCTTAATTTATGTCGAAGGTCAAACCAGCACCCTTACCGCCAGACACCACCATTGGCGGCTACCGCATCATTCGCAAAGTGGCTGCTGGCGGCTTTGGATTGGTGTATCTGGCGCTGGACGCCGATGGCCAGCGTGTGGCCGTCAAGGAATACCTGCCCTCGTCGCTGGCTAGCCGAGCGCCGGGCGAACTGCTCCCGCAGGTACAGCCGGAAAAACTTTCGCTCTACCGCCTGGGCCTCAAAAGCTTCTTTGAAGAGGGGCGGTCCCTTGCGCAAATCTCCCACCCTTCGGTGGTGAGTGTGCTGAACTTCTTCCGCGAGAACGAAACCGTCTATATGGTGATGAACTACCTGGAGGGCGCCGCCCTGCAGGATTTCATCGTCACAGCCCGCGACCTCAAGCAGAGCAAGGTGTTCCGCGAGTCCACCATCCGCTCGCTGTTCGACGAAATCCTGCGGGGTCTGCGCATCGTGCACCAGCACAAGATGCTGCACCTGGACATCAAGCCGGCCAACATTTTCATCACCGACGACAACAAGTCGGTGCTGATCGACTTTGGCGCAGCGCGCGAAGTGCTGAGCAAAGAAGGCAACTTCATCCGCCCCATGTACACACCCGGCTTTGCCGCCCCCGAGATGTACCGTCGCGACGCCTCCATGGGCCCGTGGACCGACATCTACGCGATTGGCGCCTGCATTTATGCGTGCATGCAGGGCTTTCCGCCCAATGAAGCACCCCAGCGGCTGGAGAAAGACCGCATCGCCGTCGCTTTGGCCCGCCTGCGCGGTGTCTACTCCGACAACCTGATCGAGGTCGTGGAGTGGTGCATGTCGCTGGACCCCCTGTCCCGACCCCAATCGGTTTTTGCCTTGCAAAAAGAATTGAGCCGTGAAGGCGAGCGCCGTTACACCAAGTTGAGTGTGGGCGAGAAAGTACGTATGCAGTTTGACACCATGGTGACCGACACCAAACGCAGTGTGTTGGGTGTCTCTAACGTGGGTGTTAAACCGAAATGAAGTTCTCCGTATTCCAGATCAGCCGCAAGGGCGGCCGCGAAAAAAACGAAGACCGCATGGGGTATTGCTATACCAAGACATCGGGTCTATTTTTGCTGGCCGACGGCATGGGGGGCCACCCCGAGGGCGAAGTGGCGGCGCAGATGGTGCTGCAGACCATCTCTGCGTTGTACCAGAAGGAAGCGAAGCCCGAGATCGAGGACCCCAAGGCTTTTTTCAACATGGCCATCATGGCTGCGCACCGCCAGATCCTGCGTTATGCGGCCGAGAAGCATTTGATGGACACGCCCCGTACGACGCTGGTGGCCTGCATCGTGCAGGGTGCTACCGCCCACTGGGTGCATTGCGGTGATTCCCGTCTGTACTTTGTGCGCCATGGCGAGTTGCTGGCCCGTACCCGCGACCACTCCTATATTGAGCAACACCAGGACGCCAAGCCCGATGTGCCGCTGCCTGACAAGTTCAACCGCAACGTCCTGTACACCTGTCTGGGGTCTCCGACCAAGCCTGTGTTTGATGTGACCGGCCCCGTGCCCCTGCAACAGGGCGACCGTATCCTGTTGTGCTCTGACGGCCTGTGGGGCAGCCTGGACGATGCCGAAATCGTCTACCAACTGGGACAAAAACCCGTAGGCACCGCGGCACCCGAGCTGGTGGAGCGGGCCCTGGTGAAGGCTGGCGCGCAAAGTGACAACGTGACCGTGATCGCCATGGAGTGGGAGACGCCGGACTCGTTCGAATCCACCCGCGGCAGTATCTCTACGGACTCCATTGACGACGGCGTGTTTGCCTCCACCGTGCAGGCCGGCTGGCTGGATTCGTCGGTGGACGATCTGGACGACGCAGCCATTGAACGCTCGATTGCCGAAATCAACGAGGCCATCCGACGCTCTGCCGCCCGCAAGGCCTGACGGCCGCTGCACACACCCTACAAACGGCGCGGGCTTTGCTGCTGCGCCGTTTTTTGCTTTTTGATCGTGTTTCTTGGGGACTTGTATGACCGAATTTACCCGCTCCAGCGCACGCGCTGCAGACCAGTTGCGCCCGGTGCGCATCACCCGCAGCTTCACCATCCACGCAGAGGGCTCTGTGCTGATTGAATTTGGCAATACCAAGGTGTTATGCACCGCTTCGGTGGAAGAGCGCGTGCCGCCCCACAAACGTGGAAGCGGCGAAGGCTGGGTCACCGCCGAATACGGCATGCTGCCCCGCGCCACGCACACCCGCAGCGACCGGGAAGCCGCGCGCGGCAAGCAAAGCGGCCGCACCCAAGAGATCCAGCGCCTGATTGGGCGCTCCATGCGTGCCGTGTTCGATCTGAAGAAGCTGGGCGAACGCACCATTCAGCTGGACTGCGATGTGATCCAGGCCGATGGCGGCACGCGCACTGCGGCCATCACCGGAGCCTTTGTTGCCGCGCAAGATGCGGTCAATGGTTTGCTGAAGGCAGGAAAGATCAGTGAATCTCCCATCACCGCAACGGTAGCTGCCAATAGCGTGGGCATTGTGCAGGGTACGCCGCTGCTGGACTTGGAATACACCGAAGACTCTGCCTGCGACACCGACATGAATGTCGTGATGACAGGAGCCGGCCATTTTGTAGAAGTGCAGGGTACGGCCGAAGGCGTGGCCTTTACCCGCGCCGAGATGGACAAGCTCCTGGGGCTGGCCGAAAAGGGCATCACCGAACTGATGGACCTGCAGCAGCGTTCACTATCAATTTAATAGCGATACTGTCATATTATTCGGGGGCTAGAGCCTCGAAATGCTTACAAGACTTCCATGAAAATCGTTCTTGCATCCAACAACAAAGGCAAGCTGGCCGAGCTGCAGGCCATGCTGACCCCGCTGGGCTGCACCCTCCTGCCCCAGGGCGAGCTGGGCGTGCCCGAAGCGGCCGAACCCTACCGCACGTTCGTGGAGAACGCGCTCACCAAGGCCCGCAACGCCGCGCGCCACACCGGTTTGCCCGCGCTGGCGGATGACGCTGGCCTGTGTGTGGATGCCTTCGGCGGTCTGCCCGGTGTGGATACAGCCTACTACGCCACGCAGTACGGCTATGAAAAGAGCGACGACAACAATGTGCTGGCCCTGTTGGAGCAAATGAAAAATATCGACAACCGCCGCGCCGCCATGGTCAGCACGCTGGTGGCGGTGCGCAGCGCCGACGACCCCGAACCGCTGATTGCCGTGGGCCGTGTGGTGGGTGAGATTGCGCGGGAGCGTTTGGGCAGCAATGGCTTTGGCTTTGATCCGGTGATGTGGATTCCCGAGTTTGGCCAGACCTTTGCGCAGTTGCCGAACGAAGTGAAGAATGCCAACAGCCACCGCGGCCGCTCGGCCAAGGCCATGTCGGCGTTGATCCGCGAGCACTGGCTGGTCGGCGCTGCTGCCTAAAACACCATGATCCCTATCGTCCCTGCCACGCCCGTCAGCCCAAGTGGGGAACCTGCGGCACAGCACGATATCCAGCACTACATGCGCCCGGGCACGCTGCAACTGGCTGCGCTGCCCCCGCTCTCGTTGTATGTGCACCTGCCCTGGTGCCTCAAGAAGTGCCCCTACTGCGATTTCAACTCCCACGAGAAACCGGGCGAAGGTATGCCCGAGCAGCGTTATGTGGATGCAGTGATAGCAGACCTGGAGGCCGCGCTACCGCTGATCTGGGGTCGCACCATCCACAGTATCTTCATCGGCGGCGGCACGCCCAGCCTGTTCGCACCGGCCACGATAGACCGCCTGTTGGGCGACATCCGCGCGCGGCTCAAGCTGGAGGCCAATTGCGAGATCACGATGGAGGCCAACCCCGGCACGTTTGAGAAGGACCGCTTCCGCGCTTTCCGTCAGGCGGGTGTCACGCGGCTGTCCATTGGCGTACAGAGCTTCAATGACGATCACCTGAAGGCCCTGGGCCGCGTGCACGACCGCGCGCAGGCGCTGGCAGCGGTGGAGGAGGCCGCGCAATCGTTTGACACCTTCAACCTGGACATCATGTATGCGCTGCCCGGCCAGACGCTGGAGCAGGCGGGTGAAGACATGGCTTTGGCGCTGACGTTTGCGCCACCCCATATCTCCATCTACCACCTGACGATCGAGCCCAACACCTACTTCGCCAAGTTCCCACCGGTCATACCCGAGGATGACACGGCCTACGCCATGCTGGACCACATCACCGATCTGACGGGTGCGGCGGGGCTGGAGCGTTACGAAGTATCGGCCTATGCCAAGCAAGGCCACCGCTGCAAGCACAACCTGAATTACTGGCAGTTTGGCGACTACCTGGGTATTGGTGCCGGTGCCCACACCAAGCTCAGCTTTGCACACCGTGTGGTGCGCCAGGTACGCTTCAGGGAGCCACGCCTGTACATGGACCACGCGCTGGCTGGCAACGCTGTGGCGCAGGACGAAGAGGTTGCGCGCGCCGACCTGCCCTTTGAATTCATGCTCAACGCGCTGCGCCTGCGCAACGGCTTTGGCCTGCGCGATTTTTCAGAGCGCACCGGCCTGGGCGTGACCAGCATTGCCAAAGCCCTGGAAGAGGCTGAACGCAAGGGCCTGATCGAGCGCGACTTTGCCCGTGTGCGCCCTACGTTGAAAGGTTACGATTTTTTGAGTGACTTGCAGTCGCTTTTCCTGCAAGAATAGTTCTCAGGCCCGGCGGCACCTTGCCGTCGCCAACAGGAGGCTCAGTATGTTCTCCGTCTACGGCAAAGCAGGTCGAACCTTCAGAGGCACGCTGGAAGAGCTGCGCCAGGTGGGGCCGATAACGCGCGCTGCGCGCGCCCACGTTGTGGCACCGGTGGGCTTGGACCCACAGGACCAAAATCCCAGCCGTTTTGCTGATTTGGTGCCCTTGGCGGCAGCAACCCCGCAGGATATTGCCCACCGTACGGCCCTGGCTGCCTATGAACAGACCCGCAACCCCAGTCTGCCGCGTCACCCGTTGACCCGTGTAGACGCCGTCATGAGCAGCGCTGTGGTCACTATCGCCGACACATCCTCGGTCGAGCAGGCCTGGCAGGTGTTGGCACACCACAACCTGGGCCAGGCGCCCGTGGTGGATGGGCAGGGCCATTTGATCGGCCTTTTTACCCGCGCGGACTTGCTGCGCCCTGAGCGTCTGCCCGGGCCGGAAAGCCATGCGCTGGCGTGGCGCGCCCTGCTGATGCAAAGCGTTGTTGATGTCATGTGGACGCCCGTTCCCAGCGTGTCTGTCGAAGCTGACATCCGCCGTGTGGCCCGTGTGCTGCTGGATTCGGGTCTGCCGGGCCTACCAGTGGTGGACGACGCGGGCCTGGTCATCGGCTTTGTGTCACGTTCCGATATCTTGCGCGCTGTGGTGGCCGATCCACCGCTGGACCTGTGGACCTAGTACGGCTTTGTCTAGGCTGCCCTATTGGATGCAGGTTTTTCCGATAAAGCGGGTGCAGGGTCGAACGGCGGGCACCGGAGCAGGCACTCTGACGGTATTTACGTTGGGCGCCATGGGCGACAGAGTGGGCATGGTGATAGCGGGTCTGGCCAAGCCCGGAGGGTTGACCCGGAACCCAGGCGCTGCGCCCACCCCAGGCTGCGGCGCGGGATTGCCACGGTTGGAGGGGAACACGTTTTGAGCGGGCGTGCTGAGTGTCACGGGGCCCGTGTTACCAGCGCCAACGAAGCTCACCTGCCGAGGAGACAGCGCAGTCACCTGGTTGCCATTGGCCACGTTGGCCGTGCCCACCAGCAAACGCTGGTAACTGCCGGGCGCGGCGGCTGCACCTGGCGCACCGGACGCGCCCGCCGGCCGGGCATCGGGCTTAACAACGGCGGCCTCCAGGTCAGCCCCTTTTAGGCTAACGGTTGCAGTGCCGGATTGCAGCGTGAAGTTGGAAATCTTTTTGCTGTCCATCAATTCCGCACCAATCACCCGGGCTGTGCCACTGATCAGCCCCACCACCGGTGCCTTGCTACCAGACCCTGCCAATGCGGGGGTAATTTTGAGCTCTGACTCCGGGCGCATGCCGATCAGGCTGCCATCGGGCAAGATTACTTGAGAAATCGACCCGGCTGGCGTCACCAAACGCTCACCGGTCTGCAGCACATCCCCCTTGACGGCCGCCCGGGCAACGCCGGACTCCCCCACGATTTGTGTGCCTGGCTGCGCAAACAATACGGTGCCCGCGGTCTGCGCTGCAGCACTGTGCGCAAAACCCATGGCAGCGAGTGCGCAACAGGTCATCCGTAGGAAGTGGCTCATGGTGTGTCTCCGGCAACGGTTGAAGCTATCTTTGGGTAGGAGGGGGTGGCGTGGGCGCGGTGGGTGCGGTCGGAGCCGTAGGTGCCAACGGTGTCGGTGTGGCGCCGGGTGTGTTGCTGCGGGGCACCGTCGGGGTGATCGCTTGCAAAATGGCTCGCTTCTGTTCTGGTGTCAACGCAGGTGGGGTTGCAGAACCCATGCCCGCAACGGGCGCGGTGGGCGCGGTGGGTTTGGCAGGCGGCGTGGCCGGGTTCGCGGGCTCCGCCGCCGGTGGCTGTCCTTGCCCCTGCGCTTGCGCCTCGCGCCGTGCCGAGACCGATGGACGCAGCAGATTGCCTGTGCCTTTGCCCTTCTCCGCACCGCCCTCTTTGGGGTCGCGTCCGTCGGTCTTCAGTTCCATCTTGTAGAAATCTGGAATCTTCAACAAGACCTGCGGCGGCAAATTGTTCGCCAGCGGGGCAAAGCCCACATCACCCCGTTTGAGTGCCAATACTCCAGTTGCGGTGGTGATGAAGGTCTCGCCATCGTTCACCTTGTCATACAGGCCTGGTGGTGCTTGTGTCTGCAGCTGTCCTTGTGCCTGTGGCGTATCCAGCACGAGCACCGGTTCGTGATCGGTTCCACGGATCCCAATGGTGGCGGTGGAGGCGCGTATCTGGTATCCACTGGGGTTGTTGCGTCCAATCAGCCCGGTGATGGATCGAAAGCCTCCCCGCAGCAAAGACACCAGAAAGTTGGATTGGGTCGGGTCTTTTTCGTCATATACAAACTTGTCAATCACCATCTCGGTATTGGCGCGCACCGAGAGGTAGCCTCCATCGTTCATGCGTATTTGCGCCAGTGATGCCTCACCGGTTTGCACCTTGTCGCCGGCGAACAACTCGCCCCCTTTTTCCAGCACACGTTCGCGCCCCTGCGTGTCCACAGCCTTGGCCTGCCCGGACACCACAATCACCCGGGCGGCAGCGCTCTGCGCCCACGCTGTGGCCGTAGTGCCCAGGCCGAACGCGCCTACCAGCGCAAGCCCGAGTGACCATAAAAAGGGTGTGTTGCGTGACGCAGCGGGGGAGTGGGTTTGCATGGTGAGTGGCAGCATGGGAAAGATATGCGACACGAATCAATAGTCCAAGCGAATGTTGACTGAAAAGTCGTTCTTGTCATACGAGTACAGCTCGGCATTGCTCGTATTGCGGCTGGCGCTGAACTGCGGCCGCACCGACAGGCCCCTGCCCATGGACAGGCTCATGCCCAAAGAGATGTCGTACAAGGACTCGTCGCGGCTCATGAGATACAGACCGTTGGTGCCCGCGTACTTGGAATAGGTGGCCCCCACAGACACATAAGCCCCCAGCTTTTCTGCAAAGTTCTTTTGCAGGGTTAGCCTTGGGCCGTAGAAGCGGCGGTCGCCATCGTCACGCCCGCCCACCGCACGTTCTATGCCGTAGGCCCCGGTAAGGCTGAACACCGCACTGCCGTCGCCCAGAGACGTCAACCAGCCGGCCGACAGCGTGGTGGTTTGTGTGTCCTGGCTGCTGTAAATGGGCAGCTGGTATTTGGCATCACCAAACGATGCACCCAATGAAAACTGGCTGCTGCTGTTCAATGCCATGCGCCAGTCGAGCGTGGCACCCAAGGTATCACGCAGGCGCGACCGGTTCAGCATGTATTGCCCGGCCGTCAGTCCGCCGCGCAGCAGCCAGCCGCCGCCGCTGTAGCTCAGGCCTACGCGCCCGTCCAGCGTTGCGTAGTCGGAGTCCGCAAACTGCTGGAAGCCCCGGCCCCGGTAGTCGGCACCCGCGTATAGGCCCCACTGGTCGGTTAGTTGGTGGTTGATCTCGCCGCCCAGACCCAGCGTGCCATAGTTGTCTTGCGTTTTTTGCCCCGTGGGCGGCGCGGGTGCATAGAGCCCCACCGATGGCAGGTTGACCCGGTCCAACGCCGTTGCACTGCCTATATTGCTATCGGCACCCACACCCAGCTCGGCATACCCGGAGGCCACGGTGCGCTTGTTTTGCGCGCGTGCCTCGGCAGCTTTGGCATATTGCTCCACAGCGCTGCGCAGGTCGGGCGGCAGGTTTTGGATGGACAGCACTGATTCAAACTCGATCTTGGCGCGGCCATAGTCACCCAGCGCCAGATAGGCACGGCCCATGTCGGCCCGCACACCGATGTAGTCTGGCGTTACCGCCAAAATGCGCTCGTAGACAAAACTGGCTTTGCTGGGGCGGTTGCTCTCCAGCGCGGCGGTGCCCAGCAGGTAGTCATACACCGGGTCGCCGGCACCGGCTACCTCCCAGGGTTCCAGCAGTGCGTAGGCCTCTTCATACTGGCTGGCCTTGAGCAGCGCCTCGGCCTTTTCCAGCAGGCCCTGGTCCACATTGGCCCAGGCCAGTGGTGCGAAGAGCGTCATGCACACCACAGCCAAAGCACTGTGCTGCCACCGTTTGACGCCGCCAACATTTGGATAGGCCATGCCAAGAGTCCTTTCACAGCCCCTGCACACCGCAGCTGGGCCTGTACGTGTCTAGATGAATACAGTATAGAAAACCGGGTGGGGCTTGGGTGAAAATTTTGCGGCCATGAAAATGCTACAAAAACAATAGCTACTTAGTGATGTTTCTCCGGGGCTAGGGGCATATTTCACTAAAATGCCTCTGCTACAGGCCCCCTAAAGCGCTTCTCTCTCCAACACCATGCACATCATCCTCGCTTTCGTGTTGACCACGCTTCTGAGCTTGCCCAGCCAGGCGCAGATCTTCCAGTGCAGCCCTGGCGTCTATACAGACAAGCCGTGCGAAGGCGGCGCGAAAGTTGCCACTGCCCAAGACGCCAAGTGGGCTGGCGGCAAGCTCGACTTCCAGATGCACTTGAAGCACTACACCGTGCATGGCAACAGTTACCACCAGGTCTTCGCCAACATGATGCAGGCAGGCCCATTCCAGGGCTTTGCGCGCTGGCAGGTGCTCAAAACGTATGACGCCAAACCCGCGGGGAAAGGCTGCACGCTGGAGAATCTGGTCATCACCATCCGGGGCGAAATTCTCATGCCGGAATGGGCCGAAAAATCCAGCGCACCCTCTGCAGACCAGGCCTACTGGAACGAATCGTACCGAGGCCTCAAGCTGCACGAAGACGGGCACATTCAGCATGGCAAAGAATTCGCCGTCTTGCTCAAAGAGCGTTTGCTGGGGCTGGGCGTGGTCCCGTGTGCAGAGTTGGACGCCAGGGCCAACCAGACCCACAGCACCCTGTATTCCAACCTGCAGGCGCGGGATGCGGAATATGACCGCCGCACCAGCCATGGGTTGCGGCAGAACAACCCACAGTAGTTCAGGTAGTTAAGCCGATAGTCAAAATCCCTCGGACTTTGCCAGTCCCAGGAACGACTCTGTAGTTCCCAGTCTTTGCACACCAGCTTCCGGTTTGCTTTCGTCATACAACCAAACCTGTTCTTGGGCCACACCTATATACAGCCCAGACTTGGCGTAGTACCGAACAAGGTATTGCCCAATGCGACCTGTGGGAACACGGGGTTGCAAAGCGGCTTGGTACTTCCACTCGGCCCAAGCGAACAGTCGCTCGGTCTCATCCCCGGCGTTGGCAGCCATCAAGAATGGACGATCCAGGTAAGCCGATATGTCGCGCATGTCTTGTTCGGTGATGCGGTCGCGAAGCGTTGCCATGGCTCGGACTTTTCCGATGGCCGACTCAATTCTGGTCGGGTCTCCCGCTGCGATGTCCGCCCCGTAAAGCAGGCTCGGAGGCAGTCCATGGCAGCGTGAGCAAGTATTCCCAAACACGGCCCTGCCAATGGAGATGTCCTGCGCTTGGGCAGCAGTAACACCCAAGCTCAAAGCAATGGAACCCATGAAAAGTGAAAGACTTGGTGCGTGCATGATCTTGATCATGCATGGTCCGTTTGACGCTTTTGCGACAAGGAGTCAAACAATGGTGGGGGGTAATTTGAGGATAGGGCCAAACGTCCGCCGACGGTGGCACCTTTTCTGACTCTGGCGGAAGCTGATACTTCAGAACAACATTTTCACCCGAGGATTTCGGGCCTTTTCTTGAAAGACCCCCCAAGGTCAGCGTAAGACCCACTGCATCAGACCGCTATGGCGAATTGCAATCAGTCCTTGGGAATGCTAGCAGCGAAAGACCTCGTAGGCGAAAAACCTTTCGACAATTCAAAGCCGTTCTTTACTGCTCAAAAGCTTGGCAATTTTTGAATTCCCGCGTGCCTGTGCAAGCGATAGAGCCGTTTGCCCGTCTTTAGTCTTCCTGTCCGTTCTAGCATTCGCGCTCAATAGTGCAGTTACTACACCTGCATGGTCATAGGCTACAGCAATCATTAGTGGCGTCCAACCTTCTTGCAATACCACATCGGCGTTTGCACCGGCCTTGATAAGAGCTTGTACCGAGTCTATGTTTCCTTGAGCGGCCGCATACGCAAGCGGCGTCATGCCCTTGGCATCTTGGCCGTCGAGTTTGATGCCAGCGTCTTTGAGTTTTGGTAACACCTTTGCAGTGAAAGATGACGATGCCAAACCGACGATCACTTCTTGCGTGTTATCAATGAGCGCTTGGGCGCGATTCAATAGCTTCTCTCTTTCCACCGGATCTAACTTCGCTGGATCAAGTGCCCACTTTGTCAAGTAGGCCTGAGCCAATAGGGGTCTCACCCCTGCCCGACAGTTCTGTTCCTGAGCTTGGGTGCCCTTTTGGATGGCAGCATCGTAGTCGCCCATTCGAAACAGTTTGAATTGACCATATAAGGTTTTTTGACATGACTCGTTTAGTACCGCCAATCGCCTTTGATACAACGTGTCTATAGCAGGCAGGTCGCGCTTCAAATAGAGGAGGCGCATCAATGCGGAATATATTTCAGGTATCGCCGGCTTACTGTAGCGGGATTCCGGTGAATCGATTACCGGAGTCAGCGCCACGCCTTCCTGATATTTCCTAATCGCTTCATCGATGCGATTCGCATTCTCCAGCGCCAAACCCCAGTTAAAGTAAAGCCACATGTTTTTTGTGCCAATCTGCTGCGCTTTCTTGAGTGCAACTATGGCTTGATCGGGCTGTTTTTGCACCGCCAAGACATACCCGTATAGGACATAGGCGTTGGCGTGTCCAGGATTGACCCTTAATGCGACCTTAATCAGTCTTAGCGCTTCGTCGAGTCCTTGATATCGCGTATTTTGGCTTCCCGCGTTGTCAGATTTCATTGCGATGCGGGCAAGCTCAAGATAGGCCTGCGCGTTGTTCGGATCGTCGCGAATGATTGTGTCCAGGTTCTTCTTGGCTGCATCCAGTTCCCTCCGGCCTAGTCGATCACTGCTTTCTATGATTTCGATTGCATCGGCTAGAAGCTTCTGATGGTACGTTTGCTTGGTCTCGTTTGATCCCTGTGGCGGCATGCGCCTTTCCGGCCAATTGATGGTCCAGTCCACTGTCTTGGAAAAGATTGGACGCAAATCGTTTATGTTTATGCCCTTGGTGTAAATTGATAACTCAATTGAGCCAGTAGAAATCGCCGCTGCAACGTTTGGTCGAGTCATCATGACGATTTGATTCTTGCCTTGCCCAGGTGGTATTGCAACCTCGTAATACGAACCGTAGATTCCGGTCTGGGATTTTGGCTTGGCTCCCAAATAAGCTTGGCCCAAGCTTCCGTTATAGCTGTAATTGACCTCAATTGAGGCGCGCATCAAAGCTTCTAAGTCGGACCCTGGACTCGGTACATCCGAATCCTTGACGATCCCAATGAACCTGAAATCGTTAATTTGCGCAACCTCTTGTTTTGGCTGCGCAGATACCGGGAAAGCAAAGCAAAAAAAGATTGTGATCACCAGCGCGAAGACTCTAGCAATTGATGCCTGCAACAATTGATTGTGCTCGAACGAAACGTGCAAAGTATTCACCTACAGTTGATTGCCAGAGTGCTGGAAAGAAAATCGATCCTTCGTCAAGGCCGCAAGTATCTCACTGCAATCTTTTAGTTGAGGAGGTTCAAGTGGCATGACCAGGTTAAGGCGGGTCATAGGATAAAGGCTTAAGCGTAGCGTACACCGACAATTTGCCAATCAGTCTAGCGAGAACCCAGAATATCGTGTCGCCATTGCAGCGAACGAAGCGAACAAAACACCACCTCAAGAGAGGCCAATAACAAAACCGATTGGCGGAAGCTGTCACTTTCGAACAACAGTACATGCGGTCACTCACGTCGAAAATCGCTCAGACTTGCGTAGGGACGATTTGCAGACTCTGCAAAATACCAGCGGACCGCAAGGTCAGAATCCTTTTACCTGCAACTCTATTTGCAATTGCTGCATAGCCGCCAACACACTCCCCCTTTAGGTATAGCGACGAGAATAGTTGACGGTCCGTATAGGAGAAAAATGCAAGGCCGCGGTGGGGCGGGAAAGACTATTTCAGTCTTTGACTTTGAGTGCCTGGTTAGACATGCAAAGTACGATGTTCAAACGCTTCTAACGACTGAAGATCACATCGGAGTGAGTCAGATGGGCATACTTCTTTTGCAAGCGATCCATTGATGAATGTTTTGAAGGCTACGCTAACTTCATCCCCGGCTCGATGAACAACAAAGAGCTGAAGCGCTGTGTGGGTCCGCGTCGAAAGTCGGGCGATCACCGCTGTTCGTTTCGACTGTAATTCAATGTTCGTGACAACGAGCGGCTCAGCTTGAGGAAACGCAATAGCCTGTGAAAGTTGTTGAGTGATCCTCGGGTTAGCAATACCTGAGTCCTCACTTACATGATGGACTGAGACCGTGCCACAGAAGTCAATCACGGGATACCGAGACGGATTTTCCAGCGCCAGATTGAGCCGGTTGGGGGACGCAACGCGTGGGATCAAATGGACTCCACTGGGAGCACCATAGATATAACCTTTAAAATCTTCGAGATGGCCATCTAGTTTCTGCAACAGAGACTCGGCTCGTCGTTCGATTTGAACAAGCTTTGATTCGACGTCAGCCTGTTTCTTTACGCGAAATAGCTGGCCAGTTGCCCAACTAGTCAAAAAGAATGCTGGCCCGAAATTTGCGACCAATGCTTTGACCGTCCAGGGGTCCGTTGAGACAATCGTAACGTAAGCTGTCCAAGCTATTGCGATCAGGGCTGGAAGCCAAAACTCTTTAAGAAGACGACATGCAATAGTCATTTTTTTGAGGGCTAAAGTTATGTCGATGGGAGAATACTCCCGACTCCCGACTCCCGACTCCCGACTCCCGACTCCCGACTCCCGACTCCCGACTCCCGACTCCAGGTGCCAAAGTCATGATGCGGAAAATCGTCTTCAGTATATAGGTGGATTGTTTCCGAAGTGGGGCGTTCCTGATCTGAGCCAGCGGCCGCTTTCTAGTAGTCCAGTATGATGCTCTGTAACCCACAGAATCTTCAGTTGATGGGTAAAAGCAATTGAAGTTACTAAGATAGTGTTTGAAGCGCTGGGCAATTGAAACCAGCCATATGCTTAGGCGCCTTTCGGCAAGAAACGCCGTGGAAACACAGATGCTGACCACTCCAGCCAGAGAAGGAGCGCAATTGAGCGAACACCCAACCCGAAACGTACACCATAGGACCCCACAAACGGACGAGATACTGCGCCGCGTTGGTCGAAACGTCGTCAATTTTCAGCAGGTTGAATACCTCTTGAAGCAATTCAATGCACAGGCAGCCCTACATGCTCCAGCAAGCCAACTAGCCTCGCAACTCGAAAAGCAGATTGCATCAGTGCATAAAAGCACGATGGGGGATCTGGCAGCTCAAATGGTCTCGAATGTTCTTCGACCAAAGGAGGAACACCAGTCCCTGAATAAAATTGATGAGCCTTGGGTTAGCTTTAGATTCACCGTTCAGAACGACGCCGAGTTCGTAGATTGCCATGAACTCGAAATGCGCGCACTGGTCGATGCCCGCAATGAATTAGTACATCACTTCCTGCCCCGTTGGAAAGACGCAGTCAATGGTGATTTTGATAGGGCCTTAGCCTATCTCGATGCACAACTGGATGACACGGTGCGTATGAAGGATCGTCTGGAAAACTGGGCGAAAACGATGAGGGAAGCAAAGCAACATATGGCCGACTTCATTGCATCCCCAGAATGCGCTAACCAACTCACGTTAGGATTGCTGCAATCTAGCCGCTTGGTTGTGATGCTAGGCGAGATTGCGATGCGAACAGCAAGACCCGACGGCTGGGCCATTCTTTCTACCGCAGGCAATCTAATCAAACGCGAAGCTCCTGACGAACTTGAGAATCTCAACAAGAGATTTGGGCATCGCAATCTCAAGGGCGTCCTTGTAGCTGCTGAACTCTTTGACGTCACTGATGAACAACTACCAGATGGTGGCGCACGAACGATCTATCGGATCAACGACCGCTATCAATTAACGCTTCCAATAGTCCCCTCTTGCGCAGGTTGAAACAGGAAACCAAACTTCAGCGTTGTGACTTCTTCCGTCTTTAGCGGAGAGTGGGAGAGTGCGGCGAATGTGATGGGAGTTGAAGTATTCGACGGAGCCGTCGGCGACATAAAACCGGTGTTCTAGAGGAATTGCCGGTGAACGGTAGGATGGAACATGAAAAACACTTTGCTTTGGCGGAATAGCCAGGTCTTTGTGAGCTTGGTCATGTGTGCTCTGAGGTTTTAGGCCGAACAATTGGCTGTCTCAATGTGCCACTTATAAGCGTAAGTGCCAGAATCTGCCGCATTCTTTGGTAGACATCACCTACGCCAACTAATTCACATATAGGAGCTATCCCCCATGAAGCGCTTTCTACTGGATCTCGAACTGTTGTCGATCGGCACGCTAGTAGAGGGTGAATCCACTCTACATGCAGCGTCGAAGAACGGCGATGTTGATGTATCAGTGTCGGTCATCCGCCTAAATGCGGATGAAGGAACAGCGGACCTGTCGATGCAAGTCATTTTGGACGCAGATAGTCTTAAAGACGCATCCACTCGGGGGCTAGGTATCGCCCAAGATTTGATTCGTGCATGGTCGTTTGCCACAAGCATATCTGTTCAGTTCAGCGCTTTGAAGCGTGTGGCGGACTGGACGCCGGGCCTGGAAGAACGCGAAGTTGCCTATTTTTCCAAGCACTCAGCGGATGGAGGTCCGCATGCCTTTCTACACTCTGACACACTTGAATCCGCCTTACGCATCACTGGTGCAACGCTGTCTTCAACCCTCCGTCGGGCTCTCCGTTGGTTTGCAAATGGCGTCTCGTCCGAATTCACAGACGATCAGTTTTATTACTTCTGGCTCGCTATTGAGCTGGTGGCGGCTGAAACAAAAGAGCCAGCTCCGGTTCCGGACGCCTGTCCGAAATGCCGTGGCGCACTGTTCTGTCCAACTTGCCACATCACTCCTCATCACAAGCCATACCCAAAGCAAGCTATACAAGCGCTATTCCGTCGGCACGTTACCAATGAGCCAGACCGTTTCTTCAGTATGGCCGACAAGTTCCGCAACGCGTTAATGCACGGAGATGACTTAGCGGCGTTAGAGCAAACGCAGGGAACGAAGCTTGCGTTTATCGTCGACTGTCTAGGCCAACTCGCGCAGGCGTGTCTATTTGACACAATTAAGGCCAAGATGTTTGCGGCCGGTGAGACCGGCGAGCTGCCAATGCTTCAAACAAACCGATTTACAGGCTACCAGGTTAGTGTGAAAAGCATACTAATTGTGTCGACCAAAGACGCAAACAACCCGCATGTCTCCGAACTCCCTGTTATGGATGTAACGATGCATTCACCTGACGAAAAGCCCAAGAGCGGTCAAGATAAGCTGTAGAGACCACACAAAAAGACGATTGCTGTTGGCTTGACCTAGACCAGTTTTTAAAGGCGCTACTTTAGAAAAACACAACTTGCGGTCACTCGCGACGAAATCGCTACGAGTCACGTACAGAAGGATTGCAAACTCTGATAATAGTTGCACAGCAGCAATCTAAAACTAACCATAAGTCAGCCACCATAAATCATGAACATAGACGCCCTTCGAATTCAATACCAGGACGAAGCTGGACGTGCGGAAAGACTTCGAGAGGCGGTGGTCGCTCAGTTGTCCGCACTGTTGGCGTCTAACGAAGTTACCCTCGGCGTCCCTATGGAAAGTCGAGTTAAATCCTGGGCATCTCTTGCGGAAAAACTAGATCGTAAACAAATAGCTCTTGACTCGCTGAATAATCTCCACGATTTGATCGGGGTACGTGTCATCCTGCTCTTTCGGTCTGACCTCCTAAAAGTCCTGCAACTAATCAATAGCACGTTCGAAGTCGTGTCCCTTGAAGACACAGCTGCACGGCTCGGTGACTCAGAGTTTGGATACCAGTCCCAGCATTTTGTAGTTCGTCTGCCAAACTCTTGGCTCTTAGTGCCCAGTTTGACGGGACTTAACGACTTTTGCGTCGAACTCCAGGTAAGAACGATTGCTCAGCACATCTGGGCAGCAGCCTCGCACAAGCTTCAATATAAGCAGGAGTCTGGCGTACCGCGGCCGCTTCGAAGAACAATTAATCGAGTGTCGGCTTTGCTGGAGACAGTTGATCTGGAATTTGAACGTGTCCTTGACGAACGACGGGTATATCTTCAAGACTCGCAGGCCCCGAAAGCCGCAAATGAGCTACTGAATGTAGATTCCCTAGCGGCCGTTCTTTCAGAGCTGCTGCCTCCTGAGAACAAGGGAGAAGAAGATAACTACGCCGAACTTCTAAATGATCTCATTTCATTCAAGATCAGTACCCCAAACCACCTTCGGTTGCTTCTTAACAAACACGCTGAACATGCAAAGGAATCAGACCGATTGCGTGTTGATGGATTCCGTTCAGGTAAAGAAGCCTTGAGCGTTTATTTTCACAATCCGGAACGTATCGCAAGGGGTGTTTTCTACACCCATGTGGGGCTTGCAAGGGAGGCGCTGCGTGCAGAGTATGGCGACGAAGCAACCACTGCCATTATTCTAGAAAACGTGAGCAAGCGCGAGACCAGGCACAGTAGCTCATAGCAGATACAACTAACGGCCGAAAATTTCATAGTGAAACTACTTCAGGCTTGAGTGACCAGGCTTTTCGACCCTGTAAACCGCGCGCTTTACGGTGCTAGGATGGCAATCAAACATGAAAGCCAATTGGTCAAGGGTGTACCACCCTTGACCGTATAGTCGAACGATTGCACGTTCATCGCTCTCAGCAAGGGTACGAGGTCGACCGCAATGGATACCACGCTCCATGGCCGAGCGTTGCCCGGCCATGCATCGCTCGCGAATAATTCCACGTTCAAATTCAGCAAATGCACCAAGCATATGCATCATCATTCGACCAGCTCCAGTACTGGTATCAATGGGTTCAGTGATGCTCTGAAACGTAGCGCCAGCGGCTTCTATTCGATCTAATATTGATAGCAAATCAATGAGCGATCTTGCAAAGCGGTCGATCTTGTAAACATAAATTTTATCGCCGTTGCCGATTTCAGAAAGCAGTGTGTGAAGGACTGGACGAGAAGATACGCCCGAACGCTTTTCTTGATAGATTTTCTTGATTCCAAGTCGCCTTAAGGCATCAAGTTGAAGGGTTGTTTCTTGTTCTGATGTTGAAACTCTTGCATAGCCAAAATTCAATTTACGCCTCTCGTTTTTGCCAGTTGCTACTATTTTTGTAGCAGTGTTTTTTGTGTCAAAAATAGTAGCAGACTGAGCGCGTTTTATCGCTTGAAATGTCATGGCCATCGAGGTATAAGCGACATTTAATGCAGGACGTTTCCCTGCGGGACCGGGCTCTATTGCTTCGCAACCATGCCCAAGGTCATGGCCCATTTGGGTGACGATCCCTAACGCAGTGCGCTCGACTGTTTTCGCTGTTCTGTGACCTTTTCCTGATTTCTACGCCCTACCGAAAGTCTGCCCCTGTGTCGTCATGGCTGCGCGGGGTATTCATAAAGCTTTTGGAAGGCGCTTCGCGCTAGTCGCTTTACAAACCTTCCCCGCACATCCATGCCGCCCCTAGTGCCGCCATTCGTCCAGGCGAAGAACTCAGGAAAGACGGCGACAGAGAGGCCGCGAAAGCAGCCGCCCACACCCCAAGGGGAGAGGCTCTGAATCTTGGAATCCGGTGAACTTTTGAAGGCAGAAAACCATGATCGCAAAAAACTACATCCGCTACCCCGAAGCCCTGCGCTTCCAGGTGGAGATGTTTTCGAACGGGTATCACAACAGCCCGCGAATCATGCGTTTGATGGAAGTCCTTTTCGAATGGAATGTTGCAGCGCCTCCATGGTTCATTGAACAGCGGAGCAGGGCTAAACAGTTGGTCAAGGCTTGGAAGAGCCACATGGTGGAGATGTTTGAAATGGTAAAAATGACCGTGAAGAAGGTAGACCCGCGCCAGTTGGAATTAGTGCTGTTTCCTGCGCCAGAGCCGAAGGAATACTGGCTGAATAAGACAACGGCAACAAAGGAATGTATGTTCCCACCGAAGTCGTACGTTGCAAGTGAGAGGTGGACTCCGTGCTTTACAACTGAGCGCGCCGATTGGTCTTGGGGCGACGGGTCCGAATGGCTAGAGAATGACCAGGGCGGGCGATACCATTCATATTGCAGGCGATGCAACGGAGGGTTCCAGGGGTGGTCCCGCATTGTTGGCAACAAAACAGCCTATAGCGGATCTTAGTAAACAGTAGCGGGTCGGGTACCGCCTCCGACGCGACCAATTCGCGCGAAGACTTCACCATCACGCGCAGCCGAGGCGACGTTTTGCTCAGACTTGGTGACAACAGCGACGGACGGAGCAATGCCGGGGTTGCCGCCCGTTAGCTTTTCTGAGGGTTGCACGGGCAAAGCAGGCTGTATCTGGGCTTGGCTGGGGGTAGATGTGCCCCAGTCCTGAAAAAACCCGCCTGCGACGATTTGTTTGCAGAGGTGGGCAGAGGTCTGCAGCTTGGTGCCTTGTTGCGTGTAGCAGTCGCACCGTGACCCCATAGAGACACAGGCAGCAGGAAACGGGGCAGTAGTGGGCTTAGTGGCCTCGTCGTATCTCGGAGCCGTATGCGGCAGGCCATCAATGCGAGGCTGAAAGGATGCAAGGTATTGCTGTGGAGTCTGGACAGGTTGACCGGCTGGTGAAAGTTGACCAGGTGGAGCCACAGGCGTACCAGGCACGGCAGCGGTAGGAGTTGCAGCGGCAGGCTTGTAAGGCTGGCGAGCTTGAAAGGTAGTCCAACCGTAGTACATGAGGACCGGAACGAGAAGCACACAAGCGGCCAAGAGTTTTGCTTGAAACGGTATCTTTACCTTTGCAGTGTTGAGGCTGGTGGACTCGTACCAGCTGTAAACCTCTTTGGGATACGAAACCATCTTGACGGCAGCGGAGGACCCGGAGCCGTTCTTTTGTGGCTGGTCATTAACCGCAGGCCACTCCAAGACGCTGACCAATGGCGCACCGCTGACCCGCTTCAAATGCTGGTGAAAGCCAGGCGCACCAATAAGCCGACGAACGAAGGCATCAATATTGCCGGGATGCTGCGTTATCAGGTAGAAGTCAAAACCGCGCCGCCGATGTTCCGCGAGCATACGAACGTATTCAGGAACCGGAGCGCTAGACGATCTGACAGGGAAGTCGTTATGACACTCATCAACTACAAAAATGGCACCGTCAGGGACTGACTGCCAATCTTTAATGTCCAGCTCAGTCCAGCTGCTGAGGGGACCACCAGCAGCCGGAGCGAAGCGGCCATTGTGATAGACCGGGCGAGCCTCTTTGATGGCCTTGTCGTAAACCTCTTTCAGGGTAAGAAGGGTCTTACCTGTGCCATTGGCACCAGTGCGCAGATAGATCATTTTTTAACAAACTGTTTGGAGCCGGTAGCGATACCAGACAGGGTTATGCGGATAGCAAGAGCCGAAAACACCATGGAGACACAGGAGCCGACCTTCATAAGCGACAACATACCCACGATCTCAGGCGGCAGGCCGAGCAAGGCAGAGACGGCGCCAGCCTTGAGCCAGCCTATAGCGGTATCGATACCCGCATAGGTAACGACACCAATCCCCAGACCAACAAAGATTTGCAGCGCAATGGAGCCAGCGATGGCCAGCAACATATTGCCAATGAGAGGAATCAGAAAGGCCATGTTTAACCCCTAACAACAATGCGAGCGCACAGGATGAACGTAACCGCTTGGAGGATGACGCCCAAGCGAGCGAGCCAAACATTGATAGTGCTAAACGGTATCGATATGGACGAACCAGCAACCGTTACAACCCGGTCAACCATGCCACCAGCGCCACCCAAAAACTCAGTCTGATCGAATGAAGACGAAGCCACAGACACGGTAGAGCTATTGGGCAGCGTGCCGGTCAAATCGCCAGTTTTCGTGACGGCAGCGTCATAAAGCGGCACAGGCTGACCGGGGTCTTTCAGTGCGCAATTTGTAGCAAACGTAGCAGCAGCTACAGCACACATGACAGCATCACCGTCACAGAAAGGAGCAGCGCCACACTGACCAGCGAATTGCGAGGCCTCGCCCTCTCCATTGCCGTTCCCGCCACTACCGCCGCCAGTACCACTAGAGCCAGTACCACCCGCACCGCTAGTGTTGCCATTAGGCGTAGTCGTTGAAGTGGTCGTAGTGGTGCCGGTTGGAGACGTTGAAGTATTTGTCGTGGTGGTGTTGGTAGATGACACCGGTGCAACGGGGCCGCAGCCGGGACCCATTCGGCAAGTCGAAGTGGTCGTGGTTACCTCTGGAGCCGAAGTAGTACCAGTAGGCGATGTAGTCGTAGTGCTTTGGGTAATGACAGTAGTGCAAGTACCGTCGGCGCAATTTGTTGACGAACCCGTGGTAGTGGTTGAGCTGGAGCCGTTCGGATTATTGGTAGTCGTGGTCTTTGGAGGCGACTGAGAATTGGTAGGGGTATTGCTTTTAGGCGAACCCGCCGAAGGCGTATAGCAAATCTCAACACCACCGGGGCCGGTGCCCTGAACCTTGGGCGGGACGCACTTGGGAGAATTCGGCTCGGGAGCGGCAGGAGGCTGCAAAGGGTCTGGGGAGCACTTCTCACCGGTGTATGCCATCTGAGCGCCCCACGTCCAGCCGGAAGGGTCAGCATTGGGACCAGAGTTGCCCCCGGTGGCAATACTTGCAAAACCCTTAATCCTGCAACCATTCGCGGAAGGGTCTCCAGAAGGTACGGCAGATTGGGTCGAACACATGGACTTTTCACCTGAGCGCCCTTGTCCATGCCACCAGCCAGCGTCAACACCAGCCTTTGGGCAATTGTTGGTATTCGTCGCGCAGCCGGTGCCGCTCGCGTTGAGCACTTGCGGAGGAACACAGCCGGGAATTACGTTTTTGTTTGCCTGAGCAAGGGCTTGATACAGATCAGCCGCCCCGGTACGCTGGACGCGAATAAGACAGCCGTGGACGGTCTCAGCGATGACCAGATCAACGAGTGACAGCGTGTCAGTACTTGCAGCTTGGAGAACCGGCAGCGCAGCCGTACAAGCAGCCCAAGACGAGGGGTAACGCTGGCCGGGAACCTGCTCTACCGTCCAATAGGTGATCGATGAAGCCTGAGCGATTGCAGACGCAGAGCAGAGCAGCGCTGCAAGAGCAAAAACTAGGCGGTAAAGATAAGCCACGCAGCGCCCAGTATTGCGATGATTACAAAAATTCCCATGGTGTTCTCTCCCTCTAAGACCACTACCGCCCGTGTGCACCCGAGCAGCAGGAGTCTTAGTCGATCAAGACAAGGCCGAGCGGACCCATTTGAACGCTTTGACTGCCACGTAAATGAGCAGCACGGCGGAGCCGATCAGGCCGATAGGAGCAGCTTGCGCGGCAATGTCAGTAACCACCGCAGCCACATCCACGGCAGCGGCTTGAGAAGCGCCAGCAGCAACAGCCAAGGCCAGAGCAACGGCGACATTTTTTTGGTTGATGTTTTTCATTTTTCAATCACTTTCATTTAAAGGTTTTCCATCAGTATTCAGGGCCCGGATTAGCATGCGAATGCCGAAGCCGACAGCCCAGACCGCGAGGATGGATCCCGCGATTAGTGCCCCCTCAGCTGTATCAAGCTGAAAGGGGGGTAGATCGATTTGGTGGACGACAACGCAGGGGGATACGTTGCAGCTAACAACCACTGGGTCTGCCATTAGTGCGCCTGGTAGTCGTTAGTTGTTCCAAGGCGATCAAGGTCGATAACAATGGCCTGGTCCTCGTAATCGCAATGCTCCTGGAGCAGTAGCGCGATGGCTTCGGCATCCGCCAAAACACCGCCACCGGCTTCGCGCAAAGATGACACCCAAACAGGCTCCCCACCGTCAGCAGACGGCGCGAGGAATCGGCCTGTGTCCATAGACTGGATGAGGAGCCTCATGGTTAGACCGCCTTGGCTGGAGGTGTGCCAGGAGCAGGACGGATTGCCAGCAGTGTCAATTTGCCGGTGTCTTTGCCCTGGGCGTCTTTGCCTGCCACAACGTCAAAGTCGCAGATCACAGGCAGGCCACCAGGAGGAAACGACTTCGAGAGGTGGGCCCACTTGTCGAACTCGGTGGCATCACCGCATTTGTAGCCGGTGGTGACTGCACCGATCGCTTTGCCTGCGCCGTTTTCTGCAAGGTCAGCGGGAAGGTAGAACGTTGTGGAAGAATATTTTTTACCTTCCATTTCAACGGCTGATTGCTTGATACCGTGAAGCACGGATGCTTGTCCTAGGAATTTCATATTTGCTTTCTGTGGTCCCTTGGTTGACGGTCAGGCGAAAGCTGGGCCAGTGCTTTCGACCGTTGAGAATGTGGACATGACGCCAGTGAACGCCTGGGCCAGATCGCTGCTGCTGAAACGTTGCAGACGCCCTGGGCGCTTGCTGACTTTCCAGTTGATGAGATCGTGGAATTCCTCCAGGCTCATGAACTCGAAACACGTTGCAATGGTTGCCTTTGCGGTATTGATGGCCCACCGCACGTTGCGGGTTACTTCGGCCTTCACCGTTTGGATTGGCAGGGCCTTTTCTGTCGGGCATGTTTGACCAGCTGAAATGTGGTCAGCCTGGGCCAGCTGCAAGGCATGCCAATCGGATGCACCTGCGAAGAAATCGGCAGGCCTGCGTAGCATTTCTGATGGCAAGACGCGGAGCTTGTTACCGTAGCGAAGTTCAATGCGCACCCAAGGGCTATTAGATGCAGGGCCAAACAACTGGTCCCCTTTTTCGTATACGTTGGTTTGCTTTCCTGCTTGCTTGGAGCCGATGTACAGGGACCGCTCTGCGCCGTTTATCCAGTCGCCCGCCTGGCTGACTTTCGGACGCTTTCCATTGACGTCAAAAAGGCCAGCGCGATAGTCATCTGGAAGGGCACCCATGCTTTTCTGCATGCCATCGAAGAAGTCGAGCGCAAGATCGGCGCGGGTGAGTTTTGCATCATGGTCATCCACAATATCGGCGATGCGTTGATTCCAGCCAGGTTCGGCAAAGGTGCAGGCATGGCCGTACAGATTCGCGTGGATGGTTAGCGCCTGGGCGCTTTGGCGTGGGCTATCACCGGATGCCAGGAAGCCGACCCAACCGCATTCAGAGCCCGCACGCTCAATGCTCCAGCGCGATTTGTAAAAATCGTGACCCTTACGGATTTCGGGAAAGACACTGAAGTCTTTGCCGAGGGCTTTGCAGATTTCGTGCGCAAGGTCCAAGGCCTGAGCAGATGGAACGAACTCAGCGTTTGGAATATCCTTCAAAACCTTTGACCACTGCGCTTGTCGATAGCTCAAAGGCTGATCGCAATCCCGCCAGTAGCCGCGATCAGGCAAAGGCATAGGGTTGCCAGACATTGGAAACAATGCATCAGCAGACGGAGCCGGCGCATTACGCAGGAGGCATGTGAACCGGACCCAATCGATATGGACCGGGGTTTGATGGGCGCTCCGTTCAGCCATCAAACGCAGCTTGACCTCACCGCCTTCAATAACCAAGGGGTTGGCTCTAGTCATGGGTGGGCGCTCCGGAAATGTTCTCCCCGTGATTACCATCGGGGAGGGTTGAGACCTGCGCCGCAGCGGCGGCGGCGGCTGCGCCTTGCTCGCCGCTCGCTGCTGGCGCAGCTTCGCTAATCGCAAAGGCATGGACTGGCCCCGCCCAAGCGCGAGACATGGGGCGGTGTTGCACAACGATGGCTATTGACTGGACGGCCAAAGAATGCACGGACTGCCAGGAAGGCATTGAAGCGCGGGTCATGTCGGTTCACCTGAAAAATACGCTACAGCTAGTCGTTGCAGCGGAAGCAAGACAAAGTGCATGAGTGCACTCGCAAGCAACGCATATGCAAAAATGGCCGCTTCAAAATAGGGAGAAGAAATGGCAGCAGTGCAAGTTCCTACCGAGCTATATTGGGCTGTGGCTGGAGTAATCGTCATAGGCGCAATCAGTACGTACGTAAAGATTCGCGCAAAGGGATGGTTAAAAGAAAAGAAGAAGCGAGAACGCGCAAAAGATCGCGTGGACGTGGAAGAAATGGCCATGTCTGAACGCGCATCCCGGCGCAAAAGCAAACCGGCGAACCCACCGCGCTGATTGGTGGACACCGACTGCGCAACGGTCGCAGAAACGGCCAAGCTTCGCGCCGCTACATTAGCCGCAGCCGGTGTCCGTAAATTTGATGTTGATTGCATGGCCGTTCCTAATTTATTGCACAGGGTGTGCAAAAGAAATGTAGCCGTGTTTGCACAGGGTGTGCAACACAATTTGCACAGTCTGTGCAAAAATCTGCCTATCTAGGAGCGCCGAAAATGACCCATACGCTTGAACTTCTCAACAAAGCACTGGAAAAAAAGACCATTTCGGACTGGGCACGCGCGTTCAATGTCAGCCCTAGCGCAATCACGAACGCACGAGCACGAGGCCGCCTAAGCCCCGTGTTTGCTGGAAACCTTGCTATCGAATTAGGAGAGAGCCCCGAGCGTTGGATGGCCATTGCGGCCATGGAGGCGGAGCCAGATAGCCCCTTGTTAACACGTTTGCGCAACTGCAAGGAGCTGCGGCGGAAGCTGTGACGTTAGTGCCTTCAACCCCACCGAATCTTAAATCTTATCAAATTGTCTCACTCGCCAATGACGGCGGCAATTTTCAAATTGAGATTTGACTATTTTGTGTCTCACTCTGACTCGCCTGATATATTTGCATCACAAATCAAGATGTGGATAGAAATATGGATAGAAATCAAGCAGCAGAAGGCACCAAAAAGACCAAAAGTAAGGCGCGTGACCGACTCTCTGCTCTGATGGTCAAGTCAATTTCCGCGCCAGGTATTTACCATGACGGCGGAGGGCTGTATTTGCAAGTCAGCCGCTTGGAGTCACGTTCAAAGTCGTGGTTCTTGCGATACACCATTGAGGGCAAAGTACGCGACATGGGGCTCGGTTCCCTGACTGAGTGGAGCCTATCTGAAATACGTGATCGCGCCAAAAAATTTCGACGGATGCTCGACGACAAGCTCGATCCCATCGAAATTAGAAACAGCGAACGTATGCTTCAAAAGGCCGATGTTGCTGAGAAGGCGAAGCAGGTAGCGAGTCAAAAGACATTCGCTGAATGTGCTGCTGAATGTCATAAGAGCCTAAAAAGCAGTTGGAAAAATACCAAACATGGTGATCAATGGATAAACACGCTTACGACCTATGCCTTTCCAACGATTGGGAAGTGTCTAGTCACAGATGTTGATAAGAGCAGCATTAAGAGTGTGATGCTTCCCATTTGGCTGTCAAAAAAGGACACGGCAGACCGATTACTACAGCGCATTCGTACTGTCATGGACTGGGCAGTTGCACACGAATTTCACCCCGGATACAAGCCTAGTCTTTGGAAGGATTTGGCGACAATTCTTCCCCAAAGACCAGACCAACCGCGAAAGCATTTCAGTTCGTGTCCGTATGCAGATGTTGGGCCACTTATTCAACAGTTGCGTGCGACAGGAGTCACCTCAATTGTCAAGCTATGTTTTGAGTTCATGATTCTTACCGCTGCGAGGTCCGGAGAAGCACGCGGAGCACTAAAGACCGAGGTGGATTTCGATAAGAAAGTTTGGCGAATAGATGGTAGTCGCATGAAAGCGGGTATCACACACACTGTGCCTCTGTCAGATAGAGTCGAGGCGATTTTGAGGGAAGCATTCTTGCTGGCCCCGGAAAGTATTTTCGTATTTCCAAGTGCAAGAAACAAGGTGGCCCTATCAGACCAAGCATTTACGAAAGTTGTTCTCCGGGAAAACCTGAAAGTTCCTTACACAGCACATGGTTTTAGATCGTCGTTTCGTACGTGGGCAGGGAAGCTGACCAACTATGACCGGATAGTTTGCGAACTTGCGCTTGCGCATGATTTGAAAACGGATGTTGAATCCGCCTATGACAGAAACGACTATGAGGATAAGCGCCGCCACTTGATGCAAGATTGGGCAAGCTATTTATTAACGCAAGGCGGTGCAAAACCGATCAGCAAATAAGCTGTGAGTTGAATCCCCAAACTATGGCAACAACTTCTCGAACAAAGAAAACCAAGACGGCGCAGCAATGGGCGTGGGAGTTCCTGCGACGTAACCCTGATTATCGAGATGCGTTCCAAAAGCTGACTGCGTTATCCATTCAGCAAAGAGAGCATCTCAATATGTACCAAGTGGAGGAAGAGAATCAGAAAATCAACGTCAAAGTAATTCGGTCGCTATGCATCTATTTTTTTGATACTTCTCAAGTGATTGGTTACGCGAACACTCAAAAAACTGTTGGTGACTACCTTGATGAAACTCAGGAGATGCGCGCGTCCCTTGGGGAATCTGGCAACTATCTACCTGTTGCAGAAAAATTCAAAGTTGAAAACTATTCACTGGCGAAGTGGTGTGATCCCGAGGTTGACCTGAACGGCTCCGAATCAGCCGCAATATGGCGTCACGTCAACCTTATGAGTTTCGGACTGAAGCGTCGCCCGACTCTCGATAACTTTAAGACGACAGATGAAATCAGTGATGAAACAGGATGGCACGGTTGGCCCTACGGTTCAATAGAAGTTCCACTTAAGAAGGCTGATGGTCGGATGCGCAAGCAAACTGAATCAGACGTTGTGTTAGGCATGTACAGAGGGATAGATGGTAGGGCTTTTGCGCCATCTGGCGAACTGACAGAATTTACGGTACCTGAAACGCAAGCCGTTGCAATCTTCAATCTAGATTTACCTATCGAGTTTCAACTCAAACGTATTAAAGCCCAGCTTCAGCGTCATCAAGAAGACCTTATCAAAAGTGGCTTTGTTCAGAGCATGCCGAAACAGGCGGATAGGTTCGGAATGTACACAGAATATTTGGAAATACTCGACATGCTCAATGCAGGGCGCACACATCTGGATATTGCAAAAAAAATTGACGGACTGACTACGATCAATGACTGGAAACACGACCCCAAGGCCAACAAACTTGTGAAAGTTCCAAAAGTAGTCAGTCGATCTAAAGGCGGAACAAAAATCAACGAGCTAACGCAAGCAGTGCGCAAAAAGATCGAACGAGCTATCAGTCTGCGTGACCACGGCTACCGCGCACTAGCATTCACGACTTAGGCGGCCGATAAGCCGTCTACCCGCACCCGCACCCGCTATCGGCGGTGCATATTTTTCTCGCATCTCCCAGCATCAACGTTATCTAGATGCGACGCAAGATTGCGTCTTCTTGAGTCACTTTTTCGAGGCGCATTTTTCTCCAAACTCTGTCCTGTCGGTGGCCACTGGCATCTCTCAACCTAACAGGACAAATCATGAAAATCGCCTCGAAAAACTCGCAGTCTGAATCCCTCAGCCTTGCGTTCGCAGATGCCAGCAATCATTCAAATTTCCACTCACCGCAGGAACTTTTCGCAATCAAAAAGAACGCCCTAGAGCAGCGTAAGTTGGCGGCCTTTACCCGCGAACTAATCATTATCAAAGCGCAGTGCGATGCGGGGCTTGAGCCTGCAATCAGCATTGCCGGGACTTGCTACTTGAGCAAACGTTCTCATGCAACCGTCTACCGCGACATTCAAAAACGCATCCTTCCGGCACCTATCAAGATAGGCCGTAACAGTGCATTGCCATTCGCTGTTGTCAAAGCCTATGCAGCAGGTCAATTGGTGGGAGTCGCAGCATGAGCCTCGATGTCAAACTTCACCCCGCCCATCCCATCACTTTTTGCAACTCAATTTGCATTGGGATCAAACGTGACAGCATCAATAAGCAGAACATCTCAGGTGTTCTGAAGTTTGCGAACCTCTTTTCGTCCACTCCGCAAAACGCTTGGAACAGTCGAGGTAGCGTGCGCTTGGTATTTTCTGGATATATCGATGACTCGCGTGAACTGTGGGAGATTCCTGAAGTCCGCGCCTATGTAAAGAAGCTTGTTGCAGCTTGGCCCGAGTGGATGTTCTTTTTGGACACGTCTGACCAGACCCTTCAAGTTTGCTACATGTGCCTTGTTCAAATGGAGCGCACCGGCGACTCCAGCAAGCAACGCATCGTGGGCTTCACACCTGACGTTCTAACCGATGGATTTGATGGCATCAATCAAATTTGCGATAAGTACCAATTCGGTGACAAGGTGTGCGAAATTGCCAGCAAGAAAATTGCAGACTGCTTTCTAGTCTCTTCCCATGGCGACGCCGCTAGCGGTGGATTTGAAAATCCAGTGTCTGGAGGTGCAGCATGAGCCACAAGCCCACACCGCCGCGCAAGCCCAAACTGGTACCCAAAACTGCGGCCACTAAAAATGCCAGCAGCAAAAGTAAATTCGTTGCACCGAAGACCAAACTTGCTAAACAGTCTGAGGAAGACGATGCACCGTTCAAGTTAGTGACAGCCGGACCTAATCAGGGCATGTACGCTCGATTGGGTCAAGGCTGGTCGCGCTACTGCGGTCTTCTTGAGCCACTAGGGCAAACCACCAACCCAGATGGTGCCAACCCTGCAATTCGTGTTTGCTTGCATACGCATGTGGGTACAAAGCAATACTGGGACATTCCGCAAGAATTGCTCCAGACACCTATGAAGGTATTGGCGGAACTCGTGAAACGTGGCCTTGTCGTTGACCGCGAACAGAGCAAGAACCTAGCTGGCTTACTGTGCATGTACCTGCAAACCATGCTGCCAGATACCACCTGGCTGCGCGTGATAAAAGATGGATGGCATACGATGCCTGACCAGTCTCTTGGCTACATGTATGGAGACAAGCTTATTTGCACCAACCCGCTTTTCAAGCTTGCGCCCCAGCGCAGTATCTTCGCGAAAGTGCATGAGAAGGGCAAACCGAAAGACTGGCTGCGGCTGACCAAAAATCTTGGTGATGATCGCTTGCCCGTGCTTTTGTTGAGTGCAGCTTTTGCAGCTCCTTTGCTCAAGCCGATGCAGCGCGATGCCGCATTGGTGAATCTCTACGGAACTTCTGGGACAGGCAAGACCACCGCTTTGAAGCTCGTTTGTGCTGGCTTTGGAGCGCAGAACAATATGGTGACATGGGATTCGACGGACAACGGCATCGAGGCTGCTACACGCGGCTATCAGCACCGTCCATTTGTGATTGACGAGATTGGTCAAGGCAATGGAAAACTAATCGCCAAATCCGTTTATGCCTTTACAAACGCTAGCGGCAAACTGCGCGCCGACTCTGAAGGCAACTTGCGCGAAACCGAGCGTAACTGCGCGATGGCATTCAGCGCCGGGGAAGAGTCGCCAATTGTCGTGATGAAAGACGCTGGATTGAAGGTTCAAGATGGTCAAACTGCTCGTTTGGCATGCATGCCTGTCGTTGGAAAACATGGCATCTGGGACACAGTACGCGGCTACGGCGATGGTGCTGAAAAGTCAAAAGCGGTGACGCGCCAGTTGGAGGCTTGCCACGGTCATGCTGCGGCGACATTTCTCATGCATGTGGTGAAGCACTTGCCATCCTTGCAAGATGAATACATCAAGGCTGCCCCAAAGTTGCGCGCCAAGCTCTGTCAGGGCTTGACTGTCGATGCTCAAGATGGTGTGTTTGATCGCATGATGGAGAACTTTGTCTTGTTCGCTTTTGCGGGGCTGATGGCGGTTGATGCTAAGGCCGTGGGCTGGAGTAAGCAGCAAGTGGTGGATGCAGTGGCTCATGGTTTTGCGCTTTGGCATGCTGAACGCCACCACAGTAAACCTGTGAGTGACCAATCCGTTATGAATTCACTGCGGTTGTTCTTTCAGTCCCAACGCGGCGGCAAGTTCAAACCGTATGACCAGTTCACCGAGGCACACAATGGCACCGTGGCAGGCTATGAACATCCGGGGCGCGCCAACTCGGAACCGTTGTTCCTTGTCTACCAGTCCTACTTTGAAAACGTGGTTTGCAAAGGGCTTGACTTGAAAACGGTTATCGCAGTTCTTCGGCAACAGGACTTACTTGTTCTGGGTAGCAACAAGACTCCTACCAAGCCGTTTCATGTGCCCGGTTCCGAAAATCGAAACGTCAGCTTTTATGCCATCAAGCAGTCGATTTTGTTGAATTGAGGCGGACTCTCCCCGGAAACCGGAATATGCAAATATGCACGTATTCCGGGGAGACCCCCAAACATGCAATACGAATCAGGGTCACTCGCTGAGTGTGGACAAGCCCTGAACATCAGTTTTTTCCCCACTGCATTGCGCCAATTCACTGCAAATTCCGCTGTCTCTAATAAGAGTGTGAATGAGCAGTATGAGAGTAGTGGTAGCTATCCCAGTATTGTTAGAAGTAATGATCTGGTAGTAACAATAGCCATAGCTGACTATCGCTGTACCAGCACAGAAAGCATAGCCAATAAGCGCCGCAACAGCGCCACCAAAACAGGGCCTTCCCACGCTGGAAAACGCCTTGTGTGCAGCAATCCCGCTATGCGGTTTGTTCGCACTCAGTGCCAAAAACGAAAACTGTAAATAGCTTGTGCATCGGCGGTATGTCGTCATGCGCAACATGCACTCAGACGGGTTCGCATGCCCCAGATGGGCTGGCAAACGTCATCAAGTGTTGAGTAGCGCACGGCCACATGCGGTTGATGCAGTCGATATGCCCGAGAGCAGTCGGCTCCATCCAATCTTGTTTGAGAAAGCTACTGATATGAAAACCGTTGTCCCATCTGTGAAACGTCCCGTTGTTGATCGTCTTGCCTTTATCTTGCGCTGGGCGTGTGGCCGCCACGATGACCAAGAAGCAATGTTGAAGCCCGTACGCCGTCGTATTGCCAAGGCCATTGAAGCCGGGACGTGCGAGCGTGCCTATCCCAAAGGTGCGCGGTATCGCGAAAACTTCCGCATCGTGCTTGACGGTGGCTCACATGCCTACGTGCAGGTTGGTGCGTTGATTCCTGAGCGCCAGAAGGGCGGCATTCGGATTGTCATCAACCCTGCCAAGTTCTGCGACGGCGATGCCGCCCAACTCAACCGCGTGATGCGCAAGATTGTTGGGAGTGAATACAACCAGTTGATGATGCGCCCCCTTGTAAATTGCATCGACTTTGCCGCTGACATCCACAATGCCAACCTGTCCCGGATGTTGGTGAAGTACAGCAACGCCCAGCGCATGACGGTGATGGCTAAGCGCATGGCGCAGAACTGCCACATTGAAGGCTACAACTTTGGTAGCGTAAGCAGCGACTATTTTGTCGTTGCCTATGACAAGAGTGCGGAGCGCGTTCACGCGGCTATCCTCTCGATGCTGAAAAAAGCCAAGTCCGATGCTGGTTCGGAACGCTTAAAGGCCAACATGATCAAGCAAATGAAGCAGGCACTAGACGGCACGGACATTGTGCGTCTTGAGGTGCGCGGCAAGAAGCTGCGCGGTCTACCGTTGTGCAAGCTGGACAGCCTGCCCAATCGCTTTGCGCGATTCAAGTTTGCTGACCTCAACGCAACCGGAGCAGCTTTGCCTCGTTTGACCGAGCGCGCATTTCTAGCGATGTGCCGCCAGGACGGATTGAAAGCCGCACTTGATGCGTTCAAGCACACAAAGCAGGCACGCAAGGTCAATGCGTACTGGCGCAGCCATCAAGCGAGTTGGTGGAAGCCGGAACCAATGTGGCAGCAGGCTTGCGATGCGGTGCGAGAAATCGGACTGTTCCCTGATTCAGCGTTTGAACCATGGGATGAGTAATGCCTACGCTTGTGCTTGTAACAAGTGGCTGTTACGAAATTGAAACCAGTGTGCGTGCAATGCATGTTGCTGGCTTCGATCAGGTGCCGACAACTTGCGCGAGTTGTTAACTTGGCCGCAGCCGACCCACAGCCACGGTAACTGCCACCGCAAAAAGAAAACCCAGCGGTTTAAAGGCTGGGTCTGAACAAGCTTGACCACTACAGTGAATATGCTGACTCCGGGTGTATAAACCGTGCTGACCTAACAACATTGCCTCAGGCGCCACAGGGAGATTTTTCACATGACAGCGAGCTTATTCTGGAAGCCATTCGAGACTGTGATCACCAGTTATGCTGACTTGGTCCAGACGATAGAAGGTGTACTCACCAAGGCCAAATTGGAGAACAGGCAATTTGTTTGGCGAGGCCAAGTAAATGCTGATTGGGCACTTCATAGCTCGCTTTATCGCCGCCTCAGTCTTACTAAGGGATCAAACCCAGTAGAAAAAGAATTCAGCACAGAAGAGGGAAGCATCCTAGCGAATTTGCATCGGTGGGGTCTTCATAATGTACAAGGGCGGGGACGCCTTTCTGTCTTAAGCCAGCTTGCAATGCTTCAACACTTTGGCGCGCCCACTAGGCTAATCGACGTTAGCTTCAATGCCTGGGTGGGTGTTTTTTTTGCTGTTGAACAAAAGTGGTCCAATGGAGTTCTGATCAATGAGGCTGACGACGCTAGGCTATTCGCCTTTGATGTGACTAACAACATCATCAACGAGCAGACCAGTCAACGTCAATGGGAGGACTCTCACACTCGTCCATGGACTGATGCCGGGGAGATTGATCCTAAAAAATGGACTTCCTCATTCTTCGCGTGGAAGCCGCCGAGTCTAGATGCTCGAATTTTCGCGCAGAACGGAGGTTTTATCTTTGGCGGCGTGCCCAGCACATCGGGTCCGAATAAAACAAAATTCCAATTTCCTAAAAGTCCCGACTTCAAGGATAAGTGGTGGCCAATTGATACTGGGCGGGGTGCCTGTTCCTTGGCACTTCGGCCGCACAAATTTTCAGCCAATGTCGGAGCAGTCCCCAATAGCGCCTGTTACACCTTCAGAATTTCGGGTGATGTAAAGCGAGATATTCGCAAGAGGCTCGAACTGATGTTTGGCTACAAACACTCAACAATTTACCCTGACTACACAGGATTCTCGGATTTCGCAGTTCCGCACCTTAAACGTTGGTAGCGGCTAACAATTCATTTAGGCCGTTAATCCTTTTTCATCAGGCAACTGAAAGCTGCTTCGTCATTTCGGTTAAGACCGTTTTCGCAACATTACTGACCTGGAGAAGTAAAGAGTGAAGGTCAGCAACGGGGCGACATTTGCCTAGATGATAGACGGGACATAACTGACAAAAGCTTCCAGTGGGTACTGTCTTTCAGGTACTTTGCCAGTTGTTCCTTGCAACGCAGTCGGGTCGGCAGGAATGAAGGTCACGCACATGACTGATAGTTTAGGCAGGCCACTGTCGAAAGCATGACACTTCACTGCCCCATTTCGATTGTTATCGCTATACTGTACAAAATACCAGTATTCAAGCAACGTGACTCATGCAGCCCCCACTTCCATCAACACCCGCCCGTGCGACGCTCGATCAGTCGCCTCTTGCACTCGCGTCTGAACCGCTGCCGTACACGTCACCGTTGTTTCTGTGCAGCATCCCCGCTGGCTTTCCGTCGCCTGCCACTGACTACATTGAAGATGGTCTAGACCTGAATGAATATCTGGTACGTCACAAAGCTGCCAGCTTTCTGTTTCGGGTGCAGGGTCACTCCATGCAAGGAGCTGGGATTGTGGACGGTGACAAGGTGGTGGTTGATCGCAGCATTGAGCCCCAGCACAACCAGATCGTGATTGCCGTGGTCGATGGCGAATACACCATCAAGCGCCTGTATCGCAAGAACGGCGGTGTTGAACTGCGGTCAGAAAACCCTGCCTTCAAGCCTATCTGCTTCAAAGCCGAAAGCCAGCTTGAAATCTGGGGTGTGGTCGTCGGTGTCGTGCGTCGGTACGTTTGCTGACGCTGCCTGCCATGCCACTTGATGCCAGCAGCCGCCCAACTTTGTTTGCACTGGTGGATGTGAACAACTTTTATGTCAGTTGCGAACGCGCTTTCAATCCACGCCTTGCCCACGTCCCGGTGGTGGTGCTGTCAAACAATGACGGATGTGCAGTGGCACGAAGCAATGAGGTCAAAGCACTTGGCGTAAAGATGGGCGCGCCGTGGTTCAAGATGAAGGACTTGGCGCGAGAGCATGGCATTGTGGCCCTGTCATCGAATTACACACTGTACGGCGATATGAGCAATCGCGTGGTGTCCGTGCTGCGGGAGTTCTCACCAGACATCGAGGTCTACAGCATCGACGAAAGCTTTCTACGGGTGGAAACACTGGTTCACCTGCATGGTGATGCAACGGCCATGGGGCATGTGATGCGCGAACGTGTCAGGCGTTGGACTGGCTTGCCTGTATGCGCTGGCTTCGGTGCGACAAAGACGCTGGCAAAGTTTGCCAACCACCTCGCTAAAAAGAACCCTGTCTTTGAAGGTGTGTGTGACCTGTCCAGCATGACGGAGGCAGAGCGCAACGGCTGGATGGAAAAGATTGAAGTCGGTGAGGTGTGGGGCGTTGGCCGACGCATCGCGGCACGACTTGAGACGATGGGCGTGCGTACCGTCCTCGATCTGGCAACCACAGACTTGAAGGCACTGCGTATTCAGTTTGGTGTGGTGATGGAAAGGACGGCCAGCGAGTTGCGTAGCGTGTCATGCCTGGAGCTTGAAGACCTTGCTGACCCCACGCAGCAAATCATGGCATCCCGCAGTTTTGGTTCAATGGTGCGGGACATCTCGGAAATCAGCGAAGCCGTGTCATGGCATATAGACCGCGCCGCCGAAAAGCTTCGCTCTCAGGGCTCTGTGGCTGGTGCTGTGTACGTGTTTGTCCAAACCAACCGCTTTCGACAATCTGACCTGCAGTACAACGGCGGCGTTGTGGTTCCGTTGCCTGACGTGTCCGACGACACGCGCGCGCTGACAACCGCTGCGCTTACTGGGTTGCGGCACATTTTCCGCAAAGGCTACCAGTACAAAAAGTGCGGCGTGATGCTGATGGAATTGACGGTTAAGGCGCAACGTCAAGAAACGCTGTTCGACGATGTGACGGCACGCGAAAGGGCGGCCAAGACAATGGCCGTCATGGACTCCATCAACCGTGTGTGGGGCCGTGGCACCCTGCGCAGTGGTGCGGCTGGTGGCTCGAAACGGTGGGCCATGCGTTCTGAGAACCGTTCGCCACGGTACACAACGCAGTGGGACGAGCTACCTGTTGCCACGTAAGCTCGGTCGAAAGAATCTCCGAAAATGACGGGTAACATAAGCGCAGAAAGGTGCGCAATATGAACGTTGTTCGGATCAATAGTTTCCATCGTGATGGTCTTACTGACTATAAGGGTTCAACACTGGTCGTCTGTTGCGGTTTGGACGACGAACGGAAAGTGGCACGAGGAGTTTGGCCTGGTGTGATAACAAACGACAACCTCAAGACGCCCTTCTTACTTAAAGTGGATGACCAGTCTGTTATCTGGTTCAGTGATGATGACTTTCCGATTACCACTTTTGGACAGCGTGAAATTCGCCTGGAACAGCAATTCACGGTACGTGAAGAATCTGTTTACGTGGTTGGGAGCACTTACCAATATGTAAATCCCGAACGTGAGCTAAACGGGAATCCCCTGCATAGGATGGTGAAGATCATGGCCGTTTGCGTAGACAGCCATCGCAAGACAAAAAACGAATTCGTTCTTTGGTGTGGACTCGATGAACAGGGCTGTGTTGTAGACGGCGAATGGATGGGTTATTGCGAAGACCATAAAGACGTTTGGCCGATTGTTGTTTTGATAGGCACCTATTCCGAGGTGAATTATGGTGACAACAACAAGGACCCGATAGATTTGAAATCGGGCCAAGTCGGTCACCAATTCATCATCAAGAGCGTGGATGAAGATCAAAACCCAGACATCTACAAATACGAAGTCAAGGAACAATTTGTCTTTTAGAAAACAGATTGGTTTGTCACATGCTGGCCGAAGAATCAACTCACCTTCTGGTGTGTCGGCCATATGAATAGATTCACCAAGACGCCTTGGGCGGCATCCGAGCCCTTGAGTTTTGCGCTGGTTGCGGTGGCACTGCTGATTTCGTTTCCTACAACCAGTGTGTTTGCGAGTACCTTGGCTGGCAAGGTAATTGGCATAAGCGATGGTGACACCGTAGACGTGCTGGATAGCTCGAAGACCACCCACCGGATACGGCTAGCCGGGATAGACGCACCAGAAAAAGCGCAGCCATTCGGGCAGCGGTCAAAGGCGCATCTTTCTGATTCCGTGTTCGGCAAGCAAGTGGAAGTGCAGGGCGGGAAGATTGATAAATATGGCCGTACCGTAGGCAAGATTTTGGTCAACGGTTTTGACGCCAACCTGGAGCAAATCCGTGCAGGATTCGCTTGGCACTACAAGGCGTATGCGTCGGAGCAATCGGAGGATGACCGTAGCCTGTATTCAGCGGCAGAAGAAAAGGCACGCGCACAGCATCTGGGACTGTGGGGCGAGAAAAAGCAAATGCCACCATGGGAGTGGCGACACGGCGGCAAAGACGAACCGACACCAACGAGTATTGCATCCGGTTGCCCTTGCTCTGGTGAGTCACACTGCACAGGATCAAAAGGCGGGCAATACTGCATGGCACCCAACGGGAAAAAGCGTTACCAATAAGGTAACGCTCGGAGTGCATTTTCAAAGCAAGCTTGGGATGGCTCTTTTCGCAACGGCACGGATGTATTTGGCTAAGGTTACATCTGACTTGTGCCCGGTTTGCTCACGAATTTGCCACGGTTGCAGCCCGGTCATGGCCGCTTGGGTGCAGTAGCCAGCGCGTAGGCTGTGGCCGCTGACTTTATCGGCATCACCACCCACACGCGCCACCGATGACTTCACCACCAGCGCCACCGATTGCGCAGACAAACCATGCCGTGCAATGCGGTCATGGCGCGTGACTGCTCTAAAAACAAACCCATTTTTGATTTCGGCAACATCTAGCCACTGCATCAACGCACGTACCGGGCAACGGTCGCCATTTGCAAACGGCACAAAGACCGTGCGGCCCTGCCGTTCTTGGTCGGTTTTGCTGTGGGGCAGAAAAATTTCAACGCCATTGGGCAGGTACGTCAAGTGTTCAACCATCACCGCCACCAGTTCAGAACGACGCATCGCGGATGCAAAACCCACTAGCAGTAGCGCACGGTCCCGCGCTGCTTTGATGGGTTTCTGGCGGTCGATCATTACCATTGCTTCAAGCAAGTCATCTTTAACCATTGGCCGTGCCTGCTTTTGCTTGGTGCCAAACGTGCGGCGGATGCCCTGCATGGTGCGTTTGACCGTAATGTGAACGGTCGGGGATTTCAAAGAGTTTTCAAGGTGGGCTTTATGCAGAGAAATAAGCCGACGCTCAAGGGTCGCCACGGAAAGTTTTCCGGCATGTTGGGCCAGGTACTCGATCACTTGCGCAGCGGTGGCCGGAACCGTGATGCCACTGGCAGCGAACATGCGAATATCGCTGGCATACGCGCACTTACTGCCTTCGGACTGTGAAGCTTCTATGAAGCGGTCAGCAGTGGCTGATAAACCGTCCAGAACGGCCTCTGGTGGCTTCGCTGGCTGGTTGCTGATAGTGGCGGTCTTGGACTTGCGAACGGTTGCCGTGCCTGTGTTTTTGGCGGAAATTTTGGTCATTTTGAAGGGCTTTCTGGCTGTCGATAACTGAGAGTTATCGTTACCTGAGGTTGAAGAAAAATATTCCCCAAACCCTTGGGCGCACAGACGTGTTTAGCCAACACGCGCCAAGGGCATGAAAAGAAAAATCAAGTGGGGAATTGGGGAAGAAAAACCAAACCAACGCAGGGCGCGTCAGTCAATACACCTCGCCATTGCAGCGAAATGTTTCTCTATTTTCTCAGGCTATTGACAGCCAGGCAAATGGAATATTTACCAAGTCACTCCAACTCGTGGAGCACATTTCGATAGGGAACACTACTCAGAAAGCTCAACATCAAGAAATTTGTATTTGTTAGGGGGTGTTTTTCGCGCCTTCACGACAACCGAACGATTCACCATAGGGCCAATGACATCATCGACTGCATCCTCAAGCCCCTTAACTCGAACTGCATTCCCATTAACAATAACTTCAAGCCAATCTTCATCCAAATGAACTGCTCGAAGCGACCCACGGAGTTCCACCACTTCTTGAGAGACTTCATCCGCCGTTAGCGGCTTTGTTTTCAAATGCTGATTGATGCTTTGCCTCGACTCAATGCCCAGCGCAACCGGATTGTTGTCGCCAGATACACGCATTTCAATGCGATCAAACGTCTTGCCAGTAGGAGCAAGATTTCTCGCCAGCTTTAGGAAGGTATTTCGATAGTCTGAATTTGGTACGAGCTTTTCAAGCACTGCGCCATCATCAGTTGCCGAAGCACTGACAATTTCCAGAAAATGTTGGGCTATTCGCTCGGGTTGAATATCTTCTTTGAAAAAATCAGATTGCGATGGTTTTTGAATGCCCACAGAAAACTGATAGCTGCCCGGTACAGATTGAAAAAGCCAAGGCCGACAGGAGTCCTGTAAATCCTTTGTTGGACGCCCAAATCGACGGTGGGATGTTCCGTTCAGAAACTCAATAGTCCGATAGAACATTGACTGAATAGTCTGAATTTTCTCGACAATTAAGTCTAGTGGAGCCCCGCCCGTAACCACTTCGCCACCTTTAACAGAAACAAGTACCTGACCAGGAATAAATTCAATGCCTGCAGCTTGCTTTGTCGATTCTGTCCAAATTGCTTGCACTAGATTTCGTAACTCTTGCCGTGCGAAATCTGGCATCGTGGCATCGGCTAACGCTGCATGTGCAATCTGCTCAGCTTGTGCATATTCACCTCCCTTAAACCAAAGGGCAACTGCACTTACCGCTGTGATCCCGCGTGTTCGAGTCTTACTTGCGTCAAGAAGACTCAATGCTTGCTTTTCAAACTGCGCTGCACTTCTGTACAAATCCTGTGCTCTCGCCGCATCGCGATTCTTGTTCGCTATTGACGCCTCTATAGCCAGCGCCTCACTTTTTGCATGGAGTATTGCCCAAGTCATTGGGAGTCTCCAACTCTCTGTATCGCCACAGTCAGTTCCTTGAAGCCAACGACGGAAGCAATAGCAGGAACGTTGCTGTTCCCCTTTCGGGTCTGCTCAACTTTTTGACGCAATCTAGCATCGACTACAGATTTTCCCCCTGCATCCACACCGGACACTTCAAGACGAAAGCACAACTCAAGGTCTTGCGGATCAGTTCCGATAGGTGCTACATACCAATCTGCACCTGTCAATGTTTCTGCACGACGGACAGCCACCAAACTCTCCACTGCTTCTACTGCTGCAAGGCAAATTCCATAGGCACCGCTCTCTGTAGTATCAATGTCGTTTGCCCAAGCGTTCATCGTTCGTGAGTCAGGGCTTGAATATTCAACGATATGAGCTACGAGATTTGGATTGGCGATTGAAAGTTCTACCGGAGATTGATGATGTCTACTTAGGCACACTCTCGCTGCCTCAGAAAAGGTTCCACCGAGAGCGGGTGTTAGACCCGCATGTCGTTCATGGAGACCTTCAATCAAAAGTCGGGGTTTTTCTGTACCATCCATTTTGAAGTCAACCTTTCAGGTGCGTCCAATTTGCGTTAAACACCGAACCGCTGAATCAAATTGTCCAGCGTCACATTTGCCGCAACCGCGTCATGCGGAATCAGCAAATAGCGCCAAGGCTTACCGGCTACGTTCTTTGAATAATCACTTGCATTCCTGCACCATATCGCGGCCTGAACTGCCTTTGCTTTTACATCGGTTTCTGACTCTTGGCTGGCCGTGACTTCCTGCGCTTTCTTTGTTTCGATCATTAGTATCACGTCATCCATAGCGGCCACGAAATCAGGGATGTACTCGGGCTGACTTGCACCGGAACGGTAGTAAATATTGAACTGGCCTGAAGCGGGGCGGAACCATCGTTTTGCTTGCCGTTCAAGGACAGTTGCCAGAATACGCTCGGTGTCGGAATGAAACTTTTGATAGGGATAGGCACAGCGCATAAACCCACCGTACAGATACTGGCCGATGGTTCGCTTGTCATCAGGTGCCCAATGCAGCGATTTCACATCGTCTTTTGCGGTAAAAGCGCAGGGCTTGAGTGGCACAAAGCCTTGACTGATAACCACGTCAGAACCAGCCGATTCCTCGACAAAGTGCTTGGCCATCTGCGTGTGGATGATGTCAGCAATGGGCTTGGCATAGTTCGCCAACACGTTGTGAAGCGCGTCGTCATCTGTAAGGTACGTTTGAAAATGCGTGACCGCCTGATCAGCCAATTGGTAGATGAAATCGGCGTGGTCATCGTAGGAAACGTCGTCAAAGTTAATCAATTCCCGCACGATGTAGTCAGCAAACCGAGACTCCTCAACAACCGCCGCTTCGCCATAAGTCAACACCTTGTTTGATTGCAATCCGTGTGACTCAAGCGTGTTGGCAAGTGGCTGATAGTTCAGGCGTGAAATGTCCAATTGGAACGGCGCATATCCGCTTGTCACGGGGCCAACAGGTACGATTGAAATTCGTGGAATGTCAATGGTGTGCTCCACGAAAATGTCTACCGCTTGCTTGACTACCGCAGCCACCGCCACCGCATCATTGAACTTCGATTCCAGTCCTTCAACGGCCAAACTACCTTGCTGGGGTATCAATCGCTGTTGCACCAACTGCGCAATGTGCTCTTGCACGCTGGGGGTAGACAAAGAGGCGCTGGTTGGAGCGATCAATTTGCCAGATTCGCCACTGCTTGTTGTCCCAATTGCGTGACGTAAACGCCCAACCTCTGCGATAACCTCCATCGCTGCCATCGCAATTTGTCGGTCTTCACCCGTGTGCAGCACGGTTGTAATATGGCCAGCGGTTTGCTGCCCGGTGGTTACGCCGGGGCTGACTACTCCAGAAATAGCGTCACCGCCAACAGGGTCGCCTGCAACAAAGCTTTTTCCACTGGCACCCGTACCCTTGATATCGGCCAGTCCCAGCACCACCGACATCGTGGACGGCACGGCATAGCTGGTCAGTCTGTTGCCTTCTGAATCGGTTGGGTCAAGCTTGAGTTGTTTCAGTCGAATTGGCGAATCGCCCTTGTTGGCTTCGGCAATGACTTCTTGAAACTTGTCGTGCGCAATGATGTTCAGGCGGTCTACAACTTCCACCCCAGTCTTGCGGCCATAAGGCAAGCGCAAGCCGCGCCCGATGGACTGTTCAATCAGCGTGCGTGCATTGGCTGCACGCAGCGGCACTATGGTGTACAGATTGGTCACGTCCCAGCCTTCTTTCAGCATGTTGACGTGAATCACAATTTCGGTGGGTTCGTCGTAGCTTTCCACTGCCAGCAGGCGGCGAATCATTTCCTCTTCTTCCGCACCTGTACGGCTTGAATCGACCTGAATGACTTTGCCCTTGTAGTTGCCACCAAAGAATGTATCACTCTCAATTCGTGCCAGCAATTGCGCCGCATGAGTGGTGTCACGCGCAATCACGAGCACAAACGGCTTGACGGGTTTCAACCCAGTCTGCGCGGCATAGGTCAGCAAATGAACTTTTGTTTCCTCATGCACCCGCACGCCATCTTTGAGCTTGATGACTTCGATTTGTTCTGAACTGTGGTCAGCCGGGTTGAAGTTCTGCTGGGTGACAACCGCTGGCTCTTTCACAAAACCGTCTTCAATGGCACGCGCCAGTGGGTAGTCCATCACCACGTTCTTGAAGGGCACGGTCTTGCCGCCAGCGGCCTCGGTAAACGGCGTGGCAGTTACTTCCAGACCTAACAGTGGTTTGAGTTCATTCAGCGCCCGGATGCCAGCTCCTGCCCGGTAACGGTGCGACTCGTCCATGATGAGTACTAAGTCGGGCAACCCTGCAAGGTAGTCAAAATAGCTCTGCCCCAAGTATTCCGAAAGGCGCTTGATCTTTGGTGCTTTGCCGCCGCGCACTTCGGAATTTATCTTGGAAATATTGAAGATGTTGACCTGGACAGGCGCATCTATGGCTTGGCTTACCAAGTCGCCGCGCTGCTCGTAGGTTTCGCCTGTAATAACTTCCGGTACGGCGGTTGCAAATTCAGCTATCCCCTTAAACACATATTTGGGTGTGTTGGGCGTGAAGTCCTGAATCAGTTTTTCGTAGATGACCAAGTTTGGGGCGAGTACGAAGAAGTGCTTGTACCCATACGCGGCGTACAGGTAGCTGATGAATGCGCCCATCAAGCGTGTCTTGCCTACGCCCGTTGCGAGCGCAAAGCACATTGATGGAAATTCACGCTCAAAATCAGTCAACGTAGGAAACTGGCTTGCCAGCGCCGTCTGCATGGCCTTGAGTTCGTCTGGTGAACGGGCGTGAGAATCACGCAAAGCGGGCACGGCTTCCAGCGCGTTGTGCAGAATGTCAAGACTTTCAGTTTGCGGCTGGCGCAGGCTCAGTCGGCCAGCAATTGAACGAGCTACTTTTTCACGGCCAATGTCTTTCTGAATTGGATTCTGGCTCATGACTTCTCCTCCGTATTGACAGGTGTAGCAATGGCAGTTTCATCAAACAAACCATCTTGCGCCGTTTGCACTGCCTTCGCGGAAGCAGCGCGTTTTGATGGCACTGGCTCGGTGGCAGGCTGCTGTTGCATAGGTAAGTTTTGGACATTCAAGCTGTAGTCGTCATGCCCCCATTCGCACTTTGTCAATACCATCTTGGGAATCTTCTTGAGAGTGAGGTTGGGGTAACGGTTGGCATCACCCTTGAAGGCGCTGCAACACACCAGCAGACTGTTTTCGCCACCCACGTCATCACTCAATGCCTGCAATTGATCGGCATTTAGTGTTTGCGTAGTCACGTAAATGAAGTCTGTCTCGGTGCTGTGGCCGTGTTTCCAGTAGCGGGTGTCGGACGGAGCATAGGTAAATCCCTCCAGCTTGCATATCGCCGCAGTCAACATTTCAGCGTTGTATTCCTTGTTGACCACCCAGTTGCCCCAACGATCTTTTTCCAAGAGGCTTGGTGCCAGCGAGAAGTAACGGAAACCGCCCCCGCCTTGCCATCCCGTCGATTCGGTAGCGCCACTCCGGTCTTCGCCATCAATGACATTCTTCAATCGGGGAATAATATGTGTGTGGCAATGGTCACCCAACTCCACCATTATCCAGCGGCGTCCCATTTTGTGAGCCACTGCGCCGGTGCTGCCGGAACCGGCAAACGAGTCGAGAACAAGGTCCCCCGGTGAAGAAAAATGTTGAAGCACTATTTCAAGCAAAGCCTCTGGCTTTTTACCTGAACGGAAATCAACGCCTCCTTCGTGCCGACAATTGCCAAAGCTCGACGCTAGATCATAAAAATTCTCAATTGGCGTAGTTGAGTCCTCTGCATCAGGTTCGAGTTTTGCAAGTGGAACACCTTGAAAATACTTCCCTTTTGTTGCGCTTGCCCTTGCTGGCCCGGTCAAAAATCGGTAGCCAAGTCCGTCATCGCCAATGCCTTCGACCTTATAGAGAGCACCCAGTCCGTCACTCTCAACTCGACCAGAAATATAGTCACGGAAAAAACGTCCTGAAGAATTGCCATCAAGAATTGAGCCTGTTGCCCATATTTCCTTCAGCCCAGATTTCGAGCCCAATTTTTTCTCAACCTTCCACTCCCCGGCTGCGAAGACCTGTACATTTTTTCCGCCAAGATTGATTGACCTACCAGAGCCTGAGAGAGAAATGTAGTGACAAAATTTATCAAACGATAGGCTTTTCGAGTTCTGAACTGGAACTGCACCGTAGTCGCGACGGTAAACATGAATTTGCTCCACCTGCTTGTGGAATGCCATGTCCTGCTTTAATGTTTTTTCGGCATATCGAACTTGCACATACATCGTGACAAGATAATTCGACCTACCAAAAACCTCGTCCATCAAAACCTTAAGGTATTGCCCCTCAGAATCATCGATATGACAGCAAATAAATCCTTGTGGACTTAACAGACGACGTAAGACTTCCAACCTATCACGCATCAGCCCAAGCCATGTCGAGTGCTCAAGGGCATCGTCGTAATGTTCAAATGCGGAGCCCGTGTTGTATGGTGGGTCGATATAGATGCATTTAACTTTTCCCGCAAATTCTTGCTCCAGTGCCTTCAGCGCCAGTAAGTTGTCGCCAAAGATCAGACGGTTATCAAAGCTGTCAGCCTCGCTCACGCGATGCTTTGCGTGGTAGCTTTTATTTGGATTTTCAAGAAGAATACGCGGCTCCAATTTCGGGCGAACGTCCTTACCAATCCATGTCAGTTCTAGTTTTTGTCGCATCGAATGAGTCCTTAAATTTTGGGGCAATTGGTTACCAAGTATCTGAAGACGCGTTCTTTAGGGTACTTCTCACCCACGATACTTTGAGCCTTAACTGCGGCTAGTTCCGGTTTATCACCTAGTTTGTAAACGGCTGTCATGCAGCGTTCTAAAAGTGAAACTGTATTGCCTTGGTTCCGAAAGAAGGCCAGCACTCCGTTTCGAGTGCCAACGTAGCCTTTCGCGTTCTCCCAGCATAGTTGACGACACTCATCCAATGGTGCACTAACCAACTGATTGAGAATTTCATGTCTCACCAGCGTTGGTGAGTTCACCAAACCGGAAAGCCTCTTTGCCAAAACTGCTGCAATCAGATAAACACCATGTCTGTAAAACAGGCGCTCACCTTCTTCGCCGCCAGGTGCATCGTTAGCTGCGAGAACTTCCCTTATGAACCGATAACAATTCACCTTGTTTACAAGTATTGAGCCCATTGGGGCAGGACTGAACAAGGATGCGTATTCTGGTGAATCTATTTGCTGAAAGCGAATTGGCTCGTTTTTTAGCCAGAATGGAAAATGGGAATCTGTTCCGAACATCGCCAGTGACCTCATAGCCAACTCGAAAGTAATGACCTGTGGATTCTTCTCCGCTCCAGTAGGCAGGGCCTCCGGTCGGTAGTGATAGGAATAGCCAAGATAGTCAAGCTCACGTCGAAGATTTTCTTGAGCGGGATCGAGCGCAGCGAAGTTGCCCGCCGTTACTGGGTTTTGGTGATTCCGTGCTTTGGTAACAGACCGTCCAAAATCACTATCAGAACCAGCCTGAATAATGGTCAGCAAAACCCGTGCATCTTTGATGTCGTCATCAGGGAATTTCTTCACATAATCCGCCGCAGACGAAATGGTTTGTGCTCCATTGATTACAGATAATCCCTTGAGTTCCAGTCTAGGACTGGCTGCAGTTCCCTTTTTTTTAATTGAATCTGCAAGCGCAGTAACACCGTTATTCAGATAGAAAAACGCTTTCTTATTCGAGCGAAGAGTTTCCTGAATCGACTGATTCACATTGGAGCTTTTCGTACCTAAAAAATATCGAATATTGCGTTCGTAAAGAGCTTTGCTTTTATCCTTATGCAGTGCGACTAGATCATGCAACTTAACAATGCCAAAATAGGTCGGTCTTGGTTCTGCCACTAGTTGAAGCTTGGAAAAAGGAATGGTTACATCGACAGTACCTAAAGCCTTTTCGTCAAGCAGTGTTGCTGTAATTTGAGCCGCCTCAAATTCGATTACCTCTTTGTCAAGTCGTGGCTCTTCGTCAATCACTTCATCGTAAAGTGCATCGAAAACTTGTTTTGCATGTTCAGTTATGCAGTCACCTGTATAGCCAACTATCAACTTGATCGCATCACAACTGTTAAAGGCTGCTTCAAGTTCAGGTACGCGTTTTTGAACATTTGTATTGAATAGATTGAAATTTCCCTTCAGTAAAGATGCAATTCCATTACGAAATTTAAGTGCATCTTCTTGGTCAAACGCTTTGCTCTTTAATTTGACCTGCACAAAGTAAAGCACCTGATCCACACAAGCAATTGCATCAACTCCGCAATCATCAAAATCGTCAATGACGGAGGCACATGCCTCGACCACACTTAGGTCGAGATGCTTGTGTAATACAAAGCCAGCGAAAGCACGGGAAAGCTGTTTTTTGTCTTGCTCTTCCGGTTTTGCCTTTTTATTTAATAGCGGCGGTAGTCTAGGTACAAACTCCGCTTTCAATTTGGTCTTCAATATTGCATCGAAGTTGTCTGCCAGTGATGCCATTAAATAAGCTCCCATTCGCATGTCAGGACTGTGCTGACTGTTATTTCTTGTTTTAACTGTCGCTCAAGCTCATCAATCAAGCCGTCGCGTTTGTGTTGAATCTCGTCTTGGCGGTCGAATAGCTCACGGCGCTTTTTGTCGCGCTGACCTTCAAGATCGCGTTGCTCTTTTTGTGCCGCCAGCTTGTCAGCAAGGGTTGCCGCACCTTTGCTCTTGGTGCGTGCTTCTTTAATGCGGCTGTCGAGTTCTTTGATGGCACGCTCAAGGCCGACTTTGAGGTCGTCCGCCCATGCGTCTAATTTCTCAGACTCTTGCGAAAATGCGCCCAAGTTTCGTGTTTCAAGGTCAGCCACTATCAACGACTTTTGCCGATTCACTTCGTCATCAAGAGGCGTTCGGTCAACCATTGGAAAGTCAATGAACGTTTGTTCGCCGCCCGTAGATGCAGAACTACACGGCAAGTTGAGCAGTCGCTCAGTCACTTCTTGATCGTAGGTTTTTCCATCCGAATCCATTGCTGCCACTAGAAGGTGTTCTTCAACCGCACCCAAAGAACGGATTTGTAACGATTGAACTTCCAACCATCCGCTTTTTTGTCGCATTGTTTCGACTACCGAAACCTTCGCACCATATGCGGCGTAGTCGAGAACAATTCGTGATGCTTCTAATGGTTGCTTTTTGGCGTGCTGAAGTAGGGCTTGCGCAAGCGGATGACCCAGACGGTAGATGTGTGCATCTTCAGAACGTCGAGGTAACTCATATCGCCCAGAATCAAGTTGCGATTTATCCAAATAGGGCGGAACGGAGTTCAGGACAAAGCTTGTTTCGTCGTTATCAAAGTCAGCGTGGCTATTCAGAGCACCACGAGTGAATCGCATCAACAGGCGTTCTAGCTTGCCAAGTGAGGCTTTCGCGTCCTGACTGCGAAGCCGCAACCGTTCTTGCACATCTTCGTCGAAGTTCTCCAGCAGCGACTTACGCGCCTTGAGCATGGCATCACTGATTTCACCCGCCATATCAAGCTGCAATTGCTCAAACGCAGAATGTATGGCTGCGGGTTGTCTACAGGTTTGGTAAATCTCTGCAATGCGACGCTCAAAATCAACGCCAGATTCCACGGCTCCCAACACTTCATCACTGGCACCGAATACGCCCTCAAACAGTTTGAACTTTAGGTCAAGCAGTTCGTACACCCGTTTGTCGGCCTCATTCTCACGATTCAGAAAGTTAACCACCACCACGTCGTGCTTTTGACCATAGCGATGACAACGACCAATGCGCTGCTCAATTCGTTGAGGGTTCCAAGGCAAGTCATAGTTGATGACCATCGAACAGAACTGAAGGTTGATACCCTCAGCGCCTGCTTCAGTGGCGATCATGATCGAACCATCCGCACCGTTGAACTCGCGGAAATGCTCAACCAATGCTGCTCGGGTATCAGCACTGCGAGAGCCTGTAATCCGATCTGTGCCCGCATGACGTTTTATCCAGTCGGCATAGATACGCTTGGAGGCATCGTCATTGTTTGTTCCGTTGAACAAAACAACTCCTTGACCGTAGGGCGTTTTCCCCAACAAGGTCATCAGATAGTCTTGCGTGCGGCGTGACTCAGTAAATATGATGGCTTTCTTGGCTGCGCCCAATTCATCTAGCTTTGCGAACGCAACCTTTAATGCTTGAAGCAGTGCCGTACCCTTTGAGTTTTCAGTAATGGACACAGCCAATAGCCGGAATGACTCTAGGTCAGCAATTTCTTGCTTAATGGCTTGGACTTGTTCTTGGGTACGAGCTTTAACCTCGTCTGCAGGAGACTGTTCAATCTCATCTGCCAATTCGTCCAAGGACTCAAAATCTTCATCAAGCTCATCAACAAGGGTGTCACCGTTGTCCAGCGTTGATGCCTTTTCTGCCAATGTCTTCTTGAGGCGGTTTGTCAGTGTTTCCAACGCGCCAGCAATAGCGAAGGTACTGGATGCCAAAAGTTTGCGTAAGACCAGTGTTATCAGTTGACGCTGGCTGTTTGGCAGCGCATGCAGCGATTCACGCTCCAGGTATTCAGAAACATGGTTGTACAGCGCAGTTTCATCAGCACCGGGGGTGAACTCCCGGAGCAATGGGATGCGCTTGGTGTACTTCACATATGCTTCCACTTGTCGGCGCAAAGTGCGTTTGCAAATGGGGGCAATTCGGTTTTTCAGAGCATCGAAGCTCTCTGCATTCTTGAGTGCCGCGAACTGGCTCTTGAAACTGTCCAGATCACCAAAAACCCGTTCGTCGATAAAACTCACCAAGCCATAAAGCTCTAGCAGGGAGTTTTGCAATGGTGTCGCCGTCAGTAGTACCTTTTGCGGGTGTGCAAGTGCTTCTTGCAATGTTCGGGCGGTCTTGTTTTCTGGCTTGTAGACGTTTCGCAATCGGTGCGCCTCATCGATTACAACCAAGTCCCAAGCCACTGCTTTCACGTCTCCAGATCGCCGGGCAGCAAACTGGTAAGAGCAAATGATGATGCCTGACTGATTGAACGGATTGATCGCGCCATCTTTCACGGCTTGACGAAATGACTTGGCTTCGAGAATCGAAGCTGGTAGTCCGAATTTGTCCGCTAGTTCCTGATGCCACTGTTTACGCAAGTTGGCAGGGGTAATGATCAGAATTCGCCGTTTGCGCTCCGCCCAACGTTGAGCTATCAACAAGCCTGCTTCAATGGTTTTACCTAAGCCAACTTCGTCAGCAAGAATTACGCCTTTGGACAGCGGGTTGCTTGTGGCGAACATTGCCGCGTCGATCTGATGCGGATTCAAGTCCACTTGCGCATCTAGCAGGGCACCCGCCATCGCTTCCATCGAACTGGATGCAGCACGGCGTGTGAGTTGGTGCGCGAAAAATGCAAGTTGGTGCGGGCTATAGCTCATAGTTACCGCACTCTAAGACCGCTGTAAACCGTCAAATTAACTGTCTTGCCTCTTGTTTTGACTGCCATGTCGTCCCTTGTTGATCTTCTATTTTTGTATTTCGTCGCCTTGGAGCGGTGGCGCGCTTGGCACCTTGCTCATAAAGCTCTCGAAATCCTCCCTTTTTGCCGCCATGCGCTTCTTCAAAGCAGCCAGTGCCAGCTTGGTGTCGCTGCCACTTTTATCGTGTTCTAGCGCCGCCAAAAACTCTTTTAGCTCACGTTCCATTTCGCGGTACTGGTAAAACTGGGAAGCCGCGACCAGTGCAACGGTCATCTTCCCATGTCTTGTGACAACTAACTCGCGGCCACCCATGACGTCCTCAATGACGCGGGACAACCCTGAGCGTGCATCCGAGAACGGAATAAGCTCATCCGTCGAAAAATTCATACCGATTTGACCATCAAAAAGTGAGCGGAAATTTGTACAAATTTTACGCGCAAACCGACTTTTCGACAAATTTCTGGAAATATCTGGGGTTTGCTTGTTTTTTAAGCAATTCCACCATATTTGCTGTTTTGCTGGATAACCACCAAGACGCGGTTTTTTTGCTCAACTGAGGGGCTCAAAGTGCCATTTGAGGGGTCAAAACGACCACTTTAACGCTGTCATTTGGCATAACTAGTCGCTTTTATATACTATAAAGCTTATAAAGATGTTAAAATATAGCTATCGGTTTACAACGTAATGAAATAGTGGTTTTTCACTGTGTTTCAGAGTCACCGATGGTTATTTGAGCAAGCCTAGACAGCCTGCCAAACCAAGCCCAGAACGTCCTGTTTTGGGGATGCTGCCCGACACAACTGGGCGGTACTGAACTTCCCCGCATTTGAGCACCTTCAAACGTGTTCCTGACGCCTCCAAGCATCGGGATATTCCGTCGCGTCTGTGCTTGTCTGCATACCTGAAACCCTGACTGATCCTGTACCACCGCCAGCCCATGACGGGCGCAGCGTTGAGCAGGGTCCTGGAGAAAACAATGAACCTTGATGAATCTATCACCAACGCTTTTGAAGCTATCCGTGAGTTCGCCAGTTTTGACAGTCACAGCCTCGTACCGCACCCTGACAACCTGAGATTTCAGGCTATGACAGAAACCGTTGCCATGCTCCGCCTAGGGACAAAGTTGACCGAGATTGTGGGTGACCCTAATGGCGAAGATTTGCAGTATTGCGCCCACACCGTGCGCCGTTACTTCTGGCAAGAACTGGGACTATCTCAGCCGCCCGATTTACCCACCGACGTGCCGCGCTTTTTGCTCAAGCCAGGTCACACCATAGAGAACAGAATCGACGCACAGGAGCTGGCCGATCAGTTGGCGCAAGTGCCAATGCAAGAGGCACCCGTGCTGTGCATCGTGGCATCCAAGCTGGCGCTGTTGTCCAAGTTGTTGAATATGTCTGACACGGGCATCCGCTATCTGGGGCTAGCTTTTGCACATTGCAGCATCCACAGCCTGACCATAGACGAGTCCAGCAGCCTCAAAGTCGCACTGTCCCACATTGGCTTGGCAGACGATGCCCACCGCAATCGTGCTGTAGCCGTCTTATTGAATGCGCCACTAGCTGATGTTCAGGCCCTGTTTGCTGCACCGTCCACGCTGGTTGCCTTGCGTTTCTTGGATGCAGCGGTTTTCAATCAGAGGCGCACTTTGCGGGATGTATTTGTACTGACCGATGAGTTTGTGACATTACTGGAAACGCCGTACCGATCACACCAAGCACTGCTCGAAGGTATTCTGGAGCCAGAACAAGACTTTGATTTGATGAACGATGGCACCACACCAATAGGCTACCTCTATGAAATTCTTCCGAAGGACATAGCCGAAGCCTACGAATGTGCGGTGCTAGACCGGCCATTGAAAGCCATTCACATCCAAGCCTTGGTCAGTTGGTACACCGCAGGGTTTCGCATGCTTCCGTCGTTTTACTCGCCATTGGCGGGTCATATCACGGTAGAAGCTCTGCGCGATGCGATCAAACGAGTGGCACTGGAATGCGCGCAAACCAACAAACCGTTGACTACTCATGCACTGGTCAAGGCTTTGTATGCCGCATCGACGTGAGCACATGTCCCAGCCAAACGATTTGAAGGACATAAAAGTGCAGGAAACAAACCATGGAAAACTCGACCCAGAAGAAGCCCCGCCAGGCTTTATTGCGGTACTCAAAAGCGACGTTGTAACTGTTGGCCTTGGAAACATCTGCCGTGCGTGTGATTGGCGCAGTGATTGCAATGGCTTTGAACATCGCTGCATGCCGTACACGGTTGTCAGCAGCCGCGACGGGCGCGAATTGAAGCGACTGGACGGTTGCAGCGTCGTGTTCAAACGCCGCTCAAGTGACGCATGAGGCTTCACTGTGCTGACGCAGTAACGCCGCGCCCATAACTTTCACCACCAACGCGACGTATCGGATTGCCAATGCCGAGGCTTTGCCACGTCCCTTTTTAACAACCCGGAGAAGACTATGACCACCAACGACACGACCACAGACGATGTGCGTTCACAAACGCCAGTCACGATCATCTCAAATTCGGCTCGCTTTGCTCTTGGGCAAATTGTTGCAACACCCGGCGCACTGGCTTTGCTTCAAGCTACAGGTCGCAGTGCTGCCAGCCTGCTTGCACGCCACATGCACGGTGATTTCGGTGACACCTGCCGCGACGACGCGGCTTTGAACGAACTCGCAATCACTGACGGCTCTCGCATCATGAGCGTGTACAGGCTTGTCGATGCTGAAAAACTGAAAGCTACACCGAAGCAAAAGCGCGCCGATTTGCCTACCGTCTGGGTGATCACTGATGGCACGAACGACGATGGAAAGCGTGAATACACAACGCTGCTCCTGCCAGAGGACTACTGAATGGCCGCGTCGAAATTCAAGACTGAGACAGTGGCTTATCGTTGGCAGCGACACTACGCTTCACTTCAAACCGGGCACTACCTGACTGTGCAATCCAAGCGACAAGACCCGGTGCGCGTCTTTTTCGGTCAAGGCGATATTGACGGGGCATGTGGAGTGCATGTTTTGTCAGCAGTATTGGTCCTGATGGGTCTGGCAAAAAACAGCGCATTGCAAGACATGCCACGGCGCAAGTACGGTGTACCCGCCGAAGTGTGGGCCGCGTTTCAGCACACGTTCTTTTGCGGCGTATTCGCCCATGAGTTTGTTGAGCTTGCCGAGTCGTTGAAGCTACCTCTCAACCTGACCCTTCGCCAGGACAAAGATGGTGGACTGGACAAATGGACGGTGGACAACTTGCTACGTGGGGAATTGGTGGCTGTGACATTCGCCAGCGTGAAGAACAGGCGCACGAAGCATTGGGCCTTGTGCGTCGGCTGCGAAGGCAATACGAGCGGTCGTGATTCTCGAACTGACACGATTCTGCTGCTCGACCCATCGGGATCAGAGCCCAGCTTTCAAGCTGCAAATAGTCGGCTCCGAGTGCCACTCACTGGCCCCGGTAGTCGTGGTGGAAAGACCGCCGATGAACTGCGCAAGTCGAAGGGCGCGAAACCAATTGACTGGCTTTATGAAGGCCCTGAATGGGCTACTGAGCCAATGCGACTCACCGCCGCTGTGAGATTTCGGTTCGCAGACTGGGCGTAGTTTTACTTCGGCATCTGCCCAGCGTCTTTGCGACGTGCCAGCTTCTGTGCTGGTTTATCCAAAGTCGCTTGGTTGGTTCGGCGCGGCACACCACCGTCAGCTACTGGCGGCATGGTCACGGTGATGCCTTCAAACATTACTGGCAGCGTGATTCCAAGCGAATAGCACAGCGTTGCCAGCGTCAACAACGATGGATTGACGTAGCCACATTCGATCTTGGAAATGCGTGACCGCTCTACCTCAGCGTCATACGCCAGTTCGACCTGAGTTTTATTCGCTGCTTCGCGGTGCCGCTTGAGGTTCTGTCCCAGTGCAAGCGTCACCGGATTTGGCAATGGACTGGTCGAACGCTCGGCACCCCGGCTGCTTTTCGGGGTTGGAGTTTTCATGCCCCAAGGTTCGAGCAATGTGCTTTTCAGGGAAACGTCTTAAACGACACAGTACATTTAAGAATGTGCCTCAAACGACACAAACAAATGAATTACAAAATCAAGGAGAAACCAATGAACCACATACCGTTCCCAGTGCTTTTGACAATCGCACTCGCAACTTGCTGCTCCAGTGCCATGGCTACCCCAGTTGAGAACCTAAGTGGTGGACTGACTGGCCGGATTGAATATCAGTCCATCACCCCGCCAAACCGCTGGGAGTACCTACGCGAAATCAAGCAAAACACCAAGGACGTGACGGTGTACGGCGACCTCTTGATGCCCAAAACGATGACAGGCACCAAAGTCCCAGCGGTTATTCTTTTACACGGCAGCGGTGGCGTGAACCCCGCACTGTTTGATGTCTGGGCCAAAGAGTTGAACGCGGCTGGTTATGCAGTGTTCATCATCGACAGTTTCAAGCCTCGTGGAATCGACAGCACGGTCGCTGACCAGACTCAGATCGACATTAGCGCAGGCATCGCAGACGCTTACAACGCGCTCAAGTTGTTGGCTACCAATCCCCAAATTGATGCACGTCGAATTGCATTGGCTGGTTTTTCACGGGGCGGTCAAGTGACGTATGAAGCCTACTTTGATGCAGCACGCAAGCCAGTTGTCAAAGACGACCTCAAGTTTGCAGCGTTCATTCCCGTGTACCAAGGCGGTTGCGCAGTGCGAATTCGCAGCGACCGTGGCAACACAAACAACGCACCTATGCTGGCGCTGCTTGGCGGTAAGGACGACTCGGTGGGCGACCCGCAGAACTGCATTGACATGTTCAAAGACGTGAATGCCAACGCCCATGCCAACATAACTTGGAAAGTTTACGGCAATGCCTATCACGGCTTTGACGGATTCTCTCCGTACCGTTTTGACCGCAATGCCCAGACTGACCGCGCATGTTCTCTTGAAGTTGATGTTCTTGCCGCTACCTCCGGCGTCGGTGCAGCACGCAATTTCAAAACAGGCGCATTGGTCAACGGCTGGAACGAATGGAACGCAGCCCGCAAAGAGTGCAAAACCACAGGCCATGCAGTAAGCGGTGATGCGTCAGTACGTGCAGAGGCCGTGAAAGACGTACTGTCCTTCTTGCTAGGTATGACGAGTCCATCAATCGGAAGTGAACCAAAGCAAAACCCTGCCACTGTCTGGCAAGGACCGCAGTCGGGAAGAATTGATTTCGACTCCATCACGCCACCAGACCGCTGGCAGTTCGTCAGAAAGGTGATGGAAAACACCAAGCCAGCCAAGGTCTATGGTGACTTGCTGATGCCTCGCAACGTCAACGGAAAAGTACCCGCTGTACTCATTTCACATGACAGCGGTGGCGTGACTGCCAAGCTCTACGATGTGTGGGCCAAAGATATGAACAATGCTGGCATAGCCGTGTTCATCATCGACAGCTTCAAGCCTCGGGGTATCGACAGCACGACCAACAATCAGGGCCAAGTGGATGTGAGCGCCAATGTGGCCGACGCGCTGTATGGCCTGAAGCTGTTGGCGACTCATCCCCAAATAGATGCCAAACGCATCTTCCACATGGGCGGTTCTCGCGGCGGAACAGCAGTGTTTGAAACTTATTGGGACATGGTGCGTAAGGCGGTCATCACAGATGATCTGAAATTCGCTGGACACATTCCGCTGTACCAAGGCAACTGCAACACGCGATTCCGGTTTGACCGAGGCAACACCAACAAGGCCCCCATGCTGGCGTTAATGGGTGGCGCGGATGACGGCACACCCGCTGATGCTTGCGTCGCTTACTACACCGAGTTAAACCGGGCTGGCGCGAACATCAAGTGGAAAGTCTTGCCCGGTGCTTTTCACAACTTTGATGGCAGTACCCAGCAGACCTATCTGGCGCAGGGCGTAACCGCGAAAAATTGCTCTATCGAAGTGTTCCTGACCGATGTAAAAGGTGGCGGTCTTGGTGAGGCGCGAGACTACAAGACAGGTGCAGCCATCAATGGCTTTGGCGAATGGAACAAGGCGTTTGCGTCATGCAATAGTCGAGGGTTCACGGTTGGCTCTAATGCTGCTGCCAAAGACCAAGCCGTGAAGGATGTGATCGTCTTTGTCATGGGTAAGTAGAAATTTACCGTGTCGTCTTGCCACTTTGAATAGGTGGCTTGACGATTCCGAATTCACTTTTGCCGAGAGTGAATTAAAAACAATGACTCACCAAGTCTCAATAAATCTCGCCACTCGATGTGGATCGAAATATGGATAGGTTTGATTTTTCGTTGGTTGATTTCAAAAAAACATTTGAAATCAACAACTTAGGTTAAGGTTCTGGCGGAAGCTGTGAGATTCGAACTCACGGAGGACTCACATCCTCGCCGGTTTTCAAGACCGGTGCCTTAAACCGCTCGGCCAAGCTTCCAGAGGCGCGTATTCTAACCTGCTCCAAATGCCGTTCTTGCAAGTCTTCTGCAGGTGGCGCGGCATCGCCCGCGAAACGCATTGCCGAATCCCCCATTTTTGGCGATGATGGCGCCCAGTGCTGCTGGGCTGGGAGGCCGCGCCGCGCGACAGCAAAGTACAGGCAGAAGAAGAACGCGAATTCAAAAGGGAGTTCATCACGATGACTGCAGCTGCAGAACCCAGTGTGTCCGATCGCCGCGGCGCACCCAGGCCCGATCCGCAGGCACAGCGCTTGCTGGCTGCGGACAGGAAGGTCGCGCTGCTGGTCCAGTTCAACTGGGCCGTGGTGTTTTTCTCGGCCTTTTACGTCTTCGTCAGCTGGGCTATCGATTTTGGGCCTGGCATGGTCATCATGACCATCAACGGCCTGTTGTTGCTGGCCAACCTGGTCTACATCGCCAAGGGTGGCAACTACACCGTGGCGGCCAATGTGTACCTGTGCACCAATACGCTGGTTGCGGTGGCGGGCTGCACGTATTTCTCTGGTGGCCTGTATTCGCCGGTGATTCCCTGGTTTGCCTTTGGGCCGGTTACCGCGACGCTGATGCTGGGCTTCAACCGCAACACGCTGTGGTGGTTGTTCGTCAATTCGGCCTGCGTGCTGGTCTTTGGGGTGGTGGGCATGATGGGCATAGAGCTGCCCATGCAGTTCAACAAGCAGTATTCGGGTTTCTTTTTTGCTGCCTGCCAGATTGGGCTGGTGTTTACGCTGCTGATTCACACGCGCATTTTTGATTCAGAAAAAAACCGTGCGTTGGGCGAGGTGGAGACCAAAAACGTGGAGCTGCACACCGCCCTGCGCGAAACGGCCCAGGCCCGCCTAAAGGCCGAGGCCGCCACGGCCACCAAGTCTGCCTTTCTGGCGAACATGAGCCACGAGATTCGCACCCCCATGAACGCCATCATCGGCATGTGCCACCTGGCGCTCAAGACCGACATGACACCGCGCCAGCGCGACTACCTGCACAAGGCCCAGCAGTCCAGCCAGCATTTGCTGGCCATCATCAACGACATCCTGGAGTTGTCCAAGGTCGAGGCCGGCAAGCTGGAGCTGGAGATTGGTGAATTCAGTCTGGAGCGGCTGTTGACCAAGGTGGCCGATCTGCTGGGCGACAAGGCGGAGAGCAAGGGCCTGGAGCTGTTGTTTGATGTTGCGCACGACGTGCCCGACGTGCTCAAGGGCGACGCGTTGCGCCTGAGCCAGATGCTGATCAACTACGCCAGCAATGCGCTCAAGTTCACCGATGCGGGCGAGATTGACATCCTTGTGCGTGTGCAAGAGCAGATTGGGCAGCGCGTGGTCTTGCGGTTTGAGGTGCGGGACACGGGCATTGGCCTCACCGAAGAGCAGATTGGCAACCTGTTCCACAGCTTCCAGCAGGCCGATGTGTCCACCACCCGCAAGTACGGTGGCACGGGGCTGGGCCTGTCCATCACCAAGGTGTTGGCAGAGCAAATGGGTGGTGATGTGGGTGTGACCAGTGTGCCCGGCAAGGGGTCCACCTTCTGGTTTACGGTGGACCTGGAGCTGGGCAGTCGCAATACGCGCCCACTCGAATTGCAAAGCGATTTGCGTGGGCGCCGGGTGCTAGTAGTGGACGATGTGGAGAACACCCGTCAGGTGCTGTCGGAAATGCTGGGATGGATGTGCTTTGTGGCCAGCACGGCCGACACCGGCGAGGCTGCGTTGCACGAGATAGCGCGTGCCGATGCAACGGGCCAGCCTTATGACGTTGTGCTGCTCGACTGGCATATGCCTGGCATGGACGGTGCCACCACCGCACGGCAACTGAGAGCCATGCCCTTGACGCGCAAACCCTGTCTGGTGGCGCTGACCCACCACCATGGTGACGAGGTTGACACGGTGGTGGCCGCAGGCGATGGGTTGCCTATTGGCGCCACCCTGAGCAAACCGGTGGCACCGTCCAAACTGTTTGACGCCCTGATGGAGCTGTTGGCTGGCAGCCTTCAGCACTTCAGTAGTACCTCTATGGATAGTCTTGGTGACCTGGTGCCCAAGGCCTTGCAGAGCCTGAGTGGTGCCCGAATTTTGCTGGCGGAAGACAACGCCCTGAATCAACAGGTGGCCAGCGAGCTGCTGCGGGATGTCGGCTTTGTGGTCGACATTGCAGACGATGGTCGCATTGCGTGTGATATGGCCCAGCGCGCTGCCGCCAGCCTCCAGCCCTATGACCTGATTCTGATGGACATGCAGATGCCGGGTATGGATGGTGTGCAGGCCACACGGTGCATACGTGAAAGCCTGATGGGGGCAACGGTGCCGGTCGTTGCGATGACTGCCAACGCAATGAATTCCGACAAAGAGAAGTGCCTGCAGGCAGGGATGGTGGACTTTGTTACCAAACCGATTGATCCGCAGGAACTCTTTCGCGTGCTGCTGCGTTGGATAGCGCCCCGACAAGGGCTCGATCCTGCAATGGCTGACACGGCTGCGCTGGTACCAAGAGCATTGGGCGGGCCAGCGGCGGTCTTGCCCGCGTTTGTGGAGGGCTTGGACCAGGCGGCGGGTTTGCGTCGCGTTATGGGCAAGCACCATCGTTATCTGGCCATGCTGAAGGGGTTTGCCGACACCCAGGCCGACGTGCCGCAGGCCATTGCCCAGGCGCTTGCAGACCATGAAATCTCCACTGCGACGCGGCTGGCACACACCCTCAAAGGCTTGGCCGGTAACGTGGCGTCTGCCGAGGTGGTGCGTGCGGCTGATGCACTGGAGCAGGCTCTGCGCAGTCGCGCAGGTGCCGAGGTTCTGACGGGTTTGCTCGCCAGCCTGACCGCATCGCTGGGTGCCCAAATTGCAGCCATCCAGCGGGCGCTGCCGCCAGACACGTCCCCGCAACCGGATGCGGAGCTGGACTCCCAAGACGCAGAGCATGTTGACGTGGTGTGCCGGAAGCTGGAGACCCTGCTCGCTAATGACGATGGAAACGCAGAGCGTTTGCTTGGCCAGCACACTGCCCTGCTTAGAGCGGCCTTTGCTGCCCACTTTGTGGCCTTGCAAACGGCAGTCAATGCCTTTGACAGCGAGCAGGCACTCGCCATACTGCGGGATGCCGTGGCCGCACGCGGTAGGGACGGCGTAAAGTGAGCACAATAGGGGGCGCTTTTATTCACCACCAAGAAATGGCTTAACCCATGCAACCTGCAGAACCGCCGGCGACAGAGCGCGAGCGTCTGGCGACATTGCAAGCACTGGATGTGCTCGACAGTGGGCCGGAAGAGGAGTTTGATGCCCTGATCAAGGTGGCATCGCTGGTGTGCGGTGTGCCTATCTCACTCATCAGCCTGATTGACAGTGAGCGTCAATGGTTCAAGGCGAATATTGGTTTGCCGGGCGTATCGGAGACGCCCCGCGACGTCGCCTTTTGTGCGCACGCCATTCTGGATGACCAGCTTCTTGAAGTACCGGACGCCACCCTGGACGCGCGTTTTGCGGATAACCCCTTGGTGACCGATGCACCGGACATCCGTTTCTATGCGGGTGCTCCCATTGTCATGGCAGATGGCAGCCGCATAGGCACACTGTGCGTCATTGACCGTGAGCCCCGCCAGCTGAACGCCACGCAGCGCGAAATTGTGAGCAACCTGGCCATGGCTGCTGCCCATGCGCTGGAAGGTCGTCGTGCCATCCGTGCTGCACAACAACACGCAGCGGAAATGGTCGCCAGTGAGCGCAGTTTGAAAGAGGCCCGAGACAGCGCCCAGGCGGCCAACATCGCCAAGAGCCGTTTCCTGGCAACCATGAGCCACGAAATACGTACACCCATGAATGGTGTGCTGGGTATGGCGCAGTTGCTGCTGGCACATGAGCTTTCGGAAGCCGACCGCATCAAGTATGCGCAGACCATTCTGACCAGCGGACACACGCTCTTGGCATTGCTGAACGATATTCTGGACCTGTCCAAAATCGAGGCTGGAAAGCTGCAGCTCGAGGCCAAGGCGTTCTCCCCAGCCGGTCTGCTGGAGAGCGCCAGCAACTTGTTCTCGGGAGCTGCGCAGGCCAAGGGTTTGCACCTTGCGTATGAATGGAAGGGGCCGCAAGACCAGCGTTACCAGGGTGATGCGCACCGCCTGGCCCAAATGCTGGCCAATTTGGTGGGCAACGCGATCAAGTTCACGGCCAAGGGTAGTGTGCGCCTGGAGTGTGTGCAGAGTAGTTCGCATGGAAACAGGGCGCAACTGGAATTCTCGGTCACGGACACCGGCATCGGTATCGCCCAGCAAGACATTGCATTGTTGTTCAAGCCTTTTTCCCAGGCCGATAGTTCCATCACCCGGGAATTTGGCGGTAGCGGTCTGGGTTTGTCACTCGTTCGCACGCTGGCTGTGGCCATGGAGGGCGAGGTGGGGGTAGACAGCCAGCCCGGTATCGGCACCCGCTTCTGGTTTCGGGTACCGCTAGATGTCTTATATTCGCTGCCAGCTGCTGGGGCCACCGTACAGCCCACAGCGCCCCCCAAGGCCGCTGCCAAAGCCTTTGGCGAACCCTTGCAGGGCCATGTGCTGGTGGCTGAAGACAACCCCATCAACGCGATGGTGATGCAGTCCTTTGCAGCACGCCTGGGGTTGACGATCACGCTGGTGGGAGACGGCAAGAAGGCTCTCGATGCCATCAGTCAACGGCCGCCAGGAGTGAAGGCGCACGACCTGGTACTGATGGACGTACACCTGCCGGTGATGGACGGGTATACCGCGACAGAATGCATTCGCCAGTGGGAGGCTGCACAAGGCCTGCCCCGCATTCCCATCATCGCCTTGACCGCGGATGCTTTTGAAGAAGACCGCCAGCGCTGCTTGGCCAGCGGCATGGATGATTTTTTGACCAAGCCAGTAGCCATTGGAACCCTGCAATCGGTTTTGAGCAAATGGTTGGCGGTGTCTGCCGCGGCGCAGTCCTAGAAGTGTATGCACTGGGTTCAGCGTTACCGTAAAGAACTTTTGGCCGGCGACCTGGGGGCAGGCGTCATTGTTGCGCTCATGTTGATTCCGCAGGGCATGGCTTACGCGCTGGTGGCGGGCCTGCCCCCGGTGACCGGGCTCTATGCAAGCTTGCTGCCGGCCCTGGCGTATGCTGTTTTTGGCAGCAGCATGGTGCAGTCTGTGGGGCCCATGGCGATCACCTCGCTCATGGTGGGCACTGCGGTTGGCGCGTTGGCCCCTGCAGGCAGCGCCCTGTACGGTCAGCTGGCGCAGCAACTGGCCCTTGCAGTGGGTGCCGTACTTTTTTTGTGCGGAGTGTTCCGCCTGGGCTTCCTATCCAGTTTCTTCAGCCGCCCGGTCATGAGCGGCTTTACCACCGGTGCTGCAGTGGTCATTGCGCTGGAGCAGCTGCGGCCCCTGTTGGGGCTTTCACACCTTTGGGCGTTCTCCTCTGTGCATGTGCCCAGTGCCGGGGTGGGGCTGGTGGCCTTGGTGCTTCTGGTGCTGGGGCGTTACGCCTTGCCATCGCTGCTCAAGCCGCTGGGTAGGGGAGTGGCCGACATGTTGCCCAAGCTATTGCCAATCTTCGTGATTGTGGGCGCCACGGTAGCGGTTGCCGCGCTCGGCTTGGAGGGAGCTGGTGTCAAGACGGTGGGTGCGATACCGTCGGGTCTTCCCGCGTTGGGGATTACCTTGTCCCACGAGCACTGGCGCAACCTGTTGCTGCCGTCGCTGGTCATTGGGTTCATGGCTTTCTTGGCGGGGCAGTCTGCAGCGCAGGCACTGGCCCAAAAGCGCAATGAACGTATCAACACCAACCGCGAACTGTTGGGCCTTGGCGCGGCCAATCTGGCCAGCGCGGTTAGTGGCGGCTTTGCGGTTACCGGCAGCATTTCCAGGTCTGCTGTCAACTATGCCGCGGGCGCCAATACGCCGTTGGCAACCTTGATATCGGCCGGTCTGATTGCGCTTGCACTGTGTGTGCCCAATGCCTGGCTGTCGTTGATTCCCCTGCCGGCCATGGCGGCGACCATCATCATTGCAGTGGTCGGCATGATGGACATGTCCACCCTGATGGAGTCCTGGCGCCATGATCGCAGCGACGCCGCCACGCTGGTCGCGACCACCGCCGGGGTGTTGCTGCTGGGGGTGGAAGAGGGCGTCTTGATGGGCGTGGTGCTGTCTTTTGCGTCGCTGATCTGGCGCAGCAGCCGGCCGCACATTGCCATCGTTGGGCGGATGCCGGGAACTGAGCACTTTCGCAATGTGGAGCGCTACACCGTGGAGACGCTGCCGCACACGCTGATGCTGCGCATCGACTCTGATCTGATCTTCAACAACATGGATGGCGTGATCGAGCGCATAGAACGCGAGCTGCAGGAACGGCCTGCCGTGCGGGATGTGGTGCTGGTGCTCTCTGCCGTCAATATGGTGGATACCACCGCGCTGCTGGCGCTGGGCGAGTTGAACAAAAACATGCGGGAACAGCAACGCCGTCTGCACCTGTGCGAAATCAAAGGGCCGGTCATGGACCGGCTCAAGCTCAGCAAACTGTTGGGCGGAGATCTGACGGGCCAGGTGTTCTTGAGTGCGGCGCAGGCCTATGCGCACCTGGCGGGGGAGGGCGGAGCTTAAGTCAGCATGCCTTTGGTTTCAATAAAGGCAATTACCTCTTTCAAACCCGCTTGCGTCTTTAGATTGGTCATCACAAAGGGTTTGAGTCCTTTGGGCGTGGTGCGCATGCGGATGGTGTCGGCCTCCATCACCGCCAGATCGGCACCCACATGGGGTGCGAGGTCGGTCTTGTTGATGACGAACATATCGCTCTTGGTGATGCCGGGGCCACCCTTGCGCGGGATTTTTTCGCCGGCCGCCACGTCAATGACGTAAATGGTCAGGTCCGAGAGCTCGGGGCTGAAGGTGGCGGCCAGGTTGTCGCCGCCGCTCTCGATGAAGACGATGTCCGCATTCGGAAACTCCACCAGCATGCGGTCAATGGCCTCCAGGTTGATGGAGGCGTCTTCACGTATCGCCGTGTGGGGGCAGCCGCCGGTCTCCACACCCATGATGCGCTCGGCCGGCAGCGCGCCGCTGACGGTCAGGATGCGCTGGTCTTCCTTGGTGTAGATGTCGTTGGTGATGGCGACCAGGTCGTACTGTTCGCGCATGGCTTTGCACAGCATCTCCAGCAGCGTGGTCTTGCCGGAGCCCACGGGGCCGCCTATGCCCACGCGCAGGGGTGGCAGGGGTTTTGTGCGGTTGGAGATGTGGTGCAGTGTAGACATAAGTGCTATAAAAAGTAGAGCTATATCGCTAGGTTGTACAGGGGCTAGGACCTGAAAAGCCTTGAGTATTGCACCTCGTGCTGGCTGCTGAGTATGGCCAGCATGGGGGCGAAAGCTTGTCGTGTTTCGTCGGTGACCGACAGCGCGTGGTCAATGGCCGCCGGTATCTCGGCTGTCAGCGCAGAGAGTATGCGCTGGCCTGCGCTTTGGCCCAGCGGCACGGATTTGATCGCAGCCTGGGTCATGTTCTCAGCCCAACCAAAGGCATAGGCCAGCAGGCAGTCGCGCAGCGGCGCCTGGGTGGCGCTGGCGGCCAGCGCGAAAGCGATGGGGTAGGTGGGCAACTGGGCGGCCAGTATGGCAATCTGCGCTGGCGTGGCGGTGGTGTGATTGCGAAGCCAGTCCAGCAGGCTCCGGCCCATTTGCTCGGTTTGCTGGCGTAGTTCGCTGCTCTCTCGGGTTTGCAGCACCCAGGCATTCAATACTGCGACACGCGCGTGATCGTCCGCGCGCCAGGCGGTGACGGCCTGCGCCACGGCGGGCAGGTCGGAGCGGCTCAGGCTCAAATGCAGTTGGTCCACCAGCCACACGCAAGCATCACCTTCTGTGGCCGCACGGTCTGTGTCTACAGCGGCTTCCAGGCATTCCGAATACGAGAAGCCGCCAATGGGCAGGGCCGGAGAGGCCAGCCACATGAGCTGCATCAGGCTGGAGTCGAGCATGTGCAACGAACGGTTTAGTGGTTGTGGTCGTGGCCGCAGCCAGGGCCGTGCACATGGGGCTTGGCCCCGGCGGTAGCAATCGGGATCGACGCGAGCTTTGTGCTGGCCGTGGGTTTGTCCGCTGCTGCGTGGTCGTGCCCGTGGTCGTGCCCGTGGTTTCCATGGCCATGACCCGTGTGTGCGTGGCCACCAGCGGCGTAGGCGCCATTCTCTGGCTCAAACGCTTCGTCCACCGCGTGCACGATCAGGTGCATGGCGCGCAGCATGTCGGCCAGCACATGGTCCGGCTCGATCTTCAGGTGGTCGGGTTTGAGTTCAATGGGCACATGGCGGTTGCCTAGGTGATAGGCCGCGCGGATCAAGTCAAATGGCGAGCCGTGCGCGCTGCAGTGCGTGATCTTCAACACCGCCTGGGGCGCTGCAATCACCTTGATCAATGAACCATCTTCCGCCACCAGCACATCACCCCCGCGCACGGCAGTGCCGCGCGGCAGGAAGACGCCGATCTGCCGGCCGGTGGAGTCGGTCGCGTCAAAGCGGCTCTTTTGGCGGACGTCCCAGTCCAGCTCTATGGTGGATGCGCGTTTCAGCAGGACGGGGGAAAGACTTGCGCCTTGCGGCAGCAGTTTGGAAGCATGGAGGATCATCAGAATAAGAAATAGCGTTGTGCCATCGGCAAGCTTACCGCAGGCTCACACGTCAGCAATTGCCCGTCGGCTCGCACGCTATAGGTCTGTGGATCGATCTCCATCACCGGCAAATAGCGGTTGTGCACCATGTGCTGCTTGCGCACGCCGCGGATGTTCTTAACGGCAATCAGCGTCTTGGCCAGGCCAAAGTTGTCCTTGATGCCCGCGTTCAAACCAGCTTGCGACACAAAGGTCAGTGAGCCGCGCGCCAGCGCGCCGCCGAACGCGCCAAACATGGGGCGGTAGTGCACGGGCTGGGGAGTGGGGATGCTGGCATTGGGGTCACCCATGGCGGCCATCGAGATAAAACCGCCCTTGAGTATGAGCGCGGGCTTTACGCCGAAGAATGCCGGTTTCCACACCACCAGGTCGGCCCATTTGCCCACCTCAATACTGCCCACCTCATGGCTGATGCCGTGGGCAATCGCCGGGTTGATGGTGTACTTGGCCAGATAGCGCTTGGCGCGGAAGTTGTCGTTGCGGGCGTTGTCTTCGGGTAGAGGCCCGCGCTGTGCTTTCATCTTGTGCGCTGTCTGCCATGTGCGGATGATGACTTCTCCCACGCGGCCCATGGCCTGGCTGTCGCTGCTCATCATGCTGATGGCACCCTTGTCGTGCAGGATGTCTTCGGCGGCAATGGTTTCCTTGCGGATGCGGCTTTCGGCAAAGGCCAGGTCTTCGGCAATGCCCGCGTCCAGGTGGTGGCAGACCATCAGCATGTCCACATGTTCGTCCAGCGTGTTCACCGTGTAGGGCATGGTGGGGTTGGTGGAGCTGGGCAAAAAATTGTCGTGCCCCACCACCCGCAGGATGTCGGGCGCGTGGCCACCGCCCGCACCTTCGGTGTGGAAGGCGCACAGGCCTCGCCCCTTGGTGGCGGCAATGGTGTCCTCCACAAAGCCGGATTCGTTCAGCGTGTCAGAGTGGATGGCGACCTGCGTGTCTGTTGCATCGGCCACGTCCAGGCAGTTGCTGATGGCGCTGGGTGTGGTGCCCCAGTCTTCATGCAGCTTGAGTCCGATGACACCGGCGCTGATCTGCTCATGCAGCGCCGCCGGCAGGCTGGCGTTGCCCTTGCCCAGAAATCCAAGGTTCATGGGGAAGGCATCGGCTGCCTGCAGCATGCGCTCAATGTTCCAGGGCCCTGGCGTGCACGTGGTAGCAAAAGTGCCGGTGGCCGGGCCGGTGCCGCCGCCCAGCATGGTGGTCACACCGCTGGCTGCGGCTTCTTCGATCTGCTGGGGGCAGATGAAGTGTATGTGGCTGTCGATACCGCCCGCGGTGACGATATTGCCTTCGCAACTGATGATTTCGGTGCCAGGCCCGATGATGATGTCCACGCCCGGCTGCGTGTCCGGATTACCAGCCTTGCCGATGGCGACAATGCGCCCGCCCTTTAGGCCAATGTCGGCCTTGACGATGCCCCAGTGGTCCAGGATCAGCGCATTGGTCATCACGCAGTCCACGGCACCCTCGGCACGTGTGCGCTGCGATTGCGCCATGCCATCGCGGATCGTCTTGCCGCCGCCAAACTTGACCTCTTCACCATAGCCGCCAGCGGCCAGGGTGTAGTCTTTTTCAACTTCGATCAGCAGACCGGTGTCGGCCAACCGCACGCGGTCACCCACCGTGGGGCCGAAAATCTCCGCATAGGCGCGGCGTCCAATGGTTGCCATTACAGTTTTCCTTGCACTAGGCCACGAAAGCCGTAGACGATGCGATCTCCACCGAAGTCCACCAGTTCCACGGTGCGCTGTTGGCCGGGCTCAAAACGCACAGCCGAACCCGATGCGATGTTCAAGCGCATGCCCTGCGCAGCGGCCCGGTCAAAACCCAGCGCACCATTGGTCTCGGCAAAGTGGTAATGCGAACCCACCTGTATCGGGCGGTCGGCTGTGTTTTGCACAACCAGGGTTGTGGTGCGCCGCCCCGCGTTGAGCACGTGTTCGGGGTTGTTGTCGTCGCAAAGGATTTCACCGGGGATCATGGTCGGCGCTCACTTTCCCTTGCGTGCGATCCAGATGGCCAGTGCACACAGCGTGCCGACCACCACAAAACCCCATACATCGGTGGCATGCCAGTGGCTACCTGCTCCCACGCCGTGCCCATCATGGGCAATTACAGCGCTAGCCCCGGTGGATGCTACGTATGCAGCTATGGAAAGCGTAGCGTTTAAAGCAGAGGTTCGCATATGGGTTTTCTCCTAAGGAAAGGACGCAGGTTTTAAACAATGGGCTGGTGAACGGTGACGAGTTTGGTGCCGTCGGGGAAGCTGGCCTCTACCTGGATGTCGGGAATCATCTCGGCAATGCCGTCCATAACGTCGGCGCGGGTCAGCACGGTGCGGCCTTCGCTCATCAGCTGGGCGACGGTCTTGCCGTCTCGGGCACCTTCCATGACGGCCGCGCTGATCAGGGCCATGGCTTCAGGGTAGTTGAGCTTGAGCCCGCGGGCCTTGCGCCGCTCGGCCAGCAGGGCGGCGGTGAAGAGCAGGAGTTTGTCTTTTTCTCGGGGTGTCAGTTCCATGGCGCGCTCTCAGATGTAGGCAGGAGGTTTGGGGATTATTAGGCAATATCCGTGCCGCGCGCATCTACCGCATACGCCAAATGGCGCATGGGCGTTGCGGTCTACCGGTCTTGCGATTGTTGCGCCTTTTCGAAGCGCGTTGCAGTTTTGGGATGCGTGGACATCCATTGGGGAATGTCGCTTGGAGGATGTTTCGCGTGCGCCGCCGCCTCAATTGCTGCCAGTGCCTGTCCCAGCCTTTCCGGCGGAATTTGGAGTTGTTTCAACAGATTGACCGCATAGCGATCCGCTTCTTCTTCCATTTCTCGGGAGTACGCCATCGTTCTTGCGCCCACTGCCAGGCTGGAGGCAACGACAGAAAAGTCTCCGACCGTCAGGATCGCAATTGCGGTTAACCCGACGCCTTTGGCCAAGCTTTGCATCCCATGCCGGTGTTTGACGTGGCCGATCTCATGGGCAATGACGGCACTCATTTCCTCTGGGCTCAGTATGTCGAGTAGTGTCGTGTAGGCCAAAACGTGGCCGCCCGGCAAGGCAAGTGCATTCCACTCCAATTTGGTGGGTGGTTCCACCATCGTGATTCGGAACTTCAGGTCGGGCTCTTGGGTATACACACGCGCTGCGAAGTCTGCGGGCGACCAACGGGTGTCATCGGGGTGGGGGTAAGTCAGTCTGTATTTTTGTTGTTGCAATTGACCTATGACCGCTTGGCCCAGTTCGTCTTGCCATTGGTGGGGTAGATGCCTGGCAACTAACTGCGCAGACTTGGGCAATATCCATTGATCCAGGCACACCAGCCAACCTAACAACACCGCCAAGCTCAGAATGGCCAAGGGCCAAGGGCCAGGAGGCCATGGTGCGCTCCACCATCCTCTGAAACCCATTTGCCGGCAGGCCTTGTGAAAAGGCAGTTGCCGCAAACGTGTCGGTATTGCTTTCAATTTGCAAGCGCAGGCCGTTGTGCAAACACAGGCCGGCTTCCCGTAGGCTGGCCACACTGTGGGTAGCCTGTTGGGATAACGTGAAGCGTTGGCCACTGGGCCAGACGCACAATTCACCATTGGCAATTTCCAGCCGGCACCATAGGGTTACCGGGCTCATTCCGTCAAATGCGCGTGCTGTCCACATCTCTGTCACCACCCTAAATCCAGGCCAAACATGTCCGCTGCGGCGTCACCCGTCGCGGTTTTGGAGTTGCTCGCAGGCGAGTCGCCCATTAAAGGCATTTGCACTACCTCTTCAAGATCCCGTTCAGAAGTCAGTGAGATGGCCTGCACTCGCAGGCGGGCCCATGCCACGGCGGCCACCGGCCACCACAGTCCCGCGCTGAGCAAAACCAGCGGGCCGTGCCTGATCACCACGCGCAACGCATCTTTGATCCTGATGTCGCAAACAAACCGCACATCGCTCCATCGGGTGTTGTCCCATACCAGCTTCTGCTGGCGTGCGGCGAACAGGGGCCAGGTCAGCATGTAGAAAACGAGTGCCACCAGCACCATGCCAATCAAGATGTGGACGTTGTTGCCGATGCCCGCCCATCCCTTCAGCAGGCTGGCTGCCACACCCAAGACAAGCGCAACTCCCAAAGCCAACCCAATCAGGAAAAGGTAGTTGAAGTAAAACGACTCTGTCACGGTGTCAAATTGAAAGCCGCGTCCCAGAAAACTGCTGTGTCGGTGTTGCATGGCCTTTAGGCGGGCATGTGCCCAGGGCAGTGCCAGCCAGGGCAGCAGGAACATTGCCCAAGCCCACCCGCCTAGAGGAACGGTGTGCAACACAGCCCAGGGCACCAGCCAGATGATCAGGATAGGCGTGCAGCCGGCATAACAAGCTTTAGTGCTCACGTGAAAGTCAAACTGGATGCCACGCCAACTGCTGGCACGTAATTTGAAGCGCTGTGCACTGGCAAACAGGACCGGACTGATCACCAGCATGGCAACCGCAAACGACAGTCCCGCCCATTTGGAAAACTGAAAAACACGGCCATACAACACGAACAACACCAAGGCCACCAGGCGCCCGAGCAGCAGACGCAGTGGATTGGCCTGGAAGTCAAATCGGTCACCCAGCATTTCGGTATGGCTGGCAAACCAGCGCATCTTGCGCAATTTGGCCCACGGCGAATACAGGCCCAGGGTCAGTACATTGAGTGTCAGGTTGACAATCCAGATGCGCCAGTAGTCCGCAGTGCGTCCGGTGAATGCCAACCGGTAGGTGTGTAGGACGGGTAGGGGAGGCGGTTGTGCAGTGTCAAAAGGCAAATGGATGGGTCCCGAGTGCGTCGCGAGCGGACGATCCGCAGGCCTAACGCCAAGTATCTCCGAAGTGAACGCTCCCAAGCATCGGCCCCGTGGGCGGTGTAACTCCCCTGTGGAGGCCTTTGCATGGCATGGAATCTGCACCATGCCAGCGTGCAACCTGTATCCAACCTTCCTCCTCCCCCCGCCGCTCCCTTGCAGCGGGTGGTCAAGATCCGCCGCGACTACAACAACTGGGTGGCCAGCGAGACCATGGAAGACTACGCGCTGCGCTTCGCGCCGCAGCGCTTTCGCAAGTGGTCGGAATGGCGGGTGGCCAACACCGCCTTTGGCGCGGCGTCCTTCCTGGTGCTGGAGGCCGTGGGCGCCACGCTGCTAGTGCAATACGGGTTTGTGAACGCCTTCTGGGCGATCCTGGTGACTGGCATCGTGATCTTCCTGGCAGGCATGCCCATCAGTGTCTATGCTTCGCGCTATGGCGTGGACATGGACTTGCTGACCCGCGGCGCCGGGTTTGGCTACATCGGCTCCACCATCACCTCCCTGATCTACGCTACCTTCACCTTCATCTTCTTCGCGCTGGAGGCGGCCATCATGGCCTACGCGCTGGAACTGGCGCTGGACATACCGCCCAGTTGGGGTTATCTGATCTGTTCTCTGGTGGTAATTCCTCTGGTAACACACGGTGTGTCGGTCATCAGCCGACTGCAAGTCTGGACGCAGCCGCTGTGGCTGTTGATGTTGTTCTTGCCGTTTGGCTTTGTCTTGGTGCGCAACCCCACTGCATTTGAGGGCATTACGCACTACGGTGGTGACTTTGGTGTGGGTGGCGCCTTTAACATGCACTTGTTTGGTGCCGCGCTGACCGTGGGTATTGCGCTGATCACGCAGATGGGTGAGCAGGCGGATTACCTGCGTTTCATGCCAGAGCAGACTGCACAGAACCGCAAGCGCTGGTGGTTGTGTGTGGTGCTGGGCGGACCAGGCTGGGTGGTGCTGGGGGTAGCCAAAATGCTGGGCGGTGCTTGCCTGGCCTACTTGGCCATTACCCACAGCGTGCCCGTGGAGCGCGCGGTGGATCCCAACCAGATGTACCTGGTGGCCTATGAACACGTGTTCACGTCACTGCAGTGGGCGGTGGCTGCAACGGCGGTTTTTGTCGTGGTGTCGCAGCTCAAGATCAACGTCACCAATGCGTATGCGGGCTCGCTGGCCTGGAGTAATTTCTTCTCGCGCCTCACCCACAGTCACCCCGGTCGCGTGGTGTGGGTGGTGTTCAACACGCTGATTGCCTTCATGCTGATGGAGATGAATGTGTTCCACGCGCTGGGCGATGTGCTGGGGCTCTATTCCAACATCGCCATCGCCTGGATCATGACTGTGGTGGCCGATCTGGTCATCAACAAGCCGCTGGGCCTGAGTCCCAAGGGCATTGAGTTCAAACGGGCGCATTTGTATGACATCAATCCGGTGGGCGTAGGGTCGATGGCCTTGGCCTCGGTTTTGTCGGTGATGGCATATCTGGGTTTGTTTGGTGCGGATGCCAAAGCGTTTTCCGCAGTGGTGGCTCTGGTTACTGCTTTCATCGCTGCACCGGCATTGGCCTGGGCAACCAAGGGGCGCTACTACATCGCCCGAGAGTCCGCCCCATCCAGCACCACTACAGCGATGCAGGTTCAGAAATGCGTCATTTGCGAGCGCGAATACGAGGGCCCCGACATGGCCCACTGCCCGGCTTACCGTGGTGCCATCTGTTCATTGTGCTGCACCCTGGATGCGCGTTGTGGCGACCTGTGCAAACCACATGCCAGCCTTTCCGCGCAGTGGTCGGCTGCTTTGCGTTGGCTGTTGCCCAAACGGGCATGGCCGTTCATCGATACCGGGGTGGGTCATTTCATATTGCTGATGCTCATCATCGTGCCGCTGCTGGCCACGGTGTTTGGCATGTTTTACCGGCAGGAGCTGTCTAGCCTGAACGAGGCAACGGGTGTCAACGCCGCATTGCAAGATGCCTTGCGCTCAGGCTTCTTCAAGGCCTATATGGCGCTGTTGCTCATGGGTGGAATCGTTGCCTGGTGGCTGGTGTTGGCGCACAAGAGCCGCCAGGTAGCGCAAGAGGAGTCCAATCGACAGACCCACCTTCTGATGCAAGAGATTGAGTCTCATCGCCAGACGGACGAGGCTTTGCAGGCTGCCACTGCTCTGGCGGAGCGGGCCAAGCAACAGGCCCAGCAGGCCAACCAGGCCAAGAGCCGCTACATCAGCGCCATCAGCCACGAGCTGCGCACACCGCTCAACAGCATCCTGGGTTATGCGCAATTGATGGGCGAAGACGCGTCGATACCGCCGCACCGCATGCAGGCCGTCAGTGTTATCAAGCGGGGTGGTGAACACTTGCTGTCCCTGATCGAAGGAACGCTGGACATGGCGCAGATCGAGTCTGGCAAGCTCACGCTCAGTGCCAAGCCCATGCAGTTTGCCAATGGCATGCACGAGATCGCCAGCTTGTTTGAGTTGCAGGCCGCGGCACGGGGGTTGGCCTTCCGCTTCGAAGTACAGGGCGCCATACCCGAATGGGTGAAGGCCGATGAAAAACGCGTACGCCAGATCATCATCAACCTGCTGGGCAATGCGATCAAGTTCACGCAGCAGGGCAGTGTGACCTTTAGCCTGCGCTATGCACGCGAGATGGCGCAGGTGGAGGTGCACGACACCGGCCCCGGCATGCACCCACAAGAGCTCGAATACATCTTCGACCCGTTTGCCCGCGCCAACAGCGTGGCAGTGGGCGCCACGGGCTCGGGCCTGGGTCTGACCATTGCCAAGATGCTGACTGATCTGATGGGCGGCGAGCTGACCGCCACTAGCCAGTTGGGCAAGGGTTCGGTTTTCAAGGTGCGCCTGTTTTTGCCCGAGTTGCATCTGCAATCCGGCCACAGCCTGGAGCGACTGAGCCAAGCCGTGCGCCAGCCGCGCAAAGGTTATGCCGGTGCGCGCCGCAAGATTCTGGTGGTAGACAATGAAGAGGCCGACCGCGAACTGCTGGTCAGCCTGCTAGAGCCGTTGGGTTTTGTATTGCGGGTGGCTGCCAGCGGGCATGATTGTCTGGATCTGCTGGCCGCGGGTTACGACCCCGATGTGGTGTTCATGGACCTGGCGATGCCTGGCATTGACGGATGGGAAACGCTGCGCCGTATCCGCGCGTTGGACGGACACCAACCGCAGGTGGCTATTGTGTCGGCCAATGCGTTTGACCGTGGTGTCAACAATGTGCTGGGCATAGAGCCGGATGACTTCATCGTTAAACCCGTTCGCCACTCTGAAATGCTGGACTGGCTGGAGCGCAAGCTGGCGCTGACCTGGCGGGATACCGCAGATGTAGCGGATGCACCCCATGCGCCGATTGCAGCATCAGATGACCTTGCGATCGTGCCCCCGCCGCACGCTGACCTGCTGGCCCTACAGGAACTGGTGCGCCTGGGTTTCTACCGCGGCATCACCAACAAGCTCACTGCCATCGTGGCCGAGCACCCTGCCTGCGCAGGTTTTGCCAAAGTGATGGGTGATATGGCCCGGCAGTTCCAGTTTGAAGCCATGCTGGTCCAGCTGCAAAAAGACACAAAAGACCTGGATACGGAAGACCATGAAGCCCCTTGAATCGACCACACCATCTGCCGACAGTGCCTTGCACGGCACGCTGGACCGCGCCAACAGCGATGTGGTGCTCATCGTGGACGACGTGCCCGACAACCTGTCCGTACTACACGACGCGTTGGATGAATCCGGCTACACGGTGCTGGTTGCCACTTCGGGCGAAGCCGCTTTGCAGCGGGCTACACAAGCCGTGCCCGACATCATCCTGCTCGATGCCATGATGCCCGGCATGGATGGTTTTGAAGTGGCGCGACGCCTGAAAGCGCTGGCGGCCACGGCCCATATTCCCATTGTCTTCATGACCGGCCTGACCGAGACCGAGTATCTGGTGGCCGCGCTCGAGTCCGGCGGTGTGGACTACGTGACCAAACCCATCAAGCCCAAAGAAGTATTGGCCCGCATGCAGGTGCACCTGAAGGGCGCGCGGGAGCGGCGCCAGACTCGCAACGCGCTGGATGCCTTTGGCTACGCCACCATTACCGTGCGCGCCAGCGACGGTGTGCTGATGTGGCAGACACCTTTGGCCCGCGAACTGCTGGAGCGTTACTGTGGTACCCAGGCTCCGCTGACGCCCAAACCGGTGCTGGCGTGGCTGCGCAATTGCCTGGCCTTGCTGGCACAACCCCAGCCACCGGGCTCGGAACCCCCCCGGTTGGAAATCGAACAGGGGGCCCGACGCTTGACATTTCGGCTGCACCAGCAGATCGGTGACGGTGAGGGCAGCCTGGAGGACGGGGGCGATTGGCTGATCGTCATGCGCGAGGTGTCAGACACGGCGGTCATCGAGGCCATGAGCCTGTCGTTCAAACTCACCGCCAAAGAGGCCGAGGTCTTGTATTGGGTGGTCAAAGGCAAGACCAACAAGGACATTGGTGACATTCTGGGCAGCAGCCCCATGACGGTCAAGAAACATCTGGAGCGTATTTTTGTCAAGATGGGCGTGGAGACGCGCACCGCGGCGGCGGGTATGGCCATGACGCGCATCCGGCAACTACACCCGCAGTTTGAAGGTTAGTCTCAGGTTGGCCACCACAGTACGGGTTTACTAGCGATTTGCACGCTAGTCCGCGGTGCGATACTTGGCCGCATGCGGTTGAATTCCCTTATGGGGCGCTGGGATGAAAACAAACCTTAACAACACACGGGCGTTGGGCCTTCTGATTGGGGTTTTTGCGCTGGCCTGCGTGCTGAGCTACGTAGTGGTCAAGGATGCGGTCAACCAGACGATTGAGCGTCAGGCCTTGGGTATTGCGGAGATTGTGGCCAGCCAAGCCACTACCGCGCGTTCCGTGTACGCCAGTGCAATTGTTGAAAAGCTCAAAGCCGATGGCTTTGGTCCCAGTGTGGATTCGGCCGGTATGCCGGGGCACGTACCCATTCCGGCGCAGTTTCTGAAACTGGTTGGCCGTGCTGCTTCTGCCAATGCGCACAAGCTCTACGAATACAAACCGATCAGCAAATGGAACCTTGAGCCCACCCAAGGCCTGACGGACGACTTTCTGCGCTGGGCCTGGCCCCAACTGGAGCAACAAGACCAGTCCAACCCCAGCGCTGCGATCGCCTGGCAACCGGTGTCCCGATTTGAGATGCGCGACGGCAAGCGTGTGCTGCGCTACCTGTCGGCTGACCCCGCATCCCAGGCAACCTGTGTGGCGTGCCACAACGCCTACGAAAAGATGCCTGACGTCATGGCCCTGCGGGATGCCAATGGGGTCCAGACGGGCAAACAATGGAAGCCCCACCAGTTGTTGGGCGCTCTGTATGTGACCATTCCGCTGGAGCAGGCGGAACGGATCGCCGGTGGTCAGGTCAACGAGGCAACCGTTTTCTTCTCCGGCATCCTGGTTGCCAGCTTTGTGGCCCTGTTGTGGTTCAGTTGGCGATTCACGCAGCAGACTGGCAAGCTCCTGCAGACCGAGGCCATACTGCACCGCTCGCAAGCGGAACTCGCACGCAGCGAAGCCAACGCTACCATCACCACACTGGCTGCCAGTGTGTCCCATGAACTGAGTACCCCCTTGGGCAATAGCCTGATGACCTCCAGCACCATGGTTGAACAGGGGCGGTCGTTTGAGAAGTTGTTTAACAGTAACCAGTTGACCCGATCGGCACTTGCAGGCTTTGTTCAAGGCATTCTCGAGGGCAATGATCTGATCCTGCGTAATCTGCACCGGGCTGACGAGCTGCTGCAGAGTTTCCGCCAAGTGGCCAATGACCAGACCAGCGAACAGCGGCGGTATTTTGATCTCGCAGTCACGGTGCAGGAAATTCTGGCTACGTTGGCGCCCACGCTCAAAAGCAGCCCGAACCGCGTGGTCATGGACATTGAGCCTGGCATCATGCTTGACACCTTCCCCGGCCCCTTGGGGCAGATTGTGATCAATCTCACCAACAACGCTTTCTTGCACGCCTTTGAGGGGCGATCCGATGGTGTGCTGACGATCCGGGCGCAGCGCGTGGGCGACCGAGTGCAACTCTCGTTTTCAGACAACGGCGTCGGTATGTCTGAAGCGACCCAGGCGCGCTTGTTTCAGCCATTCTTCAGCACCAAGATTGGTCAAGGTGGCACGGGTCTGGGCATGACGATTGTGGACAACCTGGTACGGCGCCTGGGGGGCGTGCTGAAGGTGCAATCGGTGCTCGATGGTGGCACCACCTTTGACATCGAGTTTCCCGTAATCGGTCCTGACGCCGCGGTCTGAGCCCCGTAGACAGCAACTGCTACAGGTCCAGGCCTTCATGCTGCGCTACTTTTTCAAGTGCATGCTCGAACAAGGCGCGGGCTGATCCGGATACCGAATGCAGGTAGGCATGGAGGTGTGCATCCTCGGAACTTTTGTTCAGACACTCCTGGCTGTACTGTTCGAAGCTGGCCAGTTGTGCAATGATTTCTGCCACGTGCCGGGGGCATTCACACAACATGTTGGTGGAGATGCCCGCCATGCGCGCCAGTGTTGCGTCGTCATATTTGCGTGCCGGGATGATGGCGCCAGGACTCCCCTGCCCCATGGCGCGCGGCGCGTCCACGAGCAAGGAGGCATTGATCAGGTCCGCCAGTTCATAGTCGGATACGGGCTCGCGCCGCACTACCACACCCGCGCGCTTCATCGATTCAATTACCTGCTCTTGCCCGAATCGGTACAGCACGATGGTCTGCGGGAGCTTGCACCGGTCAATCAGGCGGCGCAAATCCACCTGCGCCAATACATGCAGTGAGTTGACATACACCAGCAGGAACTGAGGCTGTCCCAGCAGCGGTGCGGTTTGCGCAGACTCCAGATCGGGAAGGATGTTGGTGACTTGCAGCGCACTGGCCGCGAAGATTTTCTTGAACCTTTCCGAGGTAAGCCGTGCTGCAAGCGCGAGCCCCACAACCACTGCGGTGACCGTCTGGACTTCTGCATGTCTGACGCTGTCACGCCGATGCGAGGTGTCTTGCATTTGCAGCAAAGCGTTGAGCCGGTTGCTATCGTGGTTGGCAATGCTGCTGATGGAGTGCCCCTGATCGGTGAGGCGTTTGAGCAGTGTGGCACGCAACACATCATCGTCGCTGTACAGCCTTTGGCCACCACGGGTCGTACGCGGGCTGAAGCTTGCATACCGAATCTCCCAAACGCGCAGTGTCGGCACCGGGATGCCGCTGAGCGCGGACACCGCTCCAATGCGATGAGCACCCAATGGGTCCGGGGATTTTGCTTTGATGGAGGACATAAACAGTCAATTGAGTAGATATTGAGTAGTTTAATGTGAATAGTTTCCAATATGAGTAGATATTTATGGGCGGAGTGTTAGATTAGTGGCATGAAAGTCAGTTACATGCTACTCAACAAGACAGGAAAAGCGCGAAAAATTCCACCAGGTCAGGCGTGGCAGTGGACCGTGCATGTGGAAGACGCCTCGCAGTTGACGCGGGTGCTGAATCAGCTTAAACGGGATATTCGGGACAACCGGCTGGCATTGGCCAATTTGCGTTTCGAGCGGCATTCGCTGGATGAGATTGCTACGCAGGAATTGGCCTTCGCGTACAAGGGGCCGATCATTTATGACCGGTGTATCCAGCCGCAAAGGATCATCAACCGACACGCTGAGCCGGTGTGATCGCACCTTTTTTCGACCCACGCCACTACAACCAGGAGCAAACCGTGAAGATCCAAACCTCAACATTTCCAACCACTTCCGATCGCCGTGTATTTATGCTGCAAAGCCTAGTGGGGTGCGCTGCGGTTGGAGCCGCATTAAAGGCCCAAGCCCAGGCGTTGGTGGCAGAGAACGATGCGCAGTCCATCGCGTTGGGTTACAAGGCAGATGCGACCAAGGTAGACAAGGCCAAGCAGCCTAAATACGCGGCCGGCCAGCTGTGCTCCAATTGCGCGTTGTTCAAGGCTGCACCCGGTGCGGCAGCCGGTGCTTGCCCGCTGTTCGCCGGAAAACAGGTCGCGGCCAAAGCTTGGTGCAACGCCTGGGCGAAGAAGGGCTGATGGACTCTCCATACCGCGCATTGGTCATTGGCGCAAGCGGCGCTATTGGCGAGTCTTTTGTGCAAGCTCTGCAGGGCGATCCGCTGTGCAACCATGTCGAGAGCCTCTCTCGCACGCACAACAGCCCCTTTGATTTGACTGAGCCTGCAAGCCTGGTAGCACAGGCTGCTGCTATCGCCCCGCGCGGTCCCTACCATTTGATTGTGGACGCTACCGGCAGTCTGATGATTGACGGTATAGGTCCCGAGAAGTCACTTTCAGCACTGCAGCCGGATGTGCTGGCCAAAGCCTTTGCGTTCAATGCCATTGGCCCGGTGATGGTGCTGCGTCACTTTGCGCCATTGCTGGCCGCCGGTCCAAGCGTTTACGCCAAACTCTCAGCACGGGTAGGCAGCATCGCTGACAATCGCAAGGGCGGTTGGTACGGCTACCGTGCGTCCAAAGCCGCGTTGAACATGTTTCTTCAAACAGCCGCGATTGAGCTGCAACGCAAACAGCCAGAGTTGCGCGTAGTAGCCCTGCAGCCAGGCACCGTGCGTTCCAGACTGTCACAGCCGTTTTCGTCGGGGGTCGCAAAGCTTCTGGAACCCGCTGAGTCGGTGGCGGGTATGCTGGCCGCATTGCGAGGGCTGCAAGCCCGCCAGGGCGCCCATTTTGTGGACTATCAGGGGCAGGAAATTCCTTGGTAGAGCCGGTTCAATTTGCCATGGTGGTCCTGCGCCACCATTGCGCAAAACTCGGGCAGTAAGTTTCTACCGTCGTAAACAGTGGACTAGCCAGGTGCTCTTGCGCTCCGCAAACCTCACTGAGCATATGCGGATCGGGTTGCCATGTGATGCTTCTGGTTGAACGCAGTGCGTCTGAAAGCTGCGCAGTACTGCCCCACCACAGGTGCGCAGTGTGCGCCTGCAAGCCTTGGGTTACAAAACCCCAGCGCTGGGCGCTCCAGGGAATGGCTGCGTGTTTTTCTGCCAACCCCACGCCGATGACCAACCCGTCTGTCTGGAACTTTTGGGGTGGCGCGCTCAGTGACCACGGGTGCGCCAGCCAGACGTCGCGGCCAGTGACCAACGTGCTGTCAGGTGCAGACCAGGTGGCTTGTGGCGGCGCTGTGAAAACTTTGGGCTGTTGCATTCCCTGAAGCGCGCCACCGTGATGCAGCCGGATAGGGGCTGCACTGCGTGCGATCCGGTCCATCTCTTCATAACTCCTGTCGATCGCCGTGCCGGTGCTGTGCCACTGTGCGGGCGCGTAAATGGCCACGTTGTCGGCGTTGAAAAGGTAGGGCTTGGTACTGCTGGTGCCCGCCACCCACTGCTAGGTCGATGGCAGGTATGCCAGTTCGGGCTTCCAGCACGTCTGCAGGCACTTCTGGCTTATAGGCGTCATCGGGGAGCAACCCCGGGTGTATTGACTGGTGAAGGCTTTCACCCAGGTGTGCCCACACATGGCGGTAGTAGGCACGCCAGCCCAGCTCAAAGACAAACTTGTGTTGGGCGTCCAGCGGGTGGCGCGCATTCAAAGCCTCGTACACATCCCTCAGGCTTAGCAATCCGTGGGTCAGGTAGGGCGACAGGCGGGTGACTGCGCCGTCCAGTGCATTGCGGGTGCGTGCATAGGCGGCGGGTTGCACGGCGGCCAGGCGTGCATGGGCAGCTTGCAGGGTGGGTTCAAAGCTGTGCATGACGGTGTGCAGTGGCTTGGGCCGCAATGGCATGGCGGGCAGATGCGTCCAGCCGGCCCAGGTTTTTAAGTTGCATCGCCATGCGCGGGTTTTTCCGCAGCAGTGTCTCGTGGCGGTTCAAGAAGTCCCAGTAGAGCGTGGTGTAGGGACAGGCGGTAGGGCCGGTCGATTGCGCCGGGTCGTACTTGCAGCCTTTGCAGTGGTTGCTCATGCGCTGGATGTATTTGCCACTGGCTACATAGGGCTTGCTGGCCATCAGGCCGCCGTCGCCGAACTGGCCCATGCCCAGCGTGTTGGGCAGCTCTACCCATTCCACGGCGTCCACATACACGCTCAGGTACCAGGTGTGCACGGCCTGCGGCTTCACACCGAGCAGCAGTGCATACAGGCCGGTCACCATCAGGCGCTGGATGTGGTGGGCGTAGCCGTGTTCCAGGGTTTGGGTGATGGCGTCTTTGAGGCAGGCCATGTCGGTGTCTCCGGTCCAGTACCAGGCAGGCAGATCGGCTTGCGCGTCCAGCGCATTGCGCTCCAGGTAGCCGGGCATTTGCGTCCAGTAAATGCCGCGCACATATTCGCGCCATCCCAGTATCTGGCGAATGAAGCCCTCGACCGCTGCAAGCGGTGCCGTGCCTGCGCGGTAGGCATCTTCTGCCGCCTGCACCACTTCGTGCGGGTTCAGCAGTTTCAGGTTGAGTACGCAGCTCAGGTGCGAGTGGTACAGCCAGGCTTCACCCGACCACATGGCGTCTTCAAACTGTCCGAACAGCTGCAGGCGCTGGTCTATGAAGGTCTGCAGTGCCAGCAGCGCGTGCGCGCGCGTCACCGGCCAGCCAAACGAGTGCAGGGAACCGGGGTGGGTAGCGAAACGCGTGTTGACCAGTGTGATGACTTCCTGTGTGATGGCATCGGGTGCAAAGCGTGTGGGCGGCGGCACATTGTGTGGACCGGCCTTGCCAAAGGATTCACGGTTGTCGGCATCAAAATTCCACTGCCCGCCGACCGGCACCTTGCCGTCCATCAGAATGCCGTGTTTCTGGCGCAGCGCGCGGTACCAGTATTCCAACCGGAGCTGCTTGCGACCTTGGGCGTGGGCCGAAAATTCGCGTACGGTGCTGAAAAAGTGCGTGTCGTCACGCAGGTCCAGCGGGAACTTGTGCTCTGCTGCCACGGCGCGAAGCGCTTGCAGCACCCGCCAGTCGCCGGGTGCGGTCAGTACCAGGGCTGCGGGTTGCAGTAACTTGATAGCCCGCTTCAGTTGCAGGGCCAGGGTGCCCTGGTTGTCGGCATCGTCCAACTGTTTGTAAACGATTGGCAGGCCTTGCGCACGCAGGTTTTGAGCAAAGTGGCGCATGGCACTGAGGAATACCACAATGCGTTGCTTTGCCGACCACACGTGGGTGGATTCTTCGGCCACCTCGGCCATCCACACCACGTCTTGCATGGGGTCGAAGCCCTGCAGGGCAGACGATTGCGCATCGAGCTGGTCACCCAATACGATGACTAAGTTTCTGACCTGGGTAGGTAGCGGCATTGCGCTAGGGGTGGTGTGTTTCATGGTGCTTTCTTGGCAGTCTTTTGGGCGCGACAGGCATCCGAGCAGTACAGAACCGATTCCCAGTTTTTGGCCCAGGCCTTGCGCCAGGTCATGGTGCGGCCACACACGGCGCACAGCTTGCTGGGCAGCGATTGTTTGTTGCCTTTGAAGTCGTTTTTCATGGTGCTGGTTCGATAGGTCAGGCAAAGAGGTCGCCCTGTGGGGATGGCGTGGAGAGCTCATCCTCCTCGCGTTCAGTCTGTCGTGTGGCGGGTTGCGAAGATGCTGGCTTGCGCCGCTGCGCCGTTTGGGGCAAACCACTTTTGCGCGAGCCATGTTTCGCTTGCGCTTTGTTGGCTTCTTCACGCGCCTGCTCGGTCGTGCGCAGGCCATACATGCGGTCTTTGGCGGCCTTCATCGCCAGCTTGTCGTCAACGATCGGGGCGGGGTAGTCCACACCAATCGTGCAGCGTGCCATGTGCTGCACACTCGCGTCCATTTTCCAGGGCTCGCCCAGATACGGCAGTGGCACCTTGGCGAGTTCAGGCACCCAGCGTCGGATGAACAGGCCTTGCGGGTCCTGGTCCTGTGCTTGTTTGGTGGGGGAATACATGCGCAGTGTGTTGATGCCGGTGGTGCCACTTTGCATCTGCATCTGGCTCCAGTGGATGCCGGGCTCATAGTCCAGAAATTGCCGCGCCAGAAACAGCCCGGTGGGGCGCCAGTGGAGCCACAGGTGATAGCTGGCAAAGCTCACCAGCATGGCCCGCATACGGAAATTCAGCCAGCTGGTGTGGTTGAGCGAGCGCATGCAGGCGTCCACCATGGGGTAGCCTGTGCGGCCTTCGCACCAGGCCGCAAAGTGGTTGTCGTTGAAGTTGTTTTCGCGCAGGCCGTCACACTCGCGGGAAAAATTGTGGAATTCAATGCCAGGCTCGTCCTCCAGCTTCTGCATGAAGTGGCAGTGCCAGCGCAGCCGTCCGGCAAAACCACGCAGCGCATAGGCCAGATCACGGTCGGGTGTTTGACCGATGGCGACCTCGGTAGCCTGGTGCACAGTCCGCATGGACAGGGCACCAAAGGCCAGGTGCGGGCTCAATCGGCTGCAGCCGTCTTCGGCGGTCAGAGGGCTGGACAGTGCCTTGCGGTAGTCAAAGCCCCGCACCTGCAGAAAGCTCTTCAAGGTGCTGCGTGCGGCCCTTTCGCCTGCGGGCTGCAGGTGCTTGGCGTGTGGCGCCAGGCCCAGTTGGGCAAGGGTAGGCAATTCTGGCTGGTCCAGCGAGACCGCGGGAGTGAATCCCCCGTGCAGCAGATGCATAGGGGCGTCCATACGCGCCTGCCAGCGCCCTGCCCAGCCTGAACGGTTGCGCAAGCGGCGCACCACGCCGGTCTGGGTATATTCCCGCCACAGCACCCGCTGCGATTGGCACCACAAAGCTACTTGCAGGTCTCGGGTGTACGACCAACCTGGACCGGTTTCCTCGTGGCTGAGCAGATGGGTGAACCCCGGTTCTGAATGCAATTGAGTGAACACTTCAACACACGTGCCCACACGCACCAGCAGCGGCATGCCCCGTTGAGCCAGGGCAGCGCGCAGTTCCGCCAGGCAAGCCAGCGCAAAGTCCACATGGCTGGCATCACACTCGGGGCTTTGCAGCCACTCGGGCTCGATAACAAATACAGCCAGCGCATCGGGGTACGCCTGTGCGGCAACAAGCGCCGCATGGTCATGGATACGCAGGTCCCGCTTGAACCAGACCAGAGCTCGCGGCTTGAGCGCGTCATTCACAACTGCTATTGCCGCGTATGGGTAGCGCAGTGGCGCAAGAACTGCGCGCCCCGCAACGCCGCATGTTTGGTGGTGCGGCCGGCCATGCGTTTGCGCCACATCCGAAAGGACGAAGGCCTCAGGTGCCTGCGCATCAAGGCCACCACTCCTGATTCGTTCAAGCCGAACTGGACCGCGATGGCTTCAAAGGCGGTGCGGTCTTCCCAGGCCATTTCGATTATGCGCGAGATGTCCGCATCGCCATGCGGAGGCTGCTGCAGCGGTTGGGTGCTTACGGTTCTATTGCAATGTGGAGGCATATCGGATTTTGACCCGACGCGCACTGCATGGTGCTGTGATCGGCTGTTGCCCAATGAATAACACTGGTACAAAAATAGTGCGGCTGTTTTGGTACGGTGCGCTGGCGCTGAGCAAAAAGGCTTTGGTCAGCGCCCGTTCTCCGAGAAGGAGAACCGCCATCGGTACATCAAATACTCCAGCTCGGCAGAGGTCGATCCCTACAAGATGAGCACTAACACGCTGCGGGCGGTTTTCTCCGAGGTAATCCAGAACGCGCGCTGGCTTTCCTGAAGGTTTCAGCACCAGAAGGGGTGCCTCCGCACCAAAACCGGAGAAATTGCCCAAATAAAGGGTAAATACGGATAGCCATCGATTGAAATAGTTCACTATCGTGGCATGAAATGTGCTGACGTAGCTGATATGGCTACTTTGTTAGACACCATGCAAGCGGCTCTTGGCAAAGGTTCTGCACCCAAGCCTATTGGCGGGGTGGCTGGGTATTCGCACTACCTCTCCCAGGCACTGACAGAGGGTGCGTCGCCGAGCGCGCTGGAAGAGGCGGCGGCCTTTGGCCGCTGGTGGTTCGACCCTACTTCTTCACAAATTGTGTTGTCTGCCGTGGCTGCGCGGTACCTGAATGTGGAGCGGCTGCACCACGAAGGACCGGACAGCTGTTTTATCCATGTCGTTTCGGACGACATGCTGGGACTTATTGCCCATCTGTCGCAAGGCAACCAGCAAGCTGTCAAAAGCGACTTTCGCGTGATCAGCGCCAGGGACGGCATGCGCTGGTTGCGCGTGGCACACCTGCCGCCAGATCTCGCCAATCCGGGTGTGGTCAGCGGCATCCTGTCCGACATCACGCCACTCAAACACGCTGCCATGCGGGAGCGCCTGGGCTTTGAGTTGACTGAGTTTTTGGTCGGCACCCATTCATTGGGCGATGCCATCACCAACGTCATCCAGCTGATCTGCAAGAACCTGGGATGGGACTGGGGTGCCTATTGGGCTGCAGAGTCATCTGAGGCAGATGTGCTCCCCCGTCTGTCCTGCAAATACTTCTGGCACCAGCCTGAGCTGGACCTCGCGTCATTTGGCGCCGAAAGCGCCAGTCGGTCTTTGGCGCCCGGAGAGGGTCTGGTGGGTGCGGTGTGGCAAAGCGGCCAACCCGATTGGGTGGAAGACATGGTGAATGACCTGCGCTTTTCGCAGCGAACCAGCGACCGCGAATGCAAACTGTGGTCGGGTTATGTGTTCCCTGTGACTTATGTCTCGGCCGATGGCCACACCCACAGCCCCGGCGTCTTGGAGTTTTACAGTTGTCTGTCGCGCCAGCCCGAGGCCCAGTTGCCCAAGGTTTCTGCCAGCATAGGTGCATTTATCGCGCAGATGGCGCAGCGAATAGAACATCAGGCCACCATTCTGTACCTGGCCCAGGTCGATGCGCTGACGGGGTTGGCCAACCGCAACCACTTCCACGAGTTGGTCAGCCAGGCTTGCGCCGCCGCAACCAAAGACGACACCGCATTTGGTCTGGCCTTCATTGACTTGGACCGATTCAAACCCATCAACGATGCCTTTGGCCATGAGGCGGGCAACGCGGTGCTACGGGAGTTTGCCCAGCGCCTGCAGGCTCTTGCACCGGTGGGTAGCAAAGTGGGCCGCCTGGGGGGTGACGAGTTTGCGCTGCTGATACCCACCGATGCACTAGCGGATGCTGCCCACTTGCTGGAGAGCATTTTGCAGGCCGCCCGCGCACCCTTTGTGTACGAGGGCATTGAGCTGACCGTGTCCGCCAGCGTGGGTGTCAGCACCTTTCCGCACTGTGGCAATACTTGCCCGGCACTGCTGCAGAGCGCAGATGCGGCTATGTACCGCATCAAGAACAATGGGCGCAACGGCTGCCACTTTTCGTCTATCAGCAACACCCACGCGTTGGCCGAGCAGCAGTCGTCCATTGCCCAGCGTCTGGCCCTTGAGACCGAGCTACACCATGCGCTGGATGGCAATGGCCTGTGTCTGGTCTACCAGCCGATTTTTGATATTGCTCGGGGACGTCTGGAATCCATTGAGGCCCTGGTGCGCTGGCGCAAACCAGACGGCACCATGGTGCCGCCCGACGTGTTCATCCCCATTGCCGAGCAAAGCCACTTGATTGTGCAAATTGGCAAATGGGTATTGGGTCAGGCCTGTCGCGACCTGGCGATCCTGAACGCGGCCGGCTTTACCGATCTGAAGGTGCATGTGAACATGGCCGCGCCTGAGTTCACCAACAAGAGTCTGCCGGAGGAGCTGCATGCGCTGGTGGGCGCATTCGGGCTGGAGCCAAACCGCTTGTCACTGGAGCTGACCGAGGGCATGCTGATGAAACGGCCCGACCAGGTCATACCGGTCATGAGGGCGTTGCGCCAACTGGGGTTTGGCATCAGCCTGGATGACTTTGGCATGGGGCATTCTTCGCTGGCCCTACTGAAGAACCTACCCATCTCGTCGCTGAAGATAGACCGCTCGTTTGTACGCGACCTGCCGCACCAGCGCAATGACCGCGCCATTGTCAAAACCATCGTGGACCTGGGTTGCCAGATGGGCCTGGAGGTCATTGCCGAAGGGGTTGAGTCGCAGCCCCAGCTGGACATATTGCGTCAGGCCGGCTGCAACCTGATCCAGGGTTATCTGCTGGCACGACCACTGGCTCTGGCAGATCTGTTGAGCAAGTACCCCGTCGAAGGTTGAAAAGGAGGTTGACCATGTACCTGGCCGTAGCCGAGCGCCCCACACCCTTAGCACATGCCCGGGAGGCAGCGCCACCCGATGTGTCCTCACTGTCCGGTGAAGCGTTTGCCACCATGATCAATCTGTCTGGTCGCAGGCGCTTCACGTCGCAACGGGTAGTGCTGTACACCGTGCTGGCCGCCGGCGGTCATGCGGATGCCAGCGCCGTAGCCCATGAGGCACTGGAGCTGTTTCGCGATGCCCACCATGCACTCATCCATGGCAACACGGTGTTGCCCGGTGTTTTTGGCGCGCCATTGCACGATGCCTACTTTGGCCCTGCACAGGGCAATGCCAAAATCCTGGGCTTCATCACGCTGGCGGAGCGGGTGTTGTTTGCCATTGCCTCCGGTTGGCAACGTCAGGTGCCCACTTTGCTGGAGGAACTCGTGGAAAGTTCTTCGGCGCTGCTCGGCATCCTCAACAGCTTGACGGCAATATACGAAACTGAGGCGCGCAATCACGCGCACCGTGTCGAAAACCTGTTGCAGGGTGCCATGCAAGAGATCAAGACCGTCTCCAAACAAGCGCAGGTTGTGGCCATGAATGCCCGTATCGTTGCAGCAAGAGCCGGTGCTGCGGGTAATGAGTTTGCAGTGGTTGCTACCGAACTGATCAGCATCACGACGGACATCGGCACCATCCTGCAACGTGCCATGGCCAAACCCAAGACCGTTTAGCGCAGAGCTCGGGCGTAGACTGCGTCAAAGGCGTACTTCTGAATCTCTTGCAGGGTGGGTGAGTGGCCAGCCCACAGCACCAGCACGGGGCCTGGAAGGTCCAGCGTGCGCTCCAGGCTGCGGCACAAGTGGTAGCGGTCTTCGTCGGCCATGCCCGGCAGTTCAATGAAGAGGACGTAGCAGCGCCGGTAGGCAAACTCCTTGAGCGCCTTGCGTACCAACCAGGCGCGTTGTACAGGTTTGCAGCGAGCCATGTCGGACTCAAATTCTCCGCGCTCAAAATCGTTCAGGTCGTGGCGCGCTATGGAGTGGAAACAAGGTGTGTCTGTCATTTCATTCCAGGCGCGTTGTTCGGCCTCGTCGGCCTGCTTCAGGCGTTCACGCCACAGCTTGAGTGCCTTGTCATCCAGATTGCCCGCGGCCACACTCTTCTCCAGCATACGCACCGCGGTACGACAGGCCCACCACTTGTTGGCGGCACTTGTTTCAAACAACTGGGTCAGGTACTGGATGCGGGCGGCAAAGTCGGACTCGGGCAAGCAACCCACCAGGCCACGCAGGGCGCTGGCGTGGCCTGGTGTGATCTGCAGGGCCCGCTCATAACAGCTGCGCACGTCTGCCTTTGCATCCAGGCGTTTCTTCAGGTCGCCCAGCTGTGCCATTTCGTCCGCGTTGTTGCGCTGCAGGCTGGCCGTGAGCGTGTCAATGCGCACCTGTACACGCTGCAGGTAGGCGTGATGCAGCTTCCAGTCGGTTGCGTTCTCCTTGCACCATTCCCTGTCAAAGTGGGTCAGCCACTTGGTGGCACTGGTACCCAAGAGTTCCAATGCCGGGCGTGTTGACCAGGCAGGCAGTTGTTTTGAAACCTTCAACGCTTCGAGCCGGTCGCGCAGCACCGGGTGGGTGTCATCTTCATCACTGAGCTGCACCAGTGAATGGCGCAACGCGTCCCTGGCAAACTCCTCTGCCACCGGTTGTGACAGCAGTGTGCGCATGGCTGTGAACGGGCCCACAGGCTGTGGACTCTTGGCTGCTGCGCTCCAGTGCAACGGCCAGAACGCGGTGTTGAGCCATTGGCCCTTGACTGCGATTTCTGTCAAGGCGGCCCCGGCCACATCACGCCCCAGTAGTTTGCCTGCAATGCGGTCGGCCTCGTATTCATCCTGGCGCGCCAGTGCAAACGTCTTGGCCATAAAGCGCGGAAAGTACCATCGCAAAAACGCCTGTGTGGCCATGGCGATCACACCGGAATCATCACGCATACCGTGTTCCAGCTTCATCCAGCTCAGTCGCGTGCGGTAGATCCACGCTGCAAACTGCCCGTGTCCACCGCGCAGATGGCCATATTCGTGGGACATGACTGCCAGGAATCGCGGACGGTCTATGGCCAGCAGCAGTGGAAGGCCTATCGTCAGGTAATTGGTGGCACCGCCAAACAGGCCGAAGCGGGGTAGTTGGCTGATGCTGGCGTTGAAACTGCTGTCCAACAGCACATGGTCAATGGCCGGGCCCTTGGTTTTCTTGCGGATGCGGGCCAGTGCTTCAAACAGGGCGGGTGCATCTGCTGCTGTGATGGCCTTGCCTTGCGGGGCCTCCAGGCGCAACCACAGGGCACGCAGACTGGTCCACAACAGGCCGCCGGCTGTAATCAGCAGGATGAAGTGATAGCCCTTGATTCGCCCGTGGGCCATGGTGGCCAATGTCCAGACCAGCAGCGCAACGGCTAGGGCAAAACATCCCACCACCCACAGGTAGCCTAAGGCGGCAAAACCCGCCACACTTCGGCGGTAGGCGGCACTGTCTTCAGCGCTGGCGTGTTCGTTCAAACGAACCAAATGAATGAAATCTGCTCTTTCCACTGCTGCCCCTTTTCGAGGCGGTATCTTAGCCGCAGGCGATTAGGGCACTTGAGGCTCCCAGTCAGGGGGTAGTGGAGGGCTTCTTCTGAAACCATACCCCGGTGTTGTCGATCTTTTGTAGATCAAATAATTCGCCAGACAATCGCTCGAAATCGCGGACAGCCTTGCGGCATCCCTCCCAGTAGCCAAAGTCATCGATCTGCACCACACCACCAGGGCTGACCGCGTCGTACAGGTTGGAGAAGATGTCCATGGTGGACGCATACCAGTCCGCATCGGCATGCAACAACGCTATGGGGCCGACCTCTGCCTTGCGCGCAGAGAGCGTGTGGGCAAACAGCCCTGGAACCGGTTCGACAATGGTGGTAACTTCCAAACGCTCGCACACCACGGCGAGGTATTCAGCAACGGGGGCTGCCAGCGTTTCGGCGCCAAAAGCAGTGTCGTTGGCCGGTGTGCCGTTATGGCAGTCCACTTCAGTAGGCTCTGGCATGCCCTGGAATGTGTCAAATGCATAGACTTTGCGGGGCCGCAGGCTGTGGCGTTGGATTACACCCGCCAGCAGCGCCGCTGCACCACCCTTGTAGCTGCCGCATTCCACAAAATTCCCGGGTATATCGCGGCGACATAGTGACATGGCGTGCGCGTACAGCGAGAAGAGGCGTTCGGTGCTCAACAGCGTAAAGGGTCTAACGATTGCCAGCAGTTGCAGGAATTCACCGGTGTCCTCGGTCTGCGATACACCGCTGACTGCGATGTGCTGCAGGTGCGGTGGCAGGGTCCACGGAATTTTGGGGTCCGGAATGTGCGTAACGGGTTCCACATTTCCGCGCCACGCAACTCCCATGATCTGCATGGTGTTGTAGGCCATGGTATGCCACCCCCTGCGTGCAAGGTAGTTCAAACCTTGCGCCACATCAGGCGACGCAAGGTCGTGGAACAGGATGAGCGCGTCGGCTTCGGCATGTCGTTCGCAAACCATCGCATCGTTCAGCGGGTGATCACCACCATGGTTGCCGTCAATGAAAAACAAGGACCACTTTCGCTCCCCTGCGGCCAGCGCGTCAACGGTTTGGGGGCTGAACCCGGTCACCAGGGACAGCTCTCCGACGCTCCCATAGGCCCGCATGGCGGATGACAGAGATTGCGTTACACGTTCCCGGTTGGGTGATTGGTTCAGCACCGGATCGATCACGGTCAGATGGACGCCAGCCAGTGCCATGTGGCAGGCAGACCAGCCCATCCAGCAACCGATCTCCAATGCCTGTTTGCCTTTGAACATCAAAGCGGTGTTGAACAGTATGAGCGCCTCATCCCGGCTGATAAACCCACATTCGGGGTCGTGCGGATCAACATACCAGTTGTGAGGAATCTCCCGCCGAAAGTACGGCCAATCGCACCGGCTCGTGTCGCCCAGAACCATGTACGGAAAATGAGAGTCGGGCTGCACGATTTTCAGGCCGGGGGACACGTAGTCCCCGAGGGGTAGCACGACCAGTTCCTGTGTGCCCGGCGGCCCCTGCCGGGATGCGGCGTGTCGGAACCGGGCTTCATCTTCCAGGATAAAACCCGCTGCTCGCACTGTGTCGGCTTCGGCAGCACGATCCAGCTGCGTAAGTGCGTGGATCAGCTGGGAACGTGTTGAGGCCAGTTCTGGTTCCAGGGCCAAAGCTGCGCGCAACGGAGCCAATGCTTCGTCCCATCGCTCTTGCGCCAATAGCAGCCATCCAAGCTGGGCATGGCGCTGCGCCCCTGGCTTGGCATCCAGCGCAGTCCGAGCCCACTGTGTCGCTTCGGACAGCCGACCCTTGTCGTGCAGTACCCATGCCAATGCAGAGGCGGCTTCATCGAGTTGTGGGTCAAGCTCCAGCGCCCGCTGCAGTGATAGGTGTGCTGCATCCAGCCTGCATTCACGAAAGCACAGCATGCCCCAATACCAATGCAGGGCTGGAAAATCCGGGTGCCGCTCCAGGGCATTTTGCAACACCTCAGTGGCTTGCGCGAGTTGCCCACTCTCCAGCTGGAACCATCCGAGCGCCGCAGCACTGTCCGGCCTTTCAGGGTTTGCCTGGCAAGCTCTGCGCGCCGCCTGGACTGCGTCGTCCAATGCGTGGGCTTCGTAATGTGCCCATGCCTGTACCAGATAGTTGTCGGTGTCGTGTGGATCGGCCATCCCCAAGTTTACAAAGATGCCAGGCAGAGCCTGCTTTTTGCAGCCCGAGAGCCTGGTGCAGTTTGGAACTCCAGAGTCTGCCCATCTGCCGGCATCACCAACCGGTGGCCAATACCGGCTTGTCGTGCGGTGAATAGCAGCTCGGTCCGCGTTACAGGGCAGTGGCTAATGGCCTCCAGGTGGTTAGCCACCACGGTGCCGGTTGCCAGGCGAGTAAACGCCATCACATCGTCCGCGCCCATGATGATGTCACCCCCGATGTCAAAGCGGGCTCCTCCGGCGGGCACCACATTCACATCGGGTTGATGCTGGCGGACAAATTCGCGCACGCGATGCGTGAAGATGGTGTCGCCCGCCAGGTAGAGACTTGGCTCGTCCGGCATCTCTATCAGGTAGCCCACGCCGTGCTCCATCATGCGTCCCACTACGCCTTCGCCGTGGGTGCATCGAACGGTTCTGATGCGTCCCTCAAAGAAGGGTGTGGGTTGGTCATGTCCCTCGGGTAAGGGCTGCACGTTCAGACCGCGCTTTTGCAAATAGTCTGCATCGTGCGGCGTGCAGATGACGGGCGTTTGCCTGTCGCGCAGCCACTTCTTGCCAAAGGCGTCCAGGTGGTCAAAGTGGCCTTTCTGGCAATGGGTAATCAGGCAGTGCGTGACCTGGGCCAACGCGGCCTGTGCCTGCGCTGGAAGGTCGACCGTCGGGTTGCGAAGGCGCTTTCCGTCGAGCAGGCGCAGCGGTGGCAAAGCGCCCTGGGGTGCCAACATAGGGTCGACCAGGATGTGGCGGTTGCCGATGTGCACGATGATGGTGGCGTTGCGCAGTTGTGTGATTTGCATGGTGGCTCCTTGATTTGGCGCAGACTCTGTTGGGGTTAGAACGCAGGATGCAGCGCGTCCAGACGTTTGAGATTGCTTTCTTCAAAGGCGCGCACCCTTGCCTGAGCTGCGGCTGGCGCGGTGTCAGGCGTGCCATTGCCAAAGGGTGGGTCGGGGTAATACTCAATTCCCAGTTGTAGCGTCTTGGCCACGTCCTCTCCCGCAATGAGCCCGGCCAGGTACAGACCGGCATCGATGCTGGACGATACACCGGCACCGGTGATCAACTTGCCATCGCGCTGGAAGCGCGCAGTGCTGATGGTGGCTCCATAGGCTGCCACGCGGTCGCGTGCAAACCAGTTCGTAGTGACATGTGCTCCGTTCAGAAGTCCGGCAGCACCCAGCAATTCCACGCCGTTGCAAATGCCCATGGTCCAGGTGGAGGTGGCATGCAGGCGGCGGATGGTGTTCAGCAGTGCAGTGTCGTGCAATGCCCTTTCAACGCCGGGGCCGCCAGGCACGTAAAGAATGTCCGTGCTGCTGGTTTCTTCCAGCGTGCGGTAGGCGTGCAGGGCCAGGCGACGGGTGTCGGCAAATACCGGCCCCGTGTGGGCGGCCACAAAGTCGGTGGTGATGCCGGTCAAATTAGCCAGCACTTCGTAACCACCAACGATGTCGAGTGCGGTGAATCCGTCAAAGAGAACAATGGTGAGGCGCATGGTGTTTCTACTTTCCTTCTGGGTGTTGAGCAAGGTGTTGCATGCCTGTATTGTCAAATCGCTACTGATTGAAGTAGCATGGCGTTATAGCCATATTTATTGGTGTTATCGCCATATGCCAGTCAAGCCACCGCCGCTCCAAAGAAGCAGACCCCTGCGTATAGCCATCCTGGCTTACGCAGGCTGCATGGCGACCGAAATTTTTGCCGTGGCCGATGTGCTGCTGATCTCCACCCACGTCGCTCGGGCTATGCGCAAATCCGCGTCACCACTTTTTGAGGTCCATGTGGTGGGCGTTGGCGGGCGCACGGTGACGGTTGCCGGTGGCTTTTCGGTCGGGGTGCAAAAGCCCGTGGGGGTGTACGACCTGCTCATCGTGCCGGGGCTGGAAATCCGTCGTCTGGATGAATGGGACTCCAAGCTCGCCCCGCTGCGCCGCGAGCTTACCTTTATTCGCAAGAGCTTTTCCATCGGCACGCCGGTGGCCTCGGTCTGCATCGGTACGTTTTTGCTGGGCGAGGCCGGCCTGCTGGAGGGGCGCAAAGCCACGACTGCCTGGCTGTGTGCTGCGCAGCTGGTGGCACGTTACCCCGCCGTTGTCATCAGCTCTGATGCTGTGTTGGTAGAGGATGGGGCGGTTACGACGACTGGCGCCGTCAGCTCAGCGTTTGACTTGGCCATCCACCTGGTTAAAAAGACACTCGGTGCCGAGGTGGCCACCGCCACAGCCCGACTAGCCCTGTTGTCCCAAACCCGTGTCAGCCAGGCGCCGTTCGTTGACAGTGCGCTCATGGAGCCCTCCAGTCTGCCATCGTTTGCGCACAGTGTGGCGCAATGGTTGAGTTCACGCCTGACCGAAACCTATGACCTGGAACGCCTGGCCCAGGCCTTTCACGTGAGCACACGCACGCTCTTGCGCCGGGTCAAGGCGCAGACGGGGGATTCACCGCTGGCCCTGCTTCAGCAGGCGCGGGTGGACAAGGCCAAACTGTTGCTCAGTGACAGGGCGTTGAGCATTGCGCAGATCACCGAGGCTGTCGGTTATGCCGATGTGCCTACGTTCTCCCGCCTGTTTGCCAGCCGTGTGGGGGAGACGCCCGCGCGCTACCGGCGCCGGCTGGTGTGACAATCACAGAGCTCACTAGGCCTACGCATGAATAAACACTACTACTCCGGTTTTACCTTGATCGAAATGATGATGGTGGTGGCCGTTATCGCCATCTTGGCGTTGATGGCCCTTCCGAGCTACCAGGGCAAGCTGGTCCGTGACCAGATTGTGGAGGGCAGCACATTGGCCAGTCTTGCCAAGGGACCCATTGCATCGCAATGGAGCGCAACCAAGACCTTGCCATTGGACAATGCCAGCATTGCTTTGCCAGCTGCCGACAAGATCGTCAACAACCTGGTGCGTGCAGTTACCGTGCAGGAAGGTGCCATCCACATCACCTACGGCAACCGCGCCAATGAAAAACTCAAGGACAAGATTCTGACACTGCGTCCTGCGGTGGTTGAAGATGCCCCAGTGGTTCCCGTAACCTGGGTATGTGGGTTTGCCCCAGGCCCAGACAAGACCACCACGATGGGTGAGAACAAGACCAGCATTGCCAAAGAGTATCTGCCCATAAACTGCCGCTAGCCCCTGATAAAACTATCTCTAGTGCTATTGATTGCGTAGCAATTTTCCCAGAACCTGGGCCGCTTTGCGCAGTTGAGCCGTGTCATACCCCGCATACCCAAACAGCCAGCCGCGCCGCTTCGACGCAATGGTGTAGCGCGACAACGGCGCTAGTAGCAGGCCAGCTTGTTGTGCGCGGCTGCTCAGCGCCTGATCATCTTGCCCCGCTGACAGCTCGTGCAGCAGATGCATACCCTGTTCGCTGGGCTGCAAAACCAGTTGGCCCTGGCTGGCCTTGGTCACGGCCTCGATCAGCACCTGCTGGCGTTGCGGGTACAGCTCGCGCATGCGGCGCAGATGGCGTAGCAGATGGCCTTCGGTGATGAAGCGGGCCAACACGTCCTGAGTATCGCCAGGCGCGTGGCGGTCGGTCAGCGCTCGGGCCATCGCAAAGGCACCAGCCAGCGCATGGGGCAGCACGATAAAACCCAGGCGCAAGCCGGGGTGCAGGGTCTTGGAAAAGGTTCCCACGTACAAGACCCGTTGCGCATGGGGCAGGCTGCACAATGCGGGCAGGCGATGTGTGCCGTACTGGAATTCGCCGTCGTAGTCGTCCTCCACAATCCACGCTTGTTGGGTGTTGGCCCAGTCCAGCAGGGCCAGGCGGCGCTTCAGGCTCATGCGCACGCCGCTGGGAAATTGCGAGGTGGGCGTCACTACCGCGAGCCTGGCCGCGGGCCATTGTGCGACCGCCTGGTCTACGATCAGGCCTTCGCTGTCCACTGGCACGGGCCGCACGATCACACCGTGGCCGATCAGGCTGGCGCGTATTCCGGGGTAGCCCGGGTCTTCTACCCAAGCCTCGTCACCCACGTCCAGCAACAGCCGACCGACCAGGTCTATCCCCTGTTGAGAACCCGAACACACCACGATCTGTGACGCTTCGCAGCGAATGCCGCGCGACACCCAGAGCCATTGCGCAATTGCATCACGCAGCGCGGGTGCGCCAGCAGGGTCCAGGTACTGGGCCTGGGCCATGCGCTGCTCTTTGGAGGCCTGGCGTGCCAGACGGTCCCACACCGCGAACGGGAAGGTCGCAATCTCCGGTGCGCCGATGCGAAAGGGGTAGGCTGCCACCAGCGGCGGGTTCCAGCGCGACACCGTGTCGGCCACTAACTGGCCACGCTGTGATAGTCCTGCAGCGACTGGCGGGCGTAGTCCCCTGGCTGCTATGCCGGACGACACCAGTGCCCCCAGGTTGTCGGCCACGTAGCTGCCATCACCCACACGCGCCATGACATAACCTTCGGATTGCAGGCGCTCCAGCGCCCACAACACGCTGTTGCGGGACACCCCCAGGGTAACCGCCTGCTCACGCGATGCTGGCAGGCGAGAGCCTGGCTTGAAGGTGCCCTGTTCAATGGCGCGGCGCAACTCCAGGTAAACCTGCTGCCGCACGGATTCCCTCCTGGGCCTTGCTGGGGAGCGATTGGCTCTTGGCGGCATGGAAAATTGGTTCCTTGTATGCAATGAAATTTGCTTAAACTGAGGGACCACTCTACCATTCCCCATCCCTGTACCACCATGGCCCAACACAGCAGCACCATCCTCTGGCAACGTGCGGATAGCGCATCCTTTACTGACCACCGCTACAGTCGCGGCCACAGCTGGCACTTTGATGGCGGAGCGGTTGTGCCCGCTTCTTCGTCACCGCATGTGGTTCCCTTGCCCTATTCGGATGCGTCTGGTGTGGACCCTGAAGAAGCCTTTGTCGCTTCATTGTCCAGTTGCCATATGCTCTGGTTTCTGGACTTTGCGGCCCGTGCTGGCTGGGTGGTGGACAGTTACCGGGATGAGGCAACCGGCACGCTGGCGCGCAACGACCACGGCCTGCAGGCCATGACCCGGGTGCTGTTGCGTCCGGCCGTGCAGTTTGCCTTCGGCAAATCGCCCACCGCGGAAGAACTGCTTGCTTTGCACCACCGAGCCCATGCTTCCTGCTTTATCGCCAATTCGGTGAAGACCGAGGTGGTGTGCGAACCTGTTCTGTAATCCAAAGCCCAAACCGATATGACCTACCTGCCGGCCCACTTTGCCGAGAATGACCCCGCCACCCTGCACACGCTGGTGCGCTCCAACCCCCTGGCCATCTGGGTGGTGCAGCACGAGGGTGAGCTGCTGGTCAACCACATCCCCCTGCTGCTTGACGCGGACCGGGGCGAACACGGCACGCTCGTCGGGCACGTGGCCCGTGCCAACCCCGTGTGGCAGGCACTGGCCGCGGGTGCGCCGTCGGTGGCGGTGTTCACCGGGCCGCAGGCCTATGTGTCGCCCAATTGGTATCCCAGCAAACATGCTAACGGCATGGTTGTGCCCACTTGGAACTACGCGTCTGTGCACGCCCATGGCGTACCCCAGGCCTTTGAAGACGCCGAGCGCATCTTCGACGTGGTGACGCGTTTGACCCAGGTACACGAGGCAAGCCAGGCGTTGCCTTGGCAGGTGTCCGACGCGCCGGCGGACTACATCACCAAGCTGCTGCGTGTCATCGTCGGAATAGAAATTCCGGTGCAGCGCTGGGTCGGCAAGTGGAAGGTCAGCCAGAACCGGCCGGCGGCGGACCGGCAAGGTGTCGTGGCGGGCCTGGTGGGTCAATCTGGCGATGCAGCAACCCAGATGGCTGCCTTGGTACAGCAGAGGATCAAGGAATGACGAAACTGACCAGAAGCCCGCAGCCACCCGTCACGATCAATGCATTGCAGGACTCTGACTATGCGGCCTGGCAGCGCCTTGGAGAGGGCTACAACCACTTTTACGATCGGGAGTTTCCTGCGGTCGTCTACGAACGCACGTGGCAGAGGCTACTACAAGGCGACAGCATCCACGGTTTTGCGGCGCGCGTGGATGGCCAGTTGATGGGCATCACCCATTACCTGTTCCAGCCTAACATCTGGAGTGCAGATGTGTGTTACTTGCAGGATCTCTTTGTGGACGAATCTGCCCGGGGCCAGGGCTTGGCCCAGGCGTTGATCGAAAAGGTTGCCCAGGTCGCCATGGCGCGCGGCTCGCCCAAGCTGTATTGGTTGACCCACAGCACCAATGCCCGGGCCCGAGGGCTATACGACCGGCTGGCAAGGCACCACGGGTTCATTCGTTACGACTATGCACTCCCGGGGTAGTGTGATTCGGGAAAGTGCGTTAACAGAAAAGTCAGGTTGAGTTCTTGTCCGTTGGTACGTAGGCCAGCCCGTGGTTAAAGCAGGAATTGCACATGGGGTGTCCATACTTCATTGCTTCCAAAGCGCGGTGGCCGTGCTCCAGAAAATTGGCTTGCAACATGTTGCTGTCTTCATAGACGCTGCAACACAGAGCTACAGATCCGTCGAAGTTAATGGCGGTTTGATTGAATCTCAATTCACAGTCAAGCCTCTTACTCTTGGTCTTCTGCATTCGGGGTAGGTAACTCAGAGGATGCTCAATCAACTCCTCCAATATTGGATGTGGCGGTGCACGGTTTTCAACGATCTCAACGAGCCGTTCCAGTGGCTGAAAAAAGGCGGCAATCGGATGATGTTCAAATTCCAGTTCTCTGCACAGCGCAGCAACCTCTGGAATCTCAGCCTGATTGCTGCGGTAAATGTGGTGGCCTACCCAAACGCGGGTAGTGGCTTTGTATTGGTCAAGGTAATGGCGCAACCGGTACATATTGCTCTTGACTAAAGCGAGGTTACCCCGAACGTGGGTTCGAGCGTAGCTCTCCGGCGTGAAACCAGAGAGCGAGATCTTGATATTGGTTGGATTTGCCCTTGCAACTTCGCGGAGGCCCATTTCAATGTTGAGGTTGGTCGATAAGTGGCTAGACAATCCCGCTTCGTGCAAAGTCTCAATGAACTCGCCTATCTGGGGATGCAGCAGCGGCTCACCCCAGTTGAATAAAAAGATCTCTGGTGCATCTGCAACATTGTCCGCGCGAATTTTGCGAACAATGTTGCGAAACAGATCCAGCGTCATGAAGCCTTTTTTTCGGGAAGCTTGCAGAGAGTTTCCTACTGGACACGTGGGGCATCGGAGATTGCAGGTTCCCGCAATGTCAATTGCGTACACATAAGTGCTCGATTCGCGGGCAGCATAGCGTTTTAGCAACCGACCGGTTCCTGGATCAAAGACCTCGGGTTCGAGGTAATCGCGCGGTTGCACCCGCGCAAGCGCGGCGGTTACCTGATCGTCAGTCACACCCGACCTTACTGCACGCATGAGCCATGTGTAGGCATCTTCCCAAAAACCCCGCTGGTACAAAGTCATGCCGATTGCAGGCAGGCTTTGGAACCAGCCTGGATTGGCATCGTCATCGACAAGTGATCTCTCTAGCAAGTCCAGGGCTAGGCCGATTTCCCCAAGGCCCAAACGAACCATACCCAAGTTATGGCGCGCTGCATGTTGCCTACCGTCGATTTCCAATATGCTTGAGTAGAGCGCTGCTGCATCTTGCAATCTGCCCGCCTGGTGGTGTTGCATGCCCAGTGCCATTCGCTCTGCGATATTGATGTTCATGATGCCTCCTTATGCGAAATCTGATTGGCCTGCACATAGACTCGCTCAAGTGCAAGCGCCAGTGCCGCCCCATCAAACAAAGCTGAAGTCTCCACGCGCTTGCGCAGACAGCTGCGCAATTCTTGAATTCGCCCTACGTCGTTGGCTAGCTCTATAGCAATTGCCGCGTATTCGCGGGGGGTTGCTGCAACCAAGGAATCGAGTCCTACCGCCTGCAGCAAGGATGAGCCTTGCCGCGACATTGGCCGCAACCAAGGAAGGGTAACCACTGGCACGCCCATCCAAAGCGCCTCACACGTTGTCAAACCACCGCAAAACGGAAAAGTGTCGAGGGCGATATCCATATCGCCATATTGCGCAAGCAATTCAGCATGGGACGAAGGGCCACGAAAATCCAGGCGAGAAGGCTCTACGCCAAGTACCTCAAATCGGTGCCGTATCAGATTGGCAATGGTCGGGTCAGATAGAGATCGGGCTTTTAGTATCAATCGACTATTTGGTACACGCTCCAAGATACGCGCCCAAACGGAAACGACCTCAGGACCCATTTTTGCCAGGTTATTGAATGATCCAAATGTAATGAAACCATTGCTGATATTTGGGGGTGCAGTGATTGGTGGCGCATAGTCGGGCGGACGGTAGCTAAACGGGCAACAGGGTAGGCGATATATTTGCTCCGTGAATCCAGCCTCCACGCCTGCAGGTGCCATAGTTTCCGCAAGAATTACCCCATCTATCGCGGCAATTCCTGTACTGGCCGCAAAGCCAAGAAATGCCAATTGTGTCGGTGCAGCTCTTCTGGCAAAAGTAGGTAGCCGATTGCGAGCGGTATGGCCGGAAAGATCGATCAGTACATCGATGCCGTGGGATTGAATCAGTGCTTGCAGCGCATCATGCGATAGTGCTCTTACCGGGTGCCAATGTTCGACACTGGCGAGTATCTCTTTTGTCAAGAAGTCATCAATCAATTGGTCTGCGTAGCAATAGACCTCGAAAGACTCCTGATCGTGTGCAGCCAAAACACGGGTCATCATCCAGCCAACGGGATGTGCATAGAGATCGGCTGAAACATACCCAATCTTCAGTCGCGTACCGTCTCTTGTTCTTCGTTTTTGAAAGGCCGTCTCCGACCCGTACCAGGCGCCCGCAAGTGCCACATTCAACTTGATTTCGGAAGACGTTAAGTCAGAAGCATACTGTAGGCACATCTGAAGGTTAGAGAGCGCAACGCAGTTGCCCGGCTGTAAGGCCAATGCTTGCTGATTGGTTGCGCGTGCTAGCGCTACCTCGCCAATGTCCAAGAACGCAATCGCGAGATTGATCCATGCCTCAGCTAGTGAAGGCTTGAGCGCTATGGCATGCCGAAAGGCGCCAATGGCATTGGCATGCATGCCATGGGCTTGCCATTCAATACCCAGATTGACATGACTCTCAGCAATCTCCGGAGCAAGGGAAACAGAATGTTGCAAGACGCGTAGGGCGTCTTCATGTTGACCCTGGGATTGCAGTGCAATTCCGAGATTCGACCAAGCGCTAGCAAACTGTGGTGAAACCTCGATCGCTTTTCGGTGCATCGCAATAGCGTCGTCCAGCCTCCCCAATTGCGTCAGTAGCCATCCCAACCTGGATAGTGCCTCGGCGTGGTGCGGATTGGAGCGCACAAAAGGCTCTAGTACGATCACGGCTTGCGCAAAGCTCCCCATCTCCTGTAGCGCTTTTGCTTCTTGGATTAGCGCAGACTCGGGAAAATGGTGCATTTTCTGAAGATATTTAAACAAGCTGGTGCTACGATAGCATCGCGCATGTGTCCATGCGCCTCCGGTCGACATCAGACAGCTCGCTTGAACGCTTGAAAGGGCATTATGAAGACTAGCAACAAACGAATTGCCCCTGTTCGGGCTGCTTCTGTTGTCCGGTCGCCACGCAGACATAAAGCAATCGCTGCTGCGGCTTTGCTGCTGTTGTCGGGTGCCGCTTTTGGGCAATTGTGCAATGCTGGTAGTTTTTCAATGACGGGGCAAGAGCCTTGTGATCCGGCACCAGTTGGCTCGTTCATTAGTGGAATTGGTGCAACCGTTGCAACCCCTTGCTCGCTTGGCCAGTATCAGAATGTTGCTGGCGCTTCTGCATGTATCAGCGCGCCCGCCGGTCGGTTTGTGAATGCAACCGGATCTTCTGCCGCACAGCTATGCGCGGCGGGGAGCTTTCAAAACAATGTTGGGTCTACCTCGTGCAATGCTGCCCCCGTTGGAACGTTCATAAGTTTCACTGGTGCAACCGCAGCCCAAAACTGTCCAGCGGGAAGTTACCAAAACCTTACGGGGCAGACCGCGTGTTTACCCTCGCCAGCTGGCTCATTTGTGAACGTAACCGGCGCGAGCAGCGCCCAAGTGTGTGCGTTGGGGACGTTCCAGAATTCGACTGGCTCAACCAGCTGCACCGCGAGTCCAGTCGGTACATTTGTCAGTTCAACAGGAGCCACCAGTGCCCAATTGTGTGCTGCTGGGACATTCCAAAATTCAACGGGCTCAACAACCTGTGCGACGAGCCCGGTCGGCACATTTGTTAGCGTAACTGGAGCTAGCGCCGCACAAGCCTGTGCTGTCGGCACATACCAGAACGTTGCTGGGCAGACATCGTGTTTACTCTCGGCGCCTGGTAGTTTTGTCAGTGCGACCGGTTCCACCACGGCTCAATTGTGTTCCCCTGGAACCTATCAAAGTGCGGCTGGGCAGAGTTCGTGTACTCCTGCCTCAGAGGATTTCTTTGTCAGTGCGTCTGGTGCGACCGCACAGTCCGCCTGCCCTGCGGGAACCTATCAGACCACTATCGGATCGGTCAGTTGTATCGTTGGTACTCGACCGATCACCTCAAGCATTCCGGTTTTGTCCACTGGAGCGCCTGGTGGTACCACCGCCCCACCGGTTTTGAACATGGGTAGCGGCGTTGGGCCAGCTGCACTTGGCGACCTAGTTAGCGTGCTTTCCAATACGCAAAAACTGCCGCTAAGCTTTGTGGCTCAAAGTCCTTCTGGTGCCATTGTTCTCAGCGGCTTCAACGGGGCCAACCTGTCGTTTGCACCTTTGCAATACCAATCAAATGATCCCCGTCCAAATGGGCTCTATCCGCTTGGAAATGGGCAGTACCAGGTTGTTGCAAATGGCGCATCGATTCTGGTGGCACCTGCGGTGCAAAACCTGTCTCAGCTGACTGCGCTCTTGCCCCCCGGTACCCAGGCCACTGTCAATAGCAATGGTGTGATGTCTGCAAAAGTCAATGGGGTTACCTATGTGGTTCGACCCGATGTTTTGGTACAACTGGGAGCCAATCCTGGGCGGACTGCTGCATTGACCACTGGTAGTGATGGTTTGTTGCGTTTCGTTGATCAGTCTGGCAACACGCAGGTATTGCGACCTGCCTTCTTAGAGCCCGACTTTTTGCTACGCACGCTTCAGACCATCGACGGCAATGCAACGAGTAGCGTTGAAGCGGACGGAACTGCTTCTATTCGCTTCCAGGGGAAAAACTGGATTCTGGTACCCGATGCCACACTGGGTGGCGTTCCAGCGGAACGCAGTGGAGACTACTGGTGGCAGGAAGATGCAAACCGTTTTCGTGTCAGGATATTGACTAACTTCTACGACAGGTTGTCACAGGGCTTTACGGTTCGCCAATGAGTAATGCTTTAGCTCTGTAGATCCTCTGCGCGGCGGTTGCGCGAACGCTGTACCAGTAGCGTGATCAGTAGCATGGCGGCTGCAGAGCCTGTCATTACCGAGGACGAGCCCAACATGTCTGCCAGTCCATCTACGGCATGGATACTGACTTGCTGTACGTGATTGACCAGTGTGATCACGTCACCAGGTTGCACGTTCTGTGCATCCTCCACGCGCACGTGGAGTTCGGGTGTATTGTTGCGAAAGCGAATGTTGGCAAAGATGCCGTTTGCAATGGCGACGAGCGAGAGCACACCAAGGGGCTTGAGCAAGTGCTCCAGTAGGCGTGTGCGTACGGTCGGGGGCGCAATCGCATACACCTGCCCCACGAGCTGCGCGATCTCGGCCTCCGTTGCGGTGCAGTCGGCCGAAGCCAAAGAGGGGGGTGTGGGTGCAGGAATGGGCTTCATGTTTTTTTTCTCTCCTTGGGAAAACCACCATGTGGTCATTCGAGAGCGCGTGTGGTTCGCAAATGCGCACGCAGGTTCGTGACGTCACATGGAGCGGCGAGGTTAAACCGAAAAGCGCCAAATCCTGTGTGCGGCCCGTGCATGAAATGCAAGCTTTTGTAAACCGAGGGTCTTCCAATTGAATTTACCGCGTCACTGATCAGTCACGCTAGTTAATTACTATCGGTTTATGCCCAATGTTGGGGAACTTCAGGATTTGTCTATGCATCGGCTGCGCTCCACCCGTCTTTCTATCGCTACGTTGGCACTGCTGGGTTGCATGTTGCCGGTGCAGGCCCAAAGCCCGGCAACCATAACCAATATCCAGCTTGGACCACGCCCGTTCTTTCTGGTCGAGGACATGCTGGACAGCCCCCTCAAGGCCAAGCTGCAAAGGTGTGCCAATGGTCCGTTTGAGAAGACAAGCTTTTCTATCGGCCACCGAGGGGCTGCCATGCAATTCCCCGAGCACACCAAGGAGTCGTATGAGGCGGCCGTGCGTATGGGTGCCGGCATTGTGGAGTGTGACGTCACCTTTACCAAAGACAAGGAGTTGGTTTGCCGCCATGCCCAGAACGACCTGCACACCACGACCAATATTCTGGCCACACCGCTGGCCGCCAAGTGCACCAAGGCCTTTACGCCCTATGACGCTGAAAAGAAAACACCAGCCTCGGCCGAGTGCCGCACCAGCGACATCACATTGGCAGAATTCAAAACCCTGCGCGGCAAGATGGACGCCTTCAACCCAATGGCGCGGACGGTGCAAGAGTACATGGGTGGTACGGCCAACTGGCGTACCGATTTGTACAGCGGTCCTACCAGCGGCACGCTGATGACACACCAGGACAGCATCGCGCTGTTCAGGAAATTGGGTGTGAAGATGACGCCGGAACTCAAGTCCGCCAGCGTGGCCATGCCGTTTGAAGGCTTTACGCAAGAGGCCTACGCACAGAAGATGCTGGACGAATACAAGGCTGCCAACGTACTGCCTAGCCAGGTCTTTGCACAATCCTTCAACAAAAATGACGTCCTGTACTGGATCAAGGCCGAACCGGCGTTTGGCAAACAGGCCGTCTTTCTGGACGGAGCGGAAAAGGCGTCTGATCTGCCCGACCTGGACAAGTTGGCGGGCTACAAGAAGGATGGCATCCAGATCGTCGCACCCCCTATCTTTGCACTGCTGGAAGCCCAAGACGGCAAGCTGGTGGCCTCTCAATATGCCAAAAACGCAAAGCAGGCGGGGTTGAACATCATCACCTGGAGCCTGGAGCGCTCTGGCGTCATGGCCTCCGGCAAAGGCGGCTGGTACTACCAGACGGTCAACCCGGCCATCCAACGCGAAGGCGACATCCTGCAGGCGCTGGACGTGTTGGCCAAAGACGTCGGCATCATTGGTATCTTCTCGGATTGGCCCGCCACCGTGACCTACTACGCGAACTGCATGGGACTGAAGTAGGGCCATCCGCGCAGCGGAGGAGCGTGGGGGCAGCAAATCCGCGCCGGGCCGCCCCAAGCGGATTTAACCCCCTCGGGGGGCAGCGACCCGCGAAGCGGTGGAGCGTCGGGGCCATGTTCATACGCCACTCGGCGTATTTCGCATTCCCCCGACCTTCCCTACAGTGAAGCCATCGTTACGCAAAGCCTGTTTCTGTCACAGGCGCCGCGCAGCGAGCTGGTTTCTCTTTAACTTCGGAAGGTCACACCCATGCAATCTACGAACTCTCGCCGGTTTACCCTGAAGGCGCTTACGGCTGCCGTCGCCCTCACCACACTGACTGCAGTGCCAGCCTTTGCCGCTGACACCATCAAGGTCGGCATTTTGCACAGCCTCTCGGGCACCATGGCCATCTCGGAAACTGTGTTGAAAGACACCGTGCTGATGGCGATTGATGAAATCAACGCCAAGGGCGGCGTGTTGGGCAAGAAGCTCGAGCCCGTCATCGTGGATCCTGCGTCCAACTGGCCGCTTTTCGCTGAGAAGACCAAGCAGTTGCTGGGTCAGGACAAGGTTTCCGTCATCTTCGGTTGCTGGACATCGGTGTCGCGCAAGTCTGTTCTGCCAGTCGTTGAAGAAATGAACGGTCTGCTGTTCTACCCCGTGCAGTACGAGGGTGAAGAGCTGTCCAAGAATGTGTTTTACACCGGTGCAGCCCCCAACCAGCAAGCCATTCCTGCAGTGGACTACCTGAGGAGCAAAGAAGGCGGCGGCGCCAAGCGCTGGGTGCTGCTGGGTACGGACTACGTTTATCCCCGCACGACCAACAAGATCTTGCGCGCCTACCTCAAGAGCAAGGGCGTGGCGGACAAGGACATCGACGAAAAGTACACACCGTTTGGTCACTCCGATTACCAGACCATCGTGGCTGACGTGAAGAAGTTCGCCGCCGGTGGCAAGACTGCCGTGGTCTCCACCATCAATGGTGACTCCAATGTGCCCTTCTACAAAGAGCTGGGCAATGCCGGCCTGAAGGCCAAGGATGTGCCCGTGGTCGCCTTCTCCGTAGGTGAAGAAGAGCTGCGCGGCGTGGACACCAAGCCCCTGGTCGGCCACTTGGCAGCATGGAACTACTTCCAGTCCATCAAGAACCCAGACAACACAGCCTTCATCAAGAAGTGGTCTGACTATGCCAAGGCCAAGGGCATTGCAGGTCACAAGGACAAGCCATTGACCAATGACCCGATGGAAGCCACCTACATCGGCATCAACATGTGGAAGCAGGCAGTTGAAAAAGCCAAGTCCACCGAGACCGACAAAGTGATCGCTGCGATGGCTGGCCAGACCTTCAAGGCGCCCAGCGGCATCGTGAGCAAGATGGACGAAAAGAATCACCACTTGCACAAGAGCGTGTTCATCGGCGAAATCAAGGCTGATGGCCAGTTCAATGTGGTGTGGAAGACACCGGGTCCTGTGAAGGCCAAACCATGGTCTCCGTTCATCGAAGGCAATGACAAGAAGCCTGACGAGCCTGTTGCAAAGTAAGGCGTTCGCCTACTGCGCGGTCCGACCGTAACTCGGATCGCTCACCATGGCCATCCACTCAACCAGAGTGGGTGGCCTTTGAAGTAACAGGTTCAGCCATGCCCTATCGAATATCCAGATTGCTCGCAGTTGCTGCTATTTTTTTAGCGGGCAACGCCTATTCACTAACGGCTGAAACCGCCAAGGCGATTGCCGTTGGAGAAGGAGATGACCGCGTTGCAGCCTTGCGCGCAGCGGTAGCCGGTGCCGACGAAAAGACGGTGCAATTCATCCAGGCTCTATCTGACGATGCGGTCAAGGTGGTGGCGGGCAAGCCTGTGCTGGTCAAGGACGACAAGGCTGTGGACCCGGTGACGGGAGCTGAGTCGGCCTTGCCCGAAACGGCTGAAGATGTGATGAATAACAACCGCATGCGCGGTGAGCTGGACAGCGCGTTGGCCGCACTCAAGCTGTTGTCGCCCGACGTTTCCGTGCGCACGGATGCCATTAAGACCCTGCAGGGTGAGGTGGACGAGAGCAAGCTGCCCATGCTGGACAAGGCTTTTGCGCAGGAGACCGTGCCCATTCTCAAGGATCGGCTGGGTCTGTTGCGAGCCGCGGCATTGCTTGGCAGCGCAGACCAAGCGAAGCGACTGGAAGCGGCCAAATTGCTGGCTGACAGTTCGCAGGCTGCAACCAAAACACTGTTGATTGAACGCCTGCAGGTGGAGACCGATGCAGGTGTCAAAGGTGCCCTGCAGATGAGCCTGGGCAAAGTAGAGTCACGGCTGGCCTGGGGTGATCGTCTGGGTGCCATCTTCAGCGGCGTCAGCCTCGGGTCAATTCTGTTGCTGGTGGCATTGGGGCTGGCCATCACCTACGGGCTGATGGGGGTCATCAACATGGCCCACGGTGAGCTAATGATGATTGGCGCCTATGCCACCTATGTGGTGCAGGGCCTGTTCCAGAAGTATTTGCCCGGCGCGTTTGACTGGTACTTGCTGGCCTCGGTGCCGGTGGCTTTTCTGGCATCGGCACTGGTGGGCGCTGCCTTGGAGCGCAGCGTGATCCGCTTCCTGTATGGTCGGCCGCTGGAGACGCTCCTGGCAACCTGGGGTATCAGCCTGATACTGATGCAACTGGTGCGCACGATTTTTGGTGCGCAGAACGTGGGTGTTGAAAACCCGAGCTGGATGAGTGGTGGTGTGCAGTTGATGGGCAACCTCTCGCTGCCCTACAACCGCTTGGTCATCGTGGGTTTCGCCATTGCTGTGCTGGTGGGCGTGTGGTTCTTGATTGAAAAGACACGGTTAGGTTTGTTTGTGCGTGGCGTGACGCAAAACCGCCCAATTGCCAGTTGTATGGGCGTCAACACCGCACGCATCGACACGTACGCGTTTGCACTGGGAAGTGGCATTGCAGGGCTGGCAGGTTGTGCCTTGAGCCAAGTCGGCAATGTGGGGCCAGACCTGGGTCAGGGCTACATCGTGGATTCCTTCATGGTGGTGGTGCTGGGCGGCGTGGGTCAGCTGGCTGGCACCGTGTATGCGGCACTGGGCCTGGGCATCCTGAACAAGTTCCTGGAGGGCTGGACGGGTGCGGTGCTGGCCAAGATTGCGGTGCTGGTCTTCATCATCATCTTTATCCAGAAACGTCCGCAAGGCATCTTCGCCATGAAGGGCCGGAGCGCAGAAGCATGAGCACCACTACGACAACTACTGCTACTTTGATACTGCCTTCCCGCGCGCCGCTTTTGACGCGCACGGGTTGGGGCGCCTGGCTGGTCGCACTCATCGTATTGTGTGCGCTGGTGCCGGTTCTGAATCTGGTGGTGCCTCCCACGAGCGTGTTCCATCTCAGTGACTTTGCCGTGGGACTGGCAGCCAAGATCATGTGTTACGCCATCTGCGCGCTGGCTATGGATTTGATTTGGGGCTACACCGGCATCCTCAGCCTGGGCCACGGGCTGTTTTTTGCGCTGGGCGGCTACGCCATGGGCATGTACCTGATGCGCCAGATCGGTACGGACGGCAACTACAAGAGCAATCTGCCGGACTTCATGGTGTTTCTGGATTGGAAAGAACTACCCTGGCATTGGACATTCAGCGATAGTTTTGCTGCCACGCTGTTCCTGGTGGTGGCGGTGCCGGGGCTGGTGGCCTTTGTGTTTGGCTACTTTGCCTTCCGCTCGCGCATCAAGGGGGTGTACTTCTCCATCATCACCCAGGCCATGACCTTTGCCGCCATGCTGCTGTTCTTCCGCAACGAGACCGGCTTTGGTGGCAACAACGGCTTCACGGATTTCAAGCGCATTCTGGACATTCCCATTGCCACGCCCAGCATGCGTATGGTGCTGTTCGTGCTGACATCACTTACGCTGTTGTCATTTTTCTTGATGGGGCGCTGGTTGGTCAATGCCAAATTTGGCCGTGTGCTGCAGGCCGTGCGCGATGCCGAAACACGGGTCATGTTTTCGGGCTACAACCCCATTGGCTACAAACTCACCATCTGGACCATCTCGGCCATGATGTGTGGTGTGGCTGGTGCCTTGTATGTGCCCCAGGTGGGCATCATCAACCCCAGCGAGATGAGTCCGGCCAACTCCATCGAGATTGCCATCTGGGCCGCGGTCGGCGGGCGCGCTACATTGATCGGCCCCATCGTGGGAGCATTCATCGTGAACGGCGCCAAGAGCTGGTTGACCGTGGCCTACCCCGAGTTCTGGTTGTACTTCTTGGGCGCGCTGTTTATTGGCGTAACGCTGTATTTGCCAGACGGCGTGGTGGGCTTGGTGAAGAAGCTCAAGGGAATGAAGGGAGCGGCCAAATGACGCCCGAATTGCTGGAACAAGGCGCGCAGCGTGCAGAGGCTCGTGCCGCTGCGCTGGCAGCGCGCGCCGGGCAAACGGCTTCCGGAGGTCGCTCTGCCGGCATCGGGCGGGTGGTGCAAGACGGCGAGGTGGATGTCACCCATGGCCGTATCTTGTACCTGGACGATGTACACGTGAGCTTCGACGGCTTCAAGGCCATCAATGGGCTGTCGTTGGACATCGCGCCGGGTGAGTTGCGCTGCATCATTGGCCCCAATGGCGCGGGCAAGACCACGATGATGGACATCATCACCGGCAAGACCCGGCCCAATAGCGGCACCGTGTTTTTTGGCAGCACGATCGATTTGCTGCGTTATACAGAGCCCGAGATTGCGCAGTTGGGCATAGGACGCAAGTTCCAGAAACCTACTGTGTTTGAGCAGCTGACCGTGTTCGAAAATCTGGAATTGGCCTTGCACACCAACAAGGGTGTGAAGTCGTCCATGTTCTTTCGCCTCGATTCAGCGCAGGGCGACCGGCTGGCCGAGGTGCTGCACACCATCCACCTGGCCGACAGCGTGGGGCGCCAGGCTGGCAACCTGAGCCATGGCCAGAAGCAATGGCTGGAGATCGGCATGCTGCTGATGCAGGAACCCAAACTGTTGTTGCTGGACGAGCCCGTGGCCGGCATGACCGACGAGGAAACGGAACGCACGGCCGAACTCTTCTTGACGCTCAAGGGCAAACACTCGCTGATGGTCGTGGAGCACGACATGAGCTTTATCCGCACCATCAGCGATATCGTGACCGTGCTCTGTGATGGCTCGGTGCTGGCCCAGGGCACACTGGACCAGGTGCAAAGTGATGAGCGCGTGATTGAGGTGTACCTGGGGAGATAAACATGCTGAACGCTAAAAACATCAACCAGTACTACGGCGGCTCGCACATCCTGCGCGATGTCAGCATAGAAGCCCCGTTGGGCAAAGTCACCGTCATCCTCGGCCGTAACGGTGTGGGCAAGACCACACTGCTCAAATCCCTGATGGGCCTGGTGCCCATCAAGACTGGCTCTATCGAGCTGGATGGCAAGGCCATTCAGAAGGCCACGCCCTACGAGCGCGCCCGCGCTGGCATTGGCTTTGTGCCGCAGGGTCGTGAGATCTTTGGCCGTCTGACGGTGGAAGAAAACCTGCAGATGGGCCTGGCCTACAAAAGTGCCAGCACACCCATACCGCCCGAGTTGTATGAGCTGTTTCCCGTACTCAAACAGATGTTGGGCCGCCGCGGCGGTGATCTTTCGGGTGGGCAGCAGCAGCAACTGGCAATTGCCCGTGCGCTGGCAGCCAAGCCGCGTGTGCTGATACTAGATGAGCCCACCGAGGGCATACAGCCCAGCATCATCAAGGACATTGGTCGTGTCATCCGTATGCTGGCGGACCGCGGTGACATGGCAATTTTGCTGGTGGAGCAGTACTACGACTTTGCGCAAGAACTGGCCGACCACTATGTCGTGATGGAGCGTGGCGCAGTGGTTGCCAGCGGCCTTGGCAAGGACATGGAAGCCAATGGCGTACGCAAACTGGTAGCGATTTAGTCGCGCCGAACAATCCTGGGGTCAGGTCCCTGGGGGAGGAACGGTGGGCCGCTCGGCGCCCTTGTTTGGGTTTGCAGAACCCGTTCTCAGTACCAAGCCTCCTGCCTGGCGCTTTTGCTCACCCAGTGACGCCTTGGCATGGTTTAACCCATATTGGGAGCGTAGTTCCTGGAGGTTGGACGTCAGTTCGACAGCATTGTTTACCTTGCTTCCATGCTTCAGAAGAACCTGGTGGGCGTTGTCGATCAAACGCGCGTTCAGTGTCTTTTTGCCATGCAGAATCAGGTTTTGTACCGCTGCCGTCGGGTTGCCAGACATACTGAGGGACATGGCTGTCTCAGCCATTTCCAGCACCTTTGCCTGGCACGCGCGAATGCGATCGGCAAATGGTGGGTGGGCGTTGGCACAGGCTGCCAAGAGTTCAGACTGGGAGCGGTTGCTGCAAAAGCGCAAACCAATGGCATCCACCATCGACTCGACTTCTTCGAGCTGGATGGCCTTGCTTGCCAATTGAGCCAACAGCGCCAGGACGTTACTGGCCGCCTCGAAATCAAAATCCTTGTCACGCAATGTTTTCGTGAAACCGCGCACTCTTTCTACCGATTGAGCAAACTGGTGTTGCTGGATCAAATTAAGCGCCACCACAATGTCTGCCAGGCGCTTTACGCGGGGGGAGTCAGGGTAGCGCTCCATCACACGGACAAAGTCATCGTGGCAGCGTTGCAGACCTTTGCGGTCACCGTTTTCCAGGCGTGTAAACGCCAAAAGGACCAAGCATTGGCAGTCAAACATCTTGGACTCAAGACCCATGCGGGTCGTTTTGTCCAGCAGCTTTTCTGCTTCCACGTGGTCACCGGCGTAATAGGTCATCATGGCCAGGTTTTGAAGGCGGCTGATGGAGGCGGGCGTCAGCGTGGCGGCCATCTTGTAGGTTTCTAGCGCTTTATCGAATTTGCCCAGTTCAAACTGGGCGCGCCCCATGACGTCATAGGCATCGCTGTAGTTGGGGTCTGCGCTGATCAGGTTTTCCAGCGTACTGGTTGCCTGGGTGGTTTGACCTGCGTCCAACTGCGCCCGTGCTACACCCAGTCGTGCCCATGGCATCGTTTTGGCGGCAACCACGGCCTGGTACAGCTTTTGCGCTTCGCCGGGGCGACCGATGCGAAGCAGCAATTCGGCTCCTACGCGCGCGGCGTAAAGCCAAAACTTGCCCTTGGACTCGAAGCGTTCCATGCACAGCTTGGCTGCCGTTTCAAAATCTTCGTTCTCGATGGCGGTGAAGATACCTTGCAGCGAAAGCTTGCGCACACGCGCCTGGCGCAAGCGCTCTCCCAGGTGGGCTGCCTTGTGCGGTTTCAGCAAGTAACCGTCCAAGGCCGATTCGGCGGCTTCTGCCACCTTGGCATAGGTTGCCTCGCCGGTGACCATGATGAAGATGGTGGAGTAGGGCAGCAACTGGTTGCGTCGCAGGTCATCCAGCAGGTCCTGACCCGAATTGTTCTCGTCGGCGAAATGCAATTCGCACAGCACAAAATCGAAGGCGCGAAACTCAAGCTGACGGCGCGCATCAGACGCCCTGGCACTCTGCACCACGGAGCCCACCCCAAAGTCGCGCAGCTGCGACACCAGGATAGAGCGGGACGTGGGATTGCCGTCCACCACCAAGGCGGAGCAACTTGAAAAATCGTCTTCCAGTATGGCCATCAGATCGGCACAGTGTGCTCCAAAACCATGCGAAGTGCAGGGGTTGCCGGGGCTACCACTGCCGTTTGTTATGAAAATGATAGCACTACATAGACCAAATGCGGGGGCTAGAGGCTGATTTGGCCCAAAGTTCCTGCCGCCAGGTGTTGCGCAGCGTCCGCAGCAGGGCCATGGCGGGCTCCACCACCGGCGCCAGCACGCGCACCACCAGCACCTGCGGGTGTGGGCTGGTGGCACCCGCCGTGCCGGCCAGTGTGTGCTGGGCGATGACGGCGCGTGCGCTGTCCAGTGCGCGTTCGCGCCGCTCGCGGGGAATCGGCTGTCCAGACAGGAAGAAGAAAGACGCCATGCATTTGTGCCCGGCCAGACCTGCCGGGCTGTTCAGCAGTCGCGTGTCATGGGCGGCTACGGTGCCGCGCTCCAGCCAGACGCCGGGCATTTCGATGTGCTGCTGCAACTGGCCCTTGTCAAACGGCTGGTTGGCCAGGGGCAGACCCAGCGCCGTGACGTCCCAGCCCATCAGCTCGGCGTCGGGCGCCAGTTCCAGGGTGAGGCGGTTCTCGGCCAGGCAGGCGCTGTAACAGATGGCCTCCAGGGGCAGCCATTCCAGGCGCGCGCCGTCTTCCAGTCGGATATGGGTCTTCTGCAGGGCCGTTTGCCCGTCCGACCGGTAGAAGCGGCTGGCGCCGGGTGTGGTGATCAGTGCATGGCTGCCGGCCTGCGCCTGAACCGTGATGTCCAAGGTGTCGCCACCGACCAGGCCACCGGGCGGATGCACCAGCACGTTATGGCATACCGCATCACCCTCCGGGTACAGGCTCTGCAGGATGCGCAGCGGACCGCTGTGGCTGTGGCGGGCCACGGTGCGGCCAGCCTCAAGGGTGTAGTCCAGCTGCAGCCGGGCTTGCCATGGCATAGGACGGGCTCAGGTGTTTTGCGAACCGCGGTGCGCCCAGCCGGTCGTGTGCTTTTCGATGGCACTGAACAGCTCGTACATGACCATGGCCATCGCACCCACCACCACCAGGCCGGCAAAAGCCAGACCCATCTGCATGGCAGAGCCTGCGCTGATCAGCAGGTAGCCGATACCTTCATTGGCGGCTGTCATCTCCGACACGGTTGTTCCCACAAACGCCAGTGTGATGGCGACCTTGAGCGAGCCATAGAAGTAGGGCATGGAGCGGGGCAGGCCCACTTTGACCAGCACATCCCAGCGCTTGGCTCCCAACACGCGCAGCACATCTTCCAGCTCGGGCTCCAGCGTGGCCAGCCCGGTGGCAATGTTGACCATGATGGGGAAAAAACTGATAAGGAAGGCCGTGAGAATGGCAGGCCCCACGCCGATACCAAACCACACCACCAGAATCGGCACAAATGCAGCCTTGGGCAGCGCGTTGAAGGCCGTCATCAGTGGGTAGACCGCCGCATAAGCCAGGCGCGAACTGCCGATCACAAAGCCCAGCAGAACCCCAACCACGATGGCAATGCCAAAACCCGCCATCGTGACCCAATAGGTGCGCCAGGCGTGGCCTGCAATGATGCCCTTGAACTCCCAGAACTGTGTCCAGATGCGCCATGGGCTTGGGAAAATGAATTCGGAGACCGCAAAGACCGTACACGCAGCTTGCCATAGCAAGATCACTGCGACCAGCAGGACCCATGGGGACCAACGTTCCACTTGTTTCTGATTCATTGCGCGGCCCCTGCGGTGTTCAAGACGGTTTTGCGCATGGCACCGATGTGTCCGCGCAACTCGTGGACGATGTCGGTGAACTCGGCGGTGTAGGTGATCTCCAGGTCGCGCGGGCGTGGCAGGCTGATCTCTTTTTTCACCACAAATCTGCCGGGACTCTTGCTCATCACATAGACCGTATCGGCCAGGAACACCGACTCACGCAGGTCGTGCGTGACCAATATCACGTTGAACTGCTGCTCGGTCCACAGGTCGCGCAAGATGCACCACAGTTCTTCGCGGGTGAAGGCGTCCAGCGCACCAAAGGGCTCGTCCAACAGCAGCATCTTGGGTTCGTGGATCAGCGCACGGCAAATGCTTGCACGCTGCTGCATGCCGCCCGACAGTTGCCAAGGGAATTTGTCTTCATAGCCACCCAGGCCAACCTTCTGCAACAGCTTGCGGGCGCGTTCTTCGTATTCCTTACGCTTGGCCTTGAAGTTGCTCCGGTAGGGCTCCACAATTTCAAGCGGCAAGAGCACGTTGGCCACCGTGGTGCGCCAGGGCAGCAGCGACGGTGCCTGGAACGCCATGCCTGAAATTTTGAGCGGCCCCGTCACAGGCTGGTTGTCGATCAGGATCTTGCCCTTGGATGGCATCTTCAGACCGGTGGTGAGCTTCATGAAGGTGGACTTGCCACAGCCCGACGGGCCAACGATGGCGATGAACTCGCCTTGGCGCACCTTCAGGTCTATGGCTTCTACCGCGAAGTGCTGTTGCTGAAGCAGCTCAGCGTTGTAGGCCAGCCAGACGTCCTGAAAGTCGACAAACCAGGGGGATGCGGGCGCAAGCATGGCGTACTTACTTTTTCGGCAATACGTCGAGCACAGCCTTGGATGGCAGGAAGCTGCCATTCCACACCGCATCAGGGTTGACGCGGGTCTTGGTGTTGAAGGCGTCCGACACTTGCGATGCCATCAGGGACAGGCGGGGCCCGCTGACCTGGCCAAAACCTTCGGCGCGGGCATTGGCGCTGTTCACTGCGGTGTCAATAGCCAGTTTGAGGCGGCGGGTTTCAAGCTCGGTGTTGATGATGCCATCCCGCGCCTTCACGTCGGCAATGGCGGCTGCGGGGTTGGCGATCACCTCCTTCACGCCTTTGGCAAATGCCGCCAGAAAGGCTTTCACAGCCTCCGGGTTCTCTTTCAGGATCTTGGGCGAGGCGATGATGGCGTTGCCATACAGCTTCACGCCGAACTGCGGGTAAGGCAGCACCACCACGTCCTCCAGCTTCACGCCACGGGCTTCCAGGTTCAGCAGCGATGTGAAGGTAAAGCCGGTGATGGCATCGACGTCACCGCGGGCCAGCATGGTTTCGCGCAGGGGAGGGTCCATTGCGGTCCACTGCACCCCTGTGATGTTGTTCGCCTTGGCAAAGATGGGGAAGGCCCGGCGGCCAGCGTCAAACACGGGCGCACCAAGTTTCTTACCGTTGAGGTCGGCGGGAGTTTTGATGCCGGACTTCTTGAGCGCCATCACCGAAGCGGGCGTATCGTTGTAAACCACCATGATGGCTACCGGCTTGTTCGGGGCATCGGTGTTGTTGGCGTGGAACTCCATCAGTGCAGCCATGTCGGCAAAGCCGATGTCGTATGCGCCGGATGCCACGCGCGTAACCGTGCCGCCGGAGCCGTTGCCGGCATCGATGGTTACATCCAGCTTGGCGTCTTTGAAATAACCCTTGGCGGCTGGGGTCAGGAACAGTGCCGCAGGACCCTCAAAACGCCAGTCCAGTTGGAACTTGATGGGCGTAGTCTGGGCGAGCGCGGAGCCCGCTGCCAGGGTGGCTACCGCAAATGCTGTGGCGTGGAGAAACTGGCGTTTTTTCATGGAGAGTCCTTCAAGGTTTACAGATGCAATGGCTGAAGCAAGAAAAATGCCCAGTTATGGGGCGTGGAGTAAAAATCTTAGGGTTTGAGCAAATCCAGCAAGGTGCGCGCCATCACCTTGGTGGCACGGCGCAGGTCTGCCAAGTCCAGCCGTTCATCGGCGCGCTTGGCGTGGGATTCCAGCACGGTGCGCGGGCCCGCGCCATAGATAACACCGGGAATGCCGGCTTCGCAAAACAGGCGCACATCCGTGTACAGCGGTGTGCCCATGGCAGGGATGGGCTCACCAAAGACTTGTTCGCCGTGTTTCTGGATGGCGTCCACCAGCGGGCGGTTGCCGGCCAAGGGTTGCAGTGCGCGCGCCAGCAGAATGCGCTTGATGTCTACCGTAATGCCGGGCAGGGTCGCAGCCGTGTCCTGGATCAGCTGGCGTAGCGTGGCCTCCACTTCGGTGGGGTTCTCTTCGGGGATCATGCGGCGGTCCAGCTTGAAGCTGACGCGCCCGGGTACCACATTGGTGTTGGTACCGCCTTCAATCGTGCCGATGTTCAGGTAGGGGTGGGTGATACCTTCCACCTTGGATTCAATGCCCTGGTAGACCGTGTTCTGTGCGTAGAGCGCGGTCAGTATGCGGTTGGCCGCGTGCAGTGCATCCACGCCGGTGGAAGGAATGGCCGCGTGGGCCATCTTGCCGTGTACGGTCACCTCCATCTGCAGGCAACCGTTGTGTGCGGTGATCACCTGGTAGCTGAAGCCAGCCGCCACCATCAGGTCGGGCTTGATGATATTGTGCTTGAGCAGCCATGCCGGGCCGACCTCGCCGCCGAATTCTTCATCGTAGGTGAACAGCAACTCCACGCTGCCCTGCACGGGCTTGGCCACGGCTTCGAGCGCACGCACGGCGAAGGCGTAGGTAGAGAAGTCGCATTTGCTGACTGCGGCCGCGCGGCCATAAATCTTGCCGTCTGCTATTTCACCGCCGTAAGGGTCTTTGGTCCACCCTTCGCCCGGTGGCACCACATCACCGTGGGCGTTGAGCAGCACCGTGGTGCCAGGGCCGTATTTGCGGCGCACCACCAGGTTGGTGATGCTTTCCAGTCCGGCGGCGCGCACCTCGGCCTCAGGCACGGCGTGTTTTTCGGCGTCAAAACCAAAGCCACGCAGCAGTTCTGCCGTGCGTTCTGCGTGGGGCGCGTTGTTGCCGGGTGGTGTGTCCGTGGGGACGCGTATCAGCTCCTGCAAAAAGCGCACCTGTTCGTCAAAGTGGGTGTCGATCCAGGCGTCGAGTTGTTCGTAGGTGTTCATGGGTGTTTAGTACGAGAAAGGGGTGAAGTGCGGTCAGTCTGTGGGCGACTGGGCCAAATCGGCCAGCAAGTGGGCAAAGGCTTCGATGGCCAGTTGCATATCGTCGTTGGTGGTGGATTCCAGCGGGTTGTGGCTGATGCCGGAGTTCAGGCCCCGCACAAACAACATCGCTTGCGGCATGATTTCATGCAGCTTCATTGCGTCGTGCCCCGCCCCACTGGGCATGTGGTGCAGTGGAAGACCCAAGGCGGTCACGGCACGTTCCCAGCGGGCCTGCCACGCGGGTGCGCTGGGTGCGGCGCTGGCGCGCATGGTCTCGGTCACGCTGTGGTGCACACCGCGCCGCTTGCAGATGGCGGCCAGCTCAGCCACCACATCGACCTCCAGCTTGTCGCGCTGCGCATTGCTGGGTGCACGCAAGTCCAGTGAAAACAGGCAACGCCCCGGTACCACGTTGATCGAACCGTTGGGCACTTGCAGCATGCCGACCGTACCGACGGAGTCACCGTCAGCCGCTGCACGCCGCTCCACAAACAGCATCAGTTCGGCCACGGCGGCAGCGGCATCGCGCCGGCGGTCCATGGGTGTGGTGCCCGCGTGGCTGGCCATGCCAGTCACTTCACACTGGTAACGCACACCGGCATTGATGGAGGTCACGATGCCCAGCGGAATGTCCAACTCGTTCAACACTGGGCCTTGCTCGATGTGCACTTCCACAAAGCCTTGGTAGTCGTCGGCATTGCGCTTCAGGCCGGCGATGTCGTCCACACACAGGCCGGCGTGTTGCATGGCGGCGCGCATGCTGATGCCATCGACATCCACCTGGTCCAGCCAGGCCGGGTTGAAGTGCCCGGTCAACGCGCCGGAGCCCAGGAAGGTGGCCTTGTAACGCTGGCCCTCTTCTTCTGCAAAGGCGACGATCTCGATATCAAACGGCAACCGTTTTCCCGCAGCGGCCAGTTGCTGCACGCAGGCCAGCGGCACATAGATGCCCAGTCGACCGTCGTATTTGCCGCCATTGCGCACCGTGTCGTAGTGGCTGCCGGTCAGCAATGTCTTTTGAGAAACTGGCCTGTAGCCCCCGTCGGATGGACTTGGTGCGCTATCCTTTTTGTAACAACCCACCACATTGCCGACAGCGTCGATGTGTACCGTATCGCAGCCCGCGTGGCGCATGTCAATGCTGATGCGTTGTGCGCAGGCGCGGTGGGCGTCGGTCAGGTAGGTGACGGTCAGTTGGCCCCGTTCGGCATAACCCGGGTCGGTGTGTTGTGCCAGTGCCTCCTGCCAGTCCCACACGGTGTTGCCCAGCTCAGGCGTGTAGCCAAACAAATCGTTCAGGCGTATCTCCGCGATGCGGTGGATGTTGCGCAAACACTCCTGGCGCTCAAAGTCAGGGTGGCCGTGCAGGCGCCGCTCAAACGTGGCGATGATTTCTGCCTTGGAGAGCCCCGTGCCGCGCGGCCCACGCACGGCCAGGATGAAGGGGAAGCCAAAACGGGCGTTGTAATCGCGGTTGAGTTGCTGGATGGTTTCGAACTCGTGTGGCGTGCAGTGGGTGAGGCCCGCCTTGCTTTGCTCGTTGCTGGATTCGGCCGTCAGGCTCTTGTCCACCATGGCTTTTCCAGCCAGTTCGGGGTGTGCGCGTATCAACGCCAACTGCGGGTCAACACCTGCTGCGTTTAGCACACCCACCATCGCATATTTGAGCTGAGCCAGGCTGGCGAAGGGGCGCTGCTGCAATGCGGCTTTGGGAATCCACGGCGAATGTTCGTACAGGCCGCTTAGCCATTGGGTGGCTTCTTCCAGGCTTGCCTGGTTGAGTTGGGAAAGGGTCAGTGCCATGGCGTTTAAGCGGTGAAAGGATGTGTGGCTTTCCAGTGCCGCGCAATATCTACCCGGCGCGCCACCCACACATGGGCGTGTTGGCCAATGTGGTCCAGAAAACGCTGCAGCGCAGTGATGCGTCCGGGGCGTCCCAGCAGGCGGCAGTGCATGCCAATGCTCATCATGGCGGGGCGGTTGTGGCCAGCCGGGTCACCCTCGGCATACAACACGTCAAAGGTGTCTTTCAGGTATTGGAAGAAAGGGTCGGCGTGGGAATAGCCCTGGGGCAGTGCAAACCGCATGTCGTTGCAATCCAGCGTGTAGGGCACGATCAGCTGGGGCACCACTGTGCCATCGCTCTTTTGCACCTGCATCCAGAAGGGCAGATCGTCACCGTAGTAGTCGCTGTCGTATTCGAAACCGCCGTAGTCGGCCACCAGGCGGCGGGTGCGCGGGCTGTCGCGGCCGGTGTACCAGCCCACGCCGTGTACGGCGTTTGGCATATCTCGCCTTTGGCCCGTGAGCTGCTCGATGGCCGCCATACCCAGTTGCATGTGCTGGCGCTCGGTGGACTCATCCACATTCTGGTAGTGGATCCAGCGCCAGCCGTGGCAGGCAATTTCATGGCCCAGCTCGACAAAGGCGCTGGTCAATTCAGGGTGGCGCTCCAGGGCCATGCCCACGCCAAAAACGGTCAGCGGCAGGCCCCGTTTTTCAAACTCGCGCAGGATGCGCCACACCCCCGCACGCGAGCCATATTCGTAGATGCCCTCCATGCTGATGTGGCGCTCGGGGTAGCTAGCTGGGTTGAACATCTCGGACAAAAATTGCTCCGAGCCGGCATCGCCATGCAGCACGCTGTTCTCGCCGCCTTCTTCATAGTTCAGCACAAACTGCACGGCAATACGAGCGCCGTTGGGCCATTGCGCATGGGGTACATCTTTGCCGTAACCGACCAGGTCACGCGGATAGGCTTGGGTCGAGTCGTAGTGTTTCATGGTGTTGTTCAGGCGGTGGGCGCCAGCATCAGCGAGGCTTCCACGTGCTGCAGGTGTTCGTCCATCAGGCGCAGGGCCAGGGCTTCGTCTCGCGCCTCTAACGCATCCACAATGCTGCGGTGCTCTTCGTGTGAATGCTCTGCAGCACCTGCGCTCTGGTACATCAGCGTAATCAGTGCGCAGCGCGACAACAGGTCCATCAGCAGATGGGCCAGCACCTCGTTTCCCATCAGTTGCGCCATGCGCACATGAAAGTCCCCCAACAGCGAAGTGCGGCCGGGTACATCGCCGCGCATCACGGCGGCTTCTTCCTCGGCAATGTGGTCCTTTAGCGCATCGATGTCTTCTTGCGTTGCGGTGCGGAGAAAGACCTGGGTCATGCCAGCCTCCAGCATGCGGCGCACGGCAAACACCTGTTTGGCCTCGGCAATCGACGGCGCGGCCACAAACGCTCCGCGAGCGGGCTCCATGCGGATCAGGCGGTTTTGGGACAGTTTGAACAGGGCCTGGCGTATCAGCGTGCGTGACACCCCAAACTGATCGGCCAGGGTCTGCTCCACCAGCTTGGCGCCGGGTTGCAGGCGGTGCTCAACAATGGAGCGTGTCAGCGCTTCAACAATGAAGCCAGTGGTGGTGGAGTCCATGGGGCCATCATAGCGGCTCGGCGCAAAAGTGTATACACTTTGCCCATACCAATCACACCGGAGCCAGCTATGGGCTTGAGCACACACGTACTGGACACCATGCACGGCACGCCTGCCGCGGGCATGCAGGTGGCGCTATACACCACACAGGGCGAGCAGGCCACGTTGGTGAAGTCCTTCACCCTCAACCAGGACGGCCGCAACCCCGGCGGCATGTTGTACGACCATGCAGACTTGCAGGTGGGAACCTATCGGTTGGTTTTTGACGTGGCGGGGTATTTCAAGGGCTGCGGCGTGAGTCTGCCCGAGCCCAACTTTTTGAACCACGTCAGCCTGGATTTTGGTGTGGCCCACGCTGACCAGCACTACCACGTGCCACTGCTGGTCAGCCCTTGGAGCTACTCTACCTACCGCGGGTCCTGACGGAAGCGGTACCCGGGTTTACTCGGTATCGGCAGACACTTCTTGTGTCTTGCGGTTGTATTTCAGGGTGATTTTGTTCAGTTCACAGAGGTCAAATTCTTCCCACACAACGGAAGAGTCGTCGTCGTCAAAAATGACCTTCAGATCCTGTTTGCAGGAGCTTTTGTCGGAAAACTTGAATAGGCGGCTCTTGCCATTGGTCAAGTAACCCTCACCCAAACGGTCTTTCCCCCAGGCTTCCTTGTGGGATGGGGAAATGTAGACCTCGCGCAGCGTGTACCCGGTTTTGTTGACCAAAGTGAAGTCAGCGTCTCCAGCCCAGGCGGCACCCGTGAGCAATAGACCAGCGATAGCGCTGGCGACCGATTTCAATGCGTAGTTTTTCATGTGTGACGGTTCTATAGGTTAAGCAGGGCATCTCTCAATTGGCTGCCTCTTGTAACAGTCTATTACAAGTGTCCTCGTAAACACATGGCGACAAAGGTTCAAAATTACCGATTGGCATAAAAATGAACTGAGTGGTATTATTTTGCACATGTTGGTTTTATTGGTGAAGCCAGCCGTTCTTTTTGTGGAGTAAACCTATGCGCAAGTCATCTTTGCACGCTGTCGCTGTGCTGGTCTTAGGGGGGGCTGGCTTTGTGTATGGCCCGGCTGCCACGGCCCAGGCTGTTGCAATCACTGCAGGTACCAGCGCCGAGGTGCCAACGGAGCTTGCGACCTATGGCAGTGGCTGGATTCCCAAGGGTTCGGGCGCGCTGCGCTTCTTCGGTTTCAAAGCCTACGACGCGACGTTGTGGCTCGCCAATGCGCAGACCCCATTTGCGTTCTCGAAGCCCTTTGCTTTGGAAATACGTTACGCGACCACGGTAAAGGCCAAGGACATCACCAATACGTCGCTGGTCGAGTTGCAGCGCATCTCGACATCGTCACCCGAGCAGATTGCTGCCTGGTCAACGTTGATGGATTCAATTTTTGTGGATGTCAAGGCAGGGGATCGTCTGACCGGTGTTCACCTGCCCAGCGCGGGTGTGCGGTTCTTTCTGAATGGCAAGTTGATCGGTGAGTCTGCCGATATCGCTTTCAGCGAAGCATTCTTCAAGATATGGATGGACCCCAAAACCAAACGCAAAGACCTGCGAAGTGCACTGCTCGCGCTGCCTGCGGAAAGTCCTAACCAGTAGGCACGGGCCGACTGTTTTACGGTCTGGGCGAAAATGGGGGCCCGCCATGGGAAACACGACACAGGGCCCACCACCGTGAACACCAAGAAGAAATACACCGCAGCACCCGAACACGCGCACAGCCGCATTCTGGTATTCAATGATTCCGCAGTCGATGTGGCCAGTGTAGTCAACCTGCTGGAGGGCATGGGTTATCAGTCAGTGACCCCCATCACCGAGCCGCGCCACCTGCTGACCACACTCAGCACCACCCGTTTCGACGCCATGCTGGTCGACCTGCGCATGCCGCACCTGGATGGTCTGAAGGCCATCTACCTGATACGCGAGACTTTTTCCGCAGCTGAGTTACCCATTCTGGCGATCAGCGACGATGGCTTGGCCGAGCTGTGCAACGCCGGACTGCTGGCCGGCGCCAACGACCATGTGGTGCGCCCCATTGACCCCATCGACGTGGCGCTGCGTGTGCGCAACCTGTTGACCATCCACGACATCTACAAAGCCAGCCAGGACATCCAAAACAACCTGGAGCGCGAAGTGCAGGCCCGCACGGCCAAGCTCAACATGCTCATCGAAAACGGTCTTCTGATGTCGATGAAGCGTGACCGCACGGCGCTGATCCGGCACACCCTGTTTGAAGGGCGGCGCCTGTTGCACTGTGACGCCGCCACGCTCTACCTGCGCACCGACCGCCAGACCCTGCGCTTCAGCATGCGCACCCGCGGTGACGAATTGGCAGACCAAGAAATCCCTCTGGTGGATGCAACGACCGGCCTTCCCAATGGGCGATTCGCGGCTACCTGGTGTGCCAACCACAAGCAGTCCGTGCGGATCGACAATGTGTACGCCGAAGACCGGTTTGACCTTTCTGGTACCCGTAGCTTTGACGAGGCCACGGGCTTCAGGACTGTGTCCACGCTGACCGTGCCCCTGATTCCACGTGGCGGCGAGGTTGTGGGTGTCTTGCAGTTCATCAACAAGCTCGATGCCGAAACCGGTGCGGTGATCCCATTCCCCGCCGAACTGGTGCCGCTGGTGGAGGCGCTGGCCGCACAGGCTGCCGTGACCCTGGCCAACCTGGCCCTGCAAGACGCACAGTTGGCCCGTGTTGCACAGGCAGAGTCCACGTAGACCCGCGGCTGGCACGCAAGTTGTCCAGCGGCCCGGGGGACAGTCAAAACGCCCAGGTTGCCACCAGGTAGCCCTGGCGCTGCACCGGTAGCTGGCGCACGATCGCACTGTCTGGCCCGCCATTCACACGCAGGCCCGCCTCCAGCTTGATGTGGTCACCATTCCACAGCACCGAAGCGGTGCTCATGGTCCCCTGGTCCGTGGGCGTGTAGAGCACATCCAGTGCGGTTTGCCAGCGTTCATGCTGCCAGCTCAGACGCACAAACACATTGTCCTGGCGCAGGTTGTTGGACGCGCCAAAGGCATTGCCTTGCCACGCCAGATTGCCGGCTACGGCCGATGTCGGTACGCGCCGGTTCAGCCACAGGGGCAGGGCCTTGTTGCGTGCGGCCCAGTCGCTCCACTGGGTGTCGCTCAGCGCGGTGTCGTCATGCCAGGCTTCCACCATCACACCGATCTGGCTCTCATGGGTCCAGGTGCCACCTACCAGCCATTGCTGGCCTGCGCCGGTGCGCATGGCCTGCCAGGGGTTGGTGCTGGACAGCGCTGTGCCGGTGCTGCTGCTGGTCAGGCTATTGGCATGCTGGTAGTTGCGCACGGATGCATGCAGCTCCAGTGCGTCAGTGGCTACCCAGGAAGCGGCGGCGCCCACGCTGGTGCCGGTGTTTTCCCCATGGCGTGCAAACCCATGCAAGTCCACTGCACCGGCGCGGCGGTACACGCGTGCGGCGAGCGCCGCCTCTTTGGCGCCGGTGTGGGAACGCTCCTCCAGTGGGTTCACCCATACCAGCGACCACGCGGTGTCGGCGTCGAAGTGTTCAGCCATCAACAGGGGTTTGCCACTCAGGGCTTCAGACGCCAGTGTGCGTCGCACCTCCTGCTGGACCATGTCATTGGGTCTGAAGCCGTAGCCCACGTCCCACGACACGACTTTTTTGCCTGCGCTCCACTGCCAGCCCAGGGCCTTGCCGGCTGCGTAGGCCTCGTTGAACCAGCCATCGCTGGTGGTGGTGCCTCCATGCGGGCTGCGGGCCTGCACGGTCGCAACCGTGTGGAGTGTGAGCGGGCCCGCGCTGGCGGATGCGCGCAACTCGGCTTGAACGGTGGCAGCCGAGGGTTCGATGCTGGCCGTGCCTGCCTGCAATTGGTTGGCCTGAGCCAAGGGGCCAGCGTCGGCAATCTGGCGGTCCACCCAGGCGGCGCGCACTTGGCCTGACACCTCAGCTCCGTGGGTCGCACCTGCCAGTGAACAGGCTCCCAGCACGGCAAGCACGGTCCGGCGCAGTAGAAGAGTGACCATGCTCTACTCCAGCGCCGGGTTGCGGGCCAGGAACATGGGGTTAAGCCATTCCGCGGGCACCGTGCGGTCCTTGCGGGCCAGGTACTTGATGCGGGTTTCCTTCTTGTTGCTCAACTGGTCTACCAGCACCATCTCGGAAACAGTGGTCGGGTTGGAGGGTTTGTCCATCACAAAACGTGCCTGCTTGGCCAGCTTGTCGGACTGAACAAACAGGTCGGCGCGCACCGGCTCGTGGCGGGTCTTGCCAATCCACAATTCAATGCGCTGGTAGGTCACTCCTTTGCGGTTGGCCTGCAGGCTCAGGTGCAGGCAGGTGGTCTTGTTACTGTCGGTGCTGGTCGGTGCACAGGGCTCTTCACCCACCACGGTGCCAGTGTAATCACCGGCCCAGTTCATGGTGGCAATGTCGCCGGTGGAAGCATCGCCCAACAGCTTTTGCATGGGGGTGATGCGCATGGGGCGTTGGGTGTTGGGCATCAGCAGCCAGAAGTCGTCGGCCAGCATCAACACCTTTTGCCCTTTTTCGACCGGGCTTTGCATCACTACAAGAGACTTGCGTTCGGACTGGGCGAACACCGTGTAGCGGCGCTCCTTGTCCTGGCTGCCATCGGTGTTGAAAACGGTGACCTGGGTGTCAACCTGCAGGTTCTCGGCGCTCATGCGGTAGCGGTCGGCTTCTTTCAGCAGCGCAGTGATGTCTTGCGCCAAGGCGGGTGCCGTTGAGGCAGCGGCCACCGCTAGTGCAGCCAGGGTTTGGTAAAGGAGTTTCATGGTGTTCTTGCAGAATGTGTTTAGACGAAATCGACACCCAGCCCTCGAATTCATTGACTCTGTTGCTATCAATTCGGGAGTGGTATCGAAGGCGTTTGGGCCTAGGTATGGGCCAGTGCATCAACCACCGGCATATGCACCGTCTTGCGCGCCACTAAGCTGGACGCCAACATGGTCAGCAGCACCATGGCGGCCAGTGTGACGATGTACATCATCGGGTCGATGGCAATGTTCAGCGGATACCCGACCGAGCGACCGGGTGGTGGTGGCATGGTGACCGGCACGATATACAGCATTAAGGAGATGCCCAGTGACAGAGCAGCGCCCGCCACCGCACCTACACCACCCAGTACCATGCCCTCCAGCGCCAGTGTGCGCAACAGTTGGCCGGGCAGGGTGCCCAAGGCGCGCAGTGTGCCGATCTCGCGGGTGCGCTCGATGATTGTCATGGCCATGGCGTTGGTCACCACAAAAACCACGATGACTCCAATGATCAGTCCCAGTGCGCCGAAGATGCGGTTGTACAAGTCCCGCACGGATTTGTAGAAGAAGGCCTGGTCCATCCAGGTCTGCAGCGTCAGTTGCGGGTACTGTGCGGCCAGGCGCTGTTGCACGGCTTCGGTGGATTCCATGCGGTCTAAAAAAATGCCTAGGCTGGATACGCGTTGCGTCACCAAAAGCTTTTGCGCGGTGACGATGTCCGTGTAGACCAGGCGCTTGTCAATGTCCGGTACGCCGGTGGAAAAGATGCCCTTCACCCGCACATCCATGGCGTTCATGGCGCCTTCTGCCGTGCTGGCCAGCAGCGTCAGGCTGCTGCCCGGCGTGGCCTTGAGGCTGCGGGCCAAACCGGCGCCCAGCATGACCTCAGCCTCTGGGCTGCCCGACACCAGCACCTTGCCCTCGGTCATGGTCAAGAAGGGGCCTTTGACAGCAAACTCGCCGTCCGGGTCCACACCGGTGGCCATCATGACCGTGGATTTTTCCCCGTTGCTGATAAGGCCGCTGAACTCCACTTTGGGCAATACCTGGCGCACTGCGGGATCAGCGAGCACCTGCGTGCGCAGGGCGGCTACATCTTCCAACCCGTGTTGCAGAGGCATGTCTTCATCCCGCGCAAACTGGTCCGGCTTGCCCAGGATCAAATGACCAGTGGTGCGTGCTGCCGCCTGGGCCAAAGCTTCGTAGGTGAACAGCGCAAAGCCACCGGCCAGCAAAATGGCGGCCGTGCCCAGCGCGGCGATCGACACGGTCACCAGCGAGCGGCGGCGGTTGCGCAGCGTGTTTTGTATGGCGAATTTGAGCCACATGTTCATTGCGGTGTTCATTGAATCTTCCCGTCCAGAAGGGCCACCACACGGTCGCAGCGGCGGGTCAGGCGGCTGTCGTGGGTGGCGATCACAAAGGCGGCACCCTCGGCGCGGCCGCGTTCACGCATCAGGTCCAGCACCTGATCGGCGGTGTGCGAGTCCAGGCTGGCCGTAGGCTCGTCTGCAATCACCAGGCGTGGGCGCTTGATCAGCGCCCGGGCTATTGCCACCCGTTGGCGCTGGCCGCCCGACAATGCGTCAGGGCGGTGGTTGGCATGGTCTTGCAGGCCCACAGCGGCCAGCTGTGCGGCCACACGCTCGCGCCGCTCGGCAACGGGCACTCCGGCCAGGAACAGCGGATAGTCCACGTTCTCGGCCACCGTCATCACAGGCACCAGGTTGAAACTCTGGAACACAAAGCCCAGTGCATCGCGGCGCAACAAGGTGCGCTGGTTTTCATCCAGGCCGCCGATGGCTTGTCCCCCCAGAGCGATTTCACCCGAGTCCGGTGTGTCGATCAGGCCGCACAGGTTGAGGATGGTGCTCTTGCCACTGCCCGAAGGACCGGTCAGCGCCAGCAATTCGCCCCGCTGCACGGTTAGATCAACACCCTGCAAGGCGGGTATCACGTGCTGGCCCAGCCGGTAGGTCTTGAACACGCCATGCATGGACACCACTGCTTGGTGGTGGTTGGATTGCGTTGCGGCGTTCATGACGACGAGATGTTCTTCAACATCGCTTCAGCTTGTGCGGCCTGGGGGGCTTGCTGCTGCACGATCAGGTCCAGGTACCGTTTTGCTTCGGCCGTGTTTTTGGTCTTGCTCGCTTGCTTGGCAGCAAGCAACCACACCGAACCTTTGAATGGCAAGGGAGCGGAGGCCAGCAGTGGGCTGTCAACTACCTCGCCCAGTAGCTTGGCGCCGCGCTCGTTGCGGTTCATGAAGCCTGGTACCGCCAAAAAGGTGTTGGACGCCACGAACTTCACTTCCAATACACCCGGTGTGCCGTGTTGCACCGGTGCGTCATGGGCTGGGCTGAGCATGGCCAGCGCCTTGTCAAGCTGCGCCAGGCCATCCTCGGCATAGGTCATCTTTTTCCAGGGCAGCATGGTTGTGGCGGCTTTCATGGCGGTTGCAGAACCGGCGTAGGCCATCAGCACCGGGTTGGCCGGCTCGCCCTTGAGCAGTCCGGAGAAGGCTTCAGCAGCCTGTTCGATGGCGGCCGAGTCACCGCTGCTGGCTTGTATGAAGTGTTTGAACGCCACCTGGAACTGCGCCTCGGGCGCGGCCCATGCTGCGGTACTGCCCAGTGCGACCAGGCTGGCTGCCAGTGTGATGTTGCGCAAGTGGCGGGAGAGAGTGGAGTGGTGGTGCATGTCTGCGTCCTCGTAAAAATGAATGAGGACTGCAGTGTCTGAACGCCGCGCCTTTACCGCAGCTGCTTTGAGACGAAATGGCAAATAGCGGCGCGAAATGCCGCCAGCCAGCGCGAGATTACTGGGCTACAACTGCCCTTCGGTCAGCGTATCCAATTGAAACTGGCCGCTCTTGTGCCACAGCCAGGTGTCCGTGTAGGTGACCTTGCCGAGCTTGATGGGGGCGGGGAAGGGCGCTGCTGCGCGGACGGCGCGTTCGATCTCGGCCACCACCTCGGGGGCGTGTTTGGGTGCGCGCATCCATCGAATAGCTGTCACGGCACCGCTGGCATTAATGTCTACCTGAACCACGCCCACGGCATACAGCAGGGGCGGTAACTTGCCGGCGAAGATGCGCTGGCTGTTGCGGGCGTACAGGTGGGCCGCACCGTCACGGCGGTAGTCGCGCGGCGTGGCGGCATACGAGGTCCGTGTCGAGATACCCGTAGTGGCCGCTGCGGGTGGCGTAACCGCTGGCGCCTTCTCCGGTGTAGAGGTTGCGGCTGGCGGGGGTGCTGTAGGCGGTGGGTTGCTGCAGCCCACTACCAGGGTGGCGATGGCTGTCCACAGACCGGCGCGATACAAGTTTTGCAATAGCATGTTTACGGTTTTTGAAGGGTCTTGGCCCCGGGGGCGGGGCATACTGTCCGGGATTGTGTAGTCTGCCACGGGCAGCAAGCCCCCAAAAAGGTATCTGAATGTGAGATTGCTGTCGGCTTTGTATGAACAACTCCAGCGGGAGCCCTGCGTGCTGGTGACCGTGCAGTCCACCCGTGGCTCTGCGCCGCGGGAAGCCGGTACCTGGATGGCGGTGTTTGCCAGCCACGCCATCGCCACGGTGGGCGGTGGGCGCCTGGAATTTGACGCTATGGCCCACGCCCGCGCATTGCTGCAACACGGACGGGGAGATGCGGTGGTGCGTTACGCGCTGGGCCCCACCCTGGGCCAGTGTTGCGGTGGCGAGATGGTTTTACATTTTGAGAGGGTCGATGCGGCGGATGCAATGGCGCTGCAACAGCGGCTACGCGCAGCGGACGTGCCGGTGGCGTTGTTTGGCGGTGGACATGTAGGGCGTGCGGTGGTGCAGGTGCTGGCCAACTTGCCCATGCAGCTGACCTGGGTGGACAGCCGCGATGAAATATTCCCGACGGATCTTCCTGACAACGTGCAGTGCGAATATTCCGACCCCGTGCACGCGGCAGTGGCCGATCTACTGCCCCGTTCCCGCGTTTTGATCATGAGCTTCAGCCACGCCGAAGACCTGGACGTGGTGGCTGCCTGCCTGGCGCGCCAGCGCGCGCAGGGGGATCTGCCCTACGTGGGTCTGATTGGCAGCAAGACCAAGTGGGCATCCTTTCGCCACCGATTAGCGGCGCGTGGGTTTACCGAAGCCGAGCTGGCCCATGTCACCTGCCCGGTTGGCGTGCCGGGCATAGCGGGCAAGGAGCCGGAAGTGATTGCAGTAGCGGTGGCGGCACAGATATTGCAAATTTCCGGCTGAACCGCCAGCGCACGGCAAAACTGTATACACTTTATTAAAACTGTCTCCGAGAACACACCGCATGGAAAGTTACTTGCTCGATTGGGCCAACCTGCTGCTGCGTTGGGTCCATGTCATCACCGCCATTGCCTGGATCGGCTCTTCCTTCTATTTTGTGTTTCTGGACAGCAGCCTCACGCCGCCAGAAGACGAAGACCTCAAACGCCAGGGCGTCAGCGGCGAGTTGTGGGCCGTTCACGGCGGCGGCTTCTACCACCCGGTCAAGTTCGCCGGTGCACCGCCCCAACTGCCCAAACACCTGCACTGGTTTTACTGGGAGAGCTATAGCACCTGGCTCAGCGGCTTTGCGCTGTTCACCGTCTCCTACCTGTGGAGTGCGGGCACTTATCTGATCGACAAGTCGGTGATGGACTGGTCGCCAGCCGCAGCCATCACCGTCGCGCTGGGCTTTTTGGTGGTGTTCTGGCTGGCGTATGACGGCATTTGCCGCGTCTTTGCCCAGCGCAAACACGGTGACGCCATTGTGGGCGCGCTGGTCGGCGTGCTGGTGGTGATTGCCGCCTGGCTGGCCTGCCACTGGTTTGCCGGGCGCGCGGCTTTCTTGCTGGTAGGCGCCATGCTGGCTACGGCCATGACTGCCAATGTGGCGCACTGGATCATTCCCGGCCAGCGCAAGATGGTCGCCAGCATTCAGGCTGGTGAGCCAGTGGACCCCATTCACGGCAAGCGCGGCAAGCAGCGCAGTGTGCACAACACCTATTTCACGCTGCCGGTGCTGTTTGCCATGCTCAGCGGCCACTACAGCTTTACCTACACCCACCCGCAGAATTGGGTGGTGCTGGTAGCCATGATGTTTGCGGGCGCCGCCATTCGCCAGTTTTTTGTGCTGCGCCATGGCTTCAAGCTGGGGCGCAATGGTCACCCTTGGCCTTATGCGCTGGTGGGTGTGCTGGCCCTCTTGGCGGTTGTGGTGTGGCTGAGGCCTGCTCCCGCTGCTGCAGTATCTGCTACGAATTCAGTAGCGACACCATCAGCAAGTGCGGGGGCTACAGCTCAAATTACGCACAAGAGCCTCCAGGCGGTCATGGACCAGCGCTGCACCATGTGCCACGGTGAGCAGATGCAGATGAAAAACGTGCGCCTGGATTCCAAGGAGGGCATCCAGCGCAATGCCCAGGCTATCTACCAGCAGGTGGTCGTTACCAAAGCCATGCCCCTGAACAATGCAACCGGAATCACGGATGCCGAGCGTGCGTTGGTGAAGCAATGGTTTGAGAGCGGTGCCAGGCTGGTAGAGTAGCCCATGCAAAAAAAATTCTCATGGGCGCTATTGGCGCTATTTCTCTCACTGTCGTCGGCCGTTTGGGCGGGTGAACGTGGTTTCTTCGGTTTCGCCCTCAGCATTGACGGCGATGGAAAGTTCTGGAATCCTACGCTGCGCTCGGTCAAGATCGACAGCGTGTCGCCTACCTCTCCAGCAGCCTTGGCAGGTCTTGCGTCGGGGGACGAGATCCTCGAAGTGGCTGGCAAACCCGTATCCGGCGCCAAAGGCAAGGAGCTGAAGGCTCATGTGGAAAAAGACATCGGCCAGTCGTTGCAGCTGAAGCTGCGCCGGGCCAACGGCGAATTGGCAACCGTAACCCTAGTGGCTGCCGCCAAGACCTGGTAGGCGTAGCACATGCAAACCAATACAACCCCCCCATTGGTCTTTGTACCTGCCACAGCCAAGGATGCAGAGGCCTTGGTGGCCTTGCGACTGGTCGTCATGCGTGAAAGCCTGGAGCGCATAGGGCGCTTTGATCGCATTCGCGCGCGTGACCGCTTTCTGGACAGCTTCGAGCCGGTGCACACACAACACATCGAGTGGGAGGGCACACGCGTAGGTGCTTTGGTTGTCAAACCACAAGCCGCGCGGCTGTTGCTGGACCACCTGTACATCCAGCCCGACCATCAGGGCAAGGGTATCGGTGCCGCCGTGCTGGCACATGTCTGTGCGCGGGCTGATGCAGAAGGCAAATCCGTGCACCTGCGTGCGTTGAAGGGCAGCGACTCCAATCGCTTCTACCTGCGCCATGGTTTTGAACTGCTGGGCCAGGGTGAGTTTGACAACTACTATGTTCGCGTAGCCAAGCCTGTAGCGAAAGCCTAGAGAGCTTTTTTGCCACAGTACATCGCATTTCTGCGGGCCATCAACGTCACCGGCCGCTTTATCAAGATGGTGGACCTGGCCGAGCACGTGCGAACGTTAGGTCATGCCCCCGTCAGCACCCATATCAACAGCGGCAATGTGTTGTTTCAGTCGCCCGAGGTATCCTCGGCGCGCCTGGCCACGGCCATGGAGGACGGGTTGGAGCCGCTGCTGGGTTTTCGTACCGAGGTCTTTGTGCGCACAGTGCCCCAGCTGCAGGCTATTGCCGATCACGCCGCGGCATTGCGCAGCCGCATCGGGCCAGATGGTGATATCAACGTCGCCTTTTTGCAGCGGGCACTGACGGCGGCTGACGAAGCGGCCCTTGCACCGCTGCGCAATCCGCAAGACGATTTTTTATGCGACGGCCAAGAGTTGTACTGGATCTGCCAGTCGCGACAAAGCCAATCCAAGTTTTCCAACGCCGTGCTGGAGCGCAAGCTGCGCACCCGTGCCACACTGAGGCGCGGCAGCATGCTGCAGGGTCTGCTAGCCAGCCTGAGCGCCGCATAATCTGCTCCTAACCCATCGACTAGTCCAACCCATTGGGGGGTCAATCTCTGTGCGCCGTACCCTTCTTGCCCTGCTGATGTCCCAAACCCTGTGGGTGAGTGCCCCCAGTGCGGCACAAGACCAACCACTTACGGAGTTTCCCTACACACCGGGGCTGGACGTGTTGGCCCTGGACAAAACGGCCAACCCTTGCGAAGACTTCTACCAGTACAGCTGCGGCGGCTGGATACAGAACAACCCTATTCCTGCAGATCAATCCCGCTGGAGCGTCTACGGCAAGCTGTACCAGGACAACCAGCGCTTCCTGTGGGGCATTCTGGATGCGCTTTCAACCAAGACAACGGGCAACACCGCCAGCCAGCAGAAAATTGGCGACTACTACGCCGCCTGCATGAACGAAGAGGCCGTGGAGCAAAGCGGTGCCGCACCCCTGCAGCCCATGTTGGAACGCATTGCTGCCATGCAGAGCAAGGCCGAGCTGCCCGCCGTGCTGGCCTCGCTGCACCTGTCCATCGCCAGCAATGGCCTGTATTTTGGTTTTGGCTCGGAGCAGGATTTCTCTAACTCGTCCAACGTGATCGCCTTCGCCACAGGCGGTGGTCTGAGCCTGCCGGACCGTGACTACTACACCAAGACGGATGCCAAGTCCAAAGACCTGCGAGCCCAGTACCGTGCCCATATCGCACGCATGTTTGCCCTGATGGGCGACAGCCCTGCGCTGGCGCAGCAGCACGCTGCTACCGTTATGCGCACCGAAACCCTGCTTGCCCGCGCCACGCTGTCCGTGCTGGACCGGCGCGATCCCTACAAACTGTTCCACACGATGGACGTGGCCATACTACAGGCTTTGACTCCAGGTTTTGACTGGGGCGTGTACCTGCGAACAGTGGGCTTGCCAGAGGTGCGTACCCTCAATGTGACCGAACCCAGGTTCTACCAAACTCTGGCACGCCACTGGCAGACCAGCAGCCTGAACGAGATCAAGGTCTACCTGCGCTGGCAGGTGGTGCACGCACAGGCTTTCGCACTGTCCAAGGCCTTTGCCACAGAAGACTTCAACTTTTTCAGCAAGACTTTGCAGGGCACACCGTCGCAGCCGCCGCGCTGGAAGCGTTGTGTGGCCCTGGTAGATGCGCAACTGGGTGAGGCCCTGGGTCAGGAATTTGTGGACCGAGCCTTTGGCCCGGAACTCAAAAAACGCACGCTGGTGATGACCGAGCAGATCGAGCAGGCGATGCAGGACGAACTCCAGCATCTGGACTGGATGAGCCCTGCCACCAAGGCCAAGGCGACAGAAAAGCTCAAGGCCATCGTCAACAAGATAGGCTACCCGGACAAGTGGCGCGACTACAGCAGCGTGTCCATTGCGCGCGATGACTTCTATGGCAATGTCCAACGCGCCACGCAGTTTGAGGTGCGCCGCCAGCTGAACAAGATTGGCAAGCCGCTGGACCGTGGCGAGTGGGGCATGACACCACCCACGGTCAACGCGTACTACAGCGCGCAGATGAACGACATCAACTTCCCCGCCGGCGTATTGCAGGCCCCGCTGTTCGACCCCAAGATGGACGATGCACCTGGCTACGGTAATACGGGTGGCACGATTGGCCATGAATTGATCCACGGCTTTGACGACGAAGGCCGTCAGTTCGATGCACAGGGCAATCTGAAGAACTGGTGGACGCCACAAGACAGCAAACAGTTCCGGCAGCGAGCCCAGTGCATCGTCAACCAGTACGCTCAATACACCGTGGTGGACAACATCAAGATCAACAGCAAACTGACCCTGGGCGAAGACATGGCCGACCTGGGTGGCCTGGTGCTGGCCTGGACCGCCTGGAAGGTGCAGACCACTCTGGTCAAGCCCGAAAGCCGCGATGGCTTCACGCCCGAGCAACGCTTCTTCATCGGTTTTGCCCAATGGGCGTGCGAGAACAACCGCCCCGAGGCGATGCGCGTGCAGGCTGCTACCGATCCGCATTCACCCGGCAAGTACCGCGTGAATGGTGTCGTGGTGAATATGCCGGAGTTTGGGAAGGCCTTTGCGTGCAAGCCCGGATCCGCCATGGTTTCGGATAAGCCTTGCAAGGTTTGGTGACTAAATAGTAGGACTATAGCCCCCGTGAATTATGGCTATAGTGCTCCAAAAAGTGTAGCGTCATTGCTTTTTTGCAGGAGTTCTGGTCTGAAGCCGGAAAGATCTGCATATGGTCTAGGTGCTCGTCGTGCAAGTACCGTTCCAGCATAAAGCCTGCCTAAGCCAAACGCCCTACTGGGAAAGCCGGGGGAAAAGCTTGGAGTTTGCGCCAGCGCCAGCCGAGGGCTAGCAGGGTGGGTACGACAAACAGAACACCAGCCGCGATGTAGCGATGGTCAGCAATCACCATGGGTGCCCTTGGCAGCAGTATCGTAGCGGCGATGCCGCACAACACCATCAACAGGCCAGACGCGACCATGTGGTTGCTGCTAGGTTTGGAAAGCGCGCTCAGGTCGCGGGTCAGCCACAGACAGCTGGGAAACGCTGCGGACACCCAGATGGCATAACCCAACGGGGCAGGCGCAAACCATTCAACAAGGGCCACCGCGGCCATGCATAGACACCATGTCACCATGAATTGCGTCAGCAATGCACGCGCAATACGGCCGTTCAACTCCGTACCCTGCGGCATGCCCGGCAGTAACATCAGCAGTGCTTGTTCGCGCCGAGTGCTGTGCAACCCAAGCAATTGAACAGCTCCCACATGAGTTACCGGTATTAGTACCAAAGCTACTAGCGCGATCATGACCGACTCCGCTAGTAGCTCCCGCCAGTCCCTGCCGCTTGACGCATTCATTTGAATAAGAACAAGGTAGAACACGCCGCTTACCACCAGGGTGTTTGCAAGTAGTCTTATCCAGTGCGTTTTGACTTGCAATACGACCAAGGCACGCGCGAGCACGCTAGGGGCCGTGGGCTTCGCGTGCCGGATCAAGCGGCTGAGCCACCAGTGCTGGGGCCAGTCCTGCAGACGGGCCAGGCCCATTTCCCAAGCAGTGGCATGGCGTAGGTCTGGCCGGCCACTGTCGGTAGCCTGTAGGTCCAGCTGACGACGGAAACGTTGCAGATAGTTGACTGGTTGGGATGAATTAACCCGCCTGATACTGCGCATCAGTACAAAGAGCACCACCGCACCAGTGAGAGCCAAGCTGGACCAGGTGTGCGTCATGTATGCGTCCATGAGGACTTGGTCGTATTGCAGCTGCAGTTTCGATGAGGCCCAAACCGCAACCATCAGCATCACGCCAACCCAGCCTGACTGCATGCCCAGTGCCATGAAACCTATGAAGATCCAAAAGAACATGAGGCCATGCGCCGCGTGGCCAAAAGACCAAGCGCTGAGCAATCCGACCAATGCGCCAAAGATTGCCCACACTGCGGCCAATGTTTGTCGCAATACCCGCACATGCCCCGGCACCAGGCCCGTGACAGATGACTGACTCAAGGCGACACAGTCACCCACTATGAGCAGCCCCATGCAGACCAACCAAGCTATGCCTGTGAGGGCCCCGCCAAGTTGCCATTTGTGGCTCAGCGCACCCACCACGCCACCCACGACGGCCAACAACGCTGCGATAACCCACAAGCTGTTGATACGGCCACGGTTGTTGCGGGTGCGCCAGACGGAGGCGATCGCGTTCCAATGGGGTTGCAGGGGAGTCATTGGGTCAGCTCCATGAAAAGCTCTTCTAGGTTTGCGGGGGTAGTTGCAAGGCCTGTGGCCTCTGCGGTGCGGGCGTGGCGCACCAGCCATTGCTCGGTGCTGCCTTCCAGTTTGCGCTGGCGCAAGATTTCGCCGCCAGCCTGCCGGTGCCAGACGCGCAAGTCGGCCGCACCGCCGCGTATGCATTGCACGTGCTCCAGCAAGGCGTCCAAGGCATCTTGCAAGACTATGCGCCCCTCGCGCATGAAGGCCACTTGAAACGCCACCCGTTCCAGGTCCGACAGGATGTGGGTGGAAAAGATCACCGTGGTGCCACGGTCCAGCACCTGGTCCACCAGTTCCCGCAGAAAGTCGCGTCGACCGGCAGGGTCGAGGCTGGAGACGGGTTCGTCCAGCACCAACAAATCGGGCTCGTGGGCCAAGGCCCGCACGATAGACAGGCGCTGTTGCTGCCCGCCCGACAGTTTGGCAATGGTCTTGTCCCAGGGCAGTTCCCATCGGGCCATCAGCGCATCGACCTTGGTTGCGTTCCAGCGCGGGTAAAAGCTCTGAAAGTACTGCAGCAACTGGCGCGCGGTGAAGTTTTCAAACAGGTCGGATTGCTGGGGTACGTAGCCAATGCGGGCGCGGGTGGCGTCGTCCAGCCGACTGCAGTCTTGGCCAAAGAGCTGAACGCTGCCGCTGGTGGGCTGGCGCAGGCCCAGCAGGGTTTCGAGCAGCGTGGTTTTGCCCGCGCCATTGCGGCCCAAAAGGCCGACCACTTGACCTCGGGGGAGTTGCCATTGCAGGTCGCGCAGCACGGCTTGGCTGCCGAATTGCACATTGAGGGCGGACGCCGCCATGGCCAGGGGGAGTACGGGTTGCTGGGTCATAGGGATTCACCTTCTTCAAGAATGGTTTGAAAGAGCGCTAGGGCTTCGTGGGCGGGTAGTTCCAGTTGCCGACTTTCTGCGGCGGCTTTTTCGAGCGTGGGGCGCAGCAATGCGCTACGCGAGGCAGCAGGCTGCGCGTTCAAGTGCTGGGCCGCGACGACCATAGATAGGCCACGGCGGCGCTCCAGCAAACCGCTGGACTCCATCAGGCTGTAGGCCTTGGAAATGGTCATGGGGTGTACCGCAAGCGCCTGCGCGACCTCGCGCACCGAGGGCATCTCTTGGCCCGCGACCAACTGCCCACTGGCAATGCGCCTGCGCACCTGCTCCACCAGTTGACGGTAAATGGGTTCGGTAGACCCCGTATGGATCTGAAAAAAGACTTCGGAAGTCATAAGCATGCGTCTTTCTGTCTATGTGTACTAGTAGTGTAGTACACATAGACAGTTGTGCCTATGGTGGAGTGGTTTTTGTTTCAGGTCAAGCTAGTCCCAAGCGCGGGTCTGACGCTGCAGAACGCTACAACGATACGGATGAAAATCTCCACTAGCCCCCGTTAAATGAGGGCATCATGCTACTAAAAATGTAGCGCTTTGCTTTTCTGTCTGGAGGTAGAGTTTGGGACGGTCAAGGCGACCAGAGATGTCACGCTGGAGTCACAACACGCGGACATGCTGGCACCTGCGGCATGTCGCCGCGTAACCCGGAGACATCACCCATGAACCAAGACCTAACCACCGTGACCGAAGAACTGACGGAAGAAGAATTTGAGACTATTGGCGACTATCACCGCATGGCAGCACACCATTTTGAAGCCGCCGCAAAGCATCACTTGGCAGCCGCGGCTGCGGACGACGAAGGCGATGAAGAAGCCAACGCCCGCCACGCTCTGTTGGCCTACCGGCACCAACTGAATGGCATTCAGTGCGCTGAAATTGCCCAGATGGAAAGCGACACCCTGGAAGATGAGTTTGCACCACCGTCTGAGGACTAATCGCAGTAGTCGCCGCAATCTGACTGCACGGGGTTGTCCTGTGTGAGTTTCCAGGTTCGCGGCTGTGAAATCACTGCCCGGCCGGCGGCTCCCACAGTTCGACCTTGTTGCCCTCAGGGTCCAGCACCCAACCGAACTTGCCGTATTCGGAGTCGTCCGTCTTTTCCAGCACGTTGCAACCTTCGCTGCGAAGGGCCTGCAACAAGGCATCCAGATCGTCGACGCGGTAGTTGACCATGAAGGGCGCGGTGCTGGGGGCGAAATGTGCGCCATCTGCGGCACCAATGGACCATATCGTGGTTCCCTTGGTGGGTTGACCGGCTGCGTCGGCCCAGGTAAACGCAGTGCCGCCCCAATCCTGCACGTCAATGCCCAGATGCTTCTGGTACCACGCGCGCAAGGTGACGGGGTCCTTTGCGTTGAAGAATATGCCGCCAATGCCGGTAACTCGTTTCATGTCAGCCTCGTGCTGTTGTTGAAATTGCAGCGTACTGTGTTTGTGGGGTTGCAGCAAGAGCAGCCGCCGGTAGTGCGCGCAGGCACCTCGTTATTTCTCTCACTGCTCCCCGTCCTCGCGCACAACACGCATCACACCCGTGCTATGCGGCGCAAGGCCGAAGGTCCGGATGTTCTTCTTGAGGGCTGCGGTATCCAGTTCGTTCCAGATCAAGCCGCAGTCCAGGCAGGCATGCGAGTGCTGGTTGCTGATGAACACGGGCTTGCCAAGAATGGCCTTGAAGAATCCGCGCAGGGGATAGAAGCGCGCCGACTCACCGAGCGATCCACGCACCACCTGCTTGCTACTGCAGCGCAAGCAATACATGCCACGAACTGTTTTGTCCATACCAAGGCTCCGTGATCAATAGTTGGTTCGAAGAACAGCCTGTAGCCCCCGTGATGACAAGCCAATATGCTATCAATTATGTAGTGTTTGAAGGTAGGTGCAATTCAAACCCATAACTGGCGCTGGAGCGTGTGAAGCCAGCCGCTTCATAAAATTGGTGCGCGCCCTCCCGATGCAGCCCCGAGCGCAATCGCACGCGCCCGTACCCCAGTTCGCAGGCCCAATCGCATCCGCGTTGCAGAAGCGCCTTTCCTATTCCCCTTTGTTGATGGCCAGTTGCTACCACCAGTGCTTGCACCTCGGCATACCCATCGCTTGCCAGCAATCGAACGCCCTGGATTTGGCAGAGACCGGCGATGACGCCACCGACCTCGGCAACGAAGGCTTCTTGATGGGGCCATTCGCGCAGCGCAGTCAGTCTTGCCTGCATCTGCGCAGGAGTGGCGCTGTAGCCTAGATCGGGGAGCAGGGCTGCTACTGCGGGGCAATCGATGTCGCGCATGGCGCGAAGCTCGACCTTTAGTTGTTGCATGGTGTCATGGCTTGATAGGGTTGGGGCTTCATTCCACCAGAGCCGCCGTCTTCACCTGTGCCCACACCGCCATGCCAGGTGTCAGCTTCAGCCCATCCACCGCCCGCGCCGTGATTCGCGCCAGCAACACACTGTCACCACACGCCATACGCACCAGCACCTGCGATGGATGGGTGTCGGCAACGATGGTCTGCACTACGCAGGGCAACAAGTTTTGGATGCTGGTTTGCTGTGGCTCTTGGGTTGCCACGCTGACATCGCGTGCCAGCACACGTATGCGCACCCTGCGACCTGGGCCCAAGCCCGTGTCGCGCAGCCACAGGCTGCCGCCGTTGAAGCCTAGCCGTGCCATGTGCCAGCGGGTGTCGCGTTCGGTCACCGTGGCGTCTAGCAACGCACCCGTGTCGTCGCCCAGTACCTTGGTGGCATCGGTGGCGGCCAGCACCTCGGACACGGGGCCGCAGGCTTTGACCTTGCCAGCGTCCAGCACCACCAGTGTGTCGGCCAGGCGGGCTACCTCGTCGGATGAGTGAGTGACGTAGAGCATGGGAATTCTCAACTCGTCGCGCAGGCGCTCCAGCCACGGCAGAATGTCCTGGCGGCGTGCCTGGTCCAACGATGCTAGGGGTTCGTCCAGCAGCAGCAGGCGGGGCTGCGTGGCCAGGGCGCGGGCGATGGCCACGCGTTGGCGTTCACCGCCGGACAACTGACCGGTGCTGCGGTCCAGCAGCGCAGCAATGCCCAGCAGGTCAATGGCAGCATCCAGCGCGGCGGCGTTGCCGGGTGAGTGGGACCGTTTCAGCCCAAACTGCAAGTTCTTGCGCACGTTCAGATGTGCGAACAGACTGGCCTCCTGAAACACATACCCCAGCGGGCGCTGCCAGGTCGGCAGGTAGGTTTTGGTAGTGTCGTCCTGCCAGGTTTCGCCGGCGATGTTGATCCGCGCACCGGGCGTGTGCTCCAGGCCCGCCACGCAGCGCAACAGGCTGGTCTTTCCAGAGCCCGACGCGCCAAACAGTACGGTGATGCCGTCACCCGGTAGGTCCAGGTCCACATCCAGCGTGAAGGCCGGGCGCGTCAGCGTGAGCCGAATGTGGCTGCGCTTGCTGGGGCTGGTGTCGGTGCTCATGGCATGACCCGCGTGCTCTTGCGGTTCAGCAGGTTCAGGCCCAGCAGCACCACAAACGAAAACACCAACATGCCGCCTGCCAGCCAATGGGCCTGCGTGTATTCCATGGCCTCCACGTGGCCGTAGATTTGGGTGGACACCACACGGGTTTTGCCGGGAATGTTGCCGCCAATCATCAGCACCACTCCAAACTCGCCCACGGTGTGGGCAAAACTCAGAATGGCGGCGGTGATGAATCCGGGCCTGGCCAGCGGCAGCGCTACGGTGAAGAAGGCGTCCAGCGGCGTGGCACGCAACGTGGCCGCCACTTCCATGGGGCGCTCACCCATGGCCTCAAACGCATGTTGAATGGGCTGCACCGCAAAGGGCAGCGAATAGATGATGGACCCAATGAGCAGGCCGTAAAACGTAAACGACAAGGTGCCCCATCCCAATGCCTGGGTGAGCTGGCCCAAAGGTCCCTGTGGACCCAATGCAACCAGCAGGTAGAACCCCAGCACGGTAGGCGGCAAAACCAGGGGCAGGGTCACGATGGCACCCACAGGGCCACGCCACCAGGAAGCAGAGCGCGCCAGCCACCAGGCAATGGGTGTGGCAATCAGCAGCAACAACAGCGTGGTCAGGCTGGCCAGCTGCAGCGTGAGCGTGATGGCGTCGCGCGCGTCAACTTCCAGCAAAGGGTTCATACGTCGTAGCCAAAAGACCGGATGATGCCTTTGGCTGTCTCACTGCGCAAAAAGCTGAGCAAGGCTGCTGCTGCGGGCTGGTCTTTGCCCGCGTTGAGCAGCACGGCATCTTGCCGGATGGGGCGGTGCGTGCTGGCTGGCACCACCCACGCCGACCCTTCCTTCAGGCGGCCATCGGCAAATACTTGGGACAGGGCTACAAAGCCCAGCGTTGCATTACCGGTGGCGACGAACTGGTAGGTCTGCGAAATGTTCTCGCCCTGCACAAATTTGGGTTGCAGGTTTTGCAGCTGTCCCAGCTTCGCCAGTGTTTCAAGAGCGGCCGATCCATAAGGCGCCAGCTTTGGGTTGGCAATGGCCAACCGCTGGAATGCGCCACTGCGCAGCACATCGCCCTTGTCGTCTACCAGGCCGGGCTGCTTGCTCCACAGTACCAATTTGCCGGTGGCGTAGGTGAAGCGGGACTGGGGCACGCCCAGGCCCTCGCTTTCGATGCGTGCGGGTGTTGTGTCATCTGCCGACAGCAATATCTGGAACGGCGCGCCGTTCTTGATCTGTGCGTAAAAGCTGCCGGTGGAGCCAAAGGCCAGTACCGCCTTGTGGCCCGTGTCTTGCTCGAAGCGCTGTGCAATTTTTTGCATGGGCGCCGTGAAGTTGGCAGCCACCGCCACGCTGACCTCTGCGGAAAGACTCGACGATGCACCCCCTGCCAAAGCCGCCACCACGGCGATGCTGCGCAAGAGATGGTGCATGGGTGTGCTTAGCCTGCCAAACCTACATAGACGTTTTGCACGTCGTCATTGCCGTCGATGGCGGCCAGAAAGGCTTCTACTTCTTCAAGATCTGCCGCGCTCAGGCTGGCCGGGTCTTTCGGGTTCTTGGGCTTGTAGCCCAGCTTGGCAGACAACACGGTAAAGCCATGGGCGGGAAGGGCACGGCTGACCAGATCCAACTCGGCCGGGTCGGTATAGAACAAGGTCGTGCCTGTTTCTTCTCCGGGGTCCAGGTCATGCGCGCCGGCGTAGATGGCCTCGGCATCCGGGTCGGCACCGGGCGTGGTCGCTTCTGCTTCAATCATGCCCAGGTGGTCAAACTCCCAGGCCACCGAGCCTGAGGTGCCCAACTGGCCCTTGCGAAACAGCACACGCATTTCGGGTGCGGTGCGCTTTACGTTGTCGGTCAGGCATTCCACCATCACCGGCACTTGGTGCGGTGCGTAGCCTTCGTACATCACATGATCGAAGTGCACGGACTCACCGGTCAGGCCCGCACCTTTTTTGATGGCGCGCTCCAGCGTTTCCTTGGGCATGGACACCTTGCGGGCCTGTTCCAGCACCAGACGCAGGCGCGAATTGCCCGCGGGGTCGGCACCAGCGCGCGCGGCAATCATGATGTCCTTGGCCAGGCGGCCAAACAGCTTGCCCTTGGCATTGGCTGCCAGTTCCTTACCTTTTGCTTTCCACTGCGCGCCCATGTCGGTTCTTCCTTGGTATTTGTTGACTTAAAGAGGGCCTTGGTTATACACCCAATGCCAGTTGGATGGCCAAGGCATTGTGCCTCTCCACGACGGGCCCCAGGCCCAGCGTGGTGAGTTGACCCTTACGCACCACCACGCGGCCGTTGATGACGGTGTAGTCGGCCTGCGGGCTGGTGCACAACAGCAGCGCGCCGACCGGGTCGTGCACCGCGCCACCGGCGAAGCCCAGTGTGTCCAGGTCAAACAGCGCAAGGTCGGCGCACATGCCCACTGCAATGTGGCCGATATCGCTGCGGCCCAGCACCTGTGCGCCGCCCCGTGTAGCCATGGCCAGCACATCACGCGCGGTCATCTCTGCCGGTCCCAGGTCGCAACCGAAGAACGAGCGGCCGTCACGTTCCTCGGGCGGCTGCATGGCGCGCCCCACGCGGGCCAGCAGCAGCGCCTGGCGAGCCTCGTTGACCATATGGGCTGCGTCGTTGCTGGCGCAGCCATCCACTCCCAGGCCCACTGGCACACCGGCGTTGAGCATGCGGCGTATGGGTGCAATACCGCTGGCCAGGCGCATATTGCTGCAGGGGCAGTGGGCCACACCGGTGCGGCTGGCGGCAAACAGGCTGATGCCAGCGTCGTCCAGCTTCACGCAGTGGGCGTGCCATACGTCGGGGCCCAACCAACCGAGGTCTTGCGCGTATTCGGCGGGTGTGCAGTTGAACTTTTCGCGGGAGTAGGCCAGGTCGTGGTCGTTCTCGGCCAGGTGGGTGTGCAGGCGCACGCCGGCGCCTTTGAAGCTGCGGGCCAGCACTGCAGACTCGCGCATCAGGTCGCGGCTCACGCTGAACGGGGAGCAGGGCGCCACGGCGATGTTGAGCATGGCGCCGTGTGCGGAATTGTGGTACTGCTCGATCAGGCGCTGTGTATCTTTGAGGATGAAGTCTTCGGACTCCACCACACTATCGGGCGGCAGGCCGCCCTGGCTTTGGCCCACGCTCATGCTGCCGCGGCTGGCTACAAACCGCATGCCAATCTGCTCTGCGGCGGCAATACTGTCGTCCAGCCGCACACCGTTGGGGTAGATGTAGAGGTGGTCACTGCTGGTGGTGCAGCCGCTTTGCATCAGTTCGGCCATGGCTACCTGGGTGCTCACATGCACCATCTCGGGTGTCAGGCCCGCCCAGATGGGGTACAGGCCCCGCAACCATCCAAACAGTTCGGCGTTTTGTACCGAGGGTATGGCCTTGGTCAGGCTCTGGTACATGTGGTGGTGGGTGTTAACCAGGCCCGGCGTGACCAGGTGTCGGCGGGCGTCAATCACCTCGTCTGCTTGCATCGCTTCGGGTGGGAGCTCAGCGCTGGGGCCTACAAATGCGATGCGGTGGTCGCGGACGAAGATCGACGCATCGCGCAGTTCGTGCGCTTGTGTGGGGTCTGCGTGGTCCTGAGTGGCGATGCAGCGGGCGTTGTGGATCAGCAGGGTTGGCATGGTTTGCCGCGCAATAGTTCTACTTCACGTTGCAGGTCGGCAATCACTTGGTCGTACATGTGCAGCTGTTCGCCCAGTGCCCGCAGGCGGTTGGCGGTGCTGCAGGCCATGAAGGTCATCAGCTTGAAGGCCACGGCGGGGTGCTCGTCGGCCAGCGCGGCCAAACCACCCTTGGACATGCCAGCCGCCTCCACCGGTGTGATTGCCGTGCAACTGGTCGAACGGGGGGCACCATCCAACAGTGCCATCTCACCGATCAGTGCCCCAGGCCCCAAAACAGAAATGGCGACACGGTCAGCGCGGCCCGACGCGGCCGTGTCCACCGACACATCGCCTTCCAGCAACAGCAGCATATAGGTTGAGCGTGTGTTGTCACCTTCACGGTAGAGAATGGACTGGGGTGCATAACTGACCCAGCGCAGGTAGGCAACCACGCATTGCGCCTCGGCCTGGTTCATCCTGAATCCGGACGTGCCTTCACACAAAAACTGAACCGCCTTGGTCGCCAACGCAGGAGACTCGACCAGCGGGCGTGTCCGCGTGACCGGCGAGGCTGTCGGTTGTGGCACGGTGTCAGCGGGTTCTGGGGTGTTCATATCCGTGCAGATTTTATAGAAGAGAACCCGGATCAGGCTTGTGCGGTCAGCGTGTGGTGTAGCCCATGGTCTGCGGCAACCACAGCACGATCTGGGGGAAAAACGTAATTGCCAGCAGTAGCAAGAGCAGCATGACCAGGAAAGGCCATCCCTCTTTCATCATCTCGCCAATAGGTATGCCAGTCAGCGCCTTGGTTACAAACAGCAGCATGCCAAAGGGTGGGTGTATCAGGCCAATCATCATGTTCAACACCACTAGCACACCAAAGTGCACGAGGTCCACTCCCAGCAGCTTGGCGGCGGGCAGCAGCATGGGCACAAACACCAGCAGCAGCACCGACACATCCAGGAAGCAGCCCAGCACCAGAAACATCACATTGACCAGCAGCAGGAACTTGATCTGTGAGAGTTGCATGCTGTCCACCCACTGCGCCATGGCCTGTGGAACGCCCTCGGCAGTGAAGGCGTAGTTCAGCATGAAGGAGCCCGCCAGTATCAGCGTGATGACGGCGCTGCCGCGTGTGGACTCCATCACTACGCCCCAGAACGTGCGCCAGGTCAGGGCGCGGTAGACCACACCTGCCAAGATCAACGCATGCAAGGCTGCAACGGCTGCTGCCTCGGTCGGCGTAAAGGCTCCAGAGTAGATGCCGGCCAGCAGCACGATGGGCATGGACAAGGGCAGGGCGCCACGGAACAAAATGACCGGCCATTCACGCAACGGCACCGGGTCTTCGCGTGGCATGTTGCGTTTGACTGCAATGAAGTGCACCACCACCATCATCAGCACCGCCATGCAGACCCCAGGCACAACGCCACCCAAAAACAACGCGCCCACCGACGCACCCGACACCAGCGCATAAATCACCATCGGAATACTGGGCGGAATGATCGGACCCAGCGTGGCGCTGGCTACAACCACTGCACCAGCAAAGCCGCGGGAATACTCCGGCTTCTTCAGCATCTGTTTGATGGTGACCAAGCCCGGGCCAGCCGCATCGGCAATGGCGCTGCCACTCATGCCCGAGAAAATGACACTGACCAAGATGTCCACCTGCGCCAGGCCACCCCGCATGCGCCCGACCAGGATGCGGCAGAAGTCAAAAATGCGCTCGCTGACCGTGCCCGCATTCATGATGTTGGCCGCAAACACAAACAGCGGCACCGCCAGCAGCACATAGCTGTTGTACAAGCCATTGCCCACCTGCTCGGCTACCAGGCCCAGGTCTTGGCCCTTGACCAGCAGATACGCAAAGCCGGATACCAGCATGGAGAAGCCTATGGGCATGCGCAGCAGCATGCCTGCCACCAGTACACCGACCAAAGCAGACAAGGCCAAGTTCATTGGGTTCCCAATTCGGTTGCTTCCAGACCCCTGCCACGCAACGCATTCCATATGGCCCATGCACTACGCACCACCAGCGCCGCCATCAGCAGCACAAAGGGCAGGTACACCCACATCAGCGGAACCTCCAGCACGGGGGTGCCCTCGCGCGCCATGAAGTGCACATAGTCCCAGCTGGCAGGTAGGCCCACCAGCGCCAAGCCGCCAACCAGCAGGTTGCCCACGATCTGCATGGCCTGCCGGGCGCGGCGGCCCACGCTGTTCCACACCAGGTCAAACACCACGTGTTCGCGTGCCGGCACCACAAAAGCCGCCGCCCACAGGATGACCCAGATGTACAAGATGACGGCCAGCTCATCCGTCCAGGGCAGCGGTTTGTTCAAGCCAAAGCGGGCTGCAATCTGGATGATGAAGACGATGAACAATGTGAGAAAAAGCCCCCCGCCCACGATGTTGGCGAAGCCTTGCAGCCAGCGTGCCATAACCACCTTGGTTAGCGTATGGCGTTGATGCGGTCCACCAGGCCCGCTGGCCATACCTTGGCGTAGTCAGATTCCTGGTAGGCCGCCTGCACTGTTTTACGGAAGGCCGCCACATCGGGCGTGCTGACCTGCAGGCCTTCTTTCTTGAAGAAGTCCACCAACTGGGCTTCTTCCTGCACCGTGTTGTCGTTGTTGTACGCAGCTGCGGCCTGCGCGGCGGCGGTCACCTTTTGCTTTTGCGCTGCGTTCAGCGCGTTGAAGCTCTTGTTGGAAATGGCAATGAACAGGCTGTCCACCAAGTGGCTGGTCAGCACAATCTGTTTGGTCACTTCGTAGAACTTGGCGGCGCGTACGCTCGGCAGTGGGTTGTCCTGGCCGTCGATGGTGCCGGTCTTCAGGCCCAGATAAACCTCGCCGAAGGCCAGTGGGGTGGCGGTGGCGCCTAGCGCATTGCCCAGAAACAGCCAGTCTTTGGAGCCCGGCATGCGCAGCTTGACGCCCTTCAGGTCGGCCGGGGTCTTGACCGCGCGGGCCTCCCGCAGGTTCACCTGGCGTGTGCCAAGGTAACAGGTGGACAACACGGTGATGTCCATTTTTTCGGATACGCGCTTGAACAGCTCGGCGCCCAGGGGGCCGGTAAAGACCTTTTGCTGGTGGGCCGGGTCGCGCAGCATGTAGCCGGCTGTGAAGACCGAGAACTCCGGCACCAGCTTGGCAATGTCAGCCGCCGACATGGAGGTCAGCTCCAGGTTGCCACGCGCCATGGCGGCAGGCTCTGCCCCCTGCTTGAACAGGGACGCGTTGAGGTTGATCTGCACATCAAATTCGCCCGGCGCGGCCTTCTCCAGCGCTTCTTTGAACACGGTCCACATCTTGGCGTGCCAGGCGTCGGGCACGGCGGGGGTAGAGATGCGCAAAACGGTCTTGGCTTGGGCAGTTGCTGGCAGTGCCAGGCTGCCAAGGGCTACAGCAGCGCCCAGCAGTGTTGTGCGGCGCTTCAGGGGGCGGGAGATTGACATGGGGCAGTTCAGGGCAGAAAACGAAACCGCCAGTGTATTACTGCTGCGCCCGGTCAAGGAACCAAAACAATGCGCCCCATGGCCCGCCCCGACTCCAGGTAGGCCATGGCCTCTGCCGCTTGGTCCAGGGGGAATGCGCGGTCCACAATGGGTGTCAACTGCCCCTTGGCCATGAGGTCGGCCAGTAGCGCTGTTCCCACGTGTTTATCGGGCGGTGCCATATTGGGTTTGATCAGGTGCGGGTCAAAAGGGATGCGCAAAGCCAGCTTCAAGAATGACGGGATGCCGCTTCCCAGCCATGTGGAGCCCGACGCACCGTAGTGGTCATGGCCAATCAATATGTAGATGCCCCCGGGCTTGAAGACGCGGGCGCAATTGCGGATGTTCAGGTTGGACGCCACGTCCAGAATGAAGTCAAAGCGCGGCTCGCCTTGCGTGGGGTCGTCCCGGGTGTAGTCCAGTACATGGTCAGCACCCAGCGCGCGCACCATGTCCAGCTTGCTGGTGTGCTCCACAGCGGTGACGGTCGCGCCATGGGCCTTGGCCAGTTGCAGGGCGACTGCACCCACACCACCTGCAGCACCGTTGATCAGCACATGCTGCCCGACACGCCATGGCCGTGGCCCCATCAGGTTGTGCCAGGCAATCAGCCCAGGCGTCGGCACCGTGGCAGCCTGTTCAAAGGAGACGTTGTCGGGTTTGCGCGCCAGTGCCTCCTGCGACACCGCCACATACTCGGCAAAAGCGCCGCCGTTGGCCCATTGAAAGCCCTTGGCGCACTCGCCAAACACGGCATCACCCACCTTGAACCGCCTTACGCCCTCACCCAAGGCCTCAACCACGCCCGCCATGTCGGTGCCAGGGATAGGGTTCTTGGGCCTGGTCAGGCCACTGCCCATGGCGCGCAACACATAGGGCCAGCCTTTGACAACATGCCAAACGTCGGCATGTACCGAAGCGGCTTTCACACGCACCAGCACCTGGCCTGCGGTCGGTACCGGCTTGTCAACTTCACCCAGCGACAACACGTTCGCGGGTTCGCCATAGGCGCTTTGGAGGATGGCTTGCATGGGGGTAACTGCTTCAAACTTCGAAGCTGAAGCCCTTCTTTTTGAGTTGTTGGTAGCGTTTGGTGTCAAACCGGAAAAGCTGTGCTGGCCTGTGGGCGCCGTCGCGCTGCGTTTCCTCCAGCGGTATCAGCAAGTCGTAGCTCAATACCTTCTTGCGGAAGTTGCGCTTGTCCAGCGTCTGTCCCAGCACGGCTTCATAGAGCGATTGCAGCTGGGACAGGCGAAACTTCTTGGGCAGCAGCTCGAACCCAATCGGTTCATACCGCAGCTTGCCGCGCAAACGCGCCAAAGCAACGTCAACGATCTGTGCGTGGTCAAACGCCAGCGTGGGCAACTCCTGCATCGCAAACCACTGGGCATCGGTCGCGTCGGTTGCCGCCTGCAGCGTGTGGGAGAAGCGATTGACCAGCGCAAAGTAGGCCACGCTCACCACCCGTTCCCGCGGGTCTCTGCCCAGCTGGCCGAAGGTGTAGAGCTGCTCCAGGAATACATTCTTGATGCCGGTCTCTTCCTGCAGTTCGCGCTGTGCCGCGTCGTCTACCGACTCATTCACGTGGACAAAACCACCTGGCAAGGCCCAGGCTCCCTGGAACGGAGCCAGTGCACGCTTGATAAACAGCAGCTGCATACGCTCCCCGTCAAAGCCGAAGATGACGCAATCGACGGTCAAGGCTGCCCTGGCGTATTCATAGGTGTAGTTCATACACCAAGTATAAGTGTAAAAATGACGCTAAGACTTCTCCGCGCTAAACTACCTGTCCTTTGCGGGGCAATTGTCTGATTGCCCTGCGGCGTCGCCGTTTGTCCTGTACTTGGAGTGCCTATATGTTTGTTGTCAAATGGATACTGATTGTTTTGGTGGTTTTGACTCTATTGGCCGTGGGCGCGGGCCAGCTGGGCTTTCTGGCGGGGACTGCCCCTACCGATCTGGGCGTGAAAGACTGCCGGCTGAAGCCTCCGGCGCTGACGCCGAACAGTGTGAGCAGTCAAGCCCAGCTTTACCCCGGGCACGTACAAATGGCCTTTGCCCAGATCGCGCCGTTGGAAATCCGCGCAGACGGTCCGGCGACCATTGCGCAGATCAAGGCTATTGCGCAGGCACAGAGTGGTGTGGCCGTGGTCAAGAGTACGCCGGACTACCTGTATCTGCAGTACACCAGCCGCTTGATGAAATACGTGGACGACGTTGAGTTTTGGTTCGATCCCGTCAACAAGGTCATTCAGGTGCGCTCGGCATCGCGCCTTGGCAAAGGCGACATGGGTGCGAATCGCGCACGCATAGAGTCTTTGCGGGCTGCGTTGAATGGGAAGTCTGGAGCCTGATGGGTCTGCGGGCTGATGCGAATTGGCGATATGCTTGCCATAATAACTGTATTAACATACAGTATTGGCGTGCCCTTTGCACACACCACATTCACATCAGGAGCGATTCACCATGCTTGACCACATGACATTCCGCGTGACCGATATGGGTCGCGCCAAGGCCTTTTACACCGCTGCGCTGGCGCCACTGGGCTACAGCGTATCGTTTGAAGGCAACTACGGTTCCAACATTCTGGGCTTTGCCTACCCGGACCCGCGAGAGCCGGATGGCAAGAAGGCCGATGTGTGGTTCATCGACGGCCCCTCGCCACACGGCGGGCCACCGGCCACTACCGGTTGCCACCTAGCCTGGCGGGCCGAGAGCCGTGCACAGGTGGATGCTTTTTACCGCGCGGCCATCTCCGCCGGAGGCCAAGACAACGGTGCGCCAGGACTGCGCCCGGACTACCACCCCCATTACTACGGAGCCTTCGTCATTGATCCGGAAGGCAACAACGTAGAAGCGGTGTGTCACCTGCCCGAGTAATCGCGCCGGGTTGACGTTGACGTTGGGATTGCGGAGGCGTTCGGTGTCGCACCGACGTAAAGGCCGCGGTCCGCAACCATTGGCCCATTCGATTAACCAGGGCCACTTATGCAGCAACTTGCCGCCAATACCATTCACCGTCCGCCGCTTATGTTGCTGGGCACTGAGCCTTTTCGTGCCGCGATGGAATTTGCCCGCCACAAGTTCGCTAAGCCAGACAGCATGAAGACCGGCGACGGGCATCCGGTCGTCATATTCCCGGGATTGTGTGCGGATGGGACATCTGTCTCCACACTGCGCGAGCACTGCCGTGCCCTAGGTTACAACGCTTTTGACTGGGGGCAGGGGTTCAACACTGGTCCCAAAGGGGATCTCGACGCATGGTTGCAAACTTTGAAGTCGCAGGTAGACGATTTGCTGCCCGACCACTCCCAGCAGGCTACGCTTATTGGATGGAGCCTGGGCGGGCTCTATGCGCGCGAAATCGGCAAGCTCATGGCGCCGCGTGTTCGGCAGGTCATCACGATAGGTACCCCTTTCAACGCAGAGGCCGACCTCACCAACGTGGGCTGGCTCTTCCCCCTGCTTAGTGGCAGCTCGGCGGTAATCGATCCCACATTGAGCCAGCGCCTGCGCACGCCGCCACCGATGCGCACCACCTCCATCTACAGCCGCTCCGACGGCGTGGTTGCATGGCAGACCTGCCGCCACGACAAAGTTTCACCTCTGGTGCATGACATTGAGGTCGACAGCAGCCACATCGGCTTGGGGTGGAACCGGGATGTACTTACTGCGGTGGCAGACCGACTCTGCCAGCCAGCCGGGAGATGGCGCCGGTATGCAAGCGCAAGCTGAGAGCGAAGTTGACGTTGCCGGGGGACGGATGTAAGCGGCCGTTTAGGGTTGTGATAGCAATTTGACTTAGGAGTTTTTTGGCATAGCTACGAAATGTGAGCTGTCTCGTATTCATCGTAGGTACTAAACCTAAAACTCCGTAATGGGCTTCGTCGGCGGCGACCACTTTGGATTGCTAGCCTTCATGATCCTCTCGAAGCTCTTATCCTTTTTCATTGATTCCAGGGCTTGCGTCCAGTCGGCAATGGTTTTCTCAGACGTCCCCTTTGAAAAAGCCAGCCAGGTCTGGGCCGTCAGAAAGGGGAGCGCCAGACTCACATGCTCGCGTGGTACACCGGCTCTAGCCATCTGGTCGCCGATGGTGGAACTGGATGAAGCAATGGCCTGAACGCGGCCAGCCATTAGCATTTTGATATTCCCAGCTTCGTCGCTTGTTCGGTCCAAATTCGTGAATCCGGCCTGTGTCAGGAATTGATCACGCACATCATTCCGGTAGACACTGATTAGTTTCAGTGCCTTGGCGTCTTCCAGGTTCTTGAGGCGCAGCTTCGAATCTGCCTTGACGTACAAGCCATACACATTCTCATTGATTGGTCCGACCCAATGAAACAGTGCGTTACGCTGTGCCGTCCGTGCAACCGTAAACAATAAAGTGTTGGGTGTGGTTGAGAGTTCGTGATACCCGCGCGCCCATGCCACCTCCTTGATCGGGTCGGAGTTGCCAACTCTGCGCTGTATCTCCCGAACCACCTCCACGTTGGGGCCACCCATCTCGCCATTGGGCAGCCTAATTTGCGTTCGCGGTTGTAACTCGGTCAAAATCGCCAGCGGCTGCGACCATACCTGTGACCCAACCAGTAGCAAAACTGCAAGCAACGATACGCTGACAGAGCCACGGCCAGAACTGATGAATAGCAAGGCAACACCCCTCATAAAACGTCTGGTGACCAGCGACGGCGGCGGACGCGGCCGATCATGGCAGCATATGTTACGGCACGCAAACAGTCAGAATCAGTGGCATTTTGATCTTTTCTGCTTGTAAACGCCTCCCGCGCAGCCCTCAGCGCTTGGCACCCACTGGGTAGTCAACGCAATCTGCATGACCGCTTCCGATAAGTCCCGCTGGCCGGTATGCGTCTGTTATCGTCACCGCTTCGGGGTGGGAGCGGTCATCTAGACATCGAGTTGGCTGGGCTTTACTCTGGTTGCTAGACAGTAGCAAGAAGCAAAGTCGATAGGCAAAAAACTTATGTACCGCTATGCCCCGATAACCGCCTCGACTTCTTGAGGCCTTACGCTGCAACCAGCACTCGCCCGTTCACAAAGCTCACGCACGTGAGAACATAGCCCTCTTCCACCTCGTGTGGGTCCAGGCCCGCGGTGTTGGCACTGGGTGCGTCGCCTGAAACCTTGCGTACTTTGCATTCGCCACAGTCGCCGGTGCGGCAGGCGCTGGCAATCTTCACGCCGGCCTGGTCGGCAATTTCCAAGATGTTTTGCTGGCCGCTGCAGGCTATTTCAATGCCACTGTTCGTAAAGCAGACCGTGCCGCCACTGGCGTCAACGGTGTTGCCGGTGCCAAAGCTTTCTTCGTGGAAGTGGACCATAGCAAAGTCAGCAGCTTCGAATACGGCTTTGGTGCCCCGCATAAAACCTTCGGGGCCGCAAATGTAGACTTCGCGCTCGGCAAAATCTGGCGCCACGGTTTGTAGCATGGCAGCGTCCAAGTAACCAGTCAGACCTCGCCACTTGTCTTTTTTGGTGCTGCGCGTCAGGCTGGTATGGTGCACAAAGCGCGGGTTGGTGGCTGCCATGACGTCTACTTCCGCGCCAAAAATCAAGTCTTTGGCGGTGCGGGCGCAGTGGAAGTACACCACGTCGGTGTCCAGTGCTTGATCGCGTATCCAGCGAGCCATCGAAAGCATGGGTGTCACACCACTGCCCGCCGATAAAAGTAACAGCTTTTTGCGTGGCTTGGGTGCGCAGGTGAATTTGCCGTGCGGCCCAGTCATGTTCAGGGTGGTACCGACTTTGACGTGGTCACACAGCCAGTTGGAAGCAGCACCGCCGTCTACGCGCTTCACAGTCAATTCAAAGTACGCAGGCTGGGTGGGCGTAGAAGACATCGTGTACGAGCGAAACAGCTTTTTGCCCGCAATTTCAAGCTCCAGCGTGACAAACTGGCCGGGCTTGTAGTCCATGGCCTGTCCGCTGTTGTCCACAAACCGGAAGGCTTTGACATCGGCGGTAATGTCCAGCACCTCGGTGCAGCGGGCCACCAGTGCGCGTTGCATCGGATCGGGCAGAGACAGTTTTTGCGCTGGCGCATCAGCTTTTTTACCCACCAAAGGCAATCTTCCGGCCATACCGCGGAGCCATTGCGCTTTGTCACCCATAAAGTCTGGCAGCACCTTGACCGATGCCGTACCCAGCACCGCGGTAGCCGTCATCACACCCGACATCATGGCCGAGGCCACGCCGCAAAACAGAATGTCCTGGCCGGTCAAATACAAGCCTTTGACAGGTGTGTGCGGCTTAACCCAGCTCTGCGCAAAGCGCTCGGGCGTGTGCTCCAACCCATAAACCTGACCCTTTGCGTAGTTGTTGAAGTGCGCGGTGGACAGTGGCGTGGAGAGTTCAAAATAGTCCACCTTGCCGCGCGCCCCTGGGGCGTGTTTGTAGACATCTGCCAGAAGTTTCTCGGACAACATCGCCTTTAAATCGTCGTATTCAGCTCCGCGATTCTTCCAAGGCTTATTGGCCCATTTGGTGAACCACTCGTATGGAGCCAATGAGATGACATCAATGGTGGATTTTCCAGGGTAGTGTTTGTCCCATTCTGGGTCTTTTGAGGATGGAAACGAGATGTAGTTCAGTGGAGACTCAGTCTTTTGGGTGGGTAACGGTTGGGCCATGAACTGTGCCAATCTGGCATCATGGTCATAGGCTTGGTAGACCCATTTATTGGCCTGTTCCAAGCCTAGCTCTTTCGCGGTTCCGTGTAGGCCGATGTACAAACCCAGGTGGGCCACTGAGGGCTTCATGGCACTCAGTTTTTCACGCAGCTTGTGGCGGTTGCCAACGGCATCGGGCAACAGTTTGCCGTAAGTGTTGTGCACACCCGCAGCACTAATGACCTGGTGGCACACAATCTCATCGCCATTGCCCATGCGCACGCCAATGGCGCGGTTGCCCTCCACCATGATTTGCTCGACCTCGGCGCTCACGACCACCCTGCCACCCGCACGCTGAATCACCGGCTCTATGTACCGTGCAATTTGCGATGCACCGCCGATGGGAAAGTTCCCACCGCCCAGGTAATGCTGCGCCACCACGGCGTGCATGGCGAAGCTGCTTTGTGCTGGTGGTAGCCCATAGTCACCCCACTGGCCGCACAACACGCTTGCCAGTTTCGGATCTTGAATGAAATCGGCCATCACGGCCTTGGTGGTGCGGCCAAAATAGTTGCTGCCCAGTTTGGCGGCCAGTGGCTGCAAGCGCGTGGGCAAATAGCGTTGGCCTAAATGCGAAGGCAAGCTGTTGGTAGCCGCGCGAATGTGCTTGAGGTAGTCGTCAATCTGCTTGCGGCCGTTAGGAAACGACTTGAGCAACTCATCCCTAAAGTTGGCGGCCCCCGCCACAAAGTTGTACTGCGTGTCCTGAATGATGATTTTGTCGTAGACAGCGTCCATCTTGGCCCACTTGAGGTTGCCATCGGTAATCACATCAAACACCCGGCGCAGGGGCGAATTGGGGATATGCACCTCGCCGATGTAATGGACGCCTACATCCCATTCGTAACCACGTCGCTTGAAGGAGTGTGTAAAGCCGCCCGCTGTGTAGTGGCGCTCCAGCACCAGCACTTTCTTGCCGGCTTTGGCCATGAGCGCCGCAGTGGTTAGCCCGCCGAGCCCCGAGCCAATGACGATGGCGTCGTAGTGGGTATCAATTTCGCTGGAAACGTATTTCTGGCCGACGATCATGGGAGCTTCCTAGTAGGTCCTGTATCGAGTGATACAGTAGAATATAGTTCAATGTTGAACAGTATAGTTCGGCATTGAACCAAATATGATCAGAAAAATAGACACATCTCTCAGAAGTAGAAGCGCAGCAGAAGCTTGGTTTGCCGTGGTGCGCGCATACAACCTGTGCGACGCCGCCATGAGTGCACGGCTCTCGGAACTGGGCTTGCGGGTGACTGAACATGAAGTGCTGGCTAACTTGGCATTGATGCCGGGTATGACACAGCAGGAGTTGGCAACCCGCTGCTTTGTGGCGAAGAGCGGCATCAGCATGCTCTTAACTCGCCTCGAAGAACGCGAATTGCTACGCCGTGAAGCCGATGGCCGTGACCAGCGCGCAAAGCGCCTGTACCTCACAGGTACAGGCGAAACGATAGCAAAGCAGGCGATGGCCATCCAAGATGACATCGTGTCCGCCATGATGGCGCCCCTGACTTTGCAAGAAATAAAAGCTATGTCTGAGCATTCGGCCCGAGTGTCCGAAGTGCTAGAGACGCTGGCTCTTAAAAGCTAATCCCTTTTCAGCTGTTAGGCAAACGAACGCTCGATCAGGAAAACCGCGGCTATGACGTGGTCAGCGCGGGCAAAAAGGCAGTGGCAAGAGGGTCGTTGAACGATCGAGCTTCTTGATGGGTGTTGCAGAACACGCTCGCGACCCTGCGGCAGTCGACCTCTATACCCGCAACTGACGCCCATCGGACTATCTGGCTCTAAGGTTGGACTTCAGCTTGCGCCGAACACTCCCCTTAGGAAGTTAAGGACCAAGGTCGGCTTCCAGTGCATTGCCGACGGGCGCATTGACGAAGCGCTCTTCCCAAAGCGGCACCTCGATCCCAGCGATCAACGGCCGCTACGGAGCAGGCGAATTGCAATCTGCTACACCCGCTAAGTGTCTGTTGGAGTCGATAGCGGACGGTGCCCATTGAAAAATCGCTATGACCGGTCTGGGGCACAATGTGCAGCCGTTGTGGGGCGGAACCGGTCATTCAGGTGCGTTGTCCAGTGGGCTATAGTTGCCGACATCTCAGCCACTTAAACATCCGTTAGATCGTGAGCAACGCATTTGTCGAGATCGAACTATTAACGGACGATCCTCATTGCCGTTGGGTGGATCTTTGCTTTGTGGCTCTGCATAACCTTACAAAAGACTGCTTTCAACTTCAGACCCTTTCCGAGAGATACCTCAATCTCAAGGTATCTGCGGAAGTGAGCAGCGCGGTGCATAGATTTGTCGGCGATGGAGCCTATGATCTTCTAGCGCGATCGATGGGAGTCCTGCCGTCGACTCCGCAGAACGGTAGCATTCGACTGCTCAGAGAACCGGAATCGGAATGGATCGCGCACGAGCTTAGAGAGAAGGAGTTGCTCATACACTTCTATAGAAAGCCCGATGCTGTTGACAGCCGGATGGTCGTGCACACGGATTCATGCGTTGAACTCACCCATGTTTCAACAGGTCTTGTTGGGCGAAGCGAGTGGGAGCGAAGGCGGTCAGCAAATCTTGCGCTTGCCACTGCCCATTTGGGTGCGAGGCTTATTGAAGCGCGGGAAAAACCGCCGTAATCTGCGAACGGTCCAACATTTCCTATATGGACCCTCACACAGGTTCAAGCTACTGATCGATATTTTGGCTGTTTGGGATGCACCTCCAATCGTATATCCGGCATCGTGATTGCATTGATCAGAACAAAAAAGCCCATGACCGCTTAGGAGCAAAGTGGAAGTCAGCTATGTGTCTGGAAACGACCTCGGGCTCGGGCCAGTTGCCGCCATTCACGAATGAAGGCTATCAGGATCGCAGTTGGGCAAGCCTAACGAGTAGGCGCAGACGGTCAACTGCACTGGATGCTTCATTGAATCTGGACACCTTCCTTGACGGCTGCATTACAGTAGACACTTTTCATAGTCATTTGAATGACGTACTTCGCGAATCCCATTGGCGCCGAAAGGTACGATCGCTTCCGTCCCAAGGTACATACCAGTGCCCTCGAATGGTTGGCAGCAACGACAGGTCCGTGCCGTTATAGAAACGCACTCGACGTCGCGTGTGGTACCGGCGAGTCTACAAAACCATTGCTTTCCATCGCTGACGTCGTAGAAGGTGTCGACTCGTCGTTCGAGATGGTCTCACACGCTCGGGCGAAAGGCCTTCAAGTCAGCGTCGCGGCTTACGACAACCTGCCCTCTCGGAAATACGACCTGCTGACTGTTTGTATGGCCTTTCACTGGTTTGATCGCAGTCGTGCACTCAATTCTTTCGCACAAGCTTCTGAAGACTCGGCAACTTGGTTCATCTACAACTTTGCGTTTGCAGGGCATTCAACGGACGACGAATTTAATCATTGGCTGCGCTCTTGGTACTACGTGCACTTTCCATCCCCGGCCCGAAAAGAACAGGACTTTCGGGTGCGCAATGAGGACAAGGGCCTTGTCGAGCTTGCGCACGAGAGCGGCGCCATCGTGATCAGCCTCGACCGAGCTGGTCTCATTGGTTATCTCACGACACAGTCCAACGTGGAGGCCAAGGTTCAAGCCGGCTCCACCTATGAAAGCATAGAGCGCCAGATTGATGCTTCCATGCCCGAGACCATAACGTCAGAGTTCCGGTATGCTTACACATACACCGTTGTGTCTTTCAACCGGGGCTAACATATTGTTCGTCACGAGCATGGAGCAACCGGTTGCTTCTAGCGGTTTGCGCTTCAGTTAGGGGCCAACAGCGGGCGCTCCCGAATGACTGCTTACAGGAAGTAGACTGGGGTAAGTTCAGAGTCGCCGGCTTTCGTCGGCAGCGGGGCGGAAGGAGACATCTGTTGTATGGTCCAATTTCTCTCATGAATACGCGCACCTTGATCACTCTCGTTTGCTTTCTGTTGCCCGCGTGCTCACGGATCAACACAGACATTAGCACCAAGATCGAGGCAGAGTTCAATGCCAGCCAAACCGCGCCGATTGATCTGACGGTTGTCCTCCCCACACCTTGGGATCGAGTATGTGTTTTAGCCCCCTATAGGGACAATGAGCAAACTGAAAAGATTCTAGGATTTAAGTGGAACTCAGATTCAAAAACTTCAATTCGAGGCAACGACGGAATAAACGTGCTTGTTTTCATTCAAGGTTCTGAGGTCGTCGCCTACACAGAGCATCGGCGAGATAAGGGCGATTTTTCCCGAATGCTGCCAAGTTGCCTGATGAGAGATCAAGCGATGGTTGTGCGACAGACAGAGACCACGCGCGACAGTAGTTGGGTTTTCCTGGTAGCCAATCAATGAGGAACGACTGCCTTATAGGATCGGAAACACAGAGAAACAAGATGTCGTTCTGGGGCGTAAGCCGACATTTAATGTGCCCTGCCGATCAATCGAATTTCCTGCATCCGCTGACTCATCGAAGGAATGCTGTGTCAATCAAGAACGTCAAAATGAAGCAGGAGCATGCCGCATTTCTCTATGAGGTTTACGAGCGCGTCCTGGGTGTGCTGAGTGAATCCGAAGCTGTTCTTTGGGATTTGCCAAATGGGCCAGAGCGCGACGACTACATTCATGCCTATGGAGGGATTGTCACTGACGTCCTGTGCAAGTTAAGAGCCCCAATTGTTCGGCAATATCCCGAACTCGACACGACCCGTCCTGAGGGACCATCTGATCTATTGCTGGAACCAGATGAACAGGAGGTCGTTGATCGCTTGGCAACTGATCAAGTCCAACAGATAGACGCTGCACTCCTTGCTGACTGTGCATCGTCTTGGAGGAAGGTTGCGCGTGTCGTAGGCACTGCTATGTCGGTTTTGTCCGTGGAGCTGCCGGAAATACCAGCTGGATACTACGCAATGCGAGTAGTTTCTTTAGTAAAACGTGGACACATGGAATCCCAAGGGAATTTGGAATACATGGGCTACAGTGAAGTCCGATTGGTTGATCACTCCTAACTACCGCTTACTTCACCATCCGGTTCGGGGCGTAAGCGGTCATCCGGTTTGGTATCCCATTGCGACAAACCCTGTCGGACATGCGCTAGCCTGTGCTGCGACTTTGTCGTCTTCAGTATGCCTGTACATACACTTAGACTTGGAACGTAAGTAAATGATATACAAAGGAATTCTTGAAATTCTTCTGCCGTGTTATCCGACTTGCTGCAATGTGATCCCGCCGAACGGCGGGATGTATCAATAGTTAGCGCGCAATGACAACAGTGATACGTCCCGCGTCCCCTCGCTCACTTCCCATATGGCTACTGGCGGGTGCAGTCGCTTGTGCGGCCGTCGTTGGGGTAGGTGTTTCGGTCGCCCGGGTCGGGTTATCCCCCTCAAGCCTTGGCAATGCTGCAGGTGTTCTCATCATCACGGCGTTTGTGCTTGCCGTCCTTCTTATCGAAGACAAGCGCGCGCGCTCGGTGGAAGTCAATGAAACCGGCCTAGTTTCTCTTGCCTGGTCTCGCACCACTGTTTTCCCTTTCGTTGTTTTGAAGCGAGTCGAAACTCCTTGGACCTCAGTAGAACGTTTCGGTGTGCGTGGCTTTGTATTGGTTTTGGTAAGCCGAGAGCGGACGGTGAACGTGAACACCTATCTCTTCCCGGATCCGAAAGGCGTCAATGAATTCATTTGTCAGTGCCTTGCTCAGCGGAGCAGCCGTGGCAAAGCGCTTTAACATGCCCGTCAACACGGACGCCCACGGCCGTCCGCTCCCTGCGGTCGCGCATTTCCGCGGTCGCAGGTTACGTCTATGTTAGGTGCTTCGTGAGCAGAGAACTAGCGGCGAATTCAGAGTACGTGCGATATATGCGGGCATGGATTCACAACCTTGCGATGCCGTCTGAACCAGAGATTCGAAACGCTTTTGCGTTGCTTGAACAATACTGGGATGGCACGCTACAGGCAGATCTCGAGTCTATTAAGGCCAAGCTTTGGGCCTGGGTTGACGCAAACGGGGGGCCTCGAGTGTCTTCCGAACGCTCACTGCTCGTAGCGCGAATGGTGCTTTGCTTGGCGTACGAAGATAACCGCGAGCTAGAAGACATGGGGTTCTTTGATGATCTCCTTCAAAACTACGGCGTACCCCGCAGGATGATCAAACTGTATGGCTCCAGCAATCCTCCGCCCCGCACCTAATTTCAACGTTAGACCGTAAAGATGGCCCACGAAGATCCTCCGACTCAAAGCTCCCTTGTGAACTGGAGTCGATCACACTTGGCTAAAGTTGGAGTCGCTTACCTCGTTCTAATCGGCCTGGGAATTGGTGTTCTTCTGGCGTTTGCGCCAAACCTTTTCGACTTCAACGAACTCTCGTTTTCTCGGCTCATGGTGCTGCTGGCACTCTTGATCTTCGTTGGGGCACCAGTAGTAGCGATTGGCTACATCCTTCTCAGCGCAGTCGTTGAAGCGCTAACTATGGCAGTCGGCTGGATGTTCCAGGCCTGCTTCCGCACGATGGCTCGCTTCTTCAAAAGGCTTTTCCATGGTGCCGGGGAGTAGTGCCTTGAAGTTCCGGTCTAACAACTTCGTGGATTGGACCCACAACGGCGGCCTGCGCGGTCGCCATTCTTCACAACAGAGTGCGCCGTTGTGGTCCACTCACGGCCAACGTTACGACTGCTTTAGAGCGAAGTGGAAGTCAGCTATGTGTCTGAGGACTAAACCGCTCCCGCGGTAGTCCTCACGCCAGCGCATGTAATTTGCGCTAAGTACCTGTGTATGCCTATGTTGTGAATTGAGGCAATTGGCCTCGTTTCACAACAGGAGCACAGCCATGCAATCCCCCAACCATCCGG
>CAUPQG010000009.1:0-184407 GCA_963513355.1 uncultured Rhodoferax sp. | reverse complement strand
GCAGCAGATTCCACAATGGTTTGGCATTGCTGGACATGTGGGCGCGGCCCTCGGCCGTGTTCAGGTCGCAGCCTTCTCGTGCTGCCTCCACCAGAAAGCGACTCAGCGGCGTGGCCTCTGACACATACCGTGCAAATTCGTCCTGCCCATAGGCGCGGATGAAGCTGTCGGGATCGTGTTCATCGGGCAGGAACAGAAACTTGATGCTGCGGATATCGGTGGCGTAAGGCAAGGCGGCGTCCAGCGCCTTGCGGGCGGCGCGTTTGCCGGCCGAGTCGCCGTCAAAGCTGAACACCACGGCATCGGTAAAACGGAACAATTTGTGCACATGGTCGGCGGTGCAGGCCGTGCCCAATGTGGCCACTGCATTAGGAAAACCCAGCTGCGCCAGCGCCACTACATCCATATAGCCCTCGGTGACCAGCACATAGCCATGCTCGCGCAGCGCATTGCGCGCCTCGAACAGGCCATACAACTCGCGGCCTTTGCTAAACACCGGGGTCTCCGGCGAATTCAGGTATTTGGGCTTATCGTCGCCCAGCACCCGCCCGCCAAAGCCTATGCTTTCACCCTTGATATTGCGTATGGGGAACATGACGCGATCGCGGAAGCGGTCATAGCGCTTTTCTTCGTTGCCACCTTCCTCGGTGTTGCTGATAACCAGGCCACTCTCCACCAGCAGCGGGTCGTCGTAATGGGGGAATACGCTGGCCAGGCTGCGCCAGCCTTCGGGCGCGTAGCCCAGGCCAAACTGCTTGGCAATTTCCCCCGACAGGCCGCGCCCTTTGAAGTAGGCAATGGCGCGGGGAGAGTCTTTCAAGGCGCGGCGATAGGCCTCGCCAGCCTTCTCCAGCACATCGGTCAGCGTGTTTTGTTTTTGCTTCTGCTCCAAGGCGCGGGCGCGGTCTTCGGGCGAGGCCTCGTCCTCGGGGATTTGCATGCCGTATTGCTGGGCCAGGTCTTTTACCGCCTCGATGAAGGTCATGCCCGCGTGGTCCATCAAAAAGCTGATGGCATTGCCGTTTTTGCCGCAGCCAAAGCAGTGGTAGAACTGTTTGGCCGGGCTGACCGAGAAGGATGGCGACTTTTCCCCGTGGAAGGGGCACAGACCCATGAAGTTGGCGCCGCCCTTCTTGAGCTGCACGTAGCGGCCCACGATCTCCACCACATCGGCGCGGGCGATGAGTTCCTGGATGAAGGTTTGCGGGATGGCCATGGTGGGATTGTAGGGAGGTCGACGCCAGCAACGTCCCGCTGTCTGTTGGAAGGATGCTATAAAAAGAATAGCTATAGAGCCAATTTAAACCGGGGCTAGAGGCGTATTTGACCAATACACCTTGCTGCAAGGGCTTGCACCCCGACCAGTTCCTAAGCGTTTATTTTTGCTTGGGCACGCGCCCCAGCATATAAAACTCGGGGTTGGGCATCATGCTGGTCACATTGGCCATGCGGTTGGACAGGCCGAAGAAAGCGGTGATGCCGGCAATGTCCCAAATGTCTTCGTCATCAAAGCCGTGGGCGTGCAGGGTGGTGAAGTCAGCGTCCTCCACCGTGTCAGAGTGCAAGCAGACCTTCATCGCAAAGTCCAGCATGGCGCGCTGGCGCGGCGTGATGTCGGCCTTGCGGTAGTTCACCCCCACCTGATCGGCCACCAGCGGCTTCTTCTCATAGATGCGCAGGATGGCGCCGTGGGCTACCACGCAGTACAGGCAGTGGTTGGCGGCGCTGGTGGTGGTGATGATCATCTCGCGCTCGCCCTTGGTCAGACTGCTCTCAGCGCGCAGCATCAGGGCGTCGTGGTAGGCGAAGAAGGCGCGCCATTCGGCCGGGCGTCGGGCGAAGGCCAGGAAAACATTGGGCACAAAGCCCGATTTCTCTTGCACCTCCAGGATCTTGGCTCGGATGTCTTCGGGCAATGTGTTGAGGTCGGGCAGGGGGTAGCGGGGCTGCGATGTGGGGTTGGACATTGGATTGCGCTATAGCTTAAATTAATAAAACTTAATTGATTGATAGATGTTAGAAATCTACACTGACCCGGTCAGTCTAGTGCAAACCATCCAAGGAGAGTCTCATGTCAAGCGAAGCCAAATGCCCCTTCCACCACGCTGCCAGTGGCGGCACCACCAACAAGGACTGGTGGCCGAACCAGTTGCGCGTGGAGCTGTTGAACCAGCACGGCAACAAATCCAACCCGCTGGGTGAGGCGTTCAACTATGCCGAAGAATTCAAAAAGCTGGACTACAAGGCCTTGAAAGCAGACTTGGTCAAACTGATGACCGACAGTCAGGACTGGTGGCCGGCCGACTTCGGCCACTACGGCCCGCAGATGGTGCGCATGGCCTGGCACAGCGCCGGCACCTACCGCACGCTGGATGGTCGCGGGGGCGGTGGGCGTGGGCAGCAGCGGTTTGCCCCGCTGAACTCCTGGCCCGACAACGTCAACATCGACAAGACCCGCCGCCTGCTGTGGCCCATCAAGCAGAAGTACGGTCAAAAGATTTCCTGGGCCGACCTGTTCATCCTGGCGGGCAATGTGGCGCTGGAATCCATGGGCTTTCGCACCTTTGGTTTTGCCGGTGGCCGCGAAGACGTGTGGGAACCCGACATGGACGTGAACTGGGGGGCCGAGACCCAATGGCTGGCCGCCGACAAACGCTTCAGCGGAGGCGGTGACCGCAACAAGGGCGAGGGTGAGTTGGACAAAAACCTAGCCGCCACCCACATGGGCCTGATCTATGTGAATCCCGAAGGGCCGAACGCCAGCGGCGACTACCTGGCCGCTGCCAAAGACATCCGCACCACCTTCTACCGCATGGCCATGGACGATGAAGAAATCGTCGCCTTGATCGCCGGTGGCCACACCTTTGGCAAGGCGCATGGCGCCGCGCCCGAACACCACAAAGGCCCCGAGCCCGAAGGCGCAGGTATAGAAGCCCAGGGCCTGGGCTGGAACAGCAGCTTTGGCAGTGGCCACGGTAAGGACACCGTTTCCAGCGGGCTGGAAGTGACCTGGACCACCACCCCCGCGCAGTGGAGCAACAATTTCTTTGAGAACCTGTTCAAGTTCGAATGGGAACTGACCCGTTCCCCCGCCGGAGCCAAACAGTGGGTGGCCAAGGACGCGCCCGAGATCATTCCCGACGCGCATGTGCCCGGCAAGAAGCACAAGCCCACTATGCTGACCACTGATTTGACGCTGCGCTTTGACCTCGAATTCGGCAAGATTTCCAAGCGCTTCCACGACGACCCACAATCCTTCGCCGAAGCCTTTGCCCGCGCCTGGTTCAAGCTCACCCACCGCGACATGGGTCCAAAGGCCCGCTACCTGGGCCCCGAAGTGCCCAAGGAAGACCTGATCTGGCAAGACCCGTTGCCAGCCGCCACGCTGAATCCAAGCCCTGTGGACATTGCCGACCTCAAGGCCAAGATTGCGGCATCCGGCCTGTCGGTCAGCGAGCTGGTGTCGGTAGCCTGGGCGTCCGCCTCCACCTTTCGTGGCGGCGACAAACGTGGCGGCGCCAACGGTGCACGCCTGGCTTTGGCCCCGCAGAAGGATTGGGCAGTCAACAAAAACGCCATCCCTGCGCTGGCCAAGCTGCGAGAGATCCAAAAGGCGTCTGGCAAAGCATCGTTGGCCGATGTGATCGTGCTGGCCGGCAGCGTGGGCGTGGAGCAGGCGGCCAAGGCGGCAGGTGTGGTGGTGGAGGTGCCGTTTGCCCCAGGCCGCGTGGACGCCACACAAGCGCAGACCGATGTGGAGTCGTTTGCTGCGCTCGAACCCCAGGTTGACGGTTTCCGTAACTACAAAAAAGGCCCGATCGGCGCCGCGACCGAAGCCCTGTTGATTGGCAAGGCCCAGTTGTTAACCCTGACTGCACCCGAGCTGACCGCTCTGGTCGGTGGCCTGCGCGTATTGGGCACCAATGCCGATGGCAGCAAACATGGCGTGTTCACCGACCAGGTGGGCGTGCTCAGCAACGACTTCTTTGCCAACCTGCTGGACATGGGCACGGTGTGGAAAGCTGCGGACGGTGAGGGCGAAGTGTTTGAAGGCCGGGACCGCAAGACCGGCGCGCTGAAACACACCGGCACCCGCGCAGACCTGGTCTTTGGCTCTAACGCGATACTGCGCGCCTATGCCGAGGTCTACGCCAGCGCGGATGGGCAACAGAAGTTTGTGGCCGATTTCGTAGCGGCGTGGACCAAGGTCATGAACCTGGACCGGTTCGATTTGGTCTGAGGCTTGCACAAAAGCAGACCAAGCTGGCAAGTGCGCCGGTTTGGTCGTGCATTCTTCCCAGGCCATCGGCTCGTTGCAGGGCTGCTTGATCCCCTGGTTTTCAATAGGCGCATGATGGGTCTTGAAATCACGCCGTATTGGAGATCCATCGATGAAGCTTGTTCCCCCGCCCGAAGTCAATGCATCTTTTCCCATAGACTTCAAGCCGCTGGCCGGCACGCCACAAGACTGTGTGGACTGTGGCAAGGCTGAGCGTGTGGGTTTCGACTTTGATTACGCCTACCAGCCCATCGTCGATGTGGAGCGCAAGGCCGTATTCGCGCACGAGGCCCTGGTGCGTGGGCCCAATGGCGAAGGCGCGTACTCCGTTTTGTCGCAGGTCAATGAAGAGAATCGGTACCGGTTTGATCAGGCTTGCCGCGTCAAGGCAATCAAAGGCGCCAGTCGGCTCGGAATCCAGGAGTCTGTGTCCATCAATTTCCTGCCCAACGCCATCTACAAGCCCGAAGTATGCATACGCACCACCTTGGCTGCGGCCGAAGCGCACAAGTTTCCGGTGGACCGCATCATCTTTGAAGTGACCGAAGGCGAGCGCATTGACGATGGTCCCTGGTTTGCACAAATTCTGCGCGAATACAAACGCTGCGGATTCAAGACCGCCATTGACGACTTTGGTGCGGGTTATGCGGGCATGAAACTGCTGGCGGATTTTCAGCCCGACATCATCAAGATCGATATGGACCTGATACGCCACGTGGACACTAACCTCCCGCGCCAGGCCATCGTGCGCAGCCTGGTGCGGCTGTGTGAAGAGCTGCACATTCAGGTGGTTGCAGAAGGCATTGAAACTTCAGGAGAGCGCGACTTCCTGCGCGACGCAGGCATTCGGTTGATGCAGGGCTACCTGTTTGCCAAGCCCGCGTTTAGAGCCATGGCGACGATTGACGCCTCGGTTTATTCGGATTGATGCCCGGTTGCAGAGAGTAGGTGCTCAGGCTAGCTGCGCTGCGCGCTCATACAAGACATCGGGGCATTTTTCTTCATTGGACTGGCCGTCGGTGAACTGCACCGCCTTGAAGCCATGCCGTTCGTAGAAGCGCCTGGCACCGGCGTTTGCCTGAAACGTGTAGAGGCGAACTGGCTGCGTGACTCCTGCCAGCGCATGCACCAGCAGTTTGCTGCCCAAACCCAGGCAGACCGAATCCGGTCGCACATACAGTTGATCAAGCCACAGCAGCGGTCCTTCGACGGCTGTCACAACAAACCCAACGACCTCACCACCAAGCTCTGCAACGGTGACGGATGCTCTAGGGATTAGGTTTGTCTCGATCCACACGTGGATGTCTGCATCACTGTGCGCAAGAGGCGCGTAGGCAAGAAACGTGGCCCTTGACGCGAGGTAGACGTCGGCGATGGCTGGTGCGTCGGCAAGTGCGGCGGTGCGCAGAAGCAAATTCATTGGGAGCGAACCACCTTGGCAGCGGATTGGGCTGGCGACAACATTTTGCACTTCCAAAAACAACCTACACCCGCCACTTCAAGAACGCAGTTCGTTGACCGAATACTTTCCAGCCTGTATTTCACTCTATTCACCATGAGCGAAGCCCTCGCCACACGATGCGCAGAGCGACTATCGGAAGCGCTCCGCCCCAAAAGACTAAAGCGTATTGAACCCATTGCCAGGATCTCCATTCGCTGTTGTAGCAATCACCGCTCGACGGACAGCCCGCAGAGGCACGAAGCCACTGAATGCAGAGCCACAGTCCCAAGCCAAGCGCGCAGTACAGCACCAGCAAGCAGATCGCCTTTGCTCTATGTGACATGAGAGGCCCAACGCAATGTAAAAAGAATCACTTGGCTTAAAAGTTGATCGTTGCTGAATAATCCGGTTATCAAAACCTCTTGGAGCGGCTTACAGCCACGCGGCGCACAACCTGAAAGCAAGTCAGCTGCGTAATGAACACACTGCGAAAAGACGAAACAACGAGTGGCGAATTCTAGGCTTCAACAGAGTAAATGACCCCCAACGCCGCCGCAACCCCTACAGCCCGTCGCAGAGTTTGGAGCCGGGGTCCGCGCCGATTTGTGGGCGTTTGACACCATGAGGCGCGGACCCCCGGCTCCAAACGCTGCAGCGCCAGAGCCAGGGTGTCCATTAGCAAAAAATGGCCCCTAGCCCCCGAGAAATATGCACGTATCGCTATCAATAAAATAGCAATCTATTTCACAGCCTTGGGCGACACCTTACCCTTCGTATACCGGTCACACCACCCCGTGAACTCCGCATACCAAAGCTTCGAGTTCTGTGGCTTCAAAATCCAGTGGTTCTCGTCCGGGAAGAACACCAGGCGCGACGGTATGGCGCGGGCGCGCAGGGTGTTGTAGTAGGCCAGGCCCTGGTAGTAGGGCACGCGATAGTCCAGCTCGCCGTGCACAACCAGCGTGGGGGTGTTGAAGTTTTGCGCATAGTGGTGGGGCGACTGCTTCATCACGCGGGCCTCGTCATCCCAGTGGAATGCACCCAACTCGTGGCCAAACCAGAAGTAGCCGTCTGATCCCATCATCGACACCCAGTCGTAACAACCCGCGTGGCACACATAGGCCTGGTAGCGTTTGGCGGGCAGATTGCCGTTCATGTAGGCCACCATGTAGCCGCCATAACTGCCGCCGGTGGCGACCATGCGCTTGGCGTCGATCGTGCCGGTGGCCAACATGTAGTCGGTGCCGGCTTCCACATCAGCCATCTCGCGGCGGCCCCAGTCACCATTGATGCTGGAGAGGAACTTCTGCCCGAAGCCGCTGGAGCCGTGGTAGTTCACCGCGCAGGTGACATAACCGCTGGCGGCAAACATCTGCATGTTCCAGCGCCAGTGCCAGGTGTCGCTCCAGCAGGTGTGCGGCCCGCCGTGGATGACCTGCATCAGAGGCCACTTTTTCTTGGTGTTGGCGGTGTAGCCCGGCGGTGAGACGATCCACATCTGGACCGCGTCGCCATCAAAGCCTTTGAACTCTACCGACCGTGCCTCGCCCATCTGCAGTCCAGCCATCAGTTTGGCGTTGAACTTCTCAATGGCGCGTTCACCCGTGCCATCGGCATTGCAGGCCAAAAGAGTCGGTGGATGCAACACGCTGGAGCGCGCGTAGACCAGCGTCTGGCCATTGGCGCTGATGCGCAGGTCGGCCGCCGTGCCGCCCTCACCAGGGCCGCGTATCACTTCGGTGGGCGTTTTGGCATTGACCGCCAGGCGCCAGATGGGTTGTGCCACGCCATGCTCGGCGGTGAAGTACACCGCGTCGCTGGTGGCTGCCCACTGCAGCGGGCCGTTGACGCCGCGGTCCCAGGTGGTGCTCCAGGGTATTGGCTTTTTGGTCTTGCGCTCCATCAGCCAGGCGCGGTGTTGTTCGTTGTGTTGATGGGTGTAGTCGCAGCCCAGAAGGCCGATGTACTTGCCATCAGGCGAATAGCGCGGGCCTTCAAACGCGAAGCGTGCCAGCGCCTTGTCGCGCACCGTAAGCAGGGTGGTCTTGCCCGTTTTGACATCCATGGCCACGACGTCGGTGAACGAAAATTCGCGCGGATCGGGGTTGGTGTCAAAGGTAAAAACCAACTCTTTGCTATCGGGGCTGATGTCAAACAGCGCCGCGTCGGGCTCCTGGGGCGGCAGGTGGAATGCGGTGCCCGCAAACAGGTCGCGCACCTTGCCACTGGCGCAGTCCACCACATGGATATGCGGTTTGCGCCCGCGCGCAAACCAGTGGTCCCAGTAGCGGTAGTGGTTGTGCTCCAGCACGGTGGCTTGCACCTTGTCGTCTTTGTCCTCTTTGAATTTCTTCTCTTGCGCGGCCTGCGTGGTCAGCTCGGGCCAGACCCAGGAAACGAAGGCCAGGCGCTTGCTGTCGGGGAACCAGCGCAGGGCGCTCACGCCCGTGGCCACTTCCGCCACGCGGCGCGCTTCGCCGCCATCCGGAGAAATCAGGTAAACCTGCCCGGCTGCGTCCGCGTCTTTCCCTTCGCCACGTTTGGACACAAACGCAATGGACTTGCCATCGGGCGACCACTGCGGGTCTCCGTCACGCTTGCCTCGGGTGAGCTGGCGCTGGGTTTTGCCATCGGTAGAGAGCAGCCACAACTGGGTGCTGCTCTCGTTTTTCTTCATGTCATATGAGGTGACGGTGGAGCAGGTCCATTTGCCATCCGGCGAGAGGCTGCCGGTACCGAGGCGTTTGAGGGACCAGAGGTCATCGATGGTGATGGGACGGTTTGCGGCGGGCATGGGTCTCCTTGATGGGTCTGCGCAAAGTCGCCATCGTACGCGCGGTTTGGCTACCATGGCGCTTTTTGCTGGAACATCCATGACACCAATCCCACCCGCACCGCCCTCCGCTTACGACCAGGGTTTGGCTACCCGCAAACAGGTTATGGGCGAAGACTTTGTCGCAGCCGCTTTTGCCAATGCCACGGCCTTTACGCAGCCTATCCAGGAGCACATCACCCGCGCGGCTTGGGGCGACGTATGGCAGCGCCCGGGGCTGGATCTGAAGACTCGCAGCCTCATCACCGTGGCCATGCTGACTGCCTTGGGCAAACAAAACGAGCTCAAGGGGCATGTGCGTGGCGCGCTGAACAATGGCGCCACGGTGGAGGAAATTCAGGAAGTGCTGCTGCACGCCACCGTTTATTGCGGCGTGCCGGCGGCGGTAGAAGCGTTTCGCTCAGCCAATGAGGTGGTTAGCGCAGGCTAGCGTGGTTCGTGGATTTGCGTCGGCGCGAAGCCGTCATCGTCATCGTCGTTGTCGTCGTCCTGGGGTAGGCTGATGTGGGCCGTGCCGCGGGCGCGTGCCGCCAGCGTGTGGGCTGACGGTGCTGCGATGGGGGCCAGCACCACCCGCTCGCTGGTGGTCCAGAAATCGGGTTCTGGCATGTGGACGTGCGGGCAGCCGCAATCGGGCGAAAACTTCCAGCTAAACAGGTAGTGGGCTTCACTGGTCAGCGGGTCAAAGCGGCGCAGCCCGTCCAGCAGGGCCTGCTGCAAGGCGGGCGCGTGTAGCACCAGGGCGTCGTGCCAGTGTTTCACTTCCAGCTGCAGTAACAGTGCATCCCCTTTGCCGGGGACACGTACCGGCATCGCCTCACCGCTGATCCAAGAGCCGGGAATGCCATGCAGCTTGAGCACGCCATGCAGCGTCATGCGCACCATTTCGATTTGCGTGGCGCTGAGTTGTACCGTTTGGGGGTGGGTGTCGGGGCCGTGGTCACTGGCCGCTTTGTCGGCCTTGTTTTTGCCGAGACCCAAAAATTCAAACATCCGTTATTGCTCCAGTTAGAACAGTCAAGCTTCGCTAATTTCAGTGTACTCACGCACCGCACAAACTACAAGACGCCCCCGGATGGCTTCCCTGGGGCGTCTTCGTGAAGCAGTGCGGGTGTGAGCCTAGTGCATTTCGGCCGCAGGCGTGGGTGCCACTACCGGCGTATCGGGCTGCCGCAGCAGCTTGCGCTTGGCGCGGCCCACAAAGTGCTCAATATCGTCCACGATGGAGAAGAAGCTTGGCGTGACCAGCAGGCTCAGGATGGTGGAGGTAATCAGGCCACCAATCACCGCTGCCGCCATCGGTGCGCGGAAGCTGTTATCGGCACCACCCAGGCCAATCACCAGCGGTATCATGCCCGCCACCATGGCGATGGTCGTCATGATGATGGGGCGTGCACGTTTGTGGCAGGCGTCCATCAGCGCGTCGAAACGGTTCAAGCCATGATCGCGCCGCGCCGTGATGGCGTACTCCACCAGCAGAATCGAGTTCTTGGTGGATACACCAATGAGCATGATCAAACCAATGAATGCCGGCATGGACAACATCGTGTCGCTGATGAGCAAGCCCAGGAATGCGCCACCGAAGGACAAGATAACCGACGGCAGGATGGAGATAGGGTGCAAAAAGTCTTTGAACAACAGCACCAGCACGATGTAGATGCACAACACGCCGGTCAGCATGGCCATGCCAAAGCCGGCCACCATTTCGCCCTGCACCTCTGCATCACCAATTTCCAGCTGCTGCACGCCAGCGGGCAGGTTCACGATGCTGGGCAGCTTAGCCACGGCTTCGGTTACCTCGCCCAGCGGCACACCGGACAACTCCACCTCGAAGTTGACATTGCGCACGCGGTTCAGGCGGCTGACCACGGCTGGGCCGCCCGACATTTCAAACGTGGCCACTTGGCTCAGCATGACCGGGCCCTTGACGCCGGGCACCATCAGGCGGCCCAGCAGGTCCAGGTCTTGCCGCGCGTCGGTGGCAAGCTTTACAACGATGGGCACCTGGCGTTGGCTCAGGTTGAGCTTGGGCAGAGCCTGCTCATAGTCGCCCACGGTGGCTATGCGTAGGGTCTCGGCAATGGCGGCGCTGGTGACGCCCATGTCGGCGGCCTTGGCAAAGTCTGGGCGAATGGCGATCTCGGCCCGTGTCAGGCTGGCACTGGAAGCAATATTGCCCAGACCGGGGATCTTGCGCAGGTCTTTCTCTACCGCGGCAGCGGCTTGCGCCAGGGCGACAGGGTCTTCACCCTTGAGTGCCAACATGTATTTTTCGCCCGAGCCACCCAGGCCCACCTTAAAGCGGGCACCCGGCAATTCGGCCAGTGCGGTGCGCATTTCGCCCTCAACCACCTGCTTGCGCGGGCGTTTGCCCCGTTCGTCCAGCAGCACCGTCAAGGTGGCCTTGCGCACGTCGGTACTGGCGCCTCCTGCAAAGGGGTCCGAGCCCACGGCGCCGCCACCGGCGGTGGTGTAGACGCTTTGCACGTGTTTGACCTTGCCAATCAGCTCACGGGCGCGCTCAGCTGCCACGCGGGTTTGTGCCAGTGTGGTACCCGGGGGCAGCTCCAGGTAGACCTGGGTTTGCGAGTTGTCGTCCGGCGGAATAAAGCCGGTGGGGATCAACGGAACCAGCATCAGCGAGCCAATGAAAAATGCAACAGCCGCAAACATGGTGGTCCAGCGGTGGTGCAGCGTCCAGCGGGTTATGCGCAGGTACAGCGGCATCCAGGTGGGCTCTTCGTGCACGTGGGTGGACGGCTTCATGATGTAGGCCGCCATCATTGGCGTCAAAACCCGCGCGACGATCAGTGACGCAAACACCGCAAACACGGCAGTCCAGCCAAATTGTTTGAAGAATTTACCCACCACACCACTCATGAAGGCGGTAGGCAAAAACACGGCAATCAGCGCAAAGGTGGTGGCGATCACGGCAAGGCCGATTTCGTCTGCCGCTTCCATGGCGGCCTGGTAAGGTGTCTTGCCCATGCGCAAGTGGCGCTCGATGTTCTCTACTTCCACAATCGCATCGTCCACCAGAATACCGATCACCAGTGACAGTGCCAGCAGTGTCACCACATTGGTGGTAAAGCCCATGTAGTGCATGCCGATGAAAGCGGGTATGGCCGACAATGGCAATGCCACAGCGGATACAAACGTGGCACGCCAGTTGCGCAGGAAGAACCACACGACGATGACCGCCAGCACGGCACCTTCGTACAGCATGGTCATCGATGCATCGAACTCTTCCTGCACCGGTGTCACAAAGTCAAAAGCCTGTGTCAGTTCCAGATCGGGGTGGGCGGCTTTCAGATCGGCCAATGCTTTTTGCACCGCTGCGCCCACTTCCACTTCACTGGCGCCTTTGCTGCGGGTGATCTCAAAACCTACCACCGACTTGCCATTCAGCGTGGCAAAACTGCGCTGCTCGGCTACCGTGTCTTTGACGGTGGCTATCTCATCCAAGCGCACACGCTTGCCGCTGGACAGGCTCAGCTCCAGGCGGGACAACTCTTCCACCGTGGCCACCGTGGCCAGGGTGCGCATGGGCTGCTCGGAGCCACCCAGGTCAGCGCGGCCACCAGCGCTTTCGGTCTGCACCTGTTTGAGCTGGCGCGAGATGTCGGCCGCTGTGGCGCCCAGGCTTTGCAGCTTGATCGGGTCCAGCGCCACCTGCACTTCACGGGTGACACCACCCACGCGGGCCACCGAGCCCACGCCCCGCACGCCCAACAGGGCGCGCGAGATGGTGTTGTCCACAAACCAGCTTAGCGCCTCATCGTCCATGTTGTTGGAGCGGATGGTGAAGGCCAGAATGGGAGCGCCCGACAGATTCATCTTGCTGACGATAGGGTCACGCAGGTCACCGGGCAGGTCGCTGCGCACCTGCTGCACGGCACTGCGCACATCGTCCACGGCTTCTTGTGTGGGCTTCTCTAGGCGGAATTCGGCCGTCACGCTGACGCTGCCATCCGACACATTGGTGTAGATGTTTTTCAGGCCCGATAGGGGCGCAATCGCGTTCTCGATCTTGCGCGCCACTTCGGTTTCTAGCTGTGCGGGTGCAGCACCCGGCAGGCTGGCAGACACGGTGACGGTGGGCAGCTCCAGATCGGGGAACTGTTGCACTTTCATGGCCTTGAAGGACATGATGCCCGCCAGCGTCAGCAGCACAAACAGCATGACCGCCGGTATGGGGTTTTTAATGGACCAGGCAGATACATTCATAGCATTTGCTCCTTATTTGCTAGCTGCAGAAGCAGGCGCTACGGGGGCTGGAGCACTGTTTACCACCTTGACCAGGTCACCATCACTCAGGAATCCGCCGCCGCTGGCGACCAGCTTGTCCTCGGCCTTGACGCCGCTCTGGATCTCGACCTGGTCACCCACCACGCGGCCGGTTTGCACCTTGAGCTGGCTCACACGGTTGTCGGCGCCCACGCGGGACACATAGCTAAAGCCGTCCCGCACCACCACGGCAGACTGCGGCACAGTGAGTGCGCCCGAGCTACCCAGCTCAAACTCGCCCCGGGCATACATGCCGGGCTTGAAGCTGTTGGCAACGCCCTTCTCAGGGCTGGGTAGGTCCACATAGACCAGGCCGTTGCGGGTGGTGGCGTCCACCGTGGGTGCCAGGGTGCGCACCTTGCCCTTCATCTGCGCGCCGCCGGGGGCTGTCACCAGCACGGCTGTTCCGGGGCTGATGCGGCCAATTTCGTTGGAGGTGACTTCACCGCGCCACTCCAGGCGGCCCTGGCGGATCAGCTTGAACATTTCGGTACCCGCGCCAACCACGGAGCCGACGGAGGCATTGCGCGCTGAAATGGTGCCGCTGTCGGGTGCCAGCAGCTGCGTGTTTTTCAGGCGCAGCAGTTGGGCATCCAGTTGGGCCTGGGCCGATGCCACACGGGCCTTGCCGGTTTGTTCTTGGGTGAGGTACTGGTTGACCTGCTGGGCGCTGATGGCGCCGCTGCCTTGCACGGCCCGGGCACGGTCGGCGTTGGCTGCGGCCTCGGCGGCATTGGCCTGCGCCTCTGCCACGGCGGCGCGGGCCAGGGCTACATCGGCCTGCACACTCTCGGCGGCAAAGCTGGCCAGCAGTTGACCGCGTTTGACCTTGTCACCCACGTTGGCATGCAGTTCGGCCACACGCAGGCCGTTGGCTTCGGCGCCCACACTGGCTTCCTGCCAGGCGGCCACACTGCCGTTGGCGGCCAGCTTGATAGTCAGCATGCTGCTCTTGGGCTGGGTGAGTGACACGGTCAGCGCGGGCTTGGCGGTGGGCTTGGCGGCGTCTGCTGCATGGCTGCCCGAGGCGAACAGGCCCAGCGCGGCAAGGGTGATCACGCTGGCGGCGATCAGGCCCAGCGTCAGGGGCTTGACGGGTAGTTTGTTTGCAAGAGAGGGGGTTGTTGCTTGGAGGTTCATGGTGGTGTCGCGTCGCATCAATAAATGAAGAAAAGGGTTTGTATGAGGGGCTGCGGTTTACTTTGCTGCACTCTTGCTGGCCAGATCGGGCTCAAAGCCGCCGCCCGCAGCACGGTACAGCGCCACCCAGGCGCGGTTGCGCTCCAGTGCCAGTGCCAGCTGGGCCGACTCGGAAGCCAGTGCATTGCGGCGTGCGTCTTCCAGCTCGACCAGGCTGGCCAGACCCTGGCCAAAGCGGGACTGGGTGGCCGCCAGGGATTCGGCATAACCCTTGGTGGAGACGATGGCGTCTTGTGTGCGGGCTTCGGTGCTGGCCAGGTTGATCAGGGCTTCTTCCACCTCACGCACGGCCTGGCGCACCTTGCCGCGGTAGGCGCTGACGACGGCGTCGTAGTTGGCCTCGGATGCGGTGACCGCTGCGGCGCGCTGGCCACCGTCAAAAATCGGCAGGCTCACCGCCAGCGGGCCGAATGACCAGGTGGTGCCTTCGGTATCTACACCACCCGTAGTCAGGCGGGTACCGGCAATGGAGCCGTTCAGGCTCAGGCGTGGTAGGCGCTGGGCCTTGGCCGCACCCACCTGGGCGCTGGCCACCATCACATCGCGCTCGGCGCTGAACACGTCCGGCCGTTGTGCCAAGGTCTGGGCGGGCACGCTTGCTACTGAAATAGGAGCAATCTGTACAGCATTTACGGGGGCTGAGGCCAGTTTTTTCTTGAGATCAGCTTCAGGCAGGGCGGTCAGGGCGACAAGGGCCTTGGTGTTTAGATCGCACAGTGCACGCTGCTGGGTCAGGCGGCTGTTGCCGTCGGCCGCACTGGCGCGTGCCATGGCACCCAGCGAGGGGGCCAGAAAGCCGGCCTTGGCGTTGATCTCGGTCAGGCGGGCGGTCTCGCCGCGCGAGGTGGCGTCGCGCTCGGCCAGCGCCAGCTGCTGCAGGCAAGTGGACTGGCTGTAGTAGAGGTTGGCCACCTCGGCGGCCACCGACACACTGGCATCGTGCCATTGGACCTGGCTGCCATCCACATTGGCTTGTGCCGTACGGCTGACGGCGCGGTTGGCGCCTACCAGGTCAATTTCCCACTGCGTTTGCAAGCCCAGCTGCTGGGTATTGGTCACGGGGAAGTTGGGCTGGGCAACACCACGGCTGGCCGCGTATTGGGCATTCAGGTTGGGCAGCAGGGCGCCACGGGCGGTGGCCTGCTGGGCGCGGGATGCCTCCACGCGGGCCAGTGCCTGGGAGATGGAGGGGCTGGCCGCCTGAGCAGCGGCAATCAGTTCTACCAGCAGAGGGTCGCCTTGGCGCTCCCACCACTGGTTGAGCCCACCCACGGTGCCCTGGTGGGGCAGGGGTGCATGCCATTGGGCGGGCGCCTGCGCCTCGACCTGGGTGGGGGGCATGAAGGTGGAGCAGGCCGACAAGGTCAGTGCTGCGGCCAATGGCGCCAGTGCGCGAAGGGGGTGCGGGTTCATCATCATCGTGTTGGAGTGTTTGTGCGTTGGGGAAACTGGGGGTAGCGAAGGGGCTTAGGCAGATTTGGTGTCGGCGCGTACGACTTTGGATTTTTTGGCCTTGGACTTGCTGGGCAGGTCGCGACGTTGTGCTTCTGCTTCCACCAGGTCCATGGCATAGCGCACCAGGCGGTCGCTATATTGGTCTAGCGCCTCGGGTGTTGCCAGCAATTGCGGGCGCATGGTGGTGATCACATCGGCTCCGATGTGCAACATGACGCCCAGGCCGCTGATGGCCAGTTCCAGGCGGTGGATTTCTTCATCTGCTTGGGCCACACCCAGGTGGCGGCATATTGCGCTGGCCATTGCGTAGTGGGCGGGCTTGATGTTGCATTCCACCTCGTTCTGCCACACCCCGGTTGGCTCAAGCATTTCACGGAAGTGCAGTTTCATGCACTGCTGTATCAGGTGGCCCTGCTTCATGGGCTCCACAAAGCTGCGCATCAGGTTGCCCAGCGCCCATTCCAAGCTTTGGCTAGTATCGTCCAGCTGCTCGGGCGGCACGCTGGGGTTGCAGCGGGGGTCGGTGAACACGGCTTTGTACAGGCCTTCCTTGTCACCAAAGTAGTAGCTGATGGAGGCGATGTTGACCTGCGCTGCCTGGGCAATTTCGCGGGTGGAGGTTTTGGCGTAACCCTTCTCGGCAAACAGGGCTAGCGCGGCATCCAGCAGGCGGTTGCGCGCCTCGACACCATCACTGCGCAGGGTCTTGGCTTGAACGGGGGAGGAAGGGACCTTGGTCATAGGTCCGGGATTCTAGCCTAGTTAAATCAATCGTTTGATTTAACTAAACCATGCCTGGTGTGGGGTTTTGGTACGGAGCGGTTACCAAAAGCCCCGTCTTCAGCCCGCCATCAGCTTATGCACCAGATCAGCCGTGGTGGAAGACTTGTACTTGCGCATCAGCCGCGCGCGGTAGATCTCCACCGTGCGGTGGCTGATGTCCAGCGTCTTTCCGATCTGTTTGGAGGTCATGCCTTGCATCAGGTGGGCGGCCACCTCGCGCTCGCGCGCTGTCAGATCGGCCTTCACGGGGCGCAGGGCGCTGAGGTCTTCAAAGCACCAGATGCCCGCCTCGTGTGGCGCGTCGCGGTTCAGTGCGCGGCCGGTCACGTGGCACCAAAAGACTTCATCCTTGAAGCGCCCATCCACACGGCGCATGAGGCGATCGTCGGCGTAGGTGCCTTTGCGGTTCAGTATCGGCGTGATGCGCACACCCGTGCGTTCGAACTCATCCACGCTGGGGTACAGTATCTGGAACGACTGGCCTACTAGGCGCTCGTGGGTTGTGCCAAACATTTCGCACAGGCGCTGGTTGCAGTCCATGATGGACCGGTTGCGCGAGAGGGCCAGGCCCACAGGTGCCATGTCAAACGCCAGGCGGTAGTCAATGTCCATAGGGTTGTGCTTTACGAAAAACTACGTATGTGGTTAAGTAGTATCGTACGGCTATTGAATCTTCACAGGAGATGGTTGCGATGAACAAGATATATCCCAGTGCTGCGGCAGCACTTGAGGGCATTGTCAAAGACGGTCAACTGATGGCGGTCGGGGGCTTTGGCCTGTGCGGCATTCCCGAGGCCTTGATAGAGGCGCTGAAAGACAGTGGCGTCAAAGACCTGACTGTCATCTCCAACAATGCCGGAGTGGACGGCTTTGGCTTGGGCAAGCTGCTGGAGACACGCCAGATCAAGAAGATGATTTCTTCCTATGTGGGCGAGAACAAAGAGTTTGAGCGCCAGTACTTGGCTGGTGAGCTGCAGTTGGAGTTCACGCCTCAGGGCACGCTGGCCGAAAAGCTGCGCGCTGGTGGCGCAGGCATACCCGCCTTCTTCACCAAAACCGGTGTGGGTACCATCGTGGCCGAAGGCAAAGAGCTGCGCGAATTTGATGGCGAAACCTATGTGATGGAGCGCGCCCTGGTGCCCGAGGTGTCCCTGGTCAAGGCCCACCGCGCCGACAAATCGGGCAACCTGCAGTTCCGCCTGACCGCGCGTAACTTCAACCCGGCTGTGGCCATGGCCGGCAAGATTTGTATTGTGGAGGTGGAAGAGATTGTGGAGACCGGTGCCATGGTGCCCGACCAGGTGCACCTGCCCGGCATTTATGTGCACCGCATTGTGCACAACCCCCATCCCGAGAAGCGCATCGAGAAGCGCACCATCACCCCGAAAGAAGGAGTCTGACCATGTCCTGGAGCCAAGACCAAATGGCGGCCCGTGCCGCCCACGAACTGCAAGACGGCTTTTATGTGAACCTGGGTATCGGCATCCCCACCTTGGTAGCCAACTTTGTGCCTGCCGATAAAGAGGTGTGGTTGCAGAGTGAGAACGGCATGCTGGGCATTGGCCCGTTCCCCACAGAAGACGAAGTGGACGCCGACCTGATCAATGCAGGCAAACAAACGGTGACCACCATCAAGGGTTCTTCGTTGTTTGGCAGCCATGACAGCTTTGCGATGATCCGTGGCGGCAAGATCAACCTCTCCATCTTGGGTGCCATGCAGGTCAGCGAAAAAGGCGACCTGGCCAACTGGATGATCCCCGGCAAGATGGTCAAGGGCATGGGCGGTGCGATGGACCTGGTGGCGGGTGTAAAGCGCGTCATCGTGCTGATGGAGCACGTGGCCAAAAAGAAAGACGGCACCATCGATCTGAAAATTCTGCCCAACTGCACGCTGCCCCTGACGGGTGTGGGTGTGGTGGACCGCATCATCACCGACTTGGCGGTGATGGATGTCACGCCCGAAGGCCTCAAGCTGGTGGAATTGGCCCCGGGTGTCAGCCGTGAAGACGTGCAGGCCAAAACGGGCGTTCCACTGATCTGAAGCTATCTGGGGTAGACCACTAGTGTTGCCCCGCGCAGAAAGCCGAAAAGCGCTGAATCCCCGAGTAAGATAGCCGCAACTATTACACCGGGGGATTCATGTCCAGAGCGCTCAAGTTCCTGATGTTCATTTACTTCGTGGTGTTTATCACCACGGGTACGTTCATGATCCTCATCGTCAATGCAGACGAGGGCTCTGCACCGTGGATTGGGCTGCTGGCCCGCAACCACGGCATTGTGTTCGTGTGGCACCTGGCCTGCTGGATGACACTGGGCATGTTCTCCAACTACTACTGGGACTTGTTTAACCTGGGCAAGGGTCTGGAGTCTGTGCAGGTTGAGCGCATTGTCTTGCCCCTGCTGGTGTCTCCCATTGTGTTTTACCCCACCTACAACCTGTGGCTCAGCAGCAGCTCACAAAGCTACATTCTGTTTGAAGTGATTGCTTTCCAGAGTGGCTTCTTCTGGCAGGCGCTATTTACCAAGGCCAAGCCCTTGGACCAGGCCACTGTTATTCCCTGGACGGTCAACAACAACGGCGCTGCCCGCGCTGCACCCGCCAAACCCGTGGGTAGTTCGACAGCCGTTAACTGAGTGTTCGCCCCGTCGCCTTGCAGGCGGCAGGGCATTGCATTACTGCAGCGTTTTCACTGCACTGTTTGCGGTGTGCGTTCCAGGCGAGAGGGGTCAAATCCTTGGCGCTGCAGCCGCGCCACCAAGGCATCGTATGCCGCGGCACTGACCGTTGCAGTCCTCGAGAGAATCCACAAGAACTCCCGCTTGGGCTCTGCCACGGCAACCAGCTCGTAGGCCTCATCCAGATCGATTACCCAATAGTCTCCCCACACAAAGGGCAGCAGCGATAACCAGGCCGGTGCAAACCGTACCTCGAGCTTGGGTGACGTTGCAGGTCCGATCTGGCGGGCTTCTCCCACGGCTGTGTTCATCTCGCCGTTGGCCATGCGGCAACGGTTGGTTACTTGCACCGTGCCTGCGGGCTGCAGCTGGTATTCGGCACGCGTGTCGGCCACACACATTTTCTGGAAGCGATTAGGGTACTTGGCAATCTCGAACCAGGTACCCATGTAGCGGGGCACGTCCAGTGAGGCGATGGTCATCAAGGGCGCAGGCGCTTGCCCTGCAAGAGTCGTGCCCGTCGTTTGGGCAGTGGCCATGGTGCAGGCTAGACAGGCCAGCAAGGCCATGCTGGAGGTTTTCAAATTCAACACATTCCCCTTTGTATCCCAAGGCGGGACTGTGCTGATTGTCGTCCTATCGTGATTGTCCCCTCAGCCAAGTTGGCGGTTCACCAACCTGCGCGATGCCACGGCTTGCTTGACCCACCCCAGCCGGAACCAGCGCGCCGCCATGATGCCGCCACGCACCCATTCGTCCAGCGCGTAGGCGATCCACACGCCGGTAAGCCCCAGGCCAAAGTGAATGCCCAGCAGCCACGAACCAAAGCCCATCACCAGCACCATGGATGCCGCACCCGCCACCACGGGAAAGCGGGCATCCCCCGCCGCCCGTAGTGCAGTGATGATGACAATATTGCAAGTGCGACCCGGCTCTAGCAGCACGGTGATCCACAGCAGCGTGGTGGCCTGCGCAATGATGACCGGGTCCTGGGTGAAGAGGCGCATGGTCCAAGGCGCTGTGGCGGCAGTCAGAACGGCTACGGTGAGCGCGACCCCAAGCCCCCAGAACAAACACTTGCGCACCAGCTTCCAGGCGGCGCGCAGTTCGCCAGCCCCTATCAAATGCCCGACCAGAATCTCGCCCGCAAAACCCAGCGCCACGGTCGACAAGACGATGACATTCATGATCTGCATGGCATAGCCCTGCGTGGCCAGCTCGGCGGTACCCATGGTGGATACCACGCTGACCGACACCAGCATGGCAACGCGGTAGGCAATGTTCTCGGCAGCGCCGGGCAAACCAATGGCAACGGAGCTGCGCAAGGTGTCCCATCGCACCGCAACGGCATCGCGCCAACGGGGGTACAAGCCCAGCACCTGGCGCCACAGCCACAGGTGCACGCCCAGCCCAAAGGCGCGGCTGATGGTCAGCGCCAGTGCAAAACCTACCATGCCCATGGGTGCCAGTGGCCCGACCCCCCGCATGAGCGGAAAACACAACGCGAGGTGAACGGCGTGCATGGACAGAATGTTCAGCATGGTCTCGCGCGTGCGCAGGTGCGAGCGCATCACCGACGCCATGCTGGCATTGAACGCATCCAGGAATAGTGCGAAGGCCAGCACATGCAGGTAAGGGGAGGCGAGTGCCCGGACGTCAGGCGTGGCCTGCATGGCAGTCAGCAGCGGCCCGGTGGCGGCGAACAGCACCAGCGCGCTCCCCAGGCCCAGCCAGGTGCTTGCGCCCAGGCTGGCCAGTGCGGTGCGGTCGGCATCGCGGCGGTTGCCGGCACCCAGGTTTTGCGTGATAACCACGCCCACGCCCATGCTGATGATGCGAAACAGTAAAAAGAAAGCACCCTGCACATGGTTGGCGAGTCCAAAGGCGGCCGATGCCGTGTCAGACTCCTTGGATACCAGCCACATACCCACGAAGCCCACGCCAAAGCCCAATACCAGCTCCGCCAGCAATGGCCAGGCAATCGCCAGTACATGCGGTTTGCGGTGTTTTGAGGGATCGGAGGTATGGGGCATTACACGGCAGGGCTTAGTTGTTTGAAAGTAGTATTAGTACAGTTTACTAGGGAAAACCCTTGAATTCATTTGTGAAAGCACCCTTTGGTGTGTAATGATTGGTGCTTCTACTATGTTGTATTACTACTTTTTGCTGAGTATACTCAGAGATGCCTTGTGTCGCTTGGACCGGGTTATTTGATGGAGGTACAAGGTGGCGGATGTCAAGTTATCGGGTGTGGGAAAGTCGTTTGGCGACATCAACATATTGCAAGGCATAAACCTCCACATCCGTGACGGTGAGTTTGTGGTGTTTGTAGGTCCCAGCGGATGTGGCAAGTCCACGCTCTTGCGCATGATCGCCGGTCTGGAAGACATCAGCAGCGGCACGCTGCACATTGGTGAGCAACTGGTCAATGACGTGCCACCGGCCGAGCGTGGTATTTCCATGGTGTTCCAGTCGTATGCGCTTTACCCGCATATGAACCTGTATGACAACATGGCCTTCGGCCTGCAGCTCAAGAAAATGCCCAAGGCCGAGGTAGACCGCCTGGTGCACAACGCCGCAAAGATTTTGGGCATAGAGCACTTGTTGGACCGCAAGCCCAAAGACCTGTCGGGCGGACAGCGCCAGCGCGTAGCCATTGGCCGCGCCATTGTGCGCAAGCCCGAGGTGTTTTTGTTTGACGAGCCTTTGTCCAACCTGGACACGGCCCTGCGTGTGCGCATGCGCTACGAGTTTGCCAAGCTGCATGCGGATTTGAAGACCACCATGATTTACGTGACCCACGACCAGGTGGAGGCCATGACGCTGGCCGACCGTATTGTGGTGCTTTCAGCCGGCAAGCTGGAGCAGGTGGGTTCTCCGCTGGAGCTGTACGAAAACCCCGACAACCTGTTTGTGGCTGGCTTCATCGGTTCGCCGGGAATGAACTTCATCTCCGCCGAGTTCGTGTCTACCAACGCGACCGATGTGACCGTGCGACTGAACGATGGTGCCTTGATCCAGTGCGCGGTTAGCGCTCCGTCGGCCCAAGCGGGCGACAAGGTGACGTTGGGCATTCGCCCGGAACACATCACCCGCGTACCCTATGCCAACCGCCTGACGGCCACGGTAACTTTTGTGGAATCGCTGGGCAGTGTGACGTATGCCTATTGCGCTTTCCCGGGCGTGCAGGAGGACCTCACCTGCGAGCTGAACGGCATGGTGCGGGTCAAGGCTGGCGATACGCTGGAGCTGGGTGTGGAGCCAGACCGTTGTTACCTCTTTGATGCAGCGGGCAAGGCGTTCAAGCGCACGGTAGCGCCGCACGGGGCAGCATGATGGCGCGGCGTCTGGTTATGGTCGCGCTGGCGGCCGCCCTTGGCACTGGTTTTACCGTTGCGGCCTATGCAGCCGATGCCCCCAAACTGCTGATCTGGATCAATGGCGACAAGGGTTACAACGGCCTGCAGAAGGTGGGCGATGCGTTCGCCAAAGAGTCCGGTGTGAACGTGGTGGTGCAACACCCCGAAGGCGCCACCGACAAGTTCCAGGCCGCTGCGGCTGCCGGCAAAGGCCCGGATATTTTTTGCTGGCCGCACGACCGCACCGGTGAGTGGGCGCGCTCGGGTCTGCTAGTGCCCATACACCCGTCCAAACGCGTCCGCGACGAGATTGATGAATCCGCCTGGAAGGCCTTCACCTACAAGGGTAAGGTCTGGGGTTACCCGCTGGCAATCGAGGCAGTGGGTCTGGTGGTGAACCGAGATCTGGTGAAGACCGTGCCCACCACCTTTGACGAGGTCATGGCGCTGGACAAAGAACTCGTCAAGCAGGGCAAGAAGGCCATTCTGTGGGATTACAACAAGTCGTTCTTCACTTGGCCCATGCTGGCAGGCGCTGGCGCACAGGTGTTTGGCCGCAGCAGTAATGGCGAGCTGGATCCATCGGTCGTAGGCGTGAATGCCCCCGGTGCCGTGGCTGGCGCCAACATGTTGTCGCGCCTGATAAAAGAGGGGTATATGCCCCGTGGCGCGCGGTATGCCGAGATGGAGTCAGGCTTTGCCCGCGGGGAAATCGCGATGATGATCACCGGCCCCTGGGCCTGGGACAACGCACGCAAAGCCAAGATCAATTTCAGCGTGGCGCCGGTGCCATCGGTCATCCCCGGTAAACCTTCCAAGTCCTTCGTGGGTGTATTGGGTTGCATGATTGCTGCTCCCAGCAAGGTCAAGGATATTGCGCGTGAGTTTATTGAGAACCACATGCTGCGGGTCGAGGGACTGAAAACCATTTCTGCCGATGTGCCGCTGGGCACACCGGCCAACAAAATCTACTTTGCGGAGCTGTCGGGCGATGCCAACATCCGCGCCACCATGGAGAATGCGCGCACTGGCGAGCCCTTGCCCAACATTCCTGAATTGGGTCGATTTTTCCCGGCTATGGATGCTGCGCTGGAGGCCATCAGCCAAGGTCGCCAAAGTCCCAAGGACGCGCTGGATGGCGCGGCCGCACGTATGTTGGTGAAGTGACATGACACCACCCAACACTTCCTCTTCCGTGGTCTCCAGCACCATCGCAGCGTTGGTCGCCTTTGGCCTGCTGTGGATGTCGTTTGCCATTTACACCAGTGGTCAGGCCGTCTGGGCCGCGCTGGTGCTGAGCCTGGGCGCGCTGAGCCTGTATGTCTATGTATCGGCCAAGACGCTGGCCTGGCGCTACCTTTTTCCCGGCGTCATGGCCATGCTGGTGTTCGTGGCGTTTCCGCTTGTCTACACCATACAAATCGGCTTTACCAATTATTCCGCGAGTAACCTGCTGAGTGAAGAGCGGGCACGGGCCTACCTGCTGGACCAGGCCGACGTTAACGAGTCGCGGGCCTATGCTTTTGGCGTGTTTGCCGATGCTGGCAACACGGTGCGCCTGGTACTGACACCGCAAGCCGAAGGTGTGGGTAACGAGCGCTACATCTCGCCACCGTTGTCTTTGCAAAAAGCCAGCACCACCCCTGTGGTGATGCAGCCTTTGCTGGGCGATGTAGCGCTTGGCCAGGCCTATAACCTGCGCCAGACCATTGAGCACCGCGATGTGTTGATGGCCTTGCGCCTGCAGTTGCCCAATCAGCACACACTGCTGTACGCTGGCCTGCGCGAGTTTGCCGTCTTCGAGCCACTGTGGCAGGCCCAAAGCGGTGGCGCACTGAAGCGCCTGGCCGATGACGCGCTGTACCAGCCCAACCGTGACACTGGCTTCTTTGAGGATGCACAGGGTGACCGCCTGCAACCCGGCTTCAAGGTCGGTGTGGGCTTTGCCAACTACGCACGCCTGTTTGGTGATGCCGATATGCGTGGCCCCTTTGGCTCCATCTTTGTCTGGACAGTCGCCTTTGCCGGGTTGACTGTGCTGTTTGCCACGGCCATAGGCATGACTCTGGCGGTGTTGCTGAACTGGGAGGCGCTCAAGTACCGCACTCTGTACCGCACCCTGCTGTTCTTGCCGTATGCGGTGCCTGGCTTCATTTCCATTTTGGTTTTCAAGGGGCTGTTCAACCAGAACTTTGGTGAGATCAATGCCATTCTGGACGCCGTGTTTGGCATCAAGCCTGCCTGGTTTGCCGACCCGCTTTTGGCCAAGATCATGATTCTGATAGTCAACGTCTGGCTGGGTTACCCTTTCATCATGGTGCTGTGCACGGGGCTGATCAAGTCTGTACCCGCGGATCTGTATGAGGCATCGGCCATTGCGGGTGCCGGGCCACTGACCAATTTTTGGCGAATCACAGCGCCGCTAATCGTCAAGCCCTTGATGCCACTGCTGATCTCGTCCTTTGCCTTCAACTTCAACAACTTTGTGCTGATCAGCCTGCTGACCGATGGCAGGCCCGATTACCTGAATACCAAGCTGCCCGCGGGCACAACGGATATCTTGGTGTCTTACACCTACCGCATTGCGTTCACCGATGCCGGGGCCAATTTTGGCCTGGCGGCTGCCATATCAACCGTGATTTTCTTCCTGATCGCCATCCTGTCGCTGGTGAACTTGAAGCTCACACAATCCAAAGACACACCACGCAAAGGAGGGCATTAGCCATGGCCGTTGTTACCGGTAAAAGCCAGCGCTGGCGGGTGGTCGCGGCCCATGTGGGGCTGTGGGTCTTGATAGCGGTAACGCTGTTTCCGCTGCTGGCGGTGGTGTCTATTTCGCTGCGGCCGGGCAATTTTTCCACCGGCTCGCTGATCCCCACAGAGATCAGTTTGGAGCACTGGAAACTTGCCCTGGGCTTTGCGCACACCCAGGCCGATGGTGTGGTGGTGCAACCGCCGTTCCCGGTCATGTTGTGGCTTTGGAATTCGATAAAGATTGCCACCATCTCGTCGCTGCTGATCGTCGTGGTGTCCACCACCGCGGCCTATGGTTTTGCGCGCCTGCGCTTTCGCTTCAAGTCCACCATTCTGAACAGCATGTTGTTGTTGCAGATGTTTCCGGTGGCGGTGGCCTTGGTTGCCATTTACGCCATCTTCGAGGCCATTGGCGGCTTCATTCCGTGGCTGGGCATTGAGACGCATGGCGGGCTGATCGTGGCCTATATCGGTGGTGTTGCCATGCACATATGGACCATCAAGGGCTACTTTGAGACCATCCCGACCGAGATTGAAGAGTGTGCCAAGGTGGACGGCGCGACATCGTGGCAGACCTTTTACAAGGTGTTGTTGCCCATGGCGGTGCCGATTCTGATGGTAGTGTTTGTGCTGGCCTTTATTGGCACCATCATCGAATACCCCATTGCGTCTGTGCTGCTGCGTGAAGAGCCCAACCTGACGCTGGCCGTGGGCTCCAAGTATTACCTGTACGAGCAGCGCTACCTGTGGGGCGACTTTGCAGCGGCGGCCGTGTTGTCGGGCCTGCCGATCACACTTGTGTTTCTGGCCGCACAGCGCTGGATCGTGTCGGGGCTGACCTCGGGCGGCGTCAAAGGGTAGGCCGTGGTTAAGGTCTTGGCTTGGCTATGGCTGGCCTGCTGCATGGTGTGTGTACCGGTGCAGGCTGCACCGGCACAAGATAGCCTTCGCATCGCCTCGTACAACCTGCGCTACGCCAACCCGGGTGATGGTGCCAATGCTTGGTCGCACCGCAAAGACGCCGTCAACGCGCTGATCCGCTTCCATGGGTTTGATGTGTTTGGCACCCAGGAGGGGCTGTCCGAGCAGATCACCGAACTGGCGCAGTTGGATGAATATGCACATGTTGGATTCGGGCGCGATGATGGCCGTTCTTCCGGAGAATACGCGGCCATTTTCTTCCGCAAGAAGCGATTCGACGTGTTGGATCAAGGGCACTTTTGGTTCAGCCCCACTCCGGACATTCCCTCCAAAGGCTGGGACGCCCGGTGCTGCAACCGCATAGCCGCGTGGGTGCAGCTGCGCGACCTGCACAGTGGCAAAAGCTTTTACGTGTTCTCGGTGCATTTTGACCACGAAGGCGTCGTCGCAAGGCAGGAGTCGGCCAAACTGTTGTTGCGAAAAATCAAGGACATTGCGGGAGACAAACCGGTGGTCTGCGTGGGTGACTTCAACTCCACCCCCGACACCGAACAGATGGCGTCGATGCGCAGCGCCCTACGTGATGCGCGTAGCCACAGCGCCACGCCACCCTATGGACCGCAGGCCACCTTCAACGGTTTTCAATGGAACACAGCACCCACAGAACGCATCGACTACATCTTTGTCAGCGAAGCTGTACGGGTTCTGAGATATGGGACGCTAAGCGATTCGCTGGATCAGCGTTACCCTTCGGACCACTTCCCGGTTGTGGCTGATGTGTTGCTCAAGCACTGATGCATTCAGCTATACATTCAATAGCATGCTGTCTATATTTCTCGGGGGCTACAGGCTATTTTTTTTCACCATGATCCGTTTCACTTCATTGTTGTTGATCTTCTTGATGGGTACACAGGCACTGGCACAAGCGGTTCCCAAGGTTACGACGGGTTCCATTGAGCGCTTGGAAAACTTTGCATCGCAGTTTGTGGATGCACGCCCTATCGATGTCTGGCTACCGGATGGTTACAACGCCAGCCAACGCTACAATGTGCTGTACATGCACGATGGGCAAATGCTGTTTGATGCGGCCATCACCTGGAACCACCAGACGTGGGGTGTTGACGCCACCATGGGACGACTGATACAGCAGGGCAAGATTGAACCCACCATCGTGGTCGGCATCTGGAACAACGGCAAGTACCGCCATGCGGAGTATTTCCCACAGAAGCATTTGGCCTTGCTCCCAGAGGCTGTTCGCAACCGGCATGTCAAAGAGGCCTTGCACGGCAAGCCGCAAGCCGACAATTACTTGCGCTTCATCGTGCAAGAGCTCAAGCCTTTCATTGACAAGCGGTACGCCACGCGAACCGACGCCAGTGCGACCTTCATCATGGGCAGCAGCATGGGTGGGCTGGTGTCCGTTTACGCGATGAACGAGTATCCGCAGGTGTTTGGTGGCGCGGCGGGCCTGTCCACCCATTGGGTGGGTATCCAAAAACCCAATGCGGCGCTGCCACTGGCAGCATTCAATTACCTGCGTGACAACTTGGCCGATCCGGCCACGCACCGCCTGTACCAGGACCATGGAACGCTGGAGCTTGACGCCCTGTATGCACCGTATCAGGCTTTTGTCGATGTAGTGGTGCGCGAGAAAGGTTATACCGATGCCAACTACGTCAGCAGGGTGTTCGACGGAACGGGCCACAATGAGAAAGCCTGGGCCGCGCGCCTGGAGATACCTTTGCTATTTCTGATGGGCAAGCGCTGAGGCGTTGTAGCCAAGAGCCTGTTCATCAAAAACCCGGCGCATAAAGCATGGGATCGTCATGCGCGTAGGCCCCCGAATCGCGCGAAGGAAAGCATTGACCTCACAGATAATCATTGGCCATTCGCAATGTCCGGCTCGGCGTGTTCGCCTTTAGGAAAGCTAAAGATGTGTGGCTGGACAATGTGAGCAGGTCCTTTTCGGGCGTTTCTCCTCCACACTTGATATGAATGAGATGATTGGTAGTTAAGGCATGCCACTGTTTTCAACATCGATAAGTGCCTTTTGGCAAGCGCAGTTTCTTGACGGAACAGTCGCATCGCGCGATGACTATCTGACGGTTTTTGCCAACGCAAAACTGGATTCAGACAGGAGGGTGATGGTCCTGCGCAAGGCAGATGGAATGGTCCATGTCGTGCTGACCCCTGAGTTGCTGGAAAAGCTCGGGCCACTTGATCCGCCGGTCATCACCGAGACCTTGCTGCGCGAAAAAATGCGTGAAGCCCATATCACCCTGCACACCGCGGACTACGTGTTCCATTTCACGGAGGCGAACAAGCTTGCCCTGCTTCAAGAGGTGCCGCGGGCGCATGTTCGCCGGTTGAGTTTGGCTGACGAGGCCGCGTTCACCCAGTTCCAATCGCTGGCGTCGGAACAGGACCTGGACGATGCCTACGTGGAGCTGGATCACTGGGCCGTGTTTGGCTCCTTTGAGAACGAGCGGCTCGTTTGCGCGGCCAGCATGTACCCGTGGGGCGGTGAAAAAATTGCAGACGTCGGTGTGTTGACTTTGCCAACCCATCGGGGCGTGGGACATGCGCGTGGCGCAGTCCGCGCGATTAGCCGATATGCGGTTGAGCAAGGATACGAGCCGCAGTATCGGTGCCAGACGGATAACGCGGCATCGGTTTCGTTGGCGGCGTCTGCCGGGCTAACCTTGTTTGGTACATGGGAGGTGGTTTCGCCTGAGTGCACCGTTTGAGATGAGTACTGGTCTGCGACATCCATCCGCCAGTGGGTAGCATCGGCCTTGCGGCTATACAGCTCAAAGAAGCTGGCGCGCGCCAGCAACTCCAATTCAGACAACCGCTGGCAGGGCTGCACCACCGTGGCATCATGGGGCCATCCATTCAGACCCCGGAGGCCCGATTGCTACGGACACACCCATTGATTGCAAGGATACGCGCATGGCTGTGTCTTGTTGCCTTGGTTTGCGCCAGCGCCAGTGCCCAGGCGCCGGTTGATGTGCGTGTGGCTCTGGTCATTGGCAATGCCGCTTATCCCGGCGGTGCTGCGCTGGGCAATCCCGGAAACGATGCGGCCGCGATGGCCACGGCCCTGAAAGGCCTTGGCTTCAGGGTGATGGAGCTGCGTGATGGCAATCGTGAACAGATGGCCAAGGCCATAGTCGCGGTGCGTGACCAACTCCAGGGCAAGCAGGGCGTAGGCATGTTGTATTACTCGGGCCACGGCCTGCAATACGACTGGCGCAACTTCATGGTTCCGGTGGATGCTCGGTTGCAGAATGCGGCAGACATTCCGGCGCAAACGATCGATGTGGCGGGTGTGTTGGATGCCTTCAAGGCCGCTGGTAACCGACTTAACCTGGTGGTGCTGGACGCCTGCCGTGACAACCCGTTCGACAATCAGCTGGCCACCAAAGGTCTGGCCCCGGTGGATGCACCACCCGGCACCTACATGGCCTTCGCCACCACTCCGGGCAATGTTGCCGCGGATGGAGAAGCACAGCCCTCTGCCAATGGCCTGTACACCCGCTTTTTGCTGCAGGAGCTGAAAAAGCCAATGGCCCGCGTAGAGGATGTCTTCAAGCGCGTGCGTCTGCAGGTGCGATTGCACAGCGCGGGGGAACAGATCCCGTCGGACAGCTCCAACCTGGACGAAGCCTTCAGTTTTGACACTGGCTTTGCCAAGGCTGAACCCGACAGTGTCGGGGTGCGTCAGCAGCGGTATGAGGCTGAAAAAGTGGCCTGGGACCGTATCAAGTCCTCCCAACAGGCATCCGACTTTTTTGCATTTTTGCAGCGTTACCCCAATGGCTTTATCAGCGAAATGGCACAGTTCCGCGCTGACCAGTTGCAACGGCCGTTGTTGGTTGCCCAACGTCGGCGCGACGGCATCTTTGCACTGGCCAGCGGCACCAACCGGTACGCGCTGGGGGATCAGTTCACGCTGGTCACAACCGACCGACTGACCGGTATTGAGCGGCGCGAGCTGCAAAGGGTGACGTTTGCCGACGACAGCCGTGTGGAAATCAATGGTGGCGGTACGGTGTATGACCAGATGGGCGCATTGATACGCGATGACTCCGGCATCAAGGACCCACCCACCATGATGGTCCCAGCGGATATTTCATTGGGCAAGCGTTGGCGCTCCACTTTTGTGAATCGCATTGCCGGTTTTGATGCGCGCGTGAGCCTGGACTTCAAGACGGTGGCGCTGGAAGACCTCGACATACCCGGTGCGCGTATCAAGACCTACAAGGTGGACATTGAGGGATTCGTTCACCTGGGGGGGATGGGCGGGCACTTTACCGGCACGCTGTGGATTGAACCCACCACCATGCGTCTGGTGCGTTATGACCGCATGCTGCGCGGTGCTAACCGGATCGTGGATTCGAGCAGCCAGATGGTGGTGGACTACATCCCCGCGCCACGCTGACGGACGGTCAGGCCACAATTCATTGACAACATTTACTACCATAAAGATAGCAAGCTACTGATATTTTACGGGGGCTAGAGGGACATTTCTATCCCAGCTTTACCGCCGGGAACCCACTCCACCCGGTGCCGAAGTAAAAAACGTCCACATCACATCGTTCGCAGAAATTGCCTGTGACGGTGCCTCGCCGGCGCGTGCCTTGTGACCGCCCGGCCAGGAGTGCCCGCCGCTGTCGGTGACACACAGTTGCACGCGCGTGTCGTCCTTGCAGTTTGCATAGCGGTCGCAGTAAGCGCCCGGGGTGCTGAGCGTGCGCTGTGGTGTGGGGCTGCAGCTGTTGTGCGCCACCCATTGGGATACGGTGGCCGGCACAGACGTGAAATCGGTCACCTTGGACACATCGCCAAACTTGCGCCCAGCCCCCCCGTTGTAGAGCACGCGGTCATCGTTCTGGGCATGGATGTGCAGGATGGAGATGGGGGTTTTGGGTGTGCACTGCGTGGTGTTGTTCGTTCCAGCAACGGCGGCGATGGCGGCAAAGGTGTCCGGCATCTCACAGGCCAGGCGATAGGCCATCATGCCGCCGTTGGACATGCCGGTGGCGTAGATGCGCTGGTGATCTATGCTGAGCCGCGCGCTGACATCGCGGATGAGCTGGCGCACAAAACCTACATCGTCCACGTTGCGGTCCCGCGCATCGGCACAGCAGTTGCCCGCATTCCACGTGGCAAATTGGCCCGACGGCAATTTGCTGTAACCATTGGGGAACACAGCCAAAAAACCTGCGGACTCTGACTTGCTGATCAGCCCATAGTTGTCATCCGAGGCCATGTGGTCCATATTGCCGCCCCCACCATGAAAGGCCATCAACAGCGGCGCGGGGCTGCCAGGCTGGTAACTGCGCGGCACATGCACACGGTATTTACGCTTCAGGCCGTCGTGCTCCAGTGTGAAGGTGTAGTCGCCGGGCAGCGCCATCGTTTGGGTGTTGGCTGGCGCGGCGGGTGTGCTTGCCTTGGCCTGTTGCCGGGCCTGCCAACGCTCCTTGATACGTTCACGCAGCGAAGTGTTGGAGGCAGCGTTGCCGTCCTGCGCCACCGCACGCTGCCATGGCAGCAGCAGGCTGAAGACCATCACTAGGCCCACGGCAACGGTGACGGCGCAACTTTTTCCAGCAGTGGCCTGACTCATCTCCAACATCCTCATTTATGAACGGGCATGGCGATAACCCCCGCGGGCAGGTCCGCTGTGGTGTAGTCGCCGCTTAACACGATGTCACCGGACTCTTGTTTGCCCGGCGCGGACGCAAAGGTGTAGTGCAGGGTCGTCAACTTGGCATTGCATTCGTAGAAAGAACCGGGCGCTGATTTGGACTGGGCGTAGAACGGGATTGCCACCTGGTACTTGCCCTTGCTGGCTTTGCCTGTCATTTGCCTCGGGCGCCCATCGTGTTCTTCGGCCCAGGAAAAGCGAACTGTGGTGGACAGTGGTTTGCCCTTGGCATCTACCACCTTGCCCGACACGTGGTAAATCCGGACAACACATTCACCGCTGGCAAAACCCGGCAGCATACCGATGGCCAGGACGGCCCAACAGCCAAGAAGCCGGTTGATCACGCGCGGTTCCTGGGAATAGCATAGGTGCCCACCACATGGGCCACCACCTCGTCACTGCCCTCGGAGTACAGGGACACTTCGCCCACCGCCAAGGTCTTGCCTACCTTGATGAGTTTGCAGACACCAATGACTGCACGGTCACCCGCGGGCTTGCGCAAAAAGTTGATATTGAGATTGGTGGTTACCGCCAGCGGCACGATGCCGATCTCCCCCAGGATGGCAACATAGAGCGCCACGTCCGCCACCGCCATCATCACCGGGCCGGACACCGTGCCACCAGGGCGCAATTCACCTGCGCCAACGGGGTGGCGTATCGTGGCGCCCAGGTTTCCCACGGCTTCAATGGTGCACTGGGTTTGGGGGAATTCCTTGATCAGGAAAGCGCTGAGTTCTGCGTGTGTGGGCATGGTGCTGCAATGGAGATGGGTTGTGTGGAATCAGTTTAGCCTGCTGCGAACGGGTAAAAAAAAACCCCACCGCGTGAGCAGTGGGGCGAACCCTAATGAAAACCCGAAACGCTTAGAACTTGTAATTCAAACCAAACAGATAGGTCGTACCAAACTTCATGTACTCCAGCGGATGGTCTGGAGCATCGGCGTAGGTGCTGTAAGGCGAATCGGTCAGGTTGTTGACTTGCAAGACCAGACCCAGACCCTTCATCGGACCTTCGTTGAAGTTGTAGCCCACCTGGAAGTCGACAACCTTCTCACCATTGACCCAGCGCAGGCTGCGGTCACCCGCGAAGTTGCCGATCTCACCAATGAACTCCGAACGGCTGCGTTGGCTAACGCGGGTGGACCAGCCGCCCTTTTCGTAGTACACGGTCAGGTTGGACACGTTCTTGGACAGACCTGGCAACGGAGTGTCGGTACCCACGGTCGAGCTGTTGAAGCCGTTGGTGGGAACGCGGATGGCGCTGTCGTTGTAGGACGTGCTGGCCGAGATACCAAAGCCATCCAGTGCCGGAGTCAACATGCTCAGGGGCAGTGATGCAGACAGCTCAACGCCGCGCATGCTTCCACCGTTGCCGTTATACGGAGCGGTGTACTGGCCCATGTTGGTGATGGCGATGGTGCCGGGCGTGAACTTGGAGAAGTCCATCGTGCGGCCTTCTTCGTAGATGTAGGTCTTGAGCTCCTTGTAGTAGGCGGCAGCTGCAAAGTAGGCCTTGGTGCCGAAGTACTTCTCGTAAGAGATGTCGAACGCGTTGGCGCGCCATGGGTCCAGCTGGGCATTGCCGCCGCTGGCCGATGGACGGCGGGTCGTGGTGTCTACATTGAACTCAAACGACGAGCGCAGCTGGTCAATACGTGCACGGGCGATCTGCTGTGCAGCGGCCACACGCACGGTTTGGCCTTCCGACAGGTTGAATGCCAGGTTCATGCTGGGCAACACATCGGTGTAGGTCTTGCCATTTGTGATGGGCTTGACCGCGCCGCCAGAGGCGTTGTCCACATAGGCAGAGCTGGAAGACTGGTCGGTGTTGATGACCTGCACGCCCACGTTACCGCGCACACCCACTGAGCCCCACTCGGTGTCAATGTCAGCTTTGACAAACGAAGTGGTGACTTTTTCTTTCACGTCCCAGGCGCGGCTGATGGCGCCGGGGTTGATCTCGGAGGGGTTGAAAGGCTTGAAGTAGCGATCAATGACGCCTGGCACGTTCCATGACGGGACAATGCCGCTGCCAGAGAAGCCCAGGTTAACCGGTGCGTACAGCAGGTCGCTGGCAATCGTAGGTGTGCCATTGGCTTCCAGCGGGCCTTCGGGCTGGCGTTTTTTCTTGTTGCGGTCCGACAGGTTCAAACCGAAGTCCACTCCGCTGAAGAATCCGCCTGCGAAGGGGATGGTGCCGACCAGCTTGTAGCCTTGCAGCTCGTCTTCCACCTGGGGCTTGCGGCCGTAGCCTTGGCCGTAGATGGAGTTACCTGTCAACAGCTTGGTGGGGTCGCTGTAGTCGCGGTTACCCTTGATGGTGGGAAAGCCGCCATTGGCCCAGTTCACGTACAGCGTGTCCAGCGAAGAGCCGTTGGGTGTAGCGGCCAGCTGGGTGTTGTTCTCCAGGTAGAGCTCGTTGCGCTTGGCCTTGGAGTAGTTCACGTCGGCCAGCAAAGACCAGCCGTCAAACTTGAACTTGTTGTTCCAGCCCAGTGCGCTGATGTTGTCTTCGCGGCTGTTGTATTGGCCACGTACCAGGGGGTAAACATTGACCGCATTGGCACCGCCCAGTACGCCATTGCTGATGCTGGGTGCAGCGTAGGTGAACGGGATGTAGGGGTTGGTGCCGTTGTAGCCGCTCAGGTTGACTTCGTACTGGTTGTTGGTGTCTGTCTGCTTGAAGGACGATGCATACACGTCCAGCACGCTGGTCCAGTTCTTGTTGGGGCGTACTTCCAGCACACCCATGAAGCCGTCGCGCTTCATGTTGCCGCTCTTGGCCAGCGACTTGATACCGTCGTGGATGAAGGTGCCAGCGGGCACGCCAGGGCGTGTGTCTTTCTTCCAGGGCTCGTACAGGCCGGTCTGGTTTTCCAGGATGGGGGAGTCCAGGTGCGCAAAGCCCAGGGCGATACCCACGGTGCGGTCGGCAAACTGGTCGATGTAGCTGACGCTGAAGCGGTTGCCGGTGGCCTTGGTGTCGGCAATGGAGCCGATGGAACGGTTCTCACCCCGCAGGTTGATGGAGATGGTGCGTTCCTTGAAGTTCAATGGGCGCACGGTTTGCATGTCCAGCGTGCCGGACAGGCCTTGGCCCACCAGGCCTGCATCGGGCGTCTTGTAGATGGTGACGCCGCTCAGCAGTTCCGAGGGGTACTGGTCGAATTCGGCACTGCGGTTGTCACCGGTGCTGACCATTTCGCGGCCATTGAGCAGGGTGGTTGCAAAGTCGGGCGACAGACCCCGCACGCTGATGGCTTGCGCACGGCCGGCTACGCGTTGTGCGGCCAGGCCTGGCATGCGGGCGATGGACTCGGCAATGCTGACGTCGGGCAGCTTGCCAATGTCTTCGGCCGAGATGGCTTCCACGATGGAGGTGGAGTTCTTCTTGACGGAGATGGCGTCTTCAATACCTTTGCGGATACCGACCACGGTGACCGTATTCAGGTCGGGTGCGGGCGCGGCTGTCTGCGCAAATACGCCAGACGACGTCACGATCAACACGGCGCAGCCGGCTGCCACAGGGGCTAGTTTGAAGAGGGAGCTGCGCGCGGTAGACCGCGTGGAGCGCTGAACGGTGGAACTCATTTTGGTTTATCTCCTGGTACTCGGGGCTGGCTAATCGTCTTTTGAGCGGGGGCTTGAAAGACACGTAAATGGGAGGGCGTTTTCCCAACTCACAGACTAGTTTGTACCAAAACTAGATATTTGCAGACATAGGGGTAAATACCAGTTTTGGATTTGTAGCGCCACAAATACGCCATTAATGGCCTGTTTAGTCATAAATGCAACACAATTTGCTCAAATTATCAGCATGAAAGCGCATTCATGTAACCTCTGGCTTGAAGAAATGTAGGCAAATTACATTCATATTTGTTGCGTTGTGGTTAAACTCCGCTGTCTGGAGTGATTTTTCGAAGTTTTGCTCCTTCTGCAACATGGAAATTTGTTGTTTTAATAAATTTGTGCGTGCTTGCAAATCGAAGGTAATGCCATATACCTATAAAAATCAACGTTTTCCCTAACGTAGTATTTTTGTAGTCGGCTGTAAACTTAATGTCGTTTAACTACATGAACGGTGCTCCGCAAGGGCGCCAGGGAGTTTTGGGAATGAATCAGGGTTATCCGAGGTTGTTGGGAGACATTGGTGGCACAAATGCCCGTTGGGCGTGGCAGCCAGCGGCCGGTGCCGAGCTGCAAGACATTTCCGTGCAGCCCTGCGAAGAGAGTGCTTCCATACAGGAATCCGCCGCCAACTACCTGCTGGCCCATGGCCATCAAAATCCGCGCTGGGCTGGTATCGGCATCGCCACGGTCATTACCGGCGACGATGTGCGCCTGACCAATAGCAGCTGGCAGTTTTCAATTGCCGCCTTCCAGAAAGCCATGGGTCTTGAGCGGTGCCTGGTGGTGAATGACTTTACTGCCTTGGCCATGAGTCTGCCCGCACTCAAGCCGACCGACCTGCGCGCCCTGGGTGGCGGCACGGCCGTGGCAGGCTCGACCATTGGCTTGCTCGGCCCCGGCACCGGCCTGGGTGTGTCGGGTCTGGTGCCTGACGCCAATGGCCGTTACAGCGCCTTGGCAGGGGAGGGCGGCCACGTCACGCTGTCGGCCAATGACGATGTCGAATCCACTTTGCTGGGCCTGCTGCGCAGGCAGTTTGAGCATGTGAGTGCCGAGCGGGTGCTGTCCGGCTCGGGTCTTGTCAATATCTACCAGGCTATCTGCGCGATGGAGGGCCGCCCCGCCCGCGCACTGGAGCCCGCCGATGTGACCGATGCTGCTGTGGCCGGCACGGATGCGCAATGTGTACAGGCTGTGCATTACTTCACGCGCTTTCTGGGCAATGTGGCCGGCAACCTGGCGCTCACCTTGGGTTCGCTCGGTGGTGTGTATATCGGTGGTGGCATCGTGCCGCGCCTGGGTGATGCGTTTGACGCGGCCGTGTTCCGCAACAGCTTTGAGAGCAAGGGGCGTTACCGCGCGTTGCTGTCGACGCTGCCGGTATGGGTCATCACCGCGTCAACCCCCGCCCTGGTGGGTGCCAGCTGCGCCCTCGACACGCTCCCTTGATCGCGCGGGGCCGCGGCCCGGTTAAGCTTTCACCTTTGACCGATGAATTAATGACAAAGGGAAGCTGACATGTCCGAACCGCGTTTTGACCACCCGCGCCTGATCGCCGATATTGGTGGCACGTTCGCCCGGTTCGCGATGGAGGTGGCGCCCCATGTGTTCGAGCAAAGCGAATCCCTGCGCTGCCAGGATTTCACAGACTTCCACGCGGCTGTCACGGCATACCTCTCCCGGTTGAAAGGGGTCTCAGCCGGCGACATCAAACACGCGGCGGTAGCCATTGCCAACCCGGTGGCGGGCGACCAGGTCCGCATGACCAACTACCACTGGCAGTTCTCCATCGAGCAGATGCGTGAGCGCCTGCATCTGGACAACCTGGTGGTGGTGAACGACTTCACCGCCCTGGCCATGGCCGTGCCCAGCCTGACACCGCAGCAGCGTCGCCAGTTTGGTGGCGGAGCGGCGGTGCCGCGCAGTGTGGTGGGGCTGATCGGTGCTGGCACCGGTCTGGGTGTTTCGGGGCTGATTCCGGCGGATGATGGCTGGATCGCACTGGGCACCGAAGGTGGTCACACCAGCTTTTCGCCACACGACGAGCGCGAAATCGCCATCCTGCAATACGCCTGGCGCACCTACGACCACGTGTCGTTTGAGCGCCTGCTTTCAGGCCACGGCATCGAGCTGATTTTCAGTGCCCTGACCGACCGTGCGGGCCTGCCGCAGCGCATGCTGGACGCCCCCGAGATCACCCGCCTGGCGCTGGAGGGAAGCGACACCATCTGCAAGGAAACGATTGACGTGTTCTGCGCCATCCTGGGCACGGCGGCGGCCAATTTGGCCGTCAGCCAAGGCGCGTTTGGCGGTATTTATATTGGCGGCGGTATCGTGCCGCGCTTGGGGTTGTACTTCGACCAGTCGCCGTTTCGCCAGCGCTTTGAAGACAAGGGCCGCTTCACCGACTACATGAAGGGCATTCCCACCTTTGTCATAACCGCAACCGATGCCACACTGCTGGGCGCCTCAGTCATCCTGGCCTCGCAATTGCGTGGGCTGGAGGGGGCCAACGGCTCCGCCATCCTGGACCAGATCCGCCGCGCACTGACCAGCCTGTCACCCGCCGAGCAGCGAGTGGCGCAACACGTGCTGGCGCAACCGCGCTCGGTGTTGAATGACCCGATAGCCACCATCGCGCGCTTGGCCGACGTAAGCCAGCCCACCGTGATCCGCTTCTGCCGCTCGCTGGGTTGCGAGGGGCTGTCAGACTTCAAGCTGCGCCTGGCCTCGGGTCTGACGGGCACCATACCCATTACCCACACCCAGGTCACCGGGTCGGATTCGATGCTGGAGCTGGGCGCCAAGGTGTTGGGCAACACGGCATCGGCCATCCTGCAGGCGCGTGACCACCTGAACCGCGACAGCATGGACCGCGCCATGCGCATGATCGCCGGCTCCAGCCGACTGGAGATCTATGCCGTGGGCCACTATGGCGCAGTGGCCAATGATGCGCAGTTCAAATTCTTGCGCGTGGGTGTGTCTGCAGTGGCCTACACCGACCCGCGGTTGCAAACCCTGTCGGCCGCACTGCTGCGCAGCGACGATGTGGTGTTGATCATCAGCAGCAGTGGCCGCATGGCCGAGCTGCTGGCCGTGGCCGAAACCGCCCAGGCGCGTGGAGCCAAGGTGATCGCCATCACCGCAAGCCAGTCGCCCCTGGCGCGCAAGGCTGATCTGGCGCTGATCGTTGACCATGTGGAAGATATCGCCACCCAGGTACCCATGATCAGCCGCATACTGCATTTGCTGATGGTGGATATTCTGGTGGTGGGCGTTACGCTGCACCGTGGCACCAGCGTGCCTGCACTGGGCAGCGATGCCACCATGGGGCTGGACGAAGTTGCTCCCGGCGGCCAACCTGCCCCCAGCGCGCGGCGCAAGGGCCCAGGCGTGAGTGCTGCGGGGCCGCTGGCGCATCTGACTTCGCACCGCCGCTAGGTTAGTTAGCCGCGGTGCTTCAGTTCTTTAAATCCCTTGTTTCGGGTCAGGGGCGTGCTGCTGGTCCTGGCTCAGCAGCCCCGCAGATGACGACGCCCAAGACCGAGATCGCCCTAGCCGGATCCTCGGACTTTGTGTTGTCCTCCCATTTGTCGCAACACAACGGATTCCCCTTTCTGGACTGGGCAGCTGCCCAGGCTTGGGTGGATGGCCTGTGTGATCCAGCGTTGCAGGCCGATGCATGGGCGCGGTGCGAGTTGGCGTGGCTGGAGCATTTGCAGGCCAACCTCGGTCCTGCCTACCAGCTGCGGCAAGAGGGTGGGGCGGTGTTGCTGTCCACGCTGGAGCCCCACGTGGCCCGCGCCATGCTGGGTTACATGGGCAAGACCCTGCAAAGGATCGTTCGTTTGCTGGACGGTGTGGCCCAAGCGCCAGAGTGGGGCAAGGACCTGCTGATCGTCTTCGATGACGAAGACACCTATTACCGCTATGTGTCCCACTACTACCCCGAGGCCGGAGAGTTTGCGGGCAGCAGTGGCATGTACATCAACGCGGGTTGTGGTCACTTCGTGACGGCCAAGGCCGACATGCGCCTCATCGAGCCCATCATTGCCCACGAGTTGACCCACAGCTGCGTGAGCCATTTGCCCATCCCCGCCTGGCTCAATGAAGGGCTGGCTGTCAACACCGAGCAGCGGCTGAGCCCACCCGGCCCCGGCCTGCTGACGCCCCAGCAGATGCATGACAAACACCTGGGCTTCTGGGGTGCGGCGGAAGTGCAGGAGTTCTGGTCCGGCAAATCCTTTCTGCGCAACGACGATGGCAATATGCTGTCTTACGATCTGGCGCGCATTGTGGTGGCGCAGTTGGGTAGTGACTGGGAGCGGTTTCGCGCCTTTGTGCTTGCTGCTGATCGGTCAGATGCCGGTGCTGAAGCGGCAGCAGAACACTTGGGGATGGCGCTGGGGGATGTGGTTTGCGCCTTGCTTGAAAAGCAGCCAGACCCGGCCTGGGGGCCAAACCCTGCGATGTGGCACGAAGTGCCGGAGCAGGGGGCGTTTTAGCGGGCGCGAATCTGTTTCAACTATAGTTTCTCCCTTTGCCACCGCTACCTCCGTCTGGTGGCCACCTACTCAGCGACTGCCGGTTAGGTGCTTGCAAGCAATTATTGCCTCTAGCCCCGGTTGAATATAGCTACTACGCTATTGTTTTTATAGTATTTCTATCCAGATCCATCCATGCGCCAATTCCTAGCCACACTGCTGATCGCCGCTGTCACCCTCACGGCGTCTGCCAAACCGTCCGAGAGTGAACGCTTCAACCAATGGCTGGATGCCAGCTGGGAAGAAACCCTGAAACGGGAGCCTGTTTTGGCCACCTCGCTGGGTGACCCGCGTTACAACGGCCAGTTGGTGGACGAGACCAGTCCAGCGTGGCGGGCCGAGAACCGGCGCTACCTGCAACGCCAGCTCAAGCAGCTCAAAACCTTTGATCCCCAGGCGCTGGATGCGCGGGACCGCCTGTCCTACGGCATTCTGAAACTGCAGCTGGAAGAGTCGCTGCAAGGCCAGCGCTTCCCGGACTGGATGCTGCCCATCAGCCAGACCGGTGGCATGCCCAGTTTTCTGGCGCAGCTGGGGTCGGGGCAGTCATTGCAGCCGTTTCGCACCACCAAGGATTACGACGACTGGTTGCAGCGCCTAGCGCTGGCGGTGCCAATGTTTGACGGCATGGTTGCCAATATGCGGGTGGGTATGTCCAAAGGCGTAGTGCAGCCGCGGCCCGTGGTGGAGAAAGTGCTGCCGCAACTGGCCGCGCTGGTGGTTACCGACCCCGAGCAAAGCTTCTTCTGGGGTCCCATCAAGGCCTTTCCGGATGCCGTGCCTGCAGCCGACCGCGCGCGCATCACCGCACAGTTGCGCCAGTTATTGACGGACAAGGTCACCCCCGCTTACCAGCGCCTGCACCACTTTGTGCGCGACAGCTATTTGCCCAAGGCGCGCGCCAGTACCGCCTGGTCGGCCCTGCCCGATGGCAAGGCCTGGTATGCCCACTATGTGCAGACCAGCACCACGACAACGCTGACGCCAGACGCCATCCATGCGCTGGGGCAGCAGGAAGTGGCTCGCATTCTGGGCGAGATGGAAGCGGTGCGCCGCGAGGTGAAGTTTGAAGGTGACCTCAAAGCCTTCTTCAAACACCTGCAAGACGAGCCGCGCTACTACTACCAAAAGCCTGAAGAGCTGTTGGCTGGTTACCGCGCCCTGCAGGTCCGCATCAACGGCCTGTTACCCAAGCTCTTTGACATTGCGCCCAAGGCCGACTACGAGGTGCGCGAGGTCGAGGCCTTTCGCGCCGAGAGCGCAGCGGGTGCCTCGTACCAGTCACCATCACCCGACGGTGCGCGGCCCGGAGTGTTTTATGTCAACACCTTCAACCTGAAGGCCCAACCGATTTTTGGCATGGAGACCTTATCGTTGCACGAGGCATCGCCCGGCCACCACTTCCAGGTCTCCATTGCCCAGGAAGACGCGGCGCTGCCCAAATTCCGGCGTTTCAATACCTTCTACGTGGCCTATGTTGAGGGCTGGGCTCTGTATGCCGAAAGCCTGGGCAAGGAGCTGGGCCTGTTCACCGATCCCTACCAATGGTACGGGCGCCTGTCTGACGAGCAACTGCGCGCCATGCGCCTGGTGGTGGACACCGGTCTGCACTACAAGGGCTGGAGCCGTCAGCAAGCCATCGATTACATGCTGTCCAACTCATCCATGGTGGAGAGTGATGTGGTGTCGGAGGTAGAGCGGTACATTGCCAACCCCGGCCAGGCCTTGGGCTACAAGATTGGCCAGTTGGAAATCAGCCGCCTGCGCAGCGAGGCTCAGGCTGCGCTGGGAGCACGTTTCGATGTGAAGAAGTTCCACCGCCTCGTGCTGACATCGGGCCAATTGCCCATGTCAGTGTTGCGCGATACCGTGAATGCCTGGGTGCAGGCCGAGAAAAAGCGCGGCGGCCTGTGAGAAGAATCAGAGCAGATCTTCGTCCGCCATAAACGAGGTGGCGGCGGCGCCCAGCGTGCCGATGATGGTTGCCCAGTCGTAGCCTGCGCGGGATTCCATGTATTCAAAGAAGGATGAGGTGGGGTCGTTCAGCAGCACGGCGACCGCACAACCATCGGTGTTGTCACCGAGCTTGAGCATGGCGTCGTATTTGGTGCCGGTGGCCAGGGCGTCGTTCACGACCACAGGCGCAGCATCAAAGTAGACGCTGGACAGCTCGGCACGCAGGCCGCTGGTAAAGTCATCGGCAAAGGCAGTTTTGATATTGAGCAGGCTGCGGATCTCGGAGTGAAAACCGTACAGCTGGATCTGAAAATACTCTTGCACGGGCGGAGTTGCGTCTCGCGCCAGTGCACGGTCAAACGCAGCATCCACCTCCAGTTTGTCGCCCTTCTTGAGTCGTATACGCACCAGCACTGCCTCGGTGATGCCGGGAAAGCCTTCGGCCTGGAAATGGCGCACGATGCGCTCGGCAGTTGCATCAGCGGGGAGGCTGGTCGAAATGGTCATTGAGGGGGTCTTTCTCAGAAGCGTTCAGTGTACATAAGTTCAGTCGCAAAGACGCCACAAAGTATCGCGAAACAAGCCCGGAAGTGACGCTGTTTGAGGCGGTAAAACGCGTATGCTTGGCGGCCACGCTATGCAGCTCCATCCCTTTATCACCTCCGTTTCCAGTCAATTCCAGCAGCTCTCTGTCCACTTGGCGCACCCCTTGGCGCAGCTGGGTGTTTTTATGGCCGCGTCGGCATTGATGATCTGGCGCCTGCAGGCCATAGAGGGCAAGGGTTTTGAGGGCACGGTGCTGGGCACGCTGATCATGCCGTACTGCTCGGGTTTTGCGAACCTGGTGTTCGCGTATGTGATGAGCCGTCAGGGTGGGCAGGGCAGTACGGTGATGGAGAACTGCCTGGTGAACAACGTCACCAATCTCACGCTAATTCTGGGGGTGACCACCCTGTGCTTTGGTGCGGCGGCCGCCCAAGGCAACAAGGCTGGTAAAGGCGCTCCGGCCAAGGCCCGGCAGCCCGACTCTGTGCAGCGCCTGAACCGGCTGGACCTGCTGTTCACGCTGGTAGCGCTGTTTTTGTTCACCGGCACGCTATGGGCGTTGGCCAAGGACGGTGCGCTGGACTTTTATGACGGTCTGGTGTTGGTGGGTCTGTTCCTGTTTTGGCAGGCACTGCATGTGTTCGAGATCCTGAAGAACAATGTGCGCAAGAACCGCAGTTTTCAGTGGTCGATTCTGTTCGATCTGGTGCTGATTGCCATGAGTGCCTACGGTGTGTTCAAAAGTGTGGACTATCTGGTGGACTGGGTATCGCATGTCAAAAGCGCCTACATCAGCGCCAAAGACCTGGGCTGGCTCAGCGGAGCGCTGATGGTGCTGCCCAATGCGTTTATCGCTTTGTATTTTGGTTTTGCCGGGCGGCAGGACGTTGTGGTGAGCTCCCAGGTGGGAGATGGCCACATCTGCATCCCCATGTGTATTGGTTTGTTTGCGCTGTTTGATCCCATCAAAGTGCCAGGTTTTTTCCAGATCGGTATCTATACCATTGTGGGTGCGGCGGCGCTGCACTTTCTGTGCATCCTGTTCCTGGGGCGCTTGCCGCGTTTGTTGGGTGTGCTCCTTCTGGGTGGTTATGGGGCGTTTGTTTACATGGGCGTGATGCAGTCGTAGGTTGCGTGGTGGCGCTGTTTGCCCTGTTTGTCCTGTTTGCTGCTGTATGCTTCACCGGCCGTCTTTCGGGCACATAAACCAAATCATTACAAACAGGGAAATTAGACATGAGCGCACTGGTTATCAAGGCCTGGAAAGCCGACAGCAAACCCATTGACGAGAAGAATAACTACGTCAGCATCACAGGGCGTGAAAGTGGCCTGATTGCCTGGATACTTTCACTGATGGGCGTGGACCCCGTGACCACCATCCGGGTCGGCATGGATCGGGTCGAGTTTTCCAGCTCGTCGCTGGCCGGAACCCAGTCGCGTTTGATTCCGCTGCAAAGTGTGTGCTCCACTTACTACGGATACCACAAGCCTTGGAAGGCAGCGGTGGGGATCGTGGCGTTTTTTCTGTTCTTCGGCACCTCCATTGCCTCGGCTGCCATGCAAGACGGTTCCCGCAGCGGTGGTGCATCCATCTTTTTGGGTGCCGGTGCGGCAGGTTTAGTTTTTGCACTGGTTTATTACTTTTTGAACCGCACGCTGACGCTGGGTTTTGTAGAAGGCAGTGGTCACGTCAGCGGCATCAAGTTCAAGCGCTCGGTCATTGAAAACATCGATGTGAACGAAGCCCAGGCCAAGGCTGTATGCACCATGGTGCAGCGCCTGATCGAGGCCAAGGAACGGCGTGGGCGCCAGCCAGCGACTGGCCAATAGAAGATAGAAGATGGCCAAATTCTGGCTCATGAAGTCCGAGCCCAGCGAGGTTTCGGTGGATGACGCACTGGCCGCGCCCCAAGCCACGGTCGCGTGGACCGGTGTTCGCAACTACCAGGCGCGCAATTTCATGCGGGACGGCATGCAGGTGGATGATGGTGTGTTGTTCTACCACTCCAGTTGTGCCGAGCCGGGCATCGTCGGTATCGCTCGGGTGGCCTCGGGTGCGTACACCGACCCCACCCAGTTTGATCCGCAATCGCCTTACTTTGATCCGGCTTCCAAGCCTGAGGCGCCGCGCTGGCTGATGGTAGATGTGCAGGTGTTACGCAAGACCCGCAACCTGACCCTGCCGGCCTTGCGGGCCGACGCCGAGCTGCAGGAACTGCTGGTGCTCAAAAAGGGCAGCCGGCTGTCCATCACGCCGGTCGAGCCGGCCCACTGGGATGTGATTCTGAAGCGCCTGGCTTGATTGCGGACTCCTGTCACAGGCCCGCGCTACCATGGTGTGGTGGAAGCAACAAACACCTATCAACGCGGCCTGGTCGGCTGGTTATCGCTGGCCCAACTCATCAGTTGGGGCACCATTTTTTACACCTTCGCGCTCATCATGGGGCCGGTGGAGACCGAGCTGGCTCTGACCCGGGTGGAGGTGTCGCTCGCCTTTAGCCTGGCGTTGCTGGCGGAGGGTGTGCTGGCCTATCCCGTAGGGCGCTGGATAGACCGTGGGCATGAGCGCGTAGTCATGACCGCGGGGTCGTTGCTGGCTGGCCTGTGCCTGGTGGCGCTGGCCCATGTGCAAAGCCTGTTGGGCTTCTACATCGCATGGGCGGGCCTGGGGGCAGCCATGGCGGCCATTCTTTACACGCCGGTGTTTGCGGTGGTTACCCGCCGCTTTCCGCTGGACTTTCGCCGTGCCATCATCACCATGACCTTTTTGGGAGGCTTGGCCAGCACGGTGTTTATTCCGCTGACGGCGTGGTTGATCAGTGGTTGGGGCTGGCGGGTTGCCATGTTGAGTCTGGCCGCATTGCATGTACTGGTGTGTGCCCCCTTGCACCTCCTGCAGTTGCGCCATGCGCCGCCCGATCGCCTGCGTGCAGAGGCTGGCGATACACCGTCAGACAGGGGTTTGGCCGCATTGCTCAGAACCCCGGCTTTTTTGCTGGTAGCTTGTTTTCTGGTGTTGATGACTGCGGTGGCTACGGCTCTGCCAGCCCACATGATCAGCCTGTTGCGCGAGCATGGCCTGAGCGAGGCCTGGGTTATAGCGATACCGGCCAGCATCGGCGCCTTTCAGGTTTTGGGGCGTCTGCTGCTGTATTTTTTTGAACACCACTTTGACCTGCACCTGGCCAATCGGGTGATTCCGGCACTGATACCCATAGGGCTGTTGGCGCTACTGGTGGCCCCTTGGGCGGGCTCAGCGCATACCGGTTTGGTGGTGGTGTTTGTAGTCTTGTTCGGCATGGGCAATGGCATGTTGACCATTGTCAAAGGCACAGCCATGGCCCAGTACGTCAGCCGAGACCATGTGGCCTCGCTCAATGGCGCCTTGGGTGTTCCGCTGGCCTTGGCCCGCGCCGTGGCCCCGCTTGCGCTGGGGTGGATGTGGTCTGCCCCGGTGGGCTACGGCCATGGTTTGTGGGCCTTGCTGATCGCCGCATTGGTGGGCGTGGCGGCTTTGGCCTGGGCACAGCAACACGCCTGATGCGTGGCGACCAGAACGGACAGGTAGGGCATTTCATTTCGTTGATACAATAATTCAATGAATATTGAAATGATTGTGGTGCACCCATGACCCCTGTCCAAACCGTTAAGGCCCTGGCGGCACTGGCCCATGAGACCCGTTTGGCTGTCTTTCGCATGTTGGTGCAGGCGGGCCCTGACGGGCTGACGCCCGGTGGCATCGCCGAGACGCTGGGCATTGCAGCGCCCCCCCTGTCGTTTCACCTCAAAGAGCTGAGTCATGCGGGGCTGATTGCGGCACGACCCGACGGGCGCAAGATTTATTACAGCGCCAACTTCTCGGCCATGAACGACCTGATTGTTTACCTCACCGACAACTGCTGCGGCGGGCAAGCGTGTGAGGCCAACCAAGCTGCAGATGTGTGCTGCACACCCTGAATTCCAACCCATTGAAAGAGCTGACAGATATGCAAGACAAAGCCATCAACGTATTGTTTTTGTGCACCCACAACTCGGCGCGCAGTATTCTGGCTGAGGCTATCCTGAACCACATTGGGCAGGGTCGGTTCAAGGCCTACTCGGCGGGCAGCAGCCCACGCGAAAACCAGCAACCCAACCCATTGGGCCTGCAGGTGTTGCAGGCAGCTGGCATTTCAACGGCGGGTTTGCGCAGCAAAACCTGGGATGAGTTCGCCGCGCCGGATGCGCCGCATATGGATTTGGTGATCACCGTCTGTGACAACGCGGCGGGCGAGGTCTGTCCTTACTGGCCGGGTCAACCCGCCACGGCGCATTGGGGCTATCCAGACCCCTCCGCGGGCGACGGCACGGATCAGGAAAAACTGGAAGCCTTTCGCCACACCCTGCATGCCATTCATCGTCGCCTGGAGTTGATGACCAGCCTGCCGCCTGAAAAGCTGGAGAAGACCCTGTTGCAAACCACGGCGCGTGCCTTGGCGAAGGACTGAGGCTATGGGTGTGAGCAAACAAGCGGTTGCGTCTGAGTTCATCGGCACGGCCATGCTGCTGGCTACCGTGGTCGGCTCCGGCATCATGGGGGAGCGGCTGGCCGGTGGCAATGTGGCGGTGGCCCTGCTGGCCAATACCCTGGCCACCGGTGCGGCGCTGATCGCACTGATTGCGACTTTTGGCCCGCGGTCTGGCGCACATTTCAACCCCTTGGTCACGTTTACCGAGGTGGCTCTCAAGCGGATCGGTTGGGCCACCGCTGGAGCCTACTTGGTCGCGCAGGTGCTGGGGGCGATTGCCGGTGTATTGGCCGCGCACTATATGTTCGAGCTGCCGCTTCTGATGGAATCGACCCACATCCGCACCGGGCCGCACCAGTGGTGGAGCGAAGCGGTGGCGTCCTTCGGATTGCTCACCGTCATCCTGAATGTGGCCAAGACACGACCTGACTTTGCGCCAGTGACCGTGGGGTCTTACATCACCGCCGCCTACTGGTTCACGGCGTCTACATCGTTTGCCAACCCCGCGGTCACCATAGCCCGTTCGTTGACGGACACCTTCTCCGGTATCCGCCCCACCGATGCGCCGGGCTTTATCCTGGCGCAACTGGTGGGAGCTGGTCTGGCAGTTGCCTTTTTCTCCTGGCTTGAATCCGACCCACCTCAGCGGCACCACAATGTCTGACATTACGATCTACCACAACCCCGCCTGCGGCACGTCTCGCAACACTCTGGCCCTCATCCGCAACAGCGGTGCAGAACCCGAAGTCATCGAATACCTCAAGACACCGCCTGGCAAACAGCGATTGCAAGAACTGCTGCAAGCCATGGGCATTGGCGCACGTGCGCTGCTGCGTGAGAAGGGCACACCCTACGAGGAATTGGGCTTGGCCGACCCCCAATGGACCGATGATCAGTTGGTCGATTTCATGGTGCAGCATCCCATCCTGATGAACCGACCTGTGGTCGTGACGCCGATGGGCACCCGGCTATGCCGCCCCAGCGAACAGGTCCTGGACATCTTGCCCAGCCCCCAGCGCGGCGCGTTTACCAAGGAAGATGGTGAAGTGGTCATCAATGAAAGAGGGCAACGTGCCTGACTCCAAAGCAAACCTCTCGTATCCCTCCTTGCCCCAGCTGGATGCCGCGCACTTTCGCAAGCCTGATGCGGCCGAGCTGCGCCCACACACACCGTCGCCCCATGCGCCGCGGATTGCCTTGTTGTACGGCTCGTTGCGGGTGCGGTCTTTCAGTCGCTTGTTGACGGAAGAGGCCGCCCGCTTGCTGCAAGCCATGGGGGCAGAGACGCGCATCTTCAACCCCAGTGGTTTGCCATTGCCCGATGACGCACCCGAGACCCATCCCAAGGTGCAAGAGCTGCGCGAGTTGGTGACCTGGGCTGAAGGCATGGTTTGGACATCGCCCGAACGGCACGGCGCGATGACCGGCATCATGAAGTCGCAGATCGACTGGATTCCGCTGAGTTTGGGCGCGGTGCGCCCCACACAGGGCAAGACACTGGCAGTGATGCAGGTCAGCGGTGGTTCTCAGTCATTCAACGCGGTCAACCAGATGCGCGTGCTGGGTCGCTGGATGCGCATGCTGACCATACCCAACCAGAGTTCCGTGGCCAAGGCGTTTCTGGAGTTTGGCGACGACGACCGCATGAAACCATCGAGCTACTACGAGCGCGTGGTGGACGTGATGGAAGAGTTGGTGAAGTTCACGCTGCTCACGCGTGACGTTGCGCCCTACCTGGTAGACCGCTACAGCGAGCGCAAAGAGTCTGCTGACGCACTGAGCAAGCGCGTCAACCAGCGTAGCCTGTAAGCAGCTCACTTACAAGCAATATGCCATCCACAGAACCCACTTCGCCCACCCTGGCAGACGCGCTCAACCATGGCTGCCACTGCAAAACACTGGACCCGGAGCAACTGCGCAAGGAGCTGGGGCGCGATGCGGCCCTGCGTGATGTGGCCAGTGCCCTTGAACAAACCCATCCGCATCTGTTTTCCAGCACGGCGGTGTTTGCCTCGCACGCCACAGTGCAGGCAGTGCAGAACGCTGTTGCAGCCATTGAACGCACGTTGTCGCTGCCCGCTTGGGCGCAGCAGGTATTGCCCGGTGCCAGTGCCATAGCGCAGGCAGACCATGGCCCGTTGGGCGTGTTCATGGGCTACGACTTTCACATCACCCCACAGGGGCCACAGCTTATCGAGATCAACACCAATGCGGGTGGCGCCATGCTTAATGCTGTGCTGCTGCGTGCGCAGGCGGTCTGTTGCGGGCTGATGAATCCGCTACTCAATGCCTACCGCAATATGGCGACGTTAGAGGACGAGTTTGTGGCCATGTTCCAGGCCGAGTGGGACTTGTTCAACCAGGCACGGGGCCAGGCGCTGCAACCCCTGCGCAGTTTGGCCATTGTGGACGAGGCACCGCACAGCCAGTTCCTGGCGCCCGAGTTCGCCCTGTTTGCCGAGCTTTTCCAGCGCCACGGTATCCAGGCGGTGGTGGCAGATGCTGCCAGCCTGCAGTCGCGTGCCGATGGGCGTCTATGCAGTGGAGCACTGGCGCTGGACCTCGTCTACAACCGCCTGACCGATTTCGATCTCGCCGAACCGGCGCACGCTGCATTGGCGCAGGCCTACAAGCAGGATGCGGTGGCCGTCACGCCGCACCCGCGCGCCCACGCGCTGCGCGCCAACAAACAGCATCTGGTTACGCTGGGTCAGGCTGCAACCTTGCAAGCTGTCGGTGTGCCATTGGCTGACCAGCAAACGCTGTTGGCAACGGTGCCCGCTTGTGAACGGGTGCGCCCTGAGAATGCCGCAGTGTTGTGGGAGCGACGTAAACACCTGTTCTTCAAACCCTTGGACGGCTTTGGCGCACGTGCTGTGTACCGGGGTGACAAGCTCACCAAGAAAGTGTGGGAGCAGATTTTGCTGGGCGACTACATCGCCCAGGCCCTGGTACCACCCCCGGTGCGCGCCTTGCAGGTGGGCGGCGCCGCTACGGAGCTGAAGTTTGATTTGCGCGCCTACACCTATGCCGGGCGTGTGCAGTTGTTGGCCGCTCGCACCTATAGCGGGCAGACCACCAACTTCCGCACAGAGGGCGGCGGCTTCGCTCCGGTGATGTGGGTGCCGGATGTGCCTGGCGAGCATGGGCAGTTAACGGGTTCACCCTGTGAGCGAAACGCCTGCGTGCAGTAGGCTTTCAATTGAATTGCTATCTTTATGATAGCGTGATAATGAATAAATTCGAGGCAAGCCCAGATGCAATCGCTGCCGGCTGATGCTTTGTTGACCGTGGTCAAGTCCGTGCACCTTAACGTGCGCTAAAAGAGGAATGGGTATGTGCATTGCTGGGTGCATTGCATGTTTCGGCCCTTCAGCATCCGGTTTTGGGAGAATCTCATGGAAGTCATTGTTTTAGGGTCCGGTTGCTCAAAATGCCAAAGCACGGTAGCCATGATTGAACGGGTCGCCAAGGAACTGGCTGTGCCGGTTGCCATCACCAAGATCCAAGACCGCGACGAAATCCACCGCCTTGGTATTGCGGCGACGCCCGCTGTTATGGTGGATGGTGTGGTCGTGCACAGTGGCGGCATTCCAGCGCACCAGACCGTCGAGGCTTGGCTCAGGCCCCAGCGGCTGGGCATGCTTAGTCATCCTACGCGCCACCTGTTTTTCACTGGCAAGGGCGGTGTGGGAAAAACTTCGGTGTCCACGGCGGTGGCCATCCATTTGGCCGATGCGGGCAAGCGCGTGTTGCTGGTCAGCACTGATGCAGCGTCCAATCTGGACGAGATGTTGGGAGTGGAACTGAAGAACACCCCCACGCCTGTGCCCCACGTCGCCGGCCTTTCCGTACTGAATATCGATCCCGACACCGCCGCCGAGTCCTACCGGCTACGGGTGGTGGCGCAGATGGAGGAGGGGACCACGGACGCCGAACTGTCCACCGTGCGGGAGCAGCTGTCGGGTGCCTGCACCACCGAGATCGCTTCGTTTGACGAGTTTGCTTCGTTGCTCTCGGATGCTGACCAGCGTTATGACCACATCGTGTTTGACACGGCACCCACCGGCCACACGCTGCGCTTGTTGAGTCTGCCAAAGGCTTGGAGCGGCTTCCTTGCGGGTAACGACCGGGGCGCATCCTGCCTGGGGCCGCACTCGGGTCTGAAGATGCAGGAAGAGCGCTTCAAGGCGGCACTGCTTGCCTTGAGTGACCCTGCCCAAACGACGGTGGTGCTGGTCACCCGAGCCGAGACCGGTGCCATCACCGAGGCGTCGCGCACTTCGGACGAGCTGATTGCCCTGGGTCTGCACAACCAGCGCCTGGTGGTGAATGGTGTGTTCCACGCCAGCGACCCCAACGATGCCATTGCGGCTGCGATTGAGGCTCTGGGTACACAAGCCCTGCAGGCTATGCCCCCAAACCTGGTGGCCTTGCCGCAGGACCGCGTGCCGTTGCGTGCCTTTGACACGTTGGGTTTGTCTGCATTGCGGGCATTGCTGTCGGATCAAACGACCGACGCGGTGAAAGCGCCGTCTGCGCCACTACAGCCCATGCTGCAGGGCCAGGGCCTGGACGCCTTGGTGGATGCCCTTGCGCAGGCCGAGCACGGTCTCATCATGGTCATGGGCAAGGGGGGTGTGGGCAAAACCACCATAGCCGCAGCGTTGGCGATAGGGCTGGTGCAGCGCGGCAAAAGTGTGCACCTGAGCACGACAGACCCTGCTGCCCATCTGGCCTCTACGCTGGATGGCGCGGTACCGGGCCTGCGGGTGGACCGCATCGACCCCATCGCAGAGACGCAGCGGTATGTGGACAAGATCATGGCGACCAAAGGTGCTGGATTGAGTGAGCCAGAGCGCGCGCTGATGCTGGAAGACCTGCGCTCACCCTGCACCGAAGAGGTGGCGGTCTTCCACGCCTTTTCCAGGGTCGTCGCTGAGGCACGCAGTGCATTTGTGGTGCTGGATACGGCGCCTACTGGCCATTCACTGTTGTTGATGGATGCCACTGGCGCCTACCACCGCCAGATGGTGCGCGAGTTGCAAGGGCACACCGCCGGGCGCATGGTCACACCGCTGATGCGCCTACAAGACCCGGACTACACCCGCATCATATTGGTCACCTTGCCCGAGACCACACCGGTGTCACAGGCCCAGGCCCTGCAGGAAGACTTGCGCCGGGCCAAGATCGAGCCATTTGCCTGGGTCATCAATAAAAGCATTGCAGCGGCCGGCACACAAGACCCGTTTCTGCGTGCGCGACTGCAGGGCGAGTACCGGCAAATGGAACGTATACGCAATGGGCTGGCGCAGCGCACCTATGTGCTGCCGTGGAAAGTGAAGGCGCCCATTGGACTGAAGGCGCTGTCTGCGCTAACGGTCAAAATGGCGAATGACTAACCCAAACCACGACTCCCATCACTCCAAGCTGGTGTCCAGTGAAGACACTAATCAACTGAATGTGCTGCGGGCCCACCGCAGGGCCCACCGGCGTGCTTCACAGAAGCAGCTACCAGCCAAGGCAGTGGTACCGCAGGAGCACTTTGCGGCACCCGCACCCACGCGAGGGCAGCGTTTGGCGGATGGTGTGGTCGCCACAATCGGCTCGTGGCGGTTCATCCTGTTTCAAAGTTCGGCTATCGTGTTGTGGATATCCGGCAATGTCTGGTTTGGTCAGGGGGCGTGGGACCCGTATCCCTTCATCCTGCTGAACCTGTTGTTGTCGTTCCAGGCGGCCTACACGGCGCCGGCCATCATGATGAGCCAGAACCGCCAGTCCGAGCTCGATCGGCGCCATGCAGAGACCGACTATGAAATCAACGTCAAAGCCGAGCTGGAAATCGAGTTGCTGCACGAAAAGATCGACATGATGAAAGAGCGCGAGCTGCTGGCCCTGACCCAGGCGGTGCAGGACCTGACGGTGCTGGTGCACGCCCTGTCCAAACGTTGAATCCTGCCATTTTTGTCAGATTGTTCAGCGCTGGACGGTTGGGTTTGCGGGAAAAGTGACATTTGTTTGTAATGCAAACATCAATTTCTGTCACAAGCCCCGTTTTGCTATGAAAACTTCCTCCATGCGTTTCTGGACCCAGAACATTCAACACTGGTGGCGTGCGCGCCAGAACCCGGACGCCAGTGGTGCGCCGCGGGTCAGCGAACTGTTGGACAACAAATCCTTGACTACCGTGTTCCAGCCCATGGTCGATCTGCGCACGGGGTCTGTGGTGGGTCACGAAGCCCTGATCCGCACACCGCGCACGGTGGGTGAGTGGACGTATGAAGAGCTGCTGGTGGCGGCCAAAGAGCAGCACTACCAAAAGCAGTTTGAACTGGGTTGTATTGAATTCGCCATTGAGCACTGGCTGGCCGATCAACCCAAGGGTCAGCTTTTTGTGAATGTCAGCGCGTACACCCTGGTGCAACTGCACGAGTCGGGTGGCACCGACACCCTGTTGCAGTTGCTGCGCAAATACAAATTACAACCCAAACGTATGGGGCTTGATATCACAGGCTACACCCGTCTTCCCAGCATCTCGGCGCTCGTAGAGGCCTTGGTACCGCTGCGGGCTGCGGGTATGGCCATCGCGTTGGACGACTTTAAGGTTTCAGACAACAGCATGCGGGTCTGGACCAAGCTGTTGCCCAATATTGTCAAGGTAGCCGCACGGTGGACGCACAACGTGGACACTGCCACCGAAAACAGCGCCATGTTCAGCAGTTTGGTGCGCCTGACCCAGAACCACGATTGTGTGCTGCTGGCCAAATCGGTAGAGACCGAAGCCGAGCTGCGCGCCCTGCGCAAGCTGGGCGTTGACTTGGCACAAGGCTTCTTTTTGGGCAGCCCCGCGCAGGACCCCATTGCCCAGCTGAACCTTCGGGCCCGTGCCGTGCTGACCGAAGTCGCGTTTTGATTTCAGCCTGGGGACTAGGTCTCAGGCTTCATCTCACCGAGCGCATTCAGCACACCCAGCAGCTCGGTGATCGAGGGGTTCAGTGTGTTGACATGGTCTTCACGCTGGCGGCGCGCAAAGCGCAGCCAGGTAGAAATGTTCAGAATCTCCAGCTTGCCGTAGTGCAGCTTCAGCCACTCATGTTGCGCCAGCTGCTGCACATATTCCGAGAACAGTGTGCGTGACACTCCGCACAGCGACGCTAGTGTGTTCTGGGCGATAGGAATCTCCACACCTTCACCAAACGCAACCGTCGGTGGTCGCTCGGAGCGGTAGGCTAGCGCCTCGGCAAACTGGGCAAGACCCATGACCACCCGCAGACAGGGGTTGCCCAGCTTCATCAGCGTCAGCGTCTCCGACGTTTTTTGTACCCGCCAGGCCATTAGCTTGGCCACGTAGCGCGCAAACTCGGGCTCTTGCCCAAACAATGCGTCGAAGGTGGCGGCCGGCATGCGCAGCACTTCGGTGGGAGTCAGGCACACGTAGTCGGCAAAACTGGGCTTGCGGTTGATGATGGACTGCTCTCCGAACCATGAGCCCTTGCCGTAGATGGAGATGGGGGTGGACTCGGAATTGGTGGTGGGTATGGAGGCAGACACCAGGCCATTCATGATGTACTGCCAGTGCTGCACCTCGCTGCCCTTGGTCCAGATTTTTTTACCCGCTTCAAACGCCTGCACCTTCACTTGGGGTGCCGTCTGCGTAGCCAGTGCGTCCGACAGGCCCAGTCGGCGCAGGCGGGTGTAGACATAGGCATTGGGAGCGGGCGGGACCGGGGGCAATTGAACTCCTGAGGTGAAGTGTTCAGTGTAGCCTGTCGTTGGGCAGCAGGGTGAAGTGATTTACAAAAAAGTAGGCTGTAGCCCCCGTGAAATATAACGAATACGCTATTGTTTTTATAGTAGTGGTTTGTCAGCCCAAGTGTGTGTGGCGCCTCGGTTGCTGTTCGGTCTCCATGGCGGCCAGCCCCTGCAGAATGCCACAGGCATCCACCGACTGGTCGCTGTTGCAGCGCTGGCGCAGGCTGTTGAGCTGTGTTTTGAGCTGGGTCAGTTCGCGTATGCGGGTGTCCACATGGGCAATGTGCTGGTCAAACACTGCATTCACTGCACCGCAGTCGTCTCCCGATGCAATGGCCAGCTTCAGCAGGGCGTGGATTTCTTCGTGGCTCATGTCCAGCGCGCGGCAGTTGCGGATGAGACGCAGCCGCTCCAGGTGCTCTGGCCCGTAGACCCGGAAATTGCCTTCGGTGCGGGCGGGTTCGGTCAGCAGACCGGCCTTCTCGTAATAGCGCACGGTTTCAACCGTGCATTGGGCGTTGCGTGCCAATTCACCGATTTTCATAAGAAAACTCCAGAAACAGCTTGACTCTATAGTAGCTTCAGCTTGTGTAATTGGCTGAACACCTATCGGAAACCCCATGTCAGTCCAGCACTCTCCCATTTCCAATGCCCCTTGTTGCGGGCATGAGGGTTCGCATAAGCCCAATGAGCCATCGCTTGAACCGGGCTCCCAGACGCAACCTGTGGCGCTGGATGGCGCCCTTCAAACCCCCATTCGTATCCTGCAGATGGATTGCCCCACCGAAGAGGGGTTACTGCGCAAGAAGCTGGGTGGTATGCCCGGTGTGGCCGGCCTGGATTTCAACCTGATGCAGCGTGTGTTGACGGTGACCCATGCGCCCGGTGCGATGGCGCCTGTTCTGGAGGCGATTCGCGCATTGGGCTTTACCCCCGAAGTTGCCGATGCAACTGCACCTGTAGACACACCACCCGAAAAAGACAAACCCTGGTGGCCGCTAGTCCTGGCCGGTATGGCGGCCCTGGGGGCGGAAGTGGCCCATTGGATGGATCTACCCACCGCAGTCGCTGCGGTACTGGCCCTGGCCGCGGTGTTGGCGTGCGGGCTCGGCACTTACAAGAAAGGTTGGATTGCGCTGCGCAACGGCAATCTCAACATCAACGCACTGATGAGTATTGCCGTGACCGGCGCGCTGCTGCTGGGCCAATGGCCCGAGGCGGCGATGGTGATGGTCTTGTTCACCGTTGCCGAGCTGATTGAAGCCAAGTCGCTGGACCGCGCACGCAACGCGATTAAAGGCCTGGTGCAGCTCACACCCGAGCGCGCTACCGTGTTGCAGGCCGACGGCAGCTGGCAAGACGTGGAGGCCCAAACGGTGGCGGTCCGGTCGCGTGTGCGCATCAAGCCCGGTGAACGGATTGCGCTGGACGGAACCATTGCCTTGGGGCGATCAACCATCAACCAGGCCGCCATAACCGGCGAGAGCTTGCCAGTAGAGAAGACTGTGGGCGATGCTGTGTTTGCCGGCACCGTCAACGAATCGGGCTCGTTCGAATACACGGTCACCGCTGCCGCAAACGACAGCACCCTGGCCCGCATCATCCACGCGGTAGAGGCGGCGCAGGGCGCACGTGCGCCCACGCAGCGGTTTGTCGACCGGTTTGCCAAGGTCTACACACCGGTGGTTTGCGCCATTGCGCTGGCGGTTGCCGTTGTGCCGCCGCTGCTCATGGGTGGTGCCTGGTTTGACTGGGTTTACAAAGCGCTGGTGCTGCTGGTGATTGCCTGCCCCTGTGCCCTGGTGATCTCCACCCCGGTGACCATTGTCAGCGGGCTTGCTGCGGCTGCGCGCATGGGTCTGCTGATCAAGGGCGGCGTGTATCTGGAAGAGGGGCGCAAGCTGAAGTGGCTGGCGCTGGACAAAACCGGCACCATCACCCACGGCAAGCCGGTGTTGACCGATTTTGTAGTGCTGAACGGTGGTGATGCGGTGTGGGTGCGTAGCCTGGCGGCCAGTGTGGCGAGCCGCTCTGACCATCCGGTGTCGCGTGCCGTGGCGCAGGCTGCGCAAGCCGATGGTGTTGCGTTGCTGGAGGTGGATGGTTTCGAGGCACTGCCCGGCCGCGGCACCAAGGGGTGTATCAACGACACGCGGTACTACCTGGGCAACCACCGTCTGATCCACGAGCAAGGCCGCTGTTCCGATGCGCTGGAAGCGCAGTTGTCGGAGCTGGAGAAACAAGGAAAAACGGTGATCCTGCTGGCCGATGAACAGCGCGTGTTAGGGCTGTTTGCCGTGGCTGACACGGTCAAGACCAACAGCCGCCAGGCCATAGCCGAACTGCACGCTTTGGGTGTCAAGACTGTCATGTTGACCGGCGACAACGCCCATACCGCAGCCGCCATCGCCAAACAAGTGGGCATAGATGAAGTCCATGGCGACCTCCTGCCCGAAGACAAGCTCAAGACCATCGAGGCCAAGATGGGTGAGGGTGGTGCGGTAGGCATGGTGGGCGACGGCATCAACGACGCACCGGCATTGGCGCGCTCCGACATTGGCTTTGCAATGGGCGCCGCCGGCACTGGAACTGCAATAGAAACCGCCGATGTGGCGTTGATGGACGACGACCTGCGCAAGCTGCCGCGTTTTGTGCGCCTGTCGCGGCACACGCACGCCGTGCTGGTGCAAAACATCGTGTTGGCCCTGGGGATCAAGGCAGTCTTTCTGGTGCTCACCCTGGCTGGTACCGGCACCATGTGGATGGCGGTGTTTGCCGATATGGGGGCCAGTTTGCTGGTGGTGGGCAATGGACTGCGCCTTTTGCGTGTCCGCAATGAAGCGTAAGAATATGAATATTTCCAATCCCCCATCCGTTTTGCCCACTGAAGAACAACTGGCACGGTGGCGCCAAACAAGCCCTTTGCTGGACTACGAGCACCCAGACATTCAAAGCCTGATCACGCAGCGCGGCTGGCTGCAGCTGTCTGAGTACGATCGTATCGGTGCCGTGTACCACTTTGTGCGCGACGACATCGCCTTTGGCTACAACGCATCCGATGATCTGCCAGCGTCCACGGTTCTGGCCGACGGCATGGGGCAGTGCAATACCAAAGGTACATTGTTGATGGCGTTATTGCGCGCGGTCGGTGTGGCTTGCCGCTTCCACGGGTTCACCATCGACAAGGCGTTGCAGAAAGGCGCAATCACTGGAATCGCCTACCAGCTCGCGCCACGCAGCATCATCCACAGCTGGGTGGAGATCTGGAGCGCCGGCCAGTGGATTCGGCTGGAGGGTTTCATACTGGATCGCGCTTACTTGCAGGCGCTCCAAGGGCAATTTGCGAACCATCAGGGGCCGTTCTGTGGCTATGGTGCCGCCACGCCTGATCTGCAATGCCCGCCGGTGGATTGGCTTGGCCAAGACACCTTCATCCAGAAAGACGGCATTAACCACGACTTTGGTCTGTATGACACGCCGGATGATTTCTATGCGCAACATGGTGTCAACCTGAGCGGACTTAAGGGTTGGCTGTATGTCCACATCATCCGCCACAGCATGAACCGCAACGTTCATCGACTGCGCTCGCTCCCATGAAATACCCATGTATGGCCAGGCCATTGAAGCTGGGCTGCTACAATGCGCCCGCTATGCGTCGCTGGTTACTCATTTTTCTCTTGGTTCTCTTGCCGATGCAGCTCAGTTGGGCTGCAGTGGCCAGTTATTGCCAGCATGAAAGTGGCACAGCCGCAACGACCCAGCACTTTGGGCACCACGAGCACCAGCACTCAGCCGATGTAGCTCCCGATGCCATCGATCACGGCGACACCAGCACTGAGCCGACGGGAACGGGTGCGATCGATGTGGACTGTGGCACGTGCCATGCTGGCTGCAGCACCCCCGTGTTGCAGTCACTGACCCTGGTGATGGCCAAACTGCCAAGCGCGCTGCACAGTACATCTGCCGTGCACCTATCCTCTCAACCCGCTTCCCTGCCAGAACGCCCCAACTGGGCACACCTCGCCTGATCGGCGAGGCTTGCTTCTTAGTCCCGACCTCTGACCGCGCATACGCAATTCCTTTGGCAATGCCTTGGGACGTGCGTCGTGGTGCAGCAGGCTGCTGTTGATGGCGTCTCGCCGATTCCCCCAAATGTCTTTCATTTTTGGAGAATCGGATGTTCCTAAAAAAACAAGTTATCTCTTGGCCTTGTGTTGTGCTGGCCTTGGCCGCCGCTGGCAGCGCTGCTGCTGAGCCAAGCATTGGCCCTAAGGCTGACACCAAGGCTGTTACCACCACAACGTCAACCACCATCACGCTGAAGCAGGCGTTTGATGCCGCCTGGCAGCGCCAGCCCGAAGCTCTGTCCCAGCAGGCTCGTTTCGATGCGGCTGCAGCTCAGCAGCAGGTCGCTGCACGCTGGACGGCAGAGCCGGTGGCGCTGGAGTTGTCCACCAAGACCGACCGCCTGAACCAGAACCTGGGACGTGATGAAACCTCAGTGGGCCTCAGCATTCCGCTTTGGCTTTGGGGCGAACGGTCACGCACGGTTGCAGTGGCCGACGCGCAGGTGCGCGCGGCAGCCAGCCGTGTGCGTGCGGCGCAGTTGCGCACGGCGGCCCAGGTGCGTGAGGCCTACTGGGCGTGGCAGCGTGCACACGTCGACCACGGCTTGGCCGGCGACTTGTTGAGCCACACCCAACAGTTGGCACAGGATGTGGCAAAGCGTGTGCGGGCTGGGGACATGGCGCGTGCCGACCAGCACCAGGCCGATGGCGCCTTGGCAGGTGCGCAGGTAGCGCTGGCTGAAGCCACCAGCGCCTTGGCAAGTGCGAGCCAGCGGCTGCGCGCGTTGACCGGACTGGTGCCACAGTCTGTGGCCCCAACCGCAGCTCCAACTGCCGTTAAAACCCCGGTGGGTTCCGCAGCCGGTTCTATAGCCGGGGCAGAACCCGTGCCCACAGTACCAACGGACAGTGCCACGTTGGATGCCCGCCATCCGGCGGTGGTTGAGCTGCAGGACAGCGCCGAAGTGGCCCAGCGCTCAGCCGAACTGGCCCAGGTGCAAACCCGCGCCAACCCCGAGCTGACGCTTGCCACCAGCCGTGACCGCGGGCAACTGGATGAAGCCTACCAGCACAGCATTACGCTGGGCATTCGTATCCCCTTGGGGTCCGAAAGCCGCAACCAGGGCAAACGCGCCAGCGCACAGGCCGATGCCATCGAAGCCGAAGCGGCATTGCATGTGGAGCGTGAGCGGTTGCAGGGTGAAGCGGAAGCGGCCCGCGTGGGCCTGGCATCAGCCCAGACCCAGTTGCAAGCGTCGCAGCAGCGCGCGCAGCTTGCCAGAGAGTCGCGGGCTTTTTTTCAGAAGTCGTATCGCATGGGCGAGACCGACTTGCCCACCCGCCTGCGCATCGAACGTGATGCCTCGGACGCCGAACGCCAGGCTGCCCGTGCCGGCATAGACCTGGCTGCGGCCCAGTCCAGCTTGCGCCAAACCCTGGGGCTGTTGCCGGAATAGACCCTGCCCACCAAGGCGCCACCTTGGCCCCTTTCAATTTCAACCCTATTTCCACCTCATTCAACGAAGCGCATCATGACGAACTCTTTGACACGGCGAAAGCCATTTTTACTTGCAGTGATCCTGGCAACCGCATCCTTGTTCAGTTGGGCCGGTGAAGGTCACGACCATGGCGTGGCACCCGCCGCCGCGGGTGGCCCGGCCAAGCCCCGCTTCACCGCTACATCCGAAGCCTTTGAACTGGTAGGTGTGGTCAGCGGCAAAAGCATCACGCTGTACCTGGACCACGCGGCCGACAACAGCCCGGTCATGGACGCCACGCTGGAGCTTGAGCTGGGCGGCACCAAGGTGCCCGTCCAACCCCACGGCGAAGGTGAGTTTGAGGCCACGCTGGCCGCAGAGCTGCAGCCAGGAGAGATCAGTGTGACCGCCACGGTGGTCGCAGGCACCGTGACGGACCTGCTGGCGGGTGATCTGGACTTGCATGCTGACGCGCACACCGAATCTGCACATGGCGCAAGCTGGAAAACCTATGGCACATGGGCGATAGGTGGGCTGCTTGTCCTGGCTCTGCTGGCCTTCGCCCTGCGCCGTCTGGGCGTACAGCGCAACAACCGATTGGGAGGTGCAGTATGAACAAGCCCCGTCTTCTGACGCTGGCCGCTTGCCAGATCTTGAGCGCCGCTTTGCTGACCCTAGCCGCCCCTGCATGGGCTGGCGAAGGCCATGACCATGGTGATGCAGCCCCGGTGGTCAGTGGCGATGGCCCCAAACGCCTGCCCGATGGCAGCGTGTTTTTACCCAAACCGGCCCAGCGCCAAATCGGCGTACGCACTCTGGAGGTGACGGAAGGTGAACTCCCCCGTTCGCTGGAATTACAAGGCAAGGTGGTGATGGACCCCAATGCCGGTGGCAAGGTTCAAGCCCTGGTCGCGGGGCGGCTAGAAGCGGGCGCGCGGGGCTTGCCCAGCGTGGGCCAGGCTGTCAAAAAAGGGGATGTATTGGCCTATGTGGTGCCAAGCAGTGGCGCCATCGAGCGCTCCAACCAGTCCAGCGCCCTGGCGGAGTTGCGGGCCTCCAAGGCGCTGGCCGAAAAACGTGTCGCCCGTTTGCAAGAGTTATCCGACACCGTGCCGCGCAAAGACATTGAGGCAGCGCAGAGTGAGCTGGTGAGCCTGACCGAGCGTATGGCCGCAGTGGGCGGTGGTCTGAACAACCGCGATGCGCTGGTGGCGCCGGTCTCCGGTGTCATTGCCTCCAGCAACGCGGTCGCCGGCCAGGTGGTCGATGCGCGTGAACTGGTGTTTGAGGTGGTGGACCCAACTCGCCTGCGCATCGAGGCATTAGCTTATGACGCTGAGGTGGCCAGCAATGTAGCAAGCGCCACGGTCGCATTGGGTGCTGACACCGTGGCGCTGAACTTTATTGGTGCGGCCCGCAGTTTGCGCGAACAGGCTTTGCCCATGTTGTTCCGCGCTGAGGGCCAGGCCTTGTCCAAACTGGCTGTGGGCCAGCCGGTCAAGGTCTACGTGCAGACGTCCACCCGTATCAAGGGTTTGCGTGTGCCAGCCAAGGCACTGCTGAAGAACCCGGCCAACCAGGCCGTGGTGTGGGTCAAGACCGCAGCCGAGCGGTTCGAAGCGCGCACGGTTACGGTGGAGCCGCTGGATGGCGCCTCGTTTGCGGTCACCTCGGGCCTGAAGGCTGGTGACCACATCGCCACACAAGGGGCCACCTTGATCAACCAAATCCGCTAAGCAGGAGTCACACACATGTTCAAGTGGCTTCTCGATAACAGCCTCTCCAACCGGCTGCTGGTGATCATCGCCGCCCTGGTGCTGATGGCCTATGGCGCGTTCACGCTGTCGCGCACACCGGTGGATGTGTTCCCCGATCTCAACAAACCCACGGTCACCATCATGACCGAGGCCGGTGGCATGGCGGCCGAAGAGGTGGAGCAATTGCTTACCTTCCCGCTGGAAACCACGATGAACGGCCTGCCGGGTGTGGAGAGCGTTCGCTCGGTCTCCAGTGCCGGGCTGTCCTTCATCTACGTCACCTTTGACTGGAGCACCGAGATATTCAGGGCCCGCCAAATGGTGTCCGAGCGTTTGTCGGCGATGGAGGAAGGCCTGCCCAGTGGTGTGGTGCCACGCATGGGGCCTATCAGCTCCATCATGGGCGAGATCATGCAGATCGCAATCCCCATCGACACGACCAAGATAACGCCGATGCAGGTGCGCGAATACGCCGACTGGGTCTTGCGCCCCCGGCTGATGGCGGTGCCCGGCGTGGCACAGGTCATTCCCATTGGTGGCGAGGTGCGCCAGTTCCAGGTGCAACCCAACACCGCACGTATGGCCGAGCTGGGCATCACCCACGATCAGTTGGAGGGTGCGCTCAAAGGTTTCTCGTCCAACACTTCGGGTGGGTTCTTGGAGCTCAATGGCCGTGAGTACCTGATCCGCAACCTGGGCCGCACTTCGCGCCTGGACGATCTGAAAAACCTGGCCTTGACGACGAAAAACGGCCAACCCATTCTGCTGCGCCAGATTGGTGATGTAACGTTTGCACCGGCTATCAAACGCGGTGACGCGGGTTTTGAAGGCAGGCCCGCGGTGATTCTGGGTATTCAGAAGCAACCCACGGCCGACACCATTGCGCTGACACGGGCCATTGAGTCCGCGCTGGGGGACATGAAACGCTCTTTGCCCGCAGGAATGGACGCGCCCCAGGTCACTTTCCGCCAGGCCAGTTTTATCGAGGCATCCATCACCACGCTGCAAGGCAAGCTGATAGGTGCATCGGTCTTTGTCGCGGTGATTTTGTTCTTCTTTTTGGGTACTCTGCGGCCCACCATCATCGCGCTGACGGCCATTCCGGTGTCTATCTTCGTGACAGCCCTGGTGTTCAAGTACTTCGGGCTGTCCATCAACACCATGACGCTGGGTGGCCTGGCCATTGCGATTGGGGGCCTGGTGGACGATGCGGTGGTGGATGTGGAGAACGTGATGCGCCGCCTCAAGGTAGACCGCGAACGTAACCCCGACCACCGGCTGAACCCGCTGGAACTGGTTGCCAAAGCCAGCATGGAGGTGCGCTCGGGCATCTTGTACGCCACGGTCATCATCGTTTTGGTATTCCTGCCGCTGTTTGCGCTGCCTGGCATGGAAGGGCGGCTGTTCGTGCCGCTGGGTATTGCCTTCATCGTCTCCACGTTGGCCTCGCTATTGGTGTCGGTCACGGTGACACCGGTGTTGGCCTACTACCTGCTGCCCAGCATGCGTTCGCTCGACCATGGCGACACCAAACTGCTGGCCTGGCTCAAGCGTGGTTACCAAAGCAGCCTGCAACGGGTACTGAACCGCCCCAAGCCTGCACTGCTAGCGGCAGGCGTGGCCGTGCTGCTGGCGGTTTTGGCCGTGCCGTTTTTCGCCAAGACATTCTTGCCGCCATTTAATGAAGGCACGCTGCTGGTCGGACTGCGGCTCAACCCCGGCGTCACTCTGGCCGAGACTTCGGCCTTGGCACAGCAGGCGGAGAAGCTGATCAGCGAAGTGCCCGAGGTTACCCACGTGGGGCGACGCAGTGGCCGCGCCGAGCTGGACGAACATGCAGAGGGTGTACACGTCAGCGAGCTGGATGTGGGGCTTGTACCCGCGGCCGAGTTGACCCGGTCGATGGACGCCATCTCAGCGGACATCCGTTCCCGTCTGGTCAACCTCCCGGCGTCTATCGGCATTGGGCAGCCGATCTCGCACCGCATAGACCACATGCTGTCGGGCGTGCGTTCACAAATCGCGATAAAGATTTTTGGGGATGATCTGGACACCTTGCGCGGGCAAGCCGACGTGCTGCGGTCCAAGCTGGCTGCTGTGCCTGGCCTGGCTGATTTGGAGATTGAGAAGCAAGTATTAGCACCGCAGATCAAAGTGCGAGTGGACTACGCCGCGGCCGCTCAATACGGTGTGCCCACACCGCAGATTCTGGCCACCCTGCAAGCCCTGGTTGAGGGTGAAAAGGTGGCCCAGATTGTGGAGGGTTCGCGTAGCTTTGCATTGGTAGTGCGCCTGCCTGAGTCCGCGCGCTCGGTCGAGGGCTTGAGGAACATCCTGATACAAACGCCCTCGGGATCGGTGCCGCTGTCCAAAGTGGCGACGATTGAAGATAGCGACGGCCCCAACCAGATCAGCCGTGACGATGGCAAACGCCGTATCGTTTTGTCGGCCAATGCGCAGGGGCGGGCGTTATCAGACATTGTGGAAGACATCCGTAAGGTGGTTGCCGACAACAAGTTGCCCGAGGGCTATTTCATCACGTTGGGTGGTCAGTTCCAGGCGCAGGAAGAGGCGTCCACGCTGGTGGGGTTGTTGTCTATCGTGTCTCTGGTGTTGATGTTTGTGGTGTTGTTTAGCCGTTACAAGTCGGTCACCTTGTCAGCGCTGATCATGGTGAACATTCCGCTGGCGCTGGTGGGTGCGGTGCTGGGCTTGTGGCTATCGGGCCAACCCTTGTCGGTGGCGGCACTGGTGGGCTTTATCACGCTGGCTGGCATTTCGGTGCGCAACGGCATTTTGAAGGTCAGCCACTACCTCAACCTGATGCGAATTGAGGGCGAAGAGTTCAACCACAAGATGATTGTGCGGGGTTCACTGGAGCGGCTTAGCCCGGTGCTGATGACGGCGCTGGTGACGGCCTTTGCGCTGGCGCCGCTGCTGTTTGAAGCCGAGCGGCCGGGCACCGAGATCTTGCACCCCGTTGCGGTGGTGATCTTCTCGGGGTTGATTAGCTCCACGCTGCTCGATACCTTTTTGACTCCAGTCTTGTTCTGGTTGTTTGGCCGCAAGGACGCCGAACGTTTGCTGGATGACCGCAATGCGGAAGCTTTCTGATTTTTTAACAACCCCCTGAAAGGAAACTGTATGAAACTCTCTCAACTCTTCGCCACCCTCGCCCTGGTCGCCGCGGGTGCCGCATTTGCAGGCGGCAGCCATGACCACCAGCCAGCGCACGGCGGCATCGTGGTCGGCGGCAAGGCCATGGACTACGAACTGGTCGCCAAGGCCGACACGCTGCAGCTCTATCTGAGCGACCACGGCAAGGCGATGGATGCCAGTAAGGCTACGGCCAAACTCACACTACTTGCGGGTACTGAAAAGCAAGAAGTGGAACTCAAGCCGGTCGGCGACAAGCTGGAAGCCAAGGGCAGCTTCAAGGTGCCAGCCGGCACCAAGGTGGTGGCCGTGGTGTCGCTGGGTGGCAAGTCTTCCACGGCACGCTTTGTACTGAAGTAAGGCCTTTAAGCGAAATTGGCCTCAAGCCCCCGTCAATGTTAACGCTTACGCTACTAGTTTTATAGTAAGTAGATATTTGTATGTTCAAGGCTTGCCGGCAGGCGCGCAGTTGCAGGCTGTCGCGCATGTGGGCGGTGCTGCGCGCCGTTGCCGATTGCGCCACTGCCAGAACGCCAGGGGGCTGACAATCAGCAGGGCCACCGCTGACAGCCACCAGCCGTTAGTCAACAGGTCGTTGGCGGAATACACGCCAAGGCTGGCGAGCAGGGTCAAGGCCAGGGGTGTGATCAGGGGAAGACAGCACGCCGCGCAGGCAACGACTGCGGTTGCCACTGCGGCGGCAGTCGCTTTCCCTTTGGGCGATGGGGCTTTGGTGATGGAGTGCATGGAGCGGTCCTTGTGTTTTGTGCAATAGTGCAGGCCGTACCGTACAAGCTCAAGCTACTTGAGGTGCAAGCTCTTTTTGCAAATACTTTCGAAATATGTACAACACCCCGCTCACCATCGGAGCCCTGGCAGCCCACACGCGCTGCAGTGTGCCCACCATCCGCTACTACGAGCAGATCGGCCTGTTACCCACCCCGGGGCGTGCGGCCAACGGCCACCGCTATTACAGCCGCCGCGACCTTACCCGCCTGGGCTTCATCAAGCAGTGCAGGGACTTTGGCTTCCCTATCGAACAGGTGCGCGTGTTGGCCCAATTGTTTGAAGACGGCGACCGTGCCTGTTGCGAGGTGCGCGACCAGGCGCAGCAGCACCTGGATGCGGTGCGTGCTAAGCTGGCCGACATACGCCAACTGGAGGCCAGCTTGGAACTGATGGTTGTCAGTTGTGACGCCACCTGCAGCGTGGGGCCTACCAAAGACTGCTGCATTCTGGCGGACTTGGCTGGCGCCACATGACTATGGACACCCTGGCGTTTGCCCGGAGCTTCGGTCTATTTTTTGCCACAGCAATTGCCGAGCTGGTGGGTTGCTACCTGCCCCTGTTGTGGCTTACTGGCAAAGGCCCCGCCTGGCTGTTGCTGCCGGCTGCAGGCAGCCTAGTTGTTTTTGTATGGCTACTGACCTTGCACCCCGCAGCAAGCGGCCGGGTGTATGCGACCTATGGCGCGGTGTACATCGCCACGGCGTTGGGTTGGTTGTATTGTGTGGATGGGGTTACCCCTACGTGGAACGACTATCTGGGCGTTGCCTTGGCTTTAACTGGCGCGGGTGTCATCGCGTTGGGGCATCGTGCTGCTTGAGGTCTCGCCTCCGGCCTACCCGACAATGTGCATATGAACCGCAACGTCCTTTTCGCCCTTTTGGCCGCAGCACTCTTCGGCGCGAGCACTCCATTTGCCAAACTGCTGGTGGGGAGTATGCCGCCGGTTCTGTTGGCCGGGCTGTTGTATCTGGGCAGCGGATTGGGGCTGACGCTGATCCGCCTGGTGCGGGACCGCGGTTGGCAGGACTCCGGGTTGTCTCGCGCCGAGTGGCCCTGGCTGTTGGGTGCGATTTTTTTTGGCGGAGTGGCTGGCCCAGTAGCCCTGATGTTTGGCCTGATGACAACCAGTGGTGCCAGTGCGTCTTTGCTGCTGAATCTGGAATCAGTGTTGACCGCAGTGATCGCCTGGGTGGTTTTCAAGGAAAACGCCGACAAGCGTATTGTCTTGGGCATGGTCGCAATCGTGGCTGGTGGCCTTGTTCTGTCATGGCCCGGGCAGAGCACCCGGTCATTCCATTGGCTTGGCCCCTTGCTGGTGTGTGTGGCCTGCCTGTGCTGGGCAATAGACAACAACCTCACGCGCAAAGTATCAGCGTCGGATGCCCTGTTTATTGCCGGCAGCAAGGGCATCGTGGCGGGGCTGGTCAACACGTCGCTGGCATTGGTCTTGGGGGCTTCGTTGCCCAGTGCAACCACCGTATTCCAGACCATGACCGTAGGTTTGCTGGGCTACGGTTTTAGTCTGGTGATGTTTGTCTTGGCGTTGCGAGGCTTGGGGACCGCGCGCACGGGCGCTTACTTCTCCACCGCGCCATTTGTTGGCGCGCTCATCGCTTTGCTGGTGCTGGGAGAGCCCGCTGGAATCCAGTTTTGGATAGCACTGGTGTTGATGGGCTTTGGCGTTTGGTTACATCTGACCGAAAAGCATGAACATGAGCATGAACACGGCCCTCTGGACTATGCACATACCCATACACGCGAAAGAATCCGCCATACCCACGCTCACTTTCCCGACATCCACCATCGGCATGGGCATTGACTAGTGGCCAGAAGGTGTCAGCACCGGCTGGCTCCACTGGTAGAAGAGGGCTTCTATCTCACTTGGCTTTTGTGGTCTGTTATTGCCCAGCCACCATGCAAGCAGCTCAAATAGAGCCCCAGCCAGGTAGTGGGCCTGTGCCTGAGATTGCCAACTGCGGGATTTTCCTGGTGGTGCACTGGCTAACACCATCTCAATCAACAGCTCGCGAAATCGATCTTGCACATAGTGGCCGGACCGGCGTCCCAACAAGGCCCGAAACATATGCTGCACTTCGTAAACATGGGCGATAAGGCCTGGCACAAAGGCCAGTTGTCCGGGCATTGACGTGTTTGCCACGGGCCGAGACATCAGCGCGTCGCGCAGCCCTGCAAAACTGGCTTTGAGCAACTCCTCCTTGTTGGCGTAGTGCTGGTAGAAGGTTGACCGGCCAATGTTGGCCTGCTCACACAGGGTTTGCACATCAATGGTGTCCCAACCGCGTTCCAGCATCAATGTAAACAATGCGTCGCGGAGTGCGTCTCGGGTTCGTTGAACTCGCCGGTCAACTGCAGGGGTGGCCGCTGGCAAGCGTTTGTTCATGGTTGTCTCCTGTACACCAAAGTGTGTTGTGTCTGCTATCAAACAGATTGCGCTGTGCGGTGCTTTGCATGCCGCGCTGGCGCGTCGAAGATTGCGGCTGCTGGGTTGCTTATTGAACACACTGTCCATTATCAGGAGAAACTTGCCATGCATCACCATACGCCATTGGCCCTACACGTTCGCGGTTGTGGGGTCTAGACCATGACCACCTTTGTGACGTATTTGCTCTATCCCATTCTGTTGGTGATCACCTTTGCGCTGTATGTTGGCGCGCTGAAGTTCGATTGGCACCTGGCAACAGTGTTTGCATGGATGGCTGGCGGGCGCTTTGTGGTGCTGTTGATTGTTGAGTACCTGTACCCCGCCAGGCCGCAATGGAAAATGACCTGGGCAAGCTTTAGGCGTGATCTGAAATACATGGCCGTGAACGGCGGTATTGCCAGTCTGCTGAAGCTGGGAGTGGGCTGGTTGGCACTGGACCTTAGCTACCTGAATACCGGCATTTTTGCGAACACGTCGATTGCAATGGAGTTTTTGGGGTTGGTGTTGGTGTATGAATTTTTTCAGTACTGGTACCACCGCTGGAGCCATGAGGGTACTGGGCGTTGGAATGTCTTGCTGTGGAAGATGCATCTGCCGCATCACCTGCCGGACAGTGTGTATTTGCTGATGCACCCGGTAGGCCACCCCTTCAATTTCCTGATTTCCATGGCCCTGATTCAGTTGCCTTTTGTGGCGCTGGGTGCGCGACCAGAAGCCATCTTCTTGTTCAATGCACTGATGGGCTTGCAGGGCTTGGTGTCGCACTTCAATGTGGACATTAAAGCGGGTCCCTTGAACTATGTGTTGGTGGGGACCGAATTGCACCGTTACCACCATAGCGCCGACATCCACGAGGCAAAGAACTACGGCGTATTGACACCATTTTGGGACCTGGTCTTCGGCACCTTTGTCTACCGGCCAGGGCAGTTGCCAGCGGCCTTGGGCGTTTTTGAGCCCGAGCGGTATCCGCACAGCAATGCACTGGGTCAGGTGTTGATGTTGCCTTTCAGGAAAAGCCGCGCGAAGGCCCCAGTGGCCATTAGCCCGCGCTGGCGTATTTGACCGAGCAGCCGTAGGCACCGGTCACCGGCTTGCTCACTGGTTTGCCAGCTGACACTTCATTGATGGCCTGGGTCACATAGTTGGTGGCGCCGGGGATGTCGCCAGGGTTGGCGCTGGCTTTGCTGTCGATGGCGCCGGCATAGACCAATTTGCCGCTGGGGTCGATCAAGTACATGTGAGGCGTGGTTCTGGCCCCAAAGGATTGGCCGAGTTTGCCGCCGTCCATCAGCAAGTTGGTGGGACTGGCTTTTTGTGTTTTGACCCAGTTAGCTAGTTCGGTCGCCAGCTTGGTGTCGCGCTCGCCACCGGCACTGGTGCTGACCGATAGCCAGACCACACCCTTGTCCGCGGCGTGTTTCTGGGTGGCCTGCATGTTGCCGCTGGTGTAGTGCTTTTGTACAAAGGGGCATTCGGGGTTGGTCCACTCCAGCACCACGTATTTGCCCTTGAAGTCAGCCAGCGACACGGTTTTACCTGCTGTGTCGACCGCCGAGAACTGCGGAGCAGGCTGCCCCACCTGCACCTGCGCCAGCGCGCTGCCCATAAAGCCCAAACTTGCTGCCAGTGTGACGATCGCCAAGAACCTGTGTTGCATTGCTATTCCTTGTTGGTGGAGTGTTTGTCTCGGACCCAAGGCCTGCCAAATAGTTCACGCACACAAGGTAATGGGCTCCAGGGCATCGGTTTGTGCCAATACCCGGCCTATGACCGCGCTGTGCGGGTAGCCCAACCGGTGCAATGCGGCCAGGCAGGCATCGGCCTGGTGCGCTGGCACGCTGGCCAGCAAACCGCCGGCGGTCTGTGGGTCAAAAATCAGCGGGTAGCGTGGGTGCGAGACCATGGCCTCCTGGTTGCGCAGCGCCCGGCGCAGGCGCACATTGGCGCTCTGCAGCGAGCTGACAATGCCGGCAGCCACACACTCCTGTGCGCCCTCCAGCAAGGGCAGGGCGGCCAGATCCAGCTCCGCATCCACGCCAGAGGGGCGGGTCATTTCCACCAGATGGCCCAAGAGGCCAAAGCCGGTCAGGTCGGTGCAGGCCGTTGCGCCATATTCGCGCAAACACTGTGCCCCCTGCTGGTTGGAGACCACCATGGACTGCAAGGCCGCTTCTATCCAGCGGCTCTTGGCACCCAGGCGTGCGTGGGCCGCAAACAGGGTGCCCGTGCCAATGGGCTTGGTGAGGATCAGCACATCACCGGGGCGCATACCGTTCTTGCGCAGAATGGCGCCCGGGGTGTCGGGTATCAGACCGTTGATGGCAAAACCCAAGGCCAGCTCCTGCCCCTCGCCGGTGTGGCCACCCACCAGGGCGCAGTTGGCGGCATTGAGCACTTCCAGCGCGCCGGTCATCATTTGAAACAACAGGTCTTCAACCTTGGCTTCCAGCCCAGGCGGCACGGTGGCTATGGCCGTTGCGGATTGCGCCTGGGCACCCATGGCCCAGATGTCGCCCAGCGCATGGTTGGCAGCCACCTTTCCAAACAGGTAGGGGTCGTCATGGAAGGCACGGAAAAAATCCACCGAGTGCACCATGGCCATGCCCGGCGGCACCCGCACCACGGCGGCGTCGTCGGGGTCTTGCAGGCCCACCACCACATCGTCGCGTTGCACGGGGTGCAGCTGGCTTAAGGCCCGTGACAAGACGGTTGCACCCACCTTGGCACCGCAGCCGCCGCAGCGCATGGCAATGGCCGATATGGCTTGCAGCGATTCTTCGGCATTGAGTGCCACCGTGCTGGTTGGGGGTGCTTGCATCTGCGGTGCCGATGCGGCCATGGGCTCCAGGTCCTGAAACTTGCGCATGAACCGCCGGTCAATGCTGTCTTTCCAGCGCCAGACCCAGGCACCAGCAAAGCCCAAGGCCCCGCGGGACGCAACGGCATACTGGTCGCCTGTGCTGATCAAGGCCAGCCAGGTGCTCTGGGGTCGGTAGGGCTTGGGTGCTTTGCCCTGCACGCTCAGGCGCAGGTTCTCGGTCAACGGTGGGCCCTGGCGCACGGCAAACACGCCGGCCTTCTCCAGCTTGTGGTTGACCATGCTGGCCACATCGCCAGCGGCAAAAATGGCGGGGTCGGTTACGGTTTGCAGGGTGTCCTGCACTTGCAGGCAACCGTCTGCATCCACGGCCAGGCCGGTTTCTTTCAACCATGCGGCGGCACCGGCGCGTGTTACCCATACGATTTCATCGGCATCCACCACGGCGCCGTTGGAGGTGCACAAGCGCCCAGGCAATACCTCGGTGACGGCTGCATGGCGGTGCACTTGCACCCCGCGCGCGGCAAGCACTGCGTCAAAGCGCCGGCGCACACCGGGGTTGTGGGTGGGCAGGATCACATCGCTGCTGGTAAACAGGTGGAACACCACCTCGTCCGGGTTGCGACCTGCAGACTGCAACACGGCGCGCAGCCGGTATTGCATGGCCAGCAGGAGTTCCACGCCCCCAGCCCCCGCGCCCACCACGGCCACCGTGGTCGTGCCACGGTGCTGTTGCACGCGCTGCAGCAGTGCCAACCACCGGTCGTTGAACCGTGCAATGGGCTTTACCGCTACGGCGTGCTCCACCGCACCGGGAACGCCTTGGGCCTGGGGTGTTGCCCCCATGTTGATCGACAGCAGGTCATAGGCAACGGGGGGGCGGTTGCGGCACAGCACTTTGCGGTTGATACGGTCCAGGCCAATGGCTTCGTCCCGGTACAGCCGTGCACCGGCAAATACGGCCAGGCGGCCCAGGTCAATGTGCACGGCATCAAAGTCGTAGTGCCCGGCGACATAGCCCGGCAGCATGCCGGAGTAGGGCGTGTGCACGTCGGTACAGATCAGCGTCAGCCGCACGCCGGGCATGGGGCGCATGCCAAAGCTCTTGAGCACCCCCACGTGGCTGTGGCCGCCGCCGACCAGAACGATGTCTCGGAGAATGGGTTGGTCAGGCGTTCGCATGGTGTTTTGGAGTGTCTCGGTGTAAGCGGTCTAGGCAAGCAGTTCGCGCACCAACTGCAGCAAGGCGGCTTGCTCGTTGGCTGGGGCGAACAATGGTGCGCGCTGGGCGCATTGCGCCTGCAATTGGTTGTAGAAGGTCTCGTCGGTGTGCTGGGATGCGCGGCAGCGCAGCAGCGCGTCGGCCAGTCCCTGCGCGTTTGCATGGGCAAAGTAGCCCGCGTAGTCTGCGCCCAGCATGCCGATGTTGCCCGCCACGCACGAGGCCAGCACCGGCGTGCCGCTGCACACGGCTTCCATCAGCACGTGTGCGCCGCCTTCCATACGGCTCGTATGCACCAGCACATGGGCGCTTTGGATACGGCGGCGCGCCTGAGCATGCGGCAGACCACCCAGCCAGCGGTACTGCGGGCATTCGGCGGCGCAGGCTTGGGCTTGCTGGCCCAGATCGGCATCTAGTGCGTCGCCAATGTGGTCCAAAAAAATATCGGAGTGGTGCTGCAGCAGCCGTGCGGCAGCAAACAGGGTCTGCGGGGACTTTTCGTCGCGCAAATGCCCCACCATCACGGCGCGCAGGTGCCGCTGCGTCTTCACCAGCGGTTTGCGCGGCGTAACCGACTGAAAAATAACCCGGGCTTTTGCGCGGTGTGCCGGTGGCAGGTCATCGGGCGCGCGTTCTTGCAGCACGACCAAACGGCGTGCGTAGACCAGCGAGGCCTGCGCGGCTGCATCGGTCTGGATGTCGCGGTACAGATCGGTGCCGGTCATCACCACGGCCAACCCTGGGGCATCGGCCAAAGCGCCGTGGGCCTTTGCCCAACGGGCTATGGGTGCGGCCGAGCGCTTGGCGTGCAGGGCCAGCATGGCGTCAAAGGGCTCGCCATTCCAGTCTTGTGCGATGGTGGCGCTGCAGTCGGGCTGCAGCATCCGTGACCACCGCCAGGCGGTTTGCCAGTTGCCATTGTTGGACGAGGCCACTGCCGGGCAAATGATGAGAACGCGTGGCTGGGTCATGGGTGTACGGGGCTTTAGCGTTTCGAGTCTAATCCACCAGTTCTGTTTTGCTTTTTTGGAGTCTTTACGATGTTGCTGATCCCCCGCTTTCGCGCCGTGCATGCTGTAGTGGCTTGTGCTTTGGCCCTATCCGCATCCCTGGCACAGGCGCAAGCCGTGTTCAAGGTCACCGCCATCCCCGACGAGGCACCCACCGAGCTGGCCCGCAAGGCCGCACCGCTGGTCAAGTTTCTGGAGAAAGCCCTGGGCACCAAGGTGGAGTTCACCCCGGTAACGGACTACGCTGCGTCGGTGGAGGCCTTGGCCAACAAGCAGGTCGATCTGGCCTGGTACGGTGGCTTTACCTTTGTGCAGGCCAATGTGCGCTCTGGCGGCAAGGCTGTGCCCCTGGTGCAGCGGGAAGAGGATGAAAAATTCCGCTCGGTCTTCATCACCAGTGACCCCAGCATCAAAACCCTGGCCGACCTGAAGGGCAAGAACGTGAGCTTTGGCTCCCAGTCCAGCACCTCCGGCCACCTGATGCCGCGCAGCTTCTTGCTGCAGGCCAATATCGACCCCGACAAGGATTTCAAACGCGTGGCCTATTCCGGCGCGCATGATGCCACCATCGCCGCCGTGGCTTCTGGCAAGGTCGAGGCCGGTGCGCTGAACATCTCGGTCTGGGAAAAGTTTGTGGCCGAAGGCAAGGTGGACACCACCAAGGTCAAGGTCTTCTTCACCACACCAGGCTACTTTGACTACAACTGGACGGTGCATGCCGACATGCCCGCTGCCCAGCGCGAGAAGCTGACCAAAGCCTTCCTGAGCCTGGACCGCAACACCCCCGAAGGCAAGGAAATTCTGGAGCTGCAGCGCGCCACCCGTTTCATCCCCACCAAGGCAGAGAACTACAAGGGCATCGAAGCGGCGGCCCGCAGTGCTGGGTTGTTGAAATAAGGCTTTCGGAGATTGCTATATTTTGTATAGCGCTACATCCATATTTCTCGGGGGCTAGAGGCCAATTTTTCATATGAAGATCCAGCTACAGGGCCTCTCGGGATGTCATCCGGCTGCCAAGCGGGGTGCCAGTCCGGCGCTGCGCGGCCTCAGCCTGCAGATGGTGGCTGGTGAGCAGGTGGCCATCATCGGCCCATCGGGTGCGGGCAAGACTACGCTGCTGCACTTGCTGGGCTGTGCGCTCAAACCCTCTGCCGGGCAGATGCTGCTGGACGGCCAAGATCCCTGGCGTCTTTCCCGCGGCGCTTTGCGTCAACTACGTGCCGCACTGTTTCTGGCACCCCAGGTGCCGCCGCTGCCACCGCGCCAACGTGTGGTTACCGCGGTGCTGGCGGGGCGCCTGCCGCACGAGGGCCTGTGGACCAGTCTGCGCAGCCTGTTTTACCCCGTAGACATTCCTCTGGCCGAGCAGGCTCTTGCCGGCTTTGATTTGGCAGACAAATTGTTTGAGCGGGTGGACCGCTTGTCGGGCGGCGAACGCCAGCGCGTGGGCTTGGCGCGGGCCCTGGTCTCGCAGGCCAGCCTGCTGCTTGTGGACGAACCCCTGTCAGCCCTGGACCCTACGCGCTCGCTGCACGCCATGCAGACTCTGACCCAGGCCGCACGCGCCCGTGGTGCCACGCTGGTGGCTACTTTGCACCATGTAGAGATGGCGTTGGCCCACTTTCCACGTATTGTGGGTTTGCGCGACGGCAGCCTGGCCTTTGACCTGCCTTCGGCCGAGGTCACCCCTGCGCACCTGCAAGCGCTGTATGCACAACACCTGCACGAATTGCACGGCACAGCCCCTGCGCCAGAGGATGTGCCCCCCACAGCGCCCGCTCCGGTGGCGATGCAATGCAGGTAGTCAGCCCCACGGTGCGCGACCCTGCCTGGGCCGGGCGTGTGTTCTGGGCCCTGGCGGGCCTCGCCGTTTTGTGGCCAGCACTGGTTTTGGCCGAGTTCAAACCCTGGGTGTTGCTGGAGCCCGGTGCGCTCAAACCTGCGTTGCACTTTGTGGGAGACTTTTTCCCGCCACGTGCCGACGCGGAGTTTGTGCTGCTGCTGGCGCGCGAGACATGGCGCACCGTGGCCATGGCCACGGCTGGCCTGGCGTTGGCCCTTTTGCTGGCGGTGCCGCTGGCGTTGCTGTCGGTGCGTGTGCTGTCGCTCTCCGCCTTGGCGGGGCCTATGGCCCCTGTGCCCCTGGTCGTGCGGCAGCTGGTGCGCTGGGTGTTGACCCTGCTGCGCAGCGTGCCCGAGCTGGTGTGGGCACTGGTGTTTGTCCGCGTGGTGGGACTGGGCCCCACATCCGGTGTGTTGGCCATAGCACTCACCTACGGCGGCATGCTGGGCAAGGTGTATGCCGACATTCTGGAGAGTAGCGACACCCATGCCACGGCCAGCCTGCTGCGCAATGGCACGGGGCGTCTTCAGGCTTTTTTCTACGCACTGTTGCCCCAGACTGCTGCAGAGTTGACCAGCTACACGGTCTACCGCTGGGAGTGCGCCATTCGCTCCAGTGCGGTACTGGGCTTTGTGGGCGCGGGTGGCTTGGGCCAGCTGATGGATTCATCGATGAAGATGTTCAATGGCTCCGAGGTGGCCAGCGTTCTGCTGGTCTTTATGGCACTGGTGTGGCTGGCAGACCGAATGAGTGCAGCCCTGCGCAAGGCTTTGGCCTGAGATTGTATGCATAACCCTCAAGCCCCATCTTCGGCAGAGCGCGCCGCCAACGACACCTACAAGTTGCCGCCCAAGCTGTTTGATGCGCGCTGCAAAGCCTGTTGGCTGGTGGTGGGAGTGGTTGCGCTGGTGGTCGCCAGCTTTGCAACGCTCAATCTGCAGTGGGCGCAGTTCTGGTCGTGGGAGGCCATGCAGCGCATGGGGCGCTTTCTGGCTGAGTTGTTGCATCCGGCAATGGGCGGCGCGTTTGTCGCCAAAGTGGCATGGGCGGCCCTGGAAACCCTGGCCATGTCGGCCGTGGGTACGCTGTTGGCGGTGGTGTTGGGCCTGCTGCTGGCACTGCCGGCCGCACGTGTGCATGCGCAAGATCCGGCCCGCTGGCGTGGGCTGACGCGCTTGGTGCTCAACGCCCTGCGCAGCACGCCCGAGCTGGTGTGGGCCGCGCTGCTGCTAATTGCAGCGGGCCTGGGCCCCTTTGCCGGCACGCTGGCCCTGGGGCTGCATACAGCAGGTGTGCTGGGCCGCCTGTTTGCGGAAGCCATTGAAAACGCTGCACCAGGCCCAGCCTTTGCCCTGCGGGTGCGGGGCGTGGGCGAAGGGCGGGTGTTTTTGTATGCCACCCTTCCACAGATTCTGCCGCAGTTGCTGAGCTATAGCCTGTACCGCTGGGAGAACAACATCCGCGCCGCTGCCGTGCTGGGTGTGGTGGGAGCCGGTGGCCTGGGCCAGATGCTGGCCTTCCACATGGGCTTGTTCCAGATGGGCGAGACCAGCACCGTGCTGCTGGCCATGCTGCTGCTGGTAGCGCTGGTGGATGCTTTGAGTTATGCCGTGCGCAAGGTGCTGTCGCGCTAGACTTTCGCTATGACCTTCCAAGTTGAACCTATTGCTTTCGTATCAGCAACCCGTAAAACCCCAGAGGATGATTTCTGGGGTGGTGAGGTTGCAGAAATCTGTCTCGTCGATTCCTTGGATCCTTCCGCCTTGGCGGGTCTTATCTTTGCCCAGCGCGGCAAGAACCGCCCCAACCGCATCGGCAGCACCATCTGCAAGGTGGTGGGTGTTGCGGGGACTGTACTGCGGGTCAGCGAACTCGATGCCATCGATGGAACGCCGGTGCTGATGTCAAGCTATTGGTCCGACCGCTGACTGCACGGCTGTAACAATACCTACGTTTACCGGAGCACCTGTCTATGTCCAAGAAGATTCTCGCAACCCTCTTCGCCCAGAAAGCCTGGGCCAACCGCGAACTGTTTGATGTCCTTGCTTCTGTTTCGTCTTCCGAGCATGCGACGCCTTTGCACACAGCCATTCGGTTGCTCAACCACATCTATGTGGTTGACCGTATCTTCCGTGCGCACTTGTTGGGCGAGCCGCATGGATACACGGCGACCAACACGACCGAGACCCCTGAACTGGGTGAACTGCACTTTGCGGTCACGGAGACCGACATCTGGTTCGAGAACTATGTCTCCAACATGGATGAACACATGCTGGGAGAAAGCCTGGTATTCCAGTTCACCGACGGCGATTCCGGCACCATGTCACGCGAGGAGATGTTGTTCCATCTGCTCACCCACGGGTCTTACCACCGCGGGAACGTAGGTCAGATTCTGAAAGACATCTCGGTAGCCCCACCGCGCGATTTGCTGACCAAATTTTTGCATGTGCGCGAGCCGGCGCGCCGACAGGCCTGACTTGGGCGGCACACGATGAACCACGCTGAAGCCCCCACACTAACTATCCGCGGCTACCACGCCCACGTGTACTTTGCAGAGCAAACCATCGCTCAGGCCCGTGCACTGTGCGAAGCTGCTGCGCAGCGCTTTGATGTGGTCATGGGCCGTGTGCACGAAAAGCCGTTGGGCCCCCACCCAGACTGGAGTTGCCAGTTGGCTTTCAAGCCCGCAGTGTTCGGCGAGATCGTTCCCTGGCTGGCGCTGCACCGGGGTGGTCTGGTGGTGTTTGTGCACCCCATCAGCGACAACGAAGTGCTGGACCACACCGAGCGCGCGATGTGGATGGGCGCGGTGCGTCCGCTGGATCTGAGTGTGCTGAGCAACGGGCCGGGTACGCTCGACTAAGCCAGATGTTTCAGGCCCACCAGGGCCGCATGTTGCAGCAGCATGATGGTTTTGCCGTCCTGGATGGCGCCGGTTTTGATCTGCTCCAGCGCTTCGGGCAGTGTCATCTCCAGCACTTCGATGTCTTCACCTTCATGTTCATGGCCACCGCCTGGTGCCACGCGGTCTGCCGCTTCGTATTCGGCGGCAAAGAAGTGCAGCTTCTCGGTCACCGAGCCTGGGCTCATGTAGGCCTCGAACAGCTTGCGTGGGTTGCGGATCCGAAAGCCGGTTTCTTCCATGGCCTCGCGGCGAATGCAGGTTTCGGGGTCATCGCCATCGAGCTGGCCAGCGCAGGCTTCGATCAGCATGCCGTCGGCATTGCCATTGACAAAGGTGGGAAAGCGAAACTGCCGTATCAGCACCACGGTGTTGCGCTCGGCATTAAACAGCAGCAGTACTGCGCCATTGCCCCGGTCATAGGTCTCGCGGCTTTGGCGCTGCCAGTTGCCGTCGCTGCGCAGGTAGTCAAACGTGGTTTTCTTCAGCACATACCAGCTGTCGGACAGCAGGGTGACATCCTGCACTTTGACGCGGCTGGGGGTTTCGCTGGACAGGGTTGATGGGTGCGTTGGGTTCTGCATGAGTGTGCTATTGCTTTGATAGCTAATCAGTGGTGTTTTACCGGGGCTAGGGGGTGTTTTGGTTGATAGGCCTCGTTCTGTCAGCCTTAGATGAACAAGCCCTCAAAGCCGTTGACAGGCTCAAACCGTTTGTTGCGGAACATGAGCCGGGTCACACCCGGCAGCGCCCGCTGCGCGACCGAGTGCCTGGGGTCACCGGGGTAACACAGCACACGTGTGCCGTCTTCGTCAAACGACTCTGGCAGCACCAGGGGCGGCGGCTGCAAGCGCGCGGCATCCATCACACTGGCCACAGTGCGATGGCGGGACAGGTGGGACAGGCTCATGATCTGCGGCGGCGCCAGTTCGATCTGGCCATTCCAATACTGCTCCAGCGCAGCGCGGGGTTGCAGCCATTGGCTCTCGGTGGCCTCGTGGTCGTCGTGTGTGGCCTCCTGCTCGGGCGGCACGGCGGCCACAAAAAAGCGGGTGTCAAAACGTTTGTTCGTGACCGATGGCATGCGTGGCGTGATCCAGCGGCTCCAGGGCAACACGTGGCGAGTCTGTAGCCGCACCTGCAGCTCGGCCAGCAACTGGTTGAAGGGTTTGGCCGTGTCATGCAGCAGGGCGGCGCGGGCGGTGGCAATGTCGGGGGTGAACAGCACGCGAGACTCTTCAAAGGCCTCGCGCAGGGCCGCTACATACAGACCCGTCGCGGTGCTGACGGCCAGCGCAGGTTCGCCCAGTGCAGCGTGCAATTGGGCTGGGTCCTGGTCCAGATGCAAGGTGGCATCCAGAAAGGAATCATTGGTGTCCAGCTTTCCGCCCGGGAATACGTAGGCACCGCCCAACACATCGGACAGACCGTGGCGCTTGACCAGAAACACCTCCAGCCCCTGGGGGGCATCGCGCAGCATGACCACGGTAGCCGCGTCGCGGGGTGGGGCGGTGGGGACTTCGGAGTTCAATTCCATGGTGTTAATTCTGAGATGTCTCGGTGTTGACGCGGGGTTGGCTGGTCGGTGAATTACAGTGGTTCGTTTTTCAAAGAAAAAGGAAGAGTGTTTATGACGATCGAATTCAAAGGCCGTGTTGCCATTGTGACGGGTGCGGGCGGCGGTCTGGGTCGCGAACATGCCTTGGCGTTGGCGGCACGGGGTGCCAAGGTGGTGGTCAATGATCTGGGTGGTGCGCGTGATGGCTCCGGCAGCTCCATGAGCGCGGCCGAAGCCGTGGTAGCCGAGATTCGTGCTGCAGGCGGTGAGGCGATTGCCAATGGTGCATCGGTCACCGACTGGGACGCAGTACAGGCTATGGTGAAGCAGGCCGTGGATACCTGGGGCCGGGTGGACATACTGGTGAACAACGCAGGCATCTTGCGTGACAAGAGTTTTGCCAAGATGGATCTGGCGGACTTCAAGCTGGTCATGGATGTGCACCTGATGGGCGCAGTGCACTGTTGCAAGGCGGTTTGGCCCCACATGGTGGAGCAGAAGTACGGGCGCATTCTGATGACCACGTCCAGCTCCGGGCTGTACGGCAACTTTGGCCAGTCCAACTACAGCGCGGCCAAGCTGGCCTTGGTGGGGCTGATGCAGACACTGGCGCTGGAAGGCGCCAAGTCGGACATTCGCGTCAACTCGCTGGCCCCGACAGCGGCCACACGCATGACCGAAGGTCTGATGCCAGAGGCCGTGCTGGCTGCGCTCAAGCCTGAGGCGGTGGTGCCCGCCATGTTGGTGCTGGTTTCGGCAGAGGCACCGACGCGTGCCATTCTGTGTGCGGGGGCTGGCAGCGTAGAGGCGGCCCACATCACCATGACACAGGGTGACTGGATCGGCCTGGGCGCAGAAGCCCCTGAGCGGCTGGCTGCGCTGCTCGACACCGTGCGGGATCGCACGGGTGAGATGGTGCCCCCGAACGGCTCAGCGCAGGGTACACACGAAGTGGCGCGGGCCATGGCCAAGCTGGGCTAACGCCAGTTCACGCCACAGAGCCTGCAACGGTGGGTTTGGCGTCTGGCTGTTCGCAGGCAGCCAGTGCCATGTGTTCAGCCTGGTCGATGATGGCCGCGGGGTCTGCCTTGTCGGTGGTGACCGACACCGCGCCTATGCCAAATACCGCTACAAAGGCGTGGTAACTTCCGTCGGGTCCCTGTATGTACAGGGGCTTGCCCATCAGGTAGTGCAGGCGCTGCAGGGTTTTTTCCACCAGGCGCGTGGTGCTTTCGGTGGATATGACCACCACAAAGCAGCGGGGGTGGTACAAGCCCACAACATTGCGAAAACCAACGGCACGGCGCAACCGGGCCGTCATGGCCGCCAGGATCTGTTTGTCTGCGTTGTGTCCGGCGGCCTCGGCCAGACCATACAGGTTGCGCACGTGCAGGCAAATCACTGTGCACTCCTGGCGCCTGCGGGCGCTGCGCCAGAAGGCGTCGTCCATCTTGGAAAGCAGCACAGAGCCCTTGGGCAAACCGGTAGCCTGGTCATCGTTTTGGGCCAATCCCGCAAGGCGCACCAGCTCGCGGTTAAAGCGATCCCGGCGCAAACCCAGGTAGGTACCCAGCATGAAAAAACCAATGGTGCAAAACGCGGTCAAAACCCAAACGACCATTCCCAGGTCAATGCCCAGGCCGTGGGCATACAGGCCGATAACCATGCAAGCCAAAAGCCCGTTTGCACCCAGCATGCCCTTGGCCAGCTGGTCGCCCAGCGCAATCGCCCGCAACGTGGCAACTATCGGTAGCAAGACAAATAGACCACTGAGGGCAGCGGTAGTAGCCAGCAGGCGATGGCTGTTTTCCGGTGGACCCGACAAGGTCAAGAGGGCCATGGTGCAGCCCGCCACAAACTGGGCCCATGAACCCCAACGCACGGTGTGGCGCACCATACGGTCTTCGGCGGCAACCCCCATCCACCGACCCAGGTATCTGAGCGCCAGTGCGCCACTGAACAGGCCCAGGCTGTTGCGCAAAACGTTCAAGGTGAGCGTGGGCATACCGGGAAACAGTTCGGTCGCCAGCCCGGTCAACATGATGCAGGCTGCGCCCGTAGAGGCCACAAAGGCAAACGCGCGGGCAGACGCTATGCTGCGCCGTATGATGGCGTCTGCCAGCGCAAAAGCTGCCATGGTGGCCATGCCACCCAACATCGCTGACCATAGGATGAGTTCCGATGGGATCATGCAGAATTATGTTGGAAACTTGCCCTTGGCAAGCAGCAATTTTTGGGCTGTGGTAACTTTGCGCCCCACAGAAAGTTAAGGGCCATAGGCATGCAAACAATTTCACAGGCCCTGGGGTCGCTCACAGCAGAACGTATTCACGGCATTCGCCGGGGGGTAGAAAAGGAAAGCCTGCGCACGCTCCCCAATGGTGCACTGGCGACCACGCCGCACCCCAAAGCGCTGGGCTCGGCCCTGACGCACCCCAATATCACGACGGATTTCAGCGAATCCCAGGTGGAGCTGATCACGGGTGTACATGCTGCAGTGCAAGACTGCCTGGACGAGTTGACCCAGGTTCAGCAGGTCACCATGCACGCTTTGGGCGATGAGATGCTATGGGTGTCCAGCATGCCCTGCCGCTTGCCAGAGGACGACGCCATCCCGCTGGGGCAGTACGGTACATCCAACGTGGGGCGTGCCAAAACCGTGTACCGCATGGGTCTGGGTTACCGCTATGGCCGGCGCATGCAAACCATATCGGGCATCCACTACAACTGGTCGCTCCCAGAGGTGAGCAGCGAACAATACTTTGGCCTGATCCGCAATTTCCGCCGGCACGCCTTTTTGTTGCTCTATCTTTTTGGTGCATCGCCTGCCGTGTGTTCGACGTTTGTGGCCGGTCGCAAACACCAGCTGCAGGCGCTTAATGCGCACACCATGTATTTGCCCTACGCCACGTCGCTGCGCATGGGGCGTCTGGGTTATCAGAGTGATGCCCAGGCCTCTCTGGCCGTAAGCTACAACAGCCTGCAGGGCTATGGCAGCTCCTTGCACGGTGCATTGACGCAGGCCTACCCCGACTACGAGGCCATAGGTGTGCGCGGCCCAGACGGCAATTACCGCCAGTTGGCGACCAGCCTGCTGCAGATCGAGAACGAGTTCTACGGCACCATTCGCCCCAAACGCGTCATATTCCCGGGCGAACGCCCACTGCATGCACTGCGCGAGCGGGGTGTGGAATACGTTGAAGTACGGTTGATGGACCTGGACCCGTTCGAGACTGTGGGCATCAATGCCCAGACCATGCGTTTCCTGGATGTGTTTTTGCTGCACTGCCTGCTCAATGACAGCCCACCGGATTCACCCGCAGAGATTGTTGCGCTGGCGCACAACCAGCACAACGTGGCCGAACGCGGCCGCGAACCGGGGCTCTTGCTGGAGCGGGGGAGCAATACCATCACGCTCAAGGACTGGGGTCTGGAACTGGTGGGGCAGTTGGGTCCCATCGCCCAGATGCTGGACGCCACCCACGGAAGTACCGATTACAGCGCCGCGGTGCAGGCCGCCATCCATGGCTTGCAGCATCCCGAGACGCTCCCGTCGGCGCGGGTTTTGAAGGCCATTACCGAAGAATATGACGGTTCGTTCGGTGCCTTTGCACGGGCGCAATCGGTAGTCACCCGGCAAGCCATGCTGGATATGCCCTTGGCTGCTGAAATGCAGGCTCACTTTGAGGCCCTGGCGCGTGAATCATGGGATACGCAGCGCAAGATCGAGGCGGCCGACACCATGCCCTTTGACATCTACCTGCAGGAATACTTGTCGCCTAAGCGCCTGGGTGTTGCCAAGGCATAAAAAAAAATGGGCTGAGCGCATGGCGCTCAGCCCCTTATTCATTGTCCCGCCACGTCACCGCGGCAGGCTGCATGGATGCAATTAAGCGGCGACAGCAGCCTTGGCTGTGCGCACGGCCTTCTTGGCAACGGTGGCAGCCTTGGCAGGAGCCGCTTTCACCACGGTCTTGGTTGCCTTGGCAACCTTGGCTGCCTTGGCGCGCACGGGCTTGCCAGCCAGCTTGGTAGCCAGTTCGCCGGACTTGGCTTCAATCTTGGCAACCACCTTGGTCACCGCTTTTGCAGCGGGCACAGCGGCAGTAGCCAGGCTGCTCAGGGTGGTCACGCCGGTGGACTTTTCGAAGCGGCCTGCGTTGGCAGACACTTGCACAACACCCTTGCCAGCCAGTTCTACGGCCTTGTTGACAACCAGGTTGGCGTTGTCAGAAGTCACTTCCACGCCACGGACGTAGTAAGCAGTCAGCTTTTGCTCGGCCGACAAAGCGCTCTTGCGTGCCTTGGGGCTCAGACGCGAACCGGCTTTTTCCAGGGCAGCTACAAATTGCTCGTCCATGAAGACGGCAGCGCGCTCATTGCCAACGCGGTAGGCGTTGATCACGTTCTTGGCAGTGTTGCCATAGGATTCGATCAGTTCGTTGGTGACGGTAGCGAGTTTTTGGTTGGCCATGAGAAGTACTCCTGAAGAAAAGTGAAGAAAGAGATGAATAACCTGTTTGCTAGGTTGGATTCTGTCGGTTCGTCCTAGTGCGGGCACCTTAAATCCGGGTCTTTTCCTAGAGGTGCCTGTCTAGCCGTTTGGCCTATTGCAAACTGCCCGACAATCAGGGCCTCGTCCCAACGGCATCCAAAATACAGAGGTTTCAGCTACATGGCGATTCAGTGGTTCCCAGGTCATATGCACCTGACGCGCAAGGCGATCGAGGAGCGCATCAAGGAGATTGATGTGGTTATCGAGTTGCTGGACGCGCGTCTTCCCGGCTCCAGTGCCAATCCCATGCTGGCACAGTTGACAGCCGGGAAACCGGCACTCAAGGTGTTGAACAAACAAGACCTGGCAGACCCGGTGCGAACCCAGGAGTGGCTGGCCCACTTCAATGCCATGCCAGGTACCCGTGCGTTGGGCTTGGATGCCAGTATGCCGGCACCAGCCAAGGTGCTGGTCCAAGCATGCTTTGAGTTGGCACCCAACCGCGGCACCATGGTCAAGCCCATGCGGGTGCTGATTTGCGGCATACCCAACGTAGGCAAGTCCACGCTGATCAATACCTTGAAGGGCAAGCGCTCAGCGGTAACTGGCGATGAAGCTGGCGTAACCAAGATCGAGCAGCGCATCGTGCTGCAAGACGGTTTCTACCTGTTCGATACACCCGGCGTTTTATGGCCACGCATCATCGTTGCGAAAAGTGGCTACAACCTGGCCGCCAGTGGCGCCATTGGGCGCAACGCGTTTGACGAGGAAGAGGTTGCGCTTGAACTGTTGGACTATCTTCGCCAGCACTACGCCCCGTTGGTGGAAGCACGCTACAAAGTCAGTGGCGTAGCCAACCAGTCCGACGAGCAGATACTGGAAGCCGTGGGGCGCAAGCGCGGTGCGCTGCTGCCCGGCGGCCGTATCAACCTGCAGAAGGCGGCAGATTTGGTTATCCATGATTTCCGCACCGCGGTCATGGGCCGTATCACGCTGGAGACACCGCCTGAATTCGCCCAGTGGTTGGCCCATGGTCAGAAACTGGACGCCGAGCGCCAGGTGAAGAAGGATGCGATCGAACTGGACAGGGCGATGCGGTTCAAGAAGGTACCACGCCCGTCGCGCAAAGAGGCCTCCGACGAGAGTGGTTCAGACTAAATTGGTCATCAGCCCCTGTTAAATATAGTCCTAATGCTATGTAAAATATAGCATTTTTGCTCTTTCTGTCAGCGTCCGCTCCTCGCCTTGCGCGGTACACCCAGGTGGTCAGAGCGGTACCGGACTGCGACCATTCACCGCCCATGAAAACCATATTGCCCCTGCAACTGCTGTTTGGCCCGGACAAGAACGATCCTGATCCATTGGTGATCTACCATGGACTAACCTGTCCGGATGGTTTTGCTGCCGCCTTGGCAGCCTGGCTGTTTTATGAGGGCAAGGCAGAGTTTTTAGGGTTGGACCATGGTGTCGTGCGTTCGCTGGCTGACCTGCCTGCACTGAACGGTCGCGCGGTCTACATTCTGGACTTTTCGTTTTCAGCAGAGATCTTGCGCGGGATAGAAGAGCGAGCCTCCAAGCTGGTGCTGCTGGACCACCACAAGAGTGCGGCTGAGCAACTGACCGGCTTCTCCTGCCGCTGTGGTGTGGTGCACTTTGACATGCACAAGTCCGGCTCGCGTCTGGCCTGGGAATTTTTTCAACCCAATCGGTCGTTGCCCGATCTGGTTCGGTTTATTGAAGACCGTGACATCTGGACCTGGCAATACCCCGACAGTGCGGCTTTCTTGGCGGCGCTGGACATGGAGCCCTTTGACTTTGCGCATTGGGCCACCATGGCGGACTTCGATGCGGACCAGATTACCGCATTCATGGCGCGGGGTCAGGCTATGGACCAGAAGTTCAAAAAGCTCGCTGCCGATATCGCGGAGTCCGCTTTGCCTGTTACCTTTAATGGACAGCAAGGGCTCATGGTGAATGCCCCTGGTGTTTTTCATAGCGTCGTTGGCGACATTTTGTCGCGCCAAAGCGGCAGCTTCGCTTTACTGTGGTGTGTATCGAAAGAGGGGGTTGTGAAGGCAGGGTTCCGTTCGCAACGCAACTTTGACTGTATTGCGTTGGCGCGCAGCATGGGCGGCGGCGGCCATGCCCAAGCCTGCGGCTTCAAGATGGGCAAGGAGCGCTTGCCCGAGTTGCTCAGCGGCGTGTTTACTTCGTCTTGATCTTGCCGCGCGGAATCACAGCGGTGACCGGTGGCATGGGTCGGTCAGACGTAGTGCCCTTAGGTTCGGACGTGTCCTTTTTGGGTTTTTTGGTCATTTTTTCCTTGCGCTGATCACCTTTGGCCATATGCCCTCCAATGTCAACCCCGACATGGGGTTCGATGGCGAGATATTAAGGCAGAAATGCGCCCGCGGTGGTGACGCGACTGCTTGTTGTTCGCAGTACTTGCGTCTACCATGCACATCCTCGTCACTACCGGAATGCGCGCCATGGCCAAAGACTTGATACCCAGCACCCAATGGCAGGAAAAGCTGGCACCCGACGAGGATGAGCGGTATGCACGTTATGGTCAGGAATTTGCTGCCATTCAGGCCCGCAAGTCCAAGAAGTATGGCAATGGCAGGGCCCTGCACCGCAAACAATTGACTGCTGCCAAAGGCACACTGGAAGTACTGGCCAACCTGCCCGACTTTGCCTGCCACGGCCTTTTTGCCAAGCCCGCCAAGTATGAGACCTGGGTGCGGTTGTCCAATGGTGGTTTGGACAAGGCCTCGGATCGCACGCCCGATATCCGTGGTTTTGCATTGCGGGTGTTGGGCGTCCAGGGTGATTCAGCGCTTGGTAACGGTCCCGCAGTGAGCCAGGATTTCGCCCTGATCAACCAGGAGGTTTTCGGTTTCTCCAGCGCTGATGACTTTGTGCAGTTTGTAGTTGCTGCCTCGCAGGGTGGTGGCAAGTTGATCCGGCATTTGTTTGCGCGTTATGGCTTGTTGGGTGGGCCGGCGCGTCTGGTCAGTATGGTCAAGACCGTCGGCAAGTCCTTTGGTGGTTTTGCAACCGAGACGGTCTTCAGCGCCGCGCCTATTGCCTGTGGCCCCTATGCTGTGCGTGTGCGATTGGTACCTGTGCCGGGCAATGGACCCGCAAGCGCTGATGCCAAAGCGGATTGGGGTGCTGACTTCAGCGCCAAACTGCGCGAGAAGAAGCTGCAGTGGGACTTGCAGTTGCAGCCATTTATTGATGTCGAACGCACGCCAATTGAAGACGCGTCGGTCAACTGGCCCAGTCCCTACAGCACGGTAGCCCGTTTGACACTGCCCAAGCAGGACACCCACTCTGCGCAGGGCCAAGCCCTTGCCCAGCAGGTCGAGGCTGCCGTCTTCGATCCGTGGCAGGCTCTGGCCGCCCATAGGCCTTTGGGTGATGTGATGCGGGCGCGCAAGGTGGTGTACTTTGTGAGCCAGCAGGCCCGCGGCGCTGCGTGATCGACGTGGCTTGCTGGAGCTGCAAACGCATTTCTGCAACCAGTTTGACTTGCCTCAAGTACCACCGTTCCGTGCAGGTGCAAGATGAAAAGTGTTCAAGACTTTTTCAGGAGGCATTCTTATGTTCAAGCACATTGTCATTGCGACCGATGGGTCCCCCACTTCGGAGCATGCAGCCAAATTGGCGGTAGGTCTGGCGCGTACACACGGGGCAAAGCTCACGGCAGTTTTCGTGGTCGACCCTTACCCTTATCTCGGAGTCGGTGAAATCAACCCCCAGGGTTTTCAGGCGTACATGTCGGCGGCGCAGGCTCAGGCGGCACAGGCACATGCAAAGGTTGAAGCGCTGTGCAAGGAAGGAGACAAGCCGGTTGACCTGGAGGTTCGCCTCGTGGAGGAAGTCGGTGCCGCAAGCGGTATCGTGCAAACTGCCGCTGCAATTGGCGCCGACCTGATTGTGCTGGGATCGCACGGCCGTGGCGGTATTGCGCGTTTGATGTTGGGTAGCGTATCGAACAAAGTGGTTGCCGAATCCAAGGTGCCGGTGCTGGTGACGCGGTAATGTGAAACCCTATACTTGAAATGAAGGGGTTGGCGCCCAGCTACGTGACCTGACAACGTATTGACTGGAGCGTGTGCCGTGGCATTTCTTCTGTTTTGTGGCCTGGCCCTGCTCCTGGTAGCGGGTTTGCTGGGTCAGCCGGCCTGGTTGCGCTACCGACGCAACCAGGTGCGGGCCACCGCTTTCCCGGCAGCCTGGCGCAAGATTCTTCAGCGCCGTGTGCCACTGGTTCGCAAGCTGCCCGCGCACCTGCAAATGCAGCTTAAAAAGAACATGCAGGTTTTCATCGCCGAGAAGTCGTTTCTGGGTTGTGCGGGCTTGCGCATTACCGAAGAGATGCGGGTGGTCATAGCGGCCCAGGCCTGTTTGCTGATACTCAACCGGGCTACCGACTACTTTGCCAATGTGCGCCAGATACTGGTCTACCCCGGAGCGTTTTTTGTTAACCGCACGTCGCTGGACTACGCCGGGGTGCAACAGGAAAATCGGCAGGCGCTATCAGGGGAGTCTTGGTCGCAGGGGCAGATCATTCTGTCGTGGCAAGACACATTGGAAGGTGCTGCGGTGCCCGATGACGGTCGCAATGTGGTGATCCACGAGTTTGCCCACCAGCTGGATCAAGAAAACGGTGCAGCTCGCGGTGCGCCACCACCCAACCTGGGCGATACGAACTACGACGCACAGCGCTGGTCCCATGTGTTTCACGCGGCCTTTGACCGGCTGCAATCCGAGGTTCAGTATGGCGTGCAAGGGCTGCTCAACCATTACGGCGCGCAGGACCCGGCGGAGTTTTTTGCGGTAGTGTCCGAGGTGTTTTTTGAGCAGCCACTCGAACTGGCCACTGAATACCCGGCGCTATACCAGGAGCTCAGTGCCTATTACAAGGTTGACCCGGTGGGCTGGTAAGACGCAGCCTACACGCCTTCGAGCATCACCATCGTGCGCCGAGCGGCCGCGCGGCTGATAGGCAGTATGGCTTGGTACTCGGGAGAGTCGTAAAAGCGGTTCGCTGATTCGGCGTCCGGGAAGCGGACCAACACCATCCGTGTGGGCGACCAGAGATCGGTTTCCTTCAGACTCAGCGCACCACCACGTGCGAGGTATTCGCCGCCAAAGCGCTCGACCAGGGGTTTGGCCTTGAGTTTGTATTCTTCGTACTGCTCGGGCTTGTCCAGCAGGGTGTCGACAATGAGATAGGTTGCCACGGTTGTTTTCCTGAGTTGGTAATCGGGTTTAGTAGAGTCCGCGCACCCGGGCTTGCAATCGGCTCAGGCCCAGAAGCGCGTCGGTAAACGGGGTGGGGACACCGGTCAAGGCACCCAGTTCCTTGACGACAGTGACCAGTGCATCAAGCTCCACTGCCTTGCCGGCCTCCACATCCTGAAGCATCGAGGTTTTGAATGCGCCCAGTTTGAGCGTGACCTGGTGGCGGTCCGACGGTTGCTGGTCAATGGGAATTCCGATACGCGCGCCGATTTCCTTGGCTTCCAGCATTACGGTGGAGACGAAGTTTCGCACCAGCTCGTCGCCCAAAATCAGGTCGGTGGTGGCCCCGGTCAGCGCACTGATGGGGTTGACGGTCATGTTGCCCCACAGCTTGTACCAGACGTCCTTTTGTACCTGCGCAGACACGCTGGCGGCAAAACCCGCCTGCGTCAACAAACCCGCCAATGCCTGTACACGTGTGCTCATTTCACCCGAGGGTTCGCCCAGAATGAGCCCATTGCCAAAGTGGTGGCGAATGACGCCGGGCGCATCCACCGAGCAACTGGCATGCACCACGCAGCCGATGACGTTGGACGCGGGAATGGCCGCTGCAATTTCGCCCCCGGCATCCACGGCCTGCAGTTGCGTTCCGGCCAGCGTACCGCCAAATCCCTGGAAGAACCACCAGGGCACACCGTTCATCGCAGTCAGCACCACCGTATGGGGGCCAATCAGTGGACCTATCTGGCGCACCACATCACGCAGCGCTGGTGCCTTCACTGCAACCACCACCAAATCCTGAACACCCAATCCACGGGCATCGGCACTGGCCTGTACGGCGTGCTGCTCCGAACCCAGGCGTAAACCCTGGGTTTGCAGTGCTTCCAGCGTGGCTCCGCGGGCAAACACACTGACCTGGCATCCTGCACGTACCAAACCAGCGCCCAACCATCCCCCGATGGCCCCGCAACCAACTACACACACGTTTTTGAATGGTGCGGTCATTTAGCAGGCACCCTTTGCAAACCCAGTGCCGGCGCGGCATAGCGGGGTTGTAAACATAGTTATCCACAAAGAAACCCACAGAAATCGGGGGCAACTGCGCATCGAAGAGTTGTGTTGCGAAGCAGCAGCGCTCCCCATAATTATTGCTATCACGCGCATCCCTTTCATTGGTAAATATGCTTTGGCATTCGCTAAGCTGGTCCGCGAGCAAAACGGTGTTTGCATGCGGACAAAGACCTGGTCTGGCTTGTGGGGCGACAAAAGGGGCGCAAGGTTATCCACAATATTGGGATCTGTCAGCAGGCCGTAAGAATTTCAGGTTTTGGGCTGCATTGTTAAAACGACGAGCCGGGCCCACGCAGAAACTCCAGCTCTTGCGGTGTAGAAACACGGCCCAACAGCGCATTGCGGTGTGGGTATCGGCCAAACTGGTCAATGATCGCTTTGTGTCGCCGCTCATAGTCCAGAGTGCCTTCCATGCCAGGCTGGGCAAACAGGGCCATGGCCTGGGCGTGGATCAAGGGTGACTCGCTGTGCATATAGGGCATGTAGGCAAATACACGCCGGGCAGGCTCCAACACATAGTCCTGGCCACTGGCCACCAGCTCTTGCGCCAGGGTGAGGGCCTGTGCATCCTGCGCAAAAGCGGCGGCGGTGTCGCGGTAAATATTGCGCGAGAACTGGTCCAACACCACGATCTCTGCCAGGCGCCCCTGGGGCGTGGTGCGCCAGGTGAACAGCTCCCCCCGCGACGCAGCTTGCAATACCGAACCAAACCGCTCCCGCATCTGGGTGTCCAGCACCGCGTCTTTGGAGAAGCGTTGCTGGGCGCTGAGTTCCACAAACCAGAATTGGAGAATGTCTTGCGCTTGCATGGTTTCGGGCCGCCTGTTGTTACTGTACGGTCGCCGGGTAGTGCTGTCCAACCCAGCGCTCAAACTGCTGGCACATGGCCTGGTCGGATTCGCTGTTGTCGGCAATCAGTTCCGCACCGTGCACGATACGGATGGTGGCATCCAGATCGGGGGCTGGCGCAGGCGGGTAATTGCGTGCCGTGGCGGCAGCCATCTTGGCCTGCGCCTCGGCCCAGGCCTCGTCTACCGTCTGGTTGCAGCTGTCAGCCAGGTACTTGGCATTGAAGGGCTCACCGGTCAGGCTTACCAAGGTATCGTTGTGGCTGACGCTGTTCCCGCGTGCCCAGTAGTGTTGCGAGAGTGCAGGCCCGATGGCGGGGTTATCGGTCAGATAGCCATAGGTGCGCTCAAAGAAGGCGCGTGTCTGGTACACCGCCATATTCGCCAGTAAATAGCCATGGTACGAAGCGGCCGACTCCTGGTTGAGCAAGTGCGGAATGGCTAGCAGGGGGCGAGGGCCCACAGCCACACCCAGGATGCGCAGCTCAGTCGCGCGCGCCAAGGCCTGCACCGCTTCGGGAGTGAGCGCATCGTCGTCCATCTGGTACATCGCACGCTCAAAGTAGGGCACCACCAGGATGCTGCGCTCACCAAACGCTGCAAAGGGTTGGGTGGTCTTGATGCGGGCGTGGATCAGTGCATCGGGAATGGGTTCACCCTTGGCATTGTGCGCATAACGCTTCAGCCAGTCGGCATCGTCCAGCAGGCTGTCGCAGAACATGGACTGCGTTTCGGCATAGGCCATGGACGTGGGGGCAAACTCCTGCGAGAAGCAGGGTGAGTTTTGCGTCACATTGGCAAAGTGCGCGGCGTGACCACCTTCGTGGAACAGCGTGTTGATGGCGCGTGCACCGCTGCCAATCTGGTCGGGCTTGGCATCGGCTGTGAAGTTGATCTGGCCCGCCACCCACTGCTGCTTGGCGTCATAAAACGACGGAATCGGTCCGTGGCAAAAGCCGTTTTGGTACTTGCCCTTGCGCTCCAGCAGGTCCAGCTGCATGGTGGCCCCGCGGTAGGCAATGCCCAGCTTGCGAAAACTCTGCAGCCAGCGTTCCAGGCCTTTGGCAAAGGACAGGTAGGGGTCAAACTGGCGCGTCACATCGCCGCTGACAAAGAAGCGCAGGTTCCATGGCTCTGTTGCCTTGTCGCCGTGGGCTTGGGTCAGGTCTTTCAGGGCGCGAATGTTGGCGGCGCGGGTGCGTTCCTCGAAGTCGTCCAATATGGTGAACAAATGGTCGGCTGACATCCGTTCGTTCTTGGCGACCTTGTAGTCAAAATAATTGGGGAAACCCTGGGCTCGGGCAAAGGCATTGCGCTTCTTCACAATGTCCAGCAGGCCGTTGGCCAGCACCCATTGCTCCAGCTGCATCAGCTCGTCGTGTGAGCTTTTGCGGGCTGCTTCATTGGGGTTGCTACCCATATTGGTGGACAGCATGCTCAGTGTGGCGTCTTCCACCACACCGGCCTCGTTGGTGTGGCGCAGCACCAGTGCGCGGCGTTTGGCAAACAGGTCGGACTCCAGCTGGATCAGCTCGGCCATCATGGTGCGCGCGGCGTCGCTGTCGATGATGTTGCTTTCAAACAGCGCCAGCCAGCCCTTCAGGCCGTGGCGCAGTGCGGCCGTGGCCTCGTCTGCGTCGGTATCTCCCAGGCTGGCCAGTGCCTTGCGCACCGTGTCCAGACGGGCTGGGTCCGAGATGAAGTTCTTGTAGGCCTCTTCGGCGCGGGCAAAACCTGCGTCGTCATTGGAGACAGCCATATAGGTGTCCCAGAACAGGTCTTCTTTGGTCTTGTGAACGGCGAGGTAGTCGGTGTTGAGGGTATCAAACACCGTGCGTACGTTTTGCATTGTTATCGGTCTCCTTGTGGGGAAGCCGATTCTAGAACCTCGCCAAGACTTCAGATTCCCAGGCCAGTTAGCTGCCGTTTTTAAGTGCCGCGCGTTTGGTGCGGGCACGGATATTCAGTGCCTCTACACCCAGTGAGAACAGCATGGCCACATACACATAGGCCTTGGGCACATGGACGTCAAAAGCTTCGGCGATGAGCAGCGTGCCCACCATGGTCAAAAAGGCCAGGGCCAGAACTTTGATGGATGGGTGTTTGTCTACAAATTCACCAATCGGTTTGGCGGCAAACATCATGACGGCAACCGATGCCACAACGGCCGCCACCATGACGCTGATCTGGTCCACCATGCCTACTGCGGTGATCACCGAGTCGAGCGAGAACACAATGTCCACAATGCCGATCTGAACAATGGTGCCCCAAAATAGGGTAGCTCCGGTTTTGCTAGACACTTCACCCGCTTTCACTTCATCGGATTCGTGGGCTTCCACTTCCATAAAAATTTCGTGTGAGGCCTTGTACAGCAGGAATAGTCCGCCACCCAGCAAGATCAGGTCGCGGCCACTGATTTCCTGCGCCATCACCGTGAACAAGGGGCTGGTCAGCGTCATCACCCACGACAAGCTGAACAACAGCGCAATGCGCGAGAACATTGCAAATCCCAGTCCCAGGCGGCGCGCCAGGTCGCGACGTTCGGGCGGCAGTCGGCCCACCAGAATGCTGATGAAAATGATGTTGTCTATGCCCAGCACAATTTCCAAGGCCGCAAGCATGAAGAAAGCTATCCAGGTGTTCGGATCGGTGAGGAGTTCCATAGCAAAACCATCGTGTTTAAAGGCCGAGAGTGTAGTTCTCTCTCTCCGCACTCTTGACAAAATGTATCGAAGTAAATTTGACTACCATCCAATTGGTAGGCTATACTGCGCTTATGGATACTAAGGAACACATCCTCTCAAGCGCCCAGCGGCTAGTGCAGCAGCGTGGGTTTAACGGCTTCAGCTACGCCGATGTGGCCGATGAGGTAGGTATACGCAAGGCAAGCCTGCACCACCACTTTGCCAGCAAGGCGGACTTGGGCGTGGCATTGGTCGAAGCCTACGCAATCCAGTTTGACCAAGCCTTGGCCGACATTGAAAACAGTGACTCGTCTATACCGGACAAGCTCCGGGCCTATGTGGCCATCTACCGCGCCACACTGCGGAATGACCGGATGTGTATGTGCGGCATGTTGGCCACCGAGGCGATGACACTCGACGCAGCCATGCTGCCCCGGTTGCAGCGGTTTTTTGCCCGCAACACCGAGTGGTTAGCCCAGTTGCTGGCCGAAGGGCGCTCACAGGGTGTGCTGGTGTTTGACGGCGCCGCTGCGGACCATGCCCGCGCAGCCCTGTCGATGCTGCAGGGCGCATCACTCGTGTGCCGTTCCAGCGGCGACATGGATGCGTTTGACCGCACAACGGCAATTTTGGTGAACGGTTTTTTGAGGAAGGGCTGACCTTTTTTTGGCCCGCAAAACTACCTACTGGTAGGTATAGGAGTAAACATGATTCAGGAATTTTCTGGCAAGAGCGCATTGGTGATCGGTGGCTCTAGCGGTATTGGCCGCGCCGTGGCACATCGGCTGGCCGACGGTGGTGCACAGGTGCTTGTGGTGGGGCGCGACGCGCATAAGCTGGCACACAGTGCTGCGGAACGCGAAGCATCCATCCAGACCTTGCAGGCTGACATCACCACGCCCGTTGGTCTGAGGGCGTTGACCGAAGCGGTTCAAACGCGCAGCAAATCGTTTGATCTGCTGGTGAATGCAGCCGGCGTGTTTTCGCCCAAGGCGTTTCTGGACCACAGCGAGGCGGATTACGACAGCTACCTCGCCATCAGCAAAGCTCTGTTCTTCGCCACACAGGCGGTAGCGCGGCGCATGGTTCCTGCGCAAAAAGGAGCGATTGTGAACATTGGTTCCATGTGGGCGCAGCAGGCCATTTTGGCAACACCGTCTTCTGCCTATTCCATGGCCAAGGCCGGTATCCATGCACTGACCCAGCACTTGGCGCTCGAGCTGGGCGTGCACCATATCCGAGTGAATGCGGTGGCGCCCGCCGTTGTGGACACACCGGTGTATGACAGCTTTGTGCCGCGGGAACAGCACGATGCAGTTCTGGCGAGCTTCAATGCCTTTCACCCGCTGGGCAGGATTGGAAAGCCTGATGACGTGGCAACCGTGGTGGCTTTTTTGCTATCCGAAAAGGCTAGCTGGGTAACTGGCGCGGTGTGGAATGTCGACGGCGGCGTGATGGCCGGCCGGAACTAAGCCCCCACGGTCGCTCACTGCGTGTAGCTCCCTGCACCCCAAGGGGGCCGCGTTTCCCCTTGGGGACGGCCCGGCGGTGAAACCGTAGCGGCCAGCGTGGTGACGGCGTCCTCTGCACCTGGCTGGCAACCGGGCGCGATAGGTTCCCAGCCGCGGCGCACTACGATGTGCTGCGGTGTGTAACACAGTTCGATGCGTGTGGCCTGCGGCATTCGCTGACGAACAAAGGCTTCAATGGACGCCGGCATGCTGACCTGGAACTCCGCGTCCATCATGCTTTGCGTTGGATGGTCGTCGGTATGTATCCAGGGTACTAGTCCAGCCAGCCATGCCAGTGGTCCCCAACCCAGGCTGAAAGTGCTGGGCTGGTAGTTCTGGTCCCGCAGCCAACCCTGTGCTTGGGATCGACCATCGCCTTCCGGAGCCAAACCTCCCCAGGCATGGGCCATCAGCTCGGCCAGCCATTGGTTGCAGTTCTGGTACTTCTGGCCAAAGGCGTAGGCGTTGGCGCTGTAGGTGTAGCCTAGCAGGCGCAGGGCCTGCGTTTCGTCCAGTGCAGTTTGCTCCAGCGCCATTGCGGCCTTTGGGGGCAGCAGTACGATGGATACATACCCCTCGGCAGGGTCCAGAGCACCCATCACAAAACCGGTCATGCCTTGGTCAAAAATGCGGGGACGCTTTTCGTCACACGCGTAATACAACTGGCGCACAGACCAAGGGATGTTGGGGCTGGCCTGAAGGCCCACGCCGGCATGCGAATAGCGGTGGCCAAAGCGCTGCAGTGCCAGGCCCGAACGCGCCACAATGGCCACGCTGTGGCCCGAGCGTTCCAGCTCGGCCTTGACCACAGCAGCCACCTGAATCAGGCGGTCTTGGGTGGCTGCATTGGGTTCAGTCTGGCCCTGGCAGTAGTTGAGTGAGCCCGACCATGCGTTGTGCGTACCCATGGCGCATGCCAGGGCAAGCGCCACCCGGCCAATGTTGAACCAACGACCGGGCAAGCTACACGCCAAGCGGGCGGCTTTCCAGTTCACCAAACCAGGCGTCGTCCAGCACCAGGAAGAAGGGGGTTGCGGTGGTTTGTTCAACGGTGGTGAACGTCCCAAACGCGATGCCGTAGGGGCGGTGTTCGGCTGATACGACCCGCCCCACCACCAGTTGCCCGCGCTCGGCAGCCTCGCGGGGCAGCAGCAGGACAAATTCGCTGGACGGAGTGTTACCGGTGGCTGTGGGAACAGGTTGCAGCCGCAGGCGCAGCATGTCGGGCCGCTGCGCCAGAGCCACCATCTCAACCACGGTGTAGGGGCCTTGGGCCACCTTGTCCTTGGTGGACGAGCTGTTGCTGGACTTTTCCACCGAAGCCGATGAGCTGCCGATGGATGTGGACGACGCGCTGGACGCGGACGAGGTGCTGTCAGCCAGCACCGGACAAGCTGCTAGGCCCAGAGCCAAGGCGCCGATGAGGGGGCGGGCGGTTTTCAAAAAGTGTTGCATGGATGGGGCGCAAAAGAGTTGGGAAAAAAGCGGTGCGGTGACAAGCCAGAAAGCATAGCCGCAAATGGGCAGCACCCGGCAATGTGCGGTGCGGTACAGACCCCAAACCGGCACAAAAGTAAATTGGTCCTGTAGCGCATCACCCCGGTGCCTGTGCTGCGTCTTAAAAAACTGAAAGGACTCTGCCATGAATGAAACCACTCTATCCCCCAGCGATGTCATCGACACCCTCAACGGCTTGATTGAACTCAGCCGCGACGGTCAACATGGCTACGAGGAAGCCGCCCAAAAAATCGATTCACCCGATACCAAAACCTTTTGCCTGGAACAAAGCCGCCAGCGTGCGCACTTTGTGGGTGAGCTGCAGACCCTGGTCCATGTGTTGGGTGACGAGCCTGACAACACTGGCACATTCACCGGAGCCATGCGCCGCGGCTGGATGGATCTGAAGGCAGCCTTGGGTGGCGGTGACCATGCCATTCTGGTGGTGGTGGAGTCCAGCGAAGACCAGGCCGTACGCCACTACCAGAAGGCGCTGACCAAAACCCTGCCCGCCGATGTGCGCGAAGTCGTCCAGCGCCAAAGTTATAGCGTCAAGCAGGCGCACGACACCATCCATGTCATGCGTGACCGTATGGCGATTTAGGGTCCTTGCCCCCGTGAAATATGGCTAATTAGCTATGAATTTGATAGCTATAGTGGGTTGCAATACCAAGGCCACGTTACAGCACGGGAGGTCCGAACCCTATCGGGCTTTGCGCTGCGAGCCAGGCCACCACTGCCCAGGCTGCGGTGTTTTGGGGCAGGGTGGCGGGATCGATCTTGTCCAGGGTGTCGTTTTCGGTGTGGTGCACGTCGAAGTAGTGGGTGCCATCCTGTGTCAATTCGATGCCTGGCCATCGGCGTGCGCGCATCAAGACACCCGCGTCCGGTCCTGGCGATCCGGGGCTGCCGTCAGCTGATATGCCGAGCGGCGCCAAGACTTCGGCCATGGTGGCCACCGCAGGCAGTGCGGCAGCCGCCACCCGACTACGCAAGCGCCAGATCCGGCCAGCACCGAAGTCGCTTTCTCCCACCAATTGGTGCGGTACCTCGCGGTAGCGCTCTGCGTAGGCGCGGGCACCGTCGAAGCCGTTTTCCTCGTTGCCAAACAGCACAACCCGCACTGTGCGGCGCGGCTTCGTTCCGCCGTCGAGCAGCAGTTTGGCGGCCGCCAGTACGATGCCCACGCCAACACCGTCGTCCTGCGCGCCTTGACCCACGTCCCAGCTGTCCAGGTGAGCACCGATCAGCACCACTTCGCCTGCCAGGTCTGTGCCCGGTACTTCGCCGATCACGTTGTGCGTGACCGCGGCCACACCGCTGGCAGCCTGCAGTGTGAGCTTGAGCCGCATCGGTTGGCCGCGCGTATGCAAGCGCGCGATCAGGTCGGCATCGGGCACCGAGACCGCCATGGCAGGAATTTGTGCCACCAGGGGGTCATAGCGCACAGCGCCCGTGTGGGCCAAGCGGTCGCGGTCGGTGCCGATAGAGCGTATGGCCACCGCCACGGCGCCACGCCGGGCCGCTTCTACCGCCCCAGCGGCTCGGGCCAACACTGCGCGGCCATAGCCGCTTCCATCGCGCGTGCGTTCGGTCTTCTCGTCGATAAAGACCAGCTTGCCACGCGCGCGCTCACTGGTGTCCGCGCGCAAGGCGGCAAGATCGGCGTAATAGGCCACTTCTGCTTCCAAGCCCCCGGCTGGGGTTGACACCGAATTGCCCAGGGCCGTGGCTACCAGCGGGTGGGCGTGCGGTGCCAGTAGCTGCGCATTCAGGGGACCACGCTGCCAGACCGACAGTGGCACTGGCTCTGCCCGCACATTGGACAACCCCAGTTGGCGCATGGCAGCTTGCGCCCAAGCGACCGCGCGTGCGTCGTTGGCCGATCCGGCCGGTCGTGCGCCAACTTCGGTGGTGAGCGACTCCACCAGCGTGTAGGCCAGTCCGCTTTTGAGACCTGCATCGCGCAGGCGCTGCGCGTGGGTGACGTCGGCTTCCGAATAGATGGCCGATGGGGCAGGACTTGACCAAGCCAGACTGGACCAGCTTGCCAAGGGTAGGGAGCCGAGGGCGGTCAGCAGTCGGCGCCGGGGAATGTGGGTGGGCATTGCGTGGAATTCCTTTATCTTGTTCGCTCGGTTCTCGCACCGCGCTGTTGCACTTTTTGGCCATTAGCCCCCGTCTTGTATGACTGAGTAGCTACAAAACAGATAGCATCATTTGGCGGGTAGTGGGTGCTCCTGCTGGAGCTCCCGCTCCAGTGTGGCCAGCACCGCCCGAATGTCCTTGCCCACCGCGATCTGCGGGTTGGAGAAACCGTCATCCTTCTTTCCTTCAATCTCACGCTGCTGGATGATGGGGCCCGCTGCGGCAAAGGCCTGTTCGAACGAATGCGTCTTGCGCAACTGCTCGTCAAACAAGGCGCGGCCGAAGAAGGTGAGCTCGGACTTGCTGCCACAGCCGTACGAAGTATGGGTGGCGTCGGCTGCAGTCATCACCAGCGTGTTGTCATTGGACAAAGGCTCGATCCAGCCACCGGCATAACAGGCCGACACGGCAACCACACGGTTGCGCACGCCCACTTCGTCCAGCATGCCGCGCAGCATTTGCGGCGTCAGCTCGGACACCTCCAATGGCCAGTGCTGGGTGGCGAGTTTGAAGTCAGCCCCACCGTGGGAGCTGAGGTAGACCACCAGCACATCGTTCTCGCGGTCCATGCGCGCAGCCAGCGCCTTCAGGCTGGCGCGCAGGTTCTGGTTGGTCGCCCAGGGGATGCTGTCGGTCACCGAGGGGTGGTTGACCAGTTGCACCACACGGCCCTCTGCGCCAAAACGCTCTTGCAGCACACCGGCCACCATGGCGCTCTCGCGCACAAAAACGCCTTGTGCATAGGGTGCATAGACCAAGCCAAACACATTGGTCAGGCCCGGCTGCCGTGGCGCAACTGCAGCCAGGGTTTCGGCCAGCAGGGTTTGTTGGTTGGCAAAAACCTCCTGGCTGAGTGTGAGTGTCGGCTCGGAGGCTGTTTCACCAGACCCCTGCTCGGCGTAATTGGGCTGCCAGGGGCGGCTGTCAATGTAGGCTGTGCCAAAGGCCTCGATCAGCAGCACACCCACGATGGTGGCCGTCTGCGCCCAGCGTGAAGGAGTTACGGCCGCAGTCACCCGCCATGCCACCAGCATGATCCATACCCAAATCAGACCATAGATGAGCCAGGCCAGCCACGTGCCGTCCATCCACCAGGCGGGCATTTGCTCGCGTGCGGCCAAGGCACTGATCAGCACAGCCACCGCGCCCATGGGCAGACCCGAGACGGACCACAGCGCAAACCACGCGGGTACCGGCGCAGGATGGGCTTGGTGTGTGCGCATACCGCTCAGGCAAGCCCATACCAGGAGCAGCACAAAACCGACGGTGCTCAAGGGGTACAGCCAACCCCCCAGATGGAAGGTGGCTGCACCTGGCACTTCCAGCCGTGACATGCCCACCTGAGCCGCGCCCACCAGAGCCACCAGCCAGAACAACTGCCACGGGCTGGGCGTGGCGCGGCCGATGTGGGCCGGCAGGCACAGGGCTGCCCGCAGCCCGGCGGCTATCCATTGGGTCAAGCCCAGGCGCTCTGGCAGTGGTGTTGCAGGCTGCTCCTGCGCAGCTGTCTCGGCCGTGGGTGGCGCGGATTCAGGGATTGGAGGTTCGACGGAAGGGGCTTGCATTGTGGGTCACGTGTCCATGGCAATTGCTTTGGAAGGTGATTTTACCGATTGATTGAGGAGAATCGGCCTCTAGCCCCCGTGTTATATGTCTAATGCGCTATAAAAAATATAGCTAATGGTGGAGAGTAGTGCTGCGTCATGAACAGCAGGTAGTATGGTCGTGGTCCCCGTTCTATCAACCTTCTCAGTCAGGACACACTCCCATGAGCATTTTCAGCAGCATCCTCTCCAAACTCGGTTTCGGCGACAAGAACGCAGAGGCCGTGGCAGCAGCAACTGCCCCCACGCCAGCACCTGCGGCGCCGGTTGCACCCGCTGCACCTGTCGCGCCGGCTCCAGTGGCCATCAGCGAGGTCGACGTAGTGGCCAACCTGGCCAAACTGGCCGCAGCCCATGCCGAAAAATTGAACTGGAAGACTTCCATTGTTGACCTGCTCAAGCTCCTTGGCCTGGACAGTAGCCTGGCCGTGCGCAAAGAGCTGGCCACCGAGTTGGGGTGCCCGGCAGAAAAAATGGGCGACTCTGCCCAGATGAACATGTGGCTGCACAAGACCGTGCTGCAAAAGCTGGCAGCCAATGGCGGCAACATACCCGCCGATCTGCTGAACTGATCTGCAGGTTAGGGCCGCTACAGGCCCAGCGGCAAAGGTGCCGTCACCCGCAGCGCAAACTGGTCCTTGAAGGTGATGGTCCAGAACATCGGGTCGTGCGGCGTGTTGGGGCTGATGGAGGCGATGTTGTGCTCGTAGATGTGCACCACACTTTCTCCGTCTACCGGCGCGCCGGCATGGTAGTGCCGGTATGCGCCAAAAGAGCCCGGCAGTGCATCCAGTACGTGCTGGATGGTTTCGATAACCCGGATACCTTGCTCCTTCTGGCCAAACACCTGGATCAGTGTTTGGCCGATCTGGTGCTCTATGGCCGCCTCCACAAACAGAACAGCCCCGGGGTTGATGTGCACCGCTTCCGGCGTAGGTGGATTGGTCGCTCTTTGGAGTTGGATGATGGGCATGGTGGTGGGCACTTCTAAAGGGTTGGGTTCGACCATGATGGGGATACGCTTGGGGATGGTCTGTGCGCCGCCCTACGTTCTGCTGTGCCAGCCGCAACGGTTGGTTGACGCACAGACCCGGCGGCACCCCATCTGCAGACTTCGGCTGTTCAATTACTACCAAAGGCAGGCCATGCAATACATCACACACAGCGCCCGCGTCACCACACCCATGCCCTATGTGGCTCGTTGTGGGCGCGTCCAAAACATTCCGGTTGGCCCCGTGTTGATCGAGTCAATGGGCCAACGCTCCATTGACATCGTATGGGGCTCCGAGGGGCAGAACTTTGTGTCACTGCCGATTGAGGTGGTGGCAACAGCGCGTGACGATGGCAGATTGGTTGTGCTGGTGTAGCAGCACAGCGGCCGATGCGCGGCCCTGTTTGGTAGGGGCTGAGCCACTAAAGTCCCACCATCTCCCGCTTAAACAGTGCAGCATCCAAAGGCTGCATAGCGGCATCAAGCCCTCGCGCCGCCTTGTGGCCGGCATACACCGCGGCGGCCACGGTACCCGGCGCATACGCGTCACCCACACATTGCACCGTGTTGATCCCGGCAGCGGCCCACTCGGTTTTTCGCGCCAGCAGAGAGGCAAACAAGTCATCCACCGGATCACGCATCGTGGCCAGCAATAGGCTGGCGCAGTGCTGCCGTGTGCGGGCATCGGTGTAGGTGTTGGCCAGTTCAACATCGAGGCCTCCAGCCGCGGCGGCTGACACGCTGGCGATGGAGGTGGTGGTTTGAATCTGCACTCCCATCTTCAAGAGACCTGCCTGAATGCGTTGCTGCTCCATCGTCATGTCGGTGAACTCGGAGACCTTCACCGACGGCGTAACCAGAAACACCTCCAGCCCCTGCTTGCGCAAGCGCTCAGCCAGTGCACCGGCCATGTAGTAGTGGTCGTCGTCATAAATCAGCACGGGGGAGGGTAGCGCTGCACCGGCAAATACATCGTCAGGGGTGAATACTTTGGGCGTCACCATGGCATGGTTGACGCCGTCGATTGCGGTGCGGTGTTGGCGGCCCAGGCCGTCTTTGCGCCAACGCGCGCCAGTGGCGATGAAGACGCGGCTGAAGCCAAATTCCAATACTTCGTCTGCACTCAAGCGGCTGTCCAGGTACAAGTTGACGTTTGTCATTTTCTGGATCTGCAGCATGCGGTGGTCGGCCACGCGCATCCAGGTGGCCAAGCCGGGCAGGGAAGCATCGTGGATCAGCCTGCCGCCCACGCGTGTTCCGGCATCGGCCAGTGCAACCTCGTAGCCGCGTTGGCCCAAAGCGCGGGTCAGCTCCAGGCCGGTGGGGCCGGCGCCAACCACCAGCACCGTGTCTTCGGAACCGGCGGCAGCAATGCGCTCCGGGTGCCAGCCCTTGCGCCACTCTTCACCCATGGTGGGGTTTTGTGTGCAGCGTATGGGTACGCTGAGGTTGTCGCCCGTCACACAAATATTGCAGCCAATGCATTCGCGGATATCGTCGAAGCGGCCCTCTTCAATCTTGCGTGGCAAAAAAGGGTCTGCGATCGAGGGGCGCGCTGCGCCAATCAAATCCATGACGCCGCGTTTGATGGCCGACACCATGGCGTCGGGCGATGTGTAGCGGCCCACGCCCACCACCGGCTTGGTGGTGAGCGACTTCACGTGGGCGATGTACTGCTCCTGATAGCCCTCTTGTGAAAACCGGGCGGTCTGGCTGTCGTTGGACCAGTCGGCAATGTTCACGTCCCACAGGTCCGGCAACTCGGCCAGCATGGCGATCGCGTCCCGGCCTTCGTTCTCGGAAGTAATGCCCAGGGGCCCCAGCAATTGGTCCACGGCCAGGCGCACGGCTACCGCACAGCGGTCACCCACAGCGTCTTTGGTGTCCTCGATCAGCTCGCGCAGAAAGCGCACGCGGTTCTCCAGGCTGCCGCCATATTCGTCGGTGCGGCGGTTGGTGCGGCGCGAGAGGAAATGCATGGGCAGGCCTAGGTCGTGCCCCGCGTACACGTAGACGATGTCAAACCCGGCGTCACGCGCGCGCAGCGCGGCGGCGCGGTGCCAGCGGCGCACGTTGGCAATGTCCGTCTTGTCCATGCTGCGCGCCTGGATGGGGTCGGTGGCCTTGACCGGCGTGTGCGACGGCGCCATGGGTATCTCGCGGCTGTAGCGGTTGGGTGTGGCGTAGCCATTGAAGAACAGCTCTGCTCCGGCTAGCGCGCCATGGGCGTGGCAGGCGTTGGTCATCAGTCTCTGAGCGGGGATGTCACTGTCGTCCCACAGGCGGCCTTCGAAGTGCGGCGCGATTTCTGAGAAGGGGCTAATCTCAATCTCTTCGGTACACACCACGCCCCAACCGCCCTCGGCCTTGACGCCCCGCATGGCAGCCAGTGATTGCGGCTTGCCATGGCCCATGCCGTTGCAATGGGGTACCTGGTAGAAGCGATTTTTTGTTTTGACGGGGCCGATCTGGACCGGCTCAAAAAGGATGTCGTATCTGGGGTCGCGCTGGGTCATGGCGGGGCAAAAATCGGCCCATTATGGCGCGCCGTTTTTGCAATACTTTTGGAACAGTGCGTCCGCCGTGGTGTGCAGGCCCTCGGCGCGCTCGGCGTCGGTAGGGGTGTCGATGAGTCGCAGCAGGTCTACCGATAGGCCGTGTGCCAAATCGCCAGATTCACTGACGATGTGGTCCAGCACCACACGTTTCCATTGCTCGTCTTGCGACTGCAGCACATAGCGCACATGGGGCACCAGTGGTGCACCGATGCGGACCAGAAAGGGAATGAAAACTTTGGCAACCGGCCAATTGGCGTCTTCCACCCACTCCAGAATTTCCGCCAACACGGGCGCAACGGCTGGGTGGCCCAGGGCGACCAGTTTTTTGGCCTTGTCGGTCTCGTCTTTTGCCTCGGGCACGAGGTCGGGCAGGCTACGTGCCATGGCGATGGGCGACGGTGCGTCGCGCTGCCTCTTTGTGGATAAAAGCCATGTCCGTTGTCTCCTGCTGCAAATCTTGCAATGGGGAATGAAGCACAGTTGGAAGGGTAGCCGAATTACCTCGAGTTGTGGTGGCTGCCATCCCTTAACTATACTGTTAATATAAACAGTATTTGTTAAACCGAATTCCAACGGTATGGTCTGTGTTGGGCGCGTGCAAACCGTCCAATCAAGAATCGTTGGCTGTTCAATGTTTTTTGGAAGGGCTCCATGCTCGACGACACCACCGCGCCAACAGGACTCTTCACCGATGACAGCCAAGTTACACGCTGCGTATGGTGTCGCGCCACGCCCCATTACCAGCACTACCATGACTTTGAGTGGGGCGTACCCGTGCACAACGACGACCGCCTGTTCGAAAAAATTTGTCTTGAGGGCTTTCAGGCGGGTTTGAGCTGGCTGACCATACTGAACAAACGCGAGGCCTTTCGCAAGGCCTTTGCCGATTTCGACATGGACAAGGTGGCCCTGTTTGACGACAGTGATGTCAAGCGCCTGGTGCTGGACGCCGGCATCGTGCGGCACAGCGGAAAGATTGCATCCACCATCAACAATGCCAAACGGGCCCAGGAACTGCGCCAGGAGTTTGGTAGCCTGGCAGCCTATTTCTGGCAGTTCGAGCCTCTGGCTACAACTCGGCCCAGCCAGATCACACGCCAGACCTTGAGCGGCGTGACCACATCGCCAGAGTCCATCGCCTTGTCCAAAGATTTGCGCAAGCGCGGCTGGAGCTTTGTAGGCCCCACCACCATGTATGCCTTCATGCAGGCCATGGGCCTGGTGAACGATCACCTGGAGGGGTGCGGCGCGCGGGGCAGGGCATTTGCGGCGCGTTCGGCCTTTACGGTGCCACGGGTGGCATAGCGGCTGGGTGACCAGTGTGCGACAGCTATGGTGACGCTGTCTGTTACAAAATCACTGTACGAAACTGGAAAGTGATTGATGCGCGCAAGATTGACGGCCGAACAACAACGGGCCCTGGCCCAAGCCACTGATTACAACACCTGGCGCACGCATGCCGTGGACCTTGATGCCCAGGCGGGCATGGACGTCTGGAAGAGTGACCCGCACTCACCGTTTTACCAACACCGGCTCATTCAGCAACGCCTCATCAATCTGCGCAACTGGCGCAAGGCCGGCGATTGGGCGCAAGTGATCTTCAGCCTGCGTGAAGGCCTGCACCGCAACCTGGGCAACCTGGCCAGCCCGGAGCTGTACAAGTACACCCGCGTAGGCACCAAGTTCTTGATTGATGACTACATCAATGAAGTCACATCGTTATTGAACCATGTGTGTGACTACGAAATACCCGGACTCCCCTATGCCGAAAAGCTGATGTTCTTCCGCCACACCGGGCAAAGCTTTGGCCGCTCCGCCCTGATGCTCAGCGGTGGCGCCAATATGGGCATGTTCCACCTGGGCGTTATCAAGGCGCTGCGCGAGCGCAAGTTGTTGCCACGCGTGATATCAGGCTCCAGTGCGGGCTCGGTGGTTGCGGCATTTTTGGGTACGCGCAAAGACCATGAGCTGGACACCTTGTTTACCGGCGAGGGCATGGATCTGAAATCCTGGCAGCGCCTGGGCCTGCGCGACATGTTGCAGCAACGCTCTATCATGGACATCCATGCCCTTGAGCGGTTTTTACGCCAGAACCTCGGTGAATACACGTTTGAAGAAGCCTTCAAACGCACCAAGCGCATCATTAACATCACCGTGTCCCCGGTAGACAAGAACCAGCAGGCGCGCCTGCTGAACTACCTGACCACCCCCCACCTGCTGGTGTGGAGTGCGGTGATGGCTTCCTGCTCGGTACCTGGTCTTTTTCCGCCGGTCATGCTGATGACCAAGGACCGCCTGGGCAAAGAAAAGCCTTACATGGCTTCCATACGCTGGGTCGACGGTGCCATCCAGAGCGATCTGCCGGCCAAGCGCCTGGGCGAGCTGTACAACGTCAACCACCACATCGTCAGCCAGACCAATCCCCATGTGCTGCCGTTCATTGCGGACCAGACGCGCAAGGAGGGATGGCAATCTTTTCTTACCGATCTGGTCAAAGCGGAGGTCAAGTTCCGCAGCAAGCAGGTCATGCAACTGGCTTCCTATGGTTTTGAGACGGGCATCATCAAGAACCTGCTGGAGGGCGCGGTGGCCATCGTGGACCAGCAATACTATGGTGATGTCACCATCCACCCGCCCATGCGCTTCAAGGATTACCGTCGCATCCTGAGCAATCTGTCGCAAGCGGAGTTTCAGGAGTGGGTGCTGGCCGGCGAGCGGGCCACCTGGCCCAAGATCGCCATGATCCGCGACCAGACCATCATCGGCCAGACCCTGGAAGACTGCATCATCCGTCTGAAAAAGAAGCGCCCAGCGCCCAAACCGGCCCTCAAGCCGTCTTGAAGAAGCGCACCAGTTCGCGCACGTGGCCCACCACGGCCGCGTCGCCCAGTACTTGGGCCACGGTGTTCTTGGCTTCGCGCTCCACACGCACCACCTCCAGGCGCACATGCTCGGCCAGCGAGGTGTGTTGGTCGGCGGCTTCTGTTGCGCGGTTGTCGATGGCCTGCAGGCGCTGCTCGGTCTGGTAGCTTGCATTGGCAAACTGCTGGCTCAAAGACGCCAGTTGTTGTTCCACTTGCTGCAGGCGGCGGCGCAGTTCGATAGCGTCTTCACGGGGTACCTCCACCTCGCGGGCAAAACGGCCCAGTCGGTCCCGCACATGGGCATAGGCACGCAGACCCGGGCGCAGCAGGGTGAGCACAATAGACGCCGCCGCTCCCAGCCAGCCGATCAGGCCTACGCCGCTATATGCCACGAAGCACAGTACCGCAGCGCTAAACACATGCAGCGCCAGTGCGATCCACAGTGCAATGCGTGCCCAGCGCTGCGCATAGGTCACGGCATCCGGGTCAATCTGGATACCACGTTGGCGCGATGTTTGCGCGTCAAACAAAACCTGTTTGGCCTGGAACACCATGTTCCACGGCACGGTGACCACAAAATAAAGCCACAGCAGTGTGATTACACCGATGACGGCGTCCAGACTGGGGCTGATGGGCAGTTGCAACCAACTGGCCAGCAACCATAAACCCACGCCGACCACGCCCAGCCATACCAGCTGCAACAGACCGGATACACCCAGAAAGACTCTCATACCGTACTCCTAGCCAGAATCGGCGGCACCGTCGCCGCCGTGGACCGGAGTATTCAATTTATGATGCTTTTTGTAGCGTATTGGCAATCAAGTAGCGAAATTCAATACCAATGGTATTGGCTTAACGGTGCGGTGTTGCATTTCACAGGCCAGCAATCTCCCTTTCCAAATTGCTGATGGCCATGGCTTCGTAGAGAGCTTTGAAGTAGGGATCTGGGTAAAGGGTTCCAGCTTTGGCCGCTGCCAGGAAGTGATGCAGCACCGCCTTGCGGCCCGCGCGGTAGGCTGAGTCTTCAACCCATGCATACTCACTGCGCACCGCCTGGGTGTAGGTCGTGTAGATGGCCGCTGACTGGCCCAGAATAGCCAAGTCTGCACCCAGCAGAACCTGCTTGTGGGGATGCTCCAGGGCATGCTGTTGCGCGTGGTCTGTCATGCGGATCAGGTCCGCAACCGCACTGGGGTTCTCCGAAGGCAGCCCCGCCGCCAGCCACAGCTGCGCGCTGGCCTCTTCGTTGCTGACGCCTTTTTTGGGCACGTCGTACACGGCATCGTGGAACCAGAATGCAGCTTTAAGGCTGGCTAGAGATGGCCTGTCGGTATCGGTGTTTGCAGACCACACGGCCAACTCGGTCAAGCCGTGTACCAGGTGGTCCAGGTTGTGGTAACTGCGGTTGGTTGCGCCATAAGCCTTGTCACCCGTCAGGTGGGTAAACCAGTGGTCGGCGTTGGTGAGGGCCGTGCTGTCCAGTGCTGCGTAGTTCCACAACTGCTCCCACTCCTTGCGCAGCCAACCCAAAATCCATGCCGTGTAGGCGGGGCCTGGCACAAATTTTTTCATGCTCCAGTGCCAGCCCACAGGGCCTTGCAATCCACGTACGAACGATGAGCTGACCGAGCCCAGATCGCGTGGTGGCATCACAAACAGGGTTTTGGCACCTTCCACCACATCCACATTGGCCTGCTGCAGCAGGTTTTCGTAGTCGAAGTCTGTCGTGTTGCGAATCCCGCGTATCAGGTAGTCAATACCCTGGCGTTTGGCCGCACGTGCTGTGTAGTCGCCACGCACGATGACCACACTGACATTGCCCCAACCACGCTGCGCCAGACTTTGCTCAACAATGGTTTTGCGCTGGGCTGCGGGAAACAGGGGTTTCTTGAACGGGTTTTCAGAGATGAACACCACGACTTCATCGGCCAGTGCGCGTGCCTCGCCAATCACCCAGAGGTGTCCATTGGTGATGGGGTCCAGTGTTCCAGAGAAGGCTATTCGTTTCACATCAATTCCAGAGTTGTAGGTAGTGCTGATGCAAGGCCGCGACCTGCGCTTGCAACTGTTCTTGCGATCCGTCATTGTGAAGGGCGTCAGCCTTAACCCCGTCGGCCGCCAGCACATGCGGCTTCAATATGTCAATCAGGGTGCGTTTGGCATCGGCGTCACGCGCAAACAGACCCTGCAGGCTGCCGCGTTGCAAGGCGCCGGCAGGGGTCATCCAGTTGGGGAAAGCGAGGGCTAATGCCTGGGTGGCCGGGTGTGTGGGTTCTTGATGGATGCCCCTTGCAACAGCGTCACCATCCAGGCAGGGCACACCCAGCGATGCGAACGCCTCGCGGGCTGTTGACTTGCCCGCCGCTATGCCACCGGTCAGCCCCAGAACCCTGGGCTTGGCGAAAGGTGTTGCCGATGCCAAGGCTGGCAAAACGAAGAGAGATCGGGTCATGGCAGGCTGTGCTGGGGGCCACCGGAGTCTACTACCCGCTTACGTAGCATGCAGCTATCTAAAATCGTCGCTCCCGTCCTTACGTCACCCTTGAAAGCGCACACATGCAGGTTCCCTTCACCATTCCTCCCCATTGGTTGCGCCGGGCCTACTGGTTTGGGGGGAGTGTGCTGGTGCTGTGGGTGCTGGCCTGGCTTGCGGTGCCGCCGTTGGTCAAGCGGGCAATAGAAGAAAAGGCCACTGTGGCCCTGGGGCGCACAGTGACCGTAGAGGCCGTAGCCTTCAGGCCCTGGTCCCTGGAGCTGATCGTGTCGGGCCTTGCGATGGCCTCTGCGGACGGCAAGACCAAACAACTGCAGATAGCCCGTGTTTATGTGGATGCCGAGCTGGAGTCGCTGCTGCGCATGGCCCCGGTCATAGATGCCATCACCCTGGACGCGCCAACCGTGCAGCTGACCCACCTCGGTGATGGCCGCTACGATGTCGACGACATCCTGGAGCGCTTGAACCAAGCGCCAACCTCGCAAAGCACCGCGCCCCTGCAGTTTGCGCTGTACAACCTGACGCTCAACGGCGGCGTGGTGGATTTTCATGACCACACCGCATCTGGTCTGCACCACCACAGCCTGCGGGCGTTGACCCTGGCGGTGCCGTTTCTAAGCACGCTGGAATCCAAGCGCACCGTCAAGGTTGTGCCACGCCTGGCGTTCACCCTCAATGGCAGCCAGTTTGATACGGCGGCTGAGGGCACTCCCTTCGCGCAGACGCAAAAAGGTGAAGCCTCGCTGAAGATTGGCAAACTGGATCTGGCACCCTATCTGCCTTACCTGCCGAGCAGCTTGCCCGTGCGCTTGCAGTCCGCGGTGGTGGATGCGGACCTGCGTTTGGCCTTTGAGCAGGCCAAGCAGCAAAAGCTGGCGCTCACGGGCACGCTCAAGGTGTCTAACCTGGCCGTGGCCGACACGGGTGGTGCGCCGCTGCTGGCGGTCGAGTCCATTGAGGCCGCGCTGGCCGATGTGCGCCCGCTGGACCAGGTCGTCAGCCTCGCGTCACTGGACATCCATACCCCCACGCTGCAGGCCACGCGTGATCGTGCTGGTCGCATCAATCTGCGGTGGGGTGCTACAAAAGGAGTAGCAAAGGAGTCAGCTTCTACCGGGGCTGGAGGCTCAAAAGGCTTAAAGGCCTCGGCTGCACCAACCCCCAAGCCCTGGAGCCTGTCGCTTCAGCGGTTTGCATTGCACCGTGGCGCGCTGGTGTGGGCAGACGACAGCATCCAACCCCCCGCCCGCATGAACGTTGCCGAGCTGGAGCTTCAGGCCCAAGCCCTGCGCTGGCCTCTGGATGCAACACCTGCCACGTTTGAAGGGTCGGCCAGTCTGCAATCCAAAGCCAAGAAGACTGCGCGTCTGACATTCAAGGGAGAAGGCGCAGAGCTGCGCGCGACCGCGCAGGCCACGCTGTCTGATGTGGAGCTGGGCCTGGCTGCTCCCTACGTGGCGCAGTTTCTGCAACCCGCCGTGCAGGGCGTGCTGGACGCCGAGCTAGGCGCTAGCTGGGCAGCCGGCAAACCCGACGCCAACACTGGTGATGCGCTGGTGCTCACCGTACCCCGGTTGACCTTGCGTGACTTTGCGCTGAACGGTGGCAAACGGGGCGTTGTAGCGACCACCGGCGCCGAGCGCGCAGCCCAGGAAATGCCCCGCTTCAAATTGCTGGAGGTGGGCGGGGCGCAATTCGACGTGCAAGCCAAAACCGGCACCATTGCCAAACTGGCCCTGCGCGCACCCAGCGCGATGCTGCACCGCGATGCACAGGGTCAGTGGATCCCCCAGCGTTGGCTCAAGACAGCAGTACCGAGCACTGAGCCTGCACCGGACTCCAACCCAACGCCAGAACCCAACCCATCGCCTGCAAGCCCTTGGCAGATCAGCCTGGCCGAGCTGGCTCTGGACGAAGGCAGCTTCCGGCTGGACGACCGCAGCCTGGCCCGCCCGGTGCGCCTGGAGTTGTCTGCGCTCAAGCTGCAACTGCAAAACGCAACACAGGACGGCACCAAGCTCGCACCGCTGACCCTGTCGGCCCGCGTCAAATCCGGCCGAACCGAACCCGGCAGCCTGAACTACCGTGGCACCGTCATGTGGTCACCCATGGCCGTGCAGGGCAGTGTGGACGCGGTGGACCTGCCCGTGCACGCCGCGGCACCCTACCTGGCAGACCAGCTCAACATTGCGGTGCTGCGCGCCGATGCCAGCTTCAAGGGCCAAGTGCGCTACGCCCAGACACCATCCGGCCCCGAGTTACAGGTGCAAGGCGATGCGTCGCTGGAAGACTTCCGCGCCAACACCGTTGCCGGCTCGCCAAGCGCCGGTGTATCCAGCGCGGAAGCTGCGGCCGCCGAGTCGCCCGACCTGGGTGTGACCGAAGAACTGCTGAGCTGGAAGTCGCTGACCGTGCCAGGCATATCCCTGGCCATGTCACCCGGTACCGCTACCCGTTTGCAGGTGCGCCAGGCCGCGCTATCCGATTTCTTCGCCCGCATCATCGTCAGCCCCAGCGGGCGCATCAATCTGCAAGACCTGGTGAAGGCGCCGCAATCAGCAGAGCCCAACGCGCCCTCGCAGCCGGACGCCGTTGTCAAAATGGGCCCCATCAGTGTGGCTAACGGCAAGGTGCATTTTTCGGACCGCTTCATACGCCCCAACTATTCGGCCAACCTCAGCGAGCTGCAGGGCACGCTGAGCGAGTTTGCGTCTCAGGCAATAGACGGCACCGTGCAGATGGCCGATGTGGATTTGCGCGGCAGGGCCGAGGGCACTGCGTCGCTGGAAGTGACCGGCAAGGCCAACCCCCTGGCCAAGCCCTTGGTGCTGGACATCAAAGGCAAGGTGCGCGATCTGGACCTGCCGCCATTGACTGCCTATTCCATCAAGTACGCGGGTTACGGCATCGAACGCGGCAAGTTAAGCATGGATGTGAACTACACCGTGCTGCCCAACGGCCAGCTCACTGCCAACAACAAGCTGGTGTTGAACCAGCTGCGCTTTGGGGAAGAGGTCAAAGGTGCGCCCAATAGTCTTCCAGTCAAGCTGGCGGTGGCCTTGTTGGCTGACAGTAATGGTGTGATCGATATCGACCTGCCCATCAGCGGCTCGCTCAACGACCCCCAGTTCAGCATTGGTGCCCTGGTGTGGAAGGTGTTCACCAACCTGATTGGCAAGGCCATCACCGCCCCTTTCAGCTTGATAGCCAACGCGCTGGGCGGGGGCGGTGCCGCCACCGATGAGCTGAGTAACGTCGTATTTGCGCCGGGCAGTAGCGTGTTGTCGGCTGCCGCAAGCCAGGGGCTGGACCAGGTGGCCCAGGCGTTGGCCGCCCGCCCTGCGCTGAGTGTGACGGTGGTGGGCACTGCCAGCCTGGAGCAGGAGCGCGATGCACTGAAACGCGAGAACCTTAAGGCCCTGCTACTGGTCGAAAAGCGCCGCCGCGCCGTAACCTCAGGGCAAGACGCATCAGCATCCACACTGACCGATGCCGAATACCCGGTGCTGCTGGCCCAGGTATACCGCCGGGCCGACATTGCCAAACCACGCAACGCGGTGGGCTTGGCCAAAGACATCCCTGTGGCCGAGATGGAAGCGCTGCTGCTGGCCAGCATCCCGGTCCGAGAAGACGCCATGCACGCACTTGCACTGCAAAGGGGGGTGGCGGTAAAGGACTACCTGGCCAGCCGCAAGTTGCCGACTGAGCGGCTGTTTGTGGGTGCAGCCAAAACAGTGTCAGCAGCCGACGCCGACTGGAAGCCGCGGGCGGAGTTGAGCGTGACGCAAAGGTGAGCGAAGCGGCCAGGGCTTGAGGCGTCCCGTGGTTAGTCAGTGGTGTGGCGTGGTGGCGCGCCGCACGAAGCGATGGAACTGGGTTGCCGCTTCCCACCATCTGTGCCACCAATACAGAACCAACCACCACAGCCACACCAAGCAAACCAGCATCGTCACAACCCATTTCAGATCGGAAAAGGTTGCAATGCTAAATGCTATGGTTTATGTAGCGCTATAGGTATATTTTTCGGGGGCTAGAGGCTCATTTTTCCTTGTGGGGCTCTTGGTTTGCGAGGTGCCTATTGTCCGTCTCAATCCGCCAAAAACAAAGCCGGGTCCACCATCGTGCGGTTCAGCACCACACCCCAGTGCAAATGGGGGCCAGTCACGCGGCCGGTGGCGCCGACGGATGCCACGCGGTCGCCCACCTTCACCATGTCACCCACCTGCACATGGATGGCGCTGAGGTGGCCCATCATGCTCAACAGGCCGCCACCGTGGTCCAGGAACACGGTGTTGCCGCCAAAAAAGTAATCAGCGGCGTCAATGACCCGCCCGGGCATGGGTGCCAACACCGGCGTTCCGTTGGTGGCCGCTATGTCCATGCCGCTATGGGGGTTGCGGGCCTGGCCATTGAAGATGCGGCGCAGTCCAAAAGAGCTAGAGCGGCGCCCGGCCACGGGTGCAAGCATGCGCAACCGGTCGGGGTGGGGCAGGGGTTCGGTAAAAGTAGCCAAGACTGTAGCCAGATGGGCGCGTTCGCGGATAACGCGTGCCTCGTCTGCTTCAGACAGGTCTACCGTGCTGGGGGCAACCTTCAGCTTCTGCACCGGGTACAGCTTGGCGGCTACGGTTAAGCCCACTTGCCGTTGGCTAGCGCCCTCACTCTGAACCGTAATGTGGGCGGGGCCGGGGGTGGTAGACAGGGCTATACCGACCAGGGCGGTCCAACCCGTTGCGTCGCCCACCACCAGCAGCGGCAGTTTGTCCAAGTGGGCTACCGGGCGCGTGGCGGCGGGGCCCAGGTCCAGCCGTGCAATGCCCCCGGGCACAACCGAGGCCATTGGCCAGAGCCGGGAAGTCGCTGTTTCATGGATGGTACGCGCCGCCAATGCGGGGGCCGAAACCAGCAGACCCAGGCTGGCGAGCAAAACATGGCGGCGATTGGGTGAAAGTAGTGTGAGGCAGGGCAGAAAGGGTGGCACGGAGGTCAAAGGCACAAAACAAGGGCACATGAAGCAGGGCTAGGCTGCGGTGCGCCGAGAATAGCAGGCCGTGTCTTGCAAGCGCCGGCGCTATGATGCACAGCCATCCCTTTTCCATTCATTCGCTGACATCACCATGCAATTGCAACCACCCTTTTTGTACCGCGCCATGGGGCAGCTGATGTGTTGTGCCGCGCTTGCTGCCGCGGCCCTGTCTGCCAATGCGCAGGCGGCCTGGAACCAGGACGCGGGCCTGGTACTGGTTGGCAAGGTGGTCACCATGAACGATGCGGGCGACGTGTTGCCCAACGCCCGCGTCTGGTTGGCCGGTGGCAAGATCATGGCCATTGCGCGCGCTGGAGAGGCCTTGCCCGACGGCGCAAACGGCGCACCGGTGGTTGATAGCAAGGGTGTCATCTACCCCGGCATCATCGACCTGCACAACCACCCCGAATACGCGATCTACCCGCTGATGCCCATCCAGCGCAAATACCGCGACCGCTACGAGTGGCGCTGGTATGACGATGTTTACAACAAGCGCATCACCTTCCCGCAAGAGGTGCTGACCCGTGCCCACTACCTGGATCTGGGTATTGAGATTGGCCGCTACGGTGAATACAAGGCACTGGCGGGTGGCACCACCAGCCTGCAGGGTGGGCGCGTCAACCTGGCGTATTCCAAAGAAGAGTGCCTGGTGCGCAATATCGAAAACTCACCAGTGGAGTCGCGCGTGGCGGCCAGCCGCGTAGACATGGGCCGCAGCGCCAAGGAGTGGGCGGCCATGCAGACCGAGCGCAGCAAGGGCCCGCTGGTGGTGCACCTGGCAGAGGGTCCCTCACCGCGTATGGCGCTGGAGTTTGGCGCCATGAAAGACAGCAACCTGATTGGCCCGGAGCTGATCGCCATCCACGGCGTGGGCCTTACCGAGCCGCAGTTGCAAGAGCTGGCAGCAGTGGGCGCCAAGCTGGTGTGGTCGCCATTGTCCAACTTCATGCTGTATGGCCAGACCGCAAATGTGGCGGCGGCCAAACGCGCGGGCTTGTCCATCAGCCTGGCACCCGATTGGGCGCCTTCGGGCAGCAAGTCCAGCTTGGGTGAGCTCAAGGTGGCAGACCTGGTTAACAAACATGGGTTGAAGGGTTTGTTCAGCGACCGTGAACTGGTCGAAATGGTCACGCGCAAGCCAGCAAGCGCCATGGGCTGGGGCCAGCGCCTGGGCCAGATCACCGAGGGTTACCTGGCCGATGTACTGGTGGTGGACGATCGCCATGCCGACCCTTACCGCAACCTGATCAACACGATTGAAGACAACATCCAGCTGGTGGCCGTGCGGGGTGAACCCCTGTATGGCGACGCAGGCTTGCTCAAGGCCGCGCGGGGTAGTGATGATGTGGAGCCCGCGGCACACTTGGCCCGTGCCCAGCGCAGCAAGTCCATAGCGCCCAATTGCCCCGCCACCAGCTTGCCACCCATGACGGTGGCCGATACCAAAGCACGCATCCAGCAGGGCCTGAAGTTTGATGCGGTACAGTTGGCTGCCAAGCTGACGCCCGAGCAACTGGCCAAAGACTTTGCGCAGTGCAGCCTGCCAGCACCTGCAACGGGTGCCACCGCAACACCTGCCGATGCCAAACGCTTGTTGGCCTGCCGCTTTGGTCTGCCGTTTGAGAAAACGCGCCTGAGCCCGCTGACCACCAACGAAGACCCCGAGTTTTTCTCGCGCCTGATGAAGAACCGCAACCTGCCTAAGTATTTGAAGGCACTGCCTTCGTACTATCGGCAATAGACCCTTAGCCGCATACCCCGCTCCATGGCCCACATACTGATTGCTGAAGACGATGACCTGCTGCGCGATGCGCTGTCCGCACAACTGACCCAGGCTGGCCACACGGTGGCCAGTGCCGCCCATGGCATGCAGGCCCGCGAGCTGCTGGAGAGCACGCGATTTGATGGCGTGATCCTGGACCTGGGCCTGCCCAAGCTGGATGGCATGGCCGTGTTGCAATGGATACGCCAGCGCGTGCTGGCCCTGCCAGTGCTGATACTGACGGCGCGAGACGGGGTCGATGACCGCGTGCATGGCCTGAACGCGGGGGCCGATGACTACCTGACCAAACCCTTCATCATGGCCGAGCTACAGGCGCGCCTGGCTGCCATGCTGCGCCGCTCGCGCATGCCGGCGTTTGGCGGATCGCTGGAGATTGCCGGCCCCAGCACCAACAAGCTGCGGGTAGACGCCGTGCAACCCCGCGCCTGGCTGGGCGAAGACGAAATGGAGCTGACCCAGCGCGAATGGTCGCTGCTGTCGCTGCTGGTGGCCAATGCCGGCCAGGTGGTCAGCCGTGAAGACGTGTTGAGCGCCTGGCAGAGCGAACCGGGTGAACCCACAGGTGGTGTGGCGTCAAACGCGCTGGAGGTGTATGTGCACCGCCTGCGCCGCAAGCTGGCTGACTCGGGTCTGGGCATACGTAATGTGCGTGGCTTGGGCTACCTGCTGGAATCCAGTGCCGGGTGATATCCGCATGAAGCCCGCTGGCCGCTCCCCGTTGCCGGGGCTCTCGCTCAAACGCCAGTTGCTGCTGTGGCTCTTGCTGCCGCAGTTGTTGCTGTGGTCGGTGGGGGGTGTGTTGGCCTGGCGCATTGCGCTCAGTTATGCCGATACCGGCATTAACCAATCGCTCAAACAATCGGTGCGCGCATTGGCCCGCCAAGTCAAGCCGGTGGGTTCGGGTTTGCTGGTGGACTTTCCGCGTGCAGCACAGGACGTGCTGGAGCAGGACCCGACCGATCGTATGGGGTACATGGTGTCGTCTCCGCCCGGCAGTTTTGTGCTGGGCAATGGCCAGCTGCCACCGCCACCCGATGGTGTGGCGATAAAGACTGGTGAGCCACTCATTTATGACGCCCGCCTGGACGGCAAGAAGGTGCGCGTGGCCGTGCTCGAGGTGACCTACGGCGAGGCCAACTCGCCCCAGCGCCTGCGTGTGCAAGTGTCCAAGAGCCTGGCCGTGCAGGAGCAGGTAGCCCGCGAACTGGTGTTTGACATGCTGGTGCCTTTGGCCGCGCTGGGTGTGCTGCTGGGCCTCATCATCAATGCCGGTATTGCGCGCGGCCTGCATCCGCTCAAGCGGCTGGAGGCCCAGCTGGGCGACCGCACCGGGCCCGTGCTGTCAGCCCTGCCGCCCATTGAATTGGCCCAGGCCCCGCACGAGGTGCATTCGCTGGCGCTGGCCGTCAACCAGCTGCTGGACGCCGTGCGCCGAAGCCTGAGCCAGGAGAAGCGCTTTGTCAATGACGCCGCCCACCAGTTGCGCACTCCGCTGGCCGGTTTGGTGAGCCAGACCGAGCTGGCTTTGAACGAGACCGAACTGGCCGCAGTGAAAGAGCGATTGGTCAAGGTGCATGCCGGCGCGCTGCGCAGCGCCCACCTGGTGCACCAGTTGTTGTCGCTGGCGCGCACCGAAGCTGATGTGACCCTGCAGCCGCTGGACCTGGCGCAACTGGCGCGCGAAGTGGCCCGCGAGTGGACACCGCGTGCGCTGGCTGCTGGTGTGGACCTGGGTTACGAAGGCGAGGGCAGTGTGCAGGTGCAAGGCGAAAAGCTGTTGCTGCGCGAGGTGCTGAACAACCTGATCGACAACGCACTGCACTACGCAGGCAGTGGCGCCACGTTGACCGTGCGTGTGCGCCGCGAAGCCAACAGCTGTGTGCTGGAAGTTGAAGACAACGGCCCCGGACTGGCCACTGAGGACTTGCCACGCGTCTTCGAGCGCTTCTGGCGCGCCAGTGAGCTACCCGGTGGTTGCGGCCTGGGCCTGGCCATCGTCGCTGAAATCGCGCACCGGCATGGTGGAACGGCCGCTGCGCTGTCAACACAGCCCACGGGTCTTACCGTGCGGATCGAACTTCCACGAATGGCCTAGCCTTACTGCGCACCGACTGCGCGGCTTTGCTCTGGTGGCGGTAATGAGCCTTATGTCAGGTACTTGCCACCATTGATCGACAGCGTGATGCCGTTGATAAAACCCGCATCGTCCGCCGCCAGAAACACCACACCGCGCGCCACTTCCGAAGGGCTGGCCAGACGCCCCGCGGGTACGGACTTGAGAATTTTGTCCATAACCTCTGGCGGCACGGCACTCACCATCTCGGTGTCGGTGTAACCCGGGGCAATGGCATTGGCCGTGATGTTGCGCGACGCGCCCTCCAGGGCCAGTGACTTGGTAAAGCCAATCATGCCGGCCTTGGCGGCGGCATAGTTGGTCTGACCGGCCTGGCCCGACAGGCCGTTGACCGAGCTGATATTGATGATGCGCCCAAAGTGACGCTCACGCATGCCCTCTATCACCGCGCGGCACATGTTGAAGCAGCTGCCCAGGTCAGTGTCTATCACCTCGCGCCACTGGGTCAGCGTCATTTTGTGCAGCATCATGTCGCGGGTAATGCCGGCGTTGTTGACCAACACATCAATAGGCCCCATGGCAGCCTGAACCCGGGCGACACCGTCTGCACAGGCGTCAAAGTCGGCCACGTTCCAGCTGTAAACCGGCAGGCCGGTGCGGCTGGCAAACTTGTCTGCCGCCGCAGCGTGTGAGCCGAAGTTGACTGCCACGCGGTAGCCCGCAGCATGCATGGCTTCGGCAATGGCGGCCCCAATACCGGCAGTGCCACCCGTGACCAAAGCGACGCGTGGCGCGGGGGTGGTGGCGGTTTCCGGGGTGGTGTTTTCAGGCATCGAAAAATTCCTTGTGATTGGGTTCGGATGCATTCTGTGCTGCTGCAAACAAGGCGGATTGACAGAGATCAAAAAAAGCCCAAACAGCGCCGTTCAGGCGCTGAGCATGCCCTATCGCTGCCTGGTGCTGGCGGCCAATGCCAGCTTGGACAGGGTGTCGTCCACGGTGGCCTTGTCGTTGTTCCAGAATTCGCTGACAAGCTCGCGCAGCGCAGCTTGTGATGCGGATGAGACAGCCATGCCATGGGCAACGGATGGCAGCAAGGTTGCTGCCTTGGACGCTGCGACGAAGTCTTTGCGGGACGCCTTGGCGCACGCATCGAACTTTTCCATGTCCATGTGCAGGCGTGCCGGGATCGAGCCTTTGCGCAGATTGAACTTTTCCTGGAAGTCCTGGCCCATCAACAGATACGCCAGATAGCCCTGTGCCTTTTGCGCCTCCCAGGCTTTGAGTTGGAACATCGCAAACGAATCTACGTTGAAGGTGTAGGCCTTATCCGTGCCGGGAGCGGCGGAGCAACTGAAGTCCACGCCGGGTTGTTGACCAGCGGCAATGAATTCACCCTTGGCCCAGTCCCCCATGAACTGAAAACCTGCCTTGCCTTTGATGACCATCTCGGTTGCCACATTCCAATCGCGCCCGCTGGACTTGTCGTCTACATACGATTTGAGGCGGCGAAACACCCCCAGCGACTGACGCATCGTGTCACCCGACAGGGCGCGCTTGTCCAGCTGTACCAGCGCGTTGTTGTAGAAGGCTGGTCCGCCCACGCCCAGCACCACGGACTCGAATACGGTGAAATCTTGCCAGTCTTGGCCACCATGGGCCAATGCGACAAAGCCCGCGGCCTTGATCTTGTCGGCAGCCGCAAAGAATGCGTCGTAGGTCGTGGGCAAGGCGGTAACACCGGCCTTGCTCAGCACAGCGGAGTTGGCCCACAACCAGTTCACGCGGTGCACGTTGACCGGAACTGCTACATAGCGGCCTTTGTGTTTCATTTGGTCGGCTATGACCTTGGGCAACAAGTCGTCCCATTTTTCGAACGCAGCCATGGCATCCAGATTGGTCAGTACGTTCAGATCCGCCCACTCCTGGATCGTTGGACCCTTGATCAGCGCAGCTGCCGGTGCCGTGCCGCCCAGCACGCGCTGTTTGAGCACGGCCATGGCGTTCTGGCCTCCACCGCCGGTTACCGTAAAGTCTTTCCAACTGTGCCCGCGGTTGGTCATCATGCCCTTGAGTTCCGCCAGCGACTTGGCCTCGCCGCCAGATGTCCAGTAGTGCAGGACCTCGACCTCACCGGCATTGCCAACTGCGCTGCTCCATACCGCCAGGCACAGCATGGCTTGTCGCAGGCAATAGCGTCTTGTGAATGGCAGAGGGTTGTCTTTCATTGCCTGTGCCCGACACGAGCGGGTTGTTCGGCAACCGCGCTTAGATGCGTGTGCCGGTGCCTGCGTCAAACCAGTTCACATGGTCCGCCGCCAGAGCCAGGCCCACGCTGTCACCGGCCTTCACCTTGGCCTGTGCCGACACACGCACCGTCACATCACCCACGCCGGTCTTCACCACCACATAGGTATCCGCGCCGGTAGGCTCCACCACGCTGACTTCTCCGCGCCAGGGTGCAGCGTCATCCAGGGCAATGTGCTCGGGCCGCACGCCCATCAAGACCTCTCCATTTTTGGGAGCGGTGATTGGCAACTGGGTATAGGCAATCTGGAATCCATCCACGCCTTGGGTGTTGATGTTGTGCCCGGGCACCAGGTTCATGGTGGGAGAGCCAATGAAGCTAGCCACGTAGGTGTTGGCCGGTCGGTTGTAGATTTCATCCGGGGTGCCCAGTTGCTGCAGCACGCCGCCTTTCATGACTGCAATGCGCGAGCCCAAGGTCATGGCCTCAATCTGGTCGTGGGTCACGTACACACTGGTGATGCCGCTCAATTGGTGCAGGCGTTTGATTTCGGCCCGCATCTCCACGCGCAGTTTGGCGTCCAGGTTGCTCAAGGGTTCGTCAAACAAGAAGATTTGCGGCTGGCGCGCCAATGCGCGGCCCATGGCGACGCGCTGGCGCTGGCCACCGGAGAGCTGCGCCGGGCGGCGGTCCAGCAGGGGCTCGATCTGCAGCATGGCAGCTACCTGGCGGATGCGCTGGTCGCGCTCGGCCTTGGGCACTTTGCGCATCTCCAGTGCGAAACCAATGTTGTCGTACACGCTCATGGTGGGGTACAGCGCGTAGCTTTGGAACACCATGGCAATGTCGCGCTGGGCCGGGGGTACGCCGACGACGTCTTTACCTGCAATGCGCACCTCGCCTTCGGTGGGCTCTTCCAGCCCGGCAATGATGTTGAGCAGAGTGGACTTGCCACAGCCGCTGGGGCCGACCAGTATCAAAAACTCGCCGGGTTGAACGTCGATGTCAATGCGTTGCAGCACTTCCACTGCCTTGTTGCCTTTGCCAAAGGCTTTGCGAACGCCCGAAATTTGAAGAGAAGCTGCCATGTTGGTTTGATGCGATGAAATGGGTTGAGACTGCTGCACGGTTAGCCCTTCACAGCACCGGCTGTGAGTCCTTTGACGAAGTACTGACCGGCCAGGATGTAGACCAGCATGGTGGGCAGGCCGGCAATCAGGGCGGCGGCCATGTCCACGTTGTAGCTCTTGACGCTGCTGGTGGTGTTGGCCATGTTGTTCAGTCCCACGGTGATGGGTTTGCTGTCTGCACCGCTGAAGGCCACGCCAAACAGGAAGTCGTTCCAGATGGCGGTGAACTGCCAGATCAGCGTGACCATGACGATGGGTGTCGACATGGGCACAATCAGGCGCCAGAAGATGGTCCAGAAACCCGCACCGTCCATACGCGCTGCATTGACCAGCTCTTTGGGAATAGCCGTGTAGTAGTTGCGAAAGAACAGCGTGGTGCTGGCCAGGCCCGCCAGGCAGTGCACCAGGATCAGACCGCCGACCGAACTGGAGATGCCCAGCCAGCCCAATACCTGGCTCATGGGCAATAGCACCACCTGGAAGGGCATGAACACACCAAACAGCATGAAACCGAACAGCGCGTCACTGCCCTTGAAACGCCACAGGCTCAGCACATAACCATTCAGCGCGCCCCAGGCCGTGGATATCAGCACCGCAGGCACTGCCATCATCACCGAGTTGATGAAGAAGGGTTGCAGGCCGCGGCAGTCGGTACCCGTGCAGGCGCCCGACCATGCCAGGCTCCACGCGGACAAATTGATCGAATTTGGCAGGCTCAGCAAGTTGCCATTGCGGATCTGTTCGGCATCCTTCAACGATGTGGCCACCATGACGTAAAGAGGCGCCAGGAAGAAGAAGGCAGCCACCAGCAGCACGGCATACACCGCCACGCGAGATAGGGACATGTTCTTAGTGTTCATGGGGCTTGCTCCGCAACTCCGAATACAAATACGGCACCACAATGGCCGCCACAGCCGCCAGCATCATCGTGGCGCTGGCCGCGCCCAGGCCAATCTGGCCACGGGTAAAGCTCATCACATACATAAAGGTGGCAGGCACGTCGGTGGCGTAGCCCGGCCCACCAGCGGTGAGTGCCATGACCAGGTCATAACTCTTGATGGACAGGTGCGACAGCACCATGATGGTGGAGAAGACCACTGGCCGCAGCACCGGCAAAATGATGCGCCAGTAGATGCGGGGCAGGGATGCACCGTCCAGCTGTGCGGCTTTGATGATGGCGTCGTCTATGCCACGCAGGCCAGCCAAAAACAGGGCCATGGCAAAACCGGCGGACTGCCAGATACCTGCAATCACCACGCAGTAAATAGCAGTGTCGCCGCGTACCAGCCAGTCGAAGGTAAAGCTGGCCCAGCCCAGGTCATGCATCAACTTTTCCAAGCCCAAACTGGGGTTCAGCATCCACTTCCATGCGGTGCCCGTCACAATGAAAGACAGCGCCATGGGGTACAGGTAAATCGTGCGGATGGCGCCTTCTGCGCGCACCTTTTGGTCCAGTAGCACGGCTAACAGCAGGCCAATGGCGATGGAGCCACCAACATACAGCGTGCTGAAAATGCCTAAATTCTTGAGCGCGACCCACCAGCGGTCGGACTCCCATAACTTGATGTATTGCTCCAGGCCCACGAACTCTTCGTAGTTGGGCAGCATGCGCGATGCGGTGACCGACAACACGCCATTCCAGACCATCAGTCCGTAGATGAAGGCAAAGCCTAAAACGAATGCCGGTGCCACCACGATGCGGGGTAACCAGGCTTCAAAAGTGTTTTTCATAGCAATCAAAAAAACGGCGGTCGCGAGACCGCCGTATAAACGCCTAACCCCCGAGAAAACCTATATCAGTTCGAGATTTACCACCAGATTTCGTACTGGATGCCCGCTACTGTGCGGGACGTTTTACCACCAGCACCGAACGAGCTGGCATTGGCAGCCGCTGCAGCGTCGTTCCAGTTGGACATGGTCACATACAGGCGCAGTTCAGGGCGGCTGTAGAAGTCAGGTCCGACGGACAGCGTGGGCGCAATCGTCAGCTTGTCCAGGCGCTGGTCTGGGCCATTTCCCGTGCGCGTGGTTGTAGCGGCATCCACCAGCAACTTGAAGTTCTTGGAGAACGCGTAGGAGATGCGGCCACCGATGGAGGTGTCCTTGGTTTCCACGCCGGTCTTTTCGTCTTTGTTGGTCTGGTAAGACAACACAGTCTGACCACCAAAGGCGCCCATTTGCCAGCTCAGCGAGTCGGCAATACGCGTGACCTGTTTGCCGGCCGATACACCGTCAATGCCTTCAAACTCACCGTCGATGCGGGCATGGCCGTTGGAGGTCTGCAGGAACAGGGCGTTGTTCAAGCCCTTGACCAGAAAGTCGGACTGGTTGTGCACCAGGGAGATTCCGGAGCCTGTGCTGGTGTGGGCCAGGCCAGAGCCATTGACGGCTGTCATCAGCACACGCAGCTTGCCGCCGGGGTTGGTGGCAATATTGGAGATGTCAGCGTTGAAGCGCGTGGCTTCCACACCCTTGACCGATGCTTGGTCGAACTTGTCACCTGTGAACACGCCCAGGCCCAGTTTGGCGCCGCCAATCGGGATGTCGGTCACGCCAGCACCCTGGTTGTCGCCGTAGTTCAGCAGGATGTAGTCGAGGATGTGCACATCCTGCAAACGCAGGCGGCGCTGACCAACCCAGAATTTGGCCTCTGGGGCAAAACTCAGACCACTGACTTCGACGAAGGCCTGTTCTGTGCCCACGTTGCCGCTGTTCCACTTGGCAGGCATGTACTGCACCTTGTAGTTGGCGCCGGCGGTCTTGAACGTCTTGATCAGGTCGATCTCGATGCCGTTGTCGCCTTCATTGCCCAGGCGGTAGCCTTGCATGTCGCCGCCAAGCTGGAAGCGGCCCTTGACGCCGTCCGAGGTGCTCAGCACCGGGCCGCCACGGGAGTAGCCGTGGAATTCAAAGGTGCCGTCATCGGCTTGAGCGCTGTTGGCGCAAAGGGCTGCGGCCATTGCAATGGCGCTGATGGAAAAGATGTTTTTCATGATGGGTGTTTGTTAAATTTTGAGAAAAGGGATCCCCGGAGGACGGCTTGCGCCGTCCTCTTCTGTGTCTTACCGGGTTGGGTTGTCTTACTTGGTAGCGGCTGCGGCTACCAGGCGCTTCTGCGCATCGGCTACCGAGATCTTGTCGTCGTTCCAGAACTGGCTGACCACATCCTTGATAGCGCCTTCAGCAGCCGGTTTGACAGCCATGCCATGTGCGATGGACGGTTGCAGGCCGCCGCTCTTCGCGGTGTCTACAAAATCCTTGCTGGAGAGCTTGGCGCAGTCGTCGAACTTGTCCAGCTTCATGGCCAGGCGCACGGGGATGGAGCCCTTGTTCAGGTTGAACACTTCCTGGAACTCGGGACCCATGATGGCGGCAGCCAGGTCACCTTGGGCTTTTTGGGCATCAGCGGCTTTGAGCTTGAACATGGCAAACGAATCCACGTTGAAGGTGAAGGCGTTGGCGGTGCCGGGTGCAGCTGCGCACAAGAAGTCTTTGCCTGGCACCTTGCCAGCGGCCATGAATTCGCCCTTGGCCCAGTCACCCATGAACTGGAATGCAGCCTCGCCCTTCATGACCATGGATGTGGCCAGGTTCCAGTCGCGCCCTGGGGCTGCGGCGTCGGTATAACCCTTGATCTTGCGGAAGGTCTCCAGCGTCTTGGTCATGGTGTCGCTGCTGATGGCTTTGGGGTCCAGGTTCACCATGGCATCGTGGTAAAACTTGACGCCACCCACGCCCAGAGCGACAGATTCAAAGGTGGTGAAGTCTTGCCAGTTCTGACCACCGTGGGCCACGGCGATGAGTCCGGCCTTCTTGATCTTGTCGGCCGCTACAAAGAACTCGTCATAGGTCTTGGGCATGCCGGCCACGCCAGCCTTCTTCAGGACTTCGGGGTTGGCCCAGATCCAGTTCACGCGGTGCACGTTGACTGGCACGGCAACGAAGTTGCCCTTGTACTTCATCACATCGGCGACGACCTTGGGCAGCAGGCTGTCCCACTTTTCGGCCTTGGCCACGCTGTCCAGGTTGGCCAGCACACCTTCAGACGCCCACTCCTGGATGGCAGGGCCCTTGATCTGGCCAGCAGATGGGGGGTTGCCCGACACAACACGGCTCTTGAGCAATGTGGCGGCGTTGTCGCCTCCGCCGCCTGCAACTGCAAAGTCTTTCCACACATGGCCCTTGGCCTGCATGATCTTCTTCAGCTCGGCCACCGATTTGGCTTCTCCACCGGAGGTCCAGTAGTGCAGCACTTCCACTTCACCGGCCTGCACCGCAGTGGCTGCCGCCATGGCCATCACGGCCAGCGACAAGCCTGTCAGGCGCATACGTGAAACTTTCAACATGTCGTCTCCTTGTGTGCTCATCTGGCGACTAGGCCACGAGCGGGTTTAAATTCAGAGAACACCGGCGTTCTCGAATTAATTAATTGTTAATTAATATTTAATATTGGGACATAGGACTAACCCTAGGGCCGCAAAAAAACGACAGTAGCGGCGGGACTTGCGCGCTCTGCATTGTGCCCATAGCCTCAGTTTTCACCGGACCCATAAGCCGCGGATTCAAGTACGAAGTGCATCGTTCAAAAACGGGTTGGGCCAAGAGTGAATAGGATGAGCTCTTGCGACCAGCCAGTCTCAACGAAGCACGATGACCTATACACACTTGACCCAAGAAGAACGATACCAAATTTACGCCCTCAAACTCAACGGAATCAGCATTGCGTGCATTGCGGCTACCGTTGGGCGCGACCGCTCAACAATTTCTCGTGAACTCAAACGCAATTCGGTAGAGTGCGCAGGCTACCAACCGGCCTTGGCCCATGCGGTAGCCCGCAGGAGCCAACGTGACCGGCGCAATGCGAGCCAGATCAGCCAATTGCAATGGGATCATGTGCGTGCGTATCTGCACCTGGGCCTCTCACCGGAGCAGTGCACGGGGCGATTGAAGCTGGAGGGTGTTGACGGTGTTAGCCACGAACGCATTTACCAGTGGATCTGCCAGGACAAGGCCCAGGGAGGAGACTTGATAAAGCTGCTGCGTTGTCAAAAAGTACGGCGCAAGCGCTATGCAAGTGGTCGCGAGCGTCGTGGGGTGCTGAAGAACCGTACCTGCATCGAGCAACGCCCCGCTGTTGTGGACAGACGCAGCCGCATCGGGGATTGGGAGCTTGATACCGTCATTGGCAAGGGGCACCAGGGAGTCCTGGTCACAATGGTGGAGCGCATGTCCCGCTACACCTTGGCTTGTCCATTGAAGTCACGCCACAGCGCCGGTGTGACACAGGCAATCATCGATTTGCTGCGCCCGCACAAGGCAAAGTGCAAGACGCTGACCTTTGACAACGGCAAGGAGTTTGCAGAACACGAGTTCATTGCCAAGTGTTTGGATGCCAAGGCCTACTTTGCACATCCTTACTGCTCGTGGGAGCGCGGGCTCAACGAGAACCACAACGGATTGCTGCGCCAGTACTTCCCCAAGGACAGCAGCCTGCTCGAAGTCACCCAAGATGATGTCAATGATGCAATCTATCAAATGAACCACAGGCCACGAAAATGTCTGGGCTACCGCACCCCACATGAGGTCTTTTATGGCTTGGAGACGCGCCCGCTTAAACTACCCACTGATGCGCTTTGTATTTGAATCCGCGAGCAAAATGGGGCCGTAGCCCCCGTGCAATATTACTGTATTGCTATCAATAATATAGTGGTGTGGGCTAGACCCGTGCTAGACCATCCAGGCTGGCAATGACGATGTGACGCCGCTCCACCGTGAGCAGGCGTTGTTGTTGCAGTTCCGCAAAGGTGCGGCTTACCGTCTCCAGAGTCATGCCCAGGTAACTGCCGATTTCACCGCGAGTCATCTTCAAATGGAATTCGACGGCGGAGTATCCCCGCGCTCGCAAGCGTTGCGACTGGTTCAGCAGGAACGCAGCCAGGCGCTGAGCTGAATTGCGGCTCCCCAGCAGTAGCACCTGGTTATTGCCCCGCCCGATCTCCCGGCTGATCAGCCGCATTACGCTGCCTTGCATGTCGGGGGTTTCGGCGCACAGCTCGCACAGGTGGGTGTACGAGAGGGAGGAAATTTCCGAATCTTCCAGCGCTGTTGCACTGCTGGCGTGGCAGCCCTCGGCTACGCCGTCCAGGCCCAACAATTCGCCGGCCATGTGGAAGTTGCTGACCTGCACGCAGCCGTCTGCCAGCGCCAGCGTGGACTTGAAAGAGCCGCTTTGCACGGCATACAGGTACTGGAAGTGATCACGCTCGCGGAACAGCCCTTCACCCTGGCGCACCTTGCGCCGGCCTACCATCAGGCTGACCAGCCGGGCCGTGTCAGAACCGACGGTGCAGGGCGGGGTGGCGGTGGGCCGCACCACAAGGTCCGGGTATTCGTGCCAGAGCGCTTGCTGCATCGCCGGGTTGGGCCTGGCTACGTGGCGGCTTGGTTGATCCAGCACGAAGTTCATCATAGTGATCCCCTTGGTGGCAAGCCCATGCCCGCACCCAACAGACCGGGGTGGGATGGCCAGACTTGCTGACAGCCACTGTAGGTGGCTAGTGTGTGTTGGCTCAGTGCGCCAGCGCACACCCTGAAAGGTCGGCCCCTACTTGGCCGGCAGCCTCAATCCACCCGCGCGCCCGACACCTTGACCACCTGCGCCCATTTTTTGTGTTCGCTGTCGATCAGTGCCGCAAATTGCGCGGGCGTGTTGCCGCTGGGTATGGCACCCTGGGACACCATTTTTTCGTTGATGGCGGGGCTGGCCAGCGCACGCGCCACTTCCTGCTGGATGCGGTTCACCACCTCGGGTGGCGTGCCAGCCGGGGCCAGAAGGCCAAACCAGCTGGTGGCTTCAAAACCCTTGAGGCCAGCGGCCTCTTCAATGGTGGGGGCATCGGGCAGGGCGGCTGAACGGGTGCCGCTGGTCAGTGCCAGCGCCTTGATCTTGCCGCCCTTGATGAGCTGCATGGCGGAAGGCAGGTTGTCAAACATCACATCGACCTGGCCACCGACCAGGTCCAGCAATGCGGGGCCCGAACCGCGGTAGGGTATGTGGGTCATGAAGGTACCAGTCTGGCTCTTGAACAACTCGCCGGCCAGGTGGATGGACGTTCCGTTCCCGCTGGACGCCATGTTGAGCTTGCCGGGGCGGGATTTGGCCAGCTTGATGAAGTCCTGCACTGTGTTGATGTTGTTGGCCTTGGCCAGCTCGGCATTGACCACCATCACATTGGGCACGCTGGCCACCAGGGTAACCGGCGCAAAGTCCTTGATGGGGTCGTAGGGCAGCTTGGGGTACAGCGCGCGGTTGATGCCGTGGGTGCCCACGGTGCCCATCAGCAGGGTGTAGCCATCGGGAGCGGACTTGGCCACGGCCTCCGCACCCAGGTTGCCACCGGCACCGGCCTTGTTCTCCACGACAAACTGCTGGCCAAACACGCGTGACAACTCGGGTGCCACGGCCCGCGCCAGGATGTCAGTGGTGCCACCCGGTGCAAATGGCACAACGATGCGCACCGGTTTGTTGGGCCAGGTGCCTTGGGCTTGGGCGCCAAGACCGGTCAGGCTGCAAAGGGCCGCCGCGCTGGCAGTAACTACGATCCTTCGGTTGAAACGCATAGATGCCATGGTTGTCTCCAGTGTTGTGTGTTTGTGGTTCATCATAACGACGCGACCTGTGTGATCATTGGGCCATGAACATCGACTGGAACAACCCTTACCCATCTGCCCGCTCTGCCGTCATGGGGCGCAACGTGGTCAGTACCTCACAACCGCTGGCCGCTCAGGCTGGATTGCGCATACTGCAGGCAGGGGGTAACGCGGTGGACGCAGCGCTCGCTGCGGCCATGGCGTTGACCGTGGTAGAGCCCACCGGCTGCGGGCTGGGCAGCGACGCTTTTGCCATTGTTTGGGACGGCAAAGAACTACACGGCCTCAATGCATCGGGTCGATCCCCCGCGGCTTGGAGTGCTGACCGCTTCAAGGGGCATGCCGAAATGCCAGCCAAGGGTTGGGATACGGTGACGGTGCCCGGTGCAGTATCGGCTTGGAGCGCACTGTCGCGCCGGTTTGGTCGTCTGCCGTTCGCCGATCTGGCTGCGCCAGCCATTGCCTATGCACGCCACGGTTTTCCGGTCTCACCCATCATTGCGCGCCTGTGGGCTCTGGGCGCTGATCGTCTGCGGGACCAGCCCGGGTTTGCTGAGTGTTTCCTTCCGCAGGGGCGTGCTCCCCACGCCAGCGAACTGTTCCGCAGCGAGGCCCATGCGCGCACGCTGGAGGCTATTGCCGACACCCATGGTGAGGCGTTTTACCATGGGCCGCTGGCGCAGGCCATGGTTGCACACGCCAAAGCCTGCGGCGGTGTGATGACTGAAGAAGACCTGGCCAACCACAGCGCCGACTGGTGTGGCACGCTGGCACAGCCCTTTGCAGGGTCTGTGGTGCACGAGATTCCGCCCAATGGCCAGGGCATGGCTGCGCTGATGGCCATGGGCATGCTCGAAGCCTTGGGCGTTGGTCAGCACCCGGTGGACCATGTGGATACCGTGCACTGCGCCATTGAAGCGATGAAGCTTGCGCTTGCCGACCTGGAGCACTACAACGCAGACCCTGCATCCATGCGTGTGACACCTGGCGCGCTGCTGGACCCGGGCTACCTTGCGGATCGCGCCCGTCTGATTGACTTGCACCGCGCTGGCGACCCGGGCCATGGTGCGCCCAAGCCAGGTGGCACGGTGTATGTGGCTGCGGCTGACGCCGGGGGCATGATGGTGTCTTTCATCCAGTCCAATTACATGGGGTTTGGATCGGGCGTGGTGGTGCCAGGTACCGGCATCAGCCTGCAAAACCGGGGCAACGGTTTCTCCTTGAAGCCAGGGCATGCCAACGAAGTCGGCTCTGGCAAGCGCCCATCCCACACCATCATCCCTGCCTTTGCCATGCACGCAGACGGCACGCCGCAAATGGCCTTTGGTGTGATGGGCGGCCCCATGCAGTCGCAGGGGCATTTGCAAATGGCCTTGCGCGTGCTGCGGTACGGGCAAAACCCCCAGGCTGCAGCTGACGCCCCACGCTGGCGGGTGACCGGTGGCCGCGGTGTGGCGGTTGAGCCGGGATTTGACCCTGAAGTGATTCGGGTTCTGGCTGCACGGGGCCATGCGATCCAGGTGGAGGGCGGCAACGGTGTTTTTGCGTTTGGTGGTGCGCAACTGATCCTGAAAAATGGCGATAGCTACATCGCCGGTTCGGACCCGCGCAAGGACGGTCAGGCTGTTGCGTATTGATCAATGCAAGGGTGTTGCGCCATAACACACCTGCGAAGCCGTTTTTCCGGGCCTTGCGTTGTTGCTTAAATAAACGGCACCGTTTGGCAAGCCAAGCCTGGCGCGGCTTGCCGGGCTTGTGAACACTGTTATCCACAACCTAGCCCACAGTAGTCAGGGGCAAGTTTATTTTTGTGAAAGCGGTTTCTGGCGTTGGCACTAAACTTGTCTGATGAGCAAACCTACACAGCCCAAAAGCAGCGCAAAGACCACAACCACTCGCCCTACAGGTCCGGTGACCATTGAAATGGTGGCGCAGTTGGCAGGCGTGTCAGCCAGCACCATCTCCCGCATCCTCAATGGCACGGCCGTCGTCAGCGAGGTCAAGCAAGAGGCCGTCAAGGACGCGATTGCCAAGCTGGGTTATGTGCCTAACCCGGTGGCCCGTGGTCTGGCCGGTGGGCGCACCTACAGCATTGGTGTGATCACACAAACCATTGACAGCCCGTTTTATGGCACTTCGTTGCGCGGTATTGAGGAAGAGCTGGACCCGGCGGGCTACAACCCGTTGTTTGTCAGCGCACACTGGGATGCGGCAACCGAGGCACGCTGTATCGATGTGCTGCGCTCGCGCCGGGTGGACGGCATCATCGTGCTGACCGGTCGTTTGTCGGACCAGGCCCTGAAGGCCTGCGCCAAGCACCTGCCCGTTGTGGTCACGGGTCGCACGCTCAAGGGGCCCGGCCTCTTCTCGCTGGATTTTGACAACTTCGCGGGCGGGCAAATGGCCACCGAGCATCTGATCGAACTGGGTCACCGCCGCATTGCGCTGATCACCGGCGACCCCGAGCACCCCGATTCAAACGAGCGCATGCGGGGGTACCGTGCCGCGCTGGACAAGGCTGGCATACCTTATGACCCGGCGCTGGTGGTCGAAGGTGACTACAACGAGGGCAGCGGTTTGCGTGCTGTGGAGCACTTGTTGGCAAGCGGGCAGTCGTTCACCGCCATCTTTGCGGCCAATGACCAGATGGCCTCTGGCGCCGTGCTGGGCCTGCACCGCAAGGGTGTGCGGGTTCCGCAGGACGTATCCATTGTGGGCTTTGATGACCTACCCACATCGCCGTATGCCGTGCCACCGCTGAGCACGATCCACCAGTCGTCTTACGAGCAAGGGCGGTTGTCGGCCCAGGCCATGTTGCAATTGCTTGCTGGTACGCGGCCTACTGCCACGGTTCCGCTCCCCCGCCTGATTGCACGGGAATCCACAGCCCGGTTGTCTGGCAAAAGCAACACCCGACCCGCTTTATAGAGCCACGCGTCGCCGATATAGGGTTAGCCCCAAGTTGACACTTGAAAGCGATTTCAACGATCATGAAAGCGCTTTCAAAATCAGTCCCCGGGTGAAATTGCTCAAGGGGCTGATGGTTTAGCTTTTGACCACATCCGCCCGCTCTATCCATAAAAATCTGGAGACATTGAATGAATAAAACTCCCTCGCCGCTGCGCATGCGCAATGGGCGTCCTCTGTTCCGCCTGGGAACGCTCGCTGCGGCCTGCGCATTGCTCGTGGCCGAGACCGGCGGTGCCTATGCCCAACAGGCCGCAGTTGCGCCGCAGGCCGCCGCGGAACCTGGCGCATTGCAGGCCGTGACCGTAACCGGGATTCGTGCCAGCCTCAATTCGGCAATGAACCTCAAGCGGGACTCGCAGGGCGTGGTGGATGGCATAAATGCCGAAGAGATTGGCAAGTTTCCGGATACCAACCTCGCCGAGTCACTGCAGCGCATCAGCGGCGTTTCGATTGACCGCACCAATGGCGAGGGAGCCCGCATCACTGTGCGCGGTGTTGGCCCCGACTTCAACATGGTGCTGCTCAATGGTCGCCAAATGCCGGCATCTTCCTTGCACGGCGGTAACATCGCGCCTTCCTCGCGTGCGTTCGATTTCGCCAACCTGGCATCTGAATCCGTGTCGGGTATCGAGGTGTACAAGACCAGTCGTTCCAGTACGCCCACCGGCGGCATTGGCGCCACAGTCAACATCAAGACAGCGCGTCCCTTGGGAAATCCCAACGTGGCCAGCATCGGCTTCAAGGAGGTGATTGATACCTCCAACACCAATTTGCCCAGCCACCTGCAAGGCAAGAACGCTACACCTGAGTACTCGGGTATCTACAGCCACAAGTCTGATGATGGCAAATTCGGCATCGCCATCAGTGCCAGCCACCAGGAGCGTAGCTCGGGTTACAACCAGGCGGGCGTACCCAACGGCTGGCGCGCCGTTACACCTTCGAATGGCGACTGGGGTGGTGCAGGCTCCAAGGCACCAACGGGTTTTGACGTGTACTCTGTGCCGCAGAATCCCAACTATTCGATGACCAGCGTTCAGCGCCAGCGCGACAATGGTCAGCTCACCCTCCAGTACGCGCCCACAAGCGACATCAAGACGACGCTGGACTACACCTACTCGCAGAACAAACAGCAATCGCGTCGTAATGACCTGGGTGTATGGATGGGGTTCGGAGGGGCGGTCACCGGCGCTACGTTTACACCCGGCAACGTTACAGGTCCCTTGGTATACACCGAAGCCTATGACCGACCTGGCGACATAGCCATGGGTGCCGCGGAGTTCGCCACCAAGAGTGAGAACAAGTCACTGGGTTTCAATGTCGAGTGGAAGGTCTCCGACCGTCTGAAACTGGAAGTCGACGCACACCGTTCCACTGCGGAGTCCAATCCGGATAGTCCCTATGGCTCGGGAGGTGTTTTGGGTGGGGCCCAGTTCACGCGCACGGGCGCTTCGGTCGACTTCAGCGACAAGTTCCCGGTCATCAGCATTGGTGGCGGAGATGTCGATCCGTCCAAGATGATGGTCACCGGTTCTGTCTTCCACAACAGCCATCAGCGCTCGCAAGTGGAGCAATTCCAAGTGAAGGGTGCCTTTGAGCTGGACGAGTCCTCCGGCTTGAAGTTCGGGGTGGGCACCACCAAGGTGGACAACCGTTCTGCCTATGCCTTCATGCAACAGGATTCCTGGGGTGGTGTGGGTACGCCCGCGAACTATGCGGACAGTGCTTGGCGCAGAGATACATTGCGCCAGTACTTCTCCAAGATCAGTGGCAGCGGCAATGCCGCATTGTTTAACCAGATACTGTTTGGTGATTTTGCGTCGCTGCGCAACCAGGCTATTGCTGTAACGGGTCGACCCGACTGGTATGTCGCGCCCACAGAGTACACGACTGACCGTCTTACGACTGAAAAGTCGGTCAGCGGTTATTTGCAGTACAACAAAGACTTCGACACGGCTATGCCGATGCACGTGGCCGTGGGCTATCGCTATGAGAAGACGGATGTCGTGTCCTCCGCATTGGTGCCCGTCGCGACCGGTATCACTTGGCAGGCCAACAACGAGTACACCGTGCTGTTCGGCAAGCCTGGCTACACCACGCAGGAAGGCAGCTACAGCTATCTATTGCCTAGCGTTGACTTTGATGTGGACATCTCCAAGGACCTGAAATTCCGCGCCAGCTACGGGGAATCCATCGGTCGCCCGGGCTGGGAGGCTATCCAGGGTGGACAAACGCTGGACCCGTTGGCGCGTGTGAACGGTGGAACCGGCGCGTCTGGCAACCCAAATCTGAAGCCTCTCAAGGCCAAGAACATCGACTTGTCGCTGGAGTACTACTACGATAAGGGTAGTTTTGTATCGCTGGGATACTTCACCAAGAGCATCGAAAACTACATCGGCAGCGGTATCTCCACATCCACGCCGTTCAATTTGCGCACACCGGCGAATGGACTATGGTGGAACGAAGCGGTCTCCAAAGGTGGGTGCGCCAACGGCGACGTCACTTGCATACGCAACTACATCTTGTTGAACAAGAACGGTCAAGGTGGCGTTGTGCGCGGAGCAGATGATTCCAATGGGAATTTGACAGGCTTTATCCCTGGACAGCCAGGCGATCCGATTGCCCCATTCACGATCACCATACCGACCAATGACCGTGCCGACAAACTGTCTGGATGGGAGTTCAACCTGCAGCACATGTTTGGCGCGAGTGGTTTTGGCGCGTCCGTCAACTACACCAAAGTAGGTTCAGGATTGAAGTTTGACAACGCCAGCACTGTTCAGCAGTCAGCGTTGGTGGGCGTTGGCGACTCTGCAAACTTGGTGTTCTTCTATGAGAACAACAAATGGAGTGCACGAGCAGCCTACAACTGGCGCGCAGAGTTCTTGGCAGCCACGAACGACGGTGCTGGTGGCCAGGCGAATCCGATGTACACCGAAGCATATGGACAGCTGGACATGAGCGTTGGATACAAGTGGGATGACCGACTGTCCTTGCAGTTCGAAGCGATCAATCTGAACGACGGCATCCAGCGCTTGCATGGTCGCACCGGTACCCAGGTGAATTTCGTGACCCAGACCGGACCGCGCTACATGATCGGACTGCGATACAAGTTCTGATGTGGAAGGCCATCGCAGCCTGCGCTGCAATGGCCTGAAAATGGGAGCGCTACAAAAAAACAAGAGGCACTATGTCCAACCCTGAATTGTTGAACAACATTGACCACAAAGACTTGCGGATCATCACGGCCCATGATGCGCAGTATGGCGACAACGTGATGACCGCGTTGACCTTTGCACAGGAGTTCCGCAAGCTTCAAGCGCACTATCCCATAGTGTTTTACAAGAGCGAGGACGGATCGACTTTCCAGTCCGTTGCATTGCTCGGCTTTCAAGCAGGTGAAAACCTGTTTCTGGACGAGCGTGGGTGGGACGCGGCCTACGTGCCATTGACCATTGCACGCCAGCCGTTTCTGATTGGAAACGTCAATGGAGAGATGTTGCTGCACGTGGATATGAAAAGCCCTAGGGTCAGCAGAACAGAAGGCGAGCCAGTGTTTCTGAAATTCGGAGGAAACACGGAATACCTGGAACGCATGAGTTCTACCCTTGGGGCCATTCACGAAGGCAGGAGTCTGGATCCGGCTTTTAATGCAGCTTTGCAGGAGTTAGGTTTATTGGAGTCCTTTGTGTTTGATGTCGAGCTGTTGGATGGATCACAGCATCGCTTGGCCGGTTTTTACACCATCAATGAGGAACGACTCTCCGCGCTGGATGGCCAGGCACTAGAGAAGTTGAGCCGCGCCAGTTTTCTGCAGCCCATCTATATGGCGATCGCGTCCTTGTCCAACCTGAGCGCGCTTGCAGAGCGCAAGCGTCGCGCCCATGCTGCCCAAGGCTAGACCCATGCGCAGGCTTGCGGGTGTTTCCCCGCAAGCACTTCCCGATGGCATTCTGGGCGCAACCGAGCCCGTGGTTCTGGAGGGGCTTGTGGGCTCCTGGCCTTTGGTTCAGGCGGCGCGAACGTCCTTGCCGCTGGCGGTGGACTACCTGCGCCGTTTTTATCGGGGTGCCCATGTGGATGCATTTTTGGGCGCACCCGAGCATGGCGGAAGTTTTTTCTACAACGACGACATTACGGGTTTCAACTTTCACACCGAACGGCTGCGGTTGGATGCTGTACTCGATGCAATGGTGCGTTATGCGCAGCACGAAAAACCTCCGGCCCTGTACGTTGGCTCCGCAACTGTGGATGCCTGTCTGCCCGGGTTTGTGGCAGAAAACCATGTGAACCTGGGCGATCGCGATCCACTGGTCAGCATTTGGATTGGCAATCGTGCGCGCATACCTGCGCACTACGATGCACCGGATAACCTGGCATGTGTTGCTGCGGGTCGCCGTCGCTTCACACTAATTCCTCCAGAGGCTCTTGAAAACCTCTACATTGGTCCGCTGGACTTTACCCCGGCCGGTCAGCCGGTCAGCCTGGTGGATTTCTCCAATCCGGACCTGCGGCGATTCCCCAAGTTTGCCCAGGCCATGGATTCAGCCCTGGTCGCGGAGCTTGGCCCGGGTGACGCCATATTCATCCCTAGCATGTGGTGGCACCGTGTTGAATCCTTGGACAGCTTCAATGTGCTGGTCAACTACTGGTGGCGTCAGTCTCCGGACTACATGGACAACGCCATGAATGCCCTGATGTTGGCACTTCTGAGCGTGCGCGACTTACCCCAGGCGCAGCGTACGGCGTGGTCGCAGCTCTTCGATCACTACGTTTTCGAGCCTACTGAACAGACCGCGAGTCACATCCCGGAGCATGCACGCCGAATACTGGGGCCAATGAATGCTGATATGGCGCGCATGCTCCGAGCCCAAATTCTCAGAAAACTGAATCGTTGACAGGAGACAGAATTGGAAACTTTAAAACCAACAGACACAAGCCGCATGCCCGTGAAGCGGGTCGTCATTGCGGGTGGGGGTACTGCTGGCTGGATGGTTGCTGCGCTCTTGTCCAAGACTTTGGGTAAATCGCTCGATATCAAACTCATCGAGTCGGATGAAATTGGAACCGTGGGCGTTGGTGAGGCGACGATCCCCATGCTGCTGACGTTCCATGAGTTGTTGGAAATCAATGAGCAGGAGTTCATGGCCGCAACGCAGGCCACATTCAAGCTGGGCATTAGTTTTGAAAATTGGCGCAACGTCAATGAAAACTACTTTCACTCCTTCGGGACCACTGGGGTTGACCACTGGTCAGCAGGCTTTCAGCACTTCTGGCACAAGGGGCGCGAGCGTAACCTGGCCGGTGACTACGGCGACTACTGCCCGGAGCTGAAGGCGGCGTTGCAGAGCAGGTTTGCACACTTGCCACGTAATGGCCTGAACTACGCCTTCCATCTGGACGCGTCCTTGTATGCAAAGTTCTTGCGCAAGTTCAGTGAAGGCTTTGGTGTCCAGCGCTTGGAGGGAAAGATTGTGGAGGTGAAGACCACAGAAGCCAGTGGCGACATTCAATCCATCCAACTGGATTCGGGCGCAGTCATCGACGGCGATCTGTTCATTGATTGCACGGGTTTTCGCGGTTTGCTGATCGGAGAAACTTTGAAGGTCGGGTACGAAGACTGGTCCCACTGGCTGTTCAACGACAGCGCGGTTGCAGTGCAGACCCAGTCCGTTGGTGACGCAGTGCCGTACACCCGTTCCATTGCCCATGCTTGCGGCTGGCAGTGGCGTATACCGTTGCAGAGCCGTGTCGGCAACGGCTTGGTGTACAGCAGCCGCTATTTGGACGACGCGCAGGCTCGGGAAACCTTGCTGTCGCATGTCGACGGCGCAACGTTGACGCAACCGCGGGTGTTGAAGTTTCGACCCGGCCAGCGGCACAAGACGTGGTACAAGAACTGCGTTTCTATAGGTTTGTCCAGTGGGTTCATAGAACCCTTGGAGTCCACCAGCATTCATTTGATTCAACGCGGCATCATCCGTCTGATGCAATTGTTTCCGACGCAAGGCGTCTGCCAGGCTGATATTGATGAGTTCAACCGGCAAGCGCGACTGGAAATTGAGCACATTCGCGACTTCATCATCTGCCACTACCACGTTACCAACCGGAACGATTCTCCCTACTGGAACGCCTGCCGCAGCATGGAGATACCGGCATCGCTGCAGCACCGTATCGACCTGTTTCGCGAAAACGGACGTGTATTCCGGGGACCCAATGAGCTGTTTGCCGAAAACTCCTGGATTCAGGTGATGATGGGGCAGGGCATCACGCCGAAGCATCACCACCAGTCGGCAGACCTGTTGGGTGACGCAGAGCTCTCGCGCTTTCTGGGCACTATCAAGTCTGGCGTCGAACGGACCGTTGCACAGCTACCCGCGCACCAGAACTACGTCCAACAATACTGCGGCGCAGCCAAGGATTGAATATGTATGACATTTACAAGAAACCCGGCATGCTGAACCGCCGCGCGGTGCTAGCGACCGGCGCTCTGGCCGTGGGGGGCGTGCGCGCCCAGGCGCCGATCGTGCTTCATGTTGCGGCCTTTCCTTTGGTTGACGAGATAGCGCGCGCAGCGCTGCCACTGTGGCGCAAACTGCACCCGGATGTCGAGGTCAGGATTCAAACCCGGCAATACCAGGACCATCACACGGCCATGACAACGGCCCTGTCGACATCCGGCAATTTGCCCGATGTGATGGTGCTGGAGGCCAGCTTCCTGGGTCGGTTTTCGCAAGGAGCGGGGCTTGAAGACTTGGCCCGCGAGCCGTTTTCCATCGGGCGTTTCCAGGATCGCATGGTGCCATTTGCGTACCAGCAAGCCACCAACACCCGTGGGTCTGTTGTGGGCATGCCCACCGACATCGGCCCAGGCACCTTGCTGTACCGCAAGGATATTCTGGAACGCGCCGAGGTCGATGAGGACGAGCTGACGCGTTCGTGGGACAGCTATGTAGCAGCCGGCGTCCGCATCAAGGCAAAAACAGGTGCATATCTGATTGGCACCGTGCAAAGCATCAAGGACATTCTGCTTCGCTCAGGCATAAAGCCCGGCGAAGGCCAATACTTTGACAAGGACTCCAATGTACTGGTCACATCCGATCGTTTTGTGCGCGCTTTTGAAGTCGCTCGCGAAGCGCGCAGCAAGAAGCTGGACGCGCGCAACACAGCATGGTCTAACGAGTGGTCCGAAGGTTTCAAGCGCGGCACCGTGGCGACCGAGGTCACGGGAGCCTGGATGGTTGGGCAGTTGAGCAATTGGGTGGCCCCCAAAACTGCCGGCCTGTGGCGCGCTGCTGTGCTGCCCGAAGGCTCCACCGTGTCTTACGGCGGGTCGTTCTACTCCATTCCGCGCCGATCGGATCCGGCACGCAAGGCTCTCGCCTGGGAATTCATTCAGTTCATGACCTTGAACCGTGACCGTCAGTTGGAGGCCTTCACCAAATACGATGCGTTTCCCGCACTGCTGGATGCCCACAATGATCCGTTTTTTGAGGAACCACTGGCGTTTCTGGGTGGACAGAAGGCGCGCGTGTTGTGGCGCGAGACTGCCCGCAAGATCACAGCGGTCCAGGTGCACAAGCAAAGCCCGTTTGCAGATGAGGTGATCAACACAGAGCTGGACAAAGTGATGCTCGATGGCAAGAGCATTCGTATTGCCCTGAACGATGCCAAGCGCCTGCTGGAACAACGTGCGCACCGCTAAAGCCACTGAAAGAACCCATGTCACGACCCCTCTCTTTTTCCATTTGCCTTATGGCGCTGGCTCTCACCGCTTGCAGTGGTGTGGGCAGCGTTTCTTCGATGACAACCACCCCCACTACGATTGCCGTTCCTGCCGACCATGTACTGGTTTGGTCAGACGAGTTTGATAAAGATGGCTATCCGGATGCCTCCAAATGGGTCCACGAGACCGGCCGCAACAAAGAGGGTTGGTACAACAATGAGAAGCAGTACTACAGCGGTCCGCGGCTGGAGAACGCCCGGGTCCACAATGGTGTGTTGACCATCACAGCACGCAAGGAGGCGCGCTCAGACCAGGCAGATTGGGGAGGGCAAGCGTATTCGTCCACGCGCCTGGCTACTTTGGGCAAGAAGGACTGGACCTATGGCTTCTTTGACATCCGCGCCAAGCTACCCTGTGGTGTGGGAACGTGGCCAGCCATTTGGATGGTGGGCAGCCAGGGCGCGTGGCCAGCGGGTGGCGAGCTGGACATTATGGAGTGGGTGGGCAGCAAGCCAGAGCGCATGTTCAGTACCGTGCACACTACGTCGGGCAGCGGGGGTAACGGCAAGGGTGCGGATGCGCCCGTGGCAGACGCCTGCAATACCTTTCACAACTACCAAATGCACTGGACAGCTCAGCAGGTCATTTTTGCGGTCGATGGAAAAGTTCACTTCATCTACAGGAATCCAGGTACCGGTGTGGAAGCCTGGCCCTTCGATGCTCCGCAATTCATGATCCTCAATGTGGCGATTGGTGGGGATCTGGGGGGAATGGTGGACGATGCTATCTTCCCGGTTCATATGGACATCGAATACGTCCGCGTCTACCAAAAGACATCCAACTGAAGGTGCTCTGGCATGACAAACGCGCAACTGTCGATCGTATTTTTCTTGCAGTTGTTCGTGGTCCTTGCAGCCTGTCGGTTGGTGGGGTGGTTGGGCTGCAAGTATTTGCACCAGCCCCAAGTTGTCGGTGAAATGGTTGCGGGTGTGTTGCTCGGCCCAACTCTCTTTGGATGGCTGGCCCCCGAGTGGCACCAGTTGCTGTTTCCCAAGGAGTCCATAACCGTGTTGTATGTGGGCGCGCAACTGGGTGTGGGCCTCTACATGTTCCTGGTGGGTCTGGGCTTTCGCAAGGACCAATTCAAAGCCAACGCAGGGGCGGCGGCGGCGGTTTCGATTTCAGGCATGGCGGCCCCATTTCTGGTGGCTGTACTGATTACCCCGTGGTTGATGACCGTGCCGGGCTTGTTTTCTGCAACCGCTACCCCTTTCAATGCCACACTCTTCATGGGTGCTGCAATTGCCATCACGGCATTCCCCATGTTGGCGCGCATCATTCACGAACGCGGCCTGAGCAACTCCAGGCTGGGCACCTTATCACTTGCTGCTGGCGCAATTGATGATGCCGGCGCTTGGTGCGTGCTGGCCATCGTACTGGCCAGTTTTGGCGCTGGCGCGGAGCTGGCTGTCAAAACCATCGGTGGCGGCGCCGTTTTCGCTGTTGTGGTGTTGCTGTTCGGCCCACGTCTGCTTGCTCCGCTGGGCCGCAGGGTGGAGCGCGAAGGCAAACTCAGCCCGGCTGTCTTGTCGCTTACGCTGATGGCGTTCATGCTCTGTGCATTTGTCGCCGACGGCATCGGCCTGCATGCGGTGTTTGGTGGTTTCCTCCTGGGCACGGTAATGCCTCGGGGGTTCTTCGCCACGGAGTTGCGGAGGCAAATAGAACCCTTTGCTGTCGTTGTGCTGTTGCCCATGTTCTTCACGTTCTCAGGCCTGAACACCCAGCTCACCATCATCAACAACCCCGAACTGGTGTTGATTGCGCTGGCGGTCCTGGTTGGCTCCATTGTTGCCAAGGGCGGCGCCTGTTACCTGGCGGCGCGTCTATGCGGTCAGGACAATCGGACCGCTCTGGGTATCGGTGCACTGATGAATGCACGCGGTCTGATGGAGTTGATCATCATCAATATTGGTCTGCAGAAGGGCGTGATTGGTATAGGCCTCTTCTCCATCCTGGTGCTCATGGCCATTGTCACCACGCTGATGGCATCGCCTGTGTTTGAGTGGGTGTATGGAAGGAAGGCGCGCGAAGCAGGGGAGCTGGAGTCTCTGGACACCCTTGCGGCGGCGAAGGTCTGAGCCGCCAGAGGGTGGCCTGGCACGGGGTACCCTCAACCCACCACAAAGGTCGCAATAGCCCGAGCGGGTATGCTGGTTGCGCAATGTGAGTCCTGCACCCGCAGTGTGTAGGCAATGGCGTTCTCCGTACGATTCATGACCACTACGACGGTGCGGCCGTCCGGGTTCACGAAGGCTGTGGTTTCCAGATCCTGGCTACTGGCGGCACATAAAACTCGGTGCGCACCCGGCTGGATGAAGCGGGCAAAATGCCCGATGTAGGCATAGGAGTTCTGGTGGACCAAGTGCCCCGTGGCACTGTCCGCAAGAATGGGTGCGCTGCACAGATTGCCCACGTGGTTGGGGCCGCCGGTTTCATTCAGCAGCAGGTTCCAATCGATCCACCCTGTGGTCCAGCGGTTGAGGTCATTGATCATGGAGCGCCCATAACGCTCGCCCAAGGCCCAGGATCCATCGTGGGTGCCTCCCTCCTGGCAGCCTTCGGTGAACAGCAGGGCCTTGTCGGGCCACGCGTCGTGCACCAATTGGACATGGTCAAAGTGGTCTTCGCCATACCAATGAAAACCGCAACCCCATACGTACTGCGCAGCCTGGGGGTCGGAATAGACCACGCTGGCGCGTTCCACCATCAGGTCGCGGTTATGGTCCCAGATGACGATTTTGATGTCGCCCAATCCTGCATTCGATAACGCAGGCCCCAGATGGTCGCGCACAAAATCGCGCTCCTCTTCGGCGGTGTAAATGCACGAATCCCAGCGTTGGGTTGCCATAGGTTCGTTTTGCACTGATACGCCCCACACCGGTACACCTTCGGCCTCGTATTCCCGTATGAAGCGGACAAAACATTGAGCCCAGGCCGCGGCATATTCGGGTAGTAGCTTTCCGCCGTTGTTCATCTGTCCGTTCGACTTCATCCACGCGGGCGGACTCCAGGGGGAAACCAGCAATTGCAATGGCCGCGCAGACACCTTTTGCGCCGCCTTGATGAGTGGCAGCAGCGCTTCGCGATCCCGTTCAATTGAAAAGTGCTTCAGGTGCACATCACCAGGTACGTCGGCGTGGGCGTAGTTACCCAGCGCAAAGTCGCAGCTGTTCATATGCACCCGGCACAGGCTGTAGCCGTGACCCTGCGTAGGGTGAAAGTAGTCCTGCAAGACCTGATCTGCCTGGGCTGCCGGCAGAGCCTTCCACGTGACTGCTGCAGCTTCGGTGAACGCGCCTCCGAAGCCCAAGATCGCCTGAAACCTGCGACCAGGGTTTATCAAAACGTGGGGCAGGTCCAGTGGCGCCGGCGTGGAGTTGTCAATTGCTAAGCGCGGCTGTGCAGCGAGGCGCAACCCGTTGTCTTTGGCCGTCAGAAATAATTGAACAGGGGTTTGGTGAGCGGAGTGCGGCATAGGTGGTGTTGCAGTGATCAGCACCTCAAGGGGCGGTCAGCAGCAAGCCTTGGCCATCAAAGGCCAAGGCTTTGGGGGTTGACCCTGTCGTAAGGCCTACGGCTTGTCCGGCGGTCAGCAGGCCTTCGCTGCTCGCAACCTTGGCGATCAACAAGGCCGCGATGCCCTCAACGCGCAGGTGAACCATCAACGCGTCGCCCAGTTGTTCAACCAGCTCCACCGTGGCCGGAACACCTTCATTGGGATAGCCCACGCCCACATGCTCCGGGCGAATGCCGACCCGCTGTGCATCGGGGTGTTGCCCCATGGTCAAACGCTTCCACAGTTCGATGTGGGGGGCCGGCGCAGTGGCCGATGGTGGCCGGTCAATGAAGTTGATACGCGGTGAGCCGATGAAACCGGCCACAAACTCGTTGGCGGGCCGGTTATACAGATCCATCGGTCCACCAATCTGCTCAATCTTGCCCTGGTTGAAGACGGCAATGCGGTCACCCATGGTCATCGCTTCCACTTGGTCGTGGGTGACATAGATCATGGTGGTGCGCAGTTCCTTGTGAAGTCGCGAGAGCTCGATGCGCATGTTTACCCGCAGGGCAGCGTCCAGATTGGACAGGGGCTCGTCAAACAGGAACACCTTGGGCTTGCGCACGATGGCGCGACCAATGGCGACCCGCTGGCGCTGTCCACCAGAGAGCTCCTTTGGGTAACGTCCCAGCAAGTCGGTGATGCGCAAGATCTCCGCCGCACGGCCCACTTGCTCATTGCGTTGCGCTTTGGAGACCCCCGCCATCTTCAGTGCAAATCCCATGTTCTGCTCCACCGTCATGTGGGGGTACAGCGCGTAGCTCTGGAAGACCATGGCGGCACCCCGGTCGGCAGGGCGCAGATCATTGGCGCGCTGGCCATCAATCATCAGATCGCCGCTGGTGATGTCTTCCAGACCGGCAATCATGCGCAGCGTCGTCGACTTGCCGCAACCCGAGGGCCCGATGAATACGAGAAATTCGCCTTCCCGAACATCCAGGTCTATGCCCCGGATGACCTCAATCGTGTCGTAATTCTTGCGGATACCCCGCAGTGAAACCTGGCCCATGGTGATGGTGTCCTTGTTGGAAATTATTCGGTTTGACCCAGGAAGCCCCGGTACCAACGCGCGCTGTCCTTGAGCGTGCGCACTTGGGATGCATAGTCCACATGCACGATGCCAAAGCGCTTCTCGTAGCCGGAAGCCCATTCAAAATTGTCCATCAGACTCCACACCATATAGCCTTGCATGCGCACACCCTGGCGCATGGCCTCGGCGACTGCTGCGATGTGACTTTGGATGTAACGGGTACGCCCCTGGTCATGCACGCGTCCATTCTCAAGCGTGTCTTTGAATGCACCGCCGTTTTCGGTCACATACAGGGGCGGCACCGCGTAGTCGCGCTGCATGCGTACCAGGAGTTCTGTCAGTCCTTCGGGGTAGACCTCCCAGCCCATGTCGGTGATTTCCAGGCCACTGGACTCCGCTTTCCAGGATCTGTCGGCGCTAACCACGGAGCGCGAGTAGTAATTCACGCCCAGAAAATCGATGGGTACTGCAATGGCCTTCATATCGTCTGCCTGCACCATTGGCGCGTCTGCACCCAGGTGATCCAGCACGTCCTGCGGATAGCTCCCCTTGAACAAAGGGTCCATGTACCAGCGCAACTGGCGACCGTCCTCCAGCTGGGTTTGCGCCTTGTCGGCTTCGGCCGGGGTAGCGGCGTGCATGGGCGACAGATTCAACACAATTCCCAGCGAGGCCTGGCTACCCTGAGCGCGCAGAGCCTGCACCGCAAGGCCATGGCTCAGCAGCAGGTGGTGCGAGACCTGGGCCGCGGTAGCACGGTTCTTGATGCCCGGTGCAAAGACGCCCGTTTCGTGTCCCAGTACTGCCATGACCCACGGTTCGTTGTGCGTGGCAATGGAGGCAAGGCGGTTACCCATGCGGGCCTGTATGCCTTCTGCATATTCCACAAAGCGGTGTACCGTGTCGCGGTTGGCCCAGCCTCCCTTGGCTTGCAATGCGTCGGGCAGATCCCAGTGGTTGAGAGTCAGATAGGGCTTTATACCGCGATCCAGCAGACCGTCCACCAGGCGTTCATAAAAGTCCAGTCCTTTGTCATTCCAGGCTCCCTCGCCGCTGGGACGCACCCGCGGCCAGGCAATGGAGAAGCGGTAGGCATCCACGCCGAGGTCTGCAATCATGTCCAGGTCTGACGCACAACGCGCGTAGTGCTCACATGCAATGTCGCCATTGCTGTTGTCGGCAATCACGCCGGGTTGACGGCAAAAGCTGTCCCAGATCGAAGGACCTTTTCCGTCTAGCAACGGAGCGCCTTCGATCTGGAATGCGCTGGTGGCAACGCCCCATACAAAGTCGTCGGGAAACTGGGATTTGCTAAGTGGATGCGCAGACGTGGTCATGGGTTCTGAAAATGGAATGGATCGATGGCTTGGTGTGCGCGGTCTACTTGACAGCGCCCACGGTCAAACCGGAGATGAGTTGTTTGGAGGAAATGACAAAGAGGATGACCAGTGGCAGGGTGGCGATGGCAGAACCCGCCATCAGCGCACCCCACTCGGTGTCTACCGGGCTTTGGAGGCTGCGCAACGCCAGGGGCAGCGTGTACATATCAGGGGAGCGCATCACAATCAGCGGTCCAATGAAGTTGTTCCAGGAAGCAATGAAGGTGATCAAGCCCAGAGTGCCCAGCGCGGGCTTGAGCAGTGGCAGAACGATGCGCCAGTAGATGCCCAGCTCGCTGCAGCCGTCCATGCGGGCGGCCTCGATCAGCTCACGTGGGATGGACGAGCTGACGAACTGCCGCATCAAGAAGATACCGAAAGCGCTGGCCGCACCCGGTATGTACAGCGCCCGTGGTTGGTCTATCCAGCCGAGCATGTCCATGATCATGAAGGTCGGAATCATGTTCATGAATGACGGCAACAACATGGTGCCCATGACCAGGCCAAAGAGAACGTTCTTGAAGCGGAACTGAAACATCGCAAACGCATAGCCACCCATGGAACAGAACAGCAGCGTCAATGCGGTCGAAGCGATTGCCACGTAAACACTCCAGCCCAGGTTGCGCCAGAATGCAATCTTCTTGGTAAGGATTGCCAGGTTGTTGAGAAAGTCATCGCCAAAGAACATGGGTGGCGGCAGGCTGAAGATCTCGGTGCGCGAATGGGTCGCAAAGACAAACATGAAATAGAAGGGCGCCAGCATGAACAACATGCCGATTCCCACGATGCAGTAGGCGGCCCAAGGAGCCAAACGTTCGGATTTCATAGGGTTTTGCATAAGCTGCTCACTGGCCGCGCTGGCGGAAGGCGCGATTGGTAACCCAGGTCAGCAGGGCTACCACCAGAAACAACAACCACGACATGGCGCTGGCAGCGCCAAAGTCATTGAAGTCAAAGGCCATGCGGTACAGATACACCGCAGTTGTCATACCGGCCTGGTCCGATCCGCCCTTGCCCCCGGTCAGGATGAAAGGCTCTTCAAACAACTGCAGACCTCCAATCACGCTCAAGGTCACACCAAAAAACATCATCGGCTTCAGGCTCGGTAGCGTGATGTACCAGAACTTCTGAAAGCGTCCTGCACCATCCATGGTGGCAGCCTCGTAAATGTCGGGCGGTATGGTTTGCAGCGCGGCCAGATAGAGCACCAGGTTAAAGCCCACGTACCGCCAGAACACGATGAGGGCAATGGCCGGTTTGAGGTTGTCTGGCTGGTTCAGCCAGTCTATGGGGGTTCCGGGTATGAACCACCCCACCACCGGCGTGTGGTGCAGCATTTGCAACGCCACGTTGATCAGTCCGAAGTCGGTGGAAAACAGTGAACTGAACAGGATTGCAATCGCTACCGAGGACGTGATGTACGGCATGAAGTAGGCCCCAACCACACCGTTGCGCATGCGTCGAAACGAGGAGTGGATGAAATAGGCCAATGGAATCGCCACCAGATGCTGCGGCACACCCGACACCAGCGCGAGCCATGCCGTGTTCTTGAGTGACTTCCAGAACCACTCGTCGTGCAGTGCAAAGACAAAGTTGTCCATGCCCACAAAACGCATCGCTTCCAGGCCGCTGGTGGGCTCCCATGACTGAAAGGCCAGGTACATGGAGAAGCCCAAAGGGAAGAGCCCAAAAACCAGGAAGAGAATGACAAATGGGCTCAGGAGTACAAAGGGAGCCCAGCGTGGCGATAGACGCAATGGTGCCGGCAGCTTCATGAAGAAATTTCCTTGGCGAACGGGTCGCCTTGTGCTGGCCAATTAGGCATAAATGGGCGATGAATGGTGTTTTATGAAAGCGCTTTCATGAATGTAGCATCGCCCTCCATCCATGTCACCTAGGGTATCTACCCGGTTGCTGCCAGTCGCTCATATGCAGCACAATGAAAGCGCTTTCATATTTTGAGGGCTAGGGTTTTGGTTAGTGTTTTGATCGGGGTGAGGCCAGAACAGCTTGGGCTGTCTGGCCTTTTTTTTTGTGCGCGCGAACCGTATTCCCGCGCAAAGTGAAGCGCTTATGGGCCTGGGGATGTGTCCGATGTGGGTCGGGCACGCTTCCAGAACAACCCCAGCAAGGGCTTTACGCTTGTGCCGTGCAACAGGATGGACAGAGTGACCACGATCAGCGTGAAGTGAATCAACTCTAGCGCCAGTGCCTCGCCCAGACCATGCTGTATGGCGAACATCAGGTAGTACAGGGAGCCCACGCCGCGCACGCCAAACCAGGCCGAGAGGCCGCGAATCTTCCAGGCTGTTCCGGAGCCAGCCAGGCCCACCAGCACACTCAAGGGGCGTGCTACAACAAATATGAAGAGGCTCAGGCCTACGGCCGCCCAGGACCAGGAGTTGATGAACAGGGTGCCGCCGATCAGGATGACCAACACCATCTCCGACAGCCGCTCCAGATGCTCTTTGAATATCAGCGCGCCTTCACTCACGGTGGGCATGGGCGAGGGTTGTGTGTTCGCCAGGCCTTGCTCGGTCTGGCGCAACGCAACGGCTGCAAAAAATACCCCCAGGAACCCCCAAGCCTGGACCAGTACGCACAGTCCATAGACCACACCGATGAGGCCAAGACCCAAGAAGTCATCCATCAACGCATGCTGCGGTGCGTTGCGCCGCAACTTCCAGCCCAGGCGGGCAAGCGCAACGCCTCCCATCACGCCAATCACAACGGCGCTGGCTGTGGCCCACAACACTTCCACCAGAACCCAGCGCATGCCGTTGTCGCCCAAATGGTGCAGACCCAGTAGCCCCAAGCCCAGCATGACAAAGGGAAAGGCGCTGCCATCGTTCATGCCGGCTTCGCAGGTCAGGGTAAAACGCAATTGATCGCGGTCGCCCGGATGGCGGATTTGCACGTCGGTAGCGAGAACCGGATCAGTAGGCGCCAGTATGGCCCCCAGCAGCACGCCGGCACCTAGCGGTAGCCCCAGTACCAGCACCGCAAATGCAGCAACAAGTGCAACGGTGAGCGTCATCGACACGGTTGCCAGCAAGATAGGCGCGCGCCATCGCGAGAAGGTAAACGCGCCCGGCATTTTGACGCCGGCAGAGAACAGCGATACCAACACCACCACCTCTGTCAACACTTCCAACAGCGCGGACTCCTTGAGCGGATTGAAGTGGAAAAGGTTCAAGGCGCTGGGGCCCACCAGCATACCCACTGCAAGGTAAATGATGGGTGGTGTCACTGGCAAGCGCTTGAGCCAGCTCGCGGTAAGGCCACGCACCAGCAGCAAGCTGCCGATCAGCAGGAACCATTGCGGATTAGTCATGGGAGCTTCCGGTAACCAAGTGCAGGCCCAGGCTGGCGTTTACCTCCACCACATCTGGTGTGGCAAACACGGTGTTGTGGCGGTCGGTGAGTGGACCACCACCTGGCACTACGGCACCGTCCGGTTCATAACCGACTGCCTTGAACTTCCAGATGGTGCCAATACGCTTCAGGTTGCCCACGTGTGATCCGTCCGGCAAGTGCACGCTGTACACGTCGCCATTGACCACATGGAGCGAAAGAGGGCGCATGGAGTGAACCTGGGCGACTCAGTGTGTGACGAACTCGTAGGTCACTTCTTCGCTCTCAACCATGTCCAAGATATCGTTCAGGGCATCGTTGTCTTCTGTGCTGGTCCAGGTCTCTTCGGGGTCGCTGGCAAACAGCGGCTCGATGGCCAGGTCCAGGTACTGGTCATTGGGCAGCTTGAGGACCTGCCCGCCTTCGGAGGTGGTGGACAGCTCCCAATCATCGGGTACGGACATTTCCAGCTGGATGGTGACTTCGAGTTTTTTCATGGTGGACCTTTTTGTAGTGAGGCGGCGAGGTTACCCCAATTGCAGCCTGTACCATGCCACAAACCATTGATAAGGCCTGTATGGCAAGTCACTCACTAAGCCCGCTGCTGATCCAAACCTTGCGCATAAACCCCGAACAGCACCTGCGTGGGCTGGGCCACCTGAGCGCGGCCAGCGGTCTGGTGCGGGTGCGCCAGCGCTTGTATGTGGTGGCAGACGATGAACTGCACCTGGGCATATTCGACGTACCAACGAACCCTATGGGCTCGTTATTGCGCCTACTTGATGGTGACCTACCCCAGGACAAAGGCAAGCGCAAGAAAGCCAAGCCCGATTTCGAGAGCCTGGTCCATCTTCCTCCGCTGCCGGGCTGCCCTGCGGGAGCCTTGCTGGCGCTGGGCTCGGGCTCCAAACCCAACCGTGAAACCGGCGTCTTGATCGCGCTGGACGTGCAGGGCGCTCCTAATGGCCGCATGGCGACGGTGGACCTTGCGGCGCTCTATGCCCCCCTGCGCAAACGTTTTGTCGATCTGAATATTGAAGGCGCACTGCTGGTCAGTGGTGAACTGTTGCTACTGCAACGCGGCAACCAAGGCCATGTGCTCAACGCCTGCATTCGGTTTGACTGGAATCAGATGGCGCCTTGGCTGGCTGGGGTGCAAACGCAGGTACCGGCTGCCAAGAGTGTGCAGCTGCTGGAGTTGGGCCGCGTGGGTGATGTGCCGCTGGGTTTTACCGACGGCGCGGCGCTGCACGGCGGTGCCTGGGCCTTCAGCGCCGTGGCCGAGAGCACCGACAACAGCTATGAAGATGGTCTTTGTGTGGGCTCTGCCATTGGTACCGTGGGCGCGGACGGCAGCTTGCAAAGCCTGCACTTGCTAGATGGTGCACCCAAAGTGGAAGGCCTTGCAGTGGCGGAGGCGGGCGGCGACTGGGTTTGTACGCTAGTCACAGACCCCGATGACCCCAGCATGGCAGCACAACTGCTTCAGGTGAGGCTACCGGGCCCTTTGTGCCGGTAGACATGGGCTTGCCCCTGGCGAAACGGTATCGTGCTTTCGTGCCGCGCTCCCATGCGCTCGGCCACCGCCATCGAGGCGGGGTTGTTGGTGGCGACCACGCTGATGGCCGTGGTCCAGCCAAAATGCTCGTAGGCCGCCTGCAGGGCGCGTTTGGCAGCCTCTGTTGCATAACCCTTGCCGTGCTGGCCGGGCACCAGCGCCCAGGTGATTTCGGGCTCTGACCAACCCTCCGGGTACCACAGGCCGGACACACCCACAAAGGCACCGCTGGCCTTCTCTTCAAGCGCCCAGGGCCCAAAGCCACGCAGCATCCAGTGGCCTGAGTACACCGCAAACTTGCGCCAGGCATCGTCGCGTCCGCACGGGCCGCCGTAGCTAGCGGACACCGGGTCCGCAAAGAAAGCCGCCATGGGCTCAAAGTCATCCGGTGCGAAGGCGCGTAGCACCAGGCGTTCGGTGGTGAAGCGGGGAATGGTTGCGAGCATGGAGACTTGCACCTTTAGGTTGTTGGGGGGCTTTGAGCGATCACCTTGCGTAAAAATGGCCCATAGCCCCCGTGAAATATGGATATCTTGCTACCAAATTAGAAGCGATCAAAGGAAATTCCTGCGCGCGCACCTGTACGCCGCGCACCCATGCGCCGAAGCGGCCAGGGTGCAAATTATTGCGCGTACACTGCCTACCCCCTTGCCGACAACAGCAATAGCCACAGCATCCCCTCTCATCCTTCCCATGCCTACCCAACGCAAGGGTTTCATCCTGACCCGCAACTGGCGGGACACGCCCACGGGCACCGAGATAGAGTTCTGGCTGGCAACGGACAGCGGGCCGCTGAAGGTGCTGCTGACCGGGCAAACGCCGGTGGCTTTTGTAGAGACCCGGTTCCGCGCAGCGGTAGAGGCACAGATTGCGGCTATGCCTGGCATGCAGCTGCGCGAACTCGGTCTCAAAACCTTTCAACAGGGCTCCGTCGTAGGGGTCTATGCCAAACAGTTTCGCCAGCTTGGGCAACTGGCACGCAAGCTGGCGCCGCAGAACATTCCCCTGCTGGAAGCCGATGTGCGTCCCCATGACCGCTACCTGATGGAGCGATTCATCACCGCCGGTGTGGTGATAGAGGGCGGGCGCCTCGCGCAAGCCAGCACCGTCATCGACTGCAAGCTCAAGCCTGATCCGGACTATCGCCCGGTGCTCAAGTGTGTGTCCTTGGACATCGAGACGAGCGAGACCGGTGCGCTGTACTCCATCGCGCTGGATGGCATGCCAGAGCGCGTGGTCTTTATGCTGGGCGAGCCTACACAGGAGCCTACCGAAGGCACTGAACCCGCCGAGCAGCTGGACTTTGCTCTGGTGTACCTGCCGACCCGCAAGGCCATGGTCGAAAGCCTGAACGACTGGTTTGCGCGCAACGACCCGGACGTCATCATGGGCTGGAGCGTCATTCAGTTTGACCTGCGCGTGTTGCAGAAGACGGCAGACGAGTGCGCCACGCCGTTGCTGCTGGGCCGCGAGCGCCAGCCGATCCAATGGCGCACCCATCCGGGCAAGCAGGGCTATCTCTTCGCACCCACCCCGGGCCGCTTGATCGTGGACGGGATCGAGGCGCTGCGCGCCGCCGTTTGGAGTTTCCCGTCGTTCAGCCTGGAAAGCGTCTCGCAGGCGCTGCTGGGTGAGGGCAAGGCCATTGGCGATGCCTACGACAAGATGGCCGAGATCAACCGGCGCTACCGCGACGACAAACCGGCGCTGGCCATTTACAACATCCGCGACTGCGAGCTGGTTTTGCGCATTTTTGAGAAGGCGCAATTGCTGCAGTTTGTGATGGAACGGGCGCACACCACCGGCCTGGCTGCGGACCACTTTGGTGGCTCCATTGCCGCATTCAGCCACCACTACCTGCCCCGCATGCACCGCCTGGGCTACGTGGCACCCAGCGTTGGCGAGATCCAGCGCAAGGCCTATCCCGGTGGTTATGTGATGGACTCCAAGCCGGGCTTCTACGATTCGGTGGTGGTTCTGGACTACAAGAGCCTGTACCCCTCCATCATCCGCACCTACTGTGTGGACCCGGTGGGCTACGCCGAGGGCCAACACGCCAGCAACCCCGAGGCGCAAATCCACGGCCCCATGGATACGCTGTTCTCGCGCGACACGCATTGCCTGCCGGAAATCGTGACCACGCTATGGCGCAGCCGCGATGAAGCCAAGCGCACCAGGAACGAACCCCTGTCGCAGGCGCTAAAGCTGCTGATGAACTCCTTTGCCGGGGTGCTGGGTGCCAGCGAATGCCGCTTCTTCAACCCCGAGCTGGTGTCGGCCGTGACCCTGCGCGGGCACGAGATCGTGAAGCGCACGCAAGTCTTCGTGGAGAAGCGTGGGTATGAAGCCATCTACGGCGACACAGACTCCATCTTCATCTGGCTGGGCCGCACCCACAGCAACGCCGAGGCGCACGCCGTGGCTGCAGAGCTGGTGCGCGACATCAACGCCTGGTGGACGCGGACGCTGCAAGAAGAGCAGGGCCTGGAGAATTTTCTGGAGATCGAGTTCGACACCCACTACGCAAAATTCTTCATGCCCACCATCCGCGGCTCAGACGTGGGCAGCAAGAAGCGCTATGCGGGCCTGAGCATCGACGCGGCGGGCAAGGAGGAGCTGGTCTTTCGCGGGCTGGAAATGGCCCGCAGCGACTGGACCCTGTTGGCGCGGCAGTTTCAGGAAGGCTTGCTCTCTCGCATCTTCCATGCCCAGCCCTACAAAGAGTTTGTGACCGACTATGCGCAGGCCACCCTGGCAGGCGCCAAGGACGACCTGTTGATCTACCGCAAGCGCCTGCGCCACCGGCTGGATGCCTACCAGGTCAACGTTCCACCGCAGGTGCGCGCTGCACGTATAGCCGACGCGCACAACGCGCGCGTGGGCCGACCCATGCAATACCAAACCGGCGGCTGGATTCAATACGTGATGACCCAGAACGGCCCCGAACCGTTGGAGACCCGCCAGTCCCGCATCGACTACGCGCACTATCTGAGCAAACAATTGCAGCCGATTGCAGATGCCATCCTGCACCCCTTGGGCGATAGCTTCGCCGCGCTGGTTTGTGCCCAGCGAGGTTTGTTCTAGCCTGGAGCGGGGCCGAAACGGCAAATTGGCCGTGAACGCAATTGTTGCAGATGAAATGTGCCACTAGCCCCCGTTGAATATAGATATATTGCTATAAACTCGATAGCAAATGGATGCTCTTGGCGCTCGAAGTGGCGGGTGTGGTGTGTGCGTATCGCGGCGTGGGATATTCGGGGTGAATGTCGCTTTGCGACCCAAAGCGGGGCCCAAGTTCACCTGTTGAACTTCAGAAAGCTGACGCTCGCTAAAGAATGATCGTTGCGGCGCCAGTCGGCCTGCAGGCCCTGAAATAAATTGCATGGAATCAAGTTTTCGTCCCTCAACCTGACTTTTCGTTTTCCTTAGATGAGGCCCCTTGCGCTGCTGGTTGCCATGAAGCTTAAGGCTACTTCAGCCGCCAAAAACCAATGCCTCTGGAATCTCGAAGAGTTCGTCTTCGCCGAGCCGTACCTTCCAGCCCCGCTCGTCGCGCGTGGTGCTCAGACGCTGCGATGAATCAGACGCCTTCGGCTCGCCCTTGACAAACAGTATCCGACGCTTGTGCTCGCCGTCCCAGCGCAATTCCACCGTTGCAGTGCCGTCGTTGCCACGACGCACTACGAAAGCTTCACATTGTCTAGAGTTCGAGTAGGCCGGCGTGCAGGTCACCATCGGCGTACTGGCGTGAAAGCGTGTACCAGGCAGCAAAGCATCCCGCTTGGTCGAAAGGGGCTTGAGTGACCCGCCTGTCACGCTGACCGACAACGTAAAGTCACTACTCTCGTTGCGCCGGGCGGCGGCGCGCATGAGATAGACGCGAAGCGTATAGATACCATCGTCCGGCAATAAGCCGGTGAATCGGTTATCGCCAAGCGATCCGTTGAACATCGCCGCGTCGGATGAATCTGGCGGCAACAGATTGAAGTAGCTCGCCCTTTTGCTGTCCTTGAGATTGACCTTTAGGAGTTTGCCTGCCTCGGCTTGTAGTTGATAGTCGATCGTCTGGCTGCCGACGATTCGATCGCGAATCACGGCGGATGTCTTGCCTTTCGGAAACTGCACTGGCTTGACGGTTGGCTCGCTGTTTGACGCCGCACCTGCCACCTTCAGGGGTGCCCATTCGTAGATTCCACCATCGGCCATCAGAGACATGAACAGCTTGCCGTCCTTCAGCTGGTAGGAGCGCACATGTACCATGTCGCGAGCCACCCGTACATCCATCTGCGGCGGCGCGCACATCGCCCGCGTAGCGGCAATCGAGCCAAAGGTCAGCCTGCCCGAGTCCGTGTGGGTGGACTCCACCTTCCAGTCGCCCATGCCACGATTGCAGTCGAGTTGAAAGCTTGCACGCCCGTCTGCACCAAACGCGACAGTGAGTCGGCTCGGGTCAGGGATACTGGTCGTGCCCTGCGAGTCATCCATCGATTGGATTGATTGCAGCTGCCAAGCGGTACCCGCAAGCTCCGTGGCGCAAACACCAGTAACTATTGATAAAGAGGCTGCCAATGTGGTAACGAGCTTACCCATAGTTCTGAGCCTTATCTTTCCTTGCGGGTCCGGTATCTGGGCCTACTTATTGAATAGCGTCCGGGTGGCCTTGTCGTGTGGCTTCTCGCGAAACCTGCTCGTCCAACACTGCTTCTCGTCAGTGTGGCATGTGAGCCCACCGCTCATGGTGAATTCCTTTGGGTTGAACGCGTCAGAGCCCACCTTATTGATCATGGCCATCAGTTTCTGTTCGGCCTTCTCACCGAGATAAAGCTTGGTCAGCCCGAGTGACACGCCCATGTGGTCCGCACAGAAACCGGCCTTTTTGTCGCAGATGGCGCCTTCCTTGTGATAGTCGAGGGCGGCCCAGGCCGGGCTAGTCAGTGTCAACGAGAGCAATAGGGCAAAAATATGTCGCATTAGTTTCTCCTTTAATAAGCTGGTACTTGCTGCAAATTCGGTTGCTGATCGTTTGCAAAAAGCCACGCTTCCTCCCCATAGCGGCCAATCACATAAAAACTGTTACCTACGTCACTGCCAAAGAAAAACTCCACGCGTCGCTCCTTGGAACGCAAGCCATAGTTTTCGACCGGCCACTGGATCGCCCCAGACGGGAACCCGTCGAGTTCCATCAGCGTTTTCGGCATGGCACGGTGCTTTGCGTAATAGGCCTCGGTCTCGCTGGCCAATTCAGCAACTTTCTCGGCGAGTGGCGTGGGGTAGGTTTTAGATACAACGTGGTAGCGGTAGCCCGCAAAGGCCAATCCCACCACGAGCAGGCCGATACCTGCGCGCTGCACCCAATGGCTGATTTGAAAAGTTCGTGCGGGTCGTTCAACCGGCAGTTCGTCCTCGCTGAAGGCTTCTCGGGTTAGCTTGACTGGCAAGGCCTTTGTTTGAGCAGGGGCAGTCGCACCAGGCGCAGGCATGCGCTGGCTGCTCGTCAAGGGTGATCGGTGTACCAGGTCTGCAATTGATTCAGCAGACCCAATCGGTGAATTCGCTGCCTCCACCGTTCTTATGTGCGACGTGAGATTGCCCTGCAATAGTCCCTCCAATGACTCTTGCGCTGCCGGGGCCTTGGCTGAGCCAGTTTGGGCAGATCCACGAGGAGCAGATGCCGAAGTGCCTGTCGTCCGGTGTCCCACCAGGTCGGCGAGGTCCTCAATTTTCGAAGTTGATTTCGCCAAACCGGGCCCACGAGGTGTCGGCTTCTTCGCTCCCGCAGTTCCCTCACGGCGATCGGAGGCCAGCCGGCGCAATGCGTCAAGATCATCATCCTGAGAGTTCACGTGGACATCCTCATCGGCTAATAGCCTTACCAGCGGCTAGATCATTTTTTTGGTGTCCAAAGCGTAGATTCGGGCGGCCGCAAACCACTGTTGCAATCTTTTTTCGTGCACGCAAAGGAGCATTGGAAAGCGACATGCTGATTATTTTTAATGACATCACACTTGTCCTCATCGGACGTCCCTAGATACCAATCCATGCGAACAAATTCGTTGTTCGCACAGCCGCGGATAACGGTCTTGGTTCCATCCAGACGATTGGTGATCTGCGTTCCGCAGGCGTTGTTCGGCCACTTGCATGTCGTGGAAAAGTGAATCTGCTCACAAATTTGTGCGGGGCCGGTGCATTGGCGGCACTGAACATCGGCGTAAAGATCACCTTGACGATTACCGGGATCCATACATCTACCGCTGACAGGCCCCTTGCTGAAGTCAGGATCTGCCTGCCTCATCGTTGTTCCGTATTTATCCGTGACCTCCGGGGTGTCAGGTACCCAGATGCCATCCGGGGCGCAGGGGTTATTGGCCATGGTCGGTTTTTGTGTCTGGGGACCTGGCTGCGGACGCGGTGGCGTCGCTGCCGGAGCTGGTGCGGGAGTCGTCGCCGGAGCGGAAGGCGCTGCAGCCGGACTTGGCGGGGGCACGGGTTTATCAGCAACGCAGTTCGCTAGATTCGACGGGTCGCGCTTCTGTCCGGCGGCGCATCGCGGTGCGCAGGCCTGCTGGGGTTTTCCGGCGCTGTCCTGGGTGGTGATCTGCTCTTGATCGGCGGCACAGGCGGTGGCAGCTGGTGCGCTTGCGGGAGACGCGCCTGGTGCGCCGGCCTTGGCAAGCATTGCACCATCGCGGCAAACGGCAGGCAAGTAACTCGGCTCCAAGGCCTGCGCCACACCCACGTGCCCCACTGCGCTGGTGCAGTGCCAGGAGCCATCGTTGCCCCGCTCCAGTGCCAGTACCTTGCGAACGCCAATGCCGGGTAAATCCATTTCGGCAAGGACATAGCCAGCCAGATTGCTGCCGGGCTTGCCGTGGTTCCAGGTGACTGCGGTCATCATGTCCACCTTTTTGCCGCCACTGCCCAATAAATCAGTAGCGGGGCTTGTGCCATTTGCCAGGGCGAGATCGACCGGAACACGCGCAGCATCAGCAAACTCTAGTGCTTCTGCCACACGCGACCGGGTTACGTAGCTCTGGTACGCCGGAACTGCCACTGCGGCAAGTAGGCCGATAACAACCAAAGTGACAAGGATTTCCACTAAGGTGAAACCATTTCTTTTATGGATCGTCATCTACTTTTCCTTTCTTATCGGTTTATCAACTCTTCAGTTTCCGGCTTGCAATAGTGAATTGACCACACTCTGAAGTGCTTGTGAGGTTGCAATCTCGCTGCGGTGAATGGAGCGAGCCCCAAACCGCTGTAACAGGGTGGTAATGTGATCGTCAATGCTGTCGCCACCCACGATGAACAACACGGGCAGGCCGCTCCACGCAAGCTCGGTACGAAGCGTAGCGAGCATCGCCTGCGGGTCGGCGAGCAATTGCCCGTCAATGAGAATACCGACAACGCCCGGGTGCTTCTTTAACATGGCATTGGCCTGCTCGGGGCTTGCGGCACTGAGTACTTCGAAATCAACTTGCGCACCCAGGTTGGCAATCAACTCTACGTCGTCTGAGACCAGCAAGATCGACAACCTGCTTTCGGAAGCTGCAGTGTCGTCCGCATCGGCCATCGTGTAGTTCGTCGTACTTGCGCCGTGGATCTTGCAAAGCCCATTCCAGAAGCCCATGCCCAAAGCCCGATGCACCTCCTGGGGCGACGTCAAGCCTGAAACAACCCAGTCGCGGGCACTTGCAGCCATGACGTGCAGGGAGTCGCCAGCTTCGCGGGAAAGCGCGTCACTGCTATGTGTGCCGTCGAGCATGCTTTGGCGCAGGTTTGCGTTGAGCTCCAGTCTCTCCACCAGCGGTAGTCTGCCCCTATAGCCGGTCAAGCCACAATGCTCGCAGCCCACGGCACGGTAGGGTGGGGCTTCGCCGACGATGCGGGCGAACTCGGCTTCGTCGGCACTCAAAGGGGCTGTAGCAGGTTGCTTGCATTGGTCGCACAACTTGCGCGCCAACCGCTGCGATACCACCCCAATAAGGGCATCTGCCAGCGTGCTCGGCTCCAGGCCGAGGTCAATCAGGCGCGGGATGGTTCCCAACGCATCGTTGGTGTGCAACGTAGACAACACCAAATGCCCCGTAAGCGCAGCCTGTGCTGCGATTCGTGCCGTTTCGCTGTCGCGGATTTCACCGATCAGGATGACATCGGGGTCCTGGCGAAGGATGGCGCGCAGCGTGTCGGCAAACGACAACCCATGTTTGGAATTAACCTGCACTTGGGAAATGCCTGGCAGCACATACTCAACAGGGTCCTCAATCGTCACGATGTTGATGTCCACCCGGTTCAGGCTCGCCAGCAAGGCATATAGGGTTGATGTCTTGCCAGAGCCCGTGGGGCCGGTGAGCAACACGATGCCTGCATTGTTGTTCACCATTCTGCGCAGTGCTTGCGCATCACCAGGGGCAAAACCACTTTGCTTGAGCGAGAAGGACCGCCCCTGGTCCAGCAGACGACAAACGATACGTTCACCGTCGTGTACCGGAAGAATTGACAAGCGCACGTCCACCATACGCTGACCGTATTTCAGGCGCAGTCGCCCGTCGCGCGGCTTGAGCGAGTTGATCTCCAGCCCCGCATGGGCACCGAGATACCGTGACAATTCCGCTAAGGATTCAAAAGGCACCGTGGCTATACGCCGCAATACGCCGTCAATACGAAACCGGATCGCGCCCCCCCCGACAAAAGGATGCACGTGGACGTCGGATGCACCTTTGTCAATGGCCGACCGAAACAAAGCGCGCGCGAGTTTGACGATGTGCTTTTCTTCGCCAAACGTAGAACTATCAAGCAAGTCAATTTCGTTTGACTTGTCGTGTGCCGCACCAGAAGACGCAAACAATCGGGTGAGGCAGGTATCCACTTCATCCGGCGCAAGCACCGACAGATGAATGGTTCTCTTGGATGCGATGCGCAGCAGGGAAAGGTCTTCGACCGAGAGGCGCGGGTCCGAAACAGCACAATGCAAATTCGCATTGTCAAACCACAGCGGCACCAACCCTTTGGCACGACATGTGCGCTCTATCAGCGGGCTGCCTTGTTCGGGATGGAAGTCAGCAAGGTCAGTCGCCACACAGCCAAAGGCAGCCGCGACCCGTCGGGCCAGTTCAACGGTGGAGATTCCAAATAGCGTCGCCACCTGCTGCCATTCGTGGGACGGCGAACCGGTGATATCCACATCATTTGGCAGATTGCGTGATGGATCGCTCGCGCGAGCAGCCTTCACCAGCCAGTGGTCTAGAAGTGAATTGGTGTGAGTAGTGTTCAAAAGTTTTTTACCTTTGCCCTTGCCGTGTTGCTTTTTGCAGAACCTGCAGTCCAATGTTGGAAGCCAATGCTACCCAGTGTAGGAGAAAGCGACAAGCTGAACCTACTGCCACGACTTCATCAAAGTTGGGTGTCTTGGGGTTTGAGGGGATTTTGAAGGCGATGAGCGTGCGGGCTTACTTGGACAGGTGGTTCTGGGCCACAAACGCGCGATTTACGGATCTCCACAGCGGACATGAGTGAATGACTGTAGTTGGCCCGAATCAGCCAAAACTTGACTCCGCCAATACCGCCAACCACAGTGCCACACCGTTGACCCAAGACTACCCCGAGAACAGCGCGCAGAGGGTATTCAAGCGGCCAACACTACGTGGAAGGCCATGGTCTCTAAACCAGGGGCAGGGCCGTGCTGCTCTTGATCTGTTCCATGGAGAAGGCTGACGACACGCCCGCCAGATCCACCAGGCTGATCAGTTTTTTGTAGAAGCGGTCGTAGCCCTCAATGCTGGAGGCCGCTACCTTCAGCAGGTAGTCCACATCGCCACTCATGCGGTGGAACTCCTGCACTTCGGGCAGGGTGCTGACCACGGCGGCAAAGCGGGCTAACCATTTCTCGTCGTGCTGGCCGGCGCGGATGCTGACAAACACCGTCACCGGCAGGCCCACCTTGTGGCGGTTGACAACTGCCACTCGCCGCTCGATATAGCCCTCATCTTCCAGCCGCTTGACCCTTTTCCAGCACGGCGTGCTGGACAAGCCCACCTGCGCGCCCAGCTGCACCATGGAGAGTGTCGCGTCGCGCTGCAGGGCATCCAGTATCTGCATATCGAGTCTGTCTAGCATGGAGTTCTACTAATGTTTTATTAGTGAAGAATTATATTCTCCATCGTTGGGTTTTTGGGTGAAGTTTGGAACATTTTTCCCTTCGGGCTTTTTTACACTTTCGGCCATGCCCAACACCCTGTACCTCGACTCCAACGCCACCACCCCTGTGTTGCCCGCTGCCATGGCAGCCGCTACCCGCGCCATGGGCGAGCAATATGGCAATCCCAGCAGCAGCCACACCCACGGAATCGTGGCCAAGGATCTGTTGGACCAGACCCGCGCCAGCGCCGCACAGGTGTTGGGCGCGGGCGATGGCCACGTGATCTTCACCAGCGGTGCCACAGAAGGCATACAAACCGCCGTGCTGTCGGCTCTGCGATCCCTGGGCGCGCGTGGTGCAGGGCAGGGGGCCCGCTTGCTGGTGTACGGCGCCACCGAGCACAAGGCAGTACCGCAGGCGCTGGCACACTGGAACCATGTCTTGGGCCTGGATCTGGAGTTGCGTGCGCTGCCGGTGGACAGTGAAGGCCAGCATGACCTGCAAGCCCTGGCCGCCTGGTTGCCCGATACTGCCTTGTTGTGCACCATGGCCGCAAACAATGAGACCGGCGTCATCACCAACCTGGCCGCCATCGAAGACATGTTGCTCCAAACCCGCAGCCAGGCCCTGTGGCTGGTGGACTGTGTGCAGGCCCTTGGCAAGATGAACCTGGACCTGCAGCACAGCCGCATAGACTACGCGCCCTTCTCGGGTCACAAGCTGTATGCACCCAAAGGAATAGGCATGTTGTATGTGCGCCGTGGCGCGCCCTTTACACCGCTGATGGCCGGCGGCGGGCAAGAGGGTGGCCTGCGCAGCGGCACCGAGAACATGCCAGGCATAGCAGCCCTGGGTGCCGTGCTGCAAGCCCTGCAACAGGGCGACACCTTTGCCAGCGCCGCCACGCTGCGCGGCTACCGTGACCAGCTGGAGCGCAGTTTGCGTAGCGCCTTCCCGGCCATTGTTTTCAACGTGCCGCTGGCGCACAGCCTGCCCACCACCTTGAACTTCTCTGTACCGGGTATCAGCAGCAAAGCCATGCTGGATGTATTTGATGCGGCGGGTTTGCGTGTCAGCGCTGGCAGTGCCTGCAGTGCCGCCAAGGCAGCGCCCAGTTTTGTGCTGCAAGCCATGGGCCTGCCTGCGTGGCGCACCACTTCGGCCGTGCGTTTGTCGATAGGGCCTTTGGCAAGTGCGCAATGGATTGCAACAGCCTGTACCGCCATTGCCCGCTGTGGCCAGGCCTTGCTGGCTCTGCATTCTGGTGACGACGAACGGCAGGCGTCTGACATGGCCGCATTTGACCTGCCCTGCAGTGCAGAAGAAGCCGCCGCCATGACCCTGCAATGGGACGAGCTGGGCACCTTTCTGGCCACCCACCCCAAGACCCGCTTGCTGGATGTGCGTGAGGCAGCAGAACACCACGCCAGCCGCGGCCTGCGTTACGGTCCCCTGGCCGCCATCAATGTGCCGCTGAGCACGATGGCCACCTTGCCCGCAAGCTGGCTGGACGCCCAAACGGCCCCGGTGGTGCTGGTATGCCGTAGCGGCAAACGCAGTCTCAAAGCCGCACAGTGGTTGCGCAGCCAGGGGTTTGCGCAAGTGCGGCATTTGCATGGTGGTCTGGCGCTGCGGCCGGGGTCGGGCAAAGCTGCTCTACCACACTCGCCAACCGAAAAAATCGCCCACTCCACCAGCGCTTAAAAACAAGGCACGGTCTTGGCGGCCAAGCCTGGCGCGGGTTTGGCGGCTTGTGAACACGCTTATCCACAACCTAGCCCACAGAGGGCAGGGGTAAGTTTTTTTTGGTGCACAGGGTATATTGGCCCTATGCAAACCCACCACCGCACCCATCATCGCAGCGACCTGGTTCGCATTGCCATCCACGCCATGACCGAGCGCGGTCTTCTGCCAGAGTTTTCGCAGCGCGTGGAGGCGCAGCTTGCCAGCATCACCGGCCCGGGCGCCGACAACGACCCCGCCATCCACGACCTGACCGCCTTGCAGTGGTGCTCCATTGACAACGACGACTCGATGGACCTGGACCAGCTCACCGTGTCCGAGGCCTTGCCCAACGGCAATGTGCGCCTGTGGGTAGCCATTGCCGATGTGGATGCCCTGGTGCCATGCGACTCACCCATTGACCACCACGCCAGCACTAACACTACCTCGGTCTACACATCGGCCCGCATCTTCCCCATGCTGCCCGAACGCCTGTCCACCGACCTGACCTCGCTCAACGCCCAGCAGGACCGCCTGGCCATGGTGACCGAAATGGTGTTTAACGCCGATGCATCACTGGCAGGCTCCACCATTTACCGCGCCAAAGTGCGTAACCAGGCCAAACTGGCTTATGACGCGGTCAGCGCCTGGCTCGATGGACAGGCTGACCTGCCTGCCGCGGCTGCCGCATTGCCGGGGCTGGACGCGCAGTTGCGCACGCAAGACGCGCTGGCCCAGCAGCTGCGGGCACGACGGCGCGGCGAAGGCTCGCTGGAGTTCGAAAGCTTTCAGCCCCGCGTCACCTTTGACGGTGAACGCGTGGCCGACATCCAGCTACAGGTGCACAACCGCGCCCGCCAGCTGATTGAAGAGGTGATGATTGCCACCAACACCTGCACCGCCCGTTTTCTGGCGGGGCAGGGGCTGGCCTCTTTGCGCCGCGTAGTGCGCTCGCCCGAACGCTGGCTGCGCATCGTGGCGGTGGCCAAAGAGTATGGCGAGATCTTGCCCCCGCAGCCCGACTCCAAGGCGCTGGAAAATTTTCTGGCCAAGCGCAGGAGGATAGACCCGCAGCGGTTTGCTGATCTGTCGCTGGTGATTGTCAAACTGATGGGGCGGGGCGAATATGTGCTGGAGTCGCCCGGAGCCGAGGCAGTGGGCCACTTTGGCCTGGCGGTTACCGACTACACCCACTCCACCGCGCCCAACCGGCGCTTCCCCGACCTGATTACCGCCCGATTGCTCAAGGCGGCCCTGGCCAAACAGCCATCACCCTATTCTGAAGCTGAGCTCGATGCCTTGGCCGTGCACTGCACACGCCAGGAAGATGCGGCGCAAAAGGTGGAGCGCCAGATGCGCAAATCCGAGGCGGCGCTGCTGTTGGAGTCGCGCCTGGGCCAGCGCTTTGAAGCCTTCGTTACCGGCCACGCGGCCGACGGCGTGTGGATTCGCCTGTTGAACCCCCCTGCAGAGGGCAAGATGATCCGGGGTGCCAGTGCGCTGCGGGTGGGCGACAAGGTGCACGTCAAACTGGTGGCCACCAATGTCGAACATGGCTTTATCGATTTTGAACAAACAGGGCTCTAGCCCGCACCGGAACCACCATGCACGTCACCGTCTACAGCACCCGCCTTTACGACCGCCAGGCGCTGGAGCGCTCCTCTGGCTTCGGCGGCCACACCTTTACCTTTCTGGAAGCACGGCTCGATGCCAGTACTGTGGCTACCGCTGCAGGGGCGGATGCCGTGTGCGTGTTTGTCAACGACCAACTGGACCGCAAGGTGCTGCAAGGTTTGCACGCTCTGGGCGTGCGCCTGGTGGTGCTGCGCTGCGCAGGCTTCAACCAGGTGGACCTGGTGGCCGCACAAGAACTAGGCATGGCCGTGTGTCGCGTGCCCGAGTATTCGCCGTATGCCGTGGCCGAGCACACGCTGGCCTTGTTGCTTACGCTGAACCGCAAGATCCACCGCGCCTACGCCCGTGTGCGCGAAGGCAACTTCGCGCTCGCTGGCCTGCTGGGGTTTGACGTGCATGGCCGCACCGTGGGCGTGGTGGGCACCGGCCGTATTGGTGAAACCTTTTGCCGGCTGATGACCGGTTTTGGTTGCACACTGCTTGCGGCAGACCCCACGCCCAACCCCGCGTGTGTGGCCATGGGTGTGCAATACGTGCCCCTGCCCGAGCTGCTGGCCCGCAGTGACGTGGTCAGCCTGCACTGCCCGCTCACCCCGCACACCCACCATTTGATCAACGCAGCTGCTTTTGCCAGCATGAAACACGGTGCCATGCTGCTCAACACCAGCCGGGGTGCGGTGGTCGACACGCGCGCCGCCATTGCTGCGCTGAAGACCGGCACGCTGGGCAGCCTGGGGCTGGATGTATACGAAGAGGAGGGCGGTTTGTTCTTCCGCGACCTGTCGGGTGCGGGCATACAGGACGATGTGTTTGCCCGCCTGCTCACCTTCCCCAACGTGGTGGTGACCGGCCACCAGGGGTTTTTTACCGAGGATGCGCTGGCAGCCATCGCCAGCACCACGCTGGCAAACCTGGATGCGTTTGCCGCCACAGGCAAGCCTATGCACCCAGTTGCCGTCTAGCTCCCGTCGATTATGGCTATTTAGCTATAAAAAACGTAGTAACCATCAATCATCCAGCACACTGGCAATCAGGGCAATGCCAATGGACCACAGGTCCACTTCGGTTGTTGAGTCGTTGGAAGTGAACAGCCTGCCGGTCTGTGCTTGCTGCTCGCGTTGGGCGCGCTGCTTGTCGCGCTCCAGCATGATCAGGGCGTCGGCCACATCGGGTGCTTTGGCGGCGGTTGGCCCAGTGCTCTTGCTTGCGTGGGCATATCCCTCCAGCGCCTTCTCTACCGCTTTGGGATCCAGCAACGAGAAGGCCGAGCGGCAGTGTGTGCAAGCCGCGTCTTTGCGGATATCTGCCGGCGCACCGCAGCTGCTGCAGTGGATCACCGCCACACGTTTGGCAATGTCTTCAATCTCGGGGCGGGTCAGTTGGCGCACAAAACCCTTCTCCACCATGAACGATGAAAACGGGCTGAAGCGCCCATGCCCATTGCCACAGCGGTAGGTGATGTAGCGGCCGCTGCGCACCAGATCAAAGCCTTTTGTCAAACCACCACGGCAGCGCGGGCAATCCAGGTCGGTAGACAGGGGGTGGTGCGCCGCGCCGCGCTGGGCATGCAAGACCTTGAACAGTTCGGCCACCGCGGCGGGTGTGAGTTTCAGGTTCTCTTGCGGGTCAAACCACATGCCCTGGCACTGGAAGCACAGGTCCAGCTCCACGGTGTGGCCGTGGTTGCCGGGAAGTGCATGCATCTGCATGGGGTTGCGGCAGGATGGGCAGGTGGGGGTGTTTTTCATAGGGTTGTTTCACTCGGTCTGCAGGACGACGCAATTGCGCCCCTTGCCTTTGGCCGCATACATGGCGTTATCGGCGCGGCGCAATACATCGTCACCGCTAAGGTCGGCCACGAGCCAGCCCGACACACCAAAACTGGCGCTCAGCGCGATGGCTTCGCCGGTCGGACTGGTGAACGTCAATCGAGCAATGGCATCACGCAAACGCTCTGCCATGGGAACACCGTCGGTGTGCGTGTGTGCCTCGGGCATCAGGATCAGAAACTCTTCACCGCCGAAGCGGCTCACATGGTCGGTCTCGCGCGCGCAGGTTTGCAGTGCCTGGGCCACGGCGATCAGCGCGGCATCGCCCACCGCATGGCCATGCTGGTCGTTGATGCGCTTGAAATAGTCCACGTCTGCTGAAATAACCACAAAGGCCTTGCCATAACGTAGCGACCGGTCCCATTCCAGTTGGAGGCGTTGCTCCATGGCACGGCGATTGGGTAGACCCGTGAGCGCGTCGTGAATGGCTTGGCGTTGCAGGCTTTGTTGCATTCTGAAACCAACCAGGAACAAGAACAAAAAGTTAAAGGCCGCAGCGCTGATCAGCGTCACCACCCAGGTCGCCACCGGAATCGTGCCGGTTCCCGCCATGTCTATCTTGGTGCGCATCAGGCCTTGGGCCAAAAAGTACACATTCATGCACACCAATGCCAGCACAGGAAAGGTCGCCGCTACGGACACGCGCGGACCGAACCCGCGCAGGAAGTGTTTTGCCGACTGCGAATACGTGCCGATCAGCACCACCAGATTGAAGAATGACAAAACGGCCACGCGTGCATCCGTGTCATGCGGCCCTACCCAGGCCAAGCCCAGCGCCGCCGCGCTCGCTACAGCCCAGTACAAACGGTCGTTGGGGGGCAGCCCCAGAAACAACACGACGCCCCGGCTGGCCAGAATCAGGCTCAGGAGCGTGGCCGCGCTGGAACCCGTATGGGTAAGCCATACCGGACCATCCGGCCGCCAACCCAACAAGGCTGCAGACGCCGCGCTTGCCAGCGCATAACCCGCCCAGTGCAGAATGGCTGGCCGCTCTTGCTTGAGCGCTGTGCTGCTCAGCGCCCAGAGCAGGGCGTACAGAACGAGTTGGAGGCTGACGAGTAGGGGCATAGGCGTGAGGCCTGTATCCTACCTCCACGATGTGACTCCCCTCAGCAGAGAAATACCCATGTATATCGGTGAACTTGCCAAACGCGCCGGCGCTACCCCCAAAGCCATTCGACTCTACGAATCCCTGGGCCTGCTGGGCCGCGTGGTGCGCAGGGGCGCCTACCGTGTGTACACCGAGCAGCATGTGACCCAGGTGCGCCTTATCAAGCAGGCGCAGGCCATGGGTTTCAAGCTGGCGGATGTGGGGGCTTCGATGGAAGGCACCAAGGTGGAACCCAACTGGGCCACCATGGCCGATCAGGTGGACCAGCGCCGTGCCGAAATTGCGCAGGAGATTGTTCGCCTGCAGCAGTTGGACCTGCAGTTGCAGGAAATCAACATCGAAATCAGGGCTTGTGCCGAACTGGCTTGACTCTGCCCCTGAGGGCAGACTTATGGTCGGGTTTTCTCATCCACAAAGCCCGTTCCTTCATGTCTGCCATAAGCCATTCCCGCAACGTACTCGTCATCCTGGGCCACGGCTCCAACACCAGCTTCAGCGCGGCTTTGGCCGACACCTATGCCAAGTCCGCACAGACCGCCGGTCACTCCGTGCGTGTTTTGCGCTTGGCGGACCTAAAGTTTGATGCGCTGCTGCACGGTAACAACCCCCATAAGCAGGCACTGGAGCCCGACCTGCTGGCCGCGCAGGAGAGCATTGTGTGGGCGCAGCACATTGCCTGGGTGTTTCCGGTGTGGTGGGGCGGCGTGCCCGCAGTGCTCAAAGGATTTCTGGACCGTGCCTTTACGTCCGGCTGGGCTTACAAGTTCAACAAGGGGTCGTCATTTCCGGTGCCCCTGCTTAAGGGGCGTACCGCCCATTTGCTGGTGCCCATGGATACACCACCTTGGTACTACCGCTGGGTGTACCGCATGCCCGCCATCCACCAAATGCGCAAGACCACGCTGGAGTTTTGTGGCATTCGAACGACCAAGACTTTGATGCTGGGCCCCATCATCCACTCAACCGACGTGCAGCGCAGGGGCTGGTTGCAGAAGGCTGCGGCCTTGGGTGCGGCGCTTTAGTCGGCTGAGGGCGACCCGGTCAGCGTGATGCGCTGTTGCTCCAGGTACTCGTTGTATTGCGTGAGCGGTATCGCCGTCACGCCCGCGGTGTCGTTTTCTTCGCGCCAGCTCAGCGTGGCGCTGTCGGCAGACAGCTCAATCTCCACCGGACCCTGCGGAATCACGATGGGGGCACCGTCGCCGGGGCGGTAGGTCACGTGGTCATTGATCGTGGCGTGCAGGGTGGTCATGCGAGGGTCCCAAACGGCCATTACACGTCAGGCGTGTGAGCCGGTCAGTGGGATAGCGCACATTTGTCAGCGCAGCAACTGCGGCCCCTATCTCCTCGGGGGGGCAGTGTTGCAGCGAATGGCTGCTCCGGTTTTCTCCCATTGGTTCTCTGCACGCTTTGCGCCTTTAGCTGGTCTTTAGGTTCTCGTCGAGACAATCAACCGCCAATCAGCCAAGTGGTGGATGCACCACTGGTCCCGAGCACGTTCTCTTTACTTCACTTCACTCAATAACATCATCTATGCGCCGCATACGCTTCATTTCACTTGCATGGCTTCCCTTTGTTCTGGCCGCCTGTGGCACCACGGCACCACTCTTGCAGTCGGCGCCGCCGCAGCAGGTTGGTGCGCCAGGTTACGCCTTGGCTACCCATTCGCCTCGTTTGGAAGCTACCAACCACACAACGGGTCATCTCAATAGCGACAAGACCATTCTCTATTTTCAGAACTACGGCGGTGGTGGTGCCGGGTTGGGTCTGTTGCTCGGACCGCTGGGTGTGGCCGCAAACGTGTCCATGATCGACAGCAACACCAAGAAAGACATTGGGTTGCTGGGCGGAAAGATCGACATCAACCCGGGAGTTCTGTTAACTGCTGCAGCGCAAAGCAGTGGCGTGGTTTTGTCGGAATCTGTTGGTGGTATGGCTGCCAGCGTTACGCCCTACCTGTATGTCTCGCGGGTCGATGAAGGGCAGCTGCAGCTTGCTGCCGCGATGCTGGTTGCGCATGGAACAGGCGCAGGGCAATGGAACGGCAAGTACATGTACCAGTTGCCACAACGCTTTAGCGCGCAAGAGCTGGCGAATCTGAGCGTGGAAAGCTTGGCTCATTTGAAAGCAGAGGCGCAAAAGGGCTACGGCGCATTGTTGACGCAGATTCGATCGGAGCGACAAGAACGGCAAAGCCTGGAGCAAAAGGTGTTTTTCAAGTCCGATCTGCTGAGCCCCCGCAATGACCTGCAAATGCTCGGAAGTCTGATCAGTGACGAGGGCTCCATGGTCTGGTTGCGCACCTTGGATGGTGTCTACGGCATCCATAAGTCCAAGGTCTGGTTCGAAATTCAAAAGTCCTGATGCAAGCCGTTGCAGAGGCAAACAACAAAGGAATCCCAATGAAAAGAATGCAGTTTCTTGCGCTTGTCGCGGCCACCCTGTTGAGCGCCTGTGGTGGTGGCGACGGTGGAAGCAATAACATCAGTTTTGACCGCGGAGGCCTGATGTTCACCGGCGCGTTCGGCGCCACCATCCCCTCGCAGAAGGTCAGTGTCAATGTGGGCCTGGGAACCGGCAGCACACAGCGCTATGTGGGGGTGGACAACAAGACGCCGTCGCTGATTGCCGTGAATTACAACGTCACCCACATCGATGCTTTCACAGTAACACTGACGCCTGTGCCCGGGCTCGCTAAGGGCACCTATAACAGCTCGGTTGACGTACTGGTCTGCTCCGACGTGGCATGCAACAACGTGGTGGACCGCGCTGTATTCACCTACACCATCGTCATCAGTTGACGAACAGCGGCTACTGTGCAGCATCCTTCAGCTAGAGTGCCTTGAATAAAAGTGGCCTCTAGCCCCGGTGATATATGAACTATCTGCTATCAAAAATATAGCGAATCCGATCAGCTTGCAGCCAACTCAAAACTGCCCAGTGCCTGCGCCCGCCCGTTCAGGATCGCATCCACACGGTGTGTTCCGGGATAGTGTTTGCGGGTGGTCATCTCGGCCAGCGAAATGCTTTTGCCCACGCGCTGCGTCTCGTGCGCGGCCAGGTCCAGCGTCTTGAGCTTGAACACCTTTGCGCTGCTCTTGCCATTGGCCTTGATGTAGTGCACCGCAAAATCCACCAACACGCGCTGCGGCTGCGCGGTGTTGTTGCTCACATCAAACGCTACCTCCAACTTGCCGCCCACCACCGCACGCTCTGGCGCAATGCTGGGCTGGCCAATCACCACATCGGCAGATGCGCCAAAACCCAGCGCTGCCAGTGCACCGGGCTCGCCGCGCTTTACAGCCGAGCGCAGCGCATGCTGCACAATCCAGCGCCGCTCGGGCGTGGTCGCACCCTGCAGCCAGGCATTGGCCGTGGCCGCCAGCACATCGGGGTGGTCCTTGCCAATGTCGTTCAGGTTGTTGGCAACGGAGCGGCGCACATACAAGGCCGGGTCGTCCTTCAGCCTTTCCAGTAGGGCCAACACAGGAGTTGGGTCGCGCTGGAACGCAGGCAGGCGTGAAGCCCAAGGCAGTCGGGGACGCGTGCCCTCAGACACCAGGCGGCGCACGTGCTCGCTGGGGTCCACCGTCCACACCATCAGCCGCTCCATGGTGGCCGCGGTGTGCTTTTGCAGGAAGGGTCGAATGCTGAACTCAGCGGTGAAGCGCTGGGTGAGGGCGTGTTGCGCCTGCATGGACACATCGAAGTGGTCCAATCCAAACTCGGCCACAAACACCGTGTGCGGCAGAAACAGAAACGAGGCCAGCGACAAGCCCGGCGCTCGCCCATGCGGCTGGTCAACAGACGCCAGCAGAATGCGCACCGCCTCGCCATAGGCTGGTGGCAAATGTTTGTGCAGCGCACGGGCAATGTGTTTGCCACGCGGCATCAGCGCCAGTGCGTCATATCCACTGAGGGCATCGTGCAGGAATGCCTCCACATCAAAACGCGGGTGCACCGCTGCCACCATGCGGGCGATGGCCTGGGGTACGTCGTGGCCGTATTGGGATACGAGGGGTTCAGCCATAGGTCAAATAATTCAGCCAGGTTGTTATAGCGCCTGCACCGCTTGTACTGTACCCGCCTCTTGTCGGTCGGTAGGGGGCTGGCGTGCTTCGTCATCCCAGAACGTGGCCTGTCGGATGACCTCACCGCGAGCCTGGGGGGCGACCTAGCATTCAGCCCTCTTTCAATAAACGGGCGATGTATGAACACGGAAAAACAAACGGGCCGATTGATCGGCGGGCTTTTGCTGACCTCTATGGTGCTGAGTCTTTGGAACAACTTCGGTCTCACCAATCTGATCAACGCCGAGCCTGGCTGGATACATAACGGCGCACAAATGCCTTCGCTCTTTGCGTGTAGCGCCATCCTGGGCGTAGCCACCAGTCTGCTGATGATGGTCATCGCCATCCTCGCGTGGCCGATCCTGCGCCGGACCAGTCCGTCTCTGGTGCTCGCCTATGTGTTGTTGACAGCCATAGTTGTCGCAACCAGTGCAGTGGAGCAGGCGAACTTTCTGGCCATGCGCGCTTTCAGCGTGAAACTCGCCCAAAGCCCGGGGCTGGACCCAGCGCTACTCGAAGTGATGCGCAGCATGGTCGGGGCCGCTCGCCATGGCATTCACTACATCGACAAATTGATCGGCGGGCTCTCGATTTTTGTGTTGTCCCTCGCCTTGTTTCGCTCCAAGCTGGTGCCGCGCGTCATTCCGGCGGTCGGATTGGTGGCCGCCCCGATTCAGATGGCTGGCATTTCGTCAGTACTGTTCATGCAAAAAATGAACCCCATCATGCTGGCTCCGATTGCTTTGACGCTTTTCGCGCTAAGCCTGACCCTGCTCTTCAGAGGCTTCACGCCGAATACGGGTGCTAGCCTAACTCCGCAAGATTGAAAGGCAAAGTTTGCAGAGCCGGGTTTGCCCAGTAGTCACCTGGGCACCGTGACACATTGGGAATGGCCTGAGCAGTCGAACCTTGTATCCATTCCCTATGCGGCCATGACGACCTACCAAAAGTACAAGCTTAGGGAACAGACATGTTTCAGCAATTGCGCATCCCGTCATGGCTTTTATGGCTACGGCGGTGAATGGAGAGCGCGAGCTATTCGAGCGCTTCAACCATTCAAGCCTGCCACACCCCAAACCCCGCCGAACGCAGATCGATGCCGATCTCAATCTCCTTGTCCACCGCGTCTTTGTAACTCAGGGGGTTGAAGCCCTCATATAGATCAGGCAGCAGGCGCAGGCCGTAGCGCAGCACATAGTTGTTGGCCTGTATGCCGGCTTTGTGTTTGTCGAAGCGCACGTCCGGGTCCAGGCCCGTCATGCCGACATACACGCAGGGCTTGCCGTCCATGTAGTTGGGGTTGTTCTTGCGAAAGCGCGGCTCCAGCAGCACGTCTTTGGAGAGTTCGACCACGTAGACGTGGTGGTGCTTGCGGCGGGACATGCTTAGCGAGACCGACTTCCCCAATAGTTGGGTTTGCGATGTTGGTGAGCAATTGCCAGCACCAGCACATCTGTTCCGTCCTGGGTATAGACCACGCTATAGGGAAAGCGCTTGAGTCGACAACGTCGGATTTGGGGTGTCAATGGATGCCACGCCGTTGGGAATTGATCAATGAGCTTGATTGCCTTCAATGTTTCGATCAGAAACGCATCGCCAAGTCCTGGTGCCTGATCAGCGTACCAGGCAATCGCCTCATCAAGCTCTGCTTGAGCAGGCTCCAGCAAGCGAATACTCATGCGATTTTGGGATCGACCTGGTACTTGGCAATGACCTCAGACAAACCCACTGCCTTCAACTCGCCGCGGCGGTAGGCAGCTAGGCGGTCATCGGCCTCCTTCGCCCATAGTGCGTCTAGTGCGGCGTCAGGCTCATCCAGGCTGTCCAGAATGCGCTCAACAACTTCCATGCGCTGCTCAGGCGGCAGCTTGGCGGCTTGGGCGCTCAGGGCTTCGGCGGTTGTGGTCATGGCAGCGACTCCGTTGGGCAGGTAGACGAACAAAACACCACTATAGCGCCAGCATGCATCAACCCCGATCCAGATCGCGGATCAGGCTCACCACCTTGGTGGTGATGATGTCCACCGCCGGTCCGTTGGCGCCGTGCGGCAGGATGACATCGGCATTGCGCTTGGTGGGCTCTATGAACTGCTTGTGCATGGGGCGCACCGTTTCCAGGTACTGGTTGATCACGCTCTCGGCGCTGCGTCCGCGCTCGGCCATGTCGCGCTGCAGGCGGCGGATGAAGCGCACATCGGCCGCGGTGTCCACAAAAATCTTCAGCGACATCATGTCGCGCAGGTCGGCATCAAAGAGTGCAAACAGGCCTTCGATCACGATCACCGGTGCGGGCTTGACGGTAATGGTCTTGCTGGAGCGGTTGTCCGCCGCAAAGTCGTACTCGGGCATTTCAATCGCCTGGCCATTGCGCAGCGCCTGCACGTGCTGCAGCATCAAAGGCCAGTCAAACGCAGCCGGGTGGTCGTAATTGGTTTTGCGCCGGTCGGGCGGCGACATGTGGGTTTGGTCGAGGTAGTAGTCGTCTTGCATCACCACGGCCACCATTTCGGAGCCAATGGACTTGAGCACCTCGCGCGTGACGGTGGATTTGCCGCTGCCGCTGCCACCTGCGACACCGATGACGAAAGGCTGGTTGCGGGGTGGGTTCATGGTGCGTGGTGTCCAGGCTGGCAAAGGGCGCAATTTTACAAGCCAGCAACTTTTTTTCGAGAAACCTGAACCCTTTTGAATGGGAGCAGCCTCTAGGTAAATGTCATCCACTTCAAACTAAGGTTTAAACATGTTTTTCTTGAAACGCAATCTCCCTACCTGGGAACGTGCTGCCCGTATCATTGGCGGCGCTGCTGTGGGGGCTGCCGTTGCGGGCGGCCTGACCACGGGCACCGTCACCTGGGTGGCTTTGGCGACGGCCGCCACACTGGTGCTGACCGCGTTTGTCGGGTTCTGTCCCGCATGCGCCATGGTGGGACGCCGTTACCTGGACAAATAAGATGCCACGCGCCGAGACACATTTAGTTGAAGCCGCCCGCCTGGGCGACTCGGCGGCCATTTCAGAGCTGCTGGTCGTGTGCCAGCCAGATCTGAAGCGGTTTGCCCGGCGCACCTGCTCCACCACCGAGGACGCGGAAGACGCGGTGCAGGTTGCGCTGTGGCAGCTCTACCGCAAGGTGGGCTTGCTGCGCTGCGCGGCTACCTTCACAACCTGGATGTTCCGGATTGTGGAGCGCGAGTGTTACCGCCTGTACCGGCGCGCCACAGGCACCGAGCCGCTGGACGAAGTGCTGGAGCACGACCTGCCAGCCGCGCCCCAAACACCCATAGACCTGCGGCTGGACCTGGCCCGCGCCATGGAGCGGCTGACCCCGCCCTACCGCGAGGTTCTGATACTGCGCGATGTGCATGAACTGACAGCACCCGAGGTTGCGGCCCAACTGGGCCTGAGCCTGGAAGCGGTGAAGAGTCGTCTGCACCGGGCACGCGCACAGGTGCGCGAACATTTGCTGGCCAGCGGCTATTGGCTTAAGGACGGCGCCCCCGAACCCGTGAAACCATGAACCCCATACACATCACTATTGAACCCACCGCGGATAAAGAAACCCGCACCACCATTGCGCAGGGGCTCTTCGACGCAAACGTCAAGGTCACTGGCGATGGGCATTTCGATCCCATCTGTGTAACTGCACGCGATGCAAGTTCAAACGTGATTGGCGGTGTCATGGGGGAGGCCTATTGGGGCTGGGTCAATTTCACAACCGTGTGGGTGCACCTGGAACATCGGCGCTAGGGCATAGCGAGTGCGATGCTCCAGCAAGCGGAGGCAGAGGCCGCGCGCCTGGGCTATACGCAGGCCTACCTGGATACGTTTTCGTTTCAGAGCCCAGACCTCTACTTGCGGCTGGGCTACGAGGTCTTTGGGCAACTGGACAACTTTCCGGCAGGCAGCAAGCGTGTGTTCATGCGAAAGACGCTCAAGAGCCAGGTGCCCCATCCGCAGCCGCAAGGAGCAGCCCCAAAGTGAAAACGATAGCCGTGGTCCTGCTCAGCCTGGCCCTTACGGGCTGCGCGACCCAAAAGATTGCGCCGGTTACGGTCTCCGGGAAAACGGTTGTATTCCAGGGGCTGATCTACGCCGCTACGGTAGATGAGTTTGTGCAGGCCGTGGAGCAGCATGACGCCAAACGCGTGCTCATCGCGTCGGGCGGCGGCCATGTGGCATCGGCCTTGCGCATGGCGCGCGTTATTCACGACCGGGGTATGGATGTCGAGGTCTTTGGCTTGTGCTTCTCGTCCTGCGCCAACTACATCTTTCCGGCAGGCAAGAACAAGTCCATCACCAGCCTGGGCATTGTGGGCTGGCATGGCAACATCCAACACCTGCTGCACCTGCACCGCACCGGCAAGGCGCCCATCACCGGTTCCTTCTTGGAGGAGGCGACCACGCTAGCTGCACAGGAGGCAGAGTTTTACAAAACCATTGGTTTGGACCCGTTCGTGACCTGGTTTGGCAAACTGCCACCCTACAACGTGCGCGACACCTACCTTTTGGCTCCGAACGACATGGCACGCTTCGGCATACGCGACGTGGCCGTGCGCGCTGACTACGTACAGACAGACCTGGCCCCGTACAACGCAGGGGGCGTGGAGAAGGTGCGCTTTGTCGAGGTGCAGTGGGACTCATTGCGCCTGCCGGAGTCTGTGGCCCCCTGATTGCTATTTTCTTTTGAAGAAGGTGAACCCTTTGGTGAAAGCCGCGCCTCTAGGTAAGAGTCATCCACTCCTCAGCAGGCTTACACCATGTATTGCAGCACTTCAGTTTCGGTTCACCTACTGCGCGGCGCCGCCGCTCTCGGTTTGATTTTTGCGGCCTTTTACTTGAGCAGCTATGGCTTCATTTGGTCTGCCCTTGCGGGTATGGGAGCGGTTGTGCTGCTGCGCGGCTGCCCCATGTGCTGGCTGATGGGCTTGTTTGAGACCATGCAGCGCAAGTAGCGCTATGGAGGCGGCAGGATGCGCCGCAGCGCGCGCACCTTTTGCCGCAGCATGGCTTTGGGGGCAAAGTGTTTCTGATTCTTTACATATTGGCACTTTTGTCTACTATGAGAAACAGTTTTGACTGTACTTCCGCCGTGCGGTAGATCGTTCGCCAGTGCCTTGAGGCTAAATTAGCCCCTAGCCCCCGTGAAATATCGCTATGAAGCTACTAAAAGTGTAGCAATCTCATTCTTGTACCATGGCGAAACGGCTGACCAAGCCCGGACACCGGCCAACGCCAAGGAGTATCACCGCCATGATCCACAGAGAACGGCTCACCGCATCCATCGAAGGAGACTTCGTTGTCTTTCTCATCGGTATGCGCTTCAACAGTTGGTGGAAGTTGCACCGGTGGCTGCCCGTGGCGCAGGCCATGCCGAGCATGCTGGCAGAACTGCAGGCCAAGCCGGAGCTGGGCATGCTCGGCGGCGAGATGTGGTTTGGCCGCACCACAATTCTCCTGCAGTACTGGCGCTCCATGGACCAGCTGATGGCCTACGCCACCAACCGCGATGCCGCCCATCTGCCCGCATGGAAATCCTTCAACCAGTCGGTTGCCAAGAGTGGAGATGTAGGCGTGTGGCACGAGACCTACCCGGTATCGCCCGGCACCTACGAAAACGTCTACGTCAACATGCCGCCATTCGGGTTGGGCAAGGTGGGTACGCTCAAGACTGCATCGGGCGCGCTCAGCACGGCACAGGGCAGAGTTAAGGCCAGTGGCCAGTAGCTTTTCGGTCACCAGCCCCCGTGGAATATGCGTATTCAGCTACTAAAAAAATAGCACACGCAGGTTGTAGCGCTGTCATTCACTTGGCCGGTACGACACCTTCTTCATCAATCGCTTTTTGCACATCGAGATAAAGGGCATCACGTGCAGCCGTTGCTGCTGGATCCCGGGCGCCTGCTGCCCAGCTGGCGTTGGAGACGATCACCAGCTTTCGCTTTGGATCGATAAAAATCCCCTGCCCAAAAATGCCGCGGGCGGTGTAGCTGCCGTCGTCATAGGTCCACCATTGGTAGCCATAGCCGCGCCCTGACACGCCGATTTCGGTGCGCTTGGTGGTGGCGTCTGCCCACCAGCCATCAGGCACGATACTTTGACCGTTCACCATGGCACCATTCAAAATGAACTGGCCCATGCGCGCGTAGTCGCGTGACGCGGCCTGCACGCAGCAGCCACCAATCTCATTGCCTGTCTTGCTCAAGATCCAGGTTGCCTGCTGCTCCATGCCTGCGGGCCCCCACACCTTTTCTGCCAGATAGGTGGCCAGCGGCTTCTTGGTGGCTTGTTGCACCAAGGTGCCTACCAGGTTGGTCTCGCCAGTGCTGTAGAGCCAGCGGGTGCCAGCGGGCGCAGCGCGGGGAAGTTTGCGCATGTAGCTCACCAGCGCTTCCACGCCGGGTTCGGGCTTGTGTTTGTTGAACTGGGCCACGTCGGAGTTGGGGTCCTTGTAGTCTTCGCTCCACTTGACGCCAGACGTCATGGTGAGCAGCTGGCGCACGCTCACCTCATCGTAGGCAGAGCCCTTGAGGTCTGGAATGTAGACGCTGACTTTGTCATCCAGGCTTTTGATGAACCCGTCTTTGACAGCAGCACCTACCAGTGTGGAGGTGAATGACTTGGCGACAGAGAAACTCGTCCAGCGCCCCTCAGGCCCGAAGCCTAGGCCATATCGCTCCAAGCGCAACTTGCCGTCGTGCACGATCAGCAGCGCGGCACTGCGTTGACCTGCCATATAGGCATCTACGTCGGTCTTGAGCTTGAGCGGTGCACCCGTGGGCAAGACCGAAGGCGTGCCGCTGGTTGGCACCACACGCGCCTTGGCCAGTATGGGCAGACGGTCCAGCACGCGGAATGCCGCATCGCGCTGTGGCACTGTCCAGAACAACACATCGCTATGGGTAGGCACGGTAGCCAGGAACGCACGGGTATCCTTGTCAAGGCTGAACCAGCCGCCCACCCCTGCAACACCCAAGACCACCACGGTGCCAAGCACTACTTTTTTGAAAGCCAAAACACGTCTCCTCGTTCATTTTTAGAAATAGGTCGCCTTCGAACGGGGCGCCAGGCTAAGCGCTGCAGTTTAGACCGGCGTATGGGGAACCGGTCACTAGGCAAACACCTAGAACGAAGACCCCGGCTTGCTTAAGAAGGCCAACTGTTCAGAGCCGGTGGGTTGCATACATGCGGCTCACAAACTGCAGCGTGGGGCGCTTCTCCCAATCCTTCATGGCCTGGCGTACTCCGGCTGGGAAGAAGGCTCTTGTTGTCATGGGGTGCTCTTTGGGGGCTGCAAGCGGCCCCAATAGTGCGGCAGCTGTCAGGTCGGCGCGGGTCCACTGGTCTCCATGCAAATAGGGCCGCCCGTCTGCCAAGAGGCCATCGAGCCAATCCAACTCCGCTTCGATCAGCGCGCGCGATTGCAGGCCTTGCGCAATCCCCAGATCCATGCCCTTGATCATCATCGGCACCATGCGCGACCAGCCTAGCGTCACCATGGCCCGCTGCAAAATTGGCAGCCCGTTGGAAAAAATGGGGCGCACCGCAGCGGGCGCGGTGAGCAGGGCATCGGAGTAGTAGAAGCGCCGCACGTGAACCCCCATAACGTCATCCAGCCGCTTTTCTGTGGCGCGCACTGCCGCAGGGTCTGCGCCTGAAAGGCTGGGCCGCTTGCCAGGGTTGTGAAGCTCACACCAGTCAATGATGGCGGGGGACCCTGCAATCACCCCGTCATCCGTCTGAAGGAAAGGGACCGATTTGCGTTTTGCCCCCAGCTTTTTTGCAATCACGCGGTGCACTCCCGGCATGACGTGACGTGCCTCGTGTTGAATGCCAAAGTAGTCCAGCGCCCAGCGTGCTTTTTCGCAATAGTGCGAAATGTTGAATATGTAGAGGATGGGCGGTTTCATAGAGGGAGCTGCGGAGGTTGAGCGGGTTTGTCCAACTTAATGATCTCTGCTAGCCGCCCCTAGCGTGTCGTCAAGCAAGGCTTGCACCGCAGCGAGCAAGGTGGGAATCAGGCCGACGGCAATGCTTCGAGCTGGCTCTTTAGCAAAGGTAGCGACGACTGAACTGTTTCCCAGACCACATCGAGGTTGATGTCGAAGTAGCCATGCGCAATTCTGTTGCGCATGCCCCGCATGCTGCGCCATTGGATTTGAGGATGTTGTTCGGCAAAAGCAGGGTACTGATCCATCACCTTGGTCGCCGCTTCGCCTAACACTATGAGGCTCATGACTACGGCTTGCTGAGTGCGCTTGTCCTGCACGAAGTCTGCCTGGGCCATGCCTTCGGTGAAGGACTGTGCGTCGACAATGGCTTGCCGCATGTGATCAAGATAGTCCGGCAATCGGTGCAAAGTCATACAGGCCGAGCTTCTTGCGCGACGATATCGCGGAAATTGGCTGGAAGGTCTTTGAGGGTAAGCACATCTACTGACACGCCCAACAGCTCCTGCAACTCATCTTGCAGGCCGCCGAGATCAAACAGGGTGGTTCCAGGTAGCGGGTCTACCAATAGATCCAGGTCGCTGCCTTCGCGGTCATCCCCGTGCAGTGCAGAACCGAATACCCGAGGGTTGACCACCCGATAACGCGCTGCAGCAAGGCAAACGGCGTCGCGGTGTTGGCTGAGAGCTTCAGAGGGGCGCATAGGGCTGAGTTTAACGGGACAGGGTGCCTATTTGTCAATTTGGCCTTCAGCCCTGGCCCGCTCAAAAGGGAAGTGCAACACACCTTTGCAACTTCAATAAGGTGTTTTCATGAAACCGAAACAAGAATACAAGCAACTGGACTCTCAAGAGCGCCAGAGCATTGCCATTTGCCTCGAACTGGGATTGAGCATTCGAGCCATAGCCCGAGTACTCAACCGCGCGCCTTCAACTGTTAGTCGCGAGATCAACCGAAACTGCGGTGGTGCAGCTTACAGCGGCTGCTTTGCCCACCAACGCTTTGTGCGCCGCCGCCGCCACGCCAGACCTGCGCCCAAGTTGGAAGTTGGCAATGCACTCTTTGCATCTGTTCAGGCCTTGCTGCGCCAGCGCTGGTCACCCCAACAGATCGCCTCTCGCCTAGCTACACTGCACCCGCATGAGGCCACCAAACGCGTCTCGCACGAAACCATTTACAACGTTATCTATGCCCAACCCCGAGGTGAGCTCCGTCGTGAACTCATTGCCTGCTTGCGTCTGGCGCGCACCAAGCGCTGGCCTCGCTCGCGCGGTGAGGATAGACGTGGCCAGATAACTGATCTGCTCAGCATCCATGTTCGTCCCCCAGCGGTAGAGGATCGCCAGTTCCCTGGCCACTGGGAAGGGGATCTGATCAAAGGTGCCGGTAACCTCAGTGCGGTGGGTACCCTGGTGGAGCGCAGCACGCGCCTGCTGATGCTGGTCAAACTACCTCACCCAAATCCGGCTACCGCTGCCCATGTTCTGCGAGCGTTTACGGACAAGCTCAATGGCATTGCCCAGCCGATGCGCCAAACGCTGACCTATGACCGCGGCCGGGAAATGGCACATCACCAGCAGTTGACTGCCAACACGGGGGTTGCGGTGTACTTCTGTGATCCGCACAGCCCTTGGCAACGTGGTACCAATGAGAACACCAATGGGTTGGTAAGGCAGTACCTACCCAAGGGTACGGATCTGTCGGGATTTAGCCAAGAGCAGCTTGATGCGATTGCCGATCAGATGAATGGGCGGCCACGCAAGACGTTAGGCTGGATGACACCGTTTGAAGTCTACAGCCAATGGCTGGCGCGGCTCGAACACACTCCGGACGTCGTCCAATAACATCAGCATGTGTTGCACTTCGATTTGAGACCGCCCCTCGTTAAATATGCTCAAGTAGCTACAAAAAACGTAGCAAACCCAAAGCCAAGAGCTAAAACGAAGACCCCGGCTCGCTCAAAAAGGCCAGCTCTTCCGCACTGGAGGCGCGCCCCAGAATCGCGTTGCGGTGGGGGTAGCGGCCAAAGCGGTCGATGATGGCCTTGTGGCGCATCTCGAAGTCCAGGTTTCTTTCGTTACCCAATTGCGTAAAGAGCTCTACCGCCTGCGTATGCACCAGCGCGGACTCGCTGTGCATGTTGGGCATGTAGGCAAACACGCGCTGCGCTTCGGGCAGGCTGCGGTCCTGCCCACTGGCCACCAGCTCTTGCGCCAACACCAGCGCCAGCGCGTCCTGCGCAAACGCGCGTGGCGTGTCGCGGTACACGTTGCGCGAGAACTGGTCCAACACGATGATCTCCGCCACCCGTCCAGCGACCGATGCCCGCCACGCAAACAACTCACACCGCGCCGCCGCCTCAAGCGCATCGCCAAACCGCGCACGAATGGTTTCGTCCAGTGCGGCGTCTTTGACGAAGTGCTGCTTGGCGGTTAGCTCTTCGAACCAGAAGTGGAGGATTGTGTGGGGGTGCATTCGCGAAGAATCGAGCAAGTCAACTATCAGCGAAGACGCAAGACGTCTTCCGGTTGGACGTGTTGATAGGTGCCACTGCCAAACTTGCCACGCATGTAGTTGATGACCGCCGCTATGTCGTTGTCGCTCAGGACCCTCCACGCTGGCATGGTGCCTTTAGACGATCCGTACAGAATCGCCCGGGTAACGGCTTCATTGTTTGAAAACGTGTTGGCATTCCTCAATGTTGGAATGGGTCCAGCACCCTCGCCATCCTTCTGATGACATGCGATGCAGTTTTGTCGATACACGCGTTCGCCGTACAGCAGCTTCTGTTCCGGCGTCAAAGCTTCATATGGGGGAGGTTTCGGCAGAGGGGCGGGCGGTGGAAACTCTTTGTAGGTATGGGTCCCAGGATGGCCAGGGGGAACCGGAGGCTCCGCAAACTTTCCACCGGATTGATTTACCAAATACACCAGGGCACGCTCCAACTCCACTGGATCGAGGTGCTTCCCGCTTTGAGGGGCCATCGCCCCTTTTCCCTTGATGGTCGACTGCAGCAGCGCCGGGTAGCCCAGTGCAATCCGTGGTGCCCAAATCATCTTGTCGCCGATGCGCGGCGACCCAGCAACACCGCTTGAGTGACATGTACTACAGAAAGAGAAGTAGCTTTGACGTCCGTCCCAAAGTGCACGGGTTACTACGTTGGGCTCTTGTGATGCAGCAGGAAGTGAAGCTAAATCAGTCCCCTTGGCGAACACCGATCTGTTCAATAGTTCGTCTGTCACTGTTTTCACGATAAGTGAGGGAATGGCTGTAGAGACACTTTCCTCCGTAGCGGAAAGCCTATGCATCGACTGCCATTTCTGCTGGGGTGCCATGCCTGTCTGTGAAATTTTCAAGGACATGGCTTCAAACGTGAACTGAAAAAAGTCATCTTGTACGCGCAGGGCTGTTTGCAAGACCATCGTGCATTTGCATTTCAGGATTGCAAGTACCAAATTGGTTTCGAACTCCTTGTTTGGAATACGTTGATCAGGAATATAGGATTCAATGGCCATGCCCTTGGCAATCAAGCTGTCACGCAGACCTCTTGCGATGTAAAGGCCCAAGGTCTCATTCAAGGCGCGGATTTTTGGCTGATCGGAATCCTGAATCAGGTTGACTCCTCCGACCAGTAAGACCCGGTGCACTTCTTCGGCGGGCTCAACTTCCGCGGCCGCCTGGGCAAACGCATTGAGCGACGCCAAGAATAGAGCAAGAAAAAAACTGAAGAAACGCCTAACGCCCAACAGCCCACCCATTGCAACTCTTCTAGGTGGAACGCACTGCCGAGCATGAAGGGCTTTGTCGTCAACTAAGTTTTTTTTGGCGGTTAGCACGGTGAACGAAGAATAGGGGATGGATTGGGCAAGCATGGCAAGAGGATAGCGCCATAAAAGATGCTGGAAAATCGGGAAAGGTCCGATGACTACCAACACCAACCTCAATGATTCAAAGGAAACCAATGATCAAGGCCATGTTCTCCAAAATTGTCGCGTGGTTCAAGGAATCAGATCAAGTGCCCGTAAAGGCACAGCCGGCTCCGCATGTGCCAAGGTGGACGCTCTCGTTGGGTAGCCAGACGCTGGGCGAATTTACGTTCGTCGGTTACGAGACACCTTGGATAACTGCTGACTTCAAACCAACGGAACACTTCGAGCGCTTCAAACCCTATTTCCAATGGTCCCGTGAATTGGATCTCCATCTGGATGAGGACGACTGGGAACCTGAACACTCACCGCAACTTGACAGTCTCATTGGCGAGGTCCATTCGTTGGGTGATTTCCAGATGTTGGAGCTGGATGCTGGTGAGCAACGGCCAATGCTGATCCACTTTGGCGACGACTATTCGTATGGAACCTTCAGGTAGGAGTTAGTAAACGTCACGCAAAGTTCAAATGAAATATGCCACTGGCCCCCGGAGAACATGATCTAGCAGCTATTAAATGAGTAGCAAGCGGGAGACGACGGCTCAAAAACTTGGTACTGGGTTCTTGCCCTTAACGAGTTCAAGAGAGTCCTCTGCTACTTGATATACCGCTTGTTGCCGGATGACTTCAGTCGGAAATAGTTGATTGAGGTGTGGTGGTCTAATTTAAATAGACACAACGATAGGTTATTTCAAACCTAAACGGCAACACAAGTGAACAAGCAAAAATCCCGAAGAGTCTTTGACGCGAGCTTCAAGCTCCAGGTGGCCCAGATGGTCAAAGTCCAAG
>CAUPQG010000008.1:0-190004 GCA_963513355.1 uncultured Rhodoferax sp. | reverse complement strand
TCGGCTCACAATTTATGCTCCACGCTTCCTTCCCACACTCGGTCGCCCGCATGCAGTTGCGCTTCACTTCGCTCACTGTGACCAGCTCGCGGGAGGACTTGCACCTCCAGGAGTGCGCCCATGCTGGGCGCACATAAAAAAGGGCCCCTCAACTTTCGTTGAGGGGCCTTGGTGTCAAAGCGCTCTTGGTACTGCGCTTTGTCCCGCTGCTGACTTAGAACCTGTACGAACCGGTCACGTAGACATAACGGCCACGTGGGTTGTATTGGCTCACGTCGTAACCATTTTGGAACTGGTTGCTGACGGGCACAAACGTACCAGGCTGTGCATCAAACAAATTCTTCACACCCAACATCAGAGTTGCCTTCTTGATACCACGGTACGCAACGTTCAGGTCATAGATAGACTGAGCGGCAACATACACGGGGTTGTCGTTCAGGTCGTTACCCACGCGGTAGCTGTCAGAGAAGTTTTGTGTGAACGTGGTCGCGAAGTCGCCTTGCGTCCAAGTTGCGGCCAGCGTGTGCTTCCATTTCAGGATCACGCCACCGTTGTCACCACCCAAAACGGGGTTGCCATCCGGTTCGACAATGGTTCCCACCTTCTTGGAGATATCACCAGACGGGCTAGACTGATCGAACTTGTTCATCAGCGTACCGTTCATGCCGATGTCCAGGCGACCAGCAGCAAAATTGGCGCGGTAGTTGGCGAAAATGTCAACACCCACCACATCAGCAGTACCCAGGTTGGAGGTCAGCGTTGTAACGGAGTCGATGTCGTTGCCGCTCAGCCTCACCAAGCCCTTGAAGGCTGGATCACCTGCACGGAACTTCGATACCACCAATTGTGCGCTAGGAGTCTGGATGATGTCGGTAACCTGGATGTTGAACCAGTCGAAACCAACCGAGAAGTTCTTTACAGGGGACAACACCAACCCGAACGAACGAGCGTTCGACTTTTCGGGCTGCAAGTTAGGGTTGCCGCCACGGATGCCGTTCACTTGCAGATCGGTTTGACCCGTTGCCGGGTCATTGAACTGCTCAGTAGACTGCAAAATCTGAGGCTGGTACAACTCAGTCAATGTTGGTGCGCGGAAGCCTGTGTTGTACGAAGAACGCACCAAGACCTCAGGAGTGGGCTGCCAACGGCCGCTCACCTTGTAGGTGTTGGCGGTACCAAAGTCGCTGTAGCGATCGGTACGTGCCGACACGTTTGCTTCCAGTGTCTTGACGATGGGAACATTCAACTCAGCAAAAACGCCATTCATCGTGCGGGACTTGTCAATGGCAAAAGCAGCACCACCAGCACCCGAGATGTCACCAGAACCTGGCTTGGAAGCAGGAACACGGACCAAAGAATCTTCACGCGATTGGAAGCCCACGGCGTATTGCGCAGGGCCAGCGGCCATGTTGAAGAGTTCGCCCGACAGTTTGGCGTCAATGCCACTGTTCTTGGAGGTTCCGTCCAGGGAAGGGCCAACATACTGTGTAGTCTTCAGCTTGTCAGCCAAGGCACCGGATTGCTTGCCACCGGGCGCCCAGGGATTCCAGTTGCTGGAGGGGTCATTGATGATCTTGTTGTAGTCACCAATCGAGAAGTAACCACCGGTGTATTTACCTTCGAGCTTGCTGACGTTGCTCATCATCGCGACTTCGTAGTCTTGGCCAGCCACTACACCTTTAACACCTGCCACTACGCGGGTTTGGGTCGCAACGTCAGTGGTTTGGCGACCGCCAAAGTCTTGAGGACGCGCAGTAACTGCAATCGGCTTGCCCAGCAGGCCTGGAGCGTATTTCGTCAGGTGTGCGGTTGGGTAGTTGGGGTTGGATGGGTAAACGATCAACGATGGATCGATACCTTCATTCGCAATGCGGTTGTTGGTGACAGCAAACGAGCGACGCAGCGGGCTTGGCTGGTACTCTTGAATCACGGTGCTACGCGAATAAATAGCGTCAGCAAACAGCTCGGCATTGTCGTTCAGCTTGAACGCGAAATTCCCCGAGAAGTTAGCGAGCTCACGGTCCGGAACCAGGTTAACAGCCGATGCACTGTCGTATTGGCAATAGGGCGCGCCTTTGTTGGTCAGGCCTGCGTCAAACATGTTGATCGCAGCGCAAGTGCCGCTAACGGCATTGGGGTTACCGTAACCTGTGCCAGGTGATGCACCAAATGCAGGTGTAGTGATGCGGTCGTTCGGGAATTTACCTGGAATGACACCACCTTCGATATTGCCAGCGCCTGTGGCTGTACCAACATAGTAGGGTGGGTTGAGTGCCGACTTGGCGTAGCTGCGCTCACGGCCGAACAGTGCGCGGTCTTTTTCAAAGGTAGCAGTCACAACACCCTTGAAGGCCGAGTTTTCGTCGCCGCCCACACCTGCGGTAATGGTGAACTTGCCGTTTTGGCCCCCGCCAGCAGTGGTTGGAGAACCAGCGGTCAGGCCCACTTCGACGCCGTCGAAGGAGCGGACCAAAATAAAGTTGACCACACCGGCCATGGCGTCAGAGCCATAGATGCTGGATGCGCCGTCTTTCAGCACTTCAACACGCTCAATAGCAGACAAAGGAATCACGTTAACGTTGACAGCACCGCCGTCTGCGAACGATGCCAGGCGGCGACCATTCACCAGCACCAAAGTACGGGTGTCTTCCAGACCACGCAGCGAAATGGTGGCGGCTCCGTAGGTGGAAGTGCCAGCACCTTCAGAACTCTGAGTACCGCCAGCGGAGGACAGCGCGCTCACAGTTTGCAGCAACTGCTCGGTACTGGTAACACCAGTACGGCTGATTTCTTCTTTGGTCAGGACTTGAACCGACAGAGCAGCTTCTGCATCGGTACGACGAACGGCGGAGCCGGTTACTTCAACACGTTGCAACTTGGCACCGGCGTCTTGTGCCAGAACAGGTTGCACCGCCAACACGGTGGCAGAAGCGCCGCAGGCGACTAATACCGAACGTGCCAGCAAGCTGTGTCGGAACTTGGGAGTTTTGTGACTCATGAATTCTCCAATTGATTAAAAACCTGACCGCCCAAAATTAGGGCAGACTCACATACAGTTTCATCGGTCAGATGTACTTGCGGGGCAAGACTCAGCAAGAATTGAACCCGCCAGCAAAATAACTTCCGTACAAGCATGTTAGAAAGACAGGGGTGTTCTTGTAAATAAGGGATTTCAGTAAAAGTAACTTTATTGTTACTTCGGCACAACGAAAAATCACAAAAACTGCACTCTTGCCTCCAAGTTGGGCAGAGGGTCAAGAATTGGGGGTAGCACCCCTCAATGGTGCACTGCACCATGCAGCGATAAAGTGGCTCGTTGCAGAAGCCAATACGGTGCATCGCACCGCCTGTTTTCCCAGTCCCGGCGAGCGGCTAAGACTCCAAAATGCAAGCGCTTTGCGATTGCGGCGCCACTTGGCGCAAGGGTGGAATTGCCTGGGCGCACTGCGCCACTGCCTTGGGGCACCGTGTGCGGAACACACAACCCGAGGGTTGGTTGATCGGGGACGGCAATTCGCCCTGCAGCAGTTGCAATGTCTTGCCGCGCTCTATGCGCGGATCCGGCACAGGAATGGCGGCCAAAAGGGCCTGGGTGTAAGGGTGGTGCGGCGTGTCGTACAACGCGTGTTTGCTGGCCACTTCCATGGCGCGGCCCAGGTACATCACCATGACCCGCTGGCTGATGTGTTTGACCACGGCCAGATCGTGTGCAATGAAAACCAGCGCCAAGCCCATTTCCGCCTGCAATTCCTTGAGCAGATTGATGATTTGGGCCTGTATGGATACATCCAGAGCCGACACAGGCTCATCACAGATCACCACCTGGGGCTTCAAAATGAGCGCGCGGGCGATGCCAATGCGCTGGCACTGGCCGCCTGAAAATTCGTGTGGGTAGCGGTTGATCTGTTGCGCGGTCAAACCGACGCGCTGCATCATGGCCAATACACGCTCATTGTGTTGTTCGGCACTGAGTTCAGGACAATGGGTACGCAAGGGCTCACCAATGATCTGAGCCACCGTCATGCGCGGATCCAGCGACGCCAGTGGGTCCTGGAAGATCATTTGCACGGCCCGGCGTTTGGATTGCCAAGCTTGCGCACTGGCACCCCGCATTTCGTCTCCATGCCAAACGACGCTACCGTCGGTGAGGGGCACGAGATTGAGCAATGCGCGGGCCAGCGTGGACTTGCCACAACCCGACTCACCCACAATGCCCAGTGTTTCGCCGGCGCGCAGTTCAAACGAGACGCCGTCCACCGCCTTGAGCACACGCGGTGCTGACCATGGCCACGCATCGGCATCCCGAATCTTGAAGTGGACTTTGAGGTCTTTGACGGATAACAGTGTGGGAGTTGGGGCTGGTGCGGTACTCATGCTGCCACCCCATGTTCCTCTTTGATGCGTTGCAGGTTTTTGGTCACGTCTTCAATACCGAGGTGGCAGGCGCGCAGCACTTGGGAGTCGTGCGCTGCAGTTGTCAAGGAGGGGCGGACAGAACCGCATTGCGGCAGCGCCATCACACAGCGCTCGGTGAACGGGCACCCAACTGGCAACTTGGTCATATTCGGCGGTGCACCTGGAATGGCCAACATGGGCGCATCACCACCTTCCAATCGGGGAACAGCTGCCAGCAGACCGGCAGTGTAAGGATGCGAGGGTTTGTAGAAAACAGCCTCTGCGCTGGCCTGCTCCATGACTTGTCCGCCGTACAGCACCATAACTTCATCACACAGGCCCGCAACCACGCCCAGGTCGTGCGTAATCATCACAATGGCCGTACCAAAATCGCGCTGCAGTTCGCGCATCAAAATCAAAATTTGGGCCTGCACCGTCACGTCCAGTGCCGTTGTCGGCTCATCCGCGATCAACACATCGGGCTCGCACAACAACGACATCGCGATCATCACGCGCTGACGCATGCCACCGGAAAACTCGTGCGGGTACATGGTGATGCGCCGCGCCGCCTCGGGCATCTTGACGGCATCCAGCGCCTGCACGGCCTTGGTGCAGGCGTCTTTGCGGCTCATGCCTTTGTGGAACTCGAGCACCTCGGTCATCTGCCGCTCTATCGTCAGGTACGGGTTGAGCGAGGTCATGGGGTCCTGGAAAATCATCGCCACGCGGTTTCCGCGGATACGATTCAGATCCTTGGTTGGCATGCTGATCAGGTCTTGCCCCTGGTACAACACCTGGCCTGTGGCTTTGCCATTGATGGCGAGCAGGCCCATCATGGCCAGCATGGACTGACTCTTGCCCGAGCCGCTTTCGCCCACAATGCCCAGTGTCTCGCCGCGGTTCAGCGTGAAGTTGATTCCATTGACGGCACTGACCACGCCGTCGGGCGTCTGGAACTGCACGCCCAGCTGTTTGACTTCCAATAAATGCATGGTTTGTTACCGTTCCTTGGGGTCGAGTGCGTCGCGCAAACCATCGCCAATGAAGTTGAAGCAGTACAGCGTGATAGACAGCAACGCTGCAGGAAACAGCAGGATCCACGGTGTTGCTTCCATCGTCTTGGCACCGTCCTGAATGAGCACGCCCCAGCTGGTCATGGGCTCTTGAATACCAAGCCCCAGGAAGGACAACACCGATTCAGTCAGGATGACGCCCGGCACCGTCACGGTTGTGTAGATCACCACTACGCCCAATAAATTGGGCACGATATGCCGCACGATGATGCGCGGCGTGGATACCCCAATCGCACGGGCCGCTTCGACATATTCCTTGGAGCGCAATGACAGGGTTTGTCCCCGCACAACGCGCGCCATGTCCATCCATGAAAACACAGTGATGGTCAGCACGACCAGATAGAACTCGCGACCCAAGATGGTCACCAACAGAATGGCGATCAGCAGGTAAGGGATGGCGTACATCATGTCGACGATGCGCATCATGATCGCATCGACCTTGCCACCCACAAAGCCTGCGGTTGCACCCCACACGATGCCCAGTGTCACCGATGAAATGGTAGCCAACAAGCCAACGGTCAGCGATACACGCCCCCCAACCAGGCATCGCACCAGCAAATCGCGGCCCGCGTCGTCGGTGCCCCAATAGTGCGCATTGGCGAAGCTGGGCGCGGTACTCATGGCATCCCAGTCCGCGCTGTCAAAGGCATGTGGCAAGACCCACGGGCCGATCACACACGCCAGACAAATCACGGTCAAAACGATGAGGCTGATGACGGCGGCGCGGTTGCGCAAAAAGCGTCGGCGCGCATCGGACCACAGGCTGCGGCCGCCATGCAATGCAGCGGCGTCTGCCACTTTGGCCACAAGGCCAGAGGTTTCTTGGGGTGTCAACATAGAGAAATCAGTAACGAATCTTGGGGTCCAGCCAGGCATAGGCCAGGTCCACCAACAGATTCAAGGCAACAGTCAGCACTGTGATCAGTACGACCAGACCCAACACCAGCGTGTAGTCGCGGTTGCCAGCGCCATTCACAATGAGCTTGCCCAGGCCTGGCAATGAAAACACGGTCTCCGTTACCAAGGCCGACGTAATGGACGAGATGGCCAGCGGTCCGAGCACAGATACCACCGGCAAGAGCGCGGGCTTCAGAGCGTGGCGCAAGACCACCACCCGCGTGGGTAAACCTTTGGCCCGTGCCGTGCGTATGAAGTTGCTGTGCATGACCTCAATCAAACTACCGCGCATGACGCGGCCTATCGTCGAAACATTGATGATGGTCAGCAGTGCAATCGGCAGTATCAAAAAGCGCAACTCAAAGTCATTCCAACCTCCTGCGGGCAACCATTTCAAGCCAATCGCAAAGATGATGATCATGATGGGCCCCAAGACAAAGCTCGGCACTGCGCTGCCCATATTGCCCAGCAACATCACAAAATAATCAACGAAACTGTTCTGGCGCAGCGCCGCAAATATGCCCAAGGTAACGCCCAAGAACACCGCGATCAGCATGGATATGCCACCGATGGCTAGCGAGACTGGCAGTGCTGCCGCCACCAGATCGTTTACCGTCCAGTCGCCATAGCGAAAGGATGCACCCAGATCACCCTGCAGCAGACCCTTGAGGTACAGCAAATACTGCTGCCACAGCGGCAAATCCAGATGGTATTTGGCTTGCAAATTCGCCAGTACGGCCGCCGAGACCTTGCGATCGCTGTCGAAGGGACCGCCAGGCGTGGCATGCAGCAGAAGGTAGCAGACCGTGATCACGACGAACACGGTTGGTATGGCCGCGAGGACGCGGCGCAGGGTGTAAGACCACATCGCTCAGCCCTTCAGTGCTTGATGATGTAGAAGTCTTTGCTGCGGTAGTGGTCCTGAGGATTCAGTTCCGAATATCCGCCCACATAGGATTTAACCAAGCGTGGCAAGGAATACTGCAAGAGCGGAATGATGGGGTAGTCGTCCAGGATCATTTTGGACGCTTGGGTCAGCAGGGCCTTGCGCTTGGCAGGGTCGGTCAACTGATTGCCTTTTTGGATCAGCGCTTCGGCTTCACGGTTGCAATGGAAGTTGGTGTTCTGGTCCGAATCACAACGGACCAGAGCCAGGAACGAGGTGGCGTCGTTATAGTCCGCCAGCCAACCATTGCGCGCGATCTGGAAGGCGCCATCGTGGCGTTTCTTGGCCAGCACCTTGAACTCCATGGTCTCCGTTTCCATGATGATGCCCAGCTTGGTCTTCCACTCCGAAGCTACGAACACCGCCATCTTCTTGTGGTATTCGCTGGTGTTGTACGAGAAGCTGAATTTGGTGCCGGGCTTCACACCCGCTTGTTCCAGCAATTTTTTGGCTTCTGCAACGCGCTTGTCCATAGGCCAGGTAGACCACTCATACGGGGTTGGGTCAGCACCGACTACGCCATTGACGATCAGGCTATAAGCTGGCGCCTGACCATCCGCAGTTACCCGCTTGGACAGAATTTGACGGTCAATCACCATCGACAAGGCCTTGCGTACGCGCACGTCCTTCAGGGCAGGATCCTTGGTCTGGTAATCGTAGTAGCGCACGCCAATGATGGACTGGTTGCGCAACTCTTTAGGGTATTGGGCTTTGTACTTGTCAAACACGCCGGGAGGCATCTGGTAGACGTAATCTGTCTCACCCGACTCCCACAATTTGACATCGGCAAATTGGTCTTCGATGGGCAGGTAGGTCACCTTGGTGAGTTGCACGTTGGCAGCATCCCAGTACTGGGGGTTTTTCTCCACCACGATACGGTTGTTGACCTGCCAGTCTTTCAGTACATACGCGCCATTGCCGACCATGTTGCCAGGCTTGACCCAGTCTTTGCCCCACTTTTCAACGGTTGCCTTGTGGACGGGTCCCAACTGTGTGTTGCTCACCAGCTCAGGCACAAACGCCGTGGGATCTTGCGTCTTGATTTCCAGCGTGAATTTGTCTAGCGCTTTGACACCGACCTCGCTAGGTGGCTTCTTGCCCTGCGCAACGGCCAACCCGTTCAGCAAGAACACGCCAAACGTGGCGGCATAGGGCGAGGCTGTCTTGGGATCCACAAACCTGCGAATGGCATAGACAAAGTCTTCAGCCACAACCGGATCGCCGTTGGAAAACTTGGCGTTGGTACGCAGCTTGAAAACCCAGGTGGTGGCGTTGGTCTGCTTCCAGCTTTCGGCAACGCCGGGAACCGTCTTGCCCGTGGTGTCGGTCGCTGTCAAACCCTCGAACAGATCGCGCAAGATCTGGTTTGCAGGTACAGTTTCTGCAACCGCGGGGTCCATGCTCTCGGGTTCTGAACCATTGCTACGCACGAAATGCTGCGTGGCGTGTAATTGGGTTCCAGGCGGAATGATGGCGGCCAGGCTCGGGCCAGACAGTGCCGAAAACAGGGCCGCAGCGGCCGTCAGTGCGAGACGCAATTGCATGGTGTTCCAATTCATACGAGGCCAGATGGGGTTCGTTGTGCGAACGTCAGGCTGGCCTCCCGGGTTGCAGATAAGCAGGGATAGAAAGGTGCAGCATTGTATGGGCTGCACCCAGCCCCTGAGAGGGCTTGATATACGGGTAAACCCTTAACTACTTTGGCACTTTGCTGGTGTCAATGTCGATGTACCGCCAAAATATTCCGTTGTCAAACGGATGGCGGTTGTAGCCAATCACCCATGGTTGCGTCATGTCAGTCAGGATGCGGTGGGTGGAAAACTTGTAGGGCATATCCGCCACCATGATCTTGGTCAAGTGTTGCAAGGCGGCTTTGCGTTCAGGGCCGTCCGGCATCATCAATTGCTGCATGTAAACCTTATCGAAGGCGGCATTCTGATACCGCGCGAGATTACCCTCACCCTTGCTTGGCCCGTAAGCCAGTCCTAGCGCATCTGTTGGATCAGGGTCGGCGGCACTGAAGCCCAGCCCCCACATCATCAGCTTTCCAGCGCGCGAGGCTTTGAGTTGTTCTGGCCATTTGCCAGTCTTGAATTCGATCTTGATGTTGACCGCGGTCATGTACTTCTTCCAGATCTCATTGAGCTCGCGCGAGGCTTGGTCCGGTTGCGTAGCGTACTGAAGAACCAGAGGACTGCCATCAGGCATGTCGCGCCAGCCGTCGCCATTTTTGTCTACATAGCCGAACATATCCAACAGCGCCATGGCTCGCGCCGGGTTGTAGTCGCTCATTTCGGTTTTAAAGGTGTTGTCATACGCAAACCTGCCCGGCTGGATGGGTCCTTGCGCCGGAATGGCCTGGTTGCGACGCGGCCGGCGGATTTCCTCCTCACTGTTGTACGCCAGTGCAATGGCACGGCGCAACGCCACGTTGGCGGGTTTGTACCCGCCAACGGTTGGGTCTTCCATATTGAAGTAGGTCACCGTTACGTCTGAGTTGGGAGACCGTTGCATGGAAATCCCCTTCTTCACCAGAAAGGGCGCGAGTGTATTGTTGGGTATGGCCTGATTGGAGAACGCATTGGGAAGCCGCTCCAGCAAATCCTGATCGGCACTCAAAAATGACAACCAGCGCGGTTGATTCTCTTCAATGACGGATATCTCCACGCGGTCGATCATGGGAATGCGTCGGCCCTTCATCTCGCTCAGAAGCTTTTGCCCAGCCGCATCGTCTGCAGAGGGATTTGCACCGTCTTCGTACCGCACCTCGCGATAGTTCGGGTTCTTGACAAACACCATTTTGGAAGATCGCGTCCATTCCTGCAGCTTGAACGCCCCTGTTCCGACAGGGTGCTCCATGATCTTGTCGCCATACTTCTCTACCACCTCTCGGGCCACCGCGCCCACCAGACTGGGATCAACCATCTGATAGATAAATCGCGGGCGACTCTCTTCCAACTTGAACTGCAAGGTGTAACGGTCCAGCGCACGCAGGCCTTCCACTTCTTTGTCGTAGTTGAACTTGCCACCTGGCTTCTCGGCCTCCAGGCGCAGTGCCTCCATCCCGATCAGCTTGCTCTCGCGCAGCGAGTCATAGGCATAGCTGTTGATCGTCGGATCGAAGTGGCGTTTGTAGCTGTAGACAAAATCCTGTGCGGTCAGTTCGCGCTTCTTGCAGTTGGAGCCGTCCTTGTCACAAAAGGCCGGGTCGTCCGCGAAGTAAATTCCTTTTTTGATCTTGACCGTGAAAGAACGATAGTTATCGGCAATGACGGGGAGTGCCTCAGCCGAACGGGGAATCACCACGACCGGCCGCGCCAAGTAGTCAAAATCGTACAGGGCCTCAAACATGTTTCTGGCCGCAATGCGCGAATACAAGTCGGAAATCTGCGCTGGGTCAAAGCCAGTTTCCGCAATTTGAAAGGCATAGCGAAGCACTTTCTCCCCAGGCTTGTCCTGTGCGTGCGCACCATTCAAGGCTGCCAAGATCAGCAATAAACCGCTGCCCCAGCGTAAAAAAATCGTTTTCATAGTCACAAACACCAATACCAGTAAGAACAACCGCACAGCATAATCGCGTCCATTCAAAATTCTATGGGCGTTTGCCCCAAGTTCACCACTCCTATGGCTTCTTACATACTGCGACGACTCTGGCAGATGATCCCCACCCTACTGGGTGTGATCTTGCTGGTCTTCTTTCTTTTCAAATTCTTCGGCGGCGATCCGGTCGAAGTCATGGCCGGCCTCAAGGCTTCCCCCGAACGCATTGCCGCAATACGTGCCCAATTGGGGCTGGACAAACCGGTATGGGAGCAGCTCTGGATTTTTATTCAGCAAATTGCCACTTTTGATTGGGGCAAGAGCTGGACGACCAATGAATCCATCTCCAACATTTTTGCCACCCGCCTGCCCGCCACGCTGACCATCATGCTCCCCATTTTGGTGCTGGAAGTCGCATTGGCAATCGTCGCTGGCATGGCTGTTGCATATGTGCGTGGCAGCCTCACAGACCGCGCCATCATGATCATCACGACGGTCGCACTGTCAGTGAGTTTTTTGGTTTACATCATCATTGGCCAGTATTTGTTTGGCTTCGTACTGGGCTGGTTTCCGGTCCAGGGTTGGACCAATAGCGTGTGGACCAACTTGATCACCTATGCACCATTGCCGGTTTTTCTGGCAGTGCTTGTCGCGCTGGCACCGCAAACGCGGCTGTACCGTAGCTTTTTTCTCGATGAAATCGGCCAGGATTACGTGCGCACTGCACGCGCCAAGGGTGTGACCGAAAACACCATCTTGTTCAAGCACGTGCTGCGCAACGCGATGATTCCCATCTTGACCAATGTAGGCACCCAATTGCCGGGTGTTTTCATCGGGTCATTCCTGATTGAGGTGTTTTTCTCGATCCCCGGACTGGGTCGCGAAATTCTGGTTGCGGTCAACCGCAGCGACTATCCGGTCATTCAGGCCGCAACCGTCTACCTGGCGGCAATAACCATGGTGATCAATCTGATCACCGATGTGCTTTACAAGTTTGTGGACCCACGGGTGACCCTGAAATGAGCAACGTAAAACTACAAGACCTGCCGCATTCCCAGGGCGTATGGGCTTCTGCATGGACCCGACTCAAGACCAACCGCGTCGGTTTGGTGTCGCTTGGCATTACGCTGTTGTTTGTTCTATTGCTGCTGTTGGCGCAACTCGGTCTGGTGGCCAAGAACTGGCAGGTAGAGGTGGGAACACCCTTTGCACCGCCGCATTTTGTCGGCACGATCAAAGACAGTTCGGAGACCTCAGCGGTGGAATCCGTCAAAGGACCGAACGCAGATATCAGCGCGGTGGACGTACTTGCGCCGCGTTACCAGGAGTGGACCGAACGCGCTGCGCAATTCAAGACTACAGAGACTGTCAAAAAGGAAACTCTACCTTTTGGTGCAGACCAGCAGGGGCGCGATGTGCTCGATAAGGTGATCAAGGGCGCGCAGGTGTCTATTACGGTTGGTTTGACCGCTGCTCTTTTTGCCACCTTCATCGGTACTTTGCTGGGTGCTCTGGCGGGCTATGTCGGCGGCTGGGTGGATGACGTGTTGGAGTGGGTCTACAACGTGTTTACCGCCATTCCATACATCCTGCTGATATTTGCACTGGCAGCGGTTCTGAAGGCGGGTCCTTATGCCTCCACACTGGGCAATAGCGTGTGGACCGTAGTGATCATCCTCGGGCTTGTGGGCTGGACCGGCATCTATCGACTGGTGCGAGCCGAGTACATCAAGCACCGCGCCCGCGATTACGTGCGCGCTGCCGAGGCTATCGGTGCATCGCATCTATCGCGCATGTTCACCCATATCTTGCCCAACATCAGCCACGTGGTATTGGTGCAGTTGAGTCTGCATGTCGTGGGCTTCATCAAGGCCGAAGTGATTCTGTCGTTCTTGGGCTTGGGGGTTCCAATCGACGTAGTTAGCTGGGGCACCATGTTGTCCGAATCGCAAGCGGAGTTGGTGCAGGGCAAATGGTGGCAACTGGTTGCCGCCACTGCCATGATGGCCACATTTGTCACCGCATTTGCGTTGTTGACCGATGCCCTGCGCGACGCGCTGGACCCCAAACTCCGTTAAGAACTCTGCGGGTCAGATGTCAAGCGATGACCCCAACCATTTAGGCAGTCTATGAGCAACATAATTAGCGTTAAAGACCTGCGGGTGTCTTTCCGCATGAGCAAAACCCTGACCACCGAGGCGGTGAAAAGCGTGAGCTTTGACATACCGACCGACAGCACCGTTGCACTGGTGGGCGAGTCTGGTAGTGGCAAGAGCGTGACAGCGATGGGCATCGTGCGTCTGCTGCCCGAGAACGCCATCGTCGATCCCTCCAGCAAGATCATCTTTGCCGGGCAAGACCTGCTGACCACCCCGATGGAGACCATGCGTGCCATACGCGGCAAAGACATCTCTGTGGTGTTCCAGGATCCGATGAGTTCACTCAACCCGGTTTTCACTATTGGCGAGCAAATCGCCGAAGTGCTGCGCATCCATCTGAAGCTCAAGCCCCGTCAGGCGCTTGATCGGGCGCTGGAGCTGATGACCGAGGTCGGTATTCCCAACCCCAAGGAGCGGCTCAACGCCTACCCGCACCAGCTTTCGGGCGGCCAGCAGCAACGCGTGATGATTGCCATTGCCATCGCGTGCGAACCCAAACTACTGATTGCCGATGAACCCACCACCGCGCTGGATGTGACCGTGCAGCGCCAGATTGTGGAGCTGCTGGCCAAACTGCAGCAACGCCACAAGATGAGCATGCTGTTCATCAGCCACGATCTCGGTCTGGTGGGTGAGATATCGGACCGCGTTGTGGTCATGCGCCATGGCTCAGTACGCGAAGCGGGCGACGCCAACACCATTTTCACGGCACCCCAAGATGCCTACACCCAGGCCCTGCTTGCCTGCCGCCCGCGCCTGGACGCTCGCCCACGCCGCCTGACGGTGATTGACGACTTCATGAACAAGCGCCCGCCGATCACCGAAGAACGCATCAGCAAGCCCATCGCCGGTCCGGCCTTGATCGAGGTCAAGGGTCTGCGCAAGGACTATCCGCTGAAGACTGGGTTGTTCAAGCGCAGCGTGTTCAGCGCCGTCAAGGGCGCGGACTTTTCCCTGCACAAAGGTCGCACGCTGGGCGTGGTGGGCGAATCGGGTTCCGGAAAAACCACCGTCGGCATGATGCTCACGCGGCTGACCCAAGCCACCGCCGGCAGCATCATGTTCGAAGGCACGGACCTGGCGACGCTCAGTGCCGCCCAGATGCAGCGCTACCGCAGCCGCATACAGATCATCTTTCAGAACCCCTACGCCAGCCTGAACCCCCGCTTCACCGTTGGCCAGATTCTGATGGAGCCCATGCGTATCCACAGCATCGGCAAGGACGACGGCGAACGCGCACAAAAGGCTGTGGCGCTGATCGAGAAGGTTGGCCTGCCCCCGGATGCTTTTGGCAAGTACCCGCATGAGTTTTCTGGCGGCCAGCGTCAACGTATTGCCATTGCGCGCTGCCTGACCATGAAGCCTGAAATCATCGTCTGTGACGAGAGCGTCAGCGCCCTGGATGTCAGCGTGCAGGCCACGGTGCTGAACCTTCTGCTGGACTTGCAGGAAGAGTTTGGGCTGACCTATGTCTTCATCAGCCACGACCTGGCCGTGGTCAAGTACATGGCAGACGACATTCTGGTGATGAACCAGGGCGAGATCGTGGAGCGTGGCAGCTCGGACGACATCTACAACCGCCCGCAGCATGCCTATACACGCCAGTTGCTAGGAGCCATCCCCAAAGGACTGGAAGGCAACACCGCCAAGGCGGCTTAAGACAAATAGGCCTCTAGCCCCCGAAAGATATAGTCGCAGCGCTATTATTTAGATAGCGTCGCGACTATCCGGGTCTTACGACTCCACTGCGGGCTGCTTGTAGCGGGCATAGGACCACAGGTACTGGCCCGGGGCGCGTCGGATGAGGCGCTCCATACCTGCATTCACAGCTGCAGCCGCAGCTTCCGGGGTCGCTGTGGCGTCGTGCAACTCGGGCGCCTCCAGCGGCTCGAAGTGCATCACATAGCCCGCGCTGCCCGGTAGCCGCTCGCACCAGCACAGCAAAACGCGGGCGCCTGTTTGCTGGGCTAGCCTGGGCAATAGCGTCATGGTGTAAGCCTGTCGGCCGAAAAACGGTGCCCAGGCTCCTTGCCCTTCGGGTGGCACCTGGTCCGGCAGGATGGCGGTGTATCCCCCGCCCCGGAGCACCCGGATCAGGCTGCGCACACCGGCCACGCTGGTAGGCACGGTTTGCAGACCCGGGCGGTTACGCGAGCTGGCGACTAGCGGGGCCAGCCAGTCCTTTCGCGCAGGGCGGTACAGGGCCACCAAGGGGCCGCGGGTGGGGCCATACCGTTCCGCCAACGACTGGCCAATCATTTCCCAGCAACCCATGTGCGGCAGGGCCAGGATGACGCCCTTGCCTGCGTCCAACGCAGACTCAAACAGTTCCACCCTATCCCACTTCACCAAGTGCAAAACCCCTTGCCCCTGGGGCCGCAGCCACAGCCAGGGTAGCTCAGCCACCATGGTGCCAATGGCCGCCCGTGCCGGCCGGTATTCCGACGGGCTGAAGCCCGCCGCAAAGGCATGGTCTTCAAACCGCTGGCGGTAGGTTCCAGACACACGCCACACCAGCCAGCCTAGCCAGCCACCCACGCGCTGCATCAGCGGCAGCGGCAAGCGGCCCAGCAAACGGAACAAGCGAACCATGAACATGGTCGGGACTACATCGCTTTGAACAAACCGGTATAGCTGCGGCTGACTTCCAGCTTTTCATTGCTACCCCGCACACTCACCAGCTGGCGACCCCGTTCGTCGCGGGTGACTCCCGCCACGGCCTTGATATTGACCAGCGTGGAGCGGTGAATCTGCCAGAACAGCTGCATGTCCAGCTCTTCTACCAGTTCTTTGATAGGCTTGCGAATCAAGGCCTCCACCGTTGCGGTCTGCACCCGGGTGTACTTCTCGTCGGACACAAAAAACAGTACGTCTTCGACAGGAATCATCTGGATGGCCTGGCGCACCGTAGCCTGTATCCACTGCAACTTGGGCGGGCCCTTGGGATTGAGTTGCCCGGCCAGCCGTTGCAGCAGTTGCTGCATGTCAGGTGTGTGGGCGGGCAAGGGTGTAGGCAAGTCGTCGTCGGCACCAGGGGCGGGCACCTGCGCCGCACGGTCTGCCATGCGCTGGCGAATACGGGCCACGGTCACCATCAGGCGCTCGCGCTCAGCTGGTTTGAGCACGTAGTCGACCACACCTTGTTCAAAAGCCTGCACGGCGTACTGGTCGTAGGCGGTGATGAACACAATCTCGCAGCCGGGCCAACCATCGGCCTCGTCAAATGTGGGGAGCTGCGCAATCTGTCGAGCTGCGTCCACGCCGGTCAGCACCGGCATGCGGATGTCCAGGAACACGATATCGGGGTGGTGCTGCTCGGTCAGCGTTACAGCCTCCTGACCGTTCTTGGCTTCGGCCACGATCTCCAGCTCCGGCCACACCTCCAGCAGGCGGGCGCGCAGCTGCTCACGCATCAGGCGTTCGTCATCGGCAATCAGGGCACGTGTCATGGGTACAAACTCCATTCAAACATTCAAAAGTCGTCGTCTTATGCCTGTTCTTTCGGTTCGGCATGCTCCTCCGAGGTCCGAACGACATAGGGAACCGTGATGGTGACCGATGTTCCACCCCCGGTTGTTTCAGTGATATTCAGACTGGCCTTACCGCCGTACAGCAGGGCAAGACGTTCCCGAATGTTACTCAAGCCAATGCCGGTGCCCGCGGTGGCGGCCTTGCCAAAGCCCAGCCCGGTGTCGGCCACCGTGACTGCCAGTTTGCCGTGCACAATCTCGGCGCCCACGGTCAATTGTCCACCTTCTGCCTTGGGCTCCAGGCCATGCTTGATGGCGTTTTCCACCAGGCTTTGCAACATCATGGGCGGGAACTCGGCAGACAGCAGGCCGTCACTGACGCGCACTTCGGTTTGCAGGCGCTCTTCCATGCGCACCTTCAGGATCTCCAGGTAGGGGCGTATGACCGCAAGCTCTTTGCCCAGGTCACGGGTGCTGCCTTGGGCATTGGCCTCCCGCATGCTGGGCATGCTGGCCCGCAACAGAGCGATCAGATTTTTCTGCATGATGCTGGCTCGGGGCGGATCGGTCTCTATCAAATGGTCAATGCTGGCCAGTGTGTTGAACAAGAAGTGGGGCTCTACCTGCGCCTGCATGGCCGCCATGCGGGCCTCCACCACCTGGCGCTTGAGCGACTCGGACTCCGCCACCTCGGTCGCTTGCGCAGCCTTGGCCTCGGCCTGGACCTTGCCCTTGTAGGTCACTTTGAGAATGCCAGACAGCAGAATGAACCACATGGTCAAAGGCATCAGCGACTCGCCGTAGGTGCGGTGGCGGATGCGAGGCAATGAGGCGTCCATGGCCTCGTCCGCAGCTTCTTTAGCCTTCTGGCGGGCTTCCTCCATCACGGACTGGATCTCGCGCTTGGCGGTTTCTACCGCTTCGCGCACCACCTGGTTGTCGGAACCGGGAGGCAGCTTGATGTGCACTTCAGGCCCACTCACAAGGTCCGAAGACTCGGGTTGCGACGCGGAGGTAGCAGGAGCCGCCGGCGCAGCGGGTGGAGCTGGACGCGCCTTGATCCGGACACCACTTTCGTCGATGGAGATTTCCACTCCTTCCTTGCCGCTCTTGGTTGGCTTGGCGTTACCGTCTTCGGACGAAGCACCCGGTGCGGACGGAACCTTGGGCGGCGACTTGGGCTTGCCAGGCTCTTTGGGCGGCAGAACCTCAATGTAGGTCCAGCTGAAGGGGGGAAGATCGTGCACGATGGCGATCGCAATGATCAGCGCCAAAGCAAGACCGAAAAACCGCTTCCAGCTGATACTCACCAGCCAGTTGCCGTAGCGGTGGTAAGCCGATACGGCGGCTGCAGAGAACCGCGCCCAAGGGCTCGGATGGTCGTTGCGAAGAGAGGAAGAATTCATGGCGGATACGCTCAGTTGACTGCTGTGAATGACTCGACTGTACCTATGGCACTGAACACAGCACCAGCGCCAGGCGACGCAATGCCACTCGGGCGGACAGACTGCAGGGACTGGTGACAGACTGGAACCGCCACCCACCTTCCTCTTGCGCAAGGCAGGTTTATCATCGGGGCATGCCCAGCCCTCTCGATCTGGCACAGATCCGCTTTGACAACGCCCTGGCGCTGTTCGATGAATTTGTGCGCAACACCATTAAACATCCCGACGCCGCCACCCTCAGGGGACTGGAAGGCCGGTTCGCCGAAAAGGTGCAGATACAGCCGAGCTACTGGAGCCAGATCAAGGGCCGCTCTCGCCAGATTGGTGAGCGCCTGGCGCGCCAGTTTGAGCAACTGTGCCACAAGCCCCATGGCTGGATGGACCAAGTGCACACGGGTGGTGCAGCAGCAGCCAAGCCCAGCCCAGTGATTGAATCTGATAGCGACAGTCATGCCCCCCGGGACGACGACGAACGCTTCATCGTCGGTCTGGTACTGACTTATTACCGGCGCCATCCCCAGCGGGCGCGCACCCGTTTGCTGGATCTGCTGGGCGAGGTGTTGACCGCCACCGTCAACGACCCCAAACCCGCTACTGCGTCCGCCAGCAAACCCACACTACCTCCCAAAGTGGCGCCTGCTGCGCCCCCGGCTGCGACCGACGCCCACGCCCTGTGGTTGCGCTCTCAGGTTGGTGTTGCACCTTTGCGACAGAAGAAGTAATTACTTTATCTTTTGAATAATTTCAATTTGCTCAAGATAATGTTTCGTTTATCATTTGAGCAAGTTTGCAGTAGCCATAACACTCACTGTCACCCGCTACCGCAAGTCCGATCAACCCCTCACCCGTTATCCATGGTCCTGTCTTCGTTGGAAATTGTTTGTCACAGCCCGCGCATGGCGCAGCTGTTGGTCAAGCCGTTGGACCTTGCACTGTCGAGTGGGAATAACCGTCGCGCCCTGCCTGGGGCGTCTGTGGGCTGAGCGTCACCTCTCAACGCGTGACGCGTTCTCTCCACAGAAGCCCGGGTGCGAAAGCATTCCGGGCTTTTTTGTTTGCAACCCGAAGGAGAAACCTATGTCCTATTTCACTCTGCCATCTGCCAATTCTTGTATGCAAGCCCCCAAACGCTCCCGCCGCGGAGTGATCGGCGGTTATTTCAGGCCCCCAAGTTGTAAATAGTTCAAACCAGGCGAGCGCCCCAGAGGCCGCGCCCCAGTCAGGAGACACCATCATGGTAGGAAGTTTTCACACCCGGACCTTGCCGTACTACAGCCCACGCGGTCAGTCTGTTCGTCGCCTCTTGGTAGGCATATTGCGGGCCGCAAGCCACAGCTTGGCGCAATTGTCACGCGCCATCAGTGCCGCAGAACGTGCACGCGATCGCAACCGCGGTGAATTGGTCTACGAGTTCTACGCGGAAGCCGGAGCGCCAGAAGGCGCCTTGTATGTGGACGGCAAATTGATCGGTTATGTACCGGGTGTGACCCGGCTGTAAAAGGGGCAGTTCTACAATCGCGGGTTTGCGCCCACCCCGGCGCCAACACCCTTCCCACAAGGAACCGCGATGACTGCCACGCCTTCTGTTTTTGCCCAACGCATAACCAGCGCCCAAAGCACCCTGAAGGAGCTGGGCCTGGCGGCTTGCCTGGTGCCGTCCAGTGACCCGCACCTGTCCGAATACCTGCCCGCTCGCTGGCAGGGCCGAGAGTGGTTGTCGGGCTTTACCGGCTCCATGGGAACGCTGGTTGTCACGTGCGAGCGTGCAGCCTTGTTCGCTGACAGCCGCTACTGGACACAGGCCGAAACCGAATTGGCCCACACCGGCATTGAACTGGTAAAAATTGATTCCGGCGCCTCCACCCACCATGTGCAATGGCTGGCAGAAAACACCGGTGCTGGAAAAGTTGTTGGTGTCGATGGAGCAGTGCTGGGTCTGGCCGCTGCGCAGCAGTTACGGGACGCACTGGCCAAAGTCGGCGCCACGGTGCGTACCGACGTAGACCTGTTCAACCATATCTGGCCAGACCGCGCATCCCTGCCGATGGCCCCCATCTACGAACACGATGCTGCCTTTGCCAGCGCGCCCCGCAGCACCAAACTGGCCCAGGTACGCTCGGCCATGGCCCACGTGGGCGCCAGCCACCATTTCATCTCCACAGTGGATGACATCGCCTGGTTGTTCAACCTGCGCGGCTCCGACGTGTCCTACAACCCTGTGTTTCTGGCCCACGCACTGATCACCGCAACCGGTGCAACACTGTTCGTGGCCACTGGCAAGGTAACCGCTGCCCTGGCCGCGCGCCTCAAGGAAGACGGCGTGGCAGTGCAAGACTACGCGCTGGCCGGCCCCGCCCTGTCGGCACTGCCCGCCGATGCCGTGTTGCAGCTGGACCCCCGTCGCGTCACGCTGGGTCTGCGCGAGAGTGCCCCCGCCGCGATCAAGGTGACCGAAACCATCAACCCCAGCACGCTGTTGAAAAGCCGCAAGAACGCGTCTGAGGCCGCCCACGTGCGGGCAGCCATGGAGCAGGATGGTGCCGCCATGTGCGCCTTCTACGCCTGGTTTGAGTCCGCGCTGGGCAAAGAACGCATCACCGAACTGACGATTGACGAACGCCTGACCGCCGAGCGCGCCAAGCGACCCGGTTTTGTGGGCCTGTCCTTCAACACCATCGCCGGCTTCAATGCCAATGGCGCCATGCCCCACTACCGCGCCACGCCAGAGAGCCATGCGGTCATCGAAGGCAACGGCCTGCTGCTGATCGACTCCGGTGGCCAGTACCCCGGTGGCACAACCGACATCACCCGTGTGTGGCCCATAGGCACACCCAGCGCTGCGCAAAAGCGTGACTACACGCTGGTGCTCAAGGGCACGATTGGCCTGTCCCGCGCGCGCTTCCCACTGGGCACACTGTCGCCCATGCTGGACGCCCTGGCCCGTGCACCGCTTTGGGAACATGGCATGGACTATGGCCACGGCACAGGCCACGGCGTAGGCTATTTCCTGAACGTGCACGAAGGTCCGCAGAGCATTTCCAAGGCGATCCCTGACGCCAATATGGCGATGCAGCCCGGCATGATCACCTCCATCGAGCCTGGTCTGTACCGCGCAGGCCAATGGGGCGTGCGCATCGAAAACCTGGTATTGAACGTGGCAGCCAAAACGGATGAGCCATTCGGGGAGTTCCTGGAATTCGAGACGCTGACGCTCTGCCCGATCGACACCCGTTGCATTGACAAGAGCCTGATGCGCGCGGACGAAATCGCCTGGCTCAATTCCTACCATGCCACCGTGCGCACGCGCCTGAGCCCATTGGTCAGTGCAGCAGCGCTGGACTGGCTGGTTGCACGCACACAAGCCATCTGATCAGGCTGCAGCGGCAATCTGGAGCACGCGGGTAAATCCCGGGAAGGGTAAGCCCGCATAGTGGGGTAAATTGCGGTACGGAACTTGCAAGCAGGCCTACAATAATTTGACCAAATGGTTAGCTTTTGTACATGAAATCTGATCCACCCACCGCCGCCCCCGCACCAACACCGCCGCAGCCTGCACGTGAAGGCGTGGGCCAGCCGCCGGCAGCGGTGGAGGTCCGCAATGCCAGCCTGGTCTACCAAACGGCCGATACACCGGTGCAGGCCCTGAGCAACATTGACTTGCGCATTGATGAAGGTGAATTTGTATCGTTGATCGGCCCCTCGGGCTGCGGCAAGACCACGTTGTTGCGCGTGATCGCCGACCTGGAACACATCACCGAGGGCAATGTGCGGGTCAATGGTGTCAGCCCACACGATGCGCGCTTGGCCCGTGCCTATGGTTATGTGTTTCAAGCACCAGCCTTGTTCCCCTGGCGCACCGTTTTGGGCAATGTGATGCTGCCGCTGCAAATACAGGGCGGCGACAAAACACAGAACCGCAGCACGGCCCTGGCGCATCTGGAGCGTGTGGGCCTCAAGGGCTTTGAGGGCAAATACCCGTGGCAACTGTCGGGCGGCATGCAGCAGCGCGTGTCGATTGCCCGCGCGCTGGCCTTTGAGCCCAAGATTTTGATGATGGACGAGCCTTTTGGCGCGCTGGACGAAATCACCCGCGACCGACTCAACGAACAACTGCAACAACTGTGGCAACGCGAGCGCCGCACCGTGGTGTTTGTGACCCACTCGATTGCCGAGGCGGTGTACCTGTCCACGCGTATCGTAGTCATGTCGCCCCGACCAGGGCGCATCGTCAAGGTCATTGATTCGCCATTGCCGGATGAACGCCACCTGGGCCTGCGCGACACCCAGGCCTTTATGGATGTGGCCCATGCGGTGCGTGAGGCGCTTGCCGATGGCCACCACGAATAAAACACCTCCCGCGCCGCTGGCCACCCGCCTCTGGCAAAGTGGCCTGCCGGTGGCTGTGGTGTTGCTGTGTGTACTGTTGGCGTGGTACGGAGCTGCCTGGGCCATGAACGCCAGCGCCGCCATTGAGCGCGTGCTGACACCCACTGGCAATCCGTTCACCTGGCAAGACGTTTTGAACACCGCGCTGAACATGGAGCGCCCCGTGTTGCCCGCGCCGCACCAGATCGCGCTGGACTTCTGGTCCAGCATCGTGGATTGGCCACTGGACTCACCCCGCAACTTGTTGTTCCACGTGATAGTCACCGGGCAGACCACATTGCTGGGCTTCGTACTGGGCACCGTACTGGGTCTGCTACTGGCCGTGCTGATCGTCCATTCGCGCACGCTGGACCGTGCCCTGCTGCCCTGGATCGTTGCCTCACAAACCGTGCCCGTCTTGGCCATTGCACCCATTGTGCTGGTCATATTGGGCAGTCTGGGCATGGAAGGCCTGGCGCCCAAGGCAGTGATCGCCATGTACCTGAGCTTTTTCCCGGTCACCGTCGCCATGGTGCAGGGACTGCGCTCACCGCAGGTCATTGAGACCGAAATGATGCACACCTATGCCGCCACGCGTTGGCAGGCATTGTGGCTGCTGCGCCTGCCTGCGGCCCTGCCCTTTTTGTTTCCCGCGTTGCGGGTGGGCATTGCCGCCAGCCTGGTGGGAGCCATGGTGGCCGAGCTGCCTACCGGCGCCACGGCCGGTCTGGGCGCACGCCTGCTGACGGGTTCTTACTACGGCAACACGCTGGCCATCTGGTCAGCACTGGTGATGTCGGCACTGCTGGGCCTGCTGCTGACCACGCTGGTAGCCGGTACGGAACGTCTGGCCCTGCGGCACCGGAGGCAGCCATGAACCAGCCCGCCCGCCCACAATCCCTGCGCGCCACCGGCACTACGGTGGTCCTGTCGCTGCTTGCGGCCAGCCTGTTGTTCCTGCACCCCGCAGCGCAGGGCAAGGCCCCGCCGACCGCCCTTTTCTGGTTCCTATTGGGGGTTTTGGGTGCGAGCGCCTTGTGGACCATACGCCGTGTCGCCGCCATCCAGGGCACACGATTGGATGGCGTACTGACCGCCGCGCTGTTTGGCCTGTGGGTGTTGTACTTCTGGCAGATGCTGGTGGTGGCGTTTGAAGTGCCACGCGTCTTGTTGCCCGCGCCCAGCTTGATCGTACAGTCGATGGTCGACAACCCTGGCAAGTTGTGGGGGGACTTCAACCAGACTGTGCTCAAGGCCGTGTGTGTGGGCTGGCTGCTGGGCAGCGGCCTGGGTTTTGCGGTAGCGGTGGCCATTGACCGTATGCCATTTCTGCAGCGCGGCCTGCTGCCGCTGGCCTCGCTGACCAGTACCGTGCCGCTCGTGGCGGTGGCGCCGATTGCGGTGATGTGGTTTGGCTTTGAATGGCCGTCCAAAGCCGCTGTGGTCGTTTTGATGACCTTTTTCCCCATGCTGGTGTCCACGCTGGCGGGCCTGCAGGCATCGGGCAAGCTGGAGCGTGAATTGATGTATAGCTATGCCGCCAGCTACAGCCGCACGCTGTGGTCGCTGCGCCTGCCAGCCGCTACCCCTTTTATCTTCGGCGCGCTGAAGGTCAACGCCACGCTGGCCCTGATTGGTGCCATCGTCGCCGAGTTTTTTGGCTCACCCACGGTGGGCCTGGGCTTTCGCATCTCTACGGAGGCGGCCCGCATGAACATGTCTTTGGTTTGGGGTGCGATTGTGGTGGCTTCGGTCACCGGCTCGCTGGCCTATGCCTTGCTTGTGCAGCTGGAGCGGCGCGCCGCGTTCTGGCATCCGTCGATTCGGGGTCAATAATGCGCTCTGCATCCATGTCCCGTTGTTTTGTTTTTATCCCAAACCCAAGGAGTGTTCTATGAATCGTTCTTCTCTGGTAGTCAATGGCCTGATGGCCGCGGTTTTGGCGGTGTGCGGCATGACCGCACACGCCGCCGAAAAGGTGACCGTGCAGCTGAAGTGGCTGCCCCAGGCGCAGTTTGCGGGCTACTATGTGGCGCAGGCCAAGGGTTACTACAAGGCCGAGGGACTGGACGTGACCATCAAACCCGGCGGCCCCGATATTGCCCCCGCGCAGGTGATTGCCGGTAATGGTGCCGACGTAGTCGTGGACTGGATGCCGTCGGCTCTCGCCTCGCGCGAAGCCGGTGTACCCTTGGTCAATATTGCCCAGGTGTTCAACCAGTCCGGTCTGATGCTGACCTGCAAAAAGGCCAGCGGCGTCACCACCCCCAAGGACCTGAAAGGCAAGACCCTGGGTGTCTGGTACGGCGGCAATGAGTACCCCTTCCTGAACTGGATGGCCAAGCTGGGCAACAAGCCCGACACCGACATCAAGATCCTCAAGCAAGGCTTCAACGTGGACCCTCTGCTGCAAAACCAGGCAGCCTGTATCTCCACCATGATCTACAACGAGTACTGGCAGGTGGTGGACGCGGGTGTCAAAGAGAGCGACCTGGTCACCTTCTTCTATGAAAAGGAAGGTGTCGCCACGCTGGAAGACGGCCTGTATGTGATGGAAGCCAAGCTCAAAGACCCCGCCTTTGTAGCCCGCATGGCCAAGTTCCTGAAGGCCACCTTCAAGGGCTGGAATGATGCGGTGAAAGACCCTGAAGCGGCGGCCAAGGTCGTCGTGGCGGCGGATGCATCGGGAAGCGCGACCGTAAAGGTGCAAAAGCGCCAGATGGAGAACGTGGCCAAGCTGATCACCAATGCGGGTACCCCCAAGATCGGTTACCTGGAGCCTGCCGCTTATGAGCGCACCGTGAAGGTGCTGTTGGCTGGCGGTAGTTCACCAGTCATCAAGAAAGACCCTGGCAAGGCCGCCATGTCCCACGTCGTGTGGGAAGCAGCGTCCAAGTAAACTGCGCGCTCTGATTGGTTTCACCCTGATGACTCCAGGGGTCGTATCCAAAGCGGTGCGACCCCTTTTCTTTGCCACTATGACACCAGCCAAAACCAAGAGCCTACGCGCCGCCCCTTCGGGCGCTGCTGCGCCCGACGAAGACCCGAGCAAGGGCCAGATTCGTAAAGCGAATGAAATCCGCATCCTGGGTGCAGCGGAGAAAGTGTTTGCCCGCGCCGGCTTTGGTGGGGCCACCATGGCAGCCATTGCCACCGCCAGCGGCCTGCCCAAAGCCAACCTGCACTACTACTTTGGCAGCAAAGACGTGTTGTACCGCGCCGTACTGGCGCGCACCCTGAGCGACTGGCTGGCACCGGCCCAAGGTATCACCGCCGATGCCGACCCGCGCGCCGCGCTGGAACAGTACATACGGGTCAAGATGGCGCTATCGGCCGAACGGCCCGACGGCTCCAAGGTGTTTGCCAACGAGATGCTGCACGGCGCGCCGGTGGTCAAGACCATTCTGAAGACCGAACTGCGCCCGCTGATCGTCGAAAAGTCGGCCGTCATCCAGGGGTGGATAGACGCAGGGCGCATGGCACCGGTGGACGCCACCCACCTCTTCTTCACCATCTGGGCCGCTACCCAGACCTATGCCGACTTCGACGTGCAGGTGTGTGCCGTGCTGGGGCGCAAGGCACTGAACAGCAAAGACCATGCGCGGGCGACCGAACATGTAGTGTCCCTGCTGATGCGGGGCTGCGGCTTGTAGATGAAATTGGGCTGTAGCCCCCGTATATACATCCAGTTACGCTCCGCATTTGATAGCAGACTATAGGATTTGATCGGCACCGCGTGTAGATGTGGGCATGGCCTTAACATCAAGGCTATGCAAACACTCCCTGCAAGAATCCAAGGAACTCGGAACCTGCCGCTACGCGGTGGGACCATTGTCGATGCCATGGCCAAATCAAAGGCCCTGTTCAATTTCCAAGAGATTGAACGCGCTTAGCCCGCGCTTGTTGACATGCCAACCCCACATGACCTGATCCTGTTTGACCTGGATGGAACGCTCAGCGATCCGCTGGTGGGAATCGGCCGCTCCATCAACTACGCGCTAACGCACTTCGGATACCCGGCACGTGAATTGAAGCAACTCTCGGCATGCATCGGGCCGCCCCTGGATGAGTCATTCAGGGCACTCACCGGCGTCACAACGCCGAGCCACATCGAAGCACTGGTGGCTAAGTACCGTGAACGCTATGCGGACGTGGGTTACTCTGAAAACGTACTGTACCCCGGCATACCAGAAGCTCTGCGCACCCTCTCCGACGCGGGCATTGCCATGGGGGTGTGCACGTCCAAGCGGGTTGATTTTGCAGAGCAGATATTGGAGATGTTTGGCCTGCGCAATCACTTCTGTTTTGTCAGCGGCGGAGAGATCGGCATCCAAAAGTGGCAGCAAATGCAGGTACTGCTGGCCGACGGCCAGGTGAGCACACAGTCTGTGATGGTGGGCGACCGGGCGGTGGACATGGTTGCCGCACACCGCAATGGTCTACAGGCTGCAGGAGTGCTGTGGGGACACGGCAGCCGCGAAGAGCTGGAGTGCGAGCGCCCCCATTACCTGCTGGCAACCGTCGCGGAATTGACGACCTTGGGTCCTTAGTCCGTGCGCTACCAGCAATGCATGGTCATGGCGGGCGGCGGGTTTCGCTTTGGCATCTACCTGGGCATGCATGCCGCCGCCTGCGAAGCGGGGCAAACCCCTGATGTAGTACTGGCCAGTTGCGGAGGTTCCATTGCGGCAGCTTTGATCCACCGCGAGCCCGATGTGGCGCGGCAAAGGGCCTGGCTGGCTTCACCCGAGATGTACAACTTCTGGACCGGCATCACCCCCGCCCCCTCGGCCACCATACACCGCGTCCTGCTGGCTGCTGCCCACCGGGCTATGGATCCGCGTCCCGCACCCAAGGTGCCCGACCTATTCAACCACTACCTGCACGCACTGCCGCCCTTGCCCGCGTTGCCAACACACGACGCCACCCAGCGGCTAGGACCGGATGTTGTCTTGGTCGGCAGCAGGCTGCTGTACAGCCCGGCGGACGTCGGGCAGCCGCGCGGCCAGCGCAAACTGTTTGCACAAACCGTCTTTTGCCAGACACGCGCCGCACATCTGGTAGACGGCATGCCAGCGCCACTGGGCGGTGCAGAGTGGGGCAATTCGGCCGTGGCACCCCTGATTGCAACCGACACCACCATGCCGCTGGATATGGCGGCGCGTATTTCGGTGTCAGACATGTATTACTTTGCCTGCCACCCACAGGGTGACTCCCACTACATGGGTGGCGTGGTGGACCTGTTCCCCATTGAGCTGGCACACCGGCTAGCACACCGCGTGGTGATGGAGTTCAAAGCACCGTTTGACCAGTTGATGTCGGTGCCCGCCTGGCGTGCAGTGCTCGGCACAGATGCCAACCAGCGCCTGCGCCAAGTGCATGCCCAGCATGCTGATGCGTGGATAGACACATCGGACATCATGCAGGCGCTGGACAAGCCCTATATGCGCAATGTGCTGGACTGGCGCAAGAACCGGGTGCGCCTGGAGCACACACCCAGCTACGCCGAGTTTGTGCAACACATGGACGACCACTGGAACTACGGCTACGCCCGGGGCCGTGAGGCGTTTGCGCGTGAAAAGCCCGGCTCACAAGACGGTATGCGATTGGTAAACCGCTACAACCGACCGTGAGGTCAGCGAGCGAAGAATACTTCGCTCATTTGCTATGAGTTATATAGCATTCGCACTATATTTCACCGGGGCTAGATGTATATATCACTACCAATGGCCCGCTGAATGGGTCGCTTGCAGTGACTACGCCACGAACACCTTGGCCTTGCGCGGTGTGAGTTCCAGGGTATCGCCCTCCGCAAAGCCCTGTTCCTTGAACACTTGCGCCGGAATCTGCGCCTCGATGATGTCGCCACTGCCTGCAGCGGAAGCGTCTAGCGGCAGCAGCTCCAGCCGCGCAATGGGGCCAACCACAATGGCTCGCACCAGTTTGGCTGGAATGCCACGCTGACGCGAATTTCCACCGCTGACATAACGGCGCACATCCAGATCGTGCGGACGCACATAGGCAAAAGCCTTGGCGTCCTGCGTCTCCTTGTGCTCGGGGCTGGAGAGGCGCACACCGTGGTGGTCTTCGCCGATCAGCATTTCACCCTCGTGGGCGCGGCCGTTGAACAGATTCACATCACCCAAAAAGCCATACACAAAGGGGCTGGCCGGATGGTCCCAGACCTGTTGGGGCGAACCAATCTGCTCGACCTTGCCGCTGTTCATCAGCACCACACGGTCGGCCACTTCGAGCGCTTCCTCCTGGTCATGGGTCACAAAAATGCTGGTGACATGCAGGTCGTCATGCAGGCGGCGCAACCTGCTGCGCAACTCCTTGCGCACCTTGGCATCCAATGCGCCAAAGGGCTCGTCCAGCAGCAACACCTTGGGTTCAACTGCCAGTGCGCGGGCCAGCGCAATACGCTGGCGCTGGCCGCCCGACAACTGCGCAGGGTAACGGTCAGACAACCAATCCAGCTGCACCAGCCCCAGCAGCTCGTGCACTTTTTGTTTGATGACCGCCTCGCTGGGGCGCGTGGCGCGGGGCTTCATGCGCAGGCCAAAAGCCACGTTGTCAAACACGCTCATATGGCGGAACAACGCGTAGTGCTGAAACACAAAACCCACGTTGCGCTCACGCACATGCACGTCGGTGGTGTCTTCGCCGCTGAACAGGATATTGCCCTGGTCGGCCGTTTCCAGTCCGGCAATGATGCGCAGCAGGGTAGTCTTGCCGCAGCCCGAGGGGCCCAGCAGTGCGACGAGTTCGCCGGACTCGATGTCCAGGCTCACATCGCGCAGGGCTTTGAAAGTGCCGAAGTCTTTGCTGACGTTGCGAATGGCAATGCTCATGGTGTTTCTCGAAAGGTTTTTTAGGGCTGGACGACCATGGGCCGCTCGGGGGGCAGTGCAGCAGCGGCCTTCTGGTCGCGCTCGAACTGCCATTCCACAAAGGACTTGATCACCAGCGTCACCAGTGCCAGCAGCGCCAAGAGCGATGCAATGGCAAAGGCGGCGACCGACTGGTATTCGTTGTACAAAATTTCCACATGCAGAGGCATGGTGTTGGTCTGGCCGCGAATATGGCCCGACACCACCGACACCGCGCCAAACTCTCCCATGGCCCGTGCGTTGCACAAGATCACGCCGTAGATCAGACCCCACTTGATATTGGGCAATGTGACATGCCAGAAAGTCTGCCAGCCGCTGGCACCCAACACCTGGGCTGCTTGTTCTTCTTCGGTGCCCTGGGCCTGCATCAGCGGAATCAACTCACGGGCAATGAAGGGAAAAGTCACAAAAATGGTAGCCAGCACGATACCGGGCACGGCAAACACGATCTTGATGTCGTTCGCCTGCAACCACGGGCCCATCCAGCCGTGGGCACCAAACAGCAGCACATAGATCAGCCCCGCCACCACAGGGGATACCGAGAACGGCAGGTCCACCAGCGTAGTCAAGAAGGCTTTGCCACGGAACTCGTATTTGGCAATGGCCCAGGCTGCAGCTACACCAAACACCAGGTTCATGGGCACCGCTATGGCAGCCACCAGCAGGGTGAGGCGTATGGCGCTCCAGGCATCGGGCTCTTTAAAGGCCTCCAGAAAAACACCAAAGCCTTTGCGCAGGGCCTCGGTGAATACGGCGGCCAGCGGCAACACCAGGAACAGGAAGATAAAACCCAACGCAATGCTGATCAGCGTCCACTTGACCCATGCGGGCTCCGTGGTGCCGGCTTTGGCGCGGCGGATGGTGCGGGAGTTGGTCATGCTTAGGCTCCTGCGCGTTTGCGCTGCCAGGACTGCAGCGCATTGATGACCAAGAGCATCATGAAAGACGCCAGCAGCATCACGGTAGCCACGGCGGTGGCGCCTGCGTAGTCGTACTGCTCGAGCTTGCCAATGATGATGAGGGGAGTGATTTCGGAGAGCATGGGCATGTTGCCGGCGATAAAGATCACAGAACCGTATTCACCCACGCCGCGCGCAAACGCCATGGCAAAACCGGTGAGCAATGCTGGACCAATGGTTGGAAAAATCACATACCGAAAGGTCTGCCAACGTGTAGCACCCAGGCAGGTGGCCGCTTCTTCGAGCTCTTTCTCGGCGTCTTCCAGCACGGGCTGCACGGTACGCACCACAAAGGGCAGGCCAATGAAGATGAGTGCAATGACCACGCCATTGCGGTTGAACGCGAGCTGTATGCCGTAGGGCTCCAGCAGGCTGCCGATCCAACCATTGTTGGCCAGGAGCGCGGTCAGCGAAATACCGGCTACCGCCGTGGGCAGCGCAAACGGCAGGTCTACCAGTGCGTCAATGATTTTCTTGCCGGGGAACTGGTAGCGGACCAGCACCCAGGCCACCAGCAAACCAAACACGGTATTGACCAGTGCCGCCAGGAAGGACGCGCCAAAGGTGAGCTGGTATGACGCCACCACACGGGGGCTGGTCACCGCGCTGACAAACTGCTCCCAACTCAGCGTGAAGGTCTTCATGACCAGGGCCGAGAGAGGAATCAGCACAATGAGGCTGAGGTAAAAAATCGTGAACCCGAGGGTCAACCTAAACCCCGGCAACACCCGTTTGGCAGGGCGTTTGGCAACAGGGGGGCCAGCGAGGCTGTGGTGCCCCGCTGCTGATGCAGCAGCTGTCATTTACTTGACCGTGTAGAGCTTGTCGAACTGGCCGCCGTCGTTGAAGTGCACTTTTTGTGCTTCAGCAAACGAGCCAAAGTAGTCTTCAGCACGGAACAGGCTGATCGGTTTGAACGTGCTGGCGTATTTCTTCAATATCGCTGCATTGATGGGCCGAATGGCATGCTGGGCGGCAATCTCCTGGCCCTCGTCGGTGTACAGGAAGCTCAGGTAGGCCTTGGCTTGCTCGGCGGTTCCCTTTTTGGCCACGGTGCGCTCGACTACCGCTACGGGGTTCTCGGCCACGATGGAGGTGCTGGGGTGGATGGCGTCGACTTTGCCAGCGCCAAATTCTTTGTCCACCGACACCACTTCGGATTCAAAGGTGATCAACACATCGCCAATGTTGCGCTGCAGGAAGATGCTGGTGGCATCGCGCCCACCCTTGGCCAGCACCGGCACGTTTTTATAGAGCTTGGCTACAAACTCGGCGGCCTGGGCATCGGTGCCACCTTTCTTGCGCACCTGACCCCATGCTGCCAGATAGGCCATGCGGCCATTTCCGCCCGTTTTGGGGTTGACCACGATCACCTGCACACCGGGCTTGACCAGGTCGTCCCAGTCCTTGATGCCCTTGGGATTGCCATTGCGCACCAGGAACAGCATGGTGGAGCTGGTGGGGGCCGCATTGTTGGGGAATTTTTTGGCCCAGTCTTTGGCCACTACGCCCGTACCGGCCAGAAAGTCCACATCGGTCGTGGTATTCATGGTGACCACATCAGCCTCCAGACCATCGTTCACAGCACGGGCCTGGGCACTGGAGCCGGCGTGGCTTTGGTCGATCTTGATGTCTTTGCCGGTGGTTTTCTTGTAGTTGGCGATGAAGGCGGTGTTGATGTCCTTGTAGAACTCGCGCGCCACGTCATAGGAGACGTTCAACAACGCAGTCTGCGCTGCTACTAAATTGCTAGCGGTAAGGGCAATGGCGGCGAGGGCTAAGGTGACTTTTTGCTTGAAACGCATGGTGACTACTCCAAAAGGACGGTACGGGGCAGACAAGGCTGCAAGACCGCGATTCTGCGAGTAGTCGCTTCAAACCCAAACGAATTGTTTGTTGTTTGTTTATACGCCGGTGCGTCTAAGCTGTACGGGATTGGGCGAGTTCGAACATTTGCCCCGCACGCATGCCGGAGCGGCAGAAGGCCAGCACTGGAGCTGGCAACTCCTTCAGCGCCATCCGCATGGCTTGTACTTGTTCAGCGGTATAGGCACCGCTCACCACGGGCAGGTGCACATAGTTCAGACCCGCCGCATGGGCAGATGCTTCTATGGCGCTGCTCATGGGTTGTTCAGCGCCACCCTCATGGTCGGGTCGATTGTTGAGGATGGACTTGAATCCTTGGGCGGCTGCCTCGGCCACGTCTTGGGGACTAAGCTGTGGAGCGACAAAGAACGCGGGGGTGATTGCACGTGCGGTAATGGCCATTTCAAACTCCTTGTGACATTGCGCGGCGCGCCCTTAACTCCAACCATTCAAAAACCAGCATGCCCGCCACCATGGCGGCCACAAAGACCCAGACTTTGGCATCGCCGAATCCCAGTGATACCAAAGCGGGGCCCGGACAAAAGCCCGCCAGCCCCCAGCCCACCCCGAACAAGGCGCTGCCGCCAATCAGTCGGCGGTCGATGGCCACACCCTGGGGCAAAAAAATTGCAGTACCCAGCAAGGTTTTGCTGCGGCCTTTGGCCACCGTGAAAGCGCCCAGGCCCACCGCAATACCGCCGCCCATCACCAACGCCAGTGAAGGGTCCCAGGCACCAGCCAGATCCAGGAATGCCAAGACTTTGGCGGGATCGGTCATGCCGGCCAGCATCAGCCCGAGCCCAAATAGCAGACCGGCGAGAAATTCGAAAAAGCGTTGCAGTGTCATGGTTGAATTGCCCCTTATGCCAACACATGGCGAACGATGAACACCGTGGCAAACCCGCTGCCCATGAACGTGAGCGTCGCTGCCAGGGATCGCACCGACAAGCGGGACAACCCACACACGCCGTGGCCGCTGGTGCAACCGGCTCCATACCGCGTGCCCACACCAACCAGCAGCCCCGCAACGACCAGCGTGGCCCAATCCGCATCAATGCGCATCGCAGGCAGAGGAGCAATCCATGCGTACACCAGGGGCGATACCAGCAGCCCGGCAAAGAATGCCAGCCGCCAGCCCAGCTCGGTCCGTGGACCACGCAGCAGGTCACCCAGAATGCTGCTGATGCCCAGTACGCGCCCGCTCATCAAAATAAACAAGGCCGAGGCGATCCCCAATACAAGCCCTCCGCCAAGGGAAGTCCAGGGTGTGAAGTGTGTCCAGTCAATCGTCATGGTTTTGAATCCGTGGGGCTTGCACAGAACTGGCTGTACAGGGCTTCGAGTATGGCCAAAGCCTGTTGGCTGTTAATGCAGTAGTAGATGTTTTTGCCTTCGCGGCGGGTGCTTACCAGCCCCTCCTCGCGCAAAACCCCCAGCTGTTGGGACAAGGTAGGCTGCAGCACGCCCACCTGTTCTTCCAGCTCGCCCACACGCATCTCTCCCTGCGCCAATTGGCATAGCAGCAGCAATCGGTCCGGGTTGGACATGGCTTTGAGCAAGCGGCAGGCGCTGTCGGCAGACTCGCGCAGTCGCCCCAAGGCTAAAGCCGGTGGACGGGGATCATCAGGACGCATGGGTTTCAGTTCAACAAAGGGTGGTGGCTACGGCGCATATTTTATTGACTCACAATATATATAACAATAAACTATGATTTTTCTACTTGAGACCGCACGGTCATTCCATGGAAGCGCATCCAGTCCCCACTATCCAAGCGTTTTTTGATCCAGCCACCTGGACCGTGACGTACGTAGTGTTTGCGGCGCCCGGTGGCGACTGCGCCATTGTGGACGCGGTGCTGGACTACGACGCAAAGTCGGGGCGCACCAACACTGCATCTGCCGACCAGGTTGCGGACTTTGTGCATGCGCAAAAGCTCACCGTGCGTTGGATACTGGAAACCCACGCCCATGCGGACCACCTGTCTGCCGCGCACTACTTGCGCGGCAGATTGGGCGGCAAGATTGCCATAGGCGCACGCATTACACAGGTCCAAAAGGTCTTCAAATCCATATTTCATCTGGAAGACGGTTTTGCACCCGACGGCAGCCAGTTCGACCACTTGTTGCAAGACGATGAAGTGATCGCCGTGGGTCCCTTGTCCTTGCAAGCCTTGAGTGTGCCGGGGCATACCCCGGCGTGTATGGCCTTTCATGTAGGGGACGCCGTGTTGGTCGGCGACACCCTTTTCATGCCGGATGTTGGCACCGCGCGCTGCGACTTTCCGGGTGGCGACGCCCATGCGCTGTACCGGTCCGTGCAGCGCCTGCTGTCCCTGCCAGGCACGACCCGCCTGTTCATGTGCCACGACTACCCCCCTGCAAACCGAGGCGCTCAGTGGGTGACCACAGTGGCCGAACAGAGAAGCGCCAATATTCATGTCCACGACGGCGTCACGGAGGCCGAGTTTGTGGCAATGCGCCAGGCCCGCGATTCCACGCTGGTCATGCCCAACCTGATCCTGCCATCGGTGCAGGTGAACATTCGCGCGGGTGCCCTGCCACCGCCCGAGGCCAATGGCGTTGCCTACCTCAAGATACCGCTGAACGCGCTGTAACGCTGCGGATAGTGCTCGCCCCCAATCACTCCTGAATTGATAGCGATTTAGATAGTCATTACGGGGGCTGCAGGCACTTTTTACCACTTACCAAGTTCGAAACAAAGGACCTGGTTGAAACCTACTACACACATTGGCTGCGCAGCATACGAGCAGTCTTTCCGTGTACGTCGATGTGCTGGGTTAATGTGCCGACCGCGGGTCGTTCGTTCGCGGCATCCGTCATCGCGACTGGTTTGTGGTCAGTGCGGACCGTGGCCTCTTGGGCAGCCAGCAGGCAAGGAATCATCGCGGTTCAGTTCAGCGGCCGACAGGCCCAGGGTGTAGGTCAGCGAGCTGCTGGCAGCTGTTATCGCCCAGAAAGCGAAGAATGCCAGTGTGTAAATACCTTGGTGGCCCAAGCCGCGCGCCCACCCTTGCAGGTCGTGCGGGTCAAACAGCGCAAAGACCACCGTCTCCATCACACAGGCAGCCAGAAACGCGGGCCAGACCACCAACATCCATTTCTTTTGCATAGTGCCTCCTTCAGCGGGGAACAATAAACACGGACTTTTCCACCACCTTGGCCGGATTTTGGTGCGTGGTGATGGAAAACGCGAATGGATGGGAGCCCGCAGCAACGGTTTCGTACGGAATTTGCACCCGAACCGCCACCCACCGCGCCTGTGCGGGTCCAACGAGCACCGAGGGCTGGTCGATGAGGGCCTGCATTCCGGCAAGGCCGACAGCCTCCACCGAAAACTCTTGTTCTTGCTCGGTGGCGTTCATGATTTGCAGACGGTACACGTTCTCCACCTTGCCACCGGCCACGATACGTGCCAGCGCACCTCTGTCACGCACCACATCTACCTTGAACGGACTGCGCAATGCAAGGCTCACGCCCATGGCCACGAGCACCGCAGTCAAAATGCTGACGTACACCAGTACACGGGGGCGCAACACATGGCGTAGGGTCTGGGCCCGGGTCCAGTGTTGGCGCACGGCGTTTTGGGTGGAATACTTCACCAGACCGCGCGGGTAACTCAGCTTGTCCATCACCGAGTCGCACACGTCGGCACACGCGCCACAGCCTATACATTCGTACTGCAGCCCCTTACGTATGTCGATGCCGGTGGGGCACACCTGTACGCAAAGGCTGCAGTCCACACAGGCACCCAGGTTCAGGGCGCGGGGGTCGGCCTTCTTGGAGCGGGCTCCGCGAGGCTCGCCGCGTTCGCTGTCGTAGGTAACGATGAGTGTGTCCTTGTCGAACATCGCGCTCTGGAAGCGGGCATAGGGGCACATGTATTTGCACACCTGCTCGCGCATATAGCCGGCAAAGCCATAAGTGGCAAAGCCATAAAAGAAAATCCAGAAGGTTTCCCATGGGCCTAGCGTCCATTGCAATACGGCGCCGCTCAAGGCATGGATGGGGGTGAAGTAACCCACAAACGTGAAACCCGTCCACAAGGCCACCGTGACCCACATGCCCTGCGTAGCCCCCTTGCGCCAAATCTTGTCCCAGTTCCAGGGGCCGGCGTCGCGGCGCATGCGGGCGGAGCGGTCGCCCTCTGCCAGCTTCTCAAGCCACAAAAAAATCTCGGTGTATACCGTCTGGGGACAGGCATATCCGCACCACAGGCGGCCTGCCACCGCGGTGAACAGGAATAGTGAAAACGCAGAGATCACCAGAATGCCCGTGAGGTAAATGAAGTCCTGCGGATACAGCACCAGGTTGAAGATGTAGAAGCGCCGCGCACCTAAATCAAACAAAACCGCCTGACGTTGGCCCCATTCCAGCCACGGAGTGAAATAGAACACCAACTGCGTGAGAAAAACCAATGCCCAGCGCCATCTGGCGAAGTAACCCGAAACACTCCGCGGATAGACCCTCTTGTGCGCCTCGTACAAGTCAACCATTTCTGGGTCGGCATCCGGCGGCGCCTCGATAGGACTGCGATCGCTGGAAATGGAGATCGGAATCACTTTGCGAGTGGGGTCAGCATCTGGGTTCATAGACATACCATTGGTTTTTATTCACAAGTTCCTTTTCAGAATACATGTATAGGTATATTCATGCCTATGATTTAGATCAAGATTTGAGCGTTCTACTGGTTTCACAATCAGATTGCTCCACGCACAATGGGGCAACTAATCCAATAAATAAGGGATATTTCAAGAAACCACTTGATACCCTATGGGGTATGTAATATACTAGGCAGGGTATACAGGAGCAATCATGGCACACACCACTCACTTCCAAGCTCGTCAGCTGGGTCTCATTGCAATCTTGGGGATGGCCACTGCTGCGGCATGGCTGCCTGTTGGCGCGCGGGCCCAGGCGACGCCAACCTTCACAGTCGGGGTCAAGCAGAGTGGCGCCAGTACCTATCTGGATGGCGTCGTGCAGCCCGTCAAGCAAAGCACCGTCTCTGCCCAGGCTTCTGGCCGAATTGCCAGCTTCCTGGTGAAGGCCGGAGACAAGGTCAAAGCCGGTCAACTCCTGGCCACCATTGATGATCGGGAAGCCTCGGTTGGGCAACAGCGCAGCCAGGCACAGGTCGACCAGGCTGACGCCGACCTGCGCAATGCCAAAGCAAACTTCGATCGCACCAAAGATCTGCAGGCCAAAGGTTTCATCAGCCAGTCGGCGCTGGACACTGCCGACACACAACTCAAGAGCGCCAAAGCCCAACGCGACCAGGCCAGCGCTGCCATCCGTCAGAGCAGTTTGGCACAGGGATTCACCCGAGTCACCGCCCCATTCGATGGCTGGGTGTTGCAGACCGACGCACAAGCGGGGGATCTGGCGGTGCCCGGCAAGCCCTTGCTGGTGATGTATGCGCCGCTGCCTTTGCGAGTGGTGGTGCAGGTTCCTGCATCGCGCGCTGCGTTGGTGGGTCAGGCGGCTGACGTGCAGGTGCAAGCCGGCGAAGGGCTGCCAGACCAATGGATAACCCCAACCTCCAGCAGCGTGATTCCCTCATCTGACCCTGTTTCGCAAACCACCGAGTGGCGCCTGGAGCTGCCCGCGGCCAACAGCGCAGGACTGGTCCCGGGCCTGCAAGTCCGCGTGAAATTCAGTTCTGGCCCAAGCGCCAACCGCAGCCTTTTGGTGGTTCCGGAACAAGCGATCATTCGCCGCGGCGAGTTGACGGCCGTCTACGTGAAAAACGGCGACGTTTTCACCCTGCGCGCTGTGCGCCTGGGCCAGAGGCTGGGTGCTGATGGCACTGAAATCATGGCTGGCCTAAAAGCCGGCGACACGGTGGCGCTGGACACAGTACGCGCCGCGCAAGCCCGTCCTTCCGGCAAGTAAGCACCACACAGTAACGAGGCTGCCATGCACGCTCCTGAATCCACCACCCAAAAACTGGGCACCTCCGGCCGCATTGCCGCAGCCTTCCAGTCCAACGCACTCACCCCGTTGCTGGCACTGGTAGCCTTGCTGCTGGGCCTCTTTGCCGTGTTGGTGACACCGCGCGAAGAAGAGCCCCAGATCAACGTCACGATGGCGAATGTGCTGATCCCCTTCCCGGGGGCCAGCAGTGCCGATGTACAAAACATGGTGGCACAGCCTGCCGAACAGGTACTGGGCCAGGTTGCCGGCATTGAGCACACTTATTCTGTGTCACGCCCCGGCGTGGCAGTACTCACCGTGCAGTTCAAGGTGGGTGTGCCCCGCACCGAAGCACTGGTGCGCCTGTACGACGTGCTCAACGCCAACCAGGACTGGTTACCCCGTGATCTGGGCACGTTGGCGCCCATCGTCAGACCCAAAGGTATTGACGACGTCCCGGTGGTCGGCATCACGCTGTGGAGTCCCGAGGGACCCCCCGCCGTCGAGCTCGAAGCGGTAGCGCACACACTGGAGGGTGAGCTGAAGTCCGTAGCCGGTGTGCGCGAAGTCACCACCATCGGAGGCCCGGGCCGTTCCATCCAGATCGACATCGACCCTACACGCATGCGGGACCGTGGTATCGACTTGCTCAGTCTGCAAAAGACCATTGCCGCCGCCAACTTCGGCATGCCGGCAGGAACTGTTGTGGACAACAAGGCAGGCCAGCCCGGGGCTCGGATGCTGAGCATCGAGGCCGGCGAGTTCTTGCGCAATGCCGACGATGTAGCCGACATGGTGGTAGGCGTGAGCAAGGGCAAGCCAGTCTTCTTGCGTGATGTGGCGCGCGTCAATGCGGGTGCCCGACAACCTGGCAGTTACGTATGGTTTATGCAAGGTACCGCCAAAGGCAGCACCACGACCGATACAGCTTCGACGGCTGGGCAGGCCCTGCCCGCCGTGACTATCCAGGTCACCAAAAAACCGGGTGAAAACGCGGTCGATGTATCCCGCGCCGTGGGCGAACGCTTGCGGACGCTGCAAAACACGGTCATTCCCGGCAACATGCAAGCCACCGTAACCCGCGACTACGGTGAGACTGCCGCTGAAAAAGCCAACAAACTTATCCAAAAGCTGGCTTTCGCAACCGGCTCGGTGATTTTGCTGGTCGGCTTTGCGCTGGGTCGCCGCGAGGCGCTGATCGTAGGTGCGGCCGTCATCCTGACGCTCACCGCTACGCTGTTCGCCAGCTGGGCTTGGGGCTTCACGCTCAACCGTGTGTCCCTGTTCGCTCTCATCTTTTCTATCGGTATCCTGGTGGACGACGCCATTGTGGTGGTGGAGAACATTCACCGCCACCAACAACTCACGCCACAGGATTCGCTCAAAGACATCATCCCCCGCGCGGTGGATGAAGTGGGCGGCCCCACCATTCTGGCGACCCTCACCGTGATTGCAGCTCTGCTACCAATGGCCTTTGTATCGGGCCTCATGGGGCCGTACATGAGCCCCATCCCGATCAACTCCAGCCTGGGCATGGCTATTTCTCTGGCGATCGCATTCACCGTAACACCCTGGTTGGCGCTCAAATTCATGCGCGAACACGGCGCCCATGGCAACGCGGAAAACCATGGCACTGCAACGGCTCAACCTGGCAAGGTGCAACGTATTTTTGATCGCATGCTGATGCCCTTCCTGCAAAGCACCCGCAAGCGCTGGTACCTGTTCGGCGGCATTGTGGGGGCGCTACTGCTGTCAGTCAGCCTTACCCTGGTGCCTGCCTCCATGGTCGGCGTGGTACTCAAGATGCTGCCGTTCGACAACAAGAGCGAATTTCAGGTGATCGTGGACATGCCAGCGGGCACTGCGCTGGAAGACACTGCGGCAGCACTGCAAGACCTCAGTGGCTACCTGGCCCAACAGCCCGAGGTCCTCAACCTGCAAGGCTATGCAGGCACCGCGTCGCCCATTACTTTCAACGGTTTGGTGCGCCAGTACTACATGCGCGCCGATGCCGAGCAGGGAGACCTGCAGGTCAACCTGGTCGACAAAAAACACCGCAGTGAAAAGAGCCACGTGATCGCCCAGCGCTTGCGTCCCGCTCTGGAAGAGATTGGCGCCAAACACGGTGCCCGCATCAAGGTAGTGGAGGTACCACCAGGTCCACCCGTCATGTCACCCTTGGTAGCCGAGGTGTATGGTCCTGACGAAGCGGGGCGGCAGGCATTGGCTGCCAGCATTGCCAAGTCGTTCTCGGCAACGGGAGACATCGTCGGCGTAGACACCAGCCTGCGTGAAGACGCCCCCCGCGCTTTCCTGCGGGTACGGCGCCAACGCGCCGAGTCACTGGGCATTCCCGTGGCCGCCGTGGCGCAGACCGTTTCCGGTGCACTCAGTGGTGCAGATGCGGCCTACCTGCACGACGGACACAGCAAGTACCCCGTGCCCGTGCGCATCCAGCTGCCGCTGGACAGCCAGGTGGGGCTGGAGCACATCCTTGGCCTGTCCCTGCGTGCCGCCAACGGCCAACTGGTTCCGCTCTCCGAGCTGGTCACGGTTGAGCGCGGCATCATCGACAAGCCCTTGTTCACCAAAGACCTCAAGGGCGTGAGTTATGTGTTTGGCGACATGGCGGGCAAGCTCGACTCTCCCCTGTACGGTCTGGCAGCCATCCGCAACACCATGGAAAAGTCAGCGAAAGACGGTGACCTCAAGGTGGGCGAATACTGGATTCACCAGCCAACCGACACCTACCGCGGTTATGCGCTCAAGTGGGACGGCGAATCTCAAATCACCTACGACACCTTCCGCGACATGGGCGCAGCGTATGGCGTGGGTCTGATATTGATCTACCTGCTGGTGGTTGCGCAGTTCAAAAGCTACCTCACGCCCTTGGTCATCATGGCCCCCATTCCACTCACCATCATTGGTGTGATGCCGGGTCACGCGTTGCTGAACGCACAGTTCACCGCCACCAGCATGATCGGCATGATTGCGCTGGCCGGCATTATCGTGCGCAACTCGATTCTGCTGGTGGACTTTATTGAGCTGCAAGTCAGCCAGGGCATGGCCTTCCGCACCGCCGTGCTGCAGTCGGCCGCTGTGCGTGCCCAGCCCATTGCACTGACGGGGGTGGCGGCCATGATCGGCGCCTTCTTCATCCTGGACGACCCCATCTTCAATGGCCTGGCCGTCTCGCTCATCTTTGGCATTCTGGTGTCTACCCTGCTGACGCTGGTGGTGATACCGGTCTTGTACTACGCGCTGTACCGGCGCCGTATGGAGTCGCGCGAAGACGCGGCCCTGTCAGGTACGTAAACCCCACCCAGGAGTCAACACCATGGCCCATATCGCTATCGTCGGTGCCACGCCGGGCGGCGTAGGCGACAACAAGTCCATGCTCAATTCCGAAATGCGCAAGATCAGGAAGGGCAACTCAGAGCCTGTGTACGAGAAGTACGTGCTCAAGGCCCTGGGCATAGCCCGCCTGGCCGATAAAGGCCGATCCTGATTCCCAGTTTTCTTTCACTTCACTTCACCGGAGAACATCATGACCGTCGAACGCTATATCCACCTGTTTGCAGGTACCTTCATCCTCTTGTCGCTCGCACTGGGCGTGCAGGATAGTCCCGTCTTTGTATCGCAGTGGTGGCTCGCATTCACAGCCTTCGTGGGCGCGAACCTTTTCCAGTTTGGAATCACCGACGTATGCCCCATGGGCTGGATCCTCAAGAAGCTGGGCGTTCCAGAGTCCAAAGCATCTTGCAACCGCTAAGGATTGACCACGTGGCACCGCGGCCGTCTGGCTCCGAAGACAATACCCCCATCACTAATTCGGAGGATTGCATGAAGAGCGCATTGACTGACGAAGCTGCACGCACCGACGTGCTGAACCGCCTGCGCCGCGCAGAAGGACAGCTGCGTGGCATACAGCGCATGGTGGAAGAGGGCGAAGACTGCCTGAAGATCGGCCACCAGTTTTCGGCCGTGCGCAAGGCCTTGGACAGTACCTACCTGCGCATGACTTTGTGTTTTCTGGAGCAGGAACTGGAGAACCGCATGCAACCCGATGCGTCCCAAAAGGACGATATGGATGACATGTTCAAAAACCTGGAAACCATGCTGACCCGCATGCGATAGCGGACCGCACTTTGGAGTAAGACTATGCAACGCCCCCCTTTCGTACCCCATTGGAAGGCGCTGAGCCTCACCTTCGCTTTGGCATTCGGTGCGCTGCCTTCGCTCCAAGCCCAAAGCCTGTTAGACCTGTACGGTGCTGCGCGTGGTTTCGATGCCAGCTTCCAGTCCGCCAGGAACCAATTTGACGCCACGCTGGCCCGGTCGGCTCAGGCGCGGGCCGCCATCCTGCCCGCAGCCAACTTTGCATTGGGTGCGAGCCGCTCCACCCAGGAAGTGCTGCCCACGCCGAAGCGCGCGTACGGCACCCAGTCCGCAACGATCAGCGCCTCTCAGCCCTTGTACCGTCCGGCCAACTGGGCCACCTACGAGCAAGGCAACAAACAGGTGACCCAAGCGCAAGCCCAGCTGCAGGCAGCCGAGCAGGACCTCATCGTGCGCGTGAGTCTGGCCTACTTTGATGTGCTGGCTGCAACCGACAGCCTTGCCTTTGTAAAGAGCCAGAAGGCCGCGGTGGCCGAGCAATTGGCTTCGGCCAAACGCAACTTCGAGGTAGGCACCTCCACCATCACGGACAGCCGCGAGGCACAGGCCCGTTTCGACCTGGTTGTGGCGCAAGAGCTGGCGGCCGAAAACGATCTACGTGTCAAGGGCCTTGCCCTGAATCAGCTGGTTGGCAAGAATGATGCCCAACCCAAACCCCTGGCTGCGCCCGTGGTGCTGGCTGCGCCCGTACCGGCCGATGTCGATGCCTGGGTGCAGCAATCAGTCACCCGCCACCCCGGCATTCAACAACAAGAGGTTGCCCTGGACGTGGCCAAGCTGGAAACCACCAAGGCCCAAGCCGGGCACAAGCCCACGCTGGACTTGACCGGCAGCTACTCGGCGGTGAACAACAACGGCACTTCCACAGCCATCGGGGATAGCCGCATCAATGTTGCCACCGTAGGCCTGGCCTTCAACCTGCCGCTGTTTGCGGGTTTTGCCACGCAAAACCGCATCAGAGAAACCCTGGCCCTGGAAGACAAGGCCCGTGCCGATCTGGAGGCCACCCGCCGTGCGGTAGCCCAAGGCACCCGCACCGCCTTCTATGGCGTGTTGTCCGGCCAAGCCCAAGTCAAAGCGCTGGAAGCGGCCGAAGCCTCCAGCCAAAGCGCACTCGACGCTAACAAACTGGGTTACCAAGTGGGCGTACGTATCAACATTGATGTGCTCAATAGCCAAAGCCAGCTGTTTGACACCAAGGCCAGGTTGGCCAAGGCCCGGTATGACGTGCTGGTTGGCGGGCTGAAGCTCAAGCAGGCCAATGGAACGCTGACTGCAGAAGACCTGAATCCAATTAACGGGCAGTTGGTGAATTGATGCTGCGCTGGCTGGACAAGCTGCCACTCACCTGGCTGGCGCTGGTTGCCGGTTGGTTGGCTGTGGCGCCACTATTCCCTGAGCCTCACTTGGTCGAAAAGATACGCATGCTCAGTCAAGGAACGTTGGTGCGCGCCATAGACATATTTGACCTACTCATGCACGCCTTGCCTTTGTTGCTGTTGTTTATCAAGCTGTATAGGTTGGCAGTGCAGAAATTGCCGTCCGTTTGAATCCAGGGTTCCTTTACTGCAGCGCCACCGCCCATATAAAAGACGCGCACGATCGCATTACGCGGCAGCAGCAAGCCGATGTTTGGAATGGCTTGCTAGAACGAAGTGACACTGAGAGTGGTGGTAAATCCGTACATATTGATCCTTGTAGCGTGATGACAGGGGCGCGCCGCAGTGCTACTTGCCGCTTGCAGCGCTGGCCGGGAATGCCGCCGCGCGGGCCTTGCTCGCAGCCATGTCGGCTTTATGCCGGTCGGCCATCGCGCGTTGCTTCTCGGCCAAGGGCGGAAACGGCCCATACCGATGTTGATCGGCGGTAGCGCCCAGCATATAGGGCGGGAACGCGGCGTCTATAGGCTTGTTCCACCGTGCAGGAAAGTCCGCTTCCAGGTGGTATTTGATCGGGCGGGGCTTGGAGAGCATGTACGCCGCGACGTCGTAAGCCTCTTCATCGTTCAACACCGTGGCCGTGTGGCTGGCACCAAGCGGCATGTTCTGGCGGATGAAGCGCGTCGTCGTGAGCAGGCGGTTCATGCCCGCGCCGTTGTTAAAACTGTCTGGCCCCCACAGCGGTGGAAAGGTGTAGCCCAAAGCGTCTCCACGCTTGCCTGCACGCTGTCCCATTCCGTCGCCGCCGTGGCACATCATGCATTTGGCCACGTAGACGACGCTGCCGGCGTTGGCGTCAGCACGCCGGTTGGGAGCCTCGCTCAGCAACACTGCCGCGCCTTCGATCTGTGCGCCTACCGGCACACCCTTGGATAGAAAGGCTATGTAGGTTGTGAAGGCTTTCATCTCAGGCGCATCCAGAGGAAGACGCTTGCCATTCATGCTGCGCTCCATACACCCATTGATACGTTCTTCCACCGTGCTGATTTGGTCCTCCCGCCCACGGTATTGCGGGAAAGTCGCCGTCACGCCGACCCAGGGAATCGCAAACGGCTTGGCACCGCCCGCCTGGTGGCACGAGGTACAAGCCAAGTTGTTGCCGGCGTATCGCTTGCGCGCGTTTTTCACCTCCGGGCCAATGACCGCAAAAGTGCGCGTGCTCAGTTCAAGGCCCTGCTCGACGAGTGTGCGGTATGGCCCCTCGGGCAAGCTGTCTATCTCTGGCACCGGGCGCCCGACCAGGTTGACCGTGGGCGCAAGCCCGGCCGCCCATGGAGCGGCGGCCAGCAAAGCCAAGGCGCTGACCAGTAAGGTCTTTACAACATTCATGCGGGCTCCTGTTCAAGATACTGGGGCCGACACCAGGTCATCCGAAAAGTCGATGGATCTCCCAATGGCCACCATCATGAACTGCCAGTGTGGCGGCTAGTTGCCTGACTGTCTGTGTGCCAGCACTCGCCTATCGCGTGGCAGCTTGCACCTCGGTCGAGCTGAACGATGCAAGAAAATGTGCCCCTAGCCCCCGAGAATGCTCAGGGTAGTGCTATTGAATTTGTAGTTCTACTGAAACGGGTTCAGGACTGGTGCTAGCCTGCTCATCCATCAACGAGCGCAACAACGCCAGCCCCAACGGCCAGTGGCCAAAGCCGGCCTCCACATTGATATGGCCAGCGTTTTGCAGGCGCACAAACTCGCTGCCCCAGGCCCGCGCGTAGGCGCCTGCGGTGCGTACCGGGCAATAGGGGTCGTTGTTGCTGGCCACCAGGATGCTGCGGTAGGGCAATGCCTGGTGGGGAACGGGCGCAAAGTCGGCCAACACGCCACGCCGCTCGGGATCGGCCGGTGCCACCAGCAAGGCCCCCTGTATGCGCGCTGCGGCCTCAGGCGGTAAGTGGGTGGTGGCAATACAGCCCAGGCTGTGTGCGGCCACTACCACCGGGCTGGGCTGAGTCAGGATGGTCTGGGTGATGGACGCGATCCATGCCTTGCGCGAAGGCGTGATCCAGTCGTCTTGCTGCACAGGCACCGCACCCGGTATCTGCTCGGCCCACAGGCTTTGCCAGTGGCCGGGGCCGGAGTCGCGCCAGCCGGGGATGATGATCAGGGTGTGCATACAAAAATCGGGTCCAGGTAAAACCAAGGGACCGATTCTGTGCACTGCGGGTCAAAACCCCAACGAATACTTTGTTGTTTGTATATGCCCCAAATAGGGACTACTGCGGCGCCATCGCCTCCCAGGCCTTGACGGTTTCTGCCGCGTACATCAGGGCCGGGCCACCGCCCATATAGACGCACACGCTGAGCATTTCGTCCAGCTCTGCACGGGTGCACTGCAGCTTGTGCAGGGCTTTGACATGGAAACCAATGCAGCCCGAGCAATGCTGCGTAATGCCAATGGCCAGTGCCATCAACTCCTTGTGTTTGGCACTGATGCTGCCCTCTGCCATGGCGGCACGCGCCAGTTGGCCAAAGGCCTGCAGGGCTTCGGGCTGCGCTTTCTTGAGAGGCAACAATCCTTCGTTGATGTTCTGGATCAGGCCCGTGTGGTCAAAGCTACTCATGGCTTGTTGGCGGGGCAGGTGTTGATGCCCAAGACGGTGTACAAGGGGCACCAGCCTAGGGCACCGGTAGCCAAGGGCACGATGCCCAGCCAACCCCAAACGCCCACCGTGCCAGTGGCCGCCAGACCGATCAGTACCAGACCGGCCGCAATACGCGCAATGCGGTCCACACCGCCTTCATTGGTTTTCATAGGGATTCCTCCAAATGGCGATCCACAGGGACGCCTCGGGGAAATAGTAGGCCCCAACCGACTTCAGTAGGATGATCTAGGTCAAGTCTGGCACAGCTTAATCATCATGAAACCGTATTCGATCCTTTTTGTTTGCATGGGCAACATCTGCCGCAGTCCCACCGCCCACGGTGTGTTTCGCCACATGGTGAAGGAGCAAGGCCTGGACCACGTTATCCACGTGGATTCGGCTGGAACCCACAATTACCACCCAGGAAGCCCGCCAGATGAGCGATCGCAGGAGCATGCAGCAAAACGGGGCTATCAACTGGCAGACCTCCGCGCACGGCAAATCGCAGCCACAGACTTCGACCAGCACGATCTGATTCTGGTGATGGACTGGGACAACTTGGCTTTGGTGCAAGACATCTGCCCAGCTAGCGCACAGAAAAAGGTGCGAAGGCTTGCCGAGTTCTGCCTTGCGTCAGACTGCACCGTGATTCCCGACCCTTACTATGGCGGCGCAGACGGCTTTGACCAGGTCTTGGATTTGGTGGAGGATGCCGCGGAGGGTTTGCTGCGGTATGTCAAACAGTTAGGCCGGCTTCCCCTGCTCATGTAAGACAAGCCCCTGGTAAACCACACTGTGACCTGGCGTGGGCACTCCATACTGCTGACCCAGCGCATGCACGCGGCCCGACAACCAGCGCAGCTCCAGTGGCTTGCCGCGCTCCAGGTCTTCCGACATCGAGGAGCGAAAAGCATAGGGCATGCCCTCGAGCTTGACCATAATCTCGTCGGCCAAATCCGTGCGAATAACCTTGCCCGCCGCACGCCCCACAGCAATTGCCTCGTCGATCAGCTGGCGCTGCAAGGCACGCGTGTCCGGGTGCGCGAGGATCTGTCCCATGCTGGCTCGCAGAAGCGAGGTGGTGCCAGACAGGGAAGTCAGGGCAATGAACTTCTCCCACACGGTGACGTCAATGGCTTTGCTTGGCTTGGCGTCCAACGCGATTGCCCGATCACATGCGGCAAAGAATTTCGCCATGACCGGGTCACCGTCGGCCTCATCGGCCACGATCATGTGCAAGCCACCCGGACTGCGAATGACACCAGGGCGGTCAATCACTGCTGACACATAGATGACGCCACCACGCACTTTTGCGGTGCCCACATAGGGCGTGATCATCCCCACGCTATCAATGCCGTTTTGAAGGGTCAGGATGCGCGTCTCAGGGCCAATCATGGGCGCCAACTGCCGCGCGGCCGCTTCGGTGTCACCAAGTTTTACGGCAAAGACGATCAGATCCACCGGGCCAACAGCCGATGGCTCTTGCTCAGCTTCGACTGTTGGGAAATGCAGGGGATGTAAAGGGCTCTCCAACCGCAAGCCATCTTTCTGCAGGGCTGCCAGGTGCGCGCCGCGGGCGATGAACACCACGTCTTCGCCTGCTGCCAGAAGCCGGCTTCCCACATAGGCCCCTACACCGCCAGAACCCATGATGGCTATGCGCATGGATCATCTCCCGTTTGGTTGTCAGGCTATGGATTATGGATGTAGGCGGTCGACTTGCTGGTACCGGTCAATTCGGTATCCATTGGGACGCGCTACAAGCGATACAAAGTCGCCGCGTCGTGACACAGATGTGATACGTCGCGTTTGCATACTACGCACACCGCATCAGCGGCGACTTTCAAAGTCGCTACGCGAAGCCGGGCTAAACGAACTACGTCCTTTTGGAGTCTTTCCATGCACCGCAATCTACTTTCACTCGCGCTACTGTCGCTGCTGGCATTCCAGGCCCATGCACAAAACAACGCTTCGGCATCAAGCCCTACCTCTGTGTCCATGGCGTGTCAAAACGATGTATCCAAATTTGAGCAGCTTGTAGGGGTGGTGCGCCAAACCCATGGAGACAAGGCCGCCCACGACCTACGCGAAAAGCTGCTTCCCAGCAAAGAGGCCGATGAAGCCTTGAGTCAGTCTGGCCAATGCGGTTTGGCGCGGTTGCTCCGTACCAAAAAACTTGTGTGACCAGCTACCGCAACGCATCGAACTGCTCACACCCGGTAGCCCACATCGGGGCTTCCGCTGCGCACCTTCACGGCTGCCAGCATCCGCTCCTGCGGCGTTTCGGGAGTCAACAGCAATTGCTTTGACTCTTCAATGCGAATGGCTTCAGGATGCTCCTGCCGAATCTTGAATTCCGAAACACGGGTACGCGTAACCATCCAGGAACCAGCCCAATGGATGCGCCAAAAATAGACTTCTTCGGTAATCATGATTCCCAAATGATACTGTTTATATGTACAGTTTTCCAGTAAAATTTCCACTTACAAAAAAAAGGAGGATGTCAAACATGCAAGCTTCAGAAACTTCGCCGATCCGCACAGCAGCCCGGCCAACGACACCATTGGCAACAGTTCGGAGAAACCCGCAGTGGCCCTTTCCGGTTGGGGAAGGTAGTCGCCAAAACGGTGGTGTGTCCGTAACTGCGCAAGGCGTCATTTCGACCACCGCGCGAGCCTACTTGGCTCAAGAATCCGCTCAGTGAACTTGGACTGAGAGCGCACGCGTGAATACCGCATGCGCGATCTCTATGAGTCTTCGTTTGGGTCCCGGCGGCTTTTCTCATTTCCACTGCCAGGGTTGCCACCACCTGGCGTGGCAATGAATCTGCCAAGAAAAAACCCGGCGCGAGGCCGGGTTGGAATGGTGTCAGTGGCGGGCGTACCAACGCGACTGCTTGGATACCCTGCTGGCCAACCAGGCGTGCACATCACCACGCACACTGCGGCCAGCCAGCAAGAAGTCTTCGAAGACACTGGGCACGTAGGGTGCAAAAAGCAAAGGCATCCCAGCCTCCTCCGGTGACCGACAAGCCTTGCGGCCATTGCAGCCACGGCACGCACTGACTACGTTGATCCACACGTCATCACCACCGCGTGCCTTTGGATAGATGTGGTCCCGCGTCAAGCCAGCACCGGAGGGTCCGTGATTGGCGCCGCAGTATGCACACTGATAACGGTCGCGCTTGAAGAGCTTGGCATTTGACAACGACGGAACCACATCAAAGAGGTTGGTCTTGCTGGCGCCATTGACCGCCAGGATCGGGTGAATCTCCAGGTGCGACTGCAGTCCAGAGCGCGCATTGATTCCGCCGCGCAAAGTCTGGCATACCTCGCCGACCGTCCACGCCACGGAGTCCGTTGCGTAGTAGCTGGCGGCTTGTTGGGACGATATCCAGTTCTGAGGATAGCCCTGGATGTCCAATTGAAGGATCTGCATGTTCGTCTCCTTGTCGAACGGTCGGGGAATGTGCGTGTGTTGATTTGCTCAAATCCCTGAAAAATTCAACGCCATGCATATATTCGGACCCAATTGGTAGCCCCGCTCAGAATCGAACTGAGACCGCGTGGTTAAAAGCCACATGCTCGACCGTCGAGCTACAGGACTGGAGGAGGATCGGGCAGGTGCATCCCTTGCTGTCGAGGGTGCAATGACGCTGCAAGAAAATGGCGGTCTCTAGGGGGATTGAACCCCTGACATCCGGATAGACAATCCAGCGCTCTACCACTGAGCTAAAAGACCAAAGAAGTGGAGTCCCCTGCTGAATTCGAATCAGCGACATCGGCCCTCGGAAGACCGCACTCTTGTCCAACTGAGCTAAGGAGACACGTAGGTGGAGCCTCACGCAAGATTCGAACTTGCTACCCCCGGCTTCGTAAGCCGGTGCTCTGGTCCAGATGAGCTAGTGAGGCGAAATACTAATAGTTGGCGGAAGATGTCAGGATCGAACTTACGAACCCATCTTTCAGAGTCACGGCTTAGCAAGCCGTTGCCTTAACCACTCGGCCAATCTTCCAATGTGTGGCGCCCTAGGAGACGTTTCGAACGCTCGACCTACCGCTTACAAGGCGGTTGCTCTGCCTCTGAGCTGCCGCGGCATACATCTCCTTAGGGGTGACCACTGAGAATCGAACTCAGGCCTGCGGGACCACAACCCACTGCTCTACCATTGAGCTACGGCCACACCTAAGAAGACGCAAAAAAAATTGTGCGGGATTCTCACCCGCGAGTGCAAGCGCACAGCTGCGCTCTCCTGTGCGCGAATACCTAAAGTCGCAGCTTTCTCTTGCACTCATTTTTTCTTCAAACAATTGGTCGGTGTACAAGGATTTGAACCTTGGACCCCCTGCTCCCAAAGCAGGTGCGCTACCAGGCTGCGCTACACACCGAAACAAAATGGCTCCCCGAACACGGATCGAACGTGTGACGCCGCGGTTAACAGCCGCGTGCTCTACCAACTGAGCTACCGGGGAAAATTGGTGGACTGCGGGGAATGAATACTTGGTACCCCAGGCGAGATTCGAACTCGCAAAAGCCCTGCTTCTAAGGCAGGTAGGTGTGCCGGTTTCCATTAGCCACCGGGGCAAGCGCTCGCCGAATCCTGCTTGCCACTGTGGTGCAGGGAACCATGGCGTTTCGGCGTAATCTCATTTCGTCAGCACTCACAGCGCATCACCCATGCACTGCACCTACAACCACCAGGGTGGCAGTAGGCACATTGAGCCAAGTCCCATGGGGTGTGGACTCGCGATTGGCTTTAGTTGCAAATACTGACGAAATGAGGCGGGCTGCAAGAACACTTGCAATAACCCACACTTCATTTCGGATGCTGCTGGCACGGTGTTGACTGAACAACAGCGCCTGGTCCCAGCACCATCACATGGCATTGAATTTTTAAAGAACTTGAAACGGTGGTCGACGATGCGACCGATAAAAAAAGCCCGGCTCCTTGCGGAAACCGGGCTTTGAGGTTGTGAACAACCTGGAGGGGCTACATGCCACCTCCACCCAGTTTGAGCGATGTTTCAAAGGAGTTCCCCAGCGGGAGCTGCTTTGAAATGACGCTCGGCAAATGATCCAAAGACCAGCTGCTGTCTTGATAACCGCAATCAGAACGCTGCGAAACCAACGCGCACAACAGACCACCACAGGCAGTTGCCTGGTGTATGGTTTTAGGTGTTGGTCGGTTAATCACGATGTGCTCTTTAAATGTTTGTTGGGTTAATCTAAGTTGATTTGCAGTTCAGCTTGCACTGAAGCAATGCGATGGGTTGAACTGTAAATTAAATTTACTAACCTTGTCAACACGTGCGAAAATTCTGCAACTTCTGTTGTATCTATGGCACCACAATCCCACCACCAACTTCGCTTAAGAAACCTGCTGGCTCTGCACCAAGCCTTTGTCGCGCGCATGGTTTCGCAAGGTGTTGCACCCTCGGGTCTTGAACGTGCCTTTGCTTCCAGTATCGAGATATCGGCCAGTCTATGGAGCCAGATCAAATCGGGACGAACTGTCGGTGATGCGTTGGCCAAGCAGATTGAAAGCAAGGCCGGCAAGGCTGCAGGTTGGCTCGATCAGGTCCACGAAGAAACTGCTTCTGACCCGATTGAAGAGAAGTTCATCGAGGCATGCCGCAAAGCTTGGCGTGCCAGTGACAAGCCGGGGCGGGTAGCTCTCAAGAAAGCCATTGCGTTGGCTACCAAGACGTCGACAGCCACGTGATCGCGCACTTGAGTAATTTGGCTGCATTCGTAAACATTAACCAAAGCTATGAACTCGACTCAACATTCGAACTCTGCGGACCTTCCGGCATCCCCAAGACAAGGCATCTCGGTGGTCGATCTCAGCAACAGCGGAGAAGCAGTTCTGCAGCAGTTCTTCGAGGCTAACCCGCAGTACTTCCTGTCCGTCCACGGCATACCCCCTCAGGCTGGCGAAGCCCATGAGGAGATTTACGGTGATTTGCCGCCGGGGTGGCCCTTCACGCACAAATACGTCTTTGGCTATCAAGACGCAAGCGGCAAGTTGGCTGGCATGGGTAACGTCGTCTCGGACCTGCTCGCCAAAGGTGTCTGGCATGTTGGCACCTTCATTGTTGCAACTGACAGGCACGGAACCGGAGACGCGCAAGCGCTCTATGCATCCGTCGAAGCGTGGTGCCAAAACAGTGGAGCACGTTGGATGCGTCTTGGCGTTGTCGAGGGCAATGCCAGAGCAGAGGCTTTTTGGGAACGATCTGGCTATGTCCAGGTTGCCAGGCGCGAAGGCATCGTGATGGGCCAGAGAACAAACGCCATTCGCGTCATGGCAAAGCCATTGCTCGGTCAAGCAATTTCTGAGTACTACGCAATCGTCGAACGCGACCGCCCAGCGCCCGGGCGGGATGGGCATGGTTGAGCTGCCTAGACGCCCGGAACTTGATCTGTCGGGTATTTCCAGAAGTCGCGCAGAAGGTAGTTCATCGGCAAATTCAGCGATGTGTCTTTCGGCGGAATGGGTTTGAGAAACCAGCGGTCATAGATGGCCTGGGCCTCTTTGGCCACGATCATGCGTTTCATCTCGTTGTCCAGGATGGACTTGAACTCAGGATCGCCCTTGGGCAGCATGATGGCTAGTGGTTCCACTGTTAAAAACTTGCCGATAACCTTGAGCTTTTCTGGTTGCGCCCGGCTGGCAATCAGACCGTAGAGCAGTACATCGTCCATGATGAAGGCGTCGGATTCCGACTTTTCAACCATTTCCACAGCACGTGCATGGTCGGGCGCCTCCTGCAGGGTCAACCGCAATACCCGCTCACGGTTGGCGCGCTCTATGGCTTTAAGCGGCGTGGTGCCCTTGGTCGAGACTACACGCTGGTTTTCCAAGCCCACCAGGTCGGTGGCTTTGTTATCAGCGCGCACCATGTAGCGCGCGCCAGTGATGTAGTGGGGTACGGTAAAGGCCACCTTGTTGCGCCGCTCCGCGTTGTTGGTGGTTGAGCCGCACTCCATATCGATCTTGCCTTCTTCCACGTGGCTGATACGGTTGCTGGAGGTCACCATCAGGTACTCGACCTTGAGGGTTTTCATGTCCAGCTTCTTTTTGACTGCCTCTGCCAGCTTTTGACACAAATCCAGCGCGTAGCCCACCGGCCGCTTGTCCGCATCCAAATACGAAAAGGGCACGGACGACTCGCGATGGCCAAGCACGATCTTGCCAGTCACGCGAATACGATCCAGCGTTGTACCGGCCGACGCGATAGATGCAATGCACATCAGCATGGCGCCAAGAACCACTGACGACTGGCTCCGCAGCGCAGGGAAGTAGGTTGGTTTCAGCATGATGCTCAGCTCCGTGGTTGTAGGTGTATCAACGGTCATCAAATCGACATCCATTGTTGATCTACCGACGCCACTCTCTCTAGCGTATTTCTACGCACCCACTCCAGGCCACCCCAATGACCGGTTTTGTGACTCCGCCGCGGGTACCGTATGCCAGGTTGCGCGGGATTGGTAGCGCTTACGGATGCAAACCCAGTCCAACCTGGGTGATTGCGTCACCCTGCAGTTCACGCACCACAAAGGTGGCGGTGCCACAAGCAACAATGTCACCCACAACCGGGGGACCATGCAGCTCCGCGACCATCCACTCACCCAAAGGTATCTTGGCATTTGCAGGGACGGGCAGGTTGTAAAAACCGCAAATGTCCCCCACGGGTGTGAGGGGGTTAAGCGAAAAGTCCCGAAATACAGCGCGCATGTGCGCCTCGTCAGTGGGGTCAGGCAAGCTCACGCCCAAGCGGCGAGCGACCAGTGCAATGGTGGTGCCCTGCGTCAGCAATGACACCAGAACCACCATAAATGCAATGTTAAACAAGAGAATTGCCTCTGCAGTTCCGGCCATGAGCGGAAAAATGGCCAAGACAACCGGCACTGCGCCGCGAAGGCCCACCCATGAGATGAACCACTTCTCACCGGCAGAAAAACGGAACGGCATAAGGCATAACCAGACCGCTGCGGGTCGGGCAACAAATATCAGGGTCAACGCCACCGCCAGACCTGAACCGATTGAGCCTGACATGGTGGAGGGGGTGACCAGAAGGCCGAGCAACAGGAACATGCCTGCCTGTGCCAGCCACGCGTAGCCATCCATTGCGCCCAGTGTTGGCTGCACTGCCTTTGATGCGCGATTGGCCAATATCAAGCCATACAGATAAATGGCCAGAAAGCCGGATCCATCGAGCAAGCCTGTGGCTGAAAAAACGCACAAGCCACCTGCACCGATCAAGAGCGCAAGAACACCGCCATTGGCATCCCGCGCGGCGACTCTTCGTAGCAGGGCTGCCATACCGAATCCGCTGGACAAGCCTATCAAGCTACCCCAGCCGAACTGCTGAACAAAGAGGTGCGCGGAAGCAGAAAAATCCGCGCCAGACCAGGTGTTTGATGCCAGCAGGGCAATCAAGGTCAGCGTGAGGTACACCGCCATAGGGTCGTTCACACCGGACTCAATCTCCAACGTGGCGGCAACACGTTCATTGAGCACCACGCCCGATCGCGAGAGCAAAGAGAAAACCGCCGCCGCATCGGTCGAGCCCACAATGGCGCCAAGCAAGAGGGCCGTGCCCCAATCCAAGCCCACGAAAACTACGCCCGCTACCGCAGTGATGGAGGCGCAAACCACCACGCCCAACGATGCCAGAACCGAGGCTGGCCGCAGGCCGGTACGAAATGTGGCGAAGGAAGTGCGCAAGCCGCCATCCAACAAAATGACGGCCAGCGCAACGTTGCCTACCCAGAAGCTGAGTTTGTAATCATTGAAGCGATAACCGCCTATCCCATCTTCCCCAGCCAGAATGCCGGCCAGCAAAAAAACCAGCAAAAACGAGAAGCCGATCCGCACTGAAAAGAGCCCCGTCAGCACACTGGCGAACACCAGCCCTGCGGCAGCCAGAAGAGGAAGATTCACAAAGTCCATTGATCGAGTATCTACGAGATCTGAAAAATGGCCCGCTCGAAGGTTGCTATGAATATAGGAGCAATAGAGGCATAACGAACCGGGGCTGGAGGCCAAAATGGCTTAAGGCACTTCGGCGCGCTCCAGTTCACCTGACACAAGCCCAACGTGGCGTGAAGGCAGCCCCCTAAGATCGGGGCATGCACTCCAACCCTGAATCCGTCCGCGCGCGCACGGCGGCCCTCTATCCCCTGTTGTTTGTGGCGCTGTGGAGCACTGGCTTCATAGGTGCCAAGTTTGGCCTGCCGTACGCCGAGCCCCTCACCTTTCTGAGCCTGCGTTATGCCATCGTGCTGGTGCTGATGGGCGGCTTGGCCTGGTACCAGAAGGCCACCTGGCCGCCCACCGCACGGGAGTGGCTGCACATCGGCGTGTCTGGGGTGCTGGTGCATGGCATGTACCTGGGAGGCGTGTTCATTGCCATTGGCCATGGATTGCCAGCCGGCATCGCGGCCATTGTGGTGGGTTTGCAGCCAGTGCTCACCGCCCTGGGTGCGGGCCTGCTGCTGGGCGAGCGCGTGCGCCCCACGCAGTGGGCCGGGCTGGCGCTGGGCTTTGTGGGGGTGGCGCTGGTGGTGGCGCACAAGATAGCGGCCAGCACCAGCGGCGGCATGGTGCTTTCCATGTTGCTACCGGTTGGCATAGCGCTGCTGGCCATCACGGCGGGCACGCTGTACCAAAAGCGCTTTTGCCCTTCTTTTGACCTGCGCACGGGTTCGGTCATCCAGTTCCTGCCCACGCTGGCACTGACGGGATTGGCCGCCATGGCTACCGAGACCATGGTGGTGCACTGGACACCGTCGTTTGTGTTTGCCCTGGGCTGGCTGGTGCTGGTGTTGTCGCTGGGTGCTGTGACCCTGCTCACTGTGTTGATCCGCAGTGGTAGCGCCGTGAATGTGGCCAGTCTGTTTTACCTGGTACCACCCGCCACAGCGGTCGTCGCCTGGGCGCTCTTTGGGGAGACGCTCACCGGTCTGGCCATGCTGGGCATGGTGTTCACGGTTTTGGGGGTGTGGCTGGCGCGCAAGTAAACGAGTTGCGCTTATTTCTTCACGTAGATCTGGTCAAAGCTGGCGCCGTCGGCAAAGTGGTCTTTGGCTGCCTTGTCCCAGCCACCAAAGGCTTGCTCGATATTGAACAGGTTGAGCTTGGGGAATTGCTTGGCGTATTTGGCAACAGCTTTCTCGGAAACGGCCGGGCGGTAGAAGTGTTTGCCCGCAAGGTCTTGGCCTTCTTCGGTGTACAGGTATTCCAGATAGGCGGTGGCCACGGCGCGGGTGCCTTTTTTGTCCACGTTTTTGTCGACCACGGTGACCGCAGGTTCAGCCAGGATGCTCAGTGACGGGTAGACCACGTCGACCTTGTTGCCGAATTCTTTCTCCAGCAGGTAGGCTTCGTTCTCCCACGAGATGAACACATCGCCTTGGTTGCGCTGGGCAAACGATATGGACGAGCCGCGTGCACCCGTGTCCAGCACGGGCACATTGGCATACAGCTTGGCAATGAATTCCTTGGCCTTCGCGTCACTTCCGCCTTTGCGTTTGGCAAACTCCCATGCGGCCAGGTAGTTCCAGCGAGCGCCGCCCGAAGTCTTGGGATTGGGCGTGATGACTTTGATGTCAGGGCGGATCAGGTCATCCCAGTCCTTAATGCCCTTGGGGTTGCCCTGGCGCACCACCAGCACGATGGTGGATGTGTAAGGCGAAGCGTTGTGGGGCAGGCGCTTTTGCCAATCCTTGGGAATCAAGCCGCCAACGGTATGCAGGGCGTCGGTATCACCCGCCAAAGCCAACGTGGCCACATCGGCGTCCAGCCCATCGATGATGCCGCGCGCCTGTTTGCCCGAGCCACCGTGGGATTGCTTGATCGTGACGTCTTGGCCGGTCTTGGCTTTCCAGTGTTTGGCAAAGGCGGCGTTGAATTCAACAAACAGCTCGCGGGTAGGGTCGTAGGAGACGTTGAGCAGTTCCACCGCTTTGGGCTGGGCGATGGCGCTGAAGCTTGCACCTGCTAGCGCGGTGGTTAGCGCCAGTGCTGTGAAGAGGCGGCGGGTTGGAAAACGGGTAGCCATATCGATAACTCCAGAAAAAAGTGCAAGGCATGAGTGCCATGGACTGGATTCTGGAAGTCAATCGTTAAAACTGGAACTACTGTATTTTTTGTTTCTAATTACTTAAACATCTATAGCTATCCAAACAGCTGCCCCCGCGCCGCATCCGTAATCGCCACCACGCAAGGGTGGGTAATGCGCCGCTCCACCGAGACGGCATAAAACTCATCCACCAGCTCATCGGTGCGGCCAATCACCTCAACGCCAAACTGCGTCACGGTTTCGTGCTCCATCACGGTGGGCGCCATAAATGCACCGCGCCCCTCGCGGCCAAAGGCATTCATCAGGGCGCCATCATCAAACTCGCCAATGATGCGGGGGTGGATTTGGTGGCGGGTCAGCCATCCCTCCAACTGTTGGCGCACCGAGGCATGAGGGCCCGGGATCAGCATTGGGAAATCGTTCAGGCACTGTGGAAAGGTGCCGTTGAGTCCGGCCTTAAGTGACGGGGCGCAGAAGAAGCTCATGGCAGTGCGCCCCAACGGGTGGTTGAAGGCTTTCACATTCAGGCGCTTGGACATGGGCTCATCCGCAATCACCAGGTCCAGGCGGTTTAACGCCAATTGGGCCAGCAGATCGGGGAATTTGCCCTCATGACAAACCAGACGCACCGGTTCTGCAATAGCCAGGGCGGGCTCCAGCAAGCGGTACGCAATCGACTTGGTCACCGAGTCAGCCACCCCTACCTTGAAATCCAGCAGGCGCTGACCGCCGTGGGCCTGACGCACAGCGGTCTCCAGTTCGTTGCCCAGGGCAAAAATCTGGTCGGCATACCCCAGCGCCAGGTGACCGTCTTCGGTCAACTCCAGGTTACGCCCGTTTTTGCGAAACAGCTTGCGGCCCAGCCAATCCTCCAGTAATTTGATCTGGCCGGACAGGGTTTGCGGCGTGGTGTGCAGCTGCTCGCCCGCGCGCATGATGCCGCCCGCCTTGGCGGTAACCCAGAAGTAATGCAGGTGTTTGAAGTTCATAGCAGATTTGGTTTACTTCGGATTTATCGAAGTGAGATTCTTGGAAATACGAATTTACACGAAGCATTGTTGAACCTACATTCACGCTTCACCAGCCACCTTTTGAGCTGGAAGGAGAAAGACCCATGCGATTGAGTACACGAGGCCGTTTTGCCATTACCGCGATGATCGACCTGGCCTTGCGCCAGACCACGACGCCGGTGCCGCTGCAAGACCTGGCGCAGCGCCACCGCATTTCCATGTCTTATCTGGAGCAGATGTTTGCCAAGCTGCGCCAGCACGGCCTGGTAGAAAGCACACGCGGCCCTGGCGGCGGCTACACCCTGGCGCGCACTGCCAAAACCATTTCGGTTGCCGACATCATTGGCGCTATTGAAGAAGATGCTGACGTGCGGAGCGAAGGTACACAACGCGAAACATCCGCCAGCGCCCAAGCCATGACACAGGATTTGTGGGATGCGCTGCAGACTACCGTGGTGGCCTACCTGAAGACGGTGACGCTGCAGAGCCTGGCCGAAGAGCAAAAGGCCAAGGGCTTCCAGGTGCAAGAGCGTCGCCCGGTGCAAAAAGGTGTGTTTGCCAAGCCCAAGCAAGACAAACCGCGCCCCAGCACACCGAACTCGGTGTTTGCGCTGGCCCAGGCCTGGTCTGCCAGAAGCTAGGTTCCGGCTGCGCCTTTGCGGTATTCGTCTGGCGTGGTGCCAACCAGCCGCTTGAACATACTGATGAAGGCGGACGCGCTGCCATAGCCCAGGTCCAGCGCAATGGTTTCCACGGTCTGGCCCGCCTCCAAGAGCGGCATGGCCTTGACCACGCGCAGGCGCTGACGCCACTCTGCAACAGACATGCCCAAGTCGCGCTGGGCGCGGCGCATCAGCGTTCGCTCGGTGCTGTGGGCGGCCTGTGCCAACGCCGGCAACGACCGGTTGTCACCCGGATGGGCTTGCAACATACGCAGCACAGCGCCCAGGGCCGGGTCGTCTGAGCCCGGCAGGTAACTGCCGGCGCGCGGGGCCTGTGCCAACTGGTCCAGCAATACCTGCATCAAGCGTCCACCCTCCACGGTGGCCAATTCGTCTGGCGCCAACTGGCGCAGATGCTCTAGCAAAGCGCGCACCAAAGGGTTCACGGTCAGCGCACACGGTGCAGCAGGCAGCACCTTGCAACCCGGGCGGGCGACATACAACGAGCAATGGTGCGCCTCCAATCGGTTCAAACCCACATGCTCCAGGTCGGGCGGCAGCCAGATGCCGTAATGCGGTGGCGCCAGGTAGTGTTGGTCGGCTACCTTGACCTCCATGACACCGCTGAACGAATACACAAATTCACCCCAGGCATGCCGGTGCTGTGGGTAAACGCCCTGCGCCGGCACGTAAGCACTACGAAACATGATGGGCGATGGCAGCTGCGGGCTGTGCAGCGGAACCTCCAGCTTGGGAGAGAGTATGGGCATAACGCGATTGGCGGTTGACCGCTATGGATTGTCAGTTATTCACTATATCAATTAAAGCCGTCAGTTGAATAATTGATCCAACACCGACAACCCCGAGATAAGACATGGATACGCGCAAAGCACTGGATGGACAAGCCATAGGCCTGATGCTGGTGCTCTGTTTGTTGTGGGGCCTGCAGCAAGTTGTCCTGAAAGCCACGGCCGACGATATTGCCCCCATCTTCCAGATTGCACTGCGCTCGGGGGTTGCGGCCGCGCTGGTGGGGCTGGTCATGCTGGTCCGCAAAGAGCGCATGCCATTGGCGGAGACCTGGCGCGCCGGCCTGCTGGTGGGCACTTTGTTTGGCGTCGAATTCATGCTGGTGGGTGAAGGCCTGCGCCACACCAGTGCCTCACACATGGTGGTGTTTCTGTACACCGCGCCCATCTTTGCGGCGTTGGGCCTGCACTGGAAGCTGCCTAGCGAGCGGCTGGGCGCCTTGCAATGGCTGGGTATCACACTCGCTTTCGGGGGGCTGGCGCTGGCCTTCTTTGGCCGCAGCCAGGGCAGCAGCGCAGCGCCGGGCAATGTGTTGTGGGGCGATTTTCTGGGTCTGCTGGCGGGTGCAGCCTGGGGGGCCACCACCGTGGTGGTGCGTTGCTCCCGCTTGGCGGCCATACCCGCCACGCAAACGCTGCTCTACCAATTGGTGGCGGCTTTCGTATTGCTCATGGCGGTGTCATTCGCCACCGGCCAGGCGCACTTCAATCCAACGCCGACCGTCTGGGCCAGTCTGCTGTTTCACTCGGTGGTGGTGTCGTTTGCCAGTTTCTTGCTGTGGTTCTGGCTGCTGCGCACATACTTGGCCTCGCGCCTGGGCGTCTTCTCGTTCATGACGCCGCTTTTCGGAATGGTACTGGGTGCCTGGCTCTTGCAGGAGCCGATTGAAGCCAGCTTTCTGATCGGAGCTGTGCCCGTGCTTATCGGCATCATCCTGGTCAGTGGTGGAGGACAAATAAACGCGCGCAGCGTATTTGCAATGGTGCAAAATTGGTGCACAACTTCTCCTCGCCAGGATCAGAGTTATGCCAAAAACCGAATTCCATGCGGACCAAATCCCGACCATTCTCAAGGGCTCGGGGCTGTTCAAGGGGGTGGACCTGGCGACCATTGCAACCGAGCTGCAGGAAAGCCGGACACAGGGCATTGAAGCCGGCCAGGTGCTCCTGGACCCCAAACACATCAATACGAACATCTACCTCGTGCTCAGCGGGGAACTGCTGGTCTGTCTGGAGCCCAAGATCGGCAACCCGCTGGTGCGCTTGGGAGTGGGCGACTGTGTGGGCGAGCTGTCCATCATCGATGCCAGCGCACCGTCAGCCTATGTGGTGGCAGCCGTACCCACCCAGCTACTGGTGATTTCCAAGCCCGTTTTGTGGCGCATGCTGGCTGTGCAGCAGGCCATGGCGCTGAATCTGCTGCATGTGCTGGCCCGCCGCATCCGCGAGAACAACACGGTTTTGCTGGGCAGCCTGGAGCTGCAACGCCAGTACCGCAGCAAGGCCGAGACCGATGCCCTGACCGGCCTGCACAACCGGGCCTGGTTTGAAGAAGTCTTTCCCAAACAACTGGAGTTGTGTGAACGCACCGGCCAGCATGTGTCGCTGTTGATGGTGGATATTGACCACTTCAAGAAAGTCAACGACCAGTATGGCCACACCTGCGGCGACGAAGCCCTGCGCCACATGGGCAACCTGCTGCGGCGCAACCTGCGTTCTACAGACTTGTGCGCCCGCTACGGCGGTGAGGAAATGATTGTGCTGATGCCAGGCACCGAGATCATCCACGCCCAATTGACCGCCGACCGCCTGCGCGAAAGCGTGGCCGACACACCCTTGAGATTGCAGGACGGCCGGGAACTGACGATCCAGGTATCGGGCGGCATCGCCCAATGGCAACCGGGGACGACGCTGAACGATCTGATCCGCTTGGCAGACCAGGCGCTGTACCGCGCCAAAGAGGGTGGACGCAACCGCATTGCGGTACACGCCCTGCCAACCCATATGGATTTTTCGTAACTTGCAGTTCTCACCTCCCCCGCGCTCCGTCAAGAGCGCTTTGTTGACCGCGCTGTGTTTGGCGGTCCTGCCTGCGGCAAGTTCTGCAGCCGAGGGCGAAGCCCCCAAGCCCGGACCCAGGATCTACAAGTACCTGAAGGGTGGCACACCGTCGTTCTCGGACGTGCCGCCGGCCAAGATTCCCTATGTGATCTTCACGCCATCATGCTACGCCTGCAACGTGCACTCAAACATCAACTGGCACACGACCCCTCTGCATCTGGATGCCTATGCAGAAGACATTGCGCAGGCCGCACGCCAGTTCAGCGTGGACCCTGCTTTGGTACGCGCCTTGATCCATGCGGAGTCCGGCTTCAACCCGCGCGCACGATCACAAAAAGGCGCCACGGGTTTGATGCAGTTAATGCCCGGAACCGCCCGCATGCTGGGCGTGGCAGACCCACTAATGCCCAGTGACAACATTCGCGGTGGCACGCAGTACCTGGCCGAGCAGTTGGCACGCTTCAAGAACGATATCAACCTGGCCGCAGCAGCCTACAACGCAGGCCCCGGGGCGGTTCAAAAATACGCCGGCATTCCACCCTATGCCGAAACACAGGTCTATGTGCAGCGGATCAAGATACTGCACCAGCGGTACAAGGACAGCAACCGAGGGTAAACAGCTTCGAGGTCGACTAGACCTTGGGCGGCCGGTCGCCCAATAGATAACGGGCTCCTGCACCACGCCGTGCAGCCACATCTCCAGGGTTGTAGAGGGCGCACTGGGTTAGCGACAAACAACCGCACCCTATGCAAGACGAGAGTTGGTCGCGCAATCGCGTCAAATCGGCAATGCGCTGGTCCAACACAGGACGCCAGGCACTCGACAGGCGCACCCAGTCTTTCTGCGTCGGCGTGCGGCCATCGGGCAAGCTGGCCAATGCCTCTCGGATTTGGTCAAGGGTCAACCCCACCGCCTGGGCTGCACGGATGAAGGCCACACGGCGCAAATCGCCGCGTGCGAACTGGCGTCGTCCGGCTTCGTTGCGGTAGCTACGCAGCAGGCCCTGGTCTTCGTAAAACCGTAGGGCACTGGCGGCGATGCCACTGCGCCGCGCCAGGTCGCCGATTGGAATCATGTTGTCGGTCATGCTTGACATCAAGTTCACTTGAACTTGCATCATAGGTCATCGTTTCAACTCTGCAAACCTTGACCATGAATCTGAACCCAGTCCCACACACCACTGCACAGGCTCACCTGCACGCGCTTCTCGACGCCAACCTGCGACAGCCGCCTGAATTCCGCGACCAGTTGACCAACCACCTGCCCATGGCCTTGCATGCACTGCACTGTCTGGGTGCCAGCCCACAGCGCATGCAGGATTTCTACGCCGGTTATAGCCAGCGCTTCCAAGATCGGCCCGTTCCCGCAGCCGCCGCTATGGCCAACCCACATACCGTGGATTGGCTTGCACTGAGGGGCCAAGAGGACGCCTACCCCGTGCTACTTGCCTACTTCAACGACCTGGTGGTGCGCAAAGGAGTGCACGGAAGCCTCCAACAATCCCTCCCGCACCTGATGCCTGGGGTCGCCGCTGCGGCCTTTCACGGCGCCATCCGAACGGCCCACGCAGTGCAGGCCAGTCACCGTGAGGAATTGGCGGCCGCGCTGGCTTACTGGGCCTGGCGTTGGCAACCCCTAGAAGCGCCGCCTGCACCCGATGCCAAGCTGGGGCTGGATGTGTGGTCGCAGCGTCTGGTGCAAGAGTCCCTTGGTTGGCGCAGCAATGGGCCACTGATCTCCATTCGCATGGCGCATGCCAGCCAATCCAGCACTCATGCAGCTTTGGCAGGCGCTTTAGCCCCGGCAGAAAGCCTAGCCACACGCATACGCCAGTTCGCTGCATTGGCAGTAGACCGGTATGTGGCCAGTCCCAACTTCACGGTTCTGCACATCGTGACCGGCCTGCGGGCTCTGCGCATGCTGTTGCCGTGGATCGAAGACTCAGTGCAAACGCAGGCCCTGTTGGCGCACAACGTGGTTGCCGCCTACATGGCAGCGCAGGTCAAACCTCTGGATACCCCGCCTCTGGCCACCCCGCACGCGTGGGACACCGTCATCGCTGCCGCCATAAGTTCGGACGACGACCACGTGGTCAAGCTCGTCCACGCCTGCCGCGAAGAGGCCGCGGTATATGGCGAAGGCAATTACCTGCGCGCCGCGGCACTGGTGGTGGCTTGACAGGAACTCTGACGCGCGCTGGGTGAGTTGGGTAAAAATGGACGCTCCATTACCTTGCAGGAGCTTTTCCGTGCAGACCTACCCAGCCCACACCCTCTTTGGCTCCCAAGGTTCAGGCTCTGCCGCTGTGGAAATAGCGCTCACTATGTGTGGTTTGCCCTACCGCGTGGTGCGCGCGTCTACTTGGGAGCCCGATTCGGCCCTCGCGGAGCTGGCTGCCATCAACCCTTTGTGCCAAATCCCCACGTTGGTTCTACCAGACGGTTCAGTGATGACAGAGAGTGCGGCCATCCTGATCCATCTGGGGTTGGCCCATCCGCACAGTGGTCTTTTGCCGCTCGACCCCATTGCCCGTTCGCAAACCATACGTGGCCTGGTCTTCATCGCCACCAATTGCTATACCGCGATCAGCATCAACGACTACCCGGAGCGTTGGACCACCGGCACCACCAAACCGGCACTAGAGAAGGTGCGCCAGGGTGCACGGGCACAGTTGCACAAGCACTGGGAAATCTTTGCGGACAACTTTGCAGCCACTCCTTTCCTGTCGGGCGAGAAACTCGGCGCTTTGGACATACTCGCTGCCGTGGTCAGCAAGTGGGCGGGTTCCCGCACGCATCTGAAGCAGCATCGACCGGCGTTTTTCGAACTGTTGGGCCGCATAGAGAGCCATGCGACCACTGCCGGGCTTTTTCAGCAGCACTGGCCTGCATCGTAATAAGAACCCAAAGTCAGGCGTAATATGGACGCCGTCGGGGTCGTTGGAACTTTAATGCCCCCCGGCGCTCCAACATTTTTACCACCGCCGCTTGAAACGGAATCCGGATGAAACTGAAACTACTGGCGCTCCTTTTTGCCTTTGTCACGGCGGCACAGGGCGCGGTGCTCGCACCCGCCGCCCAGGATGCCAAAGCGGCGAATCTGGCCGCCGAGGTACTGTCGCGTCACCACTACAAGGCCATGCCGCTGGACGAGTCGCTGTCCAGCCGCATCTTTGACCAGTACCTCAAGGCCTTGGACCCGGAAAAGCTGTACTTCGTGCAGACCGACATCGACCAATTTGAAGGCGCGCGCACCAAGCTGGGTGTGGATATGCAAAACGGAGAGCTGGGACGGCCCTTCGCCATCTTCAACCTGTATGTCACACGCGCCAACGAACGCTTTACCTACGCGCGCAGCCTGCTCAAGAAAGGCTTCAGCTTCGACAGCAACGAGACCTACCAATTTTCACGGGACAAACAAGCCTGGTCCAAGACCGAGGCCGATGCGCTGGAGTTGTGGCGCAAGCGGGTCAAGAATGACTGGCTGCGCCTGAAGCTGGCGGGCAAGGACGACAAGAGCATTGCCGCCGTGCTGGACAAACGGTATGAGAACAGCATTAAACGCATAGGCCGCGCCAACAGCGAAGACGCCTTCAACGTGTACATGAACGCGTACACGATGGCGATAGAACCTCACACCAACTACATGGCACCCCGTACCGCGGCGAACTTCAACATTTCGATGAAGCTGTCCCTGATTGGCATTGGCGCCGTGCTGACCGAGGTGGACGACTACACCACCATCCGCGAACTGGTGGCAGGTGGACCGGCCGCCTTGTCCGGCAAACTCAAGGTGGGTGACCGCATTGTGGGTGTAGGCCAGGGGGAAAAAGGCCCCGTCACCGACATCATGGGTGCGCGCCTGGATGATTCCGTAGCACTGATCCGCGGTGCCGAAGACAGCGTGGTACGCCTCGAAGTACTGCCCGCCGAAGCGGGACCCGACGGCAAACATACCTTTGTCAATCTGGTGCGCAAGCCCATCTCGTTGCAGGACCAGTCGGCCAAATCATCTATCCAGACGGTCACCGACGGCAAGATCACGCGCAGCATTGGCGTGATTTCTTTGCCCTCTTTTTACGAAGACTTTGCGGCCAAACAGAAAGGCACGCCAGACTACAAGAGCACCACGCGCGACGTGGCACTGCTGATCAAGGAACTCAAAGCCAAGAAGGTTGACGCCATCTTGATGGACCTGCGCAACAACGGCGGAGGCTCCTTGTCCGAAGCGGTAGAGCTTACTGGCCTGTTCATTGGCAAGGGTCCCGTCGTGCAGGTGCGCAACGCCAGTGGCCTGGTGCGGGTAGAGTCGTCACGCCAGTCCGATGTGGCTTGGGACGGCCCGCTGGGTGTGCTGGTCAACCGCAACTCGGCATCGGCATCCGAAATCTTTGCCGCAGCCATGCAGGACTACGGTCGCGGCCTGATTGTGGGCGAGCCCAGTTTTGGCAAGGGCACGGTGCAGACCATGGTCAACCTGGACCGTTTCGCCAAGACCGAGAAGGCTCAACTGGGCGAGCTCAAAATGACTATTGCGCAGTTCTTCCGCATCAATGGAGGCACAACCCAGTTGCGCGGTGTGACACCAGACGTTACCTTTCCTACAGTGCTGGATACCGGCGACTACGGCGAGTCCCGCTTTGACAATGCCCTGCCCTGGACACAGATTGCACCTGCCTCGTACACCCCCAGAGGCTCCGTGCAAGAGGTATTACCCATTCTGGTAGCGCAGCACAAACAACGCATCAAGAACGAGAAAGACTTCCAGTATCTGCAGGAAGACATAGCCGAGTTCAACCGCATCCGCAAACAGAACGCCGTGTCCTTGAACGAGGCAGAGCGTCGCAAAGAAAAAGAAGCGCAAGAAGCCAAGCTGGCGGCCCGCAAACCCGCTGCCAAGGGCAAGGATGCCGCCAAGAACGACCTGGACAAAGACGACGGCCTGCAAGCCGGTGAGCGCGATCTGAATGCGGAGATAGCCGCCGAGAAGGCGCGCAAGAACGACAAGGATGTCTTGCTGATCGAAGCCGCCAACATCCTGGGCGACCAGGTGGATCTGCTCAAACCCGGTGCCAACCTTGCGGCTCGCTTGAAGCAGATTCCACTGGCGACGCAATAGACAGCAAAAAGGCGCTGCAACTACTGCTGCCAGCGCCTGGTGGCCCGCCTAACCCGGAAGCCAGGTGTCCGGGTCGACAGTGGTCTGCTCCCCCGTGAGCAGGTACTTCACCTGGTGGCTCGCGTTCTCGCCGATGAACCACACGTAAGGAATGCCGCGCTTGGACGCTGCTTCGATCTGTTTGCCGTAGGCCTTAGGCAGATGGTAGAGATCGGTGGCAATGCCGCGGCCCCGCAGGCGGTTGGCCAGGGCCGTAGCCTCGGGCCGACTGGCATCGTCGTTCAGAGCGACCAGCACATCGGTAGGAGTCTTGCGGGTGGGCTTGAGCAGTCCCTTGGCAAACAGCAAACCCAGAATACGCGTCAAACCAATGGACATGCCCACGCCGGGCAGCTTGACCTTGGCATCACCCGCCAGGTTGTCATACCTTCCACCACCACAGACTGAGCCGGAGGATTCAAAGCCCTGCATCTGCCCTTCACACACCATGCCGGTGTAGTAGGCCAGGCCGCGCGCAATGGCCAGGTCGGCCGACACGGAAGGTGGCAGACCGGCAGCCAGGCGGCTGGCGTTCAGGTCGGCGGCGTTGTCGAGCACTTCGGTCAATTCGGTCAGGCCCTCATCCAGTAGCGCAGAGCTAATGCCCAAGGCACGCACCCGTTCCACAAAGGATGTGTCAGCAGTTTTGATGCTAGCAATCGCCAGGCACTGGGCTGCTTGGGCTTCGGTCAGACCCAGCTCGGTCTGCAGCAGCGCGGAAACCTTGGGTGCGCCAATCTTGTCCAGCTTGTCCACCACGCGCAGCACGGCATTGGTGTCGGTAATCCCTAAGCCTTCGTAAAAGCCCTGCAGCAGCTTGCGGTTGTTGACACGCAGCGTGACGGGTGGAATGGGCAGCGTGCTGGTAACCACGGCCATCAGGCGCACCACCTCGGCGTCGTAGAAGCTGGGCAGTGTGCCGTCGCCAATCACATCGATGTCGCATTGCGTGAACTCGCGGTAGCGGCCCTCTTGCGGGCGCTCACCGCGCCAGACCTTTTGCATCTGGTAGCGCTTGAATGGGAAGCTGAGCTGGCCCTTGAACTGCTGCACGTAACGCGCCGTAGGCACGGTCAGGTCAAAGCGCAATCCAAACTCCGGAGGCGCTTTGGGCGCATCGGCATCCTCGTGCAGGCGCGCCAACACATAAATCTCTTTGTCGTCGCCATTGCCGCTGAGCACTTGGGTGGGCTCCACGCTGCGGGTTTCGATGTTGGCAAAGCCGTACAGTTCGTACTGGCGACGGATGGTGTCCATGCACTGCTGTTCCAGCAGGCGCTGCTCGGGCAGCCATTCGGGGAAGCCACTGATGGGGGCAAACTTGCTCATGGTCGGTAGGGGGTCTGGGGTAGAAAGCGTGCCGGTTTGGCAGGGCCCAAGTGTAATTTGCCGGCGTGGCCCGCCAGAAGGCGTGCGCGGCCCGCGCACAAAACGCTACGTTTTTGATAGTGAACTAGTTATATTCAACCGGGGCTCGAGGCTAATTTCGTATCAATGACTGGGCTAACCCCACTGACTAACGCCCATCCAGCGTTGGGTAAGACGTGTAGCCATTCGCACCCCCGCCATAAAACGTGCCGGAGTCAGGCGCATTCCAAGCGGCGCCGCGTCGAATGCGTTCAGGCAAGTCGGGGTTGGCAATGAAGGCGCGGCCGAAGGCCACGGCGTCAATCAGGCCGGCTTCAATGCGCTGCACCGCTTCGGCTGCTGTGTAGTTGCCTGCACCCACGATCGTCCCGGGGAAGGCAGCGCGCAGCGCGCGGCGGAAGTCGTCACTCAGCTCCGGCCCACCCGCCCAATCGGGCTCCGACACATGCAAAAACGCCAAACGCCGCCGCGCGAGTTCACGCACCAAGTACAGCGCGTTGGCCTCGGGCGCGTCATCGGCCAGGTCGGGTGATGCCGGGCAGGGGAAGATGCGAATGCCCACCCGCGCAGCATCCCACTCGGCCACCACTGCGTCCACCACCTGCAGGCACAGCCGGGCGCGGTTCTCAATGGAGCCGCCGTAGTCGTCCGTGCGCTGATTGCTGGCGGCGGCAAGAAACTGCTGCAGCAAGTAGCCGTGGGCGGCATGGATTTCGACCCCATCAAACCCTGCTGCACGCGCCCGCCGGGTAGCCATGGCGTAGCTGTCAATCAGGCCCGGCAGCTCGCAGCGCTCCAGCGCGCGCGGCGGGCTGCAATCGGCGCGGTACACGCTGCCGTCCGCATGCTTCAAGCTGACGCGACCGGGCACCAAAATTGCCGACGACGAAACCGGCGCCAACCCACCCGGCTGCAAGCTGCTGTGCGAGACACGCCCCACATGCCAAAGCTGCAGCACAATGCGTCCGCCTTGGCGGTGCACAGCGTCGGTCACCGGCTGCCAAGCGGCCACTTGCTCGTCGGAATAAATGCCCGGTGCCCCGCCATAGCCTTTGGCCTGCGGGCTGATGTGCGTGGCCTCCGAAACGATCAAGCCGGCCCCAGCACGCTGCTGGTAATAGAGCGGCGCCAAGGGCCCGGGAATGTCCCCGGGTTCGACCGAGCGCAGGCGCGTGAGCGGCGCCATCCAGATGCGGTTGGAGAGCGAAAGCGCTCCTGCCTGAAGAGGTTCAAAGAGGACGTTGTTCAACTGAGATTATTCCGGTGTTCGCATCAAAGACTACCATTTTAATAGCGCACTATCTTTATTTCACGGGGGCTAGAGGCTAGTTATTTATAAATACGCCGACTAACCCCACTAATAACCGCCCACCAAACGCACTCCAACAGAACGCAAGGCGCAGTGCCTGCAGCTGCGCGCTCTGCTGCGCCGCCGTGGCCTCCTTCCATATTCTCGTAATACAGCACGTCCTTTTGGCCCTGCTCCAGCATGCGGGCCTCCATCTTGCGGGCCCTGGGAGCCCAACTGCTTCTAACCCAGAATTCGCACCTGTGTGCCTTAACTTCATAATTGCAAGGATGCTGCAGTACAAAGGTCTCGCCAAACTGGCCAATCAAGTTACCCAAGGGATGCGGGGGGTGCACTATGGCGACTGAGATGGCGTGGGTCGCGCTCATTGGTGGGTTTTCTATGGGCGCTTCACTATTGTTGGCCGTTGCACTGGGCAGTGTTTACCGTGGCCTGGAACTTCCCTGGCCCGCGCGCACTGCTGGCTACGCAATGCTTTTTGGGCTAACTTTGACCCAGGCTTGGCATGCGTTGTTCCTGTTAAACCTGAGCCCTCAGTTAGTGACCCGTGGCTATTCGCTGGGCGTTTTTGTGCAATCCGTCGGTTTTTACTATTTGCTGCTTGGCGTGCTCCGGCCCAAGCAACAAAGGTGGCACCCGCTTGAATGGGCTGTGTTGCCTGCCGCTTTGGCGTGTGGTACCTGGGTACCACTGCCGATGGCGGTGCCTATTGCGATGTGCTTCGGCACCGCCGCCGCGCTACACCTTGGCGTACTGGTTTACAAACTTCGGTCCCAACGGCGTTGGTTTAGTTTGGAGATGCGGGTGCTGGTTCTGTTTGGGGCGATGGCGGTTTTGATTGCAGCGGTGAGCTTTGCGTCATCGGTGGTGGGCTGGACAAGCTTTGCCGCAATTTACACGGTACTGATTGGCGCTAGTTTTTTTCTGGTTTTGTACTTGCTACTGCGGTTTCCAGATATTGCCAGCAAAACGGAAGAGGCGGTCGCCACCGCATATGCGGTGTCCACTCTGAGCGGTATCGATTGCACGCGTTTGGTCAGCGAGTTGAAACGCTTGTTTGAAGAACAGCGGATCTACGAAGACGAAAATTTGAGCTTGAACAAACTCGCTGAAATGATCCAGCTCTCGTCGCACCAACTGTCAGAACTGATCAATACGCACTTCGCAATGGGGTTTTCGCGTCTGGTGCGCCAGTACCGCGTCGACGCGGCCAAAAAAATGCTTATTGCCGAGCCACGTGCATCGGTTTTGTCGGTGGGGCTTTCTGTAGGTTTCACTTCGCAGTCAAATTTCTATGTGGCGTTTAAAGAAATTGCAGGCTCCGTGCCGGGTCAATTTCGCAAACAGGCCAGTCTTGCTGCGCAGGCAGAAGCAGCCGAGACAGTCAAAAAGTAGCCTAACCCAGTGGTTTTATCTTTGTGGAAGTTTGTAAGTCATTGATTTCATTGGGCTATAGCAGCTAACCGGAAAAACCATTCCTAAACGATCAGACCGGAAGCGGGAGTTGATCCGGATGGATAAATTTCAGCCATCAGCAATTGGCTGGTGGTTTTTACAGGAGTTCTTTCATGCTTGACACCAATGATTTCGTTTTGGCCAACACCACGTACGCGCTGTACCTGTGCCTCTCGATCGGGATGACGATTTGGGTTGCCAGGGTGCTGTCGCAAAGCGGCAAAGTGTTTCTAACCAAGTGCTTCGGACAGGACGATGAGCTTGCCGATTCCACCAACCGCCTGTTGGTGATCGGGTTTTACTTGGTCAATATTGGCTTTATCTGCACCCGATTGGACTCTGGCTGGAACGTGCGCGACGGCGGGTTGATTCCCGATGTGGCGTCACGGGTAGGAATGTCGATTTTGGTGCTGGGTGTCATGCACTTTTTTAACATGGTGATGATTGCCAAGTTTGGCCGCACTGTGAATGGCTGGTTGTCTCTGCGCGAAAATGCAGACACCTTGAGAGCAAAGCCCTTGCCAAGCACGTTGGCAAAAAACGCTCCACTCGTTTAACCATTTTGGGCAGTAGCGTTTGTTAGCGGACAAACTCATGCACGCGCTGCTTTCCCATCTGTTCCCTGCCAAATGCTGCCACCACCGACGTCGGGGCAGCGCGCTGCACTAATTTGCTCTGCCTCCAGTTTGCACCATGACCCCCAAGGCAGATGCGCATCACCCTTTTGAGCAACGCCCCCTCCGATGCATGAAGTTGCACAGTCGCTTTGAAACCGACAGCACCCACTAGCGCACCGGCAGCCGGGGAAGGGCCTGACGGACATAGGGCTTGGGGGTGTGGTGACTCCATCTCCTACTGCCCACCCAGCGCATCCCAAAAGAACGCAAAGCGCAGCGCCTGCAGCTGCGCGCGTTGCAGGTTGTCTGCCGCGCCACCGTGGCCGCCTTCCATGTTCTCGTAATACAGCACGTCCTTGTGGCCCTGCTCCAGCATGCGGGCCACCATCTTGCGGGCGTGCGCCGGGTGTACGCGGTCGTCACGGGTGGACGTGGTGAAAAACGCCTTGGGGTACTGCACGCCGGATTTGACGTTCTGGTAGGGGCTGTACCTGCTGATCCAGGCCCATTCTTCCGCGACATCGGGGTCACCATATTCGGCCATCCAGCTATTGCCGGCCAGCAGCCGGTGGTAGCGGCGCATGTCCAGCAACGGCACGGCACTGACCACGGCGCTGAACAGCTCGGGGCGCTGCACCATGACGGCGCCAACCAACAGCCCGCCGTTGCTGCCACCGTAGATGCCCAGGTGTTTGGCACTGGTGACCTTGCGTGCGATCAGGTCTTCGGCCACAGCGGCAAAGTCGTCGTAACTGCGCTGCTTGTTGGCCTTGGTCGCGCTGGAGTGCCATGTGGGGCCAAACTCGCCACCGCCGCGGATGTTGGCCACCACCAGCACACCGCCCTTGGCATGCCATGCGACACCGTATTCACCACTGTAGCGGGGCAGCTCGGACACTTGGTAACCGCCATAACCATAGAGGATGGTGGGATTGGTGCCATCGGCTTTGGCACCCTTGGGCCACACCACAAAATAGGGGATCTTGGTGCCATCTTTGCTGGTAGCGAAGCGCTGCTCGGCACGCATGCCATCGGCGTCATAAAAGCGCGGGCGGCTTTTCAGCAATTCACGTTGGTCACTGCCGGTCTGGCCCAGGTAGAGGCTGTCGGGCGTCAGGAAGTCGGCGTAGTTCAAAAAGTAGCTATTGGCCAGTGGATCATTTTCTACATGCGGGTCGTGCAGACCACCCACGCTCAACGTGCCGGGAAACGGTGCATCCACCGCACGGCGCACCCATTGCCCCTTTTGGTAGCTGAGTTCTTCCACGCGGCCCGCCACGTTGTCCAGAATGCTGAGCAGCACATGGTCGCGCGTCAGGCTGATGCCACCGCGCGCGATAGACCGGGTGGCGGTGGGTTCAAACAAGACCTCAAAGTTCTTGCCCCCCTTCACCCAGGCGTCGAAGCGGATGCCCAAGAGCGCACCTGCCTTGTAGGTCTTGGCACCAACCACATAGTCGCTGCGCAGCTGCAAGAATGCCCAATCGCGCTGCCACATCAGCATGGCATCAGAGGGCTTGTCCAAGCGCTTGAGCGAGGTGCCTTGCAGTAAAAAGGCTTCGCTATTGAAGAAGTCTGTGGAACGGTCCACCACCACGCGCTCGAAGCCGGGTGTGCGGTCCACACGGGCACTGGCCGCCACATCGCTGACCTGCGCCTCAAACACGGTGCGCGCATCGGCCAGCGGGGTGCCGCGCTTCCATTCCTTGACGATGCGGGCGTAACCACTCTTGGTCATGGAGCCGGGACCGAAGTCAGTGGCAACCAGTATGGTGTTGGCATCCACCCAGTCGACGCTGGACTTTGCCTCTGGCAGTGCAAAGCCGTTCTGGGTGACAAAGCTGCGTGTCGTCAGATCAAACTCGCGCACCACAGTCGCATCGGCACCGCCGCGGGACAGCGACAACAGGCAGCGGGTGTAGTTGGGCGCCAGGCAATCGGCGCCGGCCCAGACCCAGTTCTCGTTCTCGGCCTTGGCCAATGCGTCCAAGTCCAGCAGGGTCTCCCAGGCGGGTTGGGCCTTGCGGTACTCGGCCAGGGTGGTGCGGCGCCACAGGCCGCGTTTGTTGGCGGCATCTTTCCAGAAGTTCCAGACATGGTCACCCCGCCGGCTGATGTAAGGAATCTGGTCGCGGTTGTCCAGCACTTCCAGCAATTTGGTACGGGTCTGCACAAAGCCAGGCACCGCCTCCAGTACCGCCTGCGATTGGGCATTGCGTTGGCGTGCCCAGGCAAGGGCGCGCTCGCCCTGCACGTCTTCCAGCCACAGGTAGGGGTCATCAGGTGTTGTCACGGTTTGGGCTCCAAGGGAAATTGAGAGGGCTGTGGTGCAACACAGCAACGCCCAGCGGGTGGCGACTGAGGCAGAAAAACGCATGGTGGCTCCTGAGAAGAAGCACGGATCATAGTGTGTGGATAATCATTCGCATGATCACCGTACACCACCTGGAAACCTCCCGTTCGCAGCGCGTGCTGTGGTTGCTTGAAGAACTGGGCCTGCCCTATGAGATCAAGCGTTACCAGCGCGATCCCAAGACCAAGCTGGCCCCAGCCGCGCTGAAGGCGGTGCACCCGCTGGGCAAGTCTCCAGTGATCACCGATGGGGATGAGACCATTGCCGAGTCGGGTGCCATTCTGGAATACATCGTTGAAAAGTATGGCGCGCAGGCCAAGGGTGATCTGTCCCAGCTGCAACCCGCGCCGGGCAGCAAGGCCTACCGCCAGTCGCGTTTCTGGATGCACTATGCCGAAGGCTCGCTGATGAACTGGCTGGTGATGAAGCTGGTTTTCATGACCATCCCCAAACAGCCCATGCCTTTCTTTGTGCGGCCCATCGCGCGCGCCATTTGCGGTAATGTGCAGGCCAAGTTGATAGACCCCAATCTGACCACCGCGCTCGCGTTCATCGAAGACCACCTGGGGCGCAACGCCTGGTTTGCCGGTGACAGCATCAGCATCGCCGACTTTCAGATGAGTTTTGCGGTGGAGGCCGCGCTGTCCCGCAGCACCGACACTGCGCAGTACGTCAAACTGGCCGCTTACCGTGACCGCATGGTAGCGCGCCCAGCCTACCAGCGCGCCATCGCCAAGGGTGGCCCCGTAGTGATGGCCTGATGCAGTAAGGGTGGGAAATGGCAGAGAAAGAAATCTATTATGAAATGCTGTGGGACTGTACCCAGTGCAACACCAAGGCACTGCTGGGCGATTCACACCGCCACTGCCCCACCTGCGGTGCAGCGCAAGACCCCACCAAGCGCTATTTCCCCGAGCCCGGTACCGAGGTTGAGGCCCGCAACCACCAGTTTGTAGGGGCGGACTGGAGCTGTGCCTATTGCAGCTCCCCCAACTCGGCTGCGGCCGCGCACTGCACCAACTGTGGTGCCGGCCAGGATGGCACCAAGCCAGTGGCGCTGGTGGTGGACACCGCAGCTCCGCCCCCAAAGCCAGTGGCTGCCCCCGCCACTGCCGCACCGCGTTCGGGCTGGTGGCGCTGGGTGCTGGCCCTCATTGCACTGGTGGTGGTGGCGCTGGGCTTTATGTTCACCAGCAAACACGACGCAACGGCCACCGTGTCGGCCAAAAGCTGGCAACGCGAGATACAGATTGAAAAATTCGGCCCCGTGTCTGAATCTGCCTGGTGCGACAGCCTGCCAGGCGACGCCTATGCCGTAAGCCAAAGCCGCGAACAACGCTCCACCCGACAGGTGGAGGACGGCCAGGTCTGCCATGACGAGCGCATTGACAAAGGAGATGGCACCTTTGTGAAACGCCGCGAGTGCACACCGCGCTACCGCGAGGAGCCGGTCTATGACAACCGCTGCCGCTACCAGGTGAACCGCTGGCGCAGCTACCGCACGGTGAAGGCGGGACCACAAACGTCGGCGGTACCGGCGTGGCCAGCGCTGGGCAACGTCGGCTCGGGCAATAGCCTGATCGGCAACACCATGGGGGCCGAGCGTGCAGGCGCGCGCAGTGAGAGCTATGTGTTGTCCCTGCAAGCGGAGGGCAAAACCTTCACCTGCAATGTGTCAGAAAGTGTGTGGACTAAATACGAACAAGGCACGACAGCGTCGCTCAAAGTACGCATGACGGGCGGCGCGGACTGCAGCAGCCTGAAATAGATGTTGTTGCGCTACCCCCTTGCGTTTTTTCGGTCCCTGATTGACGACTACCAACGCCACCTGACGCCCCAACTGCAAAGCATGGCGCAGGGCCAACCGGCCCCTGGTGTGCACGACATGGACCCGGCCTTGGAAGCCATGGAGCAGACCCATGGCCGCGCCCTGCTGCAGCTGGACACGGCCAACGGGTCCTGGGCGTTCATCCGCAGCATCCTGCGCTCCACCCGGCCCCACCTGTGGTGGACCACGGTCTACATGGTCATCACCACCATGGCCGCTGCTGCCCCGGCATTGCTGATCGAACAGGTCATCACCCGGTTCGACGCCATCAAGGCCACGCCCTGGCTGCCCGCGCATGTGGCGCTGCTGCTGGCGTTTCCGCTGGTGATTTATGTCACCAATGTCACGTTTATCCGTTATCTGAAAGCCTTCTCGCAGGCCCACCTGTTACAACGCAGCGCGCTGATGCAGGCGTTTGCCCAGAAGTGGTTCCGGCTGGACCCACGGGTGCGCCACGAGCTGCCGCAGGGCAATACGCAGAATTTGATGCACGTGGATGTGCCGGCGGTCAGCCACTGTGTGGAACGCATTGTGGATGCGGGCATGGTGGTGGTCCACATCGCCATCGCGGGTCTTTTGTTGTGGCGCTACCTGGGCGTGACCGCACTGGTGGGCCTGGGCCTGATGGCGCTGAGCATGCCCGTGCTGAAGTACATCGTGCGCGAAACCGGCCAGCGCCAGACCGACCTGCTGCGCGCCCGCGACCAACGGCTAGATTTGCTGTCGCAGGTTTTGACCGCCATCAAGGTCATCAAACTCTCGGGCTGGTCCGACATCTTTCTGGGCCGCACACAGCGTGCGCGCAGTGCGGAGGTGGACCGCCTGATCTCAGTCATGCTGCTGCAGACCCGCTCATCCCTGGTGTTCTCTTGCACCGGCCTGGTGGTGGCTACTGCCACTTACGGCCTCTACATCTGGCAAGGGGGCGAGTTGAATGCCGCCATGCTGATACCCACCCTGCTGATCTTTCAAGGCCTGGAGTTTCCGTTTGTTGTGCTCAGCGATGTCGCGGGCATCCTGGCGCAGACCGATGTGTCGGCCAAACGCTTGCTGGAATACTTCAATCTGAAAGATGCTGAGCCCTCCAAGCCTGCTGAGGACGGACCGGTGGGCCTGCACATCGACGACTTGAGCTTCAGCGCCGCAGAAGACCAGCCCATATTGCGCAATATTTCGCTGGATCTGCAAGCCGGTCAAAGCCTGGCCATCGTTGGCCCCGTGGGTGCCGGCAAGACCGTGCTGCTGCGCCTGCTGTTGTCGGAATACGCGGCCAGTTCCGGCACCGTGCGTTGGAGCGGCAGCCCGCAGTTTGCCTACTGCCCGCAAGAGACCTTTATTGCCAGCGGCACGCTGCGCGACAACCTGACGCTGTATGGCGAGGGCGAACACCTGAGCGACGCCCACATCCAGCACGCCCTGCAGTTGGCCAGCCTGTCGCACGAAGTCAACCAATGGCCCGCCGGGCTGGACACCGAGATTGGCGAGCGCGGGCTCAACCTCTCGGGTGGCCAAAAACAACGCGTGTCGCTGGCACGCGCGGTGTTGCACCCGGCCAATGTGGTGATTCTGGATGACCCGCTGTCCGCGCTGGACGTAGGGACTGAGGGGCGCATCGCCGGCGACCTGCTGTTTGGCGAGTGGAAAGACACGCTGCGCATCTGCGTGACCCACCGCCTGGCGCACCTGGACCGGTTTGACCGCATCCTGTTCATCGATACCGATGGCCGCGGTGAATTTGGCACGCTGGAACAGTTGCGCACGGCCAATGCCCGCTTCTCAAACTTCCTGCGCATCGAGCTGGAAGGCCATGCCGACCACGCGGCGGTGTTGCAGCAACTGGGTGGCAACGCGGCATCGGTGTCCGAGAAAGAAGAAAGCCTGACGGCCGTAGAGGGTCAGGCCGTGGGCAAGGTGCGCGCGGCAGTCTGGAAAAACCTGCTGCTGACGCTGGGCGAAAGTGGCTGGCAGGGCCATGCCGTAGGCGGTGCTGTGCTGGTACTGGGCCTGATGTTTCTGGCCAGCGCGCTACCCATGACACAGCAAGTCCTGATGTCGCGCATGGATGGCACACACGCCATCACACCGTGGCAGTTTTTTGCGGCCTTTGCAGGCCTCACCCTCATCATCCTGCTGGTGGGCTACGTGGCGCAGGCCACATTCCGCCGGGCCTGCGCCCACACCGCACAAAAGGCGCATGACAACATGCTGACCGGGGTGATGCAGTCCCCACTGCGCTTTTTTGAGACCACCCCATCAGGCCGCATGCTGAACCGCTTCTCGGCCGACATCCAGCAGCTGGATGTGGAGCTGGCCGCGCGGGGCTTTCGCTTTACCCATGGCGCAACCACTGCCCTGGCCTGTGCACTGGGCGTGGTGGCGGTGACTGCACTGGCCGCCCTGCCCTTCACACTGGCGACCTATGTGTCGGTGCGGGTGTCGCGCCTCTACGGTGTAGCGATACGGGAGAACTCGCGTGTGTCGTCGGTGGTGCGTTCACCGGTGTTCTCGCTGTTCAACGACGGCCTGCGCGGCCACTCAACACTGCGTGCCTTTGGCCGCGAGGCCAATCTGGTTGCGCGCTTTGACCAGGCCAACCACCTGCGGCTGAACACCGAGATGCGGGGCTGGAACCTGGCCTTCTGGCTGGGCATGCGCCTGACCCTTGTGTCGTGTGTGTTGATGTGCTGCCTGGTCTTGCCCTTCTTCTGGTTAGGGCCACAGCCCTGGCTTCCCAGCTTTGGCGCGGGCACGGTGGGCCTGCTGCTGGCCCTGACCTTTGGCCTGCTGGACCGCATAGACCGGCTGTGCCGCGACTTCTTCGCTCTGGCCACCGTGCTGGTGCCGTGGGAGCGCTGCCAGCAGTGGGCCGAACTGCCCGCAGAGGCCGATGCGCACACGCAGGCAGCGGCGCCCGCCCCGGTTCCCGATAACTGGCCCAGCGCAGGCCATATCGAATTTCGCCAGGCCTGCCTGCGGTATGCGCCTGAGCTGCCAGCCGTGGTGGAAGACGCCAGCTTTGCGGTGGCGGCGCAGAGCCATGTGGCCCTGCTGGGCCGCACCGGAGCCGGCAAGTCAACCGTGCTGCTGGCGCTCTTACGCACACTCAGCGTGGACAGGGGTGACATCTTGATTGACGGCATCAACATCAATGACGTGCCCCATGCACGCCTGCGCCAGGCCATTGCCTATGTGCCGCAAGAGCCGGTGCTATTCCTGGGGCCACTGCGTGCGTCCATTGACGTGACCGGGGACTACAGCGACGACGACATCCAGGCCGCGCTGGTTCAGATCGGTTTGGCCGACTTTGTGGCCAACCTGCCCCTGGGCCTGGACACACCGCTGGAAGAAGGCGGCCGCAACATCAGCGCCGGCCAGCGCCAACTGATTTGCCTGGCCCGCGCCCTGCTCTCCAAAGCGCGCATCGTGCTGATGGACGAGGCCACCGCCAGCGTGGATGTGGAAACCGATGAACTGATACGCGCGGCTATCCAGAAACACCTGCGCAGTACCACCATTGTGCTCATCGCCCACCGCCCGAGCTCCTTGGCGCTGTGCGACCAGTGGATACACGTGGAGCATGGGCGCACCACGGTGGTAGACCGCACCGTCACGGCGCTGCAAGCGTGATAGCGTCTTGCAAATCGCTCGTACAACTTTACATGGAGGGGCTTGAATCGCGTGGCGATCAGGACCATGATGATGTGGTGAGAACTTTCGAGGAGGCTGCCAAATGGCAATCATGACAAGCAACACCCTTTTGAAACGCCTGGCGCGTACGGCGTTGGTCGCAGCGGCCGTCGTGTTGACCGGTTGCGCGACCGTGTCCACGGTCGAGAGCGATGTGCAGAGTTTTGCCACCACGCCCACCCCGGTACAGCCTGGCACGTTCCGCTTCGAGCGGTTGCCGTCGCAAGATGTAGACGCCGCACAAGCCGCATCGCTGGAAAACAAGGCACAGGCAGCGTTGGCAAAGTTTGGCTTTAGCCGCAATGACACCGGTGCGCGCTACAGCGTGCAAATCGGCGCGGGCACGGTAGAGACCGTGTCGACCTTCTCGGACCCCTTCTTCGGGCGCTCGGCGTGGTCGCCGTTTGGCCGGCCCCGCTTGTGGCCCGGCCGGCACTTCTACGGCTCCCCCTGGTTGATGGACCGCGAAAGTTATGTGACCCGCGTGCGTATGGAGATCCGCGATCTGGGCACCGGCAAGGTGGTGTACGAGAGCACAGCCACCAATGAGGAAAGCTGGTTCAACCCGTCCCGGGTTTTGCCAGCCTTGTTTGAAGCTGCACTGGCCGACTTTCCTACGCCGCCCAAAGGGGTCCGCAAGGTGGTGGTTACGCTCCCCGGCGCGCCGTAACACCTGCGGCGCGGGGCGTCGCCACTAGCGAGCCCAAGTCGCGAACTCTGCCAGAAAATCGCTCCCCGGTGGGCTCAGCAGCTTGCGCTTGGGGCCGCCATAGTTGTCGAAAAGCGCCTGGTGGGCCGACAACGAGAGATCGCCCTGGCGCGTGTAGTACTCACGCACCCACGCCAGCAAAAACTCGAGCTTGCCATCTTGCTCTTCCTTGGATGGGTACTTATGAGGCTCCCACGGGCGAGCGCGGCAGTGGTCCAAGCACACGTCAACTCCTGGCTCGACAAACAGTAGCATTGGGGAGTATTGAAGTGTTGCTGCAACCAGGTTGCCGTAGCAACCCTCAACGACCCAATGCGGGGCTGCTTCACAGAACGAGGTGACGGCAGAGGTGGCGGCGGCGGTATCGCGAGCAACTGCAATCTTTCCCGGTTCCCAGGCAACAGTGTCCAGATCAAGCGTTGGCAGATCGTTCAGGGCGGCTAGCGATCTGGCTATCGTGGACTTGCCCGACCCGGAGTTTCCGATGATTGCGACGCGCATGTTTTTCATGAGGTCCAACTTAAGCTGTGCCCGGCGGACAGCACGCACCGCGCCGCGACCCTTCAGCCGCGGCTTGTTTGTGACGCGCAACTTGTTAGGCCGCACCCCGCTACCTCAACGGAATGAGCTTAGGCGCCACTGCGATGATGTCTTGTGCCGCCTTGAGTAGTATGAAGTATGGTATCGGTAGGCCTGCTACCGTGTACTTCATCATGAACTGAATAGCTGGATCGAGAACGTGTTCCATGTCTTCGGACCCATCTGGATCTCTTGGGTGAGATGCATTGAATGTATTTGCCATTCGCCGAATGAGTTTCTCACGTGAGATTCCCACTAACGTGCATCGCCCGTCAACTCCTGGATAGGAGAGGCGAATGACTTCAGAACCCAATCATTGGGCATAGTTTCCTCTTGAGACTTATCCCTCACCGAGGAGCCTTCGAAGCGGTGGCTCAACTTCACCCTTCACATAGTAGTAGGCACTAATGTCGAGTGAGCCGTCCTCGTTGAACCTGGTGATGGCACCAACAGTTGCGTTTCCACCTCCGTGAACTCCATCTCCCGTGAAGCCCAGCTGATTCTTGCTGGCAGCTGTGTGAACAGCGCTGGGCATTGAGAAAAGTATGTAGGGTCGATCGCGGAGCGCTCGGACGAGCTTCTTGACTGGAACGGATGACTTGAAGGCTAAGGTAGTTGCCAACTCGGGGGCGTGTTGGATTTGAGACCTCAGATCAGCCCAAATCCTCAACGTGTGTGACAAGTCTAAGAGTGAGATGTGGTCGTACGTGTTCGCGGCCTGCTCAGAGTGACGGCGTAATCTCTCCAGTTGTATGGGGAACGGGTTCAAGTGAGGCCTAACGTCAACTTCGCCGGCGCACTTTGGCGCCCGTGTGCAATGACAGGTTAAATCGACTTTGCGTATCCATATTCTTAGCTGGTTGCGCCAACTCTCTGGGCTCGCAATGCATTTATGGAATCCAGCGTCCAAAGAACTGTTGTCCACATCACATACATGAAGAAAAACATACCCAAAACAGGAATCAGAGATAGAGCCACATATAAAGCCACACTCTTGTTTGTCCGTTTTGCGATCTGTGCCGCGAATGCTGCATAAAAAATTTGCATGATAAACATTGGCAAAAAGTTGATGATTGTTGTTTCCAAGTCTCTTCTCCTAATTTGTTCGCTATAGAACCTAAGTCACTTCATTTAGTGAACATACTGTATGTGTTGCTGTGTCTTACGATTTAACGTGTTATCCGAGTGAACCCTGTCTTATCAGCCGAGCAGACCTGAACCATGATTTCACTCCCAATGCTTTTCAAGTGGTTGGTTTATAGCTGAATTGCCAACGGGTCCAATCGTGACCTAGAACAAACTGGCGGCAAACCCTGCAAAACCGCCAATCAGGCGCCGTGCAGATGCAGTGTCAAGGAATTTCAATTTGCTATCGTTTGAGTAGCAATAGAGTGATATTTCACCGGGGCTAGATGCCAATTCCAGTCAAGCGAACGGCAGTGAGGACCTCAGCACTTAAAAGCTCAACGGCCCTGTGCGCTTGGCTGCGTCCAGCACGATGTGGGTGGTGAAGCTGCGCACATTCGCATCGTGCAACAGGCAGGCCTTGCAAAACGCGTCGTACGCGGCCAGGTCTGCCACGATAACCACCAGCACATAGTCGGCCGCACCGGTCACGCCATAACACTGCTGCACCTCGCCACGTGCGGTCACCTTGTCGCGGAAGGCGCGGGTGGCGTGGGCGGATTCATCGACCAGGTCCACATGCACGATGGCCGTCACACCCAGGCCCAGGGGCTGGCAGTCCAGCACAGCCACTTCGGCCTGAATGACACCGGTCTCACGCATGCGCTTGAGGCGGCGCTGCACGGCGGCGGCGGACAGCCCCACCTGGGCACCAATCTGCTCACCGGGCAGGCGGGTGTTGCGCTGGTAAATGGCCAAAATCTGGCGGTCAAAACTATCTAGCGGGGCTGCGTCTGAAGGCATGTGACTTTTCGCCGCATGGGCGGCACGGGCAATGCGGCCAAGCCGCAGCAAGGGGTGGGAAAAAGCGGCCGGGCGCAGCGCCACCGCGCCGACACTCTTGCCATGCCTTCCATTATCAACACTACTACCACTTCCCACCGCCTGTCTCTGGACAACATCGCGCGCGCCGCCGCCGTGCTGGACCCGGTTTTTACGAACAGCCCGCAGTTTGACTGCGAGCCGTTGACCCACGCATTGGGCGTGCCGTCGCTCACGCTCAAAGTTGAATCGCTGAACCCGCTGCGATCCTTCAAGGGCCGGGGTGCTGACTTCTTCATGCACCAGAACGCCGAGCGTCTGGCAGGCCGCACGCTGGTCTGCGCCACTGCCGGCAACTGGGGCCAGGCCATGGCCTACGTGTGCCGCGCCCGGCAGTGGCCGCTGGTGGTGTACAGCGCCACCACGGCCAATGCCTACAAGGTGCAGCGCATGCGTGCGCTGGGTGCCGAGGTACGCCTGTACAGCGACGACTTTGACAGCGCCAAGGAAGAGGCCAAGCGCTTCTGCGCCAACAGTGGCGGGTATTTTGTGGAAGACGGTGCAGAGGCCAGCATTGCCGAAGGCGAAGGCACCATCGCCCGCGAGATGCTGGCGCGGCGCGACTTTGACACCCTGCTGGTGCCGCTGGGCAACGGCGCGCTGTTGACCGGCATGGGCCGCTGGACCAAGGCCCATGCGCCCGATGTGCGCGTGATTGGCGTGTGTGCAGCAGGCGCAGACGCCATGGCCGCATCCTGGCACAAGGGCCGCACCGTGAAGCGCGGCGTGGCCAACACGATTGCCGACGGCATCGCCGTGCGCATGCCGGTGCCCGAGGCGCTGGCCGACATGAAGGGCACCGTAGACGATGTGCTGCTGGTCAGCGAAGCGGCAATTGAACGCGCCATGCGCCTGGTCTTCCAGCACGCAGGTCTGGTGGTGGAACCTGCCGGTGTGGTTGGCGTGGCTGCTGTGCTGGAGCACCCTGGGCTGCGCACGCAGCGCTTGGCCACGGTCTTGTGCGGCAGCAACTTGACCGGTGAGCAGGTGGCCCGTTGGCTGGTGTAGCCCCCACGCTCCCCTGTGCATCCAAATGTTTTGAAGGAGAACACTGTGATTGACCATGTATCCCTGGGCACCCGCCACTACACGCAAGCCGTTGCCTTTTACCAGCAGGCACTCAAGCCGCTGGGTATAGAGTTGCAGCGCGACACCGGCGCAGAAGCCGCGTTTGGCACCGTGTCGCAGTGGTCGTTTTTTCTGTACCCGGTGGAAGAAGACCAGCCCGTGACGGCAAAAAGCACACACATCGCACTGGGTGCAGCATCGCGTGCGGTGGTTGCCCAGGCTCACGCCGCTGCGCTGGCTGCATCAGGCCAGGACATTTTTACGCCGCGGACGCGGCCCGACATCAGCCCCACCTACTTTGGCGCGATGTTTCATGACCTGGACGGCCACCGCATCGAGGTGCTGACCAACGCGACCTGAGTCAAATGGACGGTGGTGGTGTTCCAATAGCTGCATGGACTTGTTATTTCTCGGTACCTCTTCGGGCACCCCCACCAAGCAACGCAACGTGACCGCTCTGGCACTGGTGGCCGACAGCGGCAAGGGCTGGTACCTGGTGGATTGTGGCGAGGCCACACAACACCAGCTGCTGCACACCCCGCTGTCGCTCAGCGCCTTGCGTGCCATTTTCATCACCCATGTGCATGGCGACCATTGCTACGGCCTGCCCGGCCTGCTGGCCAGTGCCGCCATGTCAGGCCGCACCGCGCCACTGCCCATCATTGCCCCTCAGGGGATAGAAACCTGGATACGCACGACACTGGCGTTGACCACGGTGTACCTGCCGTTCACGCTGGAGTTCATCGCCACCGAAAGTTATGGGGCATGGCAAGACGCCGAGTGGCGCGTGCAAAGCGAGCCACTGTCCCACCGCGTACCGTCGTATGCCTACAGCTTCACCGAGTTGCATGTAGAGCCCAGCCTGGATACCGCAAAACTTGCTGCCGACGGCGTGCCGCAAGGGGCCATCTGGGGGCGCCTGAAAAATGGCGAGGATGTGGTGCATGCGGGGCGCACGTTGCACAGCGCCGACTACCTGTCATACCCCAACCCGGCCCGCAAAATGGTCGTGGGTGGTGACAACGACACGCCTTCCCTGTTGCACTCGCTGTGCGAGGGTGCGCAGGTGCTGGTGCATGAGGCCACCTATACACAGGCGGTGGCCGACAAGAATGGTGCCAGCTTTCAACACAGTTCGGCGGCCAGCGTGGCGACCTTCGCCCAGGCGGCTGGAGTTCCCAACCTGGTGTTGACCCATTTCAGCCCTCGCTACCAGTCGGATACCCGGCAATCCCCTTCCATCGCCGACATACAGGCCGAAGCAGCGGCTGGCTACACGGGGCAGCTTTTCCTGGCGGAAGACTTCGCGCGGTTCCGGCTCAGCCGCTCGGGTTTGCTGGCGCGGGTAACCTAGCCGCGAGGCGGCATAAGCACCTCATTTACTACTGTTTTGGTAGCTACCGCGCTATATTTATAGGGGGCTAGAGCCGAGTTTTGCCACTAGTTACTTCTGTGGATAGGCCAGGTCGCCGCGGCGGTTTTGGGCATGTGAAGCCTCGTCATGGCCGGTGGCCTGGGGCTTTTCCTTGCCAAAGCTCACCGCTTCCAACTGTGCGTCTCTAGCACCATAAATCTTCAGAGCCCGCACCACGGCCTCGGCTCGTTTTTGCCCCAGAGCCAGGTTGTATTCGGTGCCGCCCAGCTCGTCGGTGTTGCCCTCCACCCGGAGGCTGATGCCAGCATTGGCGGCCAGGTATTTGCCATGCATCTCCAGCACTGGTGTGTACTCGGGTTTGACGCTGTACTGGTCAAAGTCAAAGTAGATGCTGCGCTTATGGGACAGCGGGCTCTTGGGGTCCAGGTGTTCGGATGTGCGGCCTACGGGATCCGAAATGACAACCCCGTTGGTCACCGGCTGCTCGGTCTTGGTCACGGTCTGGGTGGTTGTGGTGTCAGTTGTTGTGCTGGTGCTGTTGGCCATGGGTGTGCTGCTGCAGGCACCCAGCAGGAGAGTGGTGGCGGTCGCTGCCAGCAATGCCAGGCGGTTGATGGATGTCATGGTGGTGTACTCCTCGGTGGTGGTGTTTTGTTAGGCCGGTCTGTTGTCTACGGTCTGGATTGTTCCGGCGCAGACTTAGGTGAAACTTAAACTGCGGCGCATGGGCTTGAAAGCTTGCGCAACTGGGCAAAATAGCCCTCATGCGTTTGTTACTGGTTGAAGACGATCCCATGATTGGCGAGTCCGTGCTGGACCTGCTGCGTGCCGACGGGTATGCGGTGGACTGGGTCAGGGACGGCGAGATGGCCGACACCACACTGGACACCGAAACCTACGACCTGGTGTTGCTGGACCTGGGCCTGCCCAAGCGCGATGGCCTGGCCGTGTTGCGCCGGCTGCGCGCCCGCAAGAACCGAACACCGGTGCTGATTGCCACCGCACGCGACGCGCTGGAGCAAAGGGTACAGGGTCTGGACATGGGCGCGGACGACTACATCATCAAACCCTATGCAATCGACGAACTGCTGGCTCGCATCCGCGCGCTGATACGCCGTGCATCGGGCCGGGCTGAGCCCGTGTACGAGCACCTGGGCATCAGCATAGACCCCGCAACCCGGGAGGTGCTGGTAGATGGCCAGCCCGTGACCCTGGTGGCGCGCGAGTGGGCCATCCTGGAGCAACTGCTGGCGCGCCCGGGCATGGTGCTGTCACGCAAACAGCTGGAGGACAAGCTCTACAGCTGGAAAGACGAAGTCAGCAGCAATGCGGTGGAGGTCTACATCCACGGCCTGCGCAAGAAGCTGGGTGCCCATCTGATACAGAACGTGCGGGGCATTGGCTACATGGTTCCCAGGGTGGAGCCATGAGCAGCAAACCCACAGCGGCCGTGGCGCACTCGCTGCGTGCCCGCCTCTTGGTGCTGCTGTTCAGCGCTGTGGTGCTGACCGCGACCGTGCAGGCGCTGGTGGCCTACCGCACCTCACTGGACCAGACCAACGAAGTATTCGACTACCAGATGGAGCAGATGGCCCTGTCGCTGCGCAAGGGGCTGCCCATAGGCGGCTACCTGGCCAACAGCTTCCGGGACAGTACCGACAGCAGTTTCGAGTTTCTGATCCGGGTAACCGGTGCAGGCGGAAAGACCATTTTCCAGTCATCGCCCAGCGCCATACTGCCGCCGGACGCTGCGCCCGGGCTATCCCGCTTCGACGCAAGCGGCAAGACGTACACACTGTTTTCGCTGCAATCGGGCGAGCAGTTCATACAGGTGGCACAAGACTTGTCGGCACGGCACGACTTGGCCCGCAAGCTGGCGCTGAAGGCGGTTAGCCCCATCGCCGTGATGGTTCCGTTTCTGATTCTGTTGGTGTGGTGGGTGGTCAGTGCATCGCTGGCGCCCGCTGAGCGGGTGCGCGGCCAACTGGCCGTGCGGCGCGCCGATGAACTGACCCAGGTCAGTGAAGAAGGTCTACCCGCCGAGATCGCTCCGCTGGTGCGTGAACTCAATCTGCTGCTGCACCGCGTGCGCAATGCCTTTGAGGCGCAGAAACACTTCATTGCCGATGCGGCGCATGAGCTGCGCTCGCCGCTTTCTGCATTGAAGCTGCAGGTAGAAGGCCTGCGCCGCGCCAACGACGCGTCGGCGCGTGAAGTGGCCATTGGCAGGCTGGCTGCAGGCATTGACCGTGCGACCCGGCTGGTGGAGCAACTGCTGGTGCTGGCACGCCAGCAGGCCGGCCCCGCAAATCTGACACTCCAAACATCCTTACAACTGGCGGACCTGGTTCAAAGTGTGGTCGGTGACCTGTGGGAGACGGCACGCACGCGCCGCATTGACATGGGCCTGGTCGCCGCGCAAGACGGCATGGTGATGGGCCACAGCGACGCGCTGAACATTCTGGTGCGCAACCTGCTGGACAACGCCATCAAGTACACACCCGAGGGCGGCACGGTGAATGTGTCGGTGCGTGCTGGCGCGACCGGCATGCTGCTCACCGTGGAAGACAGCGGCCCGGGCGTTCCGGCCACAGAACGGGCCCGGCTGTTTGACCGTTTTTACCGGGTTTCCGGCCCCCAAAGCGGTACCCCGGGTAGTGGGCTGGGTCTTGCCATTGTCAAAACCATTGCTGACATGCACGGTGCCCGCATCACCCTGGGCACCTCTCAGGCCCTGGGCGGCTTGGAGGTCAGCGTTGCATTCGACACCCAGAGAGCTCAGCCTGGCGACCCCATCGCCGCGCCTCGCTAACGGGCGCGGAGAACAGAATACTGCGGGACTACTGGGGAACTACTGCGCCGGTCGATCCGGCCCCTGTGTGCCTTGGGCGCGTGCGGACAAGTAGGCATAAAGGTCGGCAATGTGGGCGTTCACGCGGGGCTCGGTTTGCCAGGCTGGCATGCTGAGCATGTAGCCCTTGCGTTGCACCAAGTCATCCACCAGCGCGTCCCGCGCAGCACCCTCGGGTTTGGTGGCCCCCAGTTGAGCGCTCCAGTCATACCGGTTGAGCACCAGGCCCACAAACTGGCGTGGCCCCATGTCGCGCACGGCGGGCAACAGGTTGGGCGCTCCGGCCGTGCCCACGGCGGCTGGGCCATGGCAGGCCGCACACTTATCCTGAAAAACGCGCCAGCCCGCGTAGACCGAACCCGGGGGCTGGGCTTGCTGCTTCAGCGCCTGTGCGGGCTGGGTGTTTTGCACTTCAACGGCACACCCTGCCAGCGCCAGCAGACAGGCAGCTGAAAGTGTGAACAAAAGTCTTGGCATGTTCGTCCCCTTTGTATCGCTCGGCAAAAGATGGAGTGAACGCAGCACAAACCCATACCGTGCCCACCTTGCTGAGCCATTGTGGGTGGGTGATGGGGTCACGGTGTTGATGCAGATCAACTACCAATGTCACCGCACCGCCATAGTAGGATGGAGCCACCTATAGGGAGTGAACATGTGCCGCAACATCAAAACCTTGTTCAACTTTGAGCCCCCTGCCACGGAGCTGGAAATCCGCGACGCGTCGCTGCAGTTCGTCCGAAAGCTGAGCGGCTTCAACCTGCCGTCCAAGGCCAACGAGGCGGCGTTTGAGCGGGCCATTGAAGACGTGGCCGCAGCGGCACGTGTGCTCATTGCGTCCCTGGTGACCCACGCCGAGCCGCGCAACCGCGAGGTGGAAGCGGCCAAGGCGCGTGCCGCATCGCTGGAGCGATTCGGTGCGCCCACAAAAGCTGTATAAAGTGCCACACACCCACAACCCCACGGAGATCGCGCATGCACCCAGACACTATGAAACACAAAGCCAGCCTGTGGGACGGAGAGGTTGGGACCTCACGCCACATCACCGATGTGCACTGGGAGGGCGACATCACACAACAGGAACTGGCCGAAGTGGCGGAGCAAATATCGCCCGACTGGCAGACCGTAGACCTTGAACTGGACCCGGCCCACCCCCAGCACGGACAAACCTTTCGCTTGAGCAAGCGGACAACTACATCAACATGGCCCAGCGAAGATGACGAAGCCTATGCGCTGAGCGTGCTGGAAGCCGAAGACGAGTTGGAAGGGCACTACGTGTGGGTGCATTGCTGCCGGCATGTAGACGACCCCGAGGGCGAACTGGAAGACGCCAACGGCAACACCTACCGCCAGGTCTTCAACACCATCATGTTCTGCGTGGAGTTCACCTCGTTTGACGAGATCGCCGCGCAGTGCGACGAGCACTTTGGCACGGACGGCTGGGATGAATACGAGCTGTACCTGGACGACGAGCTGCCGCAGCCCGTGGCCACCTATGACTAGTCTTTAGCAGGCTTGGGGGCGCTCAATACCGCGCGCACCTCATGCGCCTCCACGTCCACAATGTCGGCGCTGTCCGGACGCTCCGTGCTGGCGGCGCCGGGACGAAAACCAGGGCGAAACTGTCGTGCAGCCTGGTTGAAGCGGGTAAAGGTGGTCACCACCGCTGGCTTGCGCCCGGTCAGCAAGTACCGCAGCACCATCACCAAAACAACGACCAGCCCTGCGGCAAACATACTCAGCGCGAACACAGCCGCAAACACCAGTAGCACCAGTTTGACCACGCCACGCAGGAGGCTGGCCACAACGTCCGATATCAGATTCATGGCGCTATTTTGCCTTGGGCACCCAAAACCACACAGCGTTTTGTTGGTATCCGTGTGCCCATCTCACTCACGGGCGGCGGCCATTAGCGCCGCAAAACCAATGAATACACCGCCAGTGAGCCGGTTGAACGCGCGCATCACCTGGGCGCGCTGCAGGTAGCTGGAGAGGCGCAGCCCCCCAATGGCGTACACCAGGTACCAGCCCACCTCGATCACCGTGAAGGTGGCCAGCAGAATGGCGAACTGCGGGAACTGGGGTGCATCCGCATGAATGAACTGCGGAAAGAAAGCCGCTGCAAACAGGATGGCCTTGGGGTTGCTGGCCGCAACCAGAAAGGCCTGGCGGTAGATCGCGCCATGGTTTGCACCCGGCATGGCGGCCTGGGGTGTTTCTGCGACGGTCTGGTCTTGCACGGGCGAGCGCCACACCTTGACACCGAGATAGGCCAGGTAGGCTGCACCCGCCAGGCGCAGCACCTCAAACACCTGGGGCGAGGTCTGCAGCACCGCGCCCAGACCGGCTGCCGAAATACTCATCATGGCCAGCAAGGCCGTCATGCAGCCCATCATGGCCACCACGGCGGCACGTGTGCCGTGGCGTGCGCTGGTGCTCATGACCAGCAGCATGTTGGGGCCGGGTGTGGCAGAGACTACAAAGGTCATCAGGATAAAGAGCCACCAGGTGCTGAGTGTCATGGGCGTATTCGGGTTGGAGCAGGGGGAACGGGACTATGGAGACTATCAGATTGCTCCAGCACCCTGCTGCACGGTGCTGGCCCGGCGGCAGCTCCGTAAAATCGTCGTATGACTGCACACACCACCCCCACCATCGCCACGCACAGTGGCAGCTTCCACGCCGACGACGTTTTCGGCGTTGGCATTCTGATGGGGGTTTTCCCATCGCACACCTTGGTGCGCACACGCAAACAGGAGCTCATAGACGCTGCCGATTTCGCGGTGGACGTGGGCGGCAGCTGGGACGTTGCCACTGGCCGTTTTGACCACCACCAGCGTGGATTTGAGGGCGCGCGACCTGCCCAGCAGGTGGATGGGCAAACGGTGCCCGGAGTGGGCTATGCCAGCGCCGGCCTGTTGTGGGCTGCATTTGGCACGGCCTATGTGACGGCCTGGGCCCAGAGCCACGGCCACAGCCTGAGCCCTGAAGCGCTGGATGAAGTGGTGCGCTCCATAGACCATTCGCTGGTGCAGTACCTGGACATTGTGGACACCGGCAAGGGCGATGTGTCGCCCGGCATCTTTGGGCTGTCGTCACTTATTGCCCAACTCAACACCCAATGGATGGAAGAGCAAGGCCTGGACGGCGCGGCCAAGGCCCAGTTGCAGGAAACACGCTTTCGCGAGGCCATCGCCATCACCCGCAAGTTCCTGGACCACGCCATCAGCAAAAAGGTGGCGCAGATCCGCGCCATGGACACGGTACGCAACGCGCCGCGGCTGCTGGGCGGGCGCGTGTTGCACCTGAGTGAGGGCGGCATGCCGTGGACCCATGTGGTGCTGCACGAAATGCCCGAGGTGCTGCTGGTGATCTACCCCGACTCGGACGGCGACCAGTACCAGATCAAGACCGTGCCGGTGGAAGCCGGCTCCTTCACCGCCAAGCTGGACCTGCCCCGCAGCTGGGCTGGCCTGCGCGACCAGGAACTGGCTGCGGTGACGGGTGTGCCCGACAGCGTGTTCTGCCACCTGAACGTGTTTATTGCCGGGGCCCGCAGCCTGGAAGGCGCTGTGCAACTAGCTGCGTTGGCGCTACCAAATTAATAGCTACACAATTAGATTAATCGGGGGCTAGCGGTCCATTTTCCATAAAGCCCCTCTGCTGGGCCACAAACCCATCAAACGCCGCCAGCAGCGGCTGCCAACGTTCGGCGTCGCCCTCCAGCTGCGCCAGCGCTGCACAGGTGGCCTCCAACGTGGACAACTGGCCCGGCTGGTGCGCCTTGCGGATCGCGTAGCGGCCCTCGGGCACTGCATCCAATGCCAGCCGTGGCAGGCGTTGCAGCGCAGGGCTCAGGTGCAGCATCTTGCGGCTCTTGCGCCAGGTGGCGTCCAGCACCACCAGGCGTACCTTGGCCAGGTCTGCGAGTTGGTGCGTGTCCAGCACGTCGGGCGCGGCGTGGTCAGGGTACTGCGTCGGTGGGTACAGCAGCACGGTGTAGCGCGGCTGTGGCATCAACGCTTGCAGTGCGGTGTCATCAAACACCTCACCCACCACCAGGCGGCTGCCCGGCAGGCTCAGGTGCAGCAGGCCCGCACTGTTCTTGGCGTGGTGCACTTCCAGCGGGTGCTGCAGGATGAGCACCTCGGTGGCGTGCTGCGTGGGCGTGACAAAGCGGCAGATGCAGGCGCGCTGCGGGCGCTGGCAGCGCGGGCACGTGGGGCGACTCTCGTTTGCCGCACTGAAATCGGCTGGGGCAACGGCAGGGTTCACAATGGTCATGGGTGCGGTAAAGCCCTATTTTCTTGGGTTGCGCATCACCCAGCCCATGCGCGCAAAGTGCAAAACCAGAGAGTAATAATGCACAGGCAATCCATTACTAAAAGAGGAGACGATGATGATGAAACGCCGTTATGCAATGGGCCTGTTGGCCGCGCTACCCTTAGTCAGCTTTGCCCCTGTGGCACAGGCGCAGGCTTACCCTGCCAAGTCCATACGCTGGGTTGTACCCTATCCAGCGGGAGGTGGGTCAGACTTTCTGGCCCGCACCATTTCGCAGCAGCTGTCTACCCAGATCGGGCAAACCATCGTGGTGGACAACAAGGCTGGGGGCAACACATCCATTGCAGCCACCGAGGTAGCGCGCTCTGCCGCCGACGGCTATACCGTGCTCTCCGCAGACAACGGCACCATGGTCTTCAACACGGCGCTGTATTCCAAACTGTCCTACAGCCCGGAAAAAGATTTGACCCCCGTCACCCTGATGGGAAGGTTTCCCATGATTCTGGTGGTCGGCCCCGCTTCGGATGCCAAGGATGCGAAAGACTTTGTTGCCAAGGCCAAAGCCGCTCCCGGAAAGATCAATTACGGCTCTGCAGGTGCAGGCAGCCCGCACCACTTGGCGATGGAACTGCTCAAAGTCAGCGCAGGTCTTCACATGGTGCACATTCCGTATCGCGGCGCAGCGCCGTCGCTGACCGATCTTGCCGGCGGACAGATATCGGCCATGATGGTCGACTTCGCAGCAGGCGGCGGCTTTATCAAGGGCGGAAAAGTTCGCCCCCTGGCGGTTGCCAATGCCACCCGCTTGCCACAATTGCCCGACGTACCCACCTTTGCAGAGCTGGGGTTCAAAAACGTAGAGGCGTCCGCACAGACGGGTGTAGTGGTGCCTGCCGGCACACCTGCCGATGTGGTGAATGCCCTGCAAAAGCAGATCGCAGCCGCCATCAACGCGCCCGCCACCCGGCAGAAGCTCATTGACTTTGGCATCGAGCCCATTGGCAGCACACCGCAGCAATACAGTGACTTGATTCGCACAGAGACTGTGCGCTGGCACAAGCTCATCAAGGCACAAAGCATCTCGCTGGATTGAAATACACGCCGGCCCACGCATCAACACTTCACCAGGGTATAGACATGCAGATTCGCTTACTTGGGACCGAAGACCTGGAGGCGCTGCTGCATCTCTACACCCATCTGCACGAAACCGACGACCCTTTGCCGGACGGCAAAGAACTGGCGGCGGTTTGGGCTGAGGCGCTTGCAAACCCGCGCTGCCGCTATTTCGGCGGCTTTGTGGCCAACGCGCTGGTTTCCAGCTGCACGATCATGGTGATTCCCAACTTGACGCGTGGTGCCAGGCCGTATGGTTTGATCGAAAATGTCGTCACCCACCGGGACCATCGCAACCAAGGGCATGGCAAGGCATTGCTCGCCCAGGCGTTGGACTTCGGCTGGTCACAACGCTGCTACAAGGTGATGCTGATGACCGGTCGAAAGGATGCCGCGACACAGCACTTTTACGAAGGCGCGGGGTTCGATGCCCAGGCCAAGAAAGCGTTTGTTATGAAGTGTGCAACCCCGTCGGATACGTGAGTGACCGTTAAATATGAATCTACCGACCAGCCTGTTTTTGATAACCATTCTGATCGCTGCCTCGGCCTTCTTTTCGGTGGCAGAGATTTCCATGGCTGCGGCACGCCGCATCAAACTGAGCCAACTGGCCGACAGTGGTGACCGCCGCGCCGCGCGCGTGCTGGCAGTGCAAAACGCGCCCGGACACTTTGTGACCGTGGTCCAGATCGGGCTCAATACGATTGCCATCCTTGGCGGTGTGGTGGGGGATGACGCGTTGTCCCCACACTTCAACCAGGCTGTCTTGTGGTTGGGTGTAGACCCCAGCGCCAGTGGTGCCCTGGCCACCACCTTGTCATTTGTAAGTGTCACAACACTGTTCATCGTGATGGCTGACCTGGTGCCCAAGCGCTTGGGCATGAACGAGCCCGAGCGGCTGGCCATGTTGACAGTGGGTCCCATGCTGGGCTTGTCGGCGCTTCTCAAGCCCCTGGTGTTTTGCTTCAGCAAAATGGCAGACGCTTTGTCACAACTCCTGGGGCTGGCGCAAACCCGGGACGAACGCATCACCTACCTGGACATCCTGGCATTGACCGAGGCTGGCATCCAATCCGGTGCCGTCGCCAGCGCTGAACAACAGGTTATCGAAAACGTGTTCGAGCTCGATACGCGCACCGTGGAAAGCGCAATGACCACGCGCGAGCGCATCGTGTTCCTGGCCATTGGTGATGACGAGACCTTGCTGCGCACACGGCTTGCCGAATCGCCCCACTCCACCTACCTGGTCTGTGGCCCGGCGGGCATCGATGAGGTGATTGGTTATGTGGATGCCACGGACCTCTTTCAGCGCGTCTTGTGGGGCAAGCCAATCACGCTGTCACAGGGCCTGGATGGGGAACTGATCAAGAAAGTTCTTGTGGTGCCGGACCGCCTGACACTGGCTGAAATGCTGACGCAGTTTCGTCAGGCGCATGAGGACTTTGCGGTCATCGTCAACGAATACAGCATGGTGGTGGGCGTGATTACGCTCAACGACGTGATGAGCACCGTGATGGGCAGCATGGTGGCATCGCATGACGAGGAACAGATCCTGCGCCGGGAAGACGGCAGCTTTCTGGCCGATGGCGTCACCCCGGTGGCAGACCTGCAACGTGTGCTGGATTTGACCGACTGGCCCATGCCTGGGCAATACGACACCCTGGCCGGATTCCTGATGGTGTCGCTGCGCCGCATTCCCCGGCGTACCGACCACGTGCAGTGGCAGGGCTGGCGGTTCGAGGTGATGGACGTGGACAACAACCGGGTCGACCAGGTCATGATCTCACGGGTGGGTGAGGGAAAGTAGGTCTTGAATAGCAGGTTTGCCCTTCTACTCAGAGCGACTTGCATGTATTCACTCTGGCTGAACACAAGGAGAACAACATGTTGTTGACTGACATCGCCGTTGAGCACACGCGGGTATCCAAAAAAGATGGGGCGCGTCAGACGTTTGTGCTGCATCCGTTTACCAATACCCAACGCGACACGCTTGGCAAATTCGAAATCGTTCGTGACATCAATGCCCCCGGGGGCAAAGAACTCAAGCGCTCTACCTTTGTGTCGTTTCAGCACTTGGTAGAGCTGTATGCGAAAGGTGTGCTCGACGAATTCGGGTTTTCAGTACGCATGTGTCCGGCGCAGGGCACCTACCCCGCCGCGAATCCCACCAAGAAGATTTTGCCAACCAGCTTTCGACCCGGCTCATCGTTCGACCTAGCGGTTCAAAAAGTGGATGTCTCCAAACCCGCCAACCGCGAGCTGAGAACCGCGTTGCTGCGCGCAAACGTCAAACTTGGCGAGTAGTTGCACCCCAGATGGCCTGCCTACTGCTAAAGCCCAAGCCTGCTTGGGAGTACTTATGAATCCAACCGTTGCCCATGCCGAACTCATCGCCACCTACCGGCGGGCAGAGGCCGATGCTGCCCACAAGTTTGGGTTGATCAAGGCCGCTGCGCATAAAGGGCCCAAGGCCATCCAGGCGGCCACTGAAACCGCCGCAAAAGCAGCCAAACGTCGGGACTCGTTTGCAAAGAAGCTGGATGCGCTGGGCGTGAGCCTCAAGGACTGAACGCGGTCTGGCCTATTGCAGGACACCACTCCTTGGCGACAAATTCGAGGTAGCTCCGAGCGATTCATGCTCGACAATCGTCCTTTTGCACGCTATCCCTAATACGAAAGGGAAATATGCGTGGTTTGAACTGTTTCGGAGCAAAGTGTATGTTGACGTTCTATTTGAAAGAATTCAATGCTGATTAAAAGTCTAAAGATCTCAAATTTGCTCAGCTATGGGGCGGATTCAGACGCAGTAGAGTTGGGACAATTGAACATACTGGTTGGACCAAACGGCTCAGGTAAATCCAACTTTCTGGAAGCTATTTCACTATTGCAGGCTGCACCAGAACAACTCACACGCCCCATTCGGGATGGCGGCGGCACGCAAGATTGGCTGTACAAAGGCGGCACCAGTGGGCCTGCCAAGGATGCCCGCATTGAGGTGGTCATTGCCAATGCGAAAGGTTTTAAGAGTTTTCGATATGGTTTGGCATTCAATGAGATTGGCGGGAGATTTGAAGTCCGAGACGAGTATTTGGAGAATGAGGTCGCAGACAAAGGCAAGCAGCAGCCGTTCTTCTATTACCGGTGGAACGAAGGCAGACCAGTCCTGAATACCAAGGCGATGGGTCAATTTGGGGAGCGTAAGTTGCTTCGCGAATCCATCAAGCCAGAGCAATCCATTCTCTCTCAAAAGCGCGATGCGGAGTTTTACCCGGAAATGACTTGGGTGGCTGAGCAATTTCAAGCCATGCGCCTTTACAGAGAGTGGACATTTGGGCGTTTTGCGACACCGCGACTACCACAAAAAACGGATCAACCCAACGACCGCCTGGAGCCGGACTGTTCGAATCTCGGCTTAATGCTCAACCGCTTGCGCATGAACGTCGGTGCTCGCAAACAGTTGATTGAGTCTTTGCGCACGGTGTACGAGGGCATTGAAGACGTGGATGTTCGGGTAGAAGGCGGCACCGCACAAGTTTTTTTGATTGAATCCAAAGGCGTTATTCCGGCCACACGGTTATCAGATGGCACCTTGCGCTACCTCGCAATCCTGACACTGCTTTGTGACCCATCGCCCCCCCCATTGATTGCTCTGGAGGAGCCTGAGCTTGGGTTACACCCTGACATGCTGCCTACACTGGCGCGTTTGCTTGCAGATGCCAGCACGCGTACGCAATTGATTGTCACCACACACGCCCCTGGTCTGGTAGATGCCTTTTCTGACAATCCCGCAGCCATTCTGGTGTGCGAGCGTGATGAAGGTGGCACGGATGTTGAGCGGTTAGATGCTACGCATCTTGCGCCCTGGCTGAAAAAATATCGATTGGGTGAGCTGTGGACTCGCGGTCAGATTGGGGGTACGCGGTGGTGAGAATCAAAAACGATGTGTATGTGTATGCCGAGGGTGGCGGCAGCGGAGCGCACAGTGCCGACTTGCAAGCCGAGTTTCGGCAAGCGTTTGCAGAGTTTCTGTCCAAAACCGATCTAGGCATCACTCGTCGCCCGCGAGTGGTGCCTTGTGGCGGGCGCGAGCAGGCATTTGACAGCTTCCGTACTGCAATTGCACAAGGCCAAAATGCACTGCTGCTGGTGGACAGTGAAACCGCCATTCATACCCTGCATCAGCCACCTGCACCTGGGTCATACAGGCCATGGGCACATCTGCACGCGCAAGCAGCCTGGGACAAGCCGCCAGCAGCGTCAGACGACGACTGTCACTTGATGGTGCAGTGTATGGAAAACTGGTTCTTGGCTGACAAGGCCGGCGTTCAGGCGTTTTTTGGCCAGGGCTTCAATGCTGCTGCATTGCCTGGCGCTTCGGTTGAAACTGTTCCTAAAAACACGGTATACGAGGCATTGCAAACCGCAACACAAGCCTGCAAGACCAAGGCAGCCTACGGTAAAGGTCGGCATTCGTTCAAATTGCTGAGAGCCATTTCCCCAGACAAACTTGAAGCAGCGTCTCCTTGGGCGAAGAGGTTTATTGACGAATTGCGCAACCGCAAGCCATAAGTTGCGATCAAACAACTCCAGCCCGCTCCAACATCGCATGCAGCAACACATTGCACCCCGCTGTGATGTGCTCGGGCTTCGCATCCTCAATCTCGTTGTGGCTGATGCCGTCTTTGCACGGAATAAAGATCATGCCGCTGGGGGCTAGCTTGGCCATGTACACCGCATCATGCCCGGCGCCTGACACAGCGGGCATGTGGCTGTAGCCCAGCTTTTTGGCGGCGCGGCCAACAGCGTCGACGCAGTCGGGGTGGAAGGCGATGGCTGAGTAACTGGACACCATTTCAATCTTCACGTCCACACGGTGTTCTTTGGCCACTTTGGCGGCGAAGGCTTTCACCTCGTCGGCCATTTTGTCCACCAGTGCGTCGGTGCTGTTGCGCAGGTCTATGCTGAACTTCACACTGCCAGGGATCACGTTGCGGCTATTGGGGAAGACCTGCACCATGCCCACGGTGCCACGGCCGTGGGGCGGGTGGCGGTGGGCTGCGGCCACCACGTCTTGCATGATGTGGGTGGCGGCCAGGAGCGCGTCTTTGCGCAGCGCCATGGGTGTGGGGCCGGCGTGGGCTTCCATGCCGGTCACGGTGCAGTCAAACCAGCGGATACCCAGCACGCCGCTGACCACGCCAATGGTTTTGTTGTTGTCTTCCAGCACCGGGCCTTGTTCGATGTGGGTCTCAAAATACGCACCGATGGAGTGGTCGCCAGGCTCTTGGGTGCCGATGTAGCCAATGCGCTCCAGCTCACCCTTGACGGTCTTGCCCTCGGTATCCGTGGCGGCATAGGCATGCTCCAGCGTGAAGGCCTTGGCGAATACGCCCGAGCCCATCATGACCGGCACAAAGCGCGACCCTTCTTCATTGGTCCAGAAGGCAACCTCGATCGGTGCTTCGGTTTCTATGCACAAATCGTTCAGCGTGCGCACCACTTCCAGCCCCGCCAGCACACCGTAGTTGCCGTCGAACTTGCCGCCGGTGGGCTGGGTGTCGATGTGGCTGCCGGTCATGATGGGTGGCAGGCTGTTGTTGCGGCCAGCGCGGCGCATGAAGCCGTTGCCGATCTTGTCGATGGTGACCGTCATGCCCGCCTCTTCGGCCCAGCGCAACACCAGGTCGCGGCCCTGTTTGTCCAGGTCGGTCAACGTCAGGCGGCAAACGCCCCCCTTGGGCGTGGCACCAATCTTGGCCAGTTCCATCAGTGATGCCCACAGACGGTCGCCGTTGATCTGGATGTTGGAGATATCCAGGACCGTGTCGATGTGGGTGTCCATGTGGGAATCCATGTGGGTATCGGCATCCAGATCGATGGTGCCGTCAACTGGGGTTTTGCTGCGCATGGTGGTGTTTCCTTTACCTCTACCTTAACGCTTGACGGCGGTGGGGGCCAGGGTTTCGGCGCGCAGCTTGTTGGCGGCAAAGTTGTCGCTAAACGCGGGGCGCTTGATGTAGCGGCCCTTGCCCTGCACAGCACGCAGGTCGCCCTGCACAAAAACCAGCTCGCCCTGGCTGATGGTATGGCTGGGTATGCCCTTGACTGTGCGGCCTTCAAAGATGTTGAAGTCACCCTTGCTGAACTGGGTCTTGACCGACAGGGTTTTGGTGCCCGCCGGGTCCCACACCACCAGGTCGGCATCGGCGCCCACGCTCACACTGCCCTTTTGCGGGTAGATGTTGAAGAGCTTGGCGGTGTTGGCCGAGGTGATGGCCACAAATTCGGATGGTGTGAGGCGGCCGGTGTTGACACCTTCGTCCCACACCACGGCCAGACGCTCTTCCACACCGCCGCAACCGTTGGGGATCTTGGAAAAGTCGTCTTTGCCCGCAGCCTTTTGCGCGGCGCAGAAGGTGCAGTGATCGGTAGCGGTGGTGTGCAGGTTGCCGCTTTGCAAGCCGCGCCACAGGAACTCCTGGTTGCCCTTGGGGCGGAACGGTGGGCTCATCACGTGCGCGGCGGCGGTGGCAAAGTCCGGGTGGCGGTAGACGCTGTCGTCTATGACCAGGTGGCCGGCCAGCACCTCGCCATATACACGCTGCCCGCGGGCACGGGCGCGGGCAATGGCCTCTGCCGCTTCAATGCAGCTCACATGCACCACATAGATGGGCACGTTCAGCACATCGGCAATGGCGATGGCGCGGTTAGCCGCTTCGGCCTCCACCATGGGCGGGCGGGACAGCGGGTGGCCTTCAGGTCCCTTGATGCCCATCTCGGCCACGGTCTTTTGCAGCAGGTAAACCAATTCGCCGTTTTCTGCGTGCACGGTGGGCATGGCACCTAACTCCATGGCACGCTTGAAGCTGTTCACCAGCGTTTCGTCGTCACACATGATGGCGTTTTTGTAGGCCATGAAGTGCTTGAAGCTGTTCACGCCTTCTTGCTGGACCAGCGTGCCCATGTCGCGCTTCACCGTTTCGTCCCACCAGGTGATGGCAACGTGGAAGGAGTAGTCGCCGGCTGACTTTTCGGCCCAGCCGCGCCACTTGCGGTAGGCATCCAGGATGTTCTCTTGCGGGTCGGGGATGACGAAGTCGATGATGGTGGTGTTGCCACCGGCCAGGCCCGCCGCTGTGCCGGTGTAGAAGTCGTCCATGGTGACGGTGCCCATGAAGGGCAGCTGCATATGGGTGTGGGGGTCTATGCCGCCGGGCATGACGTATTGGCCACCGGCGTCCACCACCGTGGCGCCCGCTGGTGCGCTCAGGTTCTCGCCCACGGCGGTGATCTTGCCGTCTTGCGTGATGACATCGGCCTTGAAGGCCCGGTCAGCATTGACGACCGTGCCGCCACGGATAAAGAGAGTTGTCATAAATACTCCTGATTTTGTAGCAATGTACGCAGCATTCTCGGGGGCCAGGGGCCAATTTTGCCTAAATGGTCAAGCTGAAGGGGCTACACGCATGGGGTTGTTGGCGTGTGAAGTCCAGTTCGCGTATTTATCGCTCACAACCTGTCCGGTGCGCAAGTCTTTTTCGCCGGGTGCCAGATCGCGCAGCGTAATGCATTCGGGCACCGGGCACACGGTCACGCACAGGTTGCAGCCCACGCATTCGTCTTCTTTCACTTCAAAGAAGCGTTTGCCGTCCTTCGTGTTGGTAATGGCCTGGTGGCTGGTGTCTTCGCACGCAATGTGGCATCGGCCGCACTGGATGCAGCTGTCCTGGTTGATGACGGCCTTGCTGATGTGGTTCAGGTTCAGGTACTGCCAGTTGGTGACGGTGGGCAGGGCCTTGCCAACGATCTGGTCCACGCTGGTAAAGCCCATCTCGTCCATGTAGTTGGACAAGCCGTCGCTCATCTCGTGCACGATCTTGAAGCCGTAGACCATGGCAGCGGTGCAGACCTGCACGGTGCCTGAGCCTAGCGCGATGTAGTCCAGCGCGTCACGCCAGTTACCGATGCCGCCAATGCCGCTGATGGGCAGACCGGCGGTTTGCGGGTCGCGCGCGATCTCGGCCACCATGTTGAGCGCAATGGGTTTGACGGCGGGGCCGCAATAACCGCCGTGACTGCCCTTGCCGCCGGTACTGGGCGACATGGTCAGCGTGTAGGGGTCCACACCCATGATGGAGTTGATGGTGTTGATCAGGCTCACGGCATCTGCCCCGCCTTTTTTGGCGGCGCGGGCGGGCATGCGAATGTCGGTAATGTTGGGAGTGAGTTTGACGATGACGGGCAGCTTGCTGTACTGCTTGCACCAGGCCGTGACCATTTCGATGTATTCCGGCACCTGGCCCACGGCGGCGCCCATGCCGCGCTCGCTCATGCCATGGGGGCAGCCGAAGTTGAGCTCGATGCCATCGGCACCCGTGTCCACCAGGCGGGCCAGGATGTTTTTCCACGACTGCTCTTCGCAGGGCACCATCAGCGAGACGACCATGGCGCGGTCGGGCCAGTTGCGTTTGACCTCGGTGATCTCGCGCAGGTTCAGGTCCAGGTCGCGGTCGGTGATGAGTTCGATGTTGTTGAAGCCCATCAGGCGGCGATCGGGTGTGAGCAGTGCGCCGTAGCGCGGTCCGTTGACGTTGACGACCGGCGGCCCGGCCTCACCCAGCGTCTTCCAGACCACGCCGCCCCAGCCGGCTTCAAATGCGCGGTTGACGTTGTAAGCCTTGTCGGTGGGTGGGGCGGATGCCAGCCAGAAGGGGTTGGGGCTCTTTATGCCAACGAAATTGGTTGCAAGATTGGCCATGGTGTTTCTCCGAATGTCTTTTGGTAAGGCGTCAGGCTTTGAGGAATGCGTGGATGGCATTGGCAGATTGCTTGCCATGCTCCACGGCTTCCACCGTCAGGTCCAGCCCGCCGGCACGGCAGTCACCGCCAGCCCACACGCCCGGTAAATTGGTTGCACCCACCGCATCGGTCGCAATGCGGCCACCATCCAATGTGAATCCGGCTGCGGTCAGCACGGGGTTGCCCAGCCTTTGGCCAATCGCCTTAAGTACGGTGTCGGCCTCAAACGTGATTTCGCGGCCCGTGGGTTGCAGCTTGCCGTCGACCAGGGCCTGGTCGGCAAAACGCACGCCGGTCACAAAACCATCACGGCCCAGAATATCCACGGGTGCCAGCCACTGGTGCAACACCACACCGTTGGTCTGTGCCCATTCCTGCTCGGCCTTGGACGCTGACATGCTATCGGCGCCGCGCCGGTACACCATGTGCACCACCTTGGCGCCCAGCAGTTTGCTTTGTACGGCGGCGTCTACCGCCGTCATGCCGCCACCGATCACCACCACACGGCGACCCACGGGCAGGGTGGACAGGTCGGGCGTCTGGCGCAGTGTGGCGATAAAGTCCACCGCGTCCTGCACACCATTCAATGCCTCGCCCGGCACCCCAAGTGCGTGGGTGGTGGACAGGCCCAGGCCCAGAAACACTGCGTCATAGTCCTCGCGCAGAGTGTCCAGCTGTGCAGTGCTTTCCAACTTCCAGTTGTTGCGTATGGTGATGCCACCAATCTCCAGCAACCACTGCACCTCGCGCTGGGTGAAGTTATTGGTTGTCTTGTAACTGGCCAGGCCGTATTCGTTCAGGCCACCGGCCTTGGGTTTGGCATCAAACACCACCACATCGTGCCCCTTGCGGGCCAGCGTGTAGGCGCAGGCCAGACCGGCGGGGCCAGCACCCACCACGGCGATCTTTTTGCCGGTGGCAGGCTCGCGGGTGAAGATTTGGGGTTTGTCACTCTCCATCAGCGCATCCACAGCGTGGCGCTGCAGGCGGCCAATGGCAACGGGGCGGTCTTCCTGGGTGTTGCGCACACACACTGCTTCGCACAGGTTCTCGGTCGGGCAGACGCGGGCGCACATGCCACCCAACGGGTTGGACTCCAAAATGGTGCGAGCCGAACCGCGCAGGTTGTCATCCGCAATGCGCTTGATGAAAGACGGCACGTCGATGCTGGTGGGACACGCCGTGGCGCAGGGCGCATCAAAGCAGTAGAGGCATCGCTCGGCCTCCAGCAGGGCCTGGGTGCGGGTCAGACGCGGCGTGGCGTCAGCAAAGCGTTGCGCGTAGTCGGCAGCCTGGAGGCGACCGGGGCGAACGTCGGGTTGGAAAGAGTCAGACACGCTAGCACTCCTGTGGTGAAAATCTGACCGTTTAGTCAGGTTCTTTACAGGATGCTAGCAAGTGTAGTGCCAGTGTGTATCTAGGGGTTTATCCGCGGTGGGAACCGCGGGCTGGCGGCATTGAGCTTAGCGTACGGCCAAAACACCCTTGTAGCGGGCGGACTGGATCATTTCTTGAACAGAGGTGCCGTAGCCCACATAGACCTCTGCCTTGGGCAGACTGTTGAGGTTGGTGTTCTCGAGAAGCGAGATGCGCATCGCAGTGCCTGCCGCTACATCGGTACGCAAAGGCACATAGTTGGAGCCCACCAGCGGCTGCCATCCGTCATTTTGGGTAAAGCAAAACCAGGTGGGTGCGCTGAGCCCCAAGGAGCCCGCGGGCACATAGGCAGCCAGGAAAACTTGTGCGGGTGCACCGATATCGTTAATGGTCAGCGTGAGGCCCAGGGTCGAACCCACAATGCCAACGTTGCTTACGGTGCTCAAGGTCCCACCAGCAACCTGGGGATTGGAGATGGAGCCCAGGCTGAGGTTCAGCGCCGAGGCAGGTGTGGCCACGACCAGCAAGGGAATGAGGCACAACGCAAATTTGGTGAGCACGGAACGGCAGCCAGACACGGCCAATACAAGAGTTTTCATGAAGAGGAAAGGTGAGCAGTTGAAAGAGACGTGCCCCCGCTAGTGACAGTCAGACAGGGGCAACAAGGCTGCGCGGTTCGCAGACTAGGAACGTTGCGCAGGCCTGAATTTTATCCCGCAGCTGCTCTCGCTAGCCAATGCCGAAAGTGCATAACGGCTTGCGTTTCACCATCACGCAGCGGCACCACCAGGTAATAGGCACGCTCACCACGCAGTGGCTGGTCACAGGCCACAACCAAATCGCCGCGCGCCAATTCAGCCTCCACCAACAAACGTGGCACCAGCGCCACGCCCAGGCCATGCCTGGCGGCGGTGGTGGTCATGGAGAACAACTCGTAGCGCGGACCGGACAAGGCGTGGGGCGTGGTCACCCCCATCGCGTCAAACCACTGGCTCCAGCCAAATGGGCGCGTGCTTTGCTGCAGCAACGGTAACTCGGCAATGGCTTGGGGGCTCAAGGGGCTCGTCTGGCCCAGCAGACCAGGGGCACTGACTGGGACCACATCTTCATGCAGCAACAGCATGGCTTGGGTGCCAGCCCAGTTGGCCACCTGCTCCGCGGTACCCGCGTACAGCGCAGCATCAAAACCTGTTTCGGCAAACAGGAACGGGCGGGTGCGGGTCTCGATATGCACCACGATGTCGGGATGCTGCGCACGCAGTTTGGGCAAACGCGGAATGAGCCAGCGAGTGGCAAAGGTGGGCACCGCAGCCAGATGCACGGCACCTTGTGTGCCTTGGGTGGACATGGCGTTGAGCGTGTCGCGCTCCAGCGCCAGCAGGCGCTCCGCCACCTGAGATGCGTATTCGCGGCCCCGCGGAGTGAGCGCTACGCCGTGGCGGGTGCGGGTGAACAGCGCCTGCCCCAGATATTCCTCCAGCGCAGCCACCTGGCGCGAGACCGCGCTCTGCGTCAAGGCCAGTTCCTGCGCCGCCCGGGTATAACTTTCGTGGCGGGCGGCCGCTTCAAAACACAGCAGGGTGTGGGTGGCGGGAATCTTGCGTCGCATGGTGGGCCAGTGTAGCCAGCCTGGGAACACCCCTGCCGCGCAACTGGGGTTCGCTCCCTGTCAGCGCAGAAACGGGATGCAGGCCGTAAAATGAAGACCTTCGTAGTGGATGTTTCCGCCGATCTTTTTGTTAGCGCCCATGTCCGCCGTCAGTTTTTTAGTTTCCGACCCCAGCCCTGCGCTGCAACGCTTCGCCCAACAGCTGCTGTCGGGTTACGGTTTTGACTCCGCAGCCATCAAAACAGCCTCCGATCCGCGCGCAGCGGCGGAAATTGCAGCCTCCCAAAAACCCGATTTTTTGATCACGGATTGGTTTGCCAAGGAATCCTTGAACGGCATAGCGCTGCACAAAGCCCTGCTCAAAGACAACCCCAACTGCCAATTCGCGCTCATGGCGCAAGACTGCAACCCCACGCTTCAGCAAGAGGCCGATGAGGCCGGCGCACTGTTCTTGCTGGCCAAGCCTTTTACGGCAGACGCCATGCGAAGCGCGGTGCGCACCGCACTGGAGCAGTTGGCACCGTTGCACCCTGGCATCGCCAGCAAACTCAACCCACTGAGCAGCCCCAAACCTTCCCGTCCAGTCTACGTGGCGCCGCCCCTGCCCCAGTTCAAACCGGGCGACCGGGTTGTGTATGCCAACCGCACCGAGTCCGTCAAACACGTGATCCTGCGCCGTGGTGAGCTGGTGCTGCAGCTCGACGGCGTCTCTGGAATGATTGAGGCCACCAAGGTACAGCGACTGTAAGGTCTGCCGGTTCGGGGGCAAATATGCGCTGCGCGCATACCTGGGTGACAAACAATCGTTTGTGACCCGTGCCGTTCGGCACTACGATGCGGGATAACAACCACCCCTTTCGGAGACCTTCCCCATGGCCCAAGCAGCATCTTTTAACTGGCAAGACCCCTTTTTGCTGGACAGCCAGCTCAGCGACGACGAGCGCATGGTGCGCGATGCTGCCGCCGCCTACTGCCAGGACAAACTGCTGCCCCGGGTGACCCAGGCCTTTCGGGACGGCACAACCGACCCCGCCATCTTCCGCGAAATGGGTGAGCTGGGCCTCTTGGGCCCCACCATCCCCGAGCAATACGGCGGCCCCGGCATGAACTACGTGTCATATGGCCTGATCGCCCGCGAAGTGGAGCGTGTGGACAGCGGCTACCGCTCGATGATGAGTGTGCAAAGCTCACTCGTCATGGTGCCGATTTTTGAGTTTGGCACCGAGGCACAGCGCCAGAAATATCTGCCCAAACTGGCCACCGGCGAGTGGATTGGCTGCTTTGGCCTGACCGAGCCTGACCACGGCTCCGACCCCGGCTCCATGGCCACCCGCGCCCACAAAGTGGCTGGCGGCTACAAGCTGACCGGCAGCAAGATGTGGATCAGCAACAGCCCCATTGCCGACGTATTTGTGGTCTGGGCCAAAGAGGTGTCAGAGGGTGGGCAAGTGGGTCCTATCCGCGGCTTTGTGCTGGAGAAAGGCATGGCCGGCCTGAGCGCCCCCGCCATCCACGGCAAAGTGGGCCTGCGTGCATCCATCACCGGCGAGATCGTGATGGATGGCGTGTTCTGCCCCGAAGAGAACGCGTTTCCGGAAGTGCGCGGCCTGAAGGGTCCGTTCACCTGCCTCAACAGCGCACGTTATGGCATCGCCTGGGGCGCGCTGGGTGCGGCGGAAGACTGCTGGCTGCGCGCCCGCCAGTACACCATGGACCGTAAGCAGTTTGGCAAACCTCTGGCCGCCAATCAGTTGATCCAGAAGAAGCTGGCCGACATGCAGACCGAAATTGCACTGGGCTTGCAGGGCTGCCTGCGGTTGGGGCGCATGAAGGATGAAGGCACGGCGTCGGTGGAGATCACATCCATTCTGAAACGCAATTCGTGTGGCAAGTCATTGGACATTGCACGCCTGGCGCGGGACATGATGGGTGGCAATGGCATTTCGGACGAGTTTGGGGTGGCGCGGCATTTGGTGAATCTGGAGGTTGTGAATACCTATGAAGGAACGCACGATATCCATGCGCTCATTCTGGGTCGGGCGCAGACGGGAATTGCGGCCTTTTGATGAAACCTTCCGCCCTCCCCCACATTAAGGTTCTGGACCTCTCCAGAGTACTGGCCGGCCCCTGGTGCACCCAAATGCTGGCCGACCTGGGTGCCGACGTAATCAAGGTCGAAAAGCCGGGCGACGGCGACGACACCCGCCACTGGGGTCCGCCCTTTTTGCAGGATGCCGACGGCAACGACACCCCACACGCCACCTACTTCACTGCCTGCAACCGCAACAAGCGCTCGGTCACCATCGACATGGCCCAAGCCGAAGGCCAGGCGCTGATACGCCAGATGGCGGCGCAGAGCGACGTGGTGGTGGAGAACTTCAAGGTCGGCGGCCTGGCCAAGTACGGGCTGGATTACGAGAGCCTCAAAGCCATTAACCCGCGCCTGATCTACTGCTCCATCACCGGCTTTGGCCAGGACGGCCCATATGCAGAGCGTGCCGGTTACGACCTGATGATCCAGGCCATGAGCGGCATGATGAGCATCACGGGCAACCCCGAGGGAACTCCGGGCGGCGGGCCACTGCGGGTGGGCGTGGCGCTGACCGACCTTTTTACCGGCGTGTATGCGTGCAGTGCCATTCTGGCGGCCATCGAAGTACGCCACCGCACCGGGGTGGGCCAATACATCGACATGGCGTTGCTGGATGTGGGCATGGCCATACTGGCCAACCAGGCCGCCGGCTTTCTCAATACAGGCAAGGTTCCACAGCGCCAGGGCAACAGCCATCCCAGCCTGGCACCTTATCAGTCGCTGCCGACCGCTGATGGAGCCATGCTGCTGGCGGTCGGCAACGATGGCCAGTTTGCGCGCTTTTGCGAAGCGGCTGGACAGCCCCAGTGGGCGCTGGATGCGCGGTACGCCACCAACACCTTGCGGGTTGCCAACCGGGAGACGCTGATCCCCCAAATTGAGGCGCTGACACGCCAGCGCACCACTGCCCAGTGGATTGCATTGCTGGAGCACAAGGCTGTGCCCTGTGGCCCCATCAACACAGTGGATCAGGCTTTTGCAGATGAACAGGTTGTCGCCAGAGGACTAAAGCTAAATCAGCCCATAGCCCCCGAAAATACTCAATACTCCGCTATCAACTCAATAGCAACTGTCACCAGCCCGTTGAGACTGAAGGACACCCCTGCCGTGGTACACCGACCGCCGCCCGCCCTGGGGGAGCATACGGTCGAGGTATTGACCAGTCTGGGCCTGGGCACTGCAGACATTGAACACCTGCGCGGCGCGGGCGTGGTGTAAGCCCGGGCTATAGGCGACGCACGTTGCCTCTGCTATCCTGAGGCAAAGTCGCCGTTTTGAGCGACCCACCCAGCCCGATGGCATGAAAACGTCCTTGACCCCGGTGCGCCTACTCGTTGAAGTCAGCGTGACTGTCGCGCTGGCGCAGGCCTTGGTCATGGTGGTGCTACCGGTACTGACACCGGGTCTGACGGGTATCGCCCAAGGGCTGGTAGCGATGGCTTTGTTGGTCCTCCTGAGCGCACCGGTGATCTACTGGCGCTGCATCACGGCCACGCGTACGCCACGCGCGGCGACCCAGACACCTGCGGGCGCTGCACCCGCTCAAAACCTCAGTATTCGCACTGCAGTCGGCATGACAGCGGCGGCACAGGTCATCGGTCTGGCAGTCACTGGCGGTGTTGTCATGTGGCTCAAACTGGATATGGACCGGGAGGCTCAAATCCAGTTCGACCGGGGTACCGAGCGCATAGAGGCGGAAGTCAAACGCCGCTTCAACCAGCCCTTGATCGGGCTCAAGGGTGCAAGTGGCGCCTACGCTGCCAGCCAGAATATCTCCCGCAGAGAGTTCAACGCCTACGTCGAATCGCGTGACCTGTCCAACGAGTTTCCGGGTATTCGGGGTTTTGGCTTCATAGCCCGCGTGCAGCGCAGCAGTCTGGATGCATTCATTGCCAGCGAGCGGGCGGACTTCGCACCTGAATTTGCAGTGCGTACCCAGGGCAACGCGCCCGATCTTTTCGTCATCAAATACATTGAACCCATTGCCCCCAATCGGGCAGCCCTGGGCTTTGATATTGGGCAGGATGAGGTGCGCCGCGAAGCCGCAGAACGCGCCATGAATACGGGGCAACCTGCACTCACCGGCAAGATTGTTCTGCTGCAAGATGGCAAACAGTCACCCGGCGTTTTGTATCTCTTGCCGGTGTACCGCCAGGGGGCGGACCCGATTACGCAGGCCCAGCACCAGGCAGCCCTGGTTGGTCTGTTGTATGCACCTATCGTCGCTTCCGAGCTGTTCGAAGGATTGGTGGACGTCGCAGACAAGGCCTTGCGAATTGAAATTTCCGACGGAAGCAGCTTCAACACGGACAATCTCTTCTATGACTCTGATGCCGCTGGCGGCGGTGCTACTGCGTCGGCGCAAACAGGCCTCGACCATCAGCCGGTTTTGGCAGTGATTCGCCCAATCGTGGTGGGAGGGCGCTATTTGAGCCTGCGCATAAGCAGCACGCCCGCCTTCATTGCAACCCAGGATCAATCCAGTCTGGCGCTGGCCGGTATTGCAGGGGCCTTGGCCAGCCTGCTGTTGGCCCTGACAGTATGGCTGCTGGCGGTCGGGCGATTGCGGGCCCAACGGCTTGCCGACCGCATCACAGTCGATCTGGACCGTCTGGCCCGCGTGGTGCAGCACACCAACAACGCGGTCACTATTGCGGACACCCAGATGCGCATCACCTGGGTTAACGAAGGGTTCACGCGCCTCACGGGCTATTCACTCGAAGAAGCACGCGGACAGACCCCGGGAGATTTACTGGGCAGTGGAAAGACCGACCTGGAAACCATCCAAAAACTGGCTTCTGCGGTGGCCAAGGGTGCGCCATGCCGAGTCGAGGTACTGAACCGCGCCAAGGATGGCCGCGAGTATTGGGTCGACACCGAGGTGCAACCCACACACGACAAGAACGGTGCGCTCGTCGGGTTCATGGAAATTGGCACGGACATCACAAACCAAAAGCTGGTTCAACAGCAACTAGCCCAAGTCACGACCAGGATGACGCTGGCCATCGAAGGCGGCAGCGATTGCCTGTGGGACTGGATGGACGTCTCCCAGGACGCCCAATGGTGGGCGCCGAACTTCTACACGGTGATGGGCTACACCCCGCAGGAATTGCCAGCCTCGACCAGCAATTATTTGGGCTTACTGCATCCGGATTCACGGAAACTGAGCATACAGGCCGCGCAGGATGCAATGGCGGGTCTGGGGCACTTTGAGGCGGAGCTGCAGCTGCGCACCAAGGAAAGGGGCTACCGCTGGTTCCGCATCCGGGCCAAGGTCTACTTTGACAGCGATGGCAAGGCTGTGCGCATGGCGGGCGCCACGCAGGACATCCACGACCGCAAGGTCGCCGAAGCACAAGTCCAGGAAGCGCTGGTCCATGCGGAACAGGCCAGCCTTGCCAAGAGCCAGTTCGTGGCCAATATGAGCCACGAAATCCGCACCCCGATGAACGCAATATTGGGCATGCTCAAGCTGTTGCAGAACACGGATCTGACCATGCACCAGCTCGACTATGTTGCCAAGACCGAAGGCGCTGCGCGTTCACTGTTGGGCTTGCTTAACGACATCCTGGACTACTCCAAGGTTGAAGCGGGCAAGATGACACTGGACCCACGGCCTTTCCGTCTGGACCGGCTCATGCGCGACCTTTCGGTGATCTTGTCCGCCAATGTGGGGGCCAAAAACATCGAGGTGCTCTTCGACGTGGACCCCGCAGTGCCCAAGAACCTGTTGGGCGACGACATGCGGCTGCAGCAGGTGCTTATCAACTTGGGGGGCAATGCGATCAAATTCACCAGCGCAGGCGAAGTGGTGTTGCATGTGCGGCTGGTGGAGCAGACCGCACAGGACGTATTGGTCGAATTTGCCATGCAGGACAGCGGCATTGGCATTGCCCCCGAAAACCGCGAGCACATCTTCAGTGGCTTCTCGCAGGCAGAGGCATCAACCACCCGCCGCTTCGGAGGAACAGGTTTGGGACTGGCCATCTCCAGCCGCATGGTGGGGTTGATGGGCGGTACCCTGGCCGTGGACAGTGTTTTGGGCGAGGGTAGCCGCTTTCACTTCCAGGTTCGGTTTCCTGTTGCAGAGACGCCCGCCGTGGATGGGCCGGCGCCACCGGTGCCGGCGCTGGGTGCACTCAAGACACTGATCGTGGATGACAACGCAATCGCCCGGGACGTACTGCGGCACATGGTGGAATCCATGGGCTGGCAGGCCGACACGGCGAGCGGCGGTGCCGATGCCATTGCACGCATAGAAGCGTGCGCCACCGAGAAGGCGCCGCCCTATGCGGTGATCTTCATGGACTGGCAAATGCCCGAAATCGATGGCTGGGACGCCAGCCAGCGCATTCGCAAACTGGCCGCTGGGGCAGCCAGTCCCATCGTTGTTATGGTGACGGCCCATGGGCGCGAAGTATTGTCCCAGCGCAGTGCCGCAGAGCATGCGCTGATCAACGGTTTTCTGGTGAAACCCGTGACGGCCTCCATGTTGCACGATGCCGTGGTCGAGGCAAAGGCAGCCGTCAGGGCTGCGGGCCTGGGTCAAAACCCAGCCGCGCCCATAACACCGGTAAAGCCCAAACGCCTGCAGGGCTTGCGCCTGCTGGTCGTGGAGGACAACAAGATCAACCAAATGGTGGCCAAGGGCCTGCTGACACAGGAAGGTGCCATCGTTACATTGGCCGACAACGGGCAGCTGGGGCTGCAGGCCGTGGCAGCGGCACCGCACGCATTCGACGCGGTGCTGATGGATGTACAAATGCCCGTGATGGACGGCTATACGGCCACCCGCGCCATTCGCCAGGACTTGGGCCTGACCGCATTGCCCATCATCGCCATGACGGCCAACGCCATGGCGTCTGACCGCGCGGCCTGTCTGGCTGCTGGCATGAATGACCACGTAGGTAAGCCCTTTGAGCTGGACCACCTGGTGGCCATGCTGCTGCGCATCACCAGCGAATCGCAAGAAGCGCCCCGCGCCAGCTGACCGGTCATGCAACGCCTGGAGCGCCTCTTGCCATCGACCCCGGTCAACCGGGTGGTGGCACTATTGGCAATGGTCTTGCTGCCACTGGTGCTTGGTGGGCTGGCGCTGCTTCTGAAGACGGCAGACCTGGGGGCCTGTGCTTGGGCAGTGGCCATCGGTGCCATATCCACGCTGGTCATCGCCTTGCTGATCACCCGCGCGGTGCTGGCGCGGTGGTTTGGTGCGTTGGTACAGGAGCGCGACAGCATTCGGCGCGCACTGGACCAACAGAGGTTTGCACTGGACCAACATGCTATCGTCAGCGTGATGGATGGGCGTGGAACAATTTTGTACGCCAACGACCGGTTGTGTGACATCAGCGGCTTTAGCCGGGACCAACTGCTGGGCCACAACCGGCGGGAATTCCGTTCCGATGCGCACCCGCTGGCCTACTATGAACAGATTTGGAAAACAGTGGCCGATGGCCACGTTTGGCACGGGGAACTCTGCAACCGCACACGCAGTGGTGCCCAGTATTGGATCAATGCGACCGTTGTACCCATCCTGGCGGAAGACGGCCACTCCACGGTTTACATCTCGCTCAGCACGGACATTACCGCACGCAAGAAAGCCGAACAGGAACGCCAGGCGGCCAACGACGTGTTATCCATACGCACCAAACAACTGCAGGTGACGCTGGACAGTATTACGCAAGGTGTAGCCCTGGTGGATGCGGACAACGCGGTGATTTTTCAAAGTCGCCGGGTGATGGAGTTACTGGAAATTCCTGAGCACCTGTTGACAGCGGGCGTGGAAGCGGTCGTGGCCTACCAGGCACAGCGCGGTGATTTTGGTGATGATTTCGCACTGGTAGACGAAAGCGCTCGCCCTTATCTGCGCGCTGGCGGAAAAAATGGCATTGCGCCGCCACCCCGTTACACACGGCGCACGCTATCGGGGCGCACGCTGGAAATCAAATCCACAACCTTGTCCGACGGTGGCTTCGTACGCACCTACACCGATGTCACCAGCTATGTGCAGGCATTGGCCCGCGCAGAGCAGGCCAGCGCGGCCAAGGGCCAGTTTCTGGCGAACATGAGCCACGAAATCCGCACGCCCATGAATGCCATTTTGGGGCTGCTGCAGTTGTTGCAAAACACGAACTTGGAAGAGGACCAGCGGGACTATGTGCACAAGACCCAGGGGGCTGCGCGTTCATTGCTGGGCTTGCTCAATGACATTCTTGATTTTTCCAAGGTGGAGGCGGGCAAACTCACGCTGGATCCGCGTGTGTTCAACCTGGACCACATGCTCGGTGATGTGGGGGTCATCTTGCAATCCAATATTGGCAACAAACCGCTGACCTGGCGGGCTAATGTAGAGGCCGCGGTGCCGCGGGGTCTGCTGGGTGACGACATGCGCCTGAAGCAAGTGCTGATCAACTTGGGAGGTAACGCCGTCAAGTTCACCAACCAGGGAGAGGTGCAGCTGCGCGTTCGGTTGGTAGAACGGGGTGCCCTGGACGTGCTGCTGGAGTTTGCCGTGTGCGACAGCGGCATTGGTATTGCGCCCGAACATCAGAAACACATTTTTGACGGTTTTTCCCAGGCCGAAGCCTCCACCACGCGCCGCTATGACGGGACCGGATTGGGCCTGTCCATTTCCAGCCGGTTGGTCAGCCTGCTGGGTGGTGCGCTGCAGCTCAACAGCGTTGAGGGGCAGGGAAGCACTTTCCACTTTCAGATCCGGCTTCCCCTGGCCGAACTCCCCCAAGAATCAGCCGCCCTGTCAACCGGCGCGGCTGCTGCCAAAACAGCCAAACCGCAGCGCCTCACGGGCATGCGGATACTGGTGGTGGAGGACAACAAGATCAACCAGATGGTGGCCGCGGGCCTGTTACGCGCCGAAGGTGCACAGGTCAGCTTGGCAGACAACGGGCAGCTGGGGCTGCAGGCTGTGGCAGCGGCGCAGCCCGCGTTCGACGCGGTGCTGATGGATGTGCAAATGCCCGTAATGGACGGTTACACGGCCACTCGCGCTATTCGCCAGGAGTTGGGGTTAACCGACTTGCCCATCATCGCCATGACAGCCAACGCCATGGCGTCCGACCGCGCGGCCTGTCTGGAGGCCGGCATGGACGACCACGTTGGCAAGCCATTTGAGCTGGACCACCTTGTGGCCACGCTGCTGCGCTTACGCAGGTCGGCCTAAGACTTCCCAGCGCTCCAGCGCAGCCATCAGCTCGTCATCGATCTGGGCGTTGCGCGTGGCCAGCTTCATGGCACGCACGTTGTCGACTGCGTACAGACTGCCATCGGCCAGCGCGTCGGTGATGTCCTTCTGCTCCGCCTCCAGCGCGGCGATCAGGTCGGGCAGGCCGTCCAGTTCACGCTGTTCCTTGAAGCTGAGTTTCTTGGCTTTGGCAGGCGGTGGTGCGGCCGGTGTCTGGGCGCTGACCTGCGCGCTGGCTTGCTCCTGCTTTTGCAGTTGTTCGCGCTCGTAATTGAAAGGCTTGGCGGTGGTTTTGCCTTGGGCCGCGTTGATGGCATTGGCGCGTTTGGTCTGGATCAGCCAATCGCTCACACCACCTTCGTATTCGCGCCACTTGGCGTCGCCCTCATACGCGATGGTGCTGGTCACTACGTTGTCCAGAAAGGTCCGGTCATGGCTGACCAGGAACACCGTGCCGTCGTAGTTTTGCAGCAGGTCTTCTAGCAGCTCCAGCGTGTCGATATCCAGATCGTTGGTCGGCTCGTCCAGCACCAGCACATTGGCGGGGCGGGCAAACAGGCGGGCAAGCAGGAGACGGTTGCGCTCGCCACCGCTCAATGACCGCACGGGCGATGTGGCGCGTGCCGGCGAGAACAAAAAGTCGCCTAAATAGCTCTTGCGGTGTTTCTTCTGGTTGCCGATTTCGATCCACTCGGAACCGGGGCTGATGAAGTCTTCCAGCGTGGCATCCAGGTCCAGCGCATTGCGCATCTGGTCGAAATAAGCCACGGTGATGTTCGCACCCTGGCGCACTGTGCCCCAAGGGCTGTGGCCGGGTTCGGGCTTGGGCGAGTTGGCGGGCGCCGGGTCGGCCTTGTGATCGCCCAAGATGAGCTTGAGCAGCGTGGTCTTGCCAGCGCCGTTGGGACCTAGCAGGCCAATCTTGTCGCCGCGCAAAATGGTGGCGGTGAAATCGTCGACGATCTTGCGGTCGCCAAAAGTTTTGCTCACGTGGGTGAGTTCGGCCACCAGTTTGCCGCTCTTGTCGCCAGTGTTCACGTCCATGTTGACGCTGCCCACCACGTCGCGCCGGGCTTCGCGCTTGGCGCGCAGTTCGTCCAGGCGCACGATGCGTGCCGTGGCACGGGTACGACGGGCCTCTACACCCTTGCGGATCCACACTTCTTCCTGGGCCAGCAGCTTGTCGGCCTTGGCGTTGATGACCGCCTCTTGCGCCAGCTGTTCTTCCTTTTGCAGCAGATAGGCGGCAAAGTTGCCCGGATAGCTCATCAGCTTGCCACGGTCCAGCTCCACGATGCGGGTGGCCACGTTGTCCAAAAAGGAACGATCGTGGGTGATGGTGATGATGGAGCCCTTGAAGTCGACCAGCAGGCCTTCGAGCCATTCGATGGAGTCCAGGTCCAGGTGGTTGGTCGGCTCGTCGAGCAGCAGCACGTCAGGCTGGGCAACCAAAGCCTGGGCCAGCGCCACACGCTTCTTGGTTCCGCCGGACAACGTGTTGATGAGAGCATCGGGATTCAGATGCAGGCGCTGCAGCGTCTCATTGACGCGCTGCTCCCAGTTCCAGCCGTCCAGGGTTTCGATCTCGCTTTGCATGGCGTCCAGATCACCATGACCCAGACAATACTCCTCAATCAGGCCGATAACCCTCTCCAAACCTGCACGTACAGCTACAAAAACCGTAGCATCACCATCCAGAATGGGCTCTTGCGCCACATACGAGATGCGTGTGCCAGTTTGCACTTGCAGCGTACCGTCGTCGGGCCGCTCCATACCGCCCAGGATCTTGAGCATGGAGGATTTGCCGGCGCCATTGCGGCCGATCAGGCCCACGCGCTCCTGGGTTTCAAGGGAGAAATCAGCGTGGTCGAGCAGCGGGACATGCCCGAACGCCAGCTGGGCGTCAAGTAAAGTGATAAGTGCCATAGGGTTCCGGGTTAGCCCCCGATTATCGCCGCCCGGGGCAAATGGCCCCGTACAAACCCCGACCATGGCGTTTCCCGACAAGCGCTATACACTGGACTTTTGCCTTCTACGGTCCCTCGCATGCACAACAAAGTCGGGTTTTTGTTCACATGGGCACTGGTGATGCCACTGGCACAGGCTGCAACCGTGGCAGTGCAGGTGCAGGACAGCACGGGAAAACAGTTGCCGGGCGCAGTGGTTTTCTTGGAGTCGCGTGAAGCACGGCAGATGTCCAAACCCCTGGCCAACGCTGAAATCGCCCAGGTCGGCCGCCAATTTGTACCACGGGCGCTGGTGGTGCCAGTGGGTACAGCGGTGAGCTTTCCCAACCGCGACACCGTGCGCCACCATGTCTATTCGTTCTCGCCCACCAAACAGTTCGAGCTCAAGCTTTACACCGGCACAGCTGCCAACCCGGTGGTCTTTGACAAGCCAGGCATCGCGGTGCTGGGCTGCAACATCCACGACAACATGAGTGCCTGGGTGGTGGTGGTGGAAACGCCCTTTTACGCCTCGGTGGACGCCCAGGGCGCAGCCAGCCTGCGTGACGTGCCCGCCGGCAACTACCGCCTGCGGGTCTGGCACCCCGGGCTGGCCGTAGGCGCACCCGCAACGGAGCAGGCCTTGGTGGTAGGCGCTACTGATGTAAGCGTGAGCTACCGCCTGGGCGGTGTTACCCCATGAAGCGGGATTGGCGGCCAGACCACTGGGGCTTGTCCTCGCGCATCGTCGCACTCTCCTTGCTGCTGCTATTGATGGTGCAAGCCGCTGTCTTCAGCGTGGTGCGCATCAGCATCGAGCAAAGCGCCAAACGCCAGTTGCAACAGGAATTGCTGGTGGGCGAACGCGTATGGCGCCGCTTGCTGGACCAGAATGCGCAAAAGCTGCAACAAGGCGCCAGCCTGTTGGCGGCGGACTATGGCTTTCGCGAAGCGGTCAACACCAAGGACGATGAAACCATTCGCTCCGTGCTGGAAAACCACGGGGCGCGCATCGGTGCGACCGTCACCGCTCTGATGGACACCGACATGGCCTTGCGCGCAGTAGGCGAGGGGCAGGACAGCACGGAACTGCAAGCTGTGTTGGGTCGCCTCACTAGCCCCGGCGTGCGTGACGCCCAGGGCAGTCAGGTGGCGCTGGTGGGCCGCACACCTTACCAATTTGTACTGGTGCCCATCAAGGCGCCCGTGGTGGTGGGCTGGGTGCTGATGGGCTTCCCTATCAACCAGAAACTGCTGGACGACATGCGGGCTATTTCGGACATGCACCTGGCCCTGATCAGTGAAGCCACGGGCGAAAGCCGCCAGATTGTCTCCACCACCCTGCCAGCCGGGGCCCTGCGTGCGCTGGAGGCCACGGCGGCCGATGTGACCGAACTGGCGGTAGACGATGACCGGTTGATTGCCCGTAGTGTCAAGCTGGACGCCGGCTCTTTTGGCAGCGTGCGCACCTTGTTGTTCCGCTCGGTCAATGAGGTGGTGGCCCCCTTCCGCCAGGCCCAGGTGGCACTGGCCTGGATCACCGGTCTGGGTGTGGTGCTATTTGCCATTGGCAGCGTGTTTGCCGCGCGGCGCGTGACCACGCCGCTGCGATCCCTGGTCCACGCCACCGAGATTCTGGGGCGCGGCCAGTACGACGTGCCCATGCAGCACACCGACCGGCACGACGAGATTGGCGGCCTGGCCAAAGCATTTGATGCCATGCGCATCAGCATCGGCGCGCAGCAAAACGAAATCCGCACCCTGGCCTACTGGGACCGCCTGACCGGCCTGCCCAACCGGGCCCGCTTTCGGGAGGCGGTGCAAGAGCAAATCCAGGCCGCCAGCGCCGAGGGTGGCAACCCCGCCCGCGGCATGGCCATCCTGATGCTGGACATCGACCGCTTCAAGCACGTCAACGACGTGTTGGGCTACTCTTTTGGTGACCAGCTGCTGATTGCCGTGGCCAAACGCCTGAGCCAGCAGGACCTGCGCGGCAGTGATGTGGTGGCCCGCTTAGGGGGCGATGAGTTTGCCGTCATGCTGACCGGCAGCAATGCCGATGTTGCCGTGGCCGTGGCCCAGCGCATTGCCAAGTCGTTCGAACAGCCCCTGGCCTTTGAAGAGCAAACGGTGGACATGAGCGCCAGCATGGGCATCGCCTGTTTTCCGCAGCACGCACAGGACGTGGATGCCCTGCTCTCGCGTGCCGAGGTGGCGATGTACGCTGCCAAGTCACGCACTACGCTGATGCAGGTGTACGACGCCTCACTGGACTCGTCCAGTACCGAGACTTTGTCTATGCTGTCCGAGCTGCGCAATGCCGTGGCCCAGGGTGAACTACGGCTGTTTCTGCAGCCCAAGATCAATCTGGCCACCGGCCGCGTCTCTGCCGCCGAAGCACTGGTGCGCTGGCAACACCCCCAGCGCGGCCTGGTGCCGCCCATGGAGTTCATACCCTTTGCCGAGCAGACCGGTTTTGTGCGCCAGTTGACGACCTGGATGTTTGAGGAATCCGCCCGCGTCAGCAAGACGCTGGTGGGGCTGGACGCGGGCTTCAAGCTGGCCATCAACCTCTCAACCCGCGACCTGCTGGACCTGGAGTTTCCGGCACGGCTGGATGCTTTGCTGGCGCAGTACCAGATGCCGGCCACGGCGTTCTGCCTGGAAATCACCGAGAGCGCCATCATGGACGACCCCCACCGCGCCCAGGCCACGCTGAACCTGCTGTCCGAACGCGGCTTCAAACTGTCGATTGACGACTTTGGCACCGGCTACTCGTCGCTGGCCTACCTGAAGAGCCTGCCCGTGGACGAGCTGAAAATCGACAAGTCCTTTGTAATGAACATGGAGACAGACGAGGACGACGCTAAGATCGTCCGCTCTACCGTAGACCTGGCCCACAACCTGGGCCTGACCGTGGTGGCCGAGGGCGTAGAGAACGCGCTGATCTGGGACAAGCTCAAAGCACTGGCATGCGACGAGGCGCAGGGGTATTTCATGAGCAAACCGATCGCAGCGCACACCTTTGCGGCGTGGTGTGATGCGTGGAATGCGAAACAGGGGCAGGTGGCTTGAACGCCTCCTACCCTGCGTTTACAAGGCTGCGTTAGCGGCTGCTGGGAAATGCAAAAACTGTCCCCTCACGCACGCCCGCACTGGGCCAGCGCTGCGTAATCGTCTTGCGCTTGGTATAGAAGCGCACGGCGTCGGGGCCATAGGCGTGCAGGTCGCCAAACAACGAGCGCTTCCATCCGCCAAACGAGTGGTACGCCACAGGCACCGGCAGCGGCACATTGACACCCACCATGCCGACCAGAATGTTATCGGTGAAGTAGCGCGCGGCCTCGCCGTCGCGGGTGAAGATGCAGGTGCCGTTGCCGTACTCGTGGGCGTCGATCATGTCCATGGCCTCTTGCAGCGTGTTCACGCGCACCACGCCCAGCACCGGACCGAAGATCTCTTCCTGGTAGATCACCATGCCAGGTTTGACGTGGTCAAACAGGCAGGGGCCCAGAAAGTAGCCGTCTTCATGGCCACTCACGCTGACACCACGGCCATCCACCACCAGCGCGGCGCCTTCCTTCACGCCCTGGTCTACATATCCCTTGACCTTTTCAAAATGCGGCTTGGTGACCAGGGGGCCCATGTCGCTCTTGGCGTCGGTGCCAGGGCCGACGTGCATCTTGGCAATCTCGACCTTCAGCGCAGCCACCACGGCGTCGGCAGTGGCATCACCCACGGCGACTACCAGCGGGATGGCCATGCAGCGCTCACCGCACGATCCGTAGGCCGCGCCCATCAGTGCGTTGACCGCGTTGGCGATATCGGCATCGGGCATCACCACGGCGTGGTTCTTGGCGCCACCCAGGGCTTGCACACGTTTGCCGTGTTTACAGCCTTCAGCGTAGATGTATTCGGCAATCGGCGTGGAGCCGACAAAGCTGACGGCCTTGATGCGCGGGTCGGTCAGCAGCGTGTCCACCGCTTCCTTGTCGCCGTTGACAACGTTAAGCACGCCGGGTGGCAGACCGGCTTCCAACGCCAGTTGCGCGATGCGCAGCGTGCTGCTGGGATCGCGCTCAGAGGGCTTCAACACAAAGGTGTTGCCACAAGCCACGGCCATGGGCCACATCCACAGCGGCACCATAGCGGGGAAGTTGAAGGGGGTGATGCCGGCTGCCACGCCCAGGGGCTGGAATTCGCTCCACGAGTCAATGGCGGGGCCGACGTTTTTGCTGTGCTCGCCCTTCAGCAACTCGGGCGCGTAGCTGGCGTATTCCACATTTTCGATGCCACGTTGCAGTTCACCAGCGGCGTCCGACAGCACCTTTCCATGCTCTGCAGTGATCAGCGCGCACAGTTCTTCGGAGTGCTGCTCTAGCAAGACCTTTAGGTTGCCCATGACGCGGGCGCGCTTCAGTGGTGGCGTGTTGCGCCAGGCGGGGAAAGCCGCTTGCGCGGACGCGATGGCCTGCTCTACGGTGGTTTTGTCGGCCAGCAACAGGCGCTTTTCGGCGCGGCCGGTGGCGGGGTTGTAGACGCTTTGGGAGCGCGCACCGGTATTGCCGTCGGTCAGCTTGCCGTCGATCAGATGGCCAATGGTGGGGAGTTGGGACATGGTGTTTCCAGAGGTGTCTATATCAAAAAGTTGGCTCTAGCCCCCGAATAGATTGCCTCTATAGCTATCAATTCAGGAGCACCTGCATCAGGCCGTTGCGTTCAGCGACTCACCCAGTGCATTGACCAGGCTGTCGATTTCGGACTTCTCAATGATGAAGGGTGGTGCCAGTTGGATGGTGTCGCCACCGTACCGCACGTAGAAACCTTTTTCCAGGCAGCGCATTGCAATCTCGTAGGGCCGCTTGGCCGGCTCACCCGGCACGGCTGCAATGGTGATACCGGCTGCCAGTCCGTAGTTGCGGATGTCGGCCGCATGCTTGGCACCCTTGAGGCTATGCACGGCCTGCTCGAAATACGGTGCCAGTGCGGCCACACGTTCGACCATGCTTTCCTTGACCAGCACATCCAGCGCAGCAATACCCGCCGCGCAGGCCACGGGGTGGGCCGAGTAGGTGTAGCCGTGGGGGAATTCCAGCATGTAGTCCGGGCCGCCCTGGGCCATGAAGGTGTCGTAGATGTCTTTCTTGGCAACCACCGCACCCAATGGTTGCGCGCCGTTGGTGATCTGTTTGGCCACGTTCATGATGTCGGGCGTCACGCCAAATGCGGCCGCGCCGGTGTAGGCACCCATGCGGCCAAAGCCGGTGATTACTTCGTCAAATATCAGCAGGATGTTGTTGGCGGTGCAGATCTCGCGCAGGCGCTGCAGGTATCCCACCGGAGGAATCACAACACCGGCCGAGCCCGACATGGGCTCCACGATGACGGCGGCGATATTGGATGCGTCATGCAGGGCGATGAGCTTCAGCAATTCGTCGGCCAGTTCCACGCCTGTGGGTGGCATGCCCTTGTAGAAAGACCCGGCGGCAGGCTGGGTATGGGGCAAATGGTCGGCCTCAATACCCTGGCCAAACACCTTGCGATTGCCCACAATGCCGCCCACCGAGATGCCACCAAAGTTGACGCCGTGGTAACCCTTTTCGCGGCCGATCAGCCGCGTCTTGGTGCCCATGCCCTTGGCGCGCCAGTAGGCACGGGCCATCTTCAAGGAGGTGTCGGCAGACTCGGAGCCGGAACCGGTGAAAAACACGTAGTCCAGCCCATCAGGGGTGAGTTCGCGGATCTTGTTGGCCAGCTCAAACGACAGCGGGTGGCCAAACTGGAAAGCGGGTGAATAGTCCATCGTGCCGATCTGGCGGCTGACGGCCTCGGTGATCTCAGTGCGGCCATGACCCAAGCCACAGCACCACAGACCGGAGAGGCCGTCCAGGATCTTGCGGCCATTGCTGTCGGTGTAATAGGCGCCCTGCGCGCTGACCATGGTGCGGGCACCGTTCGACGCATTTGCCTTGAAATTGCGGTTGCCGGTATAGGGCATCCAGTGCGCCTCCATCCACGCTGCGTCGCCGGGGAAGGCGCTGGTGCTGGTGACGGCAGTGGATGGCGTGGTGTCGTTGAGCTTCATGGCGATTGGCCTCGTTTCTGTAGGTAGTCGGCCATTGTGGTTCGCTCTGTTACTCTTATAAAGTAACACATATCACTATTTAGTTAGCAATTTATGAAATCAAAGAGTCGTGCGGTGCTGGGGCAGATCAGCGACATGGATTTGCGCCTGCTGCGTGTATTCCGTGCGGTGGTGGATTGTGGTGGCATGGCAGCGGCGGAATTGGAACTGAACATTGGTACATCCACCGTGAGCCGCCACATCAAAGACCTGGAGACCCGACTGGGCCTGACCCTATGCCGCCGTGGTCGGGCTGGTTTTGCGCTGACACCCGAGGGGCAGAAGATTTACGACCAGACCACGGCCCTCTTGGCCGCGACGGACGCCTTTCGTAGCGGGGTGGATGAAATCCATGAACGCATGGGCGGGCAATTACACGTAGCCATGTTCGACAAGACGGCCAGCAACCCGCAGGCCCACATCGCAGAAGCGATTGCGCTGTTCACCGAGCAGGCGCCCGATGTGGCCTTGAACCTGCACGTGGCCACGCTGACGGCGATTGAGCGCGGCGTGCTGGACGGCCAATACCAGATTGGCATCATCCCCGGCCACCGCAGTTCGGACACGCTGGAATACACGCTGCTGTTTGACGAGGTGATGTTGCTGTATTGCGGACGCGCGCACCCGCTCTTTGGCGCGACGGCCAAGAACCAGCCCAAGGACTGGGACGGCTTGCGCGCCCACCAGTTTGCCGGCCTGGGTTACCACTCACCGAATATGGAGATCAGCCAGCAGGTGCGGCTGGCTCGCAAGGCGACCGGCTTTGACCAAGAGGCCATCGCCACGTTGATTCTGTCGGGGAAGTTTTTGGGCTTTTTGCCCGACCACTACGCAGAGAGTTTTGTGCGAGGCGGCCAGATGCGCGCGATTGACCCGGCGGTGTTCCGGTACGACTGCCAGTTTTTTGCGATTACAAGGCGTTCGCCGCAGATTGCGCGGGCGACGCGGGCATTTCAAGACTGCTTGGAGCAGGCCCATAAGGTTTAGCCCCCACGCTCGCCCACTTCGTGTGGCTCGCTGCCCCCCGAGGGGGCGCGTTTTTCCTTGGGGCGGCCCGGCGGAAAAACCGCCTGCTCAGTCCCCAAGTGTCTCGATCAGCCGCCCTTTTTGGAGCGCTTGCCGGGGTTCTTTTTGCTGCGTGTCGCGACGCCGCGCTCCAGGCTGACCTTTTGGCCACGGCCACCGGTTGGCAGGGTGAAGCCTGGCAGGGTTGCGGGACGGGGAGTGGCTTTGCGGTCTGCTTCGGTAACGATCTTGTTGCCCATTTTTAACGGTCCTGACTAAGTTTGCAAAGGCAGTATTAGGCCATAAGTTGGCATTGGCCCCCAAAAGCGCCCAGATCCACCAGCCACAGCGCGCGGCAAATCCACATGACTGACACCGTTCGAAACATTAGTTAAACTAATGAGCAACAGGGCGCAAAGGGAAAATGCGCCTTTTTCAGAGGCAAATGACCTCTGTTTTATTAGCTTGGTGGAAAAATAAACTATGCGAACCTTTGATTCGGACGCCCTGGAGTGTCTGGCCGCCATTGTGGAAGAAGGAGGTTTCGAGCGCGCGGCGCTACGCCTCTCGGTCACCCAATCCGCCGTGTCCCAGCGCCTGCGCGCACTGGAGGCCCAGGTGGGCACTGTGCTGCTGGTACGCAGCCGCCCCATCAAGCCCACGTCGGCCGGACGCCTGTTGATCAAGCACGCGATGCAAATGCGCCTGCTGCGGGCTGACCTCGAAACCGACCTGCAAGACCTGACGCCCGGTACCGGCGCTCTGCGCGAGGAAGACCGTATCTCCATTGCCATTAACGCCGACAGCATTGCCACCTGGGCACTTCCAGCCTTGGGTGAAATGGTTGCAGAGGGCCTACCGCTGGAAATCATTACCGACGACCAGGACTTCACCCACGAATGGCTGCGTGAAGGCCAAGTATTGGGTTGCGTCACCACACTAAAGCAGGCTTTGCGCGGGTGCAAGGTGCTGCCGCTGGGCGTCATGCATTACGTGGCCGTTGCCAGCCCAACCTATGCGAGCGCCCACTGCCCGCAGGGCCTGACGCCGCATAATTTCCGTTCACTTGCTTTTGTTGCCTTCAACCGCAAAGACGATTTGCAGACTGAGTTTGTCAGCCGCGCCTGCGGGTTGCGTCGCGTTGCGCTCAGCCAGCGCTTCGTCCCCAGCGTGGAAGGCCAGGTTCAGGCTACGCTGGCGGGCTGGGGTGCCTGTGTGTTGCCCGAGCTCAAGGTTGCCCACCTGCTGGCCAGCGGTGAGCTGGTTAATCTGGCACCCAAAGTGACACTGCCCATCAATTTGTACTGGCATTGCTGGAACCTGGATTCCGTCGTCATCGACCGGTTGACCACTGCGCTGTCCAGTGCGGCAGAAATTGCCCTAAAAACGCAGCGGTCATAAATTAGCCGCCTGCTGTATTTTTTGACGGATGCGGCTAAAATTACCGCATGCAAGCCCTACCCGACGTCAAAATCTCTTTTAAAGCCCAGATGCTGCAAGCGCGTGAAGACGCGATCATGCGTGTGGTCAACCAGCTACTGGCCGAAAAAGGCTTCGACGCCATGACGGTAGACGAGGTAGCCGCCAACGTGGGTATCGCCAAAGCCAGCCTGTACAAGCATTTCCCCAGCAAGGAAGACCTTGCAGCTGCGGCTATGGTGCGGGTGATGCGCCGTGCGCAAGCGTTTTTGGAGGGCCTGGCACCAGACGCGCCGCCACTGGATCAGCTGCGCGCTGTGGTGCGCTGGACCATGGAGCTCAAGCTTGCCGGTGAGATGCCTTCCCTGCCCAGCCAGAACTCCAGCTTGCGCACGACCCTGGTTTCCAACAAGGACTATATGGACGGTTTGATCGAGGTCAGCGACCGTCTGGGCGCCTGGATCGAGGCAGCACAGGCGCAAGGGGCGATCAATTCCAAGTTACCAGCTATCGCCGTGCTCTACACGCTGTACGCCAGGGCCTGTGACCCTGTGCTGGAGTTTCTGAAGATCGGGGGCCAGCACAGTGATACCGAGATTGTCGAACTGGTGATGTCCACCTGCTTTGATGGACTCAACGCCCGCTAACGCACCAGCAAGACGGGCACTTTGCAGTGTGCCAACACCTGGGTGGCCACCGAACCCATCACCAGGTTAGCCCATGAGCCGTGGCCGTGCGAGCCCATCACCACCATGTCAAATTTGCCATCTTCGGCCAGCTTGGCAATCAGTGAACCGGCCTGACCCACTTTCCAACTGCTCTTGGCGTTGATTCCGTGGCGCAGGAGGAACTTGCTGACCGGTGCAATCACCTTCTCACTCTCTTCGGCGTAGTACGCCTCCACCACTTCCTTTCCAACGGCTGCCCGTGCGCGTGAGGGCAAGGCGGCCTGGGCCGTGAATACCGTGTAGTCGTTGGCGGGTGAAAACATACCGCTGTGGGTGGCCAGATAGGCCAGCATTTTTTTGCTGTATGCGCTGCCATCTACAGCAAGAAGAATCTTCATGGTGTGCTCCTAGGGTTGTGTTCAGTGTAGCCATGCCAGCGTCGCTGGGGTTGATATGCGTCAAGCTGCCCGAGGACGTGCCGGACGGCGACTGGCGGCGGCTTGTTATGCTGTGAATTTGGCCCTTAGAGTCTTACTGCCCGTGAAGCGCACCCTGCCTGTATCCGCCCCATTGAACCGTGTGCTTGGGATCTTGGCCTGCCTGATCGGCATGGCGGGTCCTCTCGCCATCACCCACGCAGCGGCGCAAACCACGGCTGCCAGCGCACCCGCGCTAATGCTGGCGAAGGTCTACCACCCGGGCATCGATCTGGCCGACTACTGGGTGAGTGAAAAGTACGATGGGCTGCGCGGTTTCTGGGACGGTCAAAAGCTCTGGACCCGTGGTGGCGAGCCCATCCACGCACCCGTTTGGTTTACAGCGGGTTGGCCCAATGTGCCGCTGGATGGCGAGTTGTGGGCTGGCCGCGGTCAATTTGAGCGGGCGAGCGCTACTGTTCGTCAGCGCGTTCCGGATGATTTGGCCTGGCGCGGTATCCGCTACATGGTGTTTGACTTGCCCGCGCACGGCGGCCCCTTCACCGAACGGCTATCCGCCCTCAACACGACCGTAGCGCACATCGGGCAGCCATGGGTGGTAGCGGTGGTCCAAACCCGCGCTACCACGCACGCAGCCCTGCAATTACAGATGCGCAAGGTGGTCAAGGCGGGGGGCGAAGGGCTTATGCTGCATCGGGGTGCTTCGCTTTACACCGCCACGCGCAACGGCGATTTGTTGAAAGTAAAACCCCACGAAGACGCTGAAGCCCTGGTGGTGGGCCACCAGCCAGGGCGGGGCAAACTTTCTGACACGCTGGGCGCGTTGTTGGTGGAAACTGTTGCCAGTGGCAATGGGGCTGTACCTGGTGTGCGATTCAAGATTGGCACTGGCCTTTCTGAGGCAGAGCGCCGCAACCCGCCGCCCATTGGCTCAGTCATTACCTATCGGTACCGCGGCCTCACCGATGCGGGTGTGCCGCGGTTTGCGAGCTTCGTGCGTGTTGCACCCGGTGCGCCTGCCGCGGGAATGCCCCCGGAAGGCGCTACAAAATAGATAGCGTCAACTTTATATTTTGCGGGGGCTCACGGCTTCGGCAGGATCACCTTGTCCACGACGTGGATGACACCGTTGCTGGTGAGCACGTCAGTCGCGACAATATTGGCGCTTCGGCTACGCTGGTCCGCTATGGCCAAGGCGGCATTGACGGTGAAGGTGTCGCCTTGCACCGTGGCGATGGGCGTGCCGACTGGCACGTTGGCCTTGAGCACCCTGCCGGACACAACGTGGTAGGTCAAAACCTTGGTCAACAGCGCCTTGTCAGCCAGCAGGGCGGCCTTGCTGATGCCCAGTTCGCTCAACAAAGCTGCAAATGCGGCATTGGTCGGCGCAAACACAGTGAAGGGGCCTGCGCCTGACAAGGTAGCTTGCAGGTCAGCAGCAACTACGGCTTCTACCAAGATAGAAAAGTCTGGCAGGGATTGCGCGGTCTGAACGATGTTCTTGTTGGCGGGAAGGATCACCTTGTCAATGACGTGCACCACCCCGTTGAGGGCATGGATGTCGGTGGCGGTGATGTTGGATGTCCGGTTGCGGCCATCGGTGATGCGCAGCGCAGTGCCTACCGTGTCCACCTTGAAGATGCTGCCCTGCAAGCTAGTCACTGCCTTGCCCAGCGGAATGTCTGCGCGTCGCACAGCGCCTGGCAATACGTGATAAGTCAACACGGTGGTCAACAAAGGTTTGTCTGCCAACAACTGGGCTTTGGTCACACCCAGCTCGCTCAGCAGCGAAGCAAAAGCGGCGTTGGTAGGAGCCAACACCGTGTACGGCCCAGCCTGCTTGAGGGTACCGGCGAGACCTGCGGCATCGACAGCCTCCACCAATATGGAGAGATCGGGGTTGGCCTGGGCCAGCTGAACTATGTCTGGATCGCTGTTGCTACCACCACAGCCGGTGGCAAATGCCACAACAGACAGGGCGGCTAGTAGGGTTTTGATTTGTCTCAACATCGTAGGACTCCTAAGTTGGGCTCAGTTACAAGTGGGATTGACCTGGTTTGCGGTATTGGACTAGATGGTTTTTATTAATACCGTGTAGTCTCGCGCAGACCGAATAGTATTTAGTAGTACTTAACAGTATGAGTGCTGGGGTTATTCCAGCAGCATGACGGCACGGGGATCGGATGCGCGCTCTGCATCAAAGCATTCAGCAGTCGCGTGGGCATTAAGTGCGCTCTTATTTTTATAGCCCTTAGTGAAGATAGAACGGGGGCTAAGGGCCTATTTCTATCAAATGGCTTGGCCGGAAGTGGGCCTGCTCGTTCTTGCGTGCGTAACCCAACGGATTTGCCACGACGTGGCAGCCGTGCTGCACATAGTCGCTGGGCGCGTGCAGATGCCCGTGCATCCACAGCTTGGCGTGTGGCAGCAAATCATCCAGGCCATTGCAAAAGCCGGCCGTGCCGGGTGTAAGCCCGTAACGGGGGTCGGCGCTGCGCAAGCTCGGCGCGAAGTGCGTGACAACCACGGTCGGTCCGTCAAACGGTTGAACCAATGTATTGCGCAGCCACTCCTGGCACACCAGCGCTTGGTCCCGCACACCTTCTGCCAGCCAGGGCTCGCCGTGGCGCGTGGTCGCTGTCTTGCGCAGGTAGTAGTTGGCGGCCCGAAATGCCTTGTCGCGTGCCTTGAGTTGTTGGGCCAGTGGGTTGATTTGTGCGCCGTGTCGGGCAGCAGGTGTCGCTCCAGGATTTGGAGACAGCGCATCAAAGTCAGTCCACAGCGTGGTGCCGACAAATCGCAATCCGTCCATCACCATGGTGCCGCGTTCCAGCCAGATCAGACCCAGTCGTTCGCACGTCTGCCGCAGCCGGTCATGGGCAGCGTCAAAGTCCATGGCATCGTATTCGTGGTTACCAGGCACAAAGACTACCGGGGTCGGCCACCCGCTGAGCGGCGAAAACTGCCCCAGGCCGAAATCGGTGTCCGGCAGTTGGGAGCCGCTCTGGTACGAGCCGATATCGCCTGCCAGCACCAGAAGGTCGGCGCCGGGTATAGGCTCTGCCCTCCAGTGCGGATGGGCTTCCAGGTGCAGATCAGAGAGGAGTTGGATTTTCATCAGGTGGTCAAAACGCCTTTTCGGCCAGACGGGCGATTTGCGCGCGCAGCCACGCATGCGCCCGGTCGCCGTCCTTGCGCAAGTGCCACAGGGCGTCCACCTGGATAGGCGGCACGGGGAATGGCAGCTCGCGCAGCACCAAGTCCTGTTCGAAGCCGGTGACACCCACAAAGTGGCGTGGCAGCACGGTCAACACATCGGATTGCGCCACCACTTTGCCGGCGGTGAAGAACTGGTTGACTGTCAGCACCACCTGGCGGCGCTGGTCCAGCGCGGCCAGCGCCTCGTCGATAAAGCCATAGGGGCGCCCTGAAAAGCTGACCAGCATGTGGCGAGCGGCGCAGAAGCGCTGCAGCGTCAGCGGTTCGCGCGCCAGCGGGTGGCCTTTGCGCATCACACAGACGTAGTCACCGGAAAACAGGCGGTGGTGCAGAAAACCGGCCGTGTCCCCTGCCTGGTTGCGTGCTGTCAGATCAGCCAATACAGCGGGGAAATGGCCTACCGCCAGATCCGCGTGGCCATCCTCCAGCAACTGGCGGGGGTCTCGCGTTGTCAACGGTACGACGCGCAGCGAGACAAGGGGTGCCTGCGCGGTGATGATGCCCAGCAGGCCAGGCATCATTTCCGCGGCCGTGGCATCTGCCATGGTCAGTACAAAGGTGGAGGTGGCACTTGCAGGATCGAAGCTGGGCGGCGCCAGCGAGGCCTGCAGCTGCTGCAGACAACCGCGCACCGCCGGCCACAGGGCTTCTGCGCGGGGCGTGGGCTCCAGCGCCCGACCCTTTCGCACCAGCAACTCATCACCCAGCGCCTCGCGCAGGCGTCGCAGCGCATTGCTGACGGCTGGCTGCGTCAAGGCGAGTTGCTCGGCGGCCCGGGTCAGGCTGCGCTCGGACATGATGACGTCAAACACCTTGAGTAGGTTGAGGTCCAGGGTTCGCAGGGAGACGTCGCGCATACCCAATCATAACGATGGTGAATACCAAGCATCACTAACATAAAGTAGACCATTAATAGTGTTAACCCTTAGTATTCGGTCCATGTTAGTCAAAAACCCCTCTTTCGATACGCCTTCCGTCAACTCTGCAAAGGAATTTGCCATGACAAACCTCGCACACGTTAACCCCGCAGTTTCCGCCAACCGCATGTCCGCGCAGCTTGCACGCTCCACGAGTCCCGCTGTAGAAACAGAAGAAAAGGCTCGCCCATTGGCAGGCATGCTGCTGGCCGCAGGTATGGCCGCGCTGTTGGTCACCGCAGACCAGGTCATCAATAGCTGGACCGACGGCCATATGCTCGCCGCTTGGGTCGCGCTGTGGACTGTGACGTTTGCCGCTTTGGCCATTTTGGCTACACCGCTGCGCAAGATAGCCAACGCTGGTGCCGCATGGATCAGTGCTTACCAGCAGGCCAACAAGGAGCGCCGCCAGGAAGCGGAATTGTGGGAGTTGGCCAGCCACGACCACCGTGTGATGGCCGAGATTCGCATGGCGTCGATTCGCCAGACACAGGGCTGATCCATCACCCCAGGCTGATCCGTCAGCGCAATTAAAAAGCCACCCGCGGGTGGCTTTTTGCATGGGGCATTTGCCCCAAAGTCGTTGGTCAGGCGGCCAGCTTGGCTTCGAGCCGATCCTTGGTTTCGACCAGAGCAGCCGGCAGGTGATACGCCAACTGGCTGAACAGCTCGCTGTGCAATGCAAACTCAGCTTTCCAGGCCGCTTTGTCCAGACTGGTCACCGACTCAAACTGGGCGGGCGAGAAGTCCAGTCCGGTCCAGGTGATTTCGGAGTAGGCAGGGCTCACGCCAAAACCGTTTTCTGTACCGGGCGTCGTGCCTTCGATGCGGTCGATCATCCACTTCAGTACGCGCATGTTTTCGCCATAACCGGGCCAGACAAACTTGCCGTCTTCACCCTTGCGGAACCAGTTCACGGCATACATCTTGGGCAATTTGGCGCCACTCTTGGCCAGCTTGTCGCCCATGTTGAGCCAGTGCTGGAAGTAGTCGCTCATGTTGTAGCCCATGAAGGGCAGCATCGCAAACGGGTCGCGGCGCACGATGCCGGCCTGGCCAGTAGCCGCAGCGGTGGTTTCGGAACCCATGGTGGCAGCCATGTATACACCTTCAACCCAGTTGCGTGCTTCAGTGATCAAAGGCACGGTGGTGGAGCGGCGGCCGCCGAACATGAATGCGTCGATGGCAACGCCATTGGGATCGTTCCACTGGGCGTCCAGCGCGGGGTTATTGGTGGCGGCGACAGTGAAGCGGGCGTTGGGGTGGGCGGCCTTGGCGCCGGTTTCCTTGGCGATGGCGGGTGTCCAGTCTTTGCCTTGCCAGTCGATCAAGTGCGCGGGCATGTTGCCAGCGTCCTTCTCCATGCCTTCCCACCACACGTCGCCGTCATCGGTCAAGGCCACATTGGTGAAGATCACGTTCTGGTTCAGGCTGGCCATGCAGTTGGGGTTGGTCAGCGTGTTGGTGCCGGGGGCAACGCCGAAATAGCCAGCTTCGGGGTTGATGGCGTACAGCTTGCCATCGGAATGCGGTTTGAGCCAGGCAATGTCGTCACCGATGGTGGTGACCTTCCAGCCTTCGAAGCCTGTGGGCGGCACCAACATGGAGAAGTTGGTCTTGCCACATGCACTGGGGAAGGCCGCTGCCACGTGGTATTTCTTGCCCTGGGGGTTGGTCACGCCGAGGATCAGCATGTGTTCGGCCAACCATCCCTGGTCGCGGCCCATGGTGGAAGCAATCCGCAGCGCAAAGCATTTCTTGCCCAGCAGCGCATTGCCGCCGTAACCGGAACCATAGGACCAGATTTCGCGGGTCTCGGGGTAATGGACGATGTATTTTGTCTTGTTGCAAGGCCACTTCACGTCGGCTTGGCCGGGTTCCAACGGGGCGCCGGTAGTGTGCATGCAAGGCACGAAATCGCCGTCCACGCCCAGTACGTCGTACACGGCCTTACCCATGCGGGTCATGATCTTCTGGTTCACCGCCACATAGGGGCTGTCGGTCAGCTCAATGCCAATGTGGGCAATGTGCGAGCCCAGGGGTCCCATGGAGAACGGCACCACGTACATGGTGCGGCCCTTCATGCAGCCGTCAAACAGGGCCTTTTCGCCGTCCTTACCGGTTTCCAGCAGGGTGCGCATCTCGGCAGGGGCCATCCAGTTATTGGTAGGGCCGGCGTGTTCTTTTTTCTCGCTGCAGATATAGGTGCGGTCTTCGACACGGGCCACATCGGTGGGGTCGGAACAAGCGAGGAAGCTGTTGGGGCGCTTGGCGGGGTTAAGCTTCTTGAAGGTACCGGCATCGACCAGTTGCTGGCACAGGCGCTGGTATTCCTCTTCGGTACCGTCGCACCAGTAAATGGCGTCGGGTTTGGTCAGTGCGGCCATGTCGGCCACCCAAGCGATCAGCTTGGGGTTTTTGACGTAACTGGGCGTGTTCAATTTCAAGCCCTGCATCATGGGTGCGTTCATACGGTAGCTCCTAGTTTAAAAATCGTCTTTTCAAAATCAGGCTGAGCCTTGGACTTTGAGAAAACGGCTTTCAAAAAACTGTGGATACAACCGTCCCCAATCTCACACAAACGCCAGGGGCCGGGATGGCCATTTTAAGAACTGGTACCGAAGTTACATGTCAGTTACCCGCAACTTTCATGCATAAGTTGCATAGGGTTATGCATGGGTTTTGTCGGGATTCCGCATGAAACGCGCACAGCAGAGCCGCGCTGGTGCGCAAATTCACAAAACCAAGTGCGAGGAAGGCTGGGGAGAACGGGTGTGACAAGAAAACCGCGGAGCAAGCCGCGGGCTGGTCACACCACCTACAAGATCAGGCGAAGGTGTGGCCTTAGGCCATGTACACGGCGATAAACGCCAGCAGGAAAATCAAAACACCGCCCACAACCGGCAATACGATGGGAATCAGTGGCACGATGGCCTCAACGGGATCCACTTCGTGGTCGGGTGCTGGAGCAGGGGTGGGTGCAGACATGGTGAATTCCTTCTGGGCGTCAAGCATTAAAAAACTTACGAGATTTTACCTACTGGCAGGCATCAACCCAGCTGGGCATCAAATCCGGCCTGCCGCAACACTGCCAGCACCTCCTGCACATGGGTGTGGCCGCGGGTCTGAACCACCAGTTCCACTTCGGCGTTTTGTGCCGACAAGGTCGTAAAGGCCCGCTGGTGATGCACTTCCTCAATATTGGCCCCGGCCTCGGCCACTGTGGCGGTGATGCGTGCCAGCGAACCGGGCACATCCCGCGCACCGACGCGGATACGCGCCAGGCGCCCGGCGCGCACCATGCCGCGCTCGATGATGGCGGCCAGTAGCAGCGGATCAATATTGCCGCCGCACAACACCAGCCCCACCCGTTTGCCCTTAAAACGCTCAGGATATTTCAGCAAAGCGGCCAGGCCTACCGCCCCAGCGCCTTCGACCAAGGTCTTCTCAACTTCGAGCAGCATAACGAGGGCTTGCTCAATATCGCCTTCGTCCACCAGCAGCAAGTCGTCAACCCGCGCGCGAATCACATCCATGGGAATACGCCCCGGCGTACCCACGGCAATCCCTTCAGCAATGGTGCTGGTGCCCTGGGCGTGTTGCGTGCCTTGAATGGCGTTGAACATGGCGGGGAACCGAACGGTCTGCACCCCCACCACTTCCATGGACGGCTTCAGTGCCTTAGCCACAGTAGCCATACCCGAGATCAAGCCCCCACCACCGATGGCCACGATCAGCGTATCCAGATCCGGCACATCTTCCAGCATTTCCAGCGCCACGGTGCCCTGGCCGGCAATGATGGCGTCGTCGTCGTAGGGATGCACAAATGTCAGCTGCCGCTGCTCGGCCAAGGCATAGGCGTGGCTGCGGGACTCTTCCAGCGTGTCGCCATGCAGAATCACTTCGGCCCCAAACCCGCGTGTGCGCTCTACCTTGACGCCCGGCGTGAAGCGCGGCATCACGATGACCGCATGCAAGCCCAGGCGCTGCGCATGGTAGGCCACGCCCTGGGCGTGGTTGCCGGCGCTCATGGCAATAACGCCGCGTGCGGACTGCTCGGGCGTCAGCTGTGCCAGCTTGTTGCAGGCGCCACGCTCTTTAAAAGATGCCGTGAACTGCAGGTTCTCAAATTTGAGAAACACCTGCGCACCGGTGATGTCGGACAGGGTTTGTGACGCAACGCAGGGTGTGCGCAGCAGGTGGCCCTGCAGCCGTTGTTCGGCCGCCTGGATGTCTTGGTATTCAATCATCCCGCCATTGTGCAATTATTTTCTGCTCAGGAAATCTTGTCCCCAAGACTTCCATCTTGTGCCAGTCTGCTGTATGGTGGCCCCGTAAACAACTGTGCTGGAGGCATTGGATGGCCAAGCGTTTGTTGTCGCCGCCATTGGGCGGGCATCTGATTCCCTCACCGGGCCTTCTGGAGGCGCCGGTGTTGGACTTGATGTGTTCGCATTTCGTACTAACCCTGGCTACCCGTCAGGGCGCGGGGCTGAACGTGCGCCGCGACTTCAACGGCATCGTGGGCCTGGCCGGTCGCCACCTGGTGTGGCCGGTATCGGTACTGGCGCGGCTGCGCGAGTTCCTGGCCCGGCGCTGTGTCAGCAACGAGTTGTGGCGTGGCCACGAGGCCCTGGACGCCACCGAATTCCTGGCCCGCCACGGCGCCTGGCGTGGCCCCTATGACGAAGCCACGCTGTATTTTTTCCTGGATGAATATGCCAAAGACCAGCCCAAAGACCTGATTTCGGTGTTGACCGTAACCGGTGAATGGCTGCGAAACTCGCTGAAGCGTCAGTCCACGCTGGTGGAGAAAAACATCAACGCCCTGGCCGGACTGCTGCAGCTCAACAAGGCCGAGCGCGCCCTGCTGCTGTACGGCACGCTGGCACGCTACCAACGTGACATGCGCAGCATCCTGGTCGAATTCAAGGTGAACAATGCGCCCGAAGCCTATGCGGCGATTGCCGACGTAGCCGGCGTCAACCCGGACCAGGTGGCCGAGGCCTTGCGCGCGGGCTCCCGGCTGGAACGTATTGGCCTGGTCGAAAACCTCATCTCCGAACACAACATCACCGACCTGGCCGACCTGATGAAGGTCAGCGAAAAACTGCCCCCCGTGCTGATGCGCCCCTACCGCGACCAGGCAGAACTGATGGCGGTGTTTACCCGCCTATCTGCCAAAAGCAAGCTGGGGCTGGACGACTTTGCCTTCGTCGCAGACGACGCCCGGGTCCTGTGCAACCTGCTGGCCAATGCCGTGGCGCGTCAGGAAGTGGGTATCAACGTACTTCTGTATGGTCCCCCTGGCACTGGCAAAACCGAGTTGGCCAAGGTGGTGACCCAGTCGGCTGGGCTGGAGCTGTTCGAAGTGGAGTATGCCGACCGCGATGGCAATTCGCTGAGTGGTCGCGACCGCTACCGCTCGCTGCAAATCGCCCAGGTCTTCCTCAAGGGCAGCTCCCAGGCCGCCCTGCTGTTTGATGAGGTGGAGGACGTTTTCCCGCCCATCTCCAGCGAAGCCGCCCAGTGGATGGCGCGCGCTGATGCTACTGCAACACCTCCCAACGGCAGCGTGAGTGGCAAGGCCTGGGTCAACCAGGTGCTGGAATCCAACGTCGTACCCACGATCTGGGTGACCAACCGCATCGAGCAGATCGACCCGGCCTTCCGGCGTCGTTTCGCCTACCACCTGGAGCTGAAGTCGCCACCCCCCGGCGCCCGCGAGGAACTGGTGCGCAAGACACTGGCTGGGGTTGCCGTGTCAGATGCCTTTGTCGGCCGCCTGGCCAACCGCAAAGGGTTGACCCCCGCCCAAATCCGCACCGCGGTGCGTTTTGCCGGGCTGGCTTGCACCAAAGAAACCCCTTCCGATGGGGTTCAGGCACTGGAAACCCTGATTGAACGTCAGCTCAAAAACGCCGACCTGGCCTTGGGAAACCGAGCAGCCGACGGCGTACGACTGATGGCTGCCAGCCGTTACGACCCGGCCCTGTTGAACGTGGAAAGTCGCTTTGAAATCCCGCGCATGGTGCAGGCCCTGCAGGCCCGGGGCCATGGCACCCTGTGCTTGTACGGCCCCCCCGGCACCGGCAAGACGGCGCTGGCCGAACACATTGCCACCACGCTGGCCCAGCCCCTGCATGTGCGCCAGGCTAGCGACCTGATGGGCAAGTACGTCGGTGAGACCGAGCAGAACATGGCCGCGATGTTCCGCGACGCGGAGGCCGAGAACGCCATTCTGCTGCTGGACGAGGCGGACAGCTTTCTGTTGGACCGCCGGGGTGCCCAGCGCAACTACGAGGTGTCGGAAGTCAACGAAATGCTGCAAGGCATGGAGCGGTTTCATGGCATCTTTATCTGCACCACCAACCTGATGGATCGCATAGACCAGGCCGCTTTACGCCGGTTTACCTTCAAGATCCAATTCAAACCGCTGAACCGTGCGCAACGGCTGGCCCTGTTCGTGGCCGAGGCCTGCGCCGGCGACGCCAGCCGGCTGGACCCGGACCTGGAGAAGCGCCTGGCTGCGCTGGACCAGCTCTGTGTAGGTGACTTTTCGGCCGTCAAACGACAAAACGCCATTCTGGACGCCCACCTGGAGCCCGCCGAGTTTCTGGAGCAATTAGAGGCCGAACACCGCATCAAACCCGAGGTACGCGAAGCCCGCGGAATGGGGTTTGTGCACTAAATCCGCACAATCTTCCTGAAAATAGTGCGCCAACCGTGTCAACCGGTTGGGGCTGCCATCCGTCATATCTGCATGCGGATGCAATCAATCGTCGGCCCGTTGGAAACACAGCCAGGCGCCTTGACCAGTATCCATTCTTCTTCATTTTGACGTGTTGATATGAACAAAGAGACGATCAAGGTTCCTGAAAAAGGCACTTACCAGTGGCAATTGTTTGACTACTGGTCCGACGAATTCCGCCACACCCATGCCGACCATTCCGCCTACATTGCGCTGAATTTCGCGGGTGTTTTGGATGCCTGCCGCAACAAGTTTCACTCTTTGATCCAGCACCACAGCCAGCACGTCTGTGACGCCAAGGGCGGTACACGCCACAGTCGCGCCATCGCCCGCCTCCAAAATACCATGTCTGGTGCGGCGATGTCGTACGAGAACTGCTTCCGCCACACGGCCTAAGCCTTAGGGTTTGACCACGCGCAGCACTTCCTGCGCGTAGGCCTCCAGTTTTTTCGCCCCAATTCCGCTGATACCCTGAAGATCCTCCAGGGTTTGCGGTGCCCGTTTGGCAATGGCAGCCAGCGTGGCATCGTGAAAAATCACATAAGCGGGCAGGTTGTGCTCTCGCGCCACCTCGGCGCGCCAGGCCTTCAGGGCCGCGTAACGCACCAAACCATCCCCATCCAGCGCAATCGGCGCCTTGACCACGGCCGAACCGGCACCCGGGCGCTTGCTTTTGCTGCGACTGGCGGGGGTCGAGACCGATTCCCGAAGCTGCACTGGCACCTCGCCACGCAACACAGCGCGGGACTGCTCGGTCAATTGCAGGGTGTTAAAGGCCTGCGCATCGACCGCCACGGCACCCATTGCGATCAGCTGGCGCAGCACACCGCGTAGCTGGATTTCTGAAAATTCGGCACCCAGACCAAAGGTGCTCAGCGCAGTATGGCCGTGCTGGGTGACTTTTTCGGTGGTTTTGCCGCGCAGGATGTCCATCACGTGGCCAGCACCAAACGACATGCCACTGGACTGCTGGATGCGGTAAATAGTGCTGAGCAGCTTACGCGCGGCGTCGGTTCCATCCCAAATATCTGGCGGATTCAGGCAGTTGTCGCAGTTCTGGCACCGGTAGTTGGGGCCATCGCCCAGCTGTTCACCAAAGTAGGCCAGCAAGCGCACGCGCCGGCAATCCGTAGCCTCGGCCAACCCCAACAGCGCATCCAACTTGCCACGCAAGGCCTGCTTGAATTCCTCACCCGCCGGGCTTTCATCGATCATGCGGCGCTGGTTGACCACATCCTGCAGGCCATAACCCATCCAGGCATAGGCCGGCAAACCGTCACGCCCGGCACGGCCGGTCTCCTGGTAATAGCCTTCAATGTTCTTGGGCATGTCCAGGTGGGCCACAAATCGCACATCGGGCTTGTCGATGCCCATGCCAAAAGCGATGGTGGCCACCATGACCACGCCCTCTTCGCGCAGAAACCGGTTCTGGTGATCCTGGCGGACCTTACTGTCCAGCCCCGCGTGGTAGGGCAAGGCGCGAATACCCGCATCCACCAGCGTCTGCGCCACGTCCTCCACCTTTTTGCGCGACTGGCAATAAACGATGCCTGCGTCGCCTTCATGTTCGCGCTCGATAAAGCGCAGCAGTTGCTGTACCGCTTCACGCTTCTCAACAATGGTGTAACGGATATTGGGGCGGTCAAAGCTGCTGACAAAGGCCTGGGCGTCCTGCAGCTGCAGGCGTTCCAGGATGTCCTCGCGCGTCAGCGCGTCGGCCGTGGCGGTCAGCGCCATGCGCGGCACACCTGCGTAGCGCTCATGCAGCACGGTCAGCGCCCGGTACTCAGGACGGAAGTCATGCCCCCACTGGCTCACGCAATGCGCCTCGTCAATGGCGAACAGGCTCAACTGGTTGCGTTCGTACAGCGAATCCAATAGCGCCAGGAAACGCGGGTTGGTCACACGCTCTGGCGCGGCATACAACAGCGTGGTCTCCCCGCGCAACAGGCTCTGCTCCACCTGGTAGGCCTCTTCACCGCTCAGGGTGGAATTCAGGAATGCCGCGCTGACACCGGCCTCGTGCAGGGCACCCACCTGGTCGTGCATCAGCGCGATCAAGGGTGACACCACGATGCTGACACCCAGCCCCGCACGCTGGCGGGCGATGGCCGGAATCTGGTAACACAGCGACTTGCCGCCACCGGTGGGCATCAGCACCAGCGCGTCGCCCCCATTGGCCACATGTTCCACGATGGCCTGCTGCGGCCCGCGGAACTGTGGGTAGCCAAAGACCTCTTGCAGGATGGCGTGGCAGGTCTGGCTGGAGATGGTGGGCAAATCAGTTGCTATCAAAACAGTAGCTATTCAGGCAGTGAATTCGGGGGCTAGAGGCATTGATCACATAAGTCATTGCCGCCAGGCGCCGAAAGGGCGACCCTATTGTCGGGCATGGGCAGACCCGCCCCGCCTGCACAGCCCTGCGGCCGTGGTCTAAAATGCGCACATCCCAAGGGGCGCTGCAGCGGCCGGGCACCGTCAACACACGGTGTACCAATGGCCACCAGGCTTGGGTTTGTTAACCGCGCTCACTTGTTCTAACCAGAAAGTGAGCCGCATCCATGAAGAACACCTCTCCACTTAAAACCCCGGCGTATACCCGTGGTCAGGCCCTGCCGGGCATTTTGGCCAACCGCATCGCCATTCTGGACGGGGCCATGGGCACGATGATCCAGCGCTTCAAACTGGGCGAGGCCCAGTACCGCGGCGCCGGTTACACCGGGCCAGGCGCGCAGGGCACACGTTTCACCGACTTCCCGCGCGATGTCAAAGGCAACAACGAACTGCTGAGCCTGACCCGGCCAGACGTGATCTCCGACATCCACGAACGTTACCTGGCCGCGGGTGCCGACCTGATCGAGACCAACACCTTTGGCGCCACCACCGTAGCCCAGGCCGACTACGACATGGCCGACCTGGCCGTGGAAATGAACCTGGTGTCCGCCAAGCTGGCGCGCGCCGCCTGCGACAAGTACAGCACGCCCGACAAGCCACGTTTTGTCGCCGGCGCCCTGGGCCCCACGCCCAAGACCGCCAGCATCAGCCCCGACGTGAACGACCCCGGAGCGCGCAATGTGACCTTTGAAGAGCTGCGCCAGGCCTACTACGATCAGACCAAAGCCCTGGTCGAAGGCGGCAGCGACGTGCTGCTGGTGGAAACCATCTTCGACACCCTGAACGCCAAGGCCGCGCTGTTTGCGATTGATGAGTACTTCGAGGCCAGCGGTGAGCGCTTGCCCATCATCATCAGCGGCACCGTGACTGACGCGTCCGGCCGCATCTTGAGTGGCCAGACCGTCACAGCCTTCTGGCACAGCGTGCGCCACGCCCAGCCACTGGCCATCGGCCTGAACTGCGCGCTGGGCGCGGCGCTGATGCGCCCTTACATCCAGGAGCTGAACCGCGTGGCACCCGACACCTTTATCAGCTGCTACCCCAATGCCGGTCTGCCCAACCCCATGAGCGATACCGGCTTTGACGAGACGCCCGACGTGACCAGCCGTCTGGTGCGGGAGTTTGCGGCTGAGGGCCTGGTGAATATTGTGGGCGGCTGCTGCGGCACGACGCCGGACCACATTGGCGCGATTGCCCACGCGGTGGCGCCTTTGCCGGGGCGCAACGTGCAGCGCAACTTCTTCTACAAAGAAGCGGCTTAAAGGCAGCACCTGGGGGGGGAGAGTCTGGGCGGCAGCGTGCTTTGCTCCGTGTCCCCCGCCCGCTTTGCGGGCTCCTCCTTTACCTGCGCAAAACACACTACCGCCCAGACTCTTGGTGATTTGCCGGTAATTGCTACAAATTAAGTAGCACAAAGTCGATAATTCTCGGGGGCTAGAGGCACTTTCCGCTAAAACCTATGGCCGTTGGACCAGCGCCCGGTCAATCTCCAGCTGCATCGCTTTAGCCAACTTGGCGTACAAGCGCAGCTTGCGCGCGTTGTCGCGCAGGCGTTCGGCCAGACGGGCGGCTATGGCCAGCAACAGTTTGGACCCGATACGGGGTTGATCATTGATCAATGCTTCGAAAGATTCGCGGGTGAGGATGGCGAACAGCGAATCCGCACTGGTAGTGCACGAGGCCGAACGCGGCTCACGGTCCACCAGCCCCACTTCGCCCACCAAGTTGCCCTCATCCAGTACACGGATCGTCAGCGGCTCGGTGCGGCTCACCGTCACGCTTTCCACCACGACCTCACCCTCCAGCAACAGGGCCATGAACCCTTCGTCCGCGGCATCGCCCTCGCGGATAAAAGTGGTGTTGGCCGGGATGAACTGCGGTGTCATGTAGCCCACCACGACCCGCGCTTCATCCAGCGTCAGATGCATCAGCGCGTTGGGTGCCATCAGCAGCTCGGCGGCGGTCTCAAAGGCACGAATGCGCTGGCTGTCTGGGGAGGTGTCGTCAGGTGTCATGACCGTGGTGCCCGCCTTGTGGCCCTGCAAACAACCACTGCCCGCAGGGAATGGATTCGATGGTAAACCACGCCAGCGCGTAAATCATGCAGGTTCTCCCTTAAAATTGAGCCATCCAAGGAGCGTTGCAGCAGGCCACCCGGTGGCTCTGTCAGGCTTGGATGTTCCCAACGACGCTCACCTGGTTCGCTTTTTACAGGTGAGATGCATGTCTTCTATTTCCGCTGTCCCTCCCATGATGCTGTCCGGCCTGGAGCCGGTGACCATCGGCATTGCCCCTTCCGACGACGGCTCCGCCCCTCGCGCCACTTTTGTCAACATCGGTGAACGCACCAATGTGACCGGCTCCAAGGCCTTTGCCCGCATGATCCTGAATGGCGACTTCGAGCAGGCTCTGGCCGTGGCGCGCCAGCAGGTGGAAAACGGCGCCCAGGTGATTGACATCAACATGGACGAGGCCATGCTGGACAGCCAGGCGGCCATGGTCCGATTTTTGAACCTGATCGCCAGCGAACCCGACATCTCCCGTGTGCCGGTAATGATCGACTCCAGCAAGTGGAGCGTCATCGAAGCGGGCCTGCGCTGCGTGCAGGGCAAGGGTATCGTCAACTCCATCAGCATGAAAGAGGGCGAGGAGGAATTCAAGCGCCAGGCCAAGCTGGTGCGACGCTACGGTGCCGCTGCTGTGGTGATGGCCTTTGACGAAAAGGGTCAGGCCGATACGTTTGCGCGCAAGATCGAAATCTGCGAACGGGCCTACCGCATCTTGGTGGATGAAGTAGGCTTCCCAGCCGAAGACATCATCTTCGACCCCAACATCTTCGCCATTGCCACAGGCATTGAGGAGCACAACAACTACGCGGTCGATTTCATTGAGGCCACGCGCTGGATCAAGGCGAACCTGCCGGGGGCCAAGGTATCGGGCGGTGTGTCCAACGTGTCATTCAGCTTCCGAGGCAACGACCCGGTGCGCGAAGCCATCCACACTGTTTTCTTGTACCACGCGATTGCCGCCGGCATGGACATGGGCATCGTCAACGCTGGCATGGTCGGTGTTTACGACGACCTGGAGCCAAGCTTGCGCGAACGCGTGGAAGACGTGGTCTTGAACCGCCGCGAAGACGCCGGTGAGCGCCTGGTCGAGATTGCCGAGACCGCAAAGAGCGGTGCCAAGGACGAAAGCAAGAAGCTGGAATGGCGCGGCACACCCGAAGCCCCGGTGTCTGTGGGCCAACGCCTGAGCCATGCCATGGTGCACGGCATTACCGATTTCATCACTGAAGATACCGAAGAGGCCTACCGCGCGATATTGGCCACTGGCGGACGCCCGTTGCACGTGATTGAAGGCCCGCTGATGGATGGCATGAACATCGTCGGCGACCTGTTTGGCCAGGGCAAGATGTTCCTGCCCCAGGTGGTCAAGAGTGCGAGGGTCATGAAGTCTGCCGTGGCGCACCTGATTCCTTACATTGAAGAAGAAAAGCGCTTGGATGAGGCGGCGGGGCGCGATGTCAAGACCAAGGGCAAGATCGTCATCGCCACCGTCAAGGGCGACGTGCACGACATCGGCAAAAACATCGTCACCGTGGTTTTGCAGTGCAACAACTTTGACGTGGTCAACATGGGGGTCATGGTGCCCTGCCACGAGGTGCTGGCGCGCGCCAAGGTCGAGGGGGCGGACATCATCGGTCTATCGGGACTGATCACGCCCAGCCTGGAAGAGATGCAATACGTGGCCGGCGAGATGCAGAAGGACGACTACTTCCGTCTCAAGAAAATCCCGCTGCTGATTGGCGGTGCCACCACGAGCCGCGTGCACACCGCTGTGCGCATTGCGCCGCACTACGACGGCCCGGTGGTTTACGTACCCGATGCCTCCCGAAGTGTGGGCGTGGCACAAAGCCTGCTGAGCGACCAGTCCGACCAGTTCCTGGATGAACTGAGCGCCGACTACGCCCGTGTGCGCCAGCAACACGCCAACAAGAAACAGACCCCGATGTGGACGCTGGACAAGGCACGGGCCAACAAGACGCCGATCGACTGGAGCGCCTACACCGCCACCAAACCGAAGTTCTTTGGCCGGCGTGTGTTCAAGAACTTTGACCTGGGTGAACTGGCCAAGTACATCGACTGGGGGCCCTTCTTCCAGACCTGGGATCTGGCGGGACCCTTCCCTGCCATTCTGGATGACGAGCTAGTCGGTTTGGAAGCCCGACGCGTCTACGCCGACGCCCAGGCCATGCTGAAGAAGATTGTGGACGGCCGCTGGTTGACCGCCAACGCTGTGGTCGCCCTATACCCCGCCAATAGCGTGGACGAGGACGACATCGCCTTCTACGCGGACGAGACCCGCACCGAGCGCGTGCTGACCTGGTACGGCCTGCGCCAGCAGACTGAAAAGCCGGTGGTGGACGGCGTGACCATGCCTAGCCGCTGCTTGGCGGACTTTGTGGCACCGCGCGTTCCCGACTACGCCGGCCTGTTTGCCGTGACCGCAGGCATAGGCGCAGACAAACGCGCCCAGGCCTTTGAGGTGGCACACGACGACTATTCCTCCATCATGCTCAAGGCTCTGGCCGACCGGCTGGCCGAAGCATTTGCCGAAGCCCTGCACGAGCGGGTGCGCAAGGATCTGTGGGGTTATGCGCCACAAGAAACCCTTGCATCAGAAGAGTTGATCGCCGAAAAATACAAAGGCATTCGCCCCGCTCCCGGCTACCCGGCGTGCCCGGACCATAGCGTCAAGCAGGACATGTTTGCACTGTTGCAGTGTGAGGAAATCGGCATGGGCGTGACCGAGAGCCTGGCCATGACCCCGGCCGCCAGCGTCAGTGGCTTCTACATTGGCCACCCGGACAGCTGTTACTTCAATGTGGGCAAAATTGGTGATGACCAGCTGCAAGACCTGGCCCAGCGCAGACAAATGAAAGCAACCGATCTGCAGCGGTTGCTGGCACCCAACTTGTAACCCTTACGCTCAACCGGACGGAGATCGCAGCATGATGATGAAGACGCACTGGATGCCCACAGCCAGTCTGGCAGGTGTTTTTTTGCTCGTACTGGCAACAACCGCTCAGGCGCAAGGGGTCTATAAATGGGTGGATGCCAATGGCAAGGTCCACTACGGCTCACAACCGCCGGCCGCTGAAAAGGGGCCTGAGCCCGTCAAGTTGCACAACAACAATAGCGGCTTTGGCGGCAACAACAATAGCAACAACGCCGCTGGTGATAGCGCTGCCAAGACCCAATACAACGCCGACGGCACCAAGAAGATCCCCAAAGGTGTGGAGGAGCTGCGCGACGGCCTGGTCAAAGGCCTGCAGAAGGTAGACCCCAAGACCGAGGCCCTGTCCTGCGTCAAGGCCGTAGACAACGTGCGTTACCAGTTGGACCTGATGATCGAGGTGGGGCAGCGCAACACCAAGGACGGCTACATCACCCAGGCCGAATACGACACCACGGCCGCCAAGCTGCGCCAAGCAAAGTCCGAGATTTCACTGACGGATTGCGATGGTGCGACGGGCAACAAACGGGCGTTTTACCAATGCATGTCGAACGACCGCAACCACGTCAGCGGGTGTGGGACCAAATACAAGTTTTGATTCTGAATCACACGAAGACGAAAAAAGAGCGCCACTTGGGCGCTCTCTACTGGAGTCCTAATTAAGGGGCATTAACAACCAGTGATGGTCGCCGCAGAGACAGTTGGAGCACCGTTTGCAACCGGGGCCCAGGTATAGGTGAACTGGCAGTTGGCGGGGGTTGGAGCTCCTGGAGCACGAACGGTCATCACAGTTCCGGCAAACGTCACCGTGTAGTCCGTTGCCAATAGTTGCGCTGCTACTTGAATGCCGCCCGCCGCTGCGGTTGGGTAGGAAAATCCAGTAAGCACGTTTTGTCCATCCATGATGACGCCAACCGTTCCTGCGGCTGCCACATTGCAACCACCAGCCAGCAGCGAAGTGGTTGCACCCGTAGCCGTTTGCGTCATGCATATCGCTTTGGCCAATGCGGCGGCCGATCTGACACTTGCGAGGGCACCCTGCAGCTTGGCCGCACGCGCATCCGACTGCAGCGCCACATACCGCGGCAGCGCAATGGCCGCCAGAATGGCGATGATGGTGATGGTGATCACCAGTTCAATGATGGTAAAACCTGCCTGTTGCTTACGTGCCATGGGGTATCTCCTAAAGTCAAGCAGTCCAGTATATCGATAGCGCCGACGATTGGCATGTGGATAAAGTCACAGAAAGCCCTTTTGCTGTTTGCTTAGGACGCTATCATTTTTGAAGTAGCACCACTGCTGAACCCGGCTTACGGTCGGTTACACATTGCAGAGTGTTTCGGCTATGCACCTGTGCGCTTGTCTTGGGTTTTCTGCGTTGTAAGGGTTCATCTAGAAGGAACCTTATGTCGACGACCCCCTTGTATTCATCCGGCCAAGTTCAGACCGCTCCCAACCGCTGGATGTGGGTGGCCCTCGGCGCCTTGGGCGCCACCACACTGGCCATGGGATTTGCGCTGGTGCAAACGCGCTCAGCGCCAGCGCCTTTACCGACACCGGTGGCTGCCACGCCCTTGCAAAGCGCGCCAGTGGCCGCAATCGCCAGCGCACCGGTAGCTATTGCTGCACCGGCCGTCTCTACGTCAAATGAAGCCTTAGCCCCAGCAAAACCTAGCCATGCCGCTACCAAAAAAGTAGCACAAAAGGTATCGACGCAGGTTCCCCAGCCAACGCCTGCGGCACCTACCACCGGTGCAACACAGCCCGTGGCAGTGGCCACACCCCTGCCACCACCACCGCCCAAAGCCATTTGCGCCCATTGCGGCACGGTAACGGCGGTTACACCGGTTCAGCGCGACGGTGCGGGCACCGGAGCAGGCGCTGTGGCTGGCGCAGTACTGGGCGGGCTGCTGGGTAACCAGGTGGGCGGCGGCACGGGTAAAACCCTTGCAACCGTGGTCGGCGCGGTCGGCGGCGGTTACGCTGGCAACACCGTGGAAAAGCGGATGAAGAAGGAAACCGTGTACCAGATCGACTTGCGCATGGAAGACGGCTCCACCCTGCGCCTGGAGCACGCCAGCCCCCTGTCGGTCGGAGCGCATGTGACAGTGGCCAACGGCGTCATCAGCCTGTAGTGCCACGGCCGGCCTCTCAGGAGGCTCTCTGCGCGTTTTCAATAGGTAGTTCTTGCGCCGCGTGCTATTATTTTTGCTCTACCCACAAGGAACACGCGCATGAATATGGCAGCCAGCGCTCCCCCCGCGCCAGACGCTCCACGCCCGGCGCCGGGCCGTCCTGAAAAGTTGCGCTTGGGCGACGTGCTGGTGCAGCAGCGGCTGATCTCGCAAGAGCAGTTGCAACAGACCCTGGATCTGCAGCGCACCACAGGCAAAAAAATGGGCCGTCTGCTGATTGAGACTGGCATCATCACCGAAGAACTGTTGGCCAACGGCTTGGCCCGCCAGTTGCGTATCCCCTTCGTCAACCTCAAGACCTTTCCGTTTCGCGCCGACGTGGTCAAACTGTTGCCCGAGTCGGCAGCCCGGCGCTTCAAGGCGCTGGTTCTGGAAGACAAGGGCGACACCCTGTTGGTGGCTCTGGGCGACCCGCTGGACCTGTTTGCCTACGACGAGCTAGCCCGCATTCTCAAGCGCAACATCGCCATTGCTGCGGTGCCAGAAAGCGGACTCGTGCCCGCCTTTGACCGCCTGTACCGGCGCACCGAAGAAATCAGCGGCCTGGCCCGCGCGCTGGAAAAAGACTTGGGCGACGCGGTGGACTTTGGCGAGCTCAGCGCCTCTGTCGGCCTGGAAGGTGCGCCCGTGGTGCGCCTGCTGCAGTCTTTGTTTGAAGATGCTACCCAGGTGGGCGCATCCGACGTTCATATTGAACCGCAGGAAGACGGACTGCAGGTCCGGGTACGGGTAGATGGCGTACTGCAGGTGCAAACCCAGGCAGACAAACGTATTGGTGCGGCGCTGCTGCAGCGTCTCAAATTGATGGCCGGACTCGATATCTCGGAGAAACGCCTGCCGCAAGATGGCCGCTTCAGCGTGCGCATCAAAGAAAACACGATCGACGTACGCTTGTCCACCCTGCCCACCGCGTATGGTGAGTCTGCGGTCATGCGTTTGCTCAACCAAGGCGCTGGCATGCGCAGGCTGGACTCCATCGGAATGCCCGATGGCATGCTCAAACGCTTTCGTGAGGTATTGGGGCGAAGCGCCGGCATGGTGCTGGTCACCGGGCCTACAGGTTCGGGTAAAACCACCACGCTGTACGCCGCATTGGCAGAAATCAACGCTCAGGAACTCAAGGTCATTACGGTTGAAGACCCGATTGAATACCGGCTGCCGGGCCTGACCCAGGTGCAGGTGAATGAAAAGATTGATCTGACGTTTGCACGCGTATTGCGCTCGGTATTGCGCCAGGACCCGGACGTGGTGCTGGTGGGCGAAATGCGCGACGCCGAAACCGCCGAGATCGGCATGCGTGCCGCCATTACCGGCCACTTGGTGCTGTCCACCCTGCACACCCGTGACGCCATGAGCACGCCGTTTCGCCTGCTGGACATGGGTGTGCCGCCATTTATGGTGTCCACGTCCTTGCAGGCGGTGATAGCCCAACGCCTGCTGCGCATGAACTGCAAGGAGTGTGCAGCGCCACACAACCCTACGCCACAGGAAGCGGCGTGGCTGGACGCCATGTTGCCCCCGGGTGAAACCGTCAAGCCCAAACGGGGCATGGGTTGCTCGGCCTGCAACGGTACGGGTTACTCTGGCCGCCAAGGTGTGTACGAGTTGCTGGAGATGGATACCGAACTGACACATGCGGCTTCAACCTCCGACCCGGCTGGCTTCATGCGCCTGGCGCGTGAACGCATGAAGGGCCAGACCATGGCGTTCCATGCCTTGGATCTGGTGCGGCAGGGCCGCACCTCGCTAGCCGAGGCCCTGCGCGTGGGCTTTGATGTCGGTGACTCAGACGAGGCCATGGGCTAAGCCAGCATGGCCATCTACGATTGGCGGGGACGTAACAACCGCGGTGAAGCGGTCAACGGCCAACTGGAGGCCATGACCGAAGGGGGTGTGGCCGATCAGCTCAAGACCATAGGCGTGGTGCCAGTGTTCATTGCGCCGGCCAAGGCGGTTGAGGAAGCCAAGACAGACAACTGGTTTGCCCGGCTCAACCGCAAGCCGATTGTGGATGAAGACCTGATGATCTTCTCGCGCCAGATGTACACCCTGAACAAGGCTGGTGTGCCCATCTTGCGGGCCTTCTCGGGCTTGCAGGCCTCGGCCACCAAACCCGCCATGGTGGACTTGTTGAAGGACATCCGCTCCAGTCTGGACCAGGGGCGCGAACTGTCGGCCGCCATGGCACGCCACCAGGACCTGTTTGGCGGTTTTTACATCTCCATGATCCGGGTTGGCGAAATGACCGGGCGGTTGACTGAAGTGTTCCTGCGCCTGAACGAACACCTGGAGTTCGAACGCGACGTGCGCGAACGCATTAAGCAGGCCACGCGTTATCCGATCTTTGTGATGGTCGCCATGGCCATTGCCATTGTCATTCTGAACATCTTTGTCATCCCGGTTTTTGCCAAAGTGTTTGCGGGCTTTAACGCCCAGTTGCCGCTGATCACACGGGGCTTGCTGGCGTTTTCGGCCTGGATGATCAAATGGTGGCCCCTGCTGATTGCGGGGAGTATTGGTGCAGGCGTTGCCTGGCGCGCCTATTTGAGAACCACGGATGGACGCTACCGTTGGGACGCGCGCAAACTCAAGCTACCGATCATTGGCGAAATCATTCTCAAGGCCACACTGGCCCGCTTTGCCCGCAGTTTTGCGCTGTCCAGCCAGAGCGGCGTGCCCCTGGTGCAGGCCCTGACCGTGGTGGCGCAGACCGTAGACAACGCCTTCATTGGCGCCCGTATCGAGCAGATGCGGGACGGCATTGAACGGGGTGAAAGCATTTCGCGCTGCGCGGCCGCCACCGGTGTATTCACACCGGTTGTGCTTCAAATGATCAACGTGGGCGAAGAGACCGGGGAGCTGGACAACCTGCTGTTTGAGATAGCCAGTATGTACGAACGCGAGACCGACTACAACATCAAAGGTCTGTCTGCCGCTATTGAGCCGATCTTGCTGGCCGTCATCGGTGTATTGGTACTCTTGATGGCGCTGGGTGTCTTTCTGCCATTGTGGAACATGGGGCAGGCGGCCATGGGCAAAGGTGGCGGCTAGGAAACTCACGATTGGCACGCGCGCCCGCACCCCCTTTGTCGTCGCCGCTATGGAGTCGGCGCATGACCGAATGGAGCCTGGTTGCGCTGGTCATATTGGGGCTGGCATGGGCATTCGAACGCGAAATTCGCTCGCTGCAAGCCCAGAGTGAAAGAGTTTTCGTGTTGTCCACTGTGGCGTCATTGCGAACCGCCCTCGTGCTCAACCGTCTGGCGCGGGAGTTGCGCCACGAAGATGCGAGCCTGCTGGAGAAGAATCCATTTCGCCTTCTGCAGCAGATACCCGACAACTACGCCGGTGAAATGCCGATGCGGGATGTCTACAAGCTTGTACCAGGTAGCTGGGTGCTGGATCCCGACTGTGGCTGTGTGGGTTATCGCCTGCTGTACCCGCAGTCGTTGGAACCACCCCAGGAACTTGGCGTCATCTGGTTTCGCATTGGCAACTTGCAGAGCGGGCCAGCGCTAACGCCCATGTCAGATTACCGCTGGCGGTGACCCAAAGCGAGCTGACCTAAAAGACAATTTGTCGGCTTTTCGTGAACTAATACATACGTTTAGCGTTCAAACTTTGCGCACAGCATGAGATAAGAGTACTAGAATTTAATCGTTACTGTCGATCCAAGTGGTCGTTGGCCTCGCCACCTGTAGCGAGAATGTTCTTAAATCCAGATAAAGGTGACAACTATGAAACAAAACCAAAGCGGTTTTACCCTGATTGAGTTGGTTATGGTGATCGTCATTCTGGGTGTTTTGGCAGCTGTAGCCCTACCCAAGTTTGTAGATTTGAAGTCGGACGCTGTCAAGGCTGCTACTGACGGCGTTGCTGGCGCGTTGTCTGCAGCATCGACTATCAATTACGCATCAAGAAACATCAGCACCACGAAAGCGGGCACTGCTGCGATTGCTAACTGCTCTGATGTTGCTGGTATTTTGCAGGGTGGCTTACCCACTGGCTATTCCATTACAGCGGCAACCGCTGCTGCGACCGGTACGTCTTGTACGGTGGCCAACACAACGGTCACCCCCGCCGTGTCCTCTACGTTCACCGCTATCGCCATTTCCTGAGCATATTGCGCTGGGTTGCTTCGGCGCTATGAGTCGGGGCCCGCGCATCGTTAAGATGGGTTGCTGAGTTTTCAGCAACCTTTTTTTTTGGGGAGCCGTGGTGAGCCGATATTCCGAAGCAACGCAAGCACTGGAAAATGCCTTCTTGGCTGCAGTACCTAAGCCCAAGAAAAACAAACCACCCAGTAAGGCCGAATGGGCCGTTGCGTTGGAGAAGTTCAATACACAAGCCCGTGAGATACGCGCCCAATATAGTCTTGGGCTATTGGGCCGTTCCATCGTAGCCTACCGCCTTCAGCCTCGTCTTTTGGCAGCGGGTTACGCACCGGATGTGGTACGGCAAATCCTGTTTTCCATGGTGCTACACGCATTTGTTGGCTAGGAACAATCTCCATGGCTTGGATTGAGAAGCATGTCACTCGTTGGGTGGAGCGATTCGTTCACCAGCGAGGCTTGAATGCCGAGTCGCGCATCGCGTCGTCTCCTGCGCATGCCGCTGTTTTTGACCCAACGTTAGCCCCGAATCAGCGCAGTTTCTTGCATGTAGGCTGCGGCGGCTCAACCAAAGAACACACTGCGCCTGGTTTCAGGAACGATGACTGGCGGGAAATACGTCTTGATATGGACGCCGGTGTGGCACCAGACATTGTGGCCAGCATGACCGACATGGTGGTGGTGCCCGATTGCTCGGTAGATGCCATCTACTCGTCGCACAACATTGAACACCTTTACGCGCATGAAGTGCCGCTGGCGTTTGCAGAGTTTTATCGCGTGCTCAAGCCCAATGGCTTTCTGGTACTAACCTGCCCGGACCTACGGTCCATATGCGGCCTGGTTGTGGAAGATAAGCTCGATGCACCAGCGTACCTGACGCCTGCAGGAGAGTCCATCACCCCGCTCGACGTACTTTATGGTCACCGTCGTGCCATGGCAGCAGGCAACCTCTTCATGGCACACCGTTTTGGCTTTACGCAACGCACCTTGATGGATGCTGCCAGGGATGCAGGCTTCAAGATCGGGCACAGCCTGCAACGACCCTCGGTCTTCGATCTATGGCTGCTGGCATTCAAGAACGAAGTGGACAGGGACACACTGCAACAGCAGGCCCGGGTTTTCCTACCAGTGCAAGACTAACCGCGCATGCTGAGTTTCGTCAGTCACTGGTGCACGCAATGGCTGGACAAACGTGGTCTGCACTCGATCGCTGCGCTGTTGGAGGCTCGTGCTGCGCAGGGTGGAGATGTGCATGCCATGCATGCTGCAGCCAAACGAGCGCTGCACCAGGGCAAGCACGCGCAGGCACTGACCGCACTGGAACCGGCACTGCGCATGCAGCCTGACAATGCGGCGCTCTGGTGCACGCAGGGCATCGCTCACAGGCTCGCCCTATCCTATGACGACGCACTGGCTGACTACGAACGCTCTCACCGGCTAGACCCAAAAGATGTTCGCACCCTGGGCAACATGGGTGAATGGTATTTGGCGCGCAGCTCTTTTGAGCAGGCACTGACATGGCTGAACACCGCTTTGGAACTGGACGCGAACTACTACGAGGTTCGCGTCAACCGGGTTGCGGCGTTGATTGAACTGCGCCGTCTGGAACAGGCCCAAATCGAAGCCGAAAACCTGGTGCAAGCCTACCCGAATCGACCGGAACCTTATGGCAACTTGGGCAATGTGTTGTTTGCGCAGGGCAAACTCAAAGAGTCAGTTGCCCAGTACCAAAAGGCAGTTGACATACGACCGGACTATGCCGAGGCCCACTTCAGCCTGGTAGCCTTGCTGGGCTTTTCAGGACAACAGGAACTGGTGGCCGAATACCTTGAGCGCAGCATTGAAGAGAAAGGGGAGACAAACCAGCGCCAGACCTTGTTGGCAGTGGCATACAAAGAGTGCGGAAAGCTTGAAAAAGCCATGGCCTTGAGTCGCAAGGTGATTGAAGCCTACCCGCAAGACTTGCGTGCCCAAATCAACTTGGCAGGCTGTCTAAGCGATACAGGCAACCCCCAATTGGCTCTGGACATTTATGAAGCGGTGTCTGCCAAAGACACAAGCCAAATGGCTATGGCCTCCAATGTCCTGTTCGAGATGAATTACCTACCCGGGTTTTCACGCGAAGATGTCTATCGGCACCATTTGGATTGGGCGGCCAAGTATGAAGCCCCCCTTACCCGGCGTGCGCAGTTTGAAACCCGCAACCGCGATCCAGAACGCAAACTGAAAGTTGGCTATGTTTCAGCAGACTTTTGCGCACACCCGGTGGGGTTTCTGCTTCGCGACGTTGTACGCAGGCACGACAGGACGCGCTTCGAGTTGCATTGCTTTTCAACAGGAGTAAAAAAAGACCAGACCACCGCCGAAATTGCTGCGGCAGTGGACAGTTGGGCGGATGTCGTGTTTGAGAATCCAGAAGAACTGTCCAGCCGCATGCGCGATGCGGATATTGACGTGCTGATGGACTTGTCCGGGCACACCGGAAACCACCGCCTGCTGACTTTTGCGCTGCATCCAGCACCGGTGCAAGCAAGCTGGATTGGTTACTTCAACACCACGGGTATGTCCAGCATGGACTACTTTATCAGTGACCCTTACACCAGTCCAAGCGGCAGTGGGCAGCTGTTTTCAGAACGCGTATTGCACATGCCCCACAGTCGTTTTTGCTTCAGCCCGCCTCCCTACGCGGGTGACGTGGCGCCCTCGCCGGTGCTGACCAATGGTTTTGTAACCTTTGGGTCGTTCAATCGACTCCCCAAGTTGTCCTCTCAGGTGTTGGATGCCTGGGCAGCGATACTGCACGCAGTCCCCTCAAGTCGCCTACTACTCAAGGCCGCCGCGCTGGCCGATGAGAGTGTTTGCAAACAGTTCATTGACCGCTTTACGCAGCGCGGTGTGGATGCCGTGCGGCTGGATCTGCGCGGCACCTCGGCTCACCACGACATGTTTGGGGAATACGGTCACATGGATATTGCCCTGGACCCCTTCCCCTTCAACGGCGGTATGACAACACTGGAAGCCTTGTGGATGGGGGTGCCTGTCATTGCACTGGAAGGCGACACAGTGGTTTCGCGCCAATCGTATTCAGCCTTGGCCAACATAGGTCTGGCTGAAACCCTGGCATTTGCAGACGTGAGCAGCTATGTAGCCGGTGCCGTCGGCTTGGCCAGTGACCCCGCGCGACTAGTGGAATTGCGAAGCAAGATTCGCCAACGTATGGCGGCTAGCCCTCTGTGCCAGCCGCAACAATTCACCAGCGACCTGGAAGCGCTGTACCGCCAAATGTGGCAAGCTTGGTGCAATGGAGAACGCCTGGGTAGTGATGTTGCAACTTGTGCAGCCATAGTTACCACATAATGGAACCGAATCGCAACACCCATGCTCTATCCATGGCAGGATGACTACCATGCAGCAGCCCATACGATCAGCCCTTCATGCGACAGGTGCGCAAAGCCTGCGGGGATTCACGCTGATCGAGTTGATCATGGTGATTATTCTCTTGGGAGTGCTGTCAGTGTTCGCCGCTCCACGCCTATTCAATAGCCAGGACTTTTATGCAAAGGGTTTCCACGACGAAACCATGGCCTATCTGCGCTTCGCCCAGAAAACTGCCATTGCCCAGCGCCGCACGGTATGCGTCACGTTTGGTGCCAATTCATTGACACTCGCGGCTGCACTCAATGCCCCAACGGCGGCGGCGGCGAATGCCGACTGCGCTTCGGCTGCGACGACTTTCAGTGGCCCCAAGGGCGAATCGCCGCCAAAGCTTGTAGCCACCGGAACCGTCACTTACACCGCCGCCGATCCCACATTGCTCAACTTCAACTTTAATGGCCTGGGCCAGCCAACCACCAGCGCAGGCGTGGTTTTAACTGCGGCCCTAACGCTGCAGGTCAACGGCGCACCTAAATCCATCACCGTGGAGGCCGAAACCGGTTATGTCCATGAATAGCCGCTGCCCGCGCCAGCACCGTGGCTTCACGTTGATTGAGGTCATCATCTTTATCGTGGTGGTGGGCGCGGGTCTGGCGGGTATTCTGGCGGTGAGCACCACAACGGTCAAAGACAGCGCAGAACCCATGGTACGCAAGCAGGCCATGGCGCTGGCAGATTCCATACTGGAAGAAATACTGCAAAAGGAATTTCTAGACCCCGACGGCACCAGCGGCGAGACCACACGCGCAACCATGGACGATGTGGCGGACTACAACGGCAAAGACAAGACCTTGTTCACGGACTGGCCTGCGACCCTGAGCAGTTATACCGTGTCGATTGGCGTTACGGACACCACACTCGGCGCGGTTCCTGCAAAGCGCGTGGTGGTTACCGTCACGGGCGGCACCAACACCATTGTCATGACCGGCTACCGTACGCAGTACTGACAACACAATGGCCACCAAACCCCGCCCCTTCCCCACACACCAGTCAGGCTTCACCCTGGTCGAACTGATCATGGTCATCGTGATCCTGGGAGTCATTGGCGGCACGGTGGCGGTGTTCATGAAAGGACCGATCGACGCCTACTTTGACACCGCGCGGCGCGCCGGCATTGCCGATGTGGCCGACACCACGGTGCGCCGCATGGCGCGTGACTTGCGCAAGGCTTTGCCCAACAGCATCCGCCTCAGCGGGACGCAGTGCGTCGAGTTCATTCCTACCCGCATGGGCGGGCGCTACCGGGCCCAGGACATCGTTCCTGTACCCAGCGACAACACCAGTCTGCGTTTTGACGCTGCCGACAGCAGCTTCAACATGCTTGGCATCAACACCGCCTTGCCCGCTGACCAGCGCATCCGGGCTGGTGACCTGGTGGCGGTGTACAACCTTGGAATCGCAGGAGCCAGCGCCTATGCCGGCAACAACACAGCCACGGTGGCCGGCGTTGCCGTGAGCCCCGCTAGTGCCAACGAGACGCGCATCAGCCTGGCCACCACGGCAGTGCAGTTTCCACTCGAATCACCCACCCGGCGCTTCCATGTGATTCCAGTCGAAGAAAAGGTGGTCTCGTACAACTGCTCAGGCGGTAAGCTGTACCGCAACACCAACTACAGCTACGCCACATCGTGCCCGGCACCGACAGTGGGTACCACACCCATCATTGCCAGCGAAGTCAATAATTGCAGTTTTACGTACGACAACTCTGACATGCGCAATGGATTGGTCAAACTCTCGTTGACGTTTTCCAGCGGTGGCGAGTCCGCCAGCGTTTACCACGAAGTGCACGTGAACAACACGCCATGAAGCACGCACGCAAACTGCAAACTGGTTTTGCCGCCATTGCCGCCATCTTTCTGGTGGTGTTGCTGGCTGCACTGGGGGCATTTATGGTCGGGTTTTCCAACACGCAGCAGCTGAACTCGGCGCAAGATGTGCAAGGCTCGCGGGCCTACTGGGCGGCACGGGGAGCGCTGGAGTGGGGTATACCTACGGTGACTCCGGCGCTGTGTGTTTCGCCCATGGCATCGCCACCCACTCCGCTCGATGGTTTTACGATCCGGGTTGACTGCGAGCCAACCGCCTATACCGAAGGTATTGTCACAGTCAACGTGTTGCGCCTGACCGCAACCGCCAGCCGGGGCTCGGGCGCGGGAAGTGTGGATTATGTCGAACGCAGCGTTTCGGCATCCGTAGAGCGTTGAGCGGAGGGCATGCAAATGAAAATAGCCCCTAGCCCCCGTGAAATAATGCAGTGTTGCTATATTTTTTGCAGCATTTCATTCCATTACCGAACAGAAGATTGGAATCGGCCATGGCAACTCTGATCCGACACATTGGGCTGCTGGCGCTGGCGGCGCTAGGTTTTATGGCCGGCAGCGGGCCGGCCAGTGCCGTCACAATAGAGTTCAACTCGACGGGCGGCACCACAGCCACCAACGGCCTGCGCTTCTACATTGAAGACACCACCAAGATCCAGGTCCGCCGGCTCAACAATACCGGGCAGGTCTACGCCCCCGGCGCGGTGCCACCCAGCAACAGCCTGGACAACGGCATCTTCATCCGCGCCAATGGGCTGGTCTACGGCCCCAGCCACACGGTGAGCACATTCAACCCCACGGGCGGCATGTACAGCACCCGCGCCATCACGGCAACGTCGCCCGCCAACCCAGCTACATCAGGAATGCAACAAACGGCAACTGGCACATTTGGCATTACGGCGGGGCCACAGGTGTCGGTGCTGTGGAAGTACACCACGCCGTTGGACTTTTTGACTGCCGAGGTCACGCTCACCATCCCAGCCGCCTACCCGATCAGCGCGGCCAATCCGGTGCGCTACTACCATGTGTTCGACACCTACCTGGGGGGCAGCGACAACGGCTGTGGCTTCACCTATGTCGACGCCACCTCGGGCGACCGGTTTGTGGGAACCTACCAGCCCACTTCGGGAACCTGCACCACCACCTCCGCCATTCCGGCGGGCATCAACGTGGTCGAGTCGTTCCGGGAACGCACAGGTTTGCCATTCACTGCGTATTGCGCATCGGGCTGGAACAGCTTTTTCGCCAACGGTTCCACCAATTGTTCTGTGCTGCAGGCGGCGAACATGAGCAACGCCTTGCAGGCAACCTTTGCCGATACCGGCATAGGCATTCAGTACTCTTTTACCGCACCGGGTGTCTACACCTTCAGTTATGACTTTGTGATTGGTTCACCCAATGTCCCGCCGTACGACCACCTGGAAATCCGGCACGATGGCTCTGGCTCCCTGTGCCCTGAGTCGGTCACGGTGCTGGCCTGTACCTCAGCCACAGTACCCTGCCCGGCGCTGGATATCGTCAATACCGGAACACTAACTGGAAGCGTCACCACCTCACCCGCAGCCCCGGCGGTCACCAAGACTCCGGCTTCGTTTTCGGTGGGCTCCGCCAACACCACCCAAAGCATCGTTCTGCAAGCTGCGGCGGGGGGCGCGGTAACACTGGGTACCAGCGGCCTGAGCACCACGCCCTTGAACGGCACCAAGTGTTGGAATACGGCTAACTCTACCCAGAGCTGCACCATGACTTTCGCGGCAACCCCGTGCGTCAGTGGATACGAATGCCTGGAAACCGGCGTCGCTTACAACAACCTGGTCACCACACCGGCTGCGCGCAACCCGCTGTACACCAAGCTTAGTGGCACGAACTTCTTGTTTGATGTGGTGGCATTGCAAAGCAGCGGCGCGATTGCCACCACCTACACGGCTGCGGCCAATGTGACCGTGGAGCTGTTTGACGACAGCACATCCCCGGCACCGGCTTGTAGCGCTTACACCAGCCCCGTCGCCAGCCAGGCCATCACCTTTGTAGCGGGTGACAATGGCCGCAAAACACTGTCCACCAACATCAACCTACCCAACGCCTACAGCAAGCTGCGCTGCCGGGTGCGGGACACCAACATCACGCCGACTCTGCACGGCTGCTCGTCCGATACTTTTGCGGTTCGCCCCCAGCAGTTCACCGTGAGCTCCACCAATGCCAACGCCGACGCGGCGGGCACCAATACGGCAGCCACTCCCACGGTCAAGGCCAGCGCGGCCTTCAACCTGACAGCCAATACCTCCACTGTGGGCTACAACGGCACACCGGTACTCAACACCGCCAATGCGGCGGCGCACACCGGTGCCATCCAGACCGGTACAGTGGCGGGCACGTTCAGCGCAGCGTCCGCGGCCACCGGCAACGGTGCTACCGGTGCGGCCTTCACCTATGGAGAGGTCGGCTACTTCCGGCTGAATGCCAATGGCGTGGTGGACTCCAATTTCACGACGGTCGATAGCCCGCTGAACGACTGTGTGGCAGGGTCGTCATCCAACACCCTGGTCGGCGGCAAATATGGTTGTAACGTTGGCAATGCGGTCAGCCCCTACTTTGGCCGCTTCATACCGGACCGCTTCGACACCGTGGTAGCCCAAAGCTGCAATTCGTTTACCTATTCAGGCCAGCCGTTTGCCGTAACAGTAACGGCCATGAATGGCGCGGCCACGCCGGCCATCACCCAGAACTACGATGGCACGACCGGCAGCATCTTCTCCAAAGCCACTGCGCTGAGCCCGGTTGCGTCCGCAGGCGGCACGGCCATTCCTGCTGCGACGGGCACACTGGCCTCCGGCGCCACCACGGCAGCCAGCTTTCGCCGCGGAACGACCGCCGTGGCAGGCACTGTGGCGGTAACCAATGGCAGTACCACGGTGACAGGTACCGGCACACTCTTCTCCTCGCAACTGGCAACCGGGGGAAGTGTTTGCATCAGCAGCGTGTGTTACACCATTGCGTCCATTGGCAGCAACACGGCGCTGACGCTGGCCAATGCCTACACCGGCATCAACGCCACCGGCCTGACCATGCAGATGGGCCAGACCTTTACTTTCACCAACCGCCAGACCGCGCCAACCGGCGTGTTTGTGCGGGCTATTGACTCCGAGAGCGTGTCATCTTTGCGTGCAGTCGCTGCCAGCAGCGTGGAAGGCGGCACCACGGTGCGCAGTGGGCGCTTTCGGCTGTCCAATGCCTATGGCTCCGAGTTGCTGAATGTCGGCCTGGACTTGCCGACAGCGGCTGTAGAGTTCTACGACGTAAGTCCAGCGGGCTGGCGTGCCGGTCCCGACTTCTGCACCAACCTCACGGCGGCTAATTTTGCATTCACCGCAGCAGCGCCAGCCTGCACTGGCGCCATTGCCAGCTGCACCACTGCGCTGTCGGCCACCCGCGTCGGGACCGGTCCTTATACCTGGACGGTCAACCTGTCCAAGCCCAACCCGGTTTTGCCCACCTCCATGTGTGTGACACTCAACCTGGACGGTCTTGCCACCGGCCTGCAATGCACGGCCACCGGAACGCCGGGCCCTGCGTCCACTTCTGCCAATGCCCCCTGGCTGCGCTATGGCTGGAAGAGCGCCACCGAGACAGATCCAGCAGCCGCTGTCAACTTTGGCACCTATAAAAGCCCTTTGATCTACCGCCGCGAGAACTATTGATGCAATCCATGACATGATGGCGTCATTAGCTATTAAAATGAGAGCGCAACTTCTTCTGCCCTGCCGCCCATGATTGAAGCCAACCGCCCGCCACAGCAACCTTTGACTTCGCAGGAGCGCGTGTAGGCATGCGCTGGCCCTGGCAACGCAAATCCTCGCAAGACCCGCTTATCGTGTCTTGGTGTGCAGGCACTTTGGCCTATGTGCGAGCACCCCGCAATTCAGAAGGGTTTTTTGCGGTCCGGCAAATGGGGGTCGAGCGCCAAGGTACCGACAGCATGGAAGATTTCGTGCGCCGCCTTCAGGGGCTGGGACTCAAGGGTTTGGTCACGCATGTGATGCTGCGACCCGAGCAGTACCAGTTGTTGCAAATCGACACCCCACCGGTAGCCCCGGAGGAATTGCGTGCTGCGGCACGCTTTCAGATTCGCGAGATGGTGAATGTCCATATTGACGACATCACGCTCGATGTCATGCAGGTTGGCGATGGCCAGCAGCGTGGCGCCAGCAACCACTTGTTTGTGGTGGCTGCCAAAAATGAAGTGATCCGCGAGGTCATGGCGCTGGGCGACGCCCTGAACTGGACCGTGCCGGTAATCGACATTCAGGAAAACGCCCAGCGCAACCTACAGAGCGCCCTGGCCAAACAGGATGGCCGGCTGGAGCGGGCAGACGCTGCACTGCTAGTTTCGGACGCGCAGCAGGCCGTCTTGACCATCAGCGCCAATGACGAATTGTTTTTCACCCGCAGATTGGAGTTGCCCCAGGACTTTTTGAGCATGGCGTGGGGCGCAGACGCTGAGCCTGTGCAGGAAGAAGCCAACGATGCGTTTACGCCGGTCAGCGAATATGTACCCGACTATGCGAGCGTAGGGTCTAGCAGCAGCACGGCGTCCAGCGACCATGCGGATGCAGACCGACTGCAACGATTTGTGGTGGAGGTGCAACGGTCTTTGGACCTGTGGGACCGCTCCTGGTCCAGCATGCCGTTGGGCGGGATTCGGGTCTATGCCGGAGAGCGCTCGGTGGAGATGGCCAGCTGGTTGAGCCGCGAGCTGGGTCAAGCCGTGTCGGCCATGGAGCTGCAGACGCAGTTCCCGGGTTTGCAGACCATGTCGGTTGCGGACCAGACCTACTGTTTGCCGCTGTTGGGCGTGCTCTTGCGCACCGAAACCCGCAAACTCTAAGACTCAACCGCGCACAGTCTTCACCATGCCCCAGCAAATCAATCTTTGTACGCCGATACTGCTGACGCAAAAGCGTTACTTTTCGGCGCGCACCATGGCGATTGCGCTGGGCGTTTTTCTGCTGCTGGGGGGCTTCTTGTGTGGCCTTTGGGTGTGGAATCTGGACCAGGCCAGCGCGTCGTTCAAGCAGGCTGCCGATGCCCAAAAGATTGAGGTGGACAACCTGCAGGCCGCCATCGCGCGCAGCCGTGCCGCCGCTGCTCCCGCAGACCCGGTTTTGGTTGCCCAGCTGACCGAACGGCGCAAGCTGTTGGCACAGCGACAGCAACTCAAGGAAGCCCTGAACGAAGGTATGTTTCGCCAGGGCTGGGGGCACTCTGACCGCCTGACCTGGGTGGCACGCAGCATTCCCGCACCCGTGTGGATCAACGATGTCCGCATGGATGGCACCCGTTTTGAGTTGAGCGGTTTCACGCTGGAGCCCGCAGCGCTGAACGAATGGGTGGACAAGCTGGCGCTGAGCCCCCTGATGCAGGGGCTGAAGCTGGCAACCGTCAAGGTAGAAAAAGCCACCCCCGCCATGTTGGGTATCACCACCGCGGCGGCTGCACCTGCGGCATCGTCCGCATCTGCACCGGCCGCACCCCAGCGTGCGGTCTGGGCCTTTAATCTGGTCAGTTCAGAGCCCGCGGCGGCGGCACCTGCGGCTTTGGCCAGTGCGCCTGGGAGCCAATAGCCATGAAAAAACAATGGGAGCTTTTGGCCACGCGCATAGACGCCATGCAGCTGCGCGAGCGGGTGTTCCTGTTTCTGACCATCATGATCAGCACCCTGGCACTGGCCGATGCGCTGTGGCTCACGCCAGCGCAGGCAACCCAAAAACAAGCCCGGCAGCGCTTCGAGGCGCAGGCCATAGAGCTCCAGCGCCTGCGCGGCGAGTTGCAAGCTGCGTCGCAGACGGTGGACCCCAGCAAAGCGGTTCGCGACGAAATTGCAGCGACCAACCTCGCTCTGGATGCGATCAACCAGGACATACGGGCGGTGGCGCCACTGGCCCAGGGTGGGCCCGCCATAGAGCAGACGCTGGTGCAGTTCTTGCGGCGCCAAGAGGGACTTACCTTGCTGAGCACGGGCACTTTACAGCCAGCGAGCCCAACTCCTGCAGCCACTCAGACCTCAGCCACGGCGCCACCAGCTCTGCTGCGTCGCGGCCTGGAGCTGCGTGTTGCCGGTTCGTATGCCGATCTGGTGCGTTATGTTCAAACACTGGAAAATGCACTGCCTACCCTGCGCTGGGGAGACCTGCAGATAAAGACCACCCAGCAGGCCCCCGAAATGACTCTGCAGGTATTTGTGGTGGGAGCCCCTCCATGAAACACTTAGACCTGTATTCACTTGCCACGCTGGCACTGTCGCTCGTTTTGGGTGTGCCCTTCGCGCATGCGCAAGACACGACGCGGGACCCTACGGTTGCGCCCGGTACCACAGGCATGGCCAACACACCCTCAGCCGCAGGCGTAGAGGGCATGACCGTCATGGTGCGTGACGACAAGCCCTATCTGGTGGTGGGCACGCGCCAATATGCACCCGGCGACAAGGTTGGCAACCTGCGGCTGGAGCGCATCACCGAAAAAGAAGTCTGGTTCCACGACGGCAGTGCTGTGATCAAGGTGCAGCGTTTTGCCGGTATTGAGCGTAAATCGCTGGCCGCAAAACCATCCTGCAACGCCTCAGCAAACCAGCCCACGCCTGCCGATGCAACGTGCGAAGATACCCAACCGTGAACCCCACGCACATGACTACCAAAGCCGCCACCATGACGAAAACGTTTCCTACAGGTGCCCTGCTTGTTTCGAGCGCTCTTGCGGGCCTGCTGGCCGGCTGCGCTGCAGACCGGCCCCTGCGCACGCCGGATGTCAGCGAGACGGTGCGTGCCGAACTGGCAGCCAACGCTGCACCCAAGCCCACCGTAGCGGTACCGGCTCGGGTAAGTGATGCGCTGGCGGAGCCAGCGCCCAAACCCATGGCGCCGCCAGCCGAGCCCCGGTTGGACTTGCTAGTCAACAACGCCCAAGCGCGAGAAGTATTCTTGGCCATCGTGGCCGACACCCGCTACAGCATGCTGATGCACCCCGACGTGTCGGGCACGCTGTCGGTGACACTGCGCGGCGTGACCGTGACCGAGGCACTGGAGGCCATTCGCGATGTGTACGGGTACGACTTCAAGATCGAAGGGCGGCGTATTGTGGTGTATGCCCCGACGCTGCAGACACGGGTGTTCACCATCAATTACCCCCATGCGCTGCGCATAGGCAATAGTGAACTGCGGGTCACCTCCGGCACTTCGGTCAACAATAGCACCAGCGGTGGCGCTGGCAACAGTAGCACCGCTGCAGGCGCTGGCACGGGCTCCGGTTCGTCTGGTGGCACCGGCTCGCCGGGTGGTGGCGCGCAGCAGCTGATGAACAGCCGCGTCTCGACCAGCTCGCAAACCGACTTTTGGACGGAGTTGGCGGATGCCGTGAAGGGCATGCTGGGTAACGGACCGGGCCGCAATGTGATCACGAGCCCGCAGGCCGGCATCATCGCCGTGCGTGCCATGCCGGATGAACTGCGCCAGGTGAGCCAGTTCCTGAAAGCAGCGCAGATAGCGGTGGAGCGCCAGGTGATGCTGGAGGCCAAGATTGTTGAAGTGGAATTGCGTGACGGCTTCCAAAGTGGTATTGACTGGTCGGCCCTGCGCAACAGCGGGCGTTATACCGGCGTCATGGGCTCGGTGGGCGGCGGCACCGCAAACAATGTACTCATCAATGGGGTGACAACCAACGTGCCCGGCTTCCCTTCCGGAACGCCTGCAGCACTGAGTGACACGGTGTCGCTGCCGGTAGGCACCGGTGGTCTGTTTGGCTTGGCGCTGGCCACGGATGGTTTTCAGGCCGTACTGGGCTTTCTGGAGACCCGCGGCGACATTCAGATCTTGAGCAGCCCTCGCATCGCCACCATGAACAACCAAAAAGCGCTGCTGAAGGTGGGCACGGACGACTTTTTTGTGACCAGCGTCACCGGTGGTTCTGCGGGTACCGCCGCAACGTCGGGTTCGTCTGGTACGCCGGCCACGGCGCCTACACTGGGGCTGACCCAGTTTTTCTCGGGTATTGCGCTGGATGTAACGCCCCAAATCGACGACGCCAACAACATAACCCTGCACGTGCGTCCATCGGTGACCACGGTCACCGAAAAGACCAAACAGGTGGACCTCGGCTCGATTGGCAATTACAAGCTGCCCTTGGCCTCCAGCTCTGTCAACGAGTCCGACACCATGGTCCGCATCCAGGACGGCAATATCGTTGCCATTGGCGGCCTGATGCAGATGGAATCCAACCGCACGGCTTCGGGTCTGCCCGGCTCTACCGATGTGCCTTTCCTGTCCTCCATTCTGGGCAACAGGGCCAATTCGGGCCGCAAGAAAGAGTTGGTGGTGCTGATCAAGCCCACCATCATTCGCAATGCCGAAGACTGGGAAGCCCAGACGCGCCGCACGCGGTCTGCGCTGGATGACATGGACGCCAACCGCGCACGGGTCATCCGGATGGATGGCGCCGCCTACAACGTCGAACCGGCTCGGGCACGCTAAACCTATGTACCTGGGGCATTTTTCGCTGCGTGAAGCCCCTTTTTCGATCACGCCGGACTCGTCTTTCTTCTACCCGCACGAAAGTGCGCAGGCCGCACTAAACACGCTTTTAGTGGCGCTGCGTAGCGGGGAGGGTTTTCTGAAAATTGTGGGCGAAGTCGGTTGCGGCAAAACCGTGTTGTGCCGCCAACTGCTCAAGACCCTGCAGGGCGAGCAGTTTGTCACGGCCTATATTCCCAACCCCGACATGGGACCAGATGACCTGCTGATGGCACTGGCGCTGGAGCTCAGCATTAAGCTGGTGCCACCCATCAGCCGCCACAGTGTGCTCAACGCCCTGCGCGACTGCCTGTTGCAGCATGCGCTGGAGGGGCGCCAGGTTGTCGTCTGTATTGACGAGGCCCAAGCCATCCCCTTGCGCACGGTGGAGAGCCTGCGCCTTCTGTCCAATCTGGAAACCGAGAAGCGCAAGCTGCTGCAGCTGGTGTTGCTGGGGCAGCCCGAACTGGACGTGAAGCTGGCGCGCCCTGAGATCCGACAGCTGATGCAACGCATCACCTTCAGTGAACACCTGGGTCCCATGTCCCCTGACCGCGTTCCGGTGTACCTGGCCCACCGCATGACCACCGCGGCAGTAGACGCCCACACCGATGTGCAGGTCTTTGAGGCCAATGCGGCCAAAGCCATTGCAAGGGCGAGCGGCGGCGTGCCACGGCTAATCAATGTGCTGGCCCACAAATGCTTGATGCTGGCCTACGGCGAGAACGTACACCGGGTCAGCGCAACCCACGTGCGCTTGGCCACCGCGGATACACCCGGCATCGTCAAGCCAGCGCCCTGGTGGCGCCGGCTGTGGCCCTGGCCTGCCAAGCAGCCTGCACTGGTGCCGTTTGCCGAAAGTGAGCTACGCTCACCCGCCAGGAGCAAGCTGTGAGTGTGATCAACAAAATGCTGCGGGACCTGGACCGCCGGGCCAATCCGTCGGCCGCCGCCCAACCGGGCCCCGCTGCGTTGCGGCAGGGAACGGCCAGCGTGACCGTTGATACCCTTGCATCACCCCCGGGTAACGCCTCCAGCAACACCCGAATGTGGCTGGGTCTGGGTCTGCTGGCTGCCGCAGCCGCTTCTGTAGGGGGATGGATGTGGTGGGAATCAACGACCACTGCGCCCACAGTTCCTAGTGCAGTCAGCGTGGTTGCGCCGGTTGTCATTACGCCACCGGCGGTTGCAGCAAGTGCGACAACCAGCGTTGCCAGTGAGGTTGCTTCAACCGCTGCCTCCGCGCCACTACCTGCTGCCAGCGCCAGCACAGATGGCGGCACTGAACCTTCCCTTGCATCTGTCTTTTTGCGAATGGAGCCCAGCCTTTCAGCCCGCAAGGCGCTGGACGCGTTGCTGTCGACACCCGTTCCCGTGGCGGCCAGCACACCCACCAATGCCCCCACCATAGCCCCTCCGATTGCAGCGCCCACTGCAAGCACCACCGTCACCACATCAACGCCAGCGGCCACCGCTGCAGCGCCGGTTGAGCGGCCGGCGGCGCGCCTCCAGGGGCCCAAGTCGACAACACCGACCAGCCCATCCCCCAGCCCAACCCCAGATAACGCACCGGTACTGCAACGCCAGCAACAAGCTGGCAGTGATGCCTTGGCCCAAGCGCAGGCCCTGTGGAACAGTGGCTCCCGCGATGCAGCGATGGACCTGATGCAGCAATCCATTGCCGCAGCCGAACGCAGCGCCAAAGCGGCTGGACCGAGCGCCAGCAACACCGCCGTATTGCTACCTTTGGTGCGTGAGATGGCGCGCATGCAACTGGCCGAGGCCCGTTTTGGCGCAGTATGGGAAATGCTCACCCGGCTGGAGCCATTGCTGGGCAACCCGCCCGATTTGTGGGCCATACGGGCCAATGCCGCCCAACGCCTTGGACGTCACCAGGACAGCGTGCACGCTTACATGATGGCCCTGCAGTCGCGCCCGGATGAACAACGCTGGCTGCTGGGCACCGCCGTTTCGCTGGCCGCTCTGGGTCAAACCAGCAGCGCCGCTGAAATGGCCGAAAAAGCCCGTGCACAGGGTCCGGTGGGTAAAGACATTCTGGCCTACCTGCGCCAAGCCGGTGTCCCACTTCGGGAGCAATAATGGCTGCAGGCAGGCCCCGCCCAGTGGTATGGTTCACGCTATGACTGATAGGGAATTTGCGTGAAAATTCTGGTCGCCGAAGATGAAACCGCCATCCGCAACAACATCGTGTCGCTGTTGCGCATGGAGGGCTTTGACGTGGTGGAAGCCAGCAATGGTCGCATTGCAATGGCCTTGGCACTTGAGCATCTGCCGGAGCTAGTGTTGTCTGACGTCATGATGCCCGAGCTCGACGGACTGGGCCTTTTGGAACTGCTGCGCGCCAATCCGGTGACGGCCAGCATTCCACTGATTTTTCTTTCTGCCCGCACCGAGCGTGCGGACCGGCGCCGCGGCATGAACCTGGGGGCAGACGACTACCTGGGCAAGCCCTTCACGCGTGACGAGTTGCTGGAGGCAGTAAGCGCCCGCCTTAAACGCCACCAGGCGGCTACCAAATCGGATGCATCGCTGAAAACCACACCGGCTTCAGGCGGTTTGGCGAGTACCAAGCAACGGCCACCAGTGGCCGTCAAGGGGTATCGCATCCTGCGCAAGATTGGCAGTGGCGGCATGTCAGAGGTCTACCTCGCCCTGCGGGAGTCCGACCAGCGCGAACTGGCGCTCAAGGTGCTCGACACGGCCATCAACGACGACGGGGCACTGCTGAACCGATTCATCCAGGAATATGCGCTGCTGGCCCAGATTGACCATCCCAATGTGGCGCGTATCTTCGACCAGGGCATCACCGACACCCATGCTTTCTTGTCGATGGAATACTTCATCCGGGGTGACATCAAACAGCGCATCGCCGCCGGCTTGACCCATCACGAGGCACTGGGTGTGACGGTACAAGTGGCCCTGGCCCTGGCGCAGATTCACGCCCTGGGCATCGTGCACCGCGACGTCAAACCCGACAACCTGATGATGCGCCGAGATGGCACCGTTGCACTCATCGATTTCGGAATTGCCAAGAACGCCGACCACGCCATGGGTCATACCCTTCACGGCGAGATTGTGGGCTCGCCCTACTACCTGAGCCCGGAGCAGGCGGCCGGCCGACCGGTCAGCGCGGCCAGCGACATTTATTGCCTGGGTGTCATCTTCCACGAGATGCTCACCGGGCAGCGCCCCTACACAGCCGACCGCATGGAAGTGCTGTTGGCGCAGCACCTGTTCTCGCCACCGCCCCGGCTGGCGCCACAACATAGCGAGATGCAGGACCTGCTGGACCGCATGATGCACAAGGACCCGGCGCTGCGCATGGGAACTGCACAGGCCGTGGTCAAGTACATCACCGAGCGCTGGCCGTTGGCGAGTTCAGCCCGGATCTAGCGAAAGATCTTTTGGTCATTTTGGCCTCTAGCCCCGGAAGAATATACGCATTTCGCTATACATTTGATAGCGCTTGTTCCCATACTGCAATCATTGCGCACCCGGACTGCGCCGGTACTGCATGGCCTCGGCCAGGTGCGCGACCTGGGTGTGTTGCGCGCCCGCCAAATCCGCAATGGTGCGCGCCACCTTCAGCGTGCGGTGCGTACCCCGCGCCGACCAACCCAGGCGGCTGGCGGCCACGTTCAGAAACTTCAGCGCATCGGCATCGAGCTGCACGTGCTGGTCTATGGCCTGGCCTTGCAGGGCCATATTGCTACGACCCTGGCGCGCCACTGCCCTGGCGCGTGCGGCATTGCACCGCGCGCGAATGCTGTCCGTGGATTCACCCGGCGGAGCCCCCAGCAGATCGGCGTGTGCTAGGTTGGGCACTTCTACATGCAAATCGATACGGTCCATCAGGGGGCCGCTAAGCTTGGCCTGGTAGCGGTGGATCTGGTCGGGGGTGCAGCGACACGCGTGGGCGCTGGAGCCCAAATAACCACAGGGGCAAGGGTTCATGGCACCAATCAACTGGAAGCGCGCCGGAAATTCGGCCCGCTGCGCCGCGCGGGATATGGTGATGGAACCGGTCTCCAGGGGCTCACGCAATGCCTCCAGCGCAACCCTTTGGAACTCGGGCATTTCATCCAAGAAGAGTACTCCGTTATGGGCCAGGGAGACCTCCCCCGGCCGAGGCGGCGAGCCCCCACCCACCAGAGCCACGGCGCTGGCCGAGTGGTGCGGCGAGCAAGTGGGCCGCACGCCCCAGTTGCTGATTGAAAACCGGCCATTCAGGCTACCGATAGCGGCACTTTGCAGCGCCTCGTCACACGACATAGGGGGCAGCAGTCCGGCAAACCGCTGCGCCAGCATGGACTTGCCCGAGCCTGGTGGCCCAACCAACAAGGCGCTATGGCCCCCGGCCGCTGCAATCTCCAACGCGCGTTTGGCACCGGCCTGGCCCTTTACATCGGCCATATCCGGGAAGCTGGCAGTGCGGGCCTGTAACACATCGGGCACGACCCGCACCCAGCCGTCATCGGCCGGCGCAATGTCATTGGCAGCCAATGCATCCAGTGCAGCACCTGCGGGGACAAACTGGCGCACCACATCGAGCAAGTGCCGCGCCCGGTAGACCTCGGAGCCCGGCACCAGGGCTGCCTCTTCAGCATTGCCCGGCGGCAGCACCAGGCGTGTGGCCACCTTGCCGGTGTGCAGCGCCAGTGCCATGGCCAGTGCACCGCGAACAGGGTGCAGTGCCCCAGTCAGGGAAAGTTCACCGGCAAATTCATACTGTGAGAGTTGGGCACCGTCGATCTGCCCGCTGGCCGCCAGAATGCCCAGCGCAATGGGCAAATCCAGCCGGCCCGAGTCTTTGGGCAGATCGGCTGGGGCCAGATTCACCGTGATTCTTTGGTTATGGGGAAAGGTGAGCCCCGCGTTCTGGATGGCGCAGCGCACCCGCTCGCGCGCCTCCTTCACCTCCACATCGGCCAAACCTACCAACGTGAAGCTGGGCAAGCCGTTGGCCATGTGCACTTCTACCGTCACCTTGGCCGCGTCCAGCCCCCGCAGTGCACGGCTCTGCACCAAAGATAAGCCCATTTCAGGATCTCCCAAAGTAGTGCGCACCGCAATGACTTATCCCCAAACAGGTGCATCCGTCCGCAAATAGCTGTTTTTCTATACAGCTAGCATACCGCCTTCGGCAAAAAGTGGTGGACATATTTGCAGTGTCAGCGCGAAAAATTGCAATGGCATACATCCTGCTTAGATGGTTCATCCCGCAACCCTTCAGGACTATCCCCATGAACTTCAAAACCAAATCCATTCTTGTTCTTGCAACTGCTGCCCTGCTGGGCACGACCGCCATGGCCCAAACGGCTGCACCTGCGCCTGCGTCCACGCTGAGCTTCAATGTGGGTGTCGTGAGCGACTACCGCTTCCGCAGCGTGGCACAGACATCCTTCAAGCCCGCTTTGCAAGCCGGTGTGGACTTTGCACATGCCAGCGGCTTCTACGCAGGCGCATGGGGTTCCAACGTCAGCTGGATCAAGGACTACGTGGGCGCCACAGACGGCACGCTTGAAGTCGACCTGTACGGCGGCTACAAAGGTGAAATCACCTCCGGTCTGAGTTTCGACGTGGGTGTGATCACGTACCAATACCCCAACAACACAGCTGACCGCGTGCTGGTCAATGCCAACACCACCGAGTTCTATGGCGCCCTGACCTTTGGCGTCGTCACCGTCAAGTACAGCCAGTCCACCGGCAACTTCATTGCCAACCCCAACAGCTCGGGAAGCTCCTATCTGGAAGCGGCCGCAGCTATCGACCTGGGCAACGGCTTCTCGCTGACACCACACGTTGGCCGCCAGACCATCCCCAACCAGGGCGGCAATGGTGACTACACAGACTTCTCGCTGACCCTGGGCAAAGACTTCGGGAATGGCTTGTCTGCCTCCCTGTCAGCCTACACGACCGACGCCAAAGACGTCTTCTACAAGGTTGGAACCTTTGACAACCTGGGCAAGAACGCTGTCACGGTCGGCGTGAAGTACACCTTCTGATTCTCAGTTCACCCTTCAAGGAAATAGCAGTATGAAACTCGTAACGGCGATTATTAAACCGTTCAAGCTTGACGAGGTGCGCGAAGCCTTGTCCGGCATGGGCGTGCAGGGCATCACAGTCACCGAGGTCAAAGGCTTTGGCCGCCAAAAAGGCCATACCGAGCTGTACCGCGGTGCGGAATACGTGGTCGATTTCTTGCCCAAGGTCAAGATTGAGGCGGCCATTGACGACGCTCTGGTGGAGCGCGTGATCGAAGCCATCGAAGGCGCGGCACGTACCGGCAAGATTGGTGACGGCAAGATTTTTGTGTACGACCTAGAGCAGGTTGTTCGCATCCGTACCGGTGAAACAGGAAAAGAGGCACTATGAAAAAGCTACTCGTATCCCTCGCGCTGGGCTGGGGCCTGCTGACCGCTGGGTCAGTCGCTTTGGCGCAAACCGCAGCACCCGCATCGGCACCCGCTGTGACCGCATCGGCTGAAGCAGCTGCGACTGCAGCCGCAGCACCAGCGGCAGCAGCGCCCGCCGCAGCAGAGGCTGCTGCACCCGCAGCGGCACCTGCCCCTGTTCCCAACAAGGGCGACACTGCCTGGATGATGGTTTCCACCTTGTTGGTCATCTTGATGACCGTACCCGGCCTGGCCCTGTTCTATGGCGGCTTGGTCCGCAGCAAGAACATGCTGTCTGTGCTGATGCAGGTCATGGTCACGTTCTCCATGATTGTGGTGCTGTGGTTCATCTACGGCTACAGCCTGGCGTTCACCGAGGGCAACCAGTTCATTGGTGGATTCGACCGGCTGTTCATGAAGGGCGTCTGGGACAACGCGGCTGGCACCTTTGCCAACGCGGCCACGTTCAGCAAGGGTGTCTACATCCCTGAAATCGTGTTTGCAGCTTTCCAGGCTACCTTTGCCGGTATCACCTGCGCCCTGATCGTCGGCTCCTTCGCAGAACGTATCAAGTTCTCCGCTGTGTTGGCCTTCATGGTTCTGTGGTTCACCTTCAGCTACGCACCGATAGCACACATGGTCTGGTTCTGGATGGGCCCTGACGCCTACGCCTCCAAGGAAGTGGCCGACGCCATGACCGCCAAGGCCGGTATGTTGTGGCAGTGGGGCGCGCTGGACTTTGCTGGCGGTACCGTGGTGCACATCAACGCCGCCGTTGCCGGTCTGGTCGGTGCCTTCTTCATTGGCAAGCGTATCGGTTACGGCAAGGAAGCCATGGCACCCCACAGCCTGACACTGACCATGGTCGGCGCGGCGCTGTTGTGGGTGGGCTGGTTCGGCTTCAACGCAGGCTCTGCGCTGGAAGCCAATGGTTTTGCGGCACTGGCCTTCATCAACACACTGGGCGCTACTGCGGCAGCCGTGTTGACCTGGTCCATCGGTGAAGCCATGGTCAAGGGTAAAGCCTCCATGCTGGGTGCTGCATCCGGTGCGGTGGCTGGCTTGGTGGCGATCACCCCAGCGGCCGGTAACGTCGGTATTGGCGGCGGACTGGCCATTGGCCTGATCGCAGGTTTTGCCGGTCTGTGGGGCGTGACGGGTCTGAAGAAGATGCTGGGTGCCGACGACTCGCTGGACGTGTTCGGCGTGCACGGTGTCTGCGGCATTCTGGGTGCCCTGTTGACCGGTGTGTTTGCATCGCCCTCCTTGGGCGGTCCTAGCGCCATGGGCGACTGGGTCACAGCAACCATGATCCCCGCAGCGGACTACTCCATCGCAGGCCAGGTCTGGATCCAGGCCAAGGCTGTGGGTGTGACCGTGTTGTGGTCCGCTGTTGTATCCATCATCGCTTTCTTCATCGTCGACAAGACCATTGGTCTGCGTGTGAGCGAAGAAGACGAACGCGAAGGTCTGGACATCACCTCGCACGGCGAGACTGCATATAACCGCTAATCCGGTTTCTCCCAGCGCAGCACACGCTGCACATGCCATCAGGCCCTTGGTAACCAACTGGTTCCCAAGGGCCTTTTTTTTGCCGGTTCAGGGTGCACAATTTGGCGGATGCAAACTCCCCTCACCCTGCGCCACGCGGAACTCGTGTGCGAACTCAAACCTGAACTGGGTGGCAGCATCGCCGGCCTGTGGCTGGGGGGCAAGCCCGTGTTGCGTTCCACACCCGCCCAGGAATTGCATTCGGTACGCCAGGCTGGCAGTTACCCGCTGGTGCCGTTTTCCAACCGGGTGGGCCAGGCCACGCTGCAGTGGCGGGGCACGGACCACCCGTTGATCCAGAACTGGGCACCCGATCCACATGCCATCCACGGTGTGGGGTGGGAAAGGCCCTGGACGGTGTTGGAAGCCAGTGACACCTTTGCACTCTTGTCGTACGAACACAAGGCCGATGCTTCCTGGCCCTTTGACTTTGATTGTTCGCAGGCCTTCAAGGTCGAAGCCCATGCGCTGGAACTGTCCCTGAGCATCACCAACCAGTCGGCTCAGACCGTGCCCGTGGGTTTGGGCTGGCATCCGTTCTTCGTCAAGCGGCCTGATAGCCATGTAAATTTTGAAGCCACCGGACGCTGGGAGATGGGGCATGACAAGCTGCCCACCCACTGGGCGCCCAGCACCGGCATCAACGCCGCGTGCGCCACACTGGACGTGGACCACTGCTTTGACGGCTGGGCTGGCACGGTAGAGCTGCGCGATAGCGAATTGAACATACAGGTGCGCTCCAGCCTGAGCCGCCTGGTGGTTTACAGCACGCCGCAGAGCGACAGTATTGCCATTGAGCCGGTCAGCCATGTCAATGATGCAGTGAACCGCATAGCCCAAACCGGAGCCAGCGCAGAAGACCTGGGCATTTGCATCTTGCAACCCGGTCAGACTTTCTCCAGCGCAATGCGCATCGAAGTGGAACACGCATGACAACTACACCAACAACACCGCAAACCTTGACCCTGGATTGGCAGACCGTCAGCCCCGACCCTTTTTTGCTGGGCGAATCACCCTTCTGGCATCCACAGGAACAGACCCTGTACTGGGTTGACATACCCGGCAAGCAAGTTTGCCGTGCCAATGTCTACATGGGCACGGTGGACCGTTGGGATATGCCCAGCGAACCCGGTTGCATTGCTCCAGCCGCCAGCGGCGGCCTGGTCCTTGCACGACGTGACGGCGTGTTCCGTGCCCGTGAATGGCGAGGCGCGCTGGAACTGATCACGACCTTGCCCTACGACACCGCTGCCGTACGCGCCAACGATGGCAAATGCGACGCATTGGGCCGTTTTTGGGTAGGCACGATTGACGAGCCCAAGGCCAACATGGCCGGGGCTTTGTATTCGATCGATTGCCGCGCAGGCCGCGCACCGCTGGTCCAACAGCACGCAGGCAATGCCCTCACCGGCAACGGCCTGGGCTGGAGCCCGGACGGGCGCACGACCTACTGGGCCGACACACCGAACCACGTCATCCATGCCTGGGACTTTGATGTGCAAGCCAATGCGCTCAGTGCGCACCGCATCTTCCAGCAGCTGCCACCCAAACCTTCCGACTGGCAGTGGGACGCGCCGCGCAACACCAACGGCCTTCCCGCCTACCGAGGCCGGCCCGACGGAGCTGCGGTCGATGTGCAGGGCAACTACTACGTCGCTATGTTTGAAGGCCAGCGCATTTGCAAGTTTTCCCCCAACGGCCAACTGCTGACCGAGATACCCGTACCCGCCATGTGCCCCACCATGCCCTGCCTGGGTGGTGAGGACGGCAGAACACTCTATGTGACCACAGCGCGGTACAAACGCAGTGACACTGAGCTGGCGGCTTTCCCCTTGTCTGGCTGTGTGTTTTCGACCCGCGTGGAAGTACCGGGCCTGCCGGTGAATAACTTCATCGACTGAACGAACGCGTGGTGACACGTGTCGCGTTGATGCGGCACATCAGAATTTTTCGCAACCCAAAGCCGCAAAAAATTCACACCACAACCAGAGGTGGGCCGCTAACATGCACTGCATGCAAACCACGATGGCCCCAGCGCTTGCGCGCCTCACTGAACAGATACGCACAGCAGCGGCCGATGGCACACCGCTGCGCATACGCGGTGGCGGCAGCAAGGATTTTTATGGCAACACCAACCCACAGGGCACGGTGCTGGACACACGGGGTCTCGATGGCATCCTGAGCTATGAGCCTTCTGAACTGGTGGTGACCGTTGGGGCCGGCACACCCCTGGCCGAGCTGGAAACCGTGTTGGCGGAACAGGGCCAGTGCCTGGCCTTTGAGCCACCGCATTTCGCGTGGTCTAACGCCGCAACGGGCACTTCGACCGTGGGAGGCATGGTTGCCGCCGGCCTGAGCGGCCCGGCCCGCGCCAGTGCTGGCGCTGTGCGTGAATACGTGCTGGGCCTGCACATGGTCAATGGCCTGGGCGAGGCACTCGTATTCGGTGGCCAGGTCATGAAAAACGTGGCCGGGTACGACGTGTCACGCATGATGGTCGGTAGCATGGGCACGCTGGGGCTGATCACCCAGGTTTCACTCAAAGTGCTGCCAATGGCCCCGGCCGAGGCCACGCTTGTTTTCGCCCTGGACCAGGCCAGCGCGCTGGAGTGCCTGCATCGATGGGGCGGCCAGCCCCTGCCGCTCAATGCCAGCTGCTGGGTACATGACAACACCGCAGGATCTGCGGACCAGGACCTGCTGTTTGTGCGCGTGCGTGGCGCGGTGGCAGCGGTCGAAGCCGCATGCCACAAGATGCTGGCAGAGCAGCCCGGCCAGCGTATGGACAACGCACAGGCCCAAGGCGACTGGGCGCAATGCCGCGACCAGCAACTGCCTTTTTTTGCACGCCCTGCAGACCCTGGGTTGGCCCTGTGGCGCCTGAGCGTGGCCCAAACCGCCCCGGCCCTGGACACCCTGCCCTGGCCACAATTGGTTGAGTGGCACGGCGGCCTGCGCTGGCTCTGGGCACCTGTAGATGCAGGCGAACAACTCCATGCACTTGCCACGGCACACGGCGGAAATGCTAGTATTTTTATAGCACTCCATTCAACATTAACGGGGGCTATGGGCCAGTTTTCTATAAATGATGCGGCGCAACTGGCCATTCAGCAGCGCCTGAAACAGAGCCTGGATCCCCACGGCATCTTCAACCCGCAGCGCCTTTTCTCCGCCTGGTAAGGCGATGCGCTGACACAAGAGGCCCCGGACCTACCCATGCAAACCCAGCTCGCCCCCGAATACCAGAACACGGCCGATGGCCAAGCCGCCGAAGCCATTTTGCGCAAGTGTGTGCACTGCGGCTTTTGCACCGCTACCTGCCCGACCTACCAGCTGTTGGGCGACGAGCTGGACGGTCCGCGTGGCCGTATTTACCTGATGAAACAGGTGCTGGAAGGTGAAACCCCCACCCGTGCCACCCAGCAGCACCTGGACCGCTGCCTGACCTGCCGCAACTGCGAAAGCACCTGCCCCAGCGGCGTGGACTATGGTCACCTGCTGGACATCGGCCGCAAGCTCGTGGACGCCAAGGTGGAGCGCCCCGCCACCGAGAAGGCCCTGCGCTGGGCACTCAAGGAAGGCATCCCATCCCCTCTGTTTGGCCCTGCTATGGCCATGGGCCAACTGGTTCGCCCCCTTTTGCCGGCAGCACTGAAAGCCAAGGTACCCCCCAAACAGGACGCCGGTCAATGGCCGACCCGCACCCATGCCCGCAAGGTGCTGATGCTGGCGGGCTGCGTGCAACCCGCCATGGCTCCCAATATCAACAGTGCCACCGCACGCGTGCTGGACGCAGCCGGCATACAAACGGTGGTAGCGCCCAAAGCGGGATGCTGCGGTGCGGTCAAGTTCCACCTGAATGACCAGGACGGCGGCAAGGCGCACATGCGCGCCAACATCGACGCCTGGTGGCCCCACGTAGAGGATGGCAGTGTGGAGGCTATCGTCATGAATGCATCCGGTTGTGGCGTAACCGTCAAGGAGTATGGACACATCTTGCAGGACGACGGGGCCTACGCCGCCAAGGCACAGCGCATCAGCGCCCTGACACGCGACCTCAGCGAGTTGTTGCCCAGCATCGTGGGGGCTTTGCAGACCCAGAATCCCGCGTTGACCGCACATATCCGAACCCATGCGCCCACATTGGCACTGCACCCGCCCTGCACCCTGCAACACGGACAAAAGCTCAAAGGCGGTATCGAACAACACCTGGGCGCATTGGGCTTTGACATCCGCACCGCAATGAACGAGGCCCACCTGTGCTGCGGATCGGCCGGCACTTACAGCGTACTCAACCCGGAGCTGGCCACCCAGTTACGCGACCGCAAGCTGGGCCACCTGGGTGAACTGCAACGCGAAGTCGTGGTGTCGGCCAACATTGGCTGCATCACCCATCTGCAAAGCGGCACCACCACACCGGTGCGGCACTGGGTCGAGGTGCTGGACACGGCGCTGGCTTCAGCCGGCCGATAGGATCAACTGGGTTTGCGACGACGCACGATAGGCTGCCACAAAGGCCTCGAACTCCAGCGCTGGCATGGGCTTGGCGTACAGGTAGCCTTGCACGTAGTCGCAATCCACTGAGGCCAGCAAATCGCGCTGCTGGGCTGTCTCGACCCCTTCGGCAATCACACGCATATCCAGCGCATGGGCCATCACCACAATGGCCCGGCACAGGGCCAGCTCGGTGGAGTTGGCCGTCAGGTGGCGAACAAAGGATTGGTCGATCTTGACAAAGTCAATGTCAAATTTTTGCAGGTAAGACAGCGACGAATACCCGGTGCCAAAGTCATCCAGTGACACACCGATGCCTGCAGCGCGCAGCGCCAGCAGGGTCTCTGCCACGCTGGAACTGGTGTCCAGCAGGAGGCCCTCGGTAATTTCAACCACGATGCTGTCCCCGGGCATGCCCTGGGCGCTGAGCTGCTCGGCCCAGCTGCTGTCAGCGGTGCCGTTGTGGTGGAACTGCACCGGCGACCGGTTGACGCTGATCTGAAAATCGTCCGCCAGCGCATGGCGCCAGGCCCGCACCTGCATGGCCGCCTGCTGGAACACCCATTCGCCAATCTCCACAATCAGGCCACAGGACTCGGCGATCGGGATAAATGCCGCCGGGCTGACCAGCCCGCGCGTGGGGTGTTGCCAACGAATCAGCGCCTCGGCCTTGTGAATGGCGCCTGTGGCCAGTTCCACGATGGGTTGGTACACCAGATAAAACTGCTGCTCCACCAACGCAGTGCGCAGGTCGCTGGCCAAGCGCACGCGGGTGAGTGCGGCCTCCTGCAGGGCCGGGGTAAAAAAGCTGAATCGGTTGCGCCCCGCGCCTTTGGCCACATACAAGGCCTGGTCGGCGTTTTTGAACAGGTCCTCAATCTCGGTGGCATCGGTCGGGTACATGGTGATGCCGATGCTGGCCGACACAAAAACCTGCTCGGTGCCCAGCTGAAAAACGCCCCCCAGCGCCCGCAACATCTTCTGCAGAATGCCTTCCAGGTGGCTGCTGCTGGGCAGCTCGGCCAGGATCACCGTGAACTCGTCACCGCCCATGCGTGCCACCGTATCAGATGCCCGCACGCAGCCCTGGATGCGCCGTCCGGCCTCCACCAGCAAAAGGTCACCACGGTCATGGCCCAGAGTGTCGTTAACCTCTTTGAAATGGTCCAGGTCAATGAACAGAATGGCAAGTTCCTGGTGGTCGCGTTTGCTGCGTTTGATTTCCTGCTCCAGCCGATCGCGCAGCATGCGCCGGTTGGGCAGGCCGGTCAGCGTGTCGTAGAAAGCCTGCTGCCGTATCAAGGCCTCGGCCGATTTGCGGCTGGAAATATCGGTAAACGTTCCGATCATGCGCAACGGTTTGCCATCGGTATCGCGGCTGATGACCATGCCCCGGCTCAGCACCCACTTCCAGCTGCCATCCTTGCACAGGATGCGGCGCTCGCTCTGGTACATCGGTGCGCGACCTTCAAAGTGGTCCAGCCTTGCCTGGTTCAATTGCTCCAAGTCATCCGGATGCGTGCGGTCGTCAAACTCGTCGGGGCGGCTGAGCAGATCGCCACCGTCATAACCACACATTTGCAGCAACCGCTGGGAGAAAAACTCGGTTCCCTCCTGGATGTGCCAATCCCATACACCGTCGCCACTGCTCTCGAGTGCCAGCTTCCAGCGCTCCTCACTCTCTCTCGCGGCGGCCTCTGCCAGCCGCAGCTCGGTGATGTCCTGCAGCACCGAGGTGCGCTTGAGTGGGCGGCCCTTGTCCCAACTGGTGGAGCCTTTGAACCGGACCCAGATGTGGCGCCCTTTCCAGGTGACCATCTCCAACTCCAGATCGTGGCTGGTCTCGGTGACAGCATCGCTGGTGGGAATGATTGGCTGGATTGCGGCCAAGGCGGAGGGAGTGAAGAAGCGCTGCGTGGAAGACAGATCACCCGGCGTGTATTGGTCGGGTGTTACTTCCAGAATGCGGTAAATGCCTTCTGTCCAGAACACCGCACCGCTGACAAAGTCGCGCTCCCAGCCGCCCACACCGGCAATGGTCTGGGTCGCTTCCAGCAACTGGTTGAGGCGTTTACGATCGGCTTCTGCCAACACATATGCGCTGACGTCGGCAAAAGTGCGCACCTTGCCGCCGTCGGGCAGCGACTGGGTCCGCACTTCCAGGGTACGTCCGGTCCGCGTCTGGCGCACATAACGTGTGGGCAGGGTGTCTGCGGCACCGGCCGCGGCCGCGGCAATAATCCATTCGCTGCGAACAGCGGTATCCACCAGTTGGGCATCTGGGCCAAAATCGCCGCGCTGCAACTGGATGTGAACCAGCTCCTGTTCGGTCGGCAGGGTAGCCAGAAACTCCATCGGCAGGTCCAGTAGTTCGCAGACCCTGGGGTTGAACTTGCGTACCCGGCGATCGGCGTCAAACAACAAAATGCCCTGGCTGATGCTGGTCAGCGTGGTTTGCAAGAGCTCCGAGTTTTCTGACAGCTCGGCGTTGAGGGTCCGCAAGACTTCCTCTGCCCGTTTGCGCTCGGATATGTCAGTGTGGGTGCCGATCATGCGCAGCGGCAATCCTGAAGGATCCCGCTCCACCACCGTGCCCCGGGCAAATATCCACTTCCAGCTGCCGTCGCTGCAGCGCATGCGCATATCCACTGCGTATTCAGGTGTGAGGCCGACCATGTAGTCACGGGCCGCCGCCTGCACCATGGCCAGGTCTTCAGGATGAACCAAGGCTTCGAAGTCCCGGTAGCCCTGGGTGTGAGCACCTTCGGTGTAGCCCAACATTTCTTCCCAGTGGCGGGAATGGACTTGTTCACCCGTGACCAGATTCCAGTCCCACACACCCAGCCCGGACCCTTCGAGGGCCAGCTTCCAAGGGCCTTCCCCGGATAACGTGGGTTTCGACGTGTCGTTCACAGATGGCAGTATCCCATGGGCCTGCCGCCTAGGGAAGGTAGTCTGGACTGGTGCTTCTACTGACACCACACCATGCGCAGTGCTGGCAAGGCAACCGCGCCTTGCGTCGGTTTGGGCCCGCCGGTTTAGGCCAACGCCGCCTCAATATCGTCCGCCATGCTCTTGGGCGTATCGGTGGGCGCATAACGTTTGAGCACCTGACCATCTTTGCCCACCAGAAATTTGGTGAAGTTCCACTTGATAGCCTTTGTACCCAAGAGGCCTGGTGCCTCAGCGGACAGCCACTGGTACAGCGGGTGTGCATCGCTGCCATTGACATCAATCTTGGCCATCATCGGAAAGCTCACGCCGTAGTTCAGTTGGCAAAACTCGGCAATCTCGTCGTTGCTGCCCGAGTCCTGAGCCCCAAACTGGTTGCAGGGAAAACCCAACACCACCAGCCCCTTTTTCCCGTAGGTCTGGTGCAGCTCTTCCAAACCAGCAAACTGGGGAGTAAAGCCACAGGCGCTGGCAGTATTGACGATCAACATGGGTTTGCCCTGGTATTGGCTCAGGGGCACGGACTTGCCGTTGATGGTCAGGGCTTCAAAATCGTAAACAGTGGTCATGGTGCAGTTGCGCCTCTTGTCGTGAAGGCTTGTACCTTAGCACTACACAAAAGAACTTGCAGGGCAGTGCCAATGGTGTGAAGATTCCCTTGCTACGAGAACTGCGGTTTACAACTGCCGTTCGCGTGAGAAAAAGAATGGAGAGGGCCACGGTGACAACATCTTCCCGGTTCACACACTGGCGGGCCAGTGCCAAGCGCATCAAGCAGGAATACGACCAGGTTCAAGGCATTGCCACGAGCGTCACCTTGCGGCGTACCCGTGCTCTCATGCTGTTGGGCGTGCCGCTGCATGCTCTGCTGGCAATGTGGTTTGCCCAGTACCGGGCGCCACAGGGGCAGACCAATCTGCAAGCCTGGGCTGATGCTTTGACCACTTTGCAAGTAAGCGTGACCTTGGGCCTGCTGGTGTTCGGACTGCTGGCCCACTTTTTGTTGCGACGCAACATGAGCACAGGTCTCGCGGCCAGGGCGGTACAAACGGCGTTTTGCGGCACCTATCTGGCCTTTGGTGCAGCAGCAGCAATTCAGGATGTGGGCGTTGGAAACGGTATCGCCACCTTTATGGTGATCTGCATGGGGACGGCGGTTTTGCCCCTGATGCGACCAGCATTGTCGGGTTTGGTCTTTGGGGCCGCTTTTTTGATTTTCTGGACCATTTTGCGTGGCAGCAGCATCGACTCCACGCTACTGGCAAGTCTGCAGATACAAGCCATTGCCGTCGTGTTGATCGCTCAACTCATTTCGGCCATGATGTGGCACCAGTACGCGCGCACCGTGCTTCTACAGCGCAAACTGGAGCTAAGCAACGCAGCCCTGCTCGTGAAACAGCAGGAACTGGAGTTTCTGGCTGAGCGCGATACCTTGACCGGGCTCTACAACCGCCGAAAATTCTTGGCATTGGCACAGCAGGAGCTGGACCGGCGGGTCCGTATGCCCAGCGACCTGTGTGTGCTGATGGTGGACCTGGACTTCTTCAAGCGCGTCAATGACCAGTATGGCCACCCCATGGGGGATGTTGTACTGCAGCAGATTGCTGCCCGACTGTCGGCCCACGTACGCAGCACGGATGTGCTGGCCCGTATGGGGGGTGAAGAATTCATTCTGTTGATGCCCAACACGCAACCCGCAGGCGCACTGAGTCTGGCCAAAAAACTACGCGAAGTAGTGCGTGAGTCGCCCTTGGCACTCCAGGACGGTCTGCTGGTGCCTATGACCGCCAGCTTCGGCGTCACCGGATTGCAGATGGGCCAACAGGCTGCGTTGGACACGCTGTATGCCACTGCCGACCAGGCCTTGTACGCCGCCAAGGAACAGGGTCGCGACCGGGTGGTGTGGTCGCAAACGCCGGTAGGCTAAAGCCGGCCTGGCAGTTCAGCCATGCAGATTGTCGTGGCGGGCGATTTCCAGCAGATTGGCAATATCTGCAGCATGCTCGCGGCAGTTGTGTTCGTGCCAGCGTTTGATCAGCCACATGAATCCGGCGACCACAAGGCCAAACACGGTAATGGCGCCAAATGCCGACAGCCCCATTCCAGTCGACAGGCTGTAAAACGCGCCCAGACCCAGAATACAAGCCTGCTCGTTGAAGTTTTGCACGGCAATGGACCGGCCGGCACCCATCAGGTTATGGCCGCGGTGTTGCAGCAGCGCATTCATGGGGACCACCAAAAAGCCGCCCAGGCCGCCCAACAACACAAGGAAAGGTGCGGCAACCCATACATTGGTAATGAAGTTCAGCAAAATCACCAGTACGCCCATGGCAATGCCCAACGGCAGCACCAGTGTGGCCTGGTCCAGCCGCATACGCATTGACGCCGCCACAGCACCCACTGCCGTTCCGATAGCAACAACACCCACCAAGGCCGATGCCTGCGTCACGCTGTAACCCAGTGCGGCAGAGGCCCACGCCAAAACAATAAACCGCAGATTGCCACTGACACCCCAGAACAGTGTGGTGGTACCCAATGAAATCTGGCCCAGGCGGTCGCGCCACAGGCGCAAGTTGCAGCTCCAGAAATCGGGCAGCAAACTGACCAGACTTTTGGGCAGAGGCCGCATCGGCACGCCCGTATTGGGAATGCGGGTGTTGAACCAGGCGGCCACGATATAGACCAGTATCAGCACACTGATAGCGGACTCGGGCGCGCTATCAATGCCCGTGTCTAGCAGTGGCATGTCAAAGGACAGCAGGTAGTTGGAGACAACTGGACCGACCAACTGGCCGCCCAACAACACACCCAGGATGATGGAGGCGATGGTCAGGCCCTCGATCCAGCCATTGGCCTTTACCAGTTGGCTTGCGGGCAAGAGTTCGGTCAGGATGCCATATTTGGCCGGTGAATAGGCCGCCGCGCCCAAGCCCACAATGGCATACGCCATCAAGGGATGGGTGCCAAACAGCATCATCAGGCAGCCCCCAATCTTGATGGTGTTGCTGTACAGCATGACCTTGCCTTTGGGTAGCGCATCGGCAAAAGCACCCACAAAGGGTGCCAGCACCACGTAGAACAGCGCAAACATGGGAACCAAAGCAGCCTGCTGCCATTCCTGCGCACCGCCACTGCGTAACAATTGCACAGCCGCAACAAACAGGGCGTTGTCTGCCAGCGAGCTGAAGAACTGCGCCGACATGATGGTGTAAAAACCGCGTTTCATTCGAGGGGTGTGCGCGCATCAGGAAAACTGATGCGTGGGGTTATTGTGGGGGTCTCCAAACGTGTCATGGTTATAGCACGCCCGGCAGTGTCAGAATCCGGTCACTCCGTCGTTACTCCGTTGTTCCCAAGGTTTTGTCATGCCCCGCCCCATACTCGCCACCATTCATACCCAGGCTTTTCGCAACAATTTGGAGCGGCTGCGCCGCGCCGCGCCGGATGCGCGGGTTTGGGCGGTGGTGAAGGCCAATGCCTACGGCCACGGTATTGAACGTGTCTTTGAGGGCATGCGCGGTGCCGACGGTTTTGCGCTGCTGGACTTTAATGAGGCACAACGCGTGCGCGACCTGGGCTGGCGTGGTCCCATCTTGATGCTGGAAGGTGCCTTTGAGCTGCGTGACCTGGAGCTGTGTTCGCGCCTGGACCTTTGGCACACGGTGCACTCTGAGGCCCAGATCGACATGTTGGCTGCCCACAAGACCAATGTGCCGCAGCGGGTGTTCCTCAAAATGAACTCCGGCATGAACCGGCTGGGCTTTGCACCCGAACGCTACCGATCCGCCTGGGCTCGGCTCAATGCCCTGCCCCAGGTGGACGAGATTTCCTTGATGACCCACTTCAGTGACGCTGACGGCCCCAAGGGTGTAGCCGAACAAATGGCTGTTTTTGCACGTACCACACGCGACCTGCCCGGCGAGCGCAGCCTGAGCAACAGCGCCGCGACCTTGCGGCATACCGTGGACCCGGCGCAAGCCGAAGCCAAGCCCGAGCAGTTGGTGGTGTCGGACTGGGTACGCCCGGGTATCGCCATGTATGGCAGTGCACCCGACTTCCCCGAGCACAGCGCGGCCGACTGGGGATTGCTGCCCACCATGACACTTGCTGCAAAAATCATAGCAACCCAGGATTTACCGGCCGGGGCTAGCGTCGGATATGGCTCAAGCTTCCAGGCCCCGGAGCCGATGCGCATTGGCGTGGTAGCCTGTGGCTATGCCGACGGTTATCCCCGCATTTGCCCCACTGGAACGCCGGTGCTGGTAGACGGCATACGAGCCCGCACAGTGGGTCGGGTCAGCATGGACATGATTACGGTGGACCTGACACCCGTGCCACTGGCGGGTACTGGCAGCACAGTGACCTTATGGGGTGTGGCCGCCAATGGCTCCGTCTTGGCCATAGACGAGATCGCAGCCCAAGCCCAGACGGTGGGTTATGAGCTGATGTGTGGTTTGGCGCAACGCGTTCCTGTCGAGGTGGCTTTATGAAGTATGTACCGATCCCCGTAGCCCTGCTGGGCATTGGGCAGCCCCTGCCGGTGGACCTGTGGAGCGCCACGGGCCAACTGCTGTTGCGCAAGGGCCAACCCGTCACGTCCGAAGAGCACCGCGAAAAACTGCACGCCCACCATGCCAGCGCCACACCAAGCGATGCATTGGCCTGGCAACGCAGTTACGAGCGCATGGTCCACACCATGCTCAGCGCGGGTGCGGATGTTCAGTCCATCAGCCAGGCAGCCATGCCCAATGAAATCCGGGAAAGCGACTACATCGTCGGTGAACAACTCAACGGCGGTTGGCCGGACCTGCAGGAAGTGTTGCGCGGCATCCTCTACCAGGGCGGGCTGGCCATCAACCCACTGGAGCGGCTGGCGGGGCTGGAAGCCAAAACGCTGGAGCTGCTGCGTGCCGACACCGACGACAGTCTGTTTTGCCTTTTTCAGGCCCTTGCCGACACCGCACAGGGATATAGCGCCACACACGCCTTGTTGTGTTCGGTGATTTGTCACATGACGGCACGCAAGCTGGCGGTGCCCAACCCACAATGTGAAGCATTAATGACTGCAGCCCTGCTGATGAATATCGGCATGGCGCGCGACCAGGACAGCCTGGCGCGCCAAAATTCAGCACCCACCGCCTGGCAGCGGACGCTGATCAAGGAACACCCTGAAAAAGGCGTAGTTATCCTGCAAGGTCTTGGACTGGACAACCCCGAGGTGCTGGACATCGTGCGCTGGCACCACGCGCCGGAAGCACCCGAAGGCCTGGCCAGCACACTCGTGGCACGCCGCATACTGGCCATGGCGGACGGCTTTGTAGCCAAGATGGCTGGGCGCAAGACAAGGGGCTCTCTGTCACCCTTGAAGGCGGTCAAGACCATGGTGATGGGGGCTGAAGGTGCGGCCCAGGGCATGGCATCGGCGATGGCGCAGGCGGCCGGCTTTTATCCTCCCGGCACTTACGTGAAGTTGGCCAATGGTGAAACCGCGGTGTCGGTACAGCGCGGCGCACGTGCCAATACCCCCTGGGTTATTCCGATTCTGGACAAGGATGGCGTTGCACTGGGCAAACAAGTGTGCAAAGAGACCACAACACCCGCTACAACCATTGCCGCCGCAGTGACCGCAGAGAACATGCGGGTTACTCTGAGCATCGACAAGGTGCGCAAAGCCAGGACTCAGATCAAAGATCTGTAGTTTTATACAGTAACATGGCAGCATGGCCAAAGACAAAACCGTTTACACGTGCACTGAATGTGGCGGCACCAGCCCCAAGTGGCTGGGCAAGTGCCCCCATTGCGCGGCCTGGAACACCCTGATCGAGTCGGTCGCCGAATCGTCCGCACCGGCCAAGAACCGTTACACCTCACAATTCCAATCGCTGGCCAAAACGGCCGAAGTCGCCGTACTGTCCGACATTGAAGCCAGCGATGTGCAACGCACGCCAACGGGTCAGGACGAGTTGGACCGCGTGTTGGGCGGCGGCATAGTTGAAGGCGCCGTGGTGCTCATCGGGGGTGACCCCGGCATTGGCAAATCCACATTGCTGCTGCAGGCGCTGGATTCGCTGCAGCGCGGGGGGCAATCAACTCTTTATGTCACTGGCGAAGAAAGTGGTGCCCAGGTCGCTCTGCGCTCGCGCCGTTTGGGGTTGGACGCTTCGCAGGTCAAGGTGCTGGCAGAGATCCAACTGGACAAAATACTGGCCACCATCGACAGCCTGCAGCCCGATGTGGCGGTCATCGATTCCATACAGACCGTGTATTCAGACCAGCTCACGTCAGCACCGGGCTCGGTGGCCCAGGTGCGCGAATGCGCAGCCCACCTGACGCGTTGCGCCAAGTCCAGCGGAACAGCCATTGTGCTGGTGGGTCATGTCACCAAGGAAGGTGCATTGGCCGGACCGCGCGTGCTGGAGCATATGGTCGACACGGTGCTGTACTTTGAAGGTGAAACCCACAGCAGCTTTCGCCTGGTCCGGGCCATCAAAAACCGTTTTGGGGCAGTTAATGAGATCGGCGTCTTCGCCATGACGGAGAAGGGCCTTAAAGGTGTCAGTAACCCCAGCGCCATTTTTCTGAGCCAGCATACCGAACCGGTGCCCGGCAGTTGTGTCATGGTCACGCTGGAAGGCACACGGCCGCTTTTAGTGGAAATACAGGCCTTGGTCGATAGCGGCGGTCCGTCGCCCCGTCGCCTGAGCGTGGGCCTGGACCGTGACCGTCTGGCCATGCTGTTGGCCGTGTTGCACCGCCATGCGGGTGTGGCGTGTATGGACCAGGATGTATTTGTGAACGCGGTCGGTGGCGTGCGCATCAACGAGCCGGCCGCCGATCTGGCGGTGCTGCTGGCCATCACCTCCAGCCTGCGCGGCAAGCCGCTGCCCAAGGGCTTTTTTGCGTTCGGTGAAGTGGGGCTGGCCGGCGAAGTACGCCCGGCACCGCGCGGACAGGAGCGGCTCAAGGAAGCCGCCAAGTTGGGTTTCACGGTGGCCATCGTGCCCAAGGCTAATGCACCCAAAAAGTCCAGCAGCAAGGAGTTTGAAGGGCTGACTATCCACGCCGTGGACCGCGTGGAAGATGCCATGAACATCGTCCGAGGATTGGTTTGACCATGCCACTGCCTACGTTTCAAATGCACAAGTACCCCGGCCTCACCCGTGCCGTGGTGTTGCTGGTCCTGGTTTTTCTGGCGGTGATGGCCTACCGTGCCTACGGATGGGGGGGCATCGCCCTGGTCCTGGGTGCTTTGGTGATGTGGGTCCTCATGCACATGAGCCGCATGTTGGTGGTGTTGCGGCGCACTGCGCAGCGACCCGTTGGCACCGTGGCCAGCGCCGTGATGCTGCACGCCCGGCTGGAGCGCGGCATGGCATTGCTACAGGTTTTGGCGCTGACGCAAGCTCTCGGGCAGCGCATGGAAGACCCCAACCCTGACCACGAGACCTACCTGTGGACAGACACTTCAGACGCCACCGTGCGTTGCTGTTTTGTCAACGGCAAACTGGTTGAATGGGAATTGCAACGGCCTTAAGCCGACCGACACTGGATCGCTTGGGACCAGGCCCACCCCGGTCGTAAAATCAGCGTATCTACGACCCTGTTTCCAAGGAACCCCGCCATGAGCCTGCAACCCCCTTCAATGTCCGACCGCGATGGAAAAATCTGGATGGACGGCCAGATGGTGGATTGGCGCGAAGCCAAAATCCACGTCCTGAGTCACACCCTGCACTACGGTTGCGGCGCGTTTGAGGGGGTGCGCGCATACAAGGGCGTCAACGGTACCGCGATTTTCCGCCTGGAAGAACACACCGAACGCCTGTTCAACAGCGCCAAGATATTGCGCATGAAGATCCCGTTCACGCAGGCAGAGGTCAATGAGGCGCAATGCGCTGTGATCCGCGAAAACAATCTCGAATCCGGCTACTTGCGCCCCCTGACCTGGATTGGTGATAAAAAGTTGGGCGTATCACCCAAGGGCAACACCATTCATCTGATGGTCGCTGCCTGGCCCTGGGGGGCCTACCTGGGCGAAGAGGGGATGAAGCGCGGCATCCGCGTCAAGATCTCCAGCTACACACGCCACCACGTCAACATCACGATGACGCAGGCCAAGGCAGTCAGCAACTACACCAACTCCATCCTGGCCAACATGGAAGCGACCGACGACGGTTACGACGAAGCCATGTTGTTGGACGCCAATGGCTTTGTGTCCGAAGGCGCGGGCGAGAATCTTTTCGTGGTCAAGAACGGCGTGGTCTACACCCCCGATCTGTCGGCCGGCGCCCTGAACGGCATCACCCGCAACACCGTCATGCACATCTGCAAAGACCTGGGGCTCGAACTGGTGCAAAAGCGTATCACCCGCGACGAGGTCTATATCTGCGACGAGGCCTTCTTCACCGGTACCGCTGCAGAAGTGACGCCCATCCGCGAGCTCGATCGCATTGAGCTGGGCAAGGACGACTATGTGGGATCGCGCGGTCCCATCACCGAAAAGATTCAGAGCGCCTTCTTTGACATCGTCAACGGCCGCAACCCCAAATACGCCCATTGGCTCACGAAGGTAAACCCATGAAAAGCTCCACTGTAGAACTGCTCGCCAAAGACCTGAACCACCAGGGTGGCGTGTTTTGCCCCAGCCCCTTGGCACAGATGAAAACCTGGGACACCCATCCCAAGGTCTATCTGGATGTTGGCCACTCCGGTGAAGCCAAGTGCCCCTATTGCAGTACCGTCTACCGCCTGAAAGCGGGTGAACACTTCGCTGGTGGGCACTAACCACCACGCGCAATGACCCGCTCCCTGGTCATCGCCCCGCAATGGATTGGCGATGCGGTCATGACCGAGCCTTTGCTGCGTCGCCTGCATGCCCGGGGCGAGACGCTGACGGTGGGAGCGCTGCCGTGGGTGGCTCCGGTTTACCGCGCCATGCCGCAGGTAGCCACTGTGCTGGAGCTGCCATTTGCCCATGGTGGCCTGCAGTGGAGCGCACGGCGTAACCTGGCGCGCCAGTTGCGCGGTCAGTTTGACGTGGCCTATGTTGGCCCCAATTCATTCAAAAGCGCCCTGTTGCCCTGGTGGGCCGGCATTCCCAAACGGGTGGGCTACCAAGGCGAGTCACGCTATGTGGTGCTGAACCAGCGACTGCCCAACCCGCCAGGTGACCACCGTCCGCCCATGGTGGCTTTTTATTCGGCCTTGAGCACAGAGGCTGGCACAACGCAGGACCGGCCCCAAATGCAACTGGACCCAATCGCAGTGGATGCGGCGCTGGCCGGTATGCGGCTGCAGCGCCACGGATACTACGTGTTCGCCCCTGGCGCAGAGTACGGTCCGGCCAAGCGCTGGCCGGCGCGGCACTTTGCGGTACTGGCCGAACAGCTGTGCTTGCCGGTGGTCTTGCTGGGTTCCTCCAAGGAGTCCGCACTGTGTGCGGAGATTGCCCGTACCGTCAACACAGCGCATCCGGGTCAGTGCCTGGATTGGTCCGGGCGCACCTCGCTGGACCATGCGCTGGCCGCCATCTCGGCAGCCAAAGCGGTTGTGAGCAACGATTCGGGTTTGATGCATGTAGCCGCAGCATTTGGGCTGCCGCAGGTGGCCTTGTTTGGCTCCTCCAGTCCGCTGCACACCCCTCCCCTCAACCCACAGGCCCATGTAATGTGGCTCAAGAACGATCCAACGTATGTGCCCGCACTGGACTGCGCGCCCTGTTTTGAACGGGAATGCCCGCTGGGGCACACCCGTTGCCTGGTCGACTTGACGCCAGACGATGTCTTGCATTTGATGCAGCAATAGAACGTGCGCACGCATCGCGCACCATAATCGGCATAGGGGACAGCCATTCTAGGCTGCACCCCTGCCACACCACCCGGCATGCGGGTCCGCACCGGGCGGTTCGAGAGTTTGAGGTCATGACAGCCGGGGTAGTCTCAGGTTATCAAAGTACGCGATGGTTAGCAC
>CAUPQG010000007.1:0-196701 GCA_963513355.1 uncultured Rhodoferax sp. | reverse complement strand
TGCTCGTGCGGCTTGACCCTATAACTTTGATCTGGCATCGCAAGGTGCCTCATATGATCAAGGAAGTTATGCCAAGTTGACGCATTCAAAAATCCTGCTTGTAAGCAATTACAAATAGGTTCGTTAAATCGATGAAGCTGAGTAGCTCTATAAATTGGTCGTCTTGACTGGTTCATTCCAAATCAAGATGACAAACAGTTATGTCTGACGACCAAAGCGAAGAGGTACCACTCCTTCCCATCCCGAACAGGACAGTGAAACGCTTCTGCGCCGATGATAGTGCGGGTTCCCGTGTGAAAGTAGGTCATCGTCAGACTATTAAACCGAAAACGCCCAGTCGATCGACTGGGCGTTTTTTTTGGTCTGTACTTTTGAACTGCTCAAGGAAGATTGCGCATCAACTCTACTTCGCACTCCTTGATGTCTCCATAGGACAGCCTATGAATCCATGCGGACTCGCGTGTTTGAATCGTGTTAAGGAAATCGTCAGCACTGTGCCCCTTACCTGACATCTTTGCAAACGTATCAAAACCACATTCGAGAAAATCTTGTAAGGAGCCTAGTCCAGCCGCCTTAGCGGGCCTTCGCATCATTCTCAGCATCAACCTTAGGCCAGGTGTTCGTGTTAACCGATCGAGGTCCCGTCCGACAGTCAATACAACTCTCAACTGCTGGATTCTGCTCTCGTGTTGCCCCACAGATCTCCAACAGGCGACGTAATGCGCGGCCTCAACGCCGGCAACCGCTGGCGTTTGTGCGCACCACTGATTTGCCATTTGCCAGTCCAAATCTTCGGTCAAGAGGTGTAATTCTGCCAAAGCAACTGCGGTTGCAATCACCTGTTGTGGGAATAGTCGCTGCAACGCACCAGCAATCCGCGAAAACTGGGCATCGCGCTGCGTATAGTCTTTGTCACTGTATAGGTCTTCCAAGAAAAACCTAGCAGCGTCTCCGTATTCTTCAGAACCAAGTAGATCCGAGTACGTGCCGGCAAAACGCCTCGCTTGCAAGGACTTGATCTTTAGTAGCGCGGCATTGCGAGTTGGATCATTGGCCGCGCGTTGTCTGATTTCGTCAACTCGGGCTACTGCTCCTCTAATTGTGTGTGCTGCGTCCATAACAGAGTCAGTGTAACGAAGCGCACTAAGTGGATCAGTCTAGAAATATCGAAATTGAACTTTGGGGTGCAAAGACTAGGGATAACCCGTATATTGCCGGTATGCGAATGGCAACTACCTTAATAAAGGCCTCTATTGACGCGGGGCGAGAACTCTTGCGCCCACCGCAGGACAACCTAGACGAAGGCAAAAGAAAGCGAACGCCACTGCTCGTACCCATCCGCTCATTGGGTTCAAATCATCGTGAACGCATCGCAAATCACTTACTGTCGCTCGATGCGAATGATCGCTACCTGCGCTTTGGGTACCTCGCACAAGATGAACACATCCAACGCTATGTCGACGGACTTGACTTTGAACGCGACGAAATATTCGGAATCTATAACCGCAAGCTCGAGTTGATTGCCATGGCGCACCTCGCACATGCTGCAGACAAGAACTACCAAGCATGTGCGGAGTTTGGCGTTTCGGTACTACCTTCGGCTCGCGGCCGCGGATACGGGGCACGCATGTTCGAGCGCGCTGCAATGCACGCCACCAATGACGGCATCAATTTGCTGTTTATCCATGCCCTATCTGAAAACGTCGCCATGTTGAAAATCGCGCGCAATGCTGGTGCGAAGGTTGAACGCGACGGAACCGAGTCAGAAGCCTATTTGCAGCTTCCGCGGGCAACACTTGATAGTCAGGTAACTGAGCTCATTGAGGAGCAGGTGGCTCAAACGGACTACCGGCTCAAGGTCCAGGCCAAGCAATTCTGGAGTTTCTTGGCCGACTTACAGGAAGTGCGACGCAACGCCATTGAAGCTCAAAGTCGTAGCTCTTCCTGAGACCTAAAGTCCAACAATGTCACTCGTCACGTAAATCCGCTATCCTACAGGGTCCGAAACAAAGGCTCCTTAGCCCAAACGTCAGTGTCAGACCCATATCACGCGCGAACGCCCGATAGAGAAGATAAGCGTACGTTCCTGCGCAAGCTGGCAGAATTTCTGCATCCCGGTCCGGACTCAACAGCTGAGCTCATAGAAACATTGGCGGAAGCCGAAGACAACAACATCATCGGCGCAGAATCGCGGGTCATGTTGGAAGGCGTGATACGGATGGCTGACATGACAGCAGGTGACGTGATGGTTGCTGCCACCCGCATGGACATGCTCAACATTCAAGCCCCGTTGGATGAACTGATCAATACCGTCATAGACACTGCTCACTCTCGCTTCCCAGTGTACGAGGACGAACGCGAAAACGTCATTGGCATTCTGATGGCCAAGGATTTGCTCAAGCTACGGCGCGCTCCCGAGCTAAACATACGGGCACTTTTGCGACCAGCAGTCTTTGTTCCCGAGACGAAGGGACTGAACGATCTGTTGCGTGATTTCAGAGGTAATCGGAACCACTTGGCAATCGTCATCGACGAATTTGGCCGGGTCGCGGGACTCATTACCATTGAAGATGTGCTGGAACAAATAGTGGGCGAAATCGAGGATGAATTCGATATTGCAGAAGACGAAGGTGATGTCTTCGCCCTGGCAGACCGCACCTACCGCGTAAGTGGTGACACCCCATTGGAGCGAGTGAACGATGCTTTCTCCGTGAACTTGAACGCCGTCGAACCCGATCAACACTTTGATACCGTTGGCGGGCTGATCGCTCACAAGATGGGTCACGTTCCAAAGCGTGGCGAGCACTACGAACTGAATGGCCTGAAGTTTTTGGTGTTGCACACCAAAGGCGGTGCAGTAAAGTGGTTCAAGGTCTCACCTGAAGCGGATGTTGACGGATAACCGCCCAGGGGGCGACGAGAAGCGTCGGCACACAAAATTTCATACCGCAGTGACATTTGTTGCGGTATTGTTATCGGCATTCACCCACTCTGCAGGGGTGAGCTGGCCGTTGACCATAGCATTTGAAACAGGGCAATCGCTATGGTGGCTTCAATGCTTGGCATTGGCCGTCTTGGTGAGTGTGCTGCACAGTCGCCGCACGTGGCAGCAGGCAGCAGGCGTAGGCTTGCTGTTCGCGACTGCTTGGTTGTGCGCAACCTTCTGGTGGCTATACATCTCCATGCATATCTATGCTGGCTTGAACAGCATCATCACCGCGCTGGCAATCGTTTCGTTGGCTGCGGCCTTGGGGCTGTACTACGCGGCCGCTTGCGCGTTGTACTGGTATCTGAAACCTAACAAACCATGGATGGCCAGCCTGGTGTTTGCCGCTTTGTGGACCATGGCGGAGATGGCGCGCGGAACTTGGTTGACGGGATTTGGCTGGGGCGCGATTGGATATGCCCACGTCGATGGCCCCTTGGCTAGCTACATACCTTGGATAGGCGCGTACGGCGTAGGTGCGCTCGCAGCCTGGGTGGCCGCGGGTGTCATCCAGCTTGTGCAAGGAGGCATGGGCTTGCGTCTGGCGCTTGCTGTGGTTGTGGGGGGTGGACTTTTGCTACCCCTGACACAGCTGCAATGGTCGCAAGCGGCCGGGGATCTATCGGTTACGCTACTGCAAGGAAACATTCCGCAAGACGAAAAGTTTCAAAGCGGGTCGGGCATTCCACTGGCCTTGCGATGGTACGGGGACGAATTGAACCGCAGTTCCACCGAGTTGATTGTCGCGCCAGAAACCGCGCTGCCAGTCTTGCCTCAAGAACTGCCAGACGGTTATTGGGATGGGCTCGTTGCGCGGTTCGCAAAGCAAGACCAGGCGGCGCTGGTCGGCTCGCCTTGGGGCAATATGCACGATGGATATACCAATTCCGTCTTTGCATTCGGACCCAATCAGAAACAAGAGTGGCGCTACGACAAACACCACCTTGTACCTTTTGGCGAATTCATTCCACCATTGTTCAAATGGTTTACGCGAATGATGAACATACCGCTCGGTGATTTCAACCGCGGTGCCGTTGGTCAGGCGTCCTACCCGTGGAAGGGACAGCGTCTGGCACTGAATATCTGCTATGAAGACTTGTTTGGGGAGGAGTTGGGCGTGCGGTTCCTGGACCCAGCCAGTGCCCCTACCGTGTTTGTCAATGTCAGCAATATCGGCTGGTTTGGCGATTCCATCGCCATTGACCAGCATTTGCAGATCAGCCGCATGCGGGCGTTGGAGTTCGAACGCCCCATGCTGCGCGCAACCAATACAGGGGCCACGGTCATCATTGACCATACCGGCCGGGTGACCCACTCACTACCCCGGTGGACTCGCGGTGTGCTCGTCGGGGACGTTGAGGGCCGCAGCGGCAATACGCCCTTTGCATGGTGGGTTGCACGTTTTGGCTTGTGGCCAATCTGGATTACAGCGCTTGCTATTGTTTTAGGAGCTACGTACGTACGGCGGACGAGGGCGGTCTAGCGGTTTCGCCCCTGTAAAATCGGGGCATGCTCACATTTCAACAAATCATCCTGAAATTGCAGGCCTACTGGGCCGACCAGGGTTGCGCGCTCCTGCAGCCTTACGACATGGAGGTCGGCGCAGGCACCTCGCACACAGCCACTTTTTTGCGTGCCATTGGGCCGGAGCCGTGGAAGGCAGCTTATGTGCAACCCAGCCGCCGCCCGAAGGATGGTCGTTACGGCGAAAACCCCAACCGCCTGCAGCACTACTACCAGTACCAGGTAGTGTTGAAGCCCGCGCCAAGTAACATCCTGGAGCTGTACTTGGGCTCGCTTGAAGCACTCGGTTTCGATCTCAAGAAGAATGACATCCGCTTCGTAGAAGACGATTGGGAAAACCCCACATTGGGCGCCTGGGGCCTGGGTTGGGAAGTCTGGCTCAACGGCATGGAAGTGACACAGTTCACTTACTTCCAGCAGGTCGGTGGCATAGACTGCAAGCCCATCACCGGCGAGATCACCTACGGTCTGGAGCGCCTGGCCATGTACCTGCAGGGTGTTGACAACGTCTACAACCTGACCTGGACCGAAGGCCTGAGCTATGGCGACGTGTACAAGCAAAACGAGGTTGAGCAGTCCACCTACAACTTCGAACATAGCGACGCCGACTTTTTGTTCACCGCCTTTGCTGCACACGAGAAGCAGGCCAAGCACTTGATGGAGCAGCAGCTCGCGTTGCCCGCTTACGAACAAGTCCTGAAATGTGCACACAGCTTTAACCTGCTGGATGCCCGCGGCGCCATCAGCGTGACCGAACGGGCGGCCTACATTGGCCGCATCCGCAACCTCGCGCGCAGCGTCGCGCAAAGCTATTACGAGAGCCGCGAGCGCCTGGGCTTCCCCATGGCACCGCGTGAATGGGTGGAACAGATGACGTTGTTGACGAAGAAGGCTGCATGATGATGACGACCCAAAACCTTCTCGTTGAGCTGTTTGTCGAAGAGCTGCCGCCCAAGGCATTGAAAAAGCTGGGCGAGGCATTTGCTTCCGTTTTAGCGGACTCACTCAAGACCCAAGGCCTGACGGGAGCCGATGCAGCGGTCACCCATTTCGCATCCCCACGCCGCCTGGCCGTGCATATCACTGCAGTTGCAACGCAGGCCGCAGACAAGGCCGTTTCGCAAAAACTGATGCCCGTTGCCGTAGGTTTGGATGCGTCCGGCAATCCAACGCCTGCTTTGCTCAAGAAGCTGCAATCGCTGGGTGCAGACACCTCTGCTGTGGCTGGCCTCAAGCGTGCGCCCGATGGCAAAGCCGAAGCCCTCTTTTACGACAGCACGGTCAAGGGCGCCACACTTGCAGAAGGCCTGCAAAAAGCACTACTGGATGCTATCGCCAAGCTACCCATTCCCAAGGTCATGACCTACCAGCTGGAAAGCGGCTGCGAGTTGCCTGGCTGGAGCAGCGTGAGTTTCGTGCGTCCTGCGCACAGTCTGGTGGCTCTGCATGGCGCAGAGGTGGTGCCTGTGCATGCGCTGGGCCTGAAAGCCGGTAACAGCACACAAGGTCACCGATTCGAAGCCAAGGTTTCGCCAGTTGTGTTGCAGGACGCGGACAGCTATGCCGCAACCCTGGCGCAAGATGGCTCCGTCATCGCCAGTTTTGCAGAGCGCCGCGCAGAAATCGTGCGCCAGCTCGCCGCCGCTGCTGCCAAGGTCGGAGGCGGTTGCAAACCGGTTGACGACGAAGCACTGCTGGACGAAGTAACCGCTCTGGTTGAGCGCCCCAATGTGCTCATCTGCACTTTCGAAAAAGAGTTTCTCGACGTCCCGCAAGAGTGCCTGATTCTGACGATGAAGGCCAACCAGAAATACTTCCCGTTGCTGGACGCTGCCAACAAACTCACCAATAAGTTTCTGGTGGTCAGCAACATCAACCCGGAGGATGCCAGCTTTGTGATCGGTGGCAATGAGCGTGTGGTGCGCCCGCGCCTGGCCGATGCCAAGTTCTTCTTTGACCAGGACCGCAAGAAGACGTTGGAGTCGCGTGTCGAGGGACTGTCCAAGGTGGTGTACCACAACAAACTGGGCAGCCAGGGCGAACGTGTGGCGCGTGTGCGGGCCATTGCCAAAGCCATTGCCGCGCAGTTGGGGGATGCGACCCTGATCGCGCAGGCCGACCAGGCCGCGCAACTGGCCAAGACCGATCTGGTCACGGATATGGTGGGTGAATTCCCAGAGCTGCAAGGCACCATGGGCCGTTACTACGCGCTCAATGACAAGCTACCCCAATCGGTTGCCGATGCGATTGAAGACCACTACAAGCCACGCTTTGCCGGGGACACCCTGCCGCGCGGAGATGTGGGCGTGGTGGTTGCGCTGGCGGACAAGTTGGAAACGCTGGTCGGCATGTTTGGTATTGGCAATGTGCCCACAGGCGACAAGGATCCGTTTGCTTTGCGGCGGCATGCGCTGGGTGTCATCCGCATGCTGGTCGAAAACAATCTGCCGTTGGAGTTGGGTGTTTTGGTGTCCAGCGTGACCCCGGCGTTCGGTGACAAGATTGCTGATGCTTCCCCGGCCATCACAGAGTTCATATATGACCGCCTCGCCGGAGCCCTGCGAGAGCAGGGTTACAGCGCGCAAGAAGTGGACGCCGTATTGGCGCTGACGCCCCAACGCTTGGGCGATGTGCCCAAGCGCCTGACGGCTGTGCGTACCTTTGCCGCACTGCCCGAAAGCCCGGCGTTGGCAGCGGCCAACAAACGGATCGGCAACATCCTCAAAAAAGCCGATGGCGATGTGGACGCGCATGTCAGCGAGGTGCTGTTGCAAGAGGCTGCCGAAAAAGCCCTGTACGCAGCCATGCAGACCGTGCTGCCTGCAGCGCTTACGCAGTGGGAGGCTGGTGACTACACGGCCTCGCTGCAATCACTGGCAGCGCTGCGCAAACCGGTCGATGCCTTCTTTGAAGACGTCATGGTGAATGCCGAAGCGCTGGATCTGCGCCTGAACCGTCTGGGGTTGCTCAAGTGCCTTCACGTTGCCATGAACCGCGTGGCAGACCTTTCTAAACTTGCAAGCTAACCCGCTAGCAAAGGTCACCCCATGAAACTCGTCATCCTCGACCGCGACGGCACCATCAACGAAGACAGTGCCGACTTTGTCAAGTCTCCGTCCGAGTGGGAGCCTTTGCCCGGCGCGCTGGAAGCCATTGCGCGACTCAACCATGCGGGCTGGCATGTCGTTGTGGCGACCAATCAGTCCGGGCTCGGTAGAGGCCTGTTTGACGTGGCCTCGCTCAATGCCATGCACGCCAAGATGCACACCATGCTTGCTGCAGTGGGAGGGCGGGTGGATGCCATCTTCTACTGCCCACATGCCCCAGACGAGGGTTGCCGATGCCGTAAACCCGAACCGGGTCTGTTTGAGCAAATTGGCGAGCGCTACGGCATGGACTTGCAGGGCGTGCCCGCCGTGGGTGATGCGCCTCGCGATCTGGTGGCGGCCGTCGCGGCCGGGTGTGCGCCGCATCTGGTGCTGACGGGCAAAGCAGCGCCCTACGCGGACCGTTCACTGCCAGAGGGCTACCCGGTTGATACGGTGGTGCACGCGGATCTGGCTGCCTTTGCCGACTATCTGGTCCAACAGGAAGAACGACCATCACAGTCTGCTGATCTGTAGTGCTACTATTTTTGTAGCTAGCTGTTCAATATATACGGGGGCTACAAGCCCAATTTGTTCAATATGTCCTTTCTGCGATCGATCCTGCACATGGCCTGGCTGGTGCTGACCGTGATTCCGTACACGCTGGCCATCATCCTGGTGGCTGTGTTGCGCTTGGACCGCTCTTACCGCTACCGTATCGCATCTGCATGGCTGGGCTTGAGCAGCATTGGCAGTGCGCGCGTTCTGCTGGGTATTCAGACCCGGGTCACTGGCATGGAAAATTTGCCGGTCGGGGAGAAGAGCCCTGCCGTCCTCCTGGTCAAACACCAGTCCACCCTGGAAACCTTTTTGATGCCCGCACTGATGCCACATCCGCTGGCCTATGTGTTCAAGAAAGAGCTGCTGTATGTGCCTTTCTTCGGATGGGCCATCGGCCTGCTGGACATGATTTATATCGACCGCAGCCTGCGCACGCAGGCCTTTAAAAAGGTGGTGTCTCAGGGCAAACAACGGCTGGCCCAAGGCATCTGGATCATCATGTTTCCAGAAGGCACCCGCATGGCGCGCGGGCAAAAGGGCGTCTATGAGACCAGTGGCACGCGCCTGGCCGTGCAGACCGGTGCACCGGTAATCCCGATTGCAGTGACATCTGGCAAGTGCTGGCCACGCAAGGCCTTTATCAAGACAGCGGGAATCGTAGACGTGTCTATCGGCAAACCCATCCCCAGCGAAGGCCGCCACCACAAGGAGCTGATGCAGGAAGTGGAAAACTGGATCGAAGCCGAGATGCGGCGCCTGGATCCAGAGGCGTATCAGTAGCGCCCCAACGGTCGCCCACTGCGAATACCATGCGCGGCTTGTTTCAATACACCCTGGATCTATTTGATGCGCTAGCCCCCGCAGAATCTAGTGCAACAGCTCCTGAAAATATAGCGCCGGTGGCGCAGCCCCCGGCGCAAGCATCCCCCGGCATAAGCCACAAACTGGCCCAACCCCTGAATCAGGCGATCGTTCCAGCCGCCTTTACCCACCCGCATGCCAACCGCGAAGTGCGACTGGGCGACGCCACGGTGGCCTATTTGTTCCAACGTGCCAAGCGGCGCACCATAGGTTTCGTGGTCGGGCCGGATGGCCTGGTTGTGCGCGCGCCCAAATGGACGCCGCTGGTTGAGGTGGATGCAGCGCTGCGTGAAAAGTCGCAGTGGATCACCCGCAAGCTGGGTGAGACACGCGAGCGTTTGGCCCGCCAGCACGAGGCTCGCATTGAATGGTGTGACGGCGTGTTGGTGCCGCTCTATGGCGACAACATCCAGGTAGTCCTGGACCCCAGTCACAACTTTGGCGCGGTAGGTGCGCAGCTGGATGCAGCCACACCAAACGGAACGCCCCGTGCCTTGCGTGTGGGCCTGCCTCGGTCCGCTACGCCCGAGCAGATACGCGATGCCGTGCAGGCCTGGTTGATGCGCCAGGCGCGCGAGTATTTTTTACAGCGCTTGGCCCACTTTGCACCCCTGTTGCAGGTGCAGTGGCGCAAGCTGAGTCTCAGCAACGCGGGTACGCGCTGGGGCAGTGCCAAGTCTGATGGCTCTATCCGTCTGAACTGGCGCCTGGTCCACTTCCGCCCGGCCGTCATCGACTACGTGGTGGCCCATGAGCTGAGCCACCTGCGTGTGATGGACCACAGCCCCCGCTTCTGGGACACCGTGCGCAGCGTGGTGCCCGACTATGCCGCACTACGCGGGCAGCTCAAGGACGATACCGTACCCAAGTGGTAGCGCCGTCATCGGTCGGCCGTGCTGGCAAACCGGTATACGCCGTCGGACCCCAGCGTGCGGCTCACCTTGCCCGCATACCACAAGGCATGCAAGTGGGCTACAGCCTCGCCCATGGCGAAGGTGGTCTGGTGTGTGTCCAGCGGGCGTTTAAACATGACCTGCAGGATGTCGAAGGCGCAACAGGGGCGCTCGGCGCAGGCCTGCATCACCTCCGTCAGCCGGTCGCGGTGGTGGTCGTGTAGCTGTTGGATGCGGGTGTGCATGCCGGTGAAGGGCTTTCCATGCGATGGCAGCACCAGCGTGTTCTCGGGCAGCGCGAGGAACTTGTCAATGGAATCCAGAAACAGCACCAATGCGTTGGCTTCCGGCTCCTGCTCGTAGACACTGACGTTGGTGCTGATGCGGGGCAACATCATGTCACCGCCGATCAGCACGTTCAGTTCCGCGCAGTAGAGGGCAATATGCTCTGGCGCATGGCCATAACCACTGATACAGCGCCAGCTGCGTCCGCCAATGGTCAGCACCATGCCATCCATCAGCCGGCGGTATTGCGGTGGAACCGATGGGACCAGCGCCGGGAAGTAACCGCTGCGCCCCTTGATCTGCTCCACGGCCTCGGGGCTGTTCAGCCCGTGGGATGCGAAATACTCCGCTGCGCGGTCTCCGCCAAAACCGGTTGGCCCCATGCAGCCTATGCGAGCCACCTGGTAGTCGGTGGCGCTGATCCACAGTCGCACGTTCCACCTCTCGCACAGCCAGTGCGCCAGGCCGATGTGGTCCGGGTGCATATGGGTGACGATGACGCGCAGGATGGGAAGGCCTTCGAGTTCGTTGGCAAAGATAGATTCCCACTGGGCCTTGGCCTCATCGCGGTGGATGCAGCAGTCCACAATGCTCCAGCCCTCCACGCCATCCACGCAATCGCGCAGCAGCCATAGGTTGATGTGGTTCAGCGCAAAGGGTAACGACATGCGTATCCACTTCACACCGGGCGCCACGTCCAGCGTGCCGCCCGCAGGGGCCAAGGCCTCGCCCAGCGGGTAGTGGAGCTGCATTTCCAGATCGTTCATGGGGATGGCGCCTTTTTATTACATAATTGACGTTTACGTAAACGTCAACAAAACGGGCATTCTAGGCGGCGTCTTTTGAAGGCACTGTCACACTTGTTCAGACCATTCATGAGTACAACCTACAGCATTGGCGATCTGGCACGCGAGTTTGATCTGACCACGCGCGCCATCCGGTTTTATGAAGACCTGGGTCTGCTAGAGCCCCAGCGCACCGGCCCCGGCGGGCGTTCGCGCGTCTACAGTGGGCGCGACCGTACCCGACTCAAGCTTACGCTGCGAGCCAAACGCCTGGGCCTGTCGTTGACCGAGGCCAAGGAAATCATCCAGATGTACGACAGCCCGCGCGACACGGGCGCGCAGTTGCAGAAGTTTCTGGATGTGCTGGCCGCACACCGTCTGCAACTTGAATCCCAAATGACCGATCTGCAAGCCAATCTGGACGAGCTCAAGACCCACGAAAAAGAAGCCCGCGCGCTGTTGGCCAAAGCCAATAAGCCCGTAGCCAAACGCAACAAGGCCTGACCACGGTCCAACGATAACCCTACTGACCCACAAGGAGACAATACCCATGAACAACCTACCCGGCCTGAATTTCCAACTCGGCGAAGACATTGATGCCCTGCGCGACGCAGTGCGCGAATTTGCCCAAGCCGAGATCGCCCCCCGCGCAGCCGAGATCGACAAGACCGACCAGTTCCCCATGGACTTGTGGCGCAAGATGGGTGACCTGGGCGTGCTCGGCATCACCGTGGGTGAGGAATATGGGGGCGCAAACATGGGCTACCTGGCCCACATGATTGCCATGGAAGAAATCTCCCGCGCTTCGGCTTCGGTCGGTCTGAGCTACGGCGCACACAGCAACCTGTGTGTGAACCAGATCAAGCGCAATGGCACGGATGCCCAGCGCGCCAAATACCTGCCCAAGCTGATCACTGGTGAACACGTGGGCGCGCTGGCCATGAGCGAGCCCGGTGCTGGCTCCGACGTGCTGAGCATGAAACTCAAGGCCGAAGACAAGGGTGGCTACTACCTGCTCAACGGCAACAAGATGTGGATCACCAACGGCCCCGACGCCGACACGTTGGTCGTCTACGCCAAGAGCGAACCCGAGTTGGGCGCACGTGGCGTCACTGCCTTCCTGATCGAAAAGGGCATGCCCGGCTTCAGCATCGCGCAGAAGCTGGACAAACTGGGCATGCGCGGCAGCCACACTGGAGAGCTCGTGTTCAATAACGTGGAAGTACCCCACGCCAATGTACTAGGCGCAGTCAACGGTGGCGCCAAGGTGCTGATGAGTGGCCTGGACTACGAACGTGCCGTGCTGACTGGCGGCCCGCTGGGCATCATGCAGTCCGTCATGGACAACGTCATCCCCTACATCCATGACCGCAAGCAGTTTGGCCAGAGCATCGGCGAATTCCAGCTCATCCAGGGCAAGGTGGCCGACATGTACACCGTGCTGCAGGCCGGTCGCAGCTTTGCCTACACCGTAGCCAAGAATCTGGACCTGCTGGGCGCCGAGCACGTGCGCCAGGTGCGCAAGGACTGCGCCTCCGTCATTCTGTGGACTGCCGAGAAAGCCACCTGGATGGCCGGTGAGGGCGTGCAGATCTTCGGCGGCAACGGCTATATCAACGAATACCCGCTGGGCCGCCTGTGGCGCGATGCCAAGTTGTACGAAATCGGAGCCGGCACCAGTGAAATCCGCCGCATGCTGATCGGACGGGAGCTGTTCGCGGAGACAATGTAGGGCTGATGAAATCCACCATAGCCCATACACTGAACCGTCTTCTCCATGCCACCCTGCGCGGCTTGTTGCGCGCTTGGGTGCTGGTGGTACCGCTGGTTCTGGCGCTGTCGCTGATCCGCATAGGGCAGTTGGCGCATTTCTGGCCGGCGGGATATCAGGCCTCGCAGGGCGACGTTTTCAGTGTGCTGCTACAAGGCCTGCGTTTTGATCTGAAGGTCAGCGCTGTAGCGGGATTTGTATTGCTGCTGGTGCTGCCCTGGGTTTCGGGCAGGGTGCAGGGGCGCATTGCGGCGGGCGTAGCCTTTTTCTACGTGATGCTGTCGCTGGTCAACCTGCACTACTTTGGGTTTTACAAGACGCCCATAGACTCACTGGTGTTTGGCTTGATGGAAGATGACACGGCAGCCGTGTTGCAAACCATCTGGCGTGACTTTCCCGTGGTTTGGACGATGCTGCTGGCCATCGTGTTGACTGCTGCCTCCGTGGCTTTGCATCGCTTTTTGTTGGCGCGCATCCAGCCTGACACCGTGCTGCAGTCTCGGCATATTGCTGTGAAACTGTTGGTGGCAACCGCCGTGCTATTGGCCCTGTTGTTTGCCGGCAAGGGCACGGTACGGCAGATGGCGCTGCAGCGCCAGCACCTCACGGTTACCACCTCCCAATTTCTCAATGACATGGTTCCCAATGGCGCCATTGCAATGAAGTACGCCTGGGACAGCCGGGGCGAGTCGCAGAATTTGCAGAACCCTTTGCTGGGGCTCAAAGCCATGGGCTTTGATTCACCCATGGCTGCTGCACAGGTCTTGGGCATGCCGCATGGCAGTGAGGCAGAAGTCAAGGCCGCACTCACGGCGCATGAGGCGTCACCTGCAGGCGCATCCAAGAAAAACCTGATCTTTTTCCTGATGGAGTCCTGGAGCGCCGAGCCGCTGCTCTACCAGGCACCCCAATTTGATGTGTTGGGTCGCATGACCCCCACGCTGGCTGACCCGAGCAGGGCCTGCCATTTCAAGAACTTTGATTCTGCCCAGCCCGGTACTCACCCCTCGCTGGAGGCCATTTTGTTCGCTACGCCCATCACGCCTTTGACCATGGGCGATGTCGGGCGCAAACCGATTCCGTGGGCGATCCCCAAAGTCGTGAAAGACGCCGGCTACCAGACGCTGTTTGTCACCTCCGCACGCTCGGGATGGCGCGATCTGAACCGTGTTTTGGCAGTCCAGGGGTTTGACGAGGTGGTTGATGCCAACACCCTGAAAGAACACTATCCAGACGCCGACATTGGAATTTGGGGTGTGTGGGATAGCTACGTATTCAAGTACCTGGCCAAGCGCCTGGCCGCCCAACCTGCGGATAAACCCATTTTTGTTTTCGTGCTCACCAGTACCAACCATCCTCCCTATGACTTGCCACGTGACTACCAACGTGTGCCACGTGACATGGCGTTGTGGAATGGCGAGACCACGTCTGACACGCTCTTGTTGAACCTGGACACGTACCACTACGCCACCGACCTGCTGGGCGGCTTTGTGCAGGAAGTGCAAAAGGGCCCGCTCAAGGCCAACACCATCGTAGCGGCCACCGGTGACCACAATGTGCGTTCATTTGGCCTGTATGCCGATCCATCGCGCCGCTACCTGCAGCGCCAAGTGCCATTCATGATTTGGGGTGAGGGTCTGCAGTGCGGCCCCCAGCAGGCGCTACCCGCCAGCCACCGCGACATGTTCAGCACCTTGCTGCCACTGGTAGGCGTTGATGGACCTTATATCAACGCCGGTCGAAACCTTTTGCGCACACCGCGCCAAGACAACCCTCTGGATGCGCCACGCACCATGTTTTTCACCGGTGAGGTTCGCAACACCACGGGCCTGTGGAAACTGGGCAGCAAGGATTCCTTTACCTGCAGTTCGCCGCCAGACGCTTCACCTGCAGCCGCTGCAGTGTGCCAATTCAATGCAATAGACGACCAGCAGGAGCGCGCCCGTTATGGACTGCTGGACTGGAACGTGCGCCATTCACTGCGTAGGAATTAGTGTGAACAGAAAGACCCCATGGCAGACAAGTTAGTCGATCTCTTCGCCCACAACCGCGCATGGGCCGCCCGCATGGAGGCCGAGCGTCCCGGGTTTTTCACCAATCTCAAGGCACAGCAAAAGCCCCGCTACATGTGGATTGGCTGTTCCGACAGCCGTGTGCCCGCCAACCAAATTACGGGGCTCGAGCCCGGTGAAGTGTTTGTGCACCGCAACGTGGCCAATGTGGTCGTGCACTCCGACCTCAATGCTTTGTCCACTATCCAGTTTGCCATCGACCTGCTCAAGGTGGAGCACATCATGGTTGTAGGGCACTACGGGTGTGCGGGTGTACGGGCTGCTTCAGAGGGTGCGCGGGTGGGCTTGGCTGACAACTGGCTGCGCCACATCCAGGATGTGCGTGACCGCCATCGCCACCTGCTGGAGGCGCTGCCTGAGCATGGCCGCGTCGATGCGCTGTGCGAACTCAACGTGATTGAACAGGTGGTCAATGTGGCCCAAAGCACCGTGGTGCGAGACGCCTGGGCCCGGGGACAGAGCGTCACCTTGCACGGTTGGGTCTACGGTTTGCAGGATGGCCTGCTGCAAGACTTGCACATGACCGTGAGCGGTGCTGACGACCTGGACGCGCAGTACAGCCAGGCCCTTTCCGGCGTGCGCCTGATCGCCCGCCACGCCTAGACTCCCCCGCCATGTCCATTCGGTTGGGCCGATACCGGCGGGCTGTCGTGATCGTAGTTGCGACTGCCATGCTGGCGTTCGTCTTGGCGTCGTTGCTGCTGGTTGCCGCAGGCATGCGGGATGACATTCGCGAAGCCGATGTTGCCGTGGTGCTGGGCAACACCGTAAACCCGGACGGGACTCCGTCACATCGTCTTGCTGCCCGTCTGGACACGGCGGTGGTCCTATACCAGCGTGGCCTTTTCAAGAGTATTCTCGTCAGCGGCGGGGTGGGTCGTGAGGGTTTTGACGAAGCTGTGGTGATGGGCGACTACCTGGTCAAGCGGGGTGTACCCCGAGCCAGTATTGTGTTGGATAGCCTGGGCGTGACGACCGCGGCGACGGCCAGAAATACCGCTGCCCTGGCCAAAACACATGGCTGGTCGCGGGTCTTGGTCGTTTCCCAGTATTTCCATATCCCCAGGTGTCGGCTGGCTTTTTCGCAGGCAGGTCTTGGGCCTGTCTATGCGGCCCACGCGCCTTACTTTGAACTGCGCGACATCTATTCCACTGCGCGTGAGGTCGTAGGCTACGCAGCCTATCTGGGTGGCGCGCGCAATTGAGCCAAAATGTGGCAATTCCCATAAGTGAGTCCCATGTTTCCAACCCGCCTCGACTCTTCAATCGCTTACGACATCGCCAAGGCGATGATGGACGGTTTCAACCGCCACTACCAGTTGTTTCGCACGGAATCCGCCCGCGCCAAGCACCGCTTTGAGACGGCCGACTGGCACGGCCAGCAGCGGGCACAGCGCGAGCGGATCGAGTTTTACGATTTGCGGGTGACGGAGTGCTCCCGCAGGCTGGAGCGGGAGTTCAAGGCGGGTGAACAGGGCATGGACATCTGGCAGCAGATCAAGCTGCACTACATCGGTCTACTGGTCAACCACCACCAGCCCGAGCTGGCGGAGACCTTTTTCAACTCGGTCACTACCAAGATCCTGCACCGCAGCTATTTCCAGAACGACTTCATCTTTGTGCGTCCGGCGGTGAGCACCGAGTACATCGAAAACGACGAGTCCGAGAAGCGGCCCACCTACCGCTCCTACTACCCCACGCGCGACACGATGACCAGCGTGCTCGTCACCATGGTCAAGGACTTTGACCTGCAGCGCCCCTTCGACAATCTGGAGCACTACTGTGGCCTGGTGCAAGAGGCCATGATGGAACGCCTGGGCGATGCCAAGCTGCGCGCCAACTTCCAGATCCAGGTGCTGACGGGCCTCTTTTTCCGTAACAAGGGTTGCTATATCGTCGGTAAGTTGATCAACGGCTTCAACGAGTTTCCGTTTGCGCTGCCCATACTGCACACCAAGAAACCTGCCGCCGCCCGTACGGCTGACGACCGCAATGCCGCTGGCGATGTGGCTGAAGACACCCATGCCCAGCGCTCCAAGCTGGTCATAGACGCAGCGCTGTTTGGCGAAGATGACCTGCTGATGCTGTTCAGCTTTGCGCGCGCCTACTTCATGGTGGATATGGAGATTCCGTCTGCCTATGTGCAGTTCTTGCGCAGCATGATGCCGCGCAAGCCGCGCAATGAAATCTACAACGCACTGGGGTTGGCAAAGCAGGGCAAGACGCTGTTCTACCGCGACTTTCTGCACCACCTGCGCCACAGCACCGACAAGTTTCGCATCGCGCCCGGTATCAAGGGCATGGTGATGTTGGTGTTCGACTTGCCTTCGTTCCCCTATGTGTTCAAGGTCATCAAGGACTACTATCCGCCGCAAAAGGATACGACGCGCGAACAGATCAAGGGCAAGTACTTGCTGGTGAAACAGCATGACCGCGTGGGCCGCATGGCCGACACGCTGGAGTACAGCGAGGTGGGTTTCCCGCGTGACCGCTTTGACGACGAACTGATCGCCGAAATCCAGAAATTTGCGCCCAGTCAACTGGAGATCAGCGACCGCGATGGCGATGGAACGTTGGAAGTCATCATCAAGCACCTCTACATCGAGCGGCGCATGATCCCGCTCAACATTTACCTGCAAGAGGCCTTTGACGTGGGCGGAGCCAATGCGGCAGATACCAGCCCGGTTGCGGGTCGCGCCCGCGAGCAGATCGAGCGCGGTGTCGTCGAATACGGCAACGCCATCAAAGACCTGGTGGCCGCCAATATCTTCCCTGGCGACATGTTGTGGAAGAACTTTGGCATTACCCGCCACGGCAAGGTGGTGTTTTACGACTACGACGAGATCGAATACATCACCGACTGCAATTTCCGCACAGTACCCGCGCCGCGCAATGAAGAGGACGAAATGTCTGGCGAGGTCTGGTACAGCGTGGGCCCTAAGGACGTTTTTCCCGAGACATTTGGTCCCTTCCTGTTGGGTAACCCGGCGGTACGCGGTATCTTCATGAAGCACCATGCCGATCTGCTGGAGGCAACGTTCTGGCAGGGGCACAAAGACCGCATTCTGGCCGGGCATGTGCACGACGTGTTTCCCTATGACAAGGAAAAGCGGTTCCAGCCGCCCGCCCATCCGCTCTAGGGCACTACCAGCTCAGTTGTTCAGACACTCGACCTTGACCGTTGATTTGCGCCCCAGCGCACCAATGTCGGCAGCGTCGAGTTTCTTGGCCTTGGCGTCCTGCTGGGTCTGCGAGAGGTCGTGGTCCACGCCCGATGCATCGAGGAAGCTCGACAACGAGGCGGTGTTGATGGCGAAGTTCACGTTTTGCGGGATGCTGCCAATGGTCTGGCTCAGGTTCACCGCATTGATTTGTGCCACCACAACGCCCACCACCTGGCCGTAGGTGTCCAGCACCGGCCCACCGCTGTTGCCAGGCTGGGTCGGAACAGAAATCTGGAAGCGTGTGGTGTCGTTGTCGATACCACCCAGGTTGGTGAGGGTGCCGGTGCTGACGCTGGCTCCCGAGGCCAACAATCCGGCCAGCGGAAAGCCCAGCGTAACCAGATCGTCGCCCGGGCGGATGCTGCGTCCGGTACGCAATTTCAGCGGCGGCGCGTTCAGTCCCGGTACATCCAGCAGGGCCAGATCGTTGCGCTCGTCCTTGGCACGCAGCGTCGCTACGAGATCCATGGGCATAGCACGCAGGCTCTTGCAACTCTTGATCACGTGAAAATTGGTGACGACGTAGCGCTGGGGCGAGCCCATGACGAAGCCGGTCCCGCTTTTGCTGGGCACATTGGGTCTGGCCGCCGTCGGTGTCGCGGTGCCGGGGCTGGGTGCATTTTGTATGCCGGTTGCTGCAATGGCGCGCAGCAGGTCAGCTGATACCGGCCATTGTTTGGCCTTGGTTTGTGCTTCGGTGATCTGCGCCGGCGTCAGCTTCTCGGCAACTCTGGCCAGTGCTGTCTTGCCGCTGGTGCTGGCCGGCTCGCGGGCGAGTAACAGCGAATACCACATGTAGGCGGCAAGTGGGTCGGGCACAACAGAGCGTCCGTGCTCGTAAAAAGACCCGACCCATTCCAGCGCCACAGCGTCACGCAGATAGGCGGCACTGAGCAGCCACTTGAGGGCTTCGGCATCGTCCCGCGCCACGCCTTGGCCCATGGCATAACGCACGCCCAGATTGCGCTGTGCATTGGGCTCCAGTTGCAGGGCTGCCTTACGGTACCACTTGATGGCCTCGAACGCATTTTTTTCTACACCGTCGCCAGAGTCGTGCAAGACACCCACCCAGTTCTGTGCCGAAGATTGGCCCTGCTCGGCGGCACGCAGAAACCATTCAAACGATGCGGCCTTGTTCGGCGTCATGCCGCCGTAGCCACGGTAGATGCTCAGGGCGTACCAGAGCTGTCCATCGGCATTGCCAAGTTGGCCGGACTTCAGGTACAGCGCGACCGCCTGTTTCTCGTCTTTGGGCAGGCCGTTGCCGGAGTGGATCTGGCGTGCGAGGTAGAAAATGGCTTCTGCATTGTTGGCATCCGCGCCCTTTTTGAACAAGTCCACTGCCGCGGACTCGTCTTTGACAACGCCTTGCCCGGCAAGGTGCATCCTGCCGAGCAAGACCATGGCGTCGGCATTGCCCCCTTCAACCAGCGGCTGCAGCAGTTTGACCGCATTGGCATATTCGCGCTTTTTGTAGGCATCACGCGCGCCGGCAATGTCGCCGTTCTGCGCATGGACGTGCAACGATGCCAGACAGATAAGCGACGCGATCGGAAAATGAAGCCAGCGGTGCATGATCAAAGGGTCCCTTGAGGAGAGTATGGCTGGTAATGTTAACCCGCAATCGGCCCGGCTTGGCGTACACTGACACCCGCCCGGGGTGCGCAGTGGTTGCGCTGAGATGGATTCCAAACCCGTGAACTTGATCTGGTTCATACCAGCGTAAGAAGTGCAGAGTAGCCGACGGCCGAGCGCCGTGTGGGCTGCGTCTTTTCAGGGTTTGCGGGGCTGGTGTTTTCTCTTTGTCTTCGGGTCCATATACCGGAGAAACCTTAGTGAACGCACCCGACAAGTTAGCCCAGTTCATCCGCCTCACCCGCGAGCCACTTCCCGCTTCCACCAAACGCTACCTGCCCGGCAGCCGCGCCGACATCCGGGTGCCGATGCGCGAGATCATGCAGAGCAATGGCGAGGCGTTCACGGTGTATGACACCTCTGGCCCCTATACCGACCCCGTCGCGAACATCGATGTACGCCAGGGTCTGCCGCTGGTGCGCCAGGGCTGGATCGACGCCCGCGGCGACACCGAGTTGTACGAGGGCCGCAAGCCCTTTGCGTTGGACGATGGCCTCAAGCACGGCGAGACGGATGCACTGGCCGCACTGCGTGCCCAGGCCGCCGGCCTGCAACGCCAGCCCCGCCGCGCCAAAGCAGGCGCCAATGTGTCCCAGATGCACTATGCCAAGAAAGGCATCATCACCCCCGAGATGGAATACGTGGCCATCCGAGAGAACCAGAAGCTCGAATGGATGGAGCAGTACCTGGGCAATGCCGAGCGCGAGGCACGCCTGGCGGGCAATAGTTTTGGCGCGAGCACGCCGAAGATCATGACGCCTGAGTTTGTGCGCAGCGAAATCGCGCGCGGCCGCGCCATCATCCCCGCCAACATCAACCACCCCGAGCTGGAGCCCATGGCCATTGGCCGCAATTTTTTGGTCAAGATCAACGCCAACATCGGCAACTCGGCCGTGACCTCCAGCATTGAGGAAGAAGTGGAAAAACTGGTCTGGTCCATCCGCTGGGGTGCAGACACGGTGATGGATTTGTCCACTGGCAAAAACATCCACACCACACGCGACTGGATTGTTCGCAACTCGCCGGTGCCGATCGGCACCGTGCCCATCTACCAGGCGCTTGAAAAAGTGGGCGGCGTGGCCGAAGACCTTACCTGGGAGATCTTCCGCGACACCCTGATCGAGCAAGCCGAGCAGGGCGTGGACTACTTCACCGTGCATGCCGGCGTGCGATTGCCCTTCATCCACCTGACGGCCAATCGCGTGACCGGCATCGTGTCGCGCGGCGGCTCCATCATGGCCAAGTGGTGCATTGCACACCACCAAGAGAATTTCATCTACACCCACTTCGATGAGATGACGGAGATATTGAAGGCTTACGACGTGAGTTACTCGCTGGGAGACGGCCTGCGCCCCGGCAGTGGTGCCGACGCGAATGACGAGGCGCAGTTTGCCGAATTGCGCACGCTGGGTGAGCTGACCAAGAAGGCCTGGCAGCAAGACGTGCAGGTGATGATTGAAGGCCCCGGCCACGTGCCCATGCACATGGTGCAGGCCAACATGACCGAACAGTTGAAGCACTGCGACGAGGCGCCGTTCTACACACTGGGCCCGTTGACCACCGACATTGCTCCCGGTTATGACCACATCACCAGCGGCATTGGTGCGGCCATGATTGGCTGGTTTGGCACCGCCATGTTGTGCTACGTTACGCCCAAGGAGCACCTGGGTTTGCCCGACCGCGAAGACGTCAAGACCGGCATCATCACCTACAAGATTGCCGCCCACGTGGCCGATGTGGCCAAGGGCCACCCGGGCGTGCGAGCGCGGGATGACGCCTTGTCGAAAGCGCGTTTTGAATTCCGCTGGATGGACCAGTTCAACCTGTCGCTGGACCCGGACACGGCGCGCAATTTCCATGACGAAACGCTGCCCAAGGATTCCAGCAAGGTGGCGCATTTCTGCAGCATGTGCGGCCCCAAGTTCTGTTCGATGAAAATCACGCAAGAGGTGCGCGAGTACGCCAAGGCCAAGGGTGTCAGTGATGAGCAGGCGCTGAACGACGGCATGCAGTCCATGTCTGACACGTTTAAAAAGGCCGGTAGCGAGATCTATATTCCTATCAGCAAGGGGTAGTTTGTATGCATATCGGTATTGCAGGTGCAGGTTTGTTGGGGCGCCTGCTGGCGCTGGAGCTCAGCCGTGCGGGCCACCGTGTGGATGTGTTTGACCCGGCCAAGGGCCCTGGGCCCAAGTCCGAGTCTGGCACCGACGCGGCGGCGTGGACAGCAGCGGGCATGCTCAGCCCTGTGGCCGAGCTGGAGTGTGCCGATGCGCGCGTGTTTGCCTGGGGCTTGCGCTCCTGTTACCTGTGGCCGTCCATCGTGCATGGCCTGGGTGAGCCCGTGGGCCTGAGCCTGCAGGGCAGCTTGCTGCTGGCCCACCGGGGTGATGCGGGCACGGCGCAACGGGTGATCAGCCTGCTGCACTCCAAGGCTGAGCCGCTGTACCAACCCGAGCTACTGGACGCCGCGCGCCTGGCCGAACTGGAGCCGTCCATACAAGGCCCGGCCCTGAGCTGGCTGCTCCCCTGCGAAGGCCAAATCCACACCGTGCAGGCCATGCAGGCGCTCGCTGCACAGGCCACGCGCCAAGGCACACATTGGCATTGGCGCAGCACGGTGCATGCGGTGGAGCCCGGAACCTTGCGGGTTCAGACCCAAACCTCCGCGCGCCGGGAGAGTGTGGAAGGGTTGCGGCTGTTGCAGTCCGAGCAAGGCGAAACGCTGCGCTTTGACCATGTGTTCGACGTGCGCGGCATTGGCGCCCGCCCGCAATTGCTGGTGCGCGGCGTGCGCGGCGAGGTGTTCTGGTTGCATGCGCCGGGTGTCAAGCTCACCCGGTCGGTGCGCCTGATGCACCCGCGCCACACGGTCTACATCGTGCCCCGCGCGGACGACATGCTGGTGGTGGGCGCCAGCGAGATCGAGAGTGAAGACCGCTCGCCGGTATCGCTGCGCAGCACGCTGGAGCTTCTCAGCGCCGCGCACAGTGTGATCCCCGAACTGGCCGAGGCGAGGGTCGTCCATTCGGAGACTAATTTGCGCCCCGCCTTGCCCAACAACCTGCCGCTGCTGACGCGCCAGAAGGGCCTCACCCGCATCAACGGCCTGTACCGCCATGGATGGCTGGTGGCGCCAGCCATGGTGGAAGAGGCGCTGAAGGACGGGCTGTCATGAACGCTCCGGTGACGGAGGCTTCGACGACCATCACGCTGACGGTGAATGGCAGCATGCACACGACCACAGCACAGACGTTGGCGCAGTGGGTTGAGCAGCAGGGCCAATTGCCCCAGGCGGTGGCGACAGCACTCAATGGTGAGTTTGTGCCGCGTAACTTGCGCGCCATACAGACGCTAACCGATGGCGACACCATCATCACGTTCCAACCGATAGAAGGAGGTTGATACATGGTCGATTGCCAAAAAGCCCCGGTGGTAGTGGGCTCTGCGCAGGTAAAGGAGGAGCCCGCAAGGCGGGCGGGGGACACGGAGCAGGGCCCACTGCCGCCGGGGCGCTCGGACGCCAGTGAATGGCAACTAGGCGGGCGCACATTGCAAAGCCGCTTTCTGCTGGGCACGGCAGGCTACCCCTCACCGGCCGTGATGCAGCAAGCCATTGCAGCATCCGGCGCACAGGTGGTCACGGTCGGCTTACGCCGCCAACTCGCCGCCGGTGCCCAAGCGCCGGCCGAGGGAGACTTCTTCACCATCATCAAAGCCACTGGCGCCCACCTGCTACCCAACACCGCCGGTTGCCGCACGTCGCGCGAGGCCATCACGCTGGCGCAGATGGCGCGCGAGCTGTTTGATACGCACTGGATCAAGCTCGAAGTGGTAGGCGACGAGCACACGCTGCAGCCCGACCCGTTTGAGTTGGTGGACGCCGCCCGGCAACTGGTCAAGGATGGCTTTGAAGTCTTCCCCTACTGCACCGACGATCTGGTCAGTTGCCAGCGCCTGCTGGATGTGGGCTGCAAGATTTTGATGCCCTGGGGCGCACCCATTGGCTCCGGTCAGGGCCTGGTCAACCCCGGCGCATTGCGCACACTGCGTGCGCGCCTGCCGGGTGTACCGCTGATTGTGGACGCTGGCATAGGCTCGCCGGCCGACGCGGTGCAGGCCATGGAGCTGGGGCTGGATGGCGTGCTGCTCAACACGGCCGTGGCCAAGGCGCTAAACCCGGTGCGGATGGCGCGGGCGTTTGGACTGGGCATCCGCGCCGGGCGGCTGGCGTTTGAGGCCGGCGTCATGGCCAAGCAGGACATGGCGGTGGCATCTACCCCGGTGGCGGGACACCCGATATTGCTATGAATTCAGTAGTGCAACTGTCATATTTCACGGGGGCTAGCGGCCAATTTCGCTTAGGTACTTCGGTTGAAGCAGGCACCACAAGGCCTATTGTCTGGAGCATCGCCGGGTCAGACAGCGGCGGCGGCGCGGGGGGGCAGGCCGACATCAAAGCCTTTGCGGCCTTTGGTGGCGTGCATGGCTGCACCGCAGTGGCCGCCATCACCGCGCAGAACTCGGTGGCGGTCACGCGGGTGGAGGCGGTCAGCGCCGATCTGCTGGACGCCCAATTGGCCGCACTAGCGCAGGACATGCCACCCCAGACCATCAAGACCGGTTTGCTGGGAAGCGTGGAGAACATTCACGTGGTCTGCCGTTGGGTGGATCGTTTACGTGACATGGCACGGGCCAACGGGCAGACCGTTGCGCTGGTGGTGGACCCTGTGCTGGGTGCCAGCACTGGCGCTGGTTTTGCAGACGATGCCATGGTGCAGGCCTATGTGGACGAGCTGCTGCCGCGCGCCACCTTGGTCACACCCAACCGTGCGGAAGCGCAGCGCCTGGGCTTGAAAATCGGGCAACCGCGGGGCAGCCTTTCGGTCGTCATCACCGGTGGCGACGCATCGCCGCAGGACGGCATGGCGGCGGACTGGTTTAGCAGCCCGCAGGCCCACGGCTGGCTTAGCCTGCCGCGTGTGAACACGGCGCACCAGCACGGTACCGGTTGCACCTTCGCATCCACCGCCGCGGCGACGCTGGCCAGTGGCTACTGTGTTGCCGATGCTGTGGTGCTGGCCAAGATGGCAACCACGCATGCGCTGCGCCATGCTTATGCGGCTGGGGCAGGTGCCGGCCCTGTGAACGCACAGCCTGGCTTTGCGCAGCAGATTGCCAATCTGCCCGCGCTCTCGCCCTTGGCTGCGGCTAAACCAGCCGCCGCCTTTCTCCCGCTGCAAAACTCCGCCCTGGGCGTCTACGCCGTCGTTGACAGTGCCGAATGGGTGCGCCGGGTGTTGGCCGCCGGCATACGCACGGTGCAGCTGCGCATCAAGGATCCGCACGATCCCGCGCTGGAGGCACAAACCCGGGAGGCCATTACTGTGGCCAACGCCACGCCGGGCGCCCAGTTGTTCATCAACGACCACTGGGCGCTGGCCATGCGTCTGGGTGCCTACGGCGTGCACCTGGGCCAGGAAGATCTGGACACGGTGGATCTGAATGCGCTGCGCCAGGCCGGTGTGCGCTTGGGGCTCAGCACCCACAGCTACTGGGAGGTCGCCCGCGCCTGGGCACTACGCCCGTCCTACATCGCCTGCGGCCCTGTCTTTGCCACGCAGTCCAAAGACATGCCTTGGATTCCGCAGGGGTTGGACAACCTGCGCTATTGGGCGGGGTTGTTGCCGTTGCCAGTGGTGGGCATCGCGGGTATTGATGTGGGCAATGTGGCCGACGTGGCGGCACAAGGCGTAGCCAGTGCGGCGGTGATCACCGCAATCACGCGAGCGGTGGACCCGGACGGCGCGTGTCGTCACCTGATGGCGGAGTTTGAGCGCGGGCATGGCCAGGCAGGTGAAGGACTGCCCGTGCGGGCACGGCCGACGCTTTCAGGCAGAGCGGCGGGTTAGCCTGCTCCGCCCCCCTCAGAGGCGACGTTCCGCTTCGGCCAATGCTGCCAGTGCGTCCTCTTGCCAGAAAGTAGCAGCGGCGTAAAAGCCCTCCCAAACGCATCCATTGCACCCACGGCTACAGCAGGTAGTGGGCAGGGGTGGCGGTGTACGCAGCACAATCCCGGCAGCCTGGGCCCGCTGCATCAGCGCGACGAACATTTGCTGGGGTTCTTGGCCGGCTGGTGGTGTGGGCGTGAGCATGGGGTAAGCACTGTAGCAGTTGCACCCGAGGAAGCGATCAGACCCGTTGCACTGTGTCGGCCTGCGGATATGAAAGAATGCCCGCATGGACCAACTCCGCGCCCTTCGTGTTTTCGCCCAAGTCATTACCGAAGGCAGCTTTGCGGGGGCGGCCAGGGTGCTGGACCTTGCACCGGCGGTGGTGACCCGTGCCGTGTCCGACCTCGAGGACCATTTGGGTGTGCGGCTGCTCAACCGCACCACCCGAAAGCTGGCCTTGACCGAGGTGGGCCACGAATACCTGGAGCGCGCCAAGCGCATATTGGCGGAGCTGGACGATGCGGATGCCTTGGCGGGGGTAGTGAACAAGACGCCGAGTGGGACCTTGAGCATCCTGTGTCCCCCTGCATTTGCAAGCCACCAGTTGGTCCGTCATTTGCCGGCATTTCGGCAGCGTTTCCCCGACATTCAGATCGAGCTCTTGGCGGCGGGGCCGGTTGAGACGGCGGATGAAAATTTCGATGTCTCCATACTCTCCATTGGGCAGCAAGCCTTGCAGGGAGATTTCGTGGTTCGGCCGCTGGCTGCGTCTACCTTTGTGCTGTGCGCCTCACCCGCCTATTTGCGACGGTGCGGGCAACCGCAACAACCAGAAGACTTGCTGCAACACGATGGTTTGCTTCCGGACGTGGCAGCAGTTCGGCGCGAATTGACACTGTTTCGTGAAGCGCATGGCACCGCTGGCGCAGCGCGGCGCATACTCAAGGTGAGCCTGCGCCCGCCTGCCATTTCGACTGCGCAGCTGGATGTGCTCCACGCTGCGGCGGTGAACGGAATGGGGGTGGCGGGACTGCCCACATTCATGGTGGCAGATGCACTGTGGGATGGTCGCCTGGTGAGGGTGCTGCCGCAATGGCATGGTGGCAGTTTGCAGCTGTATGCGGCCATGCCCACCCGCAAACACGTTCCTGCCCGCACACGGGCCTTCATGGATTTTCTGGTCGAGACCTTTGGTGGAAACGAGGACGACCCTTGGCTCGCTGCCATCGGGCAATAGGTTAACCTGCAGTCAAAAACTGGGCTGTATATCGGAGCCGCGTGCGGCCAGGTTTGCACTCAGGGCCATGGCGACAAGGCAGACCAGCTGCAACACAGCCACGGTGCGCAGGGCGAGCCGCTTGTGTCGGCCCAAGATTGGCAGTTGCCCACGCTTGAGCAAAGTCTGCCAGCGGCGCATTTCAAGGGTCGGCACCAGGGACAGCACGCTGGCAAGCCCGTAGAACCCAAGCTTGGCAAGGAAAGGACCGTTGCCAAAGTAGTAGGCCGATCCCTTCTCCAGGTAGAAAACCCGCACCAAGCCGACCACCAGAATCAGGGTCGCGGCAATGCCATTGAGCATGTCCGTCTGCCGCAAGAGGCGGGCGCCCCGCACGGTGAGTGGCTGCCAGAGCTGGTAGATCGAGACCAGTGTGCAGACCAGCAGCGTCAGTGCTGCTGCGTGGTGCAGCGTTGCAAAAAGTGTAGACATGGCGCTTGACCCTGGGGTTGGCGATCAGCGGTAGGCTGGAGTCACGGACGTGTACTCCACGCGGGCGTCCAGGTCTTTGAGCTTGCCGTTGATCGCCTCCATGGGAGGCACACGGCCTTCGTACCGAACCGCTGTTTTGGTGTTGGCGTCAAACACCACTCGCAGCGGTGCAATGGCCATGCGGATCAAAAAGCTGCTGGGCGTAACAGTGAAGGATGCATGGCCATTGGCGAGTTTTTCAAACTTCAGGTCAAAGCCATAGGTTGTCTTGTCTTGGAGCACCAGCATGCGCACGGGCAGGGTTTTGCCGGCCACGAGTGGGGCCCAGTTCTTCAGAATGAAACCAAACATGGAAGGTCCGCAGACAACCGGGTCGGAAACGTCTTCAGACGCTGTGCTGCGCTTGCCGTTGTCGTTGAGTTCGTACTGCAGATGGCGACCGCCGTTGCTGACCTGCACCGATCCGCTAAAGCCGGACTGCTGGTTGGTCGCCTCAAAGCGTTGAATGTCGTAGTCACTGGATACCACTGCTGACTCGGCAATGATCACCCGCCCAGCAGAGTCGCTGGTGATGTGGCTGGCGCTCAATCCCTTGGGTGTCGTCAGTACGCGCCGCTCATAACGGTAAAGGGGTGTGCCAGTGGGCGTGCGCTGGGCAAACGTGTTGCCGCGGTATACCAAAGTGCCCGCAGCCTCAGGAGAAGCTTGCAAGGTCTCCAGTTTGGCGAAGGCCACTTGTTCTGCCTGGGCGGTGAGGCTGGCTGCGGCCAACAGGCATGCAGCCAGAGCGAACAGGCGTGTGGGGCGAATGGTGGAAAAGGGCATGTGGCGGTCCAGGTTGAGGATGTGCTTCAGTCGATGCCAGGACTGTAAGCAGGCTGCCACACAAGAAACAGGTGCTATCGGCGAAGACACCCTTGCTGGATTGCGAACAATCCGAAAGCCTGATCAGGCGGGTGCGGTATCCAGTGCGTCAATACACGCCAGCATTTGCTCCCTGCAACGCTCCATCAACGCGGGCATGTCGTCCAGGGTCATTCCGGCAGTGGGCATGGGCGGCAGCGCCCGGATGCGCAGTGGCCCGCTGTGCCAGCGGTTCAGTCGTATTGAGCGCTTGTAGTTGCTGCAGCAAATAGGCACGATGGGCACACCCGCTGTAATGGCCATCTGGAACGCCCCCTTCTTGAAAGGCAGCAGGCCTTTGCCCAGGTTACGTGTGCCCTCCGGAAACACCCAGATGGACGTATCGTGGTGCTGCAGCGTGTCGGTGGTCTTGAGCATGGCAGCCTTGGCCTTGGCGGCATTGCCGCGCTCGATCAGCACATTACCGGCCAGCCAATAAATCTGACCGAAGATGGGAATCCAGCGCAGACTGGTCTTGCCAATGGTCACGGTGCGCCTTGGCACCACACTGCCCAGAACGAACAGGTCGCAATTGGACTGGTGGTTGACGACGATGACGCAGGGGCTGGTCAGTTTCTTCAGCTCGTCCACCTGCAATTCGGTTTGCAAGCCCAAAAAGCGCAGCGCTGGGAGCGAATACACACGCCCACAGAGGCGGGTGTTGTCGGGGTCAAAGGGGCGCCGCAGCACAATCAGAAAATTGACGGCACCGGCCACAAGGAAGTGGACGCCCAGCAAAAACAGACGCAAAGGGTGGAGCATGGAGACGTGGCAGCTTGTGGCGGTTTTGCCGGTGGGCGAGTGTAAGGGAGGGCAGATTCTGTCACAATTGACGTTTACGTAAACGTCAACTCACAACGTCCATCACACAGGAGAACCAGCATGTCGGATTCCATCGTTATCGTCGGCGCAGCCCGCACCCCCATGGGCGCTTTCCAGGGCGACTTTTCCAGCCTCGCAGCGCATGACCTGGGTGGCGCGGCCATCAAGGCGGCGGTGGAGCGTGCTGGCATTTCGCCTGAGCTGGTGACCGAAGTTTTGTTTGGCAACTGCCTGATGGCGGGGCAGGGCCAGGCGCCTGCGCGCCAGGCCGGCTTCAAGGGTGGGCTGCCCAAAAGCGCAGGTGCCGTCACACTGAGCAAGATGTGTGGTTCCGCCATGCGTGCGGCCATGTTTGCCAATGACATGCTGCTGGCTGGCAGCCACGATGTGCTGGTAGCCGGGGGCATGGAAAGCATGACCAACGCGCCCTACCTGCTGCTCAAGGGTCGTGGCGGTTACCGCATTGGCCACGACCGCATGTATGACCACATGATGCTTGACGGACTGGAAGACGCCTACGAAGCTGGCCGCTCCATGGGCACCTTCGGCGAAGACTGCGCTGCCAAATACAGCTTCACCCGCGCCGAGCAGGACGCATTTGCCACCGCCAGCGTGCAGCGCGCCAAGGCGGCTACCGAGTCCGGTGCGTTCGCCGCCGAGATCACACCGGTTACGGTCAAGGGTCGTGGAGGTGATGTGGTGGTGTCCATCGATGAAGGCCCGGGCAAGGTCAAGCTGGACAAGATCCCTACACTCAAACCCGCGTTCAAGAAGGACGGCACCATCACCGCCGCAAGCAGCTCGTCCATCAACGACGGTGCCGCCGCCCTGGTGATGATGAAGGAATCCACCGCCGCCAAGCTGGGCTGCAAGCCGCTGGCCCGCATCGTGGCCCACGCTACCCACGCACAAGAGCCCGAGTGGTTTGCCACTGCGCCAGTGGGCGCTACCCAAAAGGTGCTGGCCAAGGCGGGCTGGCAAGTGGGCGATGTGGACCTGTGGGAAGTGAACGAGGCCTTTGCCGTCGTGCCCATGGCACTGATGAAGGAACTGAACGTGCCACACGACAAGGTCAATGTGAATGGCGGCGCCTGCGCGCTGGGCCACCCCATTGGCGCGTCTGGCGCGCGCATCATGGTCACGCTGATGTATGCGCTGCAGGCACGCGGGCTGAAGAAGGGCCTGGCCACGCTGTGCATTGGCGGGGGTGAGGCGACCGCTGTGGCGTTAGAAATGCTATAAATTGAATAGCTGATGAAGCATGTTTAACAGGGGCTGGAGGCACTCTTTGCTATGAACATCCTTGTGATCGGGGCATCCCGCGGTATTGGCCTGGAGTTTGTGCAGCAGTACCGCGCGGCGGGTGACCGGGTGATTGCCACCGCACGGGATGAGGCGGGGCTGGAGCGCCTACGGGCGCTGGACGCAGTCGCGTTAAAGCTGGATGTGGCCAGCCCGGCCAGCGTCAGCGGCCTGGCCTGGCAGCTCGATGGCGAGAAGCTGGATGTGGCCCTATACGTGGCTGGAGTCATATCACAGGGCAACGCCCACACGCCGCCCACACAGCCCGACTTTGATCAGGTGATGCACACCAATGTGCTGGGTGCCATGCAAACCATTCCCCAGGTCGCTCCGCTGGTCGAACTCGCCCAGGGGCGCTTTGGCTTCATCAGCAGCGAAATGGGCCACATAGCCGAGGTGCCGTCGAGCGAAAGTTGGGTCTACCGCGTCAGCAAGGCCGCGCTCAATATGGCGGTGGCCTCGGCCCGCCACGACTACCCTCGAGCCATCTTCGCCGCCCTGTCACCCGGCTGGGTGCAGACCGACATGGGTGGCAGTGGCGCACCTTTGTCTGCCCACGACAGCGTAGCCGCCATGCGCCGCACGCTCGCCAAGCTAAAGCCCGCTGACAGCGGTGGCTTTTTCGATATAGACGGCAAGCCCATGGCGGGCTGGTAAACCATTTCAAAAGAACCCAGGAGATTTATCCATGTTGTTGACCCAAGACCAAGAGATGGTGCGCGACGCCGTGCGCGAATTCGCCCAGGCCGAGTTGTGGCCCAACGCTGCCAAGTGGGACAAAGAGCACCACTTTCCCAAAGAAGCACACCAGGGCCTGGCCGCGCTGGGCGCCTATGGCATTTGTGTGCCGGAGACCTATGGTGGAGCCAACCTGGACTACGTGACGCTGGCCCTGGTACTGGAAGAAATTGCAGCCGGTGACGGCGGCACCAGCACCGTCATCAGTGTTACCAACTGTCCGGTCAACGCCATCCTGATGAAGTACGCCACCGAGGCGCAAAAGCAGAAGTGGCTGGTGCCGCTGGCGCACGGCCAGATGCTGGGCGCCTTCTGTCTGACCGAGCCCCATGTGGGCAGTGATGCGTCTAGCCTGCGCACCACCGCCGTGCGCGAGGGTGATGAATACGTCATCAACGGCGTCAAACAGTTCATCACCAGCGGCAAGAATGGCGACGTAGCCATCGTCATTGCGGTGACGGACAAGGGCGCGGGCAAGCGGGGCATGAGTGCTTTTCTGGTGCCCACCAATGCGCCAGGTTACGTGGTGGCGCGTATTGAAGACAAGCTGGGCCAGCACAGCAGCGACACCGCGCAGATCAATTTCGACAATTGCCGCATCCCGGCCGAGAACCTGATCGGCAAAGAGGGCGAGGGTTATGGCATTGCGCTGGGCGGTCTGGAGGGCGGACGCATCGGCATCGCCGCCCAAAGCGTGGGCATGGCGCGCAGCGCGCTGGACGTAGCCGTGGCCTATGCCAAGGACCGCCAGAGCTTTGGCACGGCCATCTTCAACCACCAGGCCGTGGGTTTCCGCCTGGCCGAGTGCGCCACACAGATCGAGGCTGCACGCCAGCTGATCTGGCATGCAGCCGCGCTGCGCGATGCGGGTCGCCCCTGTTTAAAAGAGGCCGCCATGGCCAAGCTGTTTGCCAGTGAAATGGCCGAGAAGGTGTGCAGCGCCGCGATCCAGACGCTGGGTGGTTACGGTTATGTGAGCGACTTTCCGCTGGAGCGCATCTACCGCGATGTGCGGGTGTGCCAGATTTACGAAGGCACCAGCGATGTGCAGAAGATCATCATCCAGCGCGCCCTGGCGGGCTGAAGGCCTTAGCGCGGGTTAAACCCGATTTCTACGCGTACCGTGCGCGCCGTTTTGATGGGTGCGAAACGCCATTGCGCAACTGCATCCGCCGCGGGCTTGCCGAATCGGCGGTGGGAGGCGCTCACTATCGAGGTTTCGGACACGGTGCCATCCGGCTGAACCGTCAGTGCTATGGTGGCCTTGCCGCTTTCCGGTGCGCCTTGCATGCCGCGCGGATAGATGGGGTCTACCTGTGCTATGAGCTGCAGTTCGTCGTCTTCTTCCTCTTCCACGGCAGCCACTGCGGGTGCTGTCGGTGCCGCGGCGGGTGCGGGCGCGGTAGCGGCGGGTGCGCTGGGGGCCTGCACGGGTGCGTTGTTGCCAATGGCGGTGGTGGCGGCTGCAGGCGCAGCGTCTGGCGCGGTCGATGTGGGGGCGGCGGGTGTTGCTACGCTTTGGGTATCAGGCCTGCGGACCGGGGCTGGGGCCGCAACAGCTTCGGCCTTGGGGCGGGCAGGTGCCGCATCGGGCTTGCGCGGTGTGTCGGCAAACTGCTTGATGAATTTGTACACATTCTCCGACTGGCGCTTTGACCGCTCCATGGCGGACGGCTCGGAGGCCGATTTTGCGGGAGGCAATGGTGGAAGCGAAGGCAGCGACTGCTGCTGGGCGTGGGCCGTCAAGCCAAAGCTGAAGCAAAAAATGGCCACAAAGCAGGCCAGGTTCAAGCCCCTGGCGAATGGGGATGGATGGAACAACACGTATCCTGTTCAAAAAAATAGCAATGTGCACAAGGCGCCAGGCACCTAGCAAGTAGTATCTGGGCAATGCCCATCGGCAACCATGGGATTTACCCCGATCACAGGACAGCAATAACCATGCCCATCACAACATCATCACGGTCCCTGGTCGATCAGGCCATGGAACAGATCCGCACGTACACCGTCGCCGACGTGTTGCCGCGCTTGGGTGACACCAATATCCAACTGGTGGATATTCGCGATGTGCGTGAACTGGCGGACGGTACCGTGGTGGGTGCCTTCCACGCGCCGCGTGGCATGCTGGAGTTTTGGGTGGACCCGGATTCGCCCTACTACAAGCCCATCTTTGGGGATGAGGCAAAGGAATACATCTTGTTTTGTGGTGCCGGCTGGCGCAGCGCGCTCACCGCCAAAACCCTGCAAGATATGGGGATGACCAATGTGGCGCACATTGCCGGTGGCTACGCGCAGTGGGTCAAGCAGGGTGGACCCACGGAAACACTAGAGGCGCAAAAGGCCCGTCGCGCTGCTAAAAGCTGAGCTTGGGCGCCACCACGGCGCGCAGACAAAAGGCCTGAATGGCGGCAACCAAGGCTTCGGTTTCGATGGCCGGTTGGTCGGTTGCCTGCCAAGACAGCGGCCCCACCAGCGATTCGGCAATCACGCCCACCAGCGCAGCGGCGCTGACGCTGGGGAACTGCGGGGCAAATTCCCCGCTTTGAATGCCTTGCTCCAGCAGTTGCTCAAACACATGGGCATAAGCCAGGCGGTAGCGCAGGCGTTGTGCGTCCACCAGCACATCAACCGGCTCGGCAATCAAGGCAAATGCCAGGCGCGGGTTGCGCAGCGCCCGCAGGGCAAAGGCCTCGATCGCGCGCAGCATCCGTTCGCTGGGTGATCCTTCTCCCTGCAGTGCCATCTCGCGCACCCAGACCACCTCTTTTTCAGTGGCCACGCGAAACACCTCGGAGCACAGTTCGTCCTTGGACACAAAGTGTTTGTAGACCGCACCCGTGGCAATACCGGCCTGGGCGGCCACCGCCACCATGGTCAGTGCGGCAAAGCCGCCCCCACTGACCAGGCTGATGGCCGCGTCCAGCAGGCGTTGGCGGATTTCGGCCTTGCGTGCCAGTGTTTTTTCAGTGGGCCGATAAGCCATGGTCGGGTCTGCGCTGCATTGCGGTTTTTGAACAGGCGCCACTGTAGCGCAACCCCGCGCCCCGGCGCTTGCAGCGACCTGAAGAGGACTCCCCGGGCGGTGGGGCATTTTGGTGCATGTGCATAATTTGAATTTGAATTCAAAGCTTATCGCAACCATAGTCCAACACCACTTCAGCGGCAGCGCGCCGTAACCGGAGATCCCCATGTTGCAAGCCACCACCACACCTGCCAGTCCCTCGGGGTATTTGGCGGAGACCCACGCGGTAGAAAACCAGCCGCCGCCGCTGCGTGACTACAACCTGTACCAGCAGGATGTGGCCCTGCGGGAAGCCCTGGCACGGGAAGGCGCGGCCTGGGCCGAGCCGGAGCTGCAAGCCTTTGGCGCGCTGACCGGCAGCCGTGAGCTGATTGAGCTGGGCTTTCAGGCCAACGAAAACAAGCCGGTGCTCTACACCCACGACAACTATGGCCACCGTATCGACGAGGTGCGTTTCCACCCCGCATACCACCGGCTGATGCAGATATCAACCGAACACGGCCTGCACGCCAACCACTGGCGCAAGCCCCAGCCAGGTGCCCACGTGGCGCGTGCGGCCATGTCTTACTTGATGGGCCAGGTGGACGCGGCCCACGGTTGCCCCATCACCATGACATCCGCCGTGGTGCCGGCCTTGCAGGAGCAGCCCGAGCTGGCGGCGCAGTGGCTGTCCAAGATCACCGCCTTGCAATACGACCACCGCAACATCCCCATGGAACAAAAGTCGGCCATCACGGTCGGCATGGCCATGACCGAAAAGCAGGGGGGCTCCGACGTGCGGGCCAACACGCTGCGCGCCCATGCGCTGGGTGCCAGCGGCCCCGGCCAGGCCTATGAGCTGGTGGGCCACAAGTACTTTGTGTCGGCACCCATGAGTGATGCCTTTTTGGTGCTGGCGCAGGCGCCGGATGGCCTGTCCTGCTTCTGGTTGCCGCGCTGGCGCCCGGACGGCAGCAAGAACCCGCTGCAGATCCAGCGGCTCAAGAACAAGATGGGAAACGTAGCCAACGCGTCGTGCGAAACCGAGCTGCGTGGTGCCTATGCCCAGATGGTGGGTGGTGAAGGCCGTGGCGTACCCACCATTCTGAAGATGGTCACGATGACGCGGTTTGACTGCATGGTCGGCTCCAGTGCGGGCATGCGCCAAGCGGTGGCCCAGGCCCTGCACCACTGTGCGCACCGCTCGGCGTTTGGCAAGTTGCTGGCCGAGCAGCCCCTGATGCAAAACGTGCTGGCCGATCTGGCCATTGAGAGTGAGGCCGCGCTGGCCATGACGATGCGCATCGCCAAGGCGCTGGACATCGGCGAGGCCAGCGAGCACGAAAAAATGCTGGTGCGGGTAGGAACCGCAGTGGGCAAATACTGGATATGCAAACGCACACCCGCGCATGCCTACGAGGCCATGGAATGTATAGGTGGCAGTGGCGTGATGGAAGACTGCATCATGCCCCGCCTGTTCCGCGAGTCACCGGTCAACTCCATCTGGGAGGGCAGTGGCAATGTGCAGTGCCTGGACATGTTGCGCGCCATGGGCCGCAACCCCGGCTCGGTGGATGCCTACATGGACGAAGTGCAGGCCGCCGCAGGCACCGACCGGCGTTTGGACCAGTATGTGGCCCGCCTGGGCGCAGAACTGCTGGACCCGTCCGCCATCGAATACCGGGCACGCAGTGTTGTGGAAAAAATGGCGCTGGCCCTGCAGGGTTCGCTGCTGGTGCGTTACGGCAACCACGCCGTGGCCGATGCGTTTTGTGCGTCTCGGTTGGGCGAGCATTACAGCGGGCTCACCTTTGGCGCGTTGCCGCGGGGGCTGGATTGCGCGGCGATTATTGCAAGGGCTACGCCGCGGGTGTAGGTAAAAACTTCCCGTAACACTTTCCGGGCTGGGGACCTGGAAAACACAGGCGGGGCACAGCTTATTATTGGCATCCGAGTCCATTGTGCAAAGGCGGTAATAACAGGGAGCCGCACCGTGGACCGGCTGCGTTGCGCATACAACGCCCGGCGCAGTTTCCTTTACATCCATTCCAACAAAAGGGAATCCCATGAAAGTGGCATATGCACGCCTGGCACTTTTGACAGCAGGCGCAATTCTTGCGCTCGCAGCCTGCGGTGGCGGGTCGTCCGAACCATCGCTCTCAAACCCAGCTTCCACACCAACCAGTCAGGCACAGCCCGCGCCTAACAAACCTGGGCCTGATGCACCAACCGGAGTGGTCGCCACTGCAAAGAATGGCTTGGCCTATGTTGACTTTGCTGTGACAAGCAGCAAAGACGGCAGTGTTGTCACTGGCTACACAGTTCGCTCCAATCCGCCGGGGGGGACAGATCTCAATGCCGGCAGCACGGCATTGGGTCACGTCGTCGTGGGTTTGAGCAACGGCACAAGCTATAGCTTCACGGTCTCGGCGGTCTCGGCCACCGGTGTCAGCGGGGACTCCAGTCCTTCGAAACCTGTGACACCCGCTAAGCCGACTGCCGCGTCCTGGAGTTTGGTGGGTAGCCTTTCCGCTCCACGCAACCTGCTGGCGGCTGCTTTGCTCAAGGATGGCCGTGTGTTGGTTACCGGGGGAGCCCCGGCGTTTGGAGCCGCGGCCAGTGCCAGTGCAGAACTTTACAACCCGGTCACGCAAACCTGGACTGCCGCTGCCCCGATGGGTGTCACAAGGGCTGGGCACACGGCCACTGTGCTGCCAAGTGGAAAGGTGTTGGTGGTGGGTGGTGCACCCGCCACCATCTACTTTGGCAATGCGGCTACGGGCAAACTCACACCGGTTTCCGTGGTCGCTGAGCTGTATGACCCCACTACCAACAGTTGGACCCCGGTCGCGACCGATGTGTCGCGCGCCTACCATACTGCCACCTTGTTGCCGAATGGAAAGGTCCTGATCATTGGGGGCTACAACGACGCCGAGTCTGCGATGCGGGATGTCTATGTCTTCGATCCCATTACCAACACCCTGGCGCCCGGAGCCAAGTTGACCACGGGCCGGTTCAACCATTCGGCCATGCTATTGCCCAGTGGCAAAGTGCTCGTCACGGCGGGTGCGGATGACGACCCCAACGTAAGGGCCGAGCGTTACGACCCCTCGTCCAACATGTGGGAAACCATGTCTGGTTCTAGCCTCTATGACGCGGACGGTACCTCCACGTTGTTGACCAACGGCAAGGTGCTTACGGTCATGGGTGCACGCCGTTCGACCAGTTGCAGTCTCTATGACCCCGAAACCCTGGTGGTGATCGGTGCCGGTTGCATCGACATCGCGGCTGCGAATGCAACGGGCAGCAGCAGCGCCGCCATAGTCTTGGGTAATGGCAAACTTTTGCTGGTGGGCGGATCATCGACGAGTGGGTTGACCTCCGTCAGGTTTGGAGTCAGTGATGCCGCATCGCTGTTTGACCCCACGACCAATACTTGGTCCAGCGCAGGCGCAATGCCGCAAGGAGGCCGCATCCGCCCCACACTAGTCGTATTGCACGACGGATCGGTCCTCGCTATAGGCGGCCAAGATGCAATCAGCATTTCGCCCGCAGTGTCCCTTTACGTGCCGTTGTGAGATAACACCGATCTTGGAGAATTCAGTGGTCAGCCCTCGCCAATATTAGGTATCTTGCTATCAAATATAGAGCGGTGTACGTTTGGTGTCAGTGTCAGGGCCGCAAGTCAGGCGACGGCGTAGTCGGCACCCCTTGGTCCAGTGCGGCCTGGTGTTGCACAGCCAGCGCACGCTGGAACGCAGGGCGGGCCTGCAAGCGTGCCCAATACGCCGTTACGGCCGGGCTGAACTGTGCATTCAGGCCCAAGTGGCTGGCCAGCATCAGCGCATAGGCGACTGCGATATCGGCTGCAGTAAACCGCCCAGCACAAACAAATTCTTGTTGTTGCACAGCGGCGTCCACGGCACGCAGCCGCGCCAGGAACCAGCGGCTGTAGTCTTCTGCTACCTGGGGCTGTTTGCGCTCTGCGGGCTCAAAGTGGGTGTAACGCAGCACCAGGGTTTGCGGGAAGGTGAGCGTGGCGTCGCTCATGTGTAGCCAGTTCAGGTATGCGCCATAGGCCGGGTCGTCCACCGCCACATTCAGGTTGCCGTGGCTGTGCCGCGCCGCCAGGTATTCGCAGATGCCTGTGGATTCCGTCATGCGGGTCTCGCCATCCACGAGCAGCGGCACAGTGCCCAACGGGTTCTCCTGCAGAAACGACCGTGCCAAGGCGCGGGGCGGAAAGGGCAGCATCTTCAGTTCATAGGGCAAGCCCAGCTCTTCCAGCAGCCATAAAGGGCGGAAGGAGCGGGCGCTGACGCAGTGGTACAGGGTAATCATGGTGGCACCTTCTAGTTGCGCTTCTTGAAGGCCCGCAGGTCAAACATGCCGGGCAGTGTGCGCGGGTCCTGGCCTTCGGGGAAGATGCGGTGCTTCTGGATTTTTTGTGTGCCGGTGGTCGGGATCTCGGCGGCAAACCACATCCAGCCGGGCGCCTTGTAGTAGGCCAGGTTGGCGTGGCAGAAGTCGAACAGGGCGCGGGCCGTGTCCGCCGTTTCACTGCCCGTTGACTGCTTGAGCACCACGCAGGCCAGCACCTCTTCTTCGCGCACTTCGTCGGGTAGTGCCATCACGGCTACATTCGCCACCAGTGGATGTGTCAGCAGCAGCGCCTCCACCTCGGCAGCCGCAATGTTCTCGCCGGAGCGGCGGATGATGTTCTTGCGCCGGTCCATGAAGTGCAGCATGCCATCGGGCGATCGGGTCACGATATCGCCCGTGTGGAACCAACCGCCGCGCCAGGCCTCTTCGGTGGCGGCGGGGTTGTCCAGGTAACCGCTGAAGAAGTGGCGGCGCGGCGTGGCTTCGCTGTGGCGGATGACGAGTTCGCCCGGCTCGCCGTCTGGCACTACCTGGCCGCGCTCGTCCATTACGCAGGCATCCAGCCCCGGGCGTGCGCGGCCAAAGGCGCGGGTGCCGACCTGGCGCGGTGCGCGGTTGTCGCACAGCGGGCGCACCATCTCGGTCATGCCCCACAGCTCGATCAGCGGGAAACCATAACGTTCTTCAAACACGGCATGCAACTGCGGCTCCACGCCCGCGCCATAACCAAAGCGCACGCAGTGCGCGCGCTCCAACGGTGTCACCGCTTGGTTCAACAACATGGGCACGACCACGCCCAGGTAGTGCACGATGGTGGCGCGGCTGTCCACCACCTCGGTCCACCAGCGGCTGGGCTGGAAGCGGTCCGTCTGCACCTGGCACCCGCCGCTAAGCAGCATGCAATAAAAGGACAGGATGGACGCGTTCACATGGAATAGCGGCAGCGGGTTGTACAGCCGCTCCTGGCCTTCACGTACCGCGCCCAGGCCGCCCTGGTGGGCATACCAGTGGCCGGCCGCCAGCTCATAGGTGTGGGACAAGACACAGCCCTTGGGCTGGCCGGTAGTGCCGGATGTGTAGAGGATGCTGGCGGGCGTGTCGCCGGTGGGCTCGCCTGCCTGGGCCGCTGTAGTGGACTCTGACAAGGGCTGCAGTGCGAAGGCTTCCAGCAACGTTACTGGTGGCTGGTGCTGTGTCAGCGCCAGCGCTGCCTGCACGGCGTCCTGTCGACTGGACAGCGTGACGATCAAATCGACCTTGGCATGGTCCACCACATAGGCCAGTTCACGCGGACGGTAGTCGGGATTGATAGGCACACAGCACACGCCCAGCGCGTTGAGCGCCAGCTTGTGCAGCATGTGCTCGGGCCTGCTCTCCAGGAACAGGCCCACGCGATGCCCCAGCCCATAGCCCGCCGCACGGTACTGTGCCATCAACCGGCGGACCGCATCGGCAGCTTCGGCGTAAGTGATCTCCCTGCCCGCCGGGTCATAGCTGCGCGACGGGTTGGCGGGTACGGCCAGCAGGCTGTTGTCGGCGTAGCGTTCGGTCGCTTCAAAGAAGGCCGCGGTTATGGTGGTGGAGTCGTCAATCGCAATCATGGGTGCTGCAGTCTACAAACAGCAGGGATGCAGCGTGTGCCATGAAGGGGACAAATCACGCCAAGGGTGCTTCACTTCAGGAGCCTGTCAGGCTACCCAGTTCTCCAGCTGCAATGCAGGCACGCGTTCGAACTCACGCATGTTGTTCGTTACCAGGGTCAGGCCTTCGCTGCGCGCGTGCGCGGCGATGTGGATATCGTTGACACCAATGGGTTTGCCAATTCTCTCCAGGCTGGCGCGGATGCTCCCGTAGTGCTGCGCCGCCTTGGGGCCGTAAGTCAGGATCTCCAACCGACTGCAAAAGTCTTCCACTACTGCCAGCGTTTGCGCGGGGGCAGTGCTCTTTTCCGCGCCATGCAGCAACTCAGCGAGTGTGATGGACGAGATGGCCATGTGGCCGGCATGCGTGTTGAACAGTTGCAGCGCGCTGAGGGGTTTGCGTTTGATGACGTAAATGACGATGTTGGTGTCCAGCAAGTACTTCAACATCACAGACTCTCGCGGTCCGCCTGATCCTGGCTGGCACGGGTGGGCAAGAAGTCTTCTGGTACCGGTGGTGAATCCAGAAAGAAACTGTCCCAGGTGTTTTCAATCGGCGTGATGATGCGTTCCATGCCCCGCGCCCGAACGGATACGCGCTTCACAGAAGCGGGCAGGCGCATGTCGGCTGGCAGGCGTATGGCTTGGCTTCGGTTGTTGGTGAAGACGGTGCTGTTGGACATGGTCAACCTTCATTAAAGGTGGGATATGGCGATTGTATATGGCGATGCGGGCCTGCGCCTATTGCTCTAGCGGTAGTGCTTTCTTGCGAAACTCTGCAGGTGACAACCCAGTCCAGCCCTTAAACGCCCGGATAAAGCTCTTTTCATTGCGAAACCCCGCTGCCTCTGCGACCTGCTTGATAGGCCGGTCCGTGCGGTGCAGCAGTTCAATGGCGCGGCCCTGGCGCACTTCGTCTTTCAGGCCCTGCAGTGTCGCGCCTTCTTCCTTCAACTGGCGGTGTAGGGTGCGCGGCGACACATTGAGCAGCGTGGCCAGTGCCTCAGCGCTGTGGGTTTGCTGCGCGTGGCTGGCCAGTGTCTGGCGTACACGCTGTACCAGCAGCCGGTCGCGGCGGTACTGCAACACGGTCAGGGGCAGGGCGTGTTGCAGCATTTGCTGCAGGGCCTTTTCGTCGCGGCGCAGGGGTAATGTCAGGTACTGCGCATCGAACTGGATACGGGCCGAGTCCGCGTCAAAGGTGGTTGGCCCTGAGAACAAGACGGCATAAGCGTTCGCGTGTGGAGGTGCTGCAAATGGAAACTGCGCCCCAGTCAACGCAATGCGCGAATCCACCAGCCAGCACGCTAAACCATGAATATTGCGCAGCACAGAAACCAGGCAGAACTCGCGCATAGGTGCAGGAAGGCTGTGTGGCTGGGGATTCTGCGCAGGTAAAGGAGGAGCCCGCAAAGCGGGCGGGGGACACGGAGCAGAGTCCCCAGCCACACAGTCTTGCGGAGTGCCAAAGCGCTCCGCAATGCGAATGCTTGCCACATCACCCGTAACCTCCAACGACAACGCAATGTCCGGCGCAATCAAACCATGGTGTCGGCACCAGCGGGAAATGGCCACCCCTAAGGTCGGCGCGCTGATGGAGGCTCTGGCCAGCATGCCGTAGCTGCCCCAAGGCAGGCGGCGGCTGAACCAGCCCAACGCCTCGTCGTCCAGCTCCCGCATGGCCGTGCCGGACAGCGTCTCCATCTGCCAGGCTGTGATGCGGGCATCCCCCTTGGCCACTTGCTCTGGCGCAATCTGTGCCTGGCGCAGCGCCTGGGCTGGGTCCTTGCCATAGCGCCGGTAGGCAGCCACAATGGCACGCACAAAGGCCATGGGCGTAGCGGCGACGGGGGAGGATGCAACCATAGGCCGCTAGTGTGCAGCAGATTTCAAGCCGTGGCGCAATTTGCAACCTTTATGACATACACGCTCTGCCCCACACGGCTGAAAATGCAAGCTGAATTCTGAAACCTTCTACTGGAACTCCCATGCCCATTCTGGAGACCCAACTCAACGCCCGTTCGGCTGATTTTGTTGCCAACGCCAACGCCATGCGTGCGCTGGTGGCCGACCTGAACGCCCAGACCGACAAGGCCGCCATGGGCGGCGGCGATGCCGCCCGTGCCAAACATACAGCGCGCGGCAAGCTGCTGCCGCGTGACCGCGTACACAACCTGTTGGACCCGGGCACACCGTTTCTGGAACTGTCTCCGCTGGCTGCCATGGGTATGTACCCGGACCGCGACGGCACCGACAGCGCGCCCTGCGCCGGTGTCATCGCCGGCATTGGCCGCGTATCGGGTGTGGACTGCATGATTGTGTGCAACGACGCCACGGTCAAGGGCGGAACCTACTACCCCGTCACGGTCAAAAAGCATTTGCGCGCCCAAGAGATTGCGCAGCAGAACCGCCTGCCCTGCATCTATCTGGTGGACTCGGGCGGTGCCAATCTGCCCAACCAGGACGAGGTGTTCCCCGACCGCGACCACTTTGGCCGCATCTTCTTCAACCAAGCCAACATGAGCGCCGAGGGCATCGCCCAGATCGCCGTGGTCATGGGCTCGTGTACGGCCGGTGGCGCGTACGTGCCCGCCATGAGTGATGAAACCATCATCGTCAAGAACCAGGGCACCATCTTTTTGGGCGGCCCGCCGCTGGTGAAGGCGGCCACGGGCGAAGTGGTGACGGCAGAAGATTTGGGCGGCGGCGATGTGCACACGCGCCTCTCGGGCGTGGCCGACCATTTGGCGCAGAACGACCTGCATGCGCTGTCCATCGCCCGCACGGCGGTGGCTAACCTCAACCAAAAGAAGCCCTTAGCCCCCGCACTGAAAGCACCGGTTGCTCCTAAATTTGAAGCAGAAGAGCTTTACGGCGTGATTCCCACTGACACACGCAAGCCTTTCGACGTGCGTGAGATCATCGCCCGCATCGTTGATGGTTCCGAATTCCACGAGTTCAAACCCCGCTTCGGCACCACGCTGGTAACAGGGTTCGCCCACATCGAAGGCATGCCGGTCGGGATCATCGCCAACAACGGCATTCTGTTCAGTGAATCGGCTCTGAAGGGCGCGCACTTCATCGAGCTGTGCTGCCAGCGCAAGATTCCGCTGATCTTCTTGCAGAACATCACCGGCTTCATGGTGGGCCGCAAATACGAGAACGAAGGTATTGCACGCAACGGCGCCAAGATGGTCACTGCCGTGGCCACGGCCAACGTACCCAAGTTCACCATCATCATCGGCGGCAGCTTTGGCGCCGGCAATTACGGCATGTGTGGCCGCGCCTACTCACCCCGCTTCTTGTGGATGTGGCCGAATGCGCGCATCAGTGTCATGGGTGGCGAGCAGGCGGCCAGTGTGCTGGCTACTGTCAGACGCGACGGTATTGAAGGCAAAGGCGGCGCCTGGACAAAGGATGAAGAGGAAGCCTTCAAGGCCCCCATCCGCCAACAGTACGAAGTGCAAGGCCACCCCTATTACGCGACAGCCCGCCTGTGGGACGACGGCATCATCGACCCGGCCGACACGCGCCGCGTGCTGGCGCTAGGACTGAGCGCCACGCTGAACGCGCCCATTCCCGATGTGAAGTTTGGCGTGTTCCGGATGTGATCGAGGGGCTCAATATGCGCTACCTGCTGAAGCAACATGCTCTGAACACTTTGCTGGCAATGGCTGCCGTCACATCGATGTGGGCGGCGCAAGCACAGCCGGCACCCGAACCCGGCTTGACGGCAGAACCTGTCGCGAAGGATATGCGTGAAGAGACGGTGCGCATACCTGTCACGGTCAAGGATATGTTCAATCGTCAGGAAACGCGGACCATCCCCATCATCATCTTCCGCCCGCAAGGCGATGGTCCGTTTCCTTTGCTCGTGTTCAACCACGGGCGCGCGGTGCCAGCCAAGCGGGCGACCCAGGGGCGCAATCGCCCGGAAACGTTAGCGCGCTACTTCGTGGGCAAGGGATTTGTGGTGATGGCACCCACGCGCGTAGGCTATGCCGAGACCTATAGCGACTTTGATCCGGAAGAGAGTGGCGCCTGTCGCGAACGGCGCTTCGAGCCTATGTCCATTGCTGCGTCGGATCAGGTATTGGCAACGGTAGAGCTAGCCAAGACTTTGCCGTACGTGGATGCCACACGTTGGATCGTTGCTGGTATTTCGGTTGGGGGATTGACGTCTGTAACCACAGTGGGTCGCAACCCGCCGGGCTTGCTGGGGGGCATCAATTTCGCTGGCGGATCAGGTGGCGACCCGGATGGGAACCCCGGTCAACCGTGTAGCCCGAACTCCATTTCCAGCTACTGGGGTGGTCTGGCCAAGACCGCCAAGGCACCCATGTTGTGGCTTTACTGGAAAAACGACAAGTACTGGGGTGAGGACGTCCCCAAGAAATGGCTCAAGGCCTGGGTGGATGGTGGCGCGCAAGCCAGCTTTGTCAGCCTGGCGCCATCGGGTGAGGATGGTCACAACGGCATCAACACCGACATGGACCACTGGCTGCCGGTTGTCGATGCCTTCTTGGGCCAATTGGGTTTTACCAAGCCCGCCATTGTTACCAAGCCGCTGGCCACGGATTTTGCTGACATTGCCGATGCCAGCAAGGTGCCAATCAGTGCCAAAAGCCAGGCGACCGCCTATGCCAAGTTTCTGGACATCAAGCTGCACCGGGCCTTTGCTGCGAGTGGTACGGGGGACTGGGGCTATGCCAGCGGCGACTATGCAACGGGCCGCGCTATTGGCAACTGCCAACGCAGGGGCCAGATCTGCCAGCTTTATGCGGTTGACGACAAGGTCGTTTGGACCGGCAAATAATAACGAGAGACAACACACTATGTTCAACAAAATACTCATTGCCAACCGCGGCGAAATCGCTTGCCGCGTAGCCGCTACCGCCCGCCGCCTGGCAGTCAAAACCGTGGCCGTTTACTCGGATGCCGATGCCGGTGCCAAACACGTAGCCGCTTGCGACGAGGCCATCCACATCGGCGGCAGCGCGCCCAAGGACAGCTACCTGCGCTGGGAAAAAATCATTGCTGCGGCCAAGGCCACCGGCGCGCAGGCCATACACCCTGGCTACGGATTTCTGAGCGAGAACGAAGAGTTTGCGCAGGCCTGTGCCGCTGCGGGTCTGGTGTTTATTGGCCCCCCTGCATCGGCCATCAAAGACATGGGATTGAAGGCCGAATCCAAGCAGCTGATGGAAAAGGCCGGTGTGCCCCTGGTGCCCGGCTACCACGGTGCCGACCAGGACCCGGCCCTGTTGCAGCGCGAGGCGGACCGCATCGGCTACCCGGTGTTGATCAAAGCCAGTGCTGGCGGCGGTGGCAAGGGCATGCGTGCGGTGGACAAGGCCGAAGACTTTGCCGCAGCCTTGGCATCGTGCAAGCGCGAAGCCATCAACAGCTTTGGCGATGACGCGGTGCTGGTCGAGAAATATGTGCTGCGCCCGCGCCATATCGAGATCCAGGTGTTTGGCGACACCCGTGGCAATTACGTCTACCTGTTTGAGCGCGATTGCTCGGTGCAGCGCCGTCACCAGAAGGTGCTGGAAGAAGCCCCGGCCCCCGGCATGACACCGGAGCTACGTGCCCGCATGGGCCAGGCCGCTGTGGAGGCTGCCCGTGCGGTGAAGTATGTGGGCGCGGGCACGGTGGAATTCATCGTGGAGCAGCCCGGTGGTTACGACCACCCGGAGCAGATGAAGTTCTACTTCATGGAGATGAACACGCGGCTGCAGGTGGAGCACCCGGTCACAGAGGCGATCACCGGGCAAGACCTGGTGGAATGGCAATTGCGCGTGGCCTCGGGCGAAAAGCTGCCGCTGGCACAGGACGAACTCAAAATCCACGGCCACGCCATCGAAGCCCGCATCTGCGCTGAAAACCCCGATAACAACTTCCTGCCCGCCACTGGCACATTGCATGTGTATGGCCTGCCTGCCTGCGCAACGTTTGAGCGTGGGGACAACGCGGTGCGCGTGGACTCTGGTGTGCGCCAGGGCGACGCCATCAGCCCCTTCTACGACTCCATGGTCGCCAAGCTGATCGTGCACGGCGCGACGCGTGAGCAGGCGCTGGCCCGCATGGACACAGCCCTGGCCCAGACCCATATCGTCGGTTTGACAACCAATGTGCAGTTCCTGCGCCATGTCACCACCTGCGCCGCGTTTGCGCAGGCACAGTTGGATACGGCGCTCATACCCCGGGAGTCGGGCGTTTTGTTCCAGCAGGAGAAGGTCGGCCTGCAGATGGCTACTGCGGCCATGGTGGCGCAAACCCTGGTCAGCGAGTTGGCTTTGGCAACCAAGGCTGACGCCACTGGCTGGATAGACCCCTGGGCGCAGCGGGACGGCTGGCGCTCGCACGGTGCGTCGCATCGCGAGTTCATGCTGGAGTTCCATGGCGAGCCGCACACCGCACGGTTTACCCGCCTGCACGATGGTGGCCTGCAGCTGTCGGTAGATGGCAATACGGCGGCCCTGCAGTACACCCCATTGGCCGGGGGTGCCCTGGATGTGCGGTATGGCGACCTGCGCTCCACCGTGCACTTGTACAAGAATGGCGAGGTAGCCCACGTATTCACTGCCCAAGGCGCTACACAAATCGTAGCAATCGACGCATTGGCCCATGCGGGTGAGGCCCATGCAGAGGCCGGGCGCCTGACCGCGCCCATGCCGGGCAAGGTGGTGTCGTTCGCCGTCAAGGCCGGTGATGCGGTCAAAAAGGGCCAGGCTCTGGCGGTAATGGAAGCCATGAAGATGGAGCACACCATTGCTGCCCCTGCCGATGGCACCGTGGCCGAGCTGCTGTTTGCGTCGGGCGACCAGGTGACCGAGGGTGCCGAACTGCTGAAGCTGACGACAAGCTCCGCCTGACATGCGAATCACTTTTTGCTGCACCGATGCCGCGCCAGAGCCTTGGCTGCAAGGCCTGCGCGCTGCATTGCCGGGCGCAGAAATCGCGCTGTGGGCACCCGGTGCGCCACCGGCTGACTATGCCGTGGTGTGGGCACCGCCCCAGCAGTTTTTTGATGAGCAACCTCAACTCAAGGCCGCATTCAATATCGGTGCCGGTGTGGATGCCTTGTTGAAACTGCAGCTGCCACCGCAGACCCTGATCGTGCGGCTGGACGATGCCGGCATGTCGGTGCAGATGGCAGAGTATGTGTGCCACGCCGTCATCCGCCACTTCCGCGAGTTTGACGCCTACGAGGCCGACACGCGCCAGGGCAAGTGGTCGTTTCGCAAGCCGCAGGCCCGTGCCGACTTTCCCGTGGGCATCATGGGGCTGGGTGTGCTGGGTGAGCGGGTGGCCCGCGCACTGGCGCACTTTGAATTTCCGGTCAATGGCTGGAGCCGTTCACCCAAAGCGGTGGATGGCGTGCAGTGCTTTTCGGGGGAGCAAGGATTCAAGGACTTTTTGGCCGCCAGCCGGGTGCTGGTCTGCCTGCTGCCACTCACCGCCGAAACGCGCGACGTGATGAACCGCGACACGTTGTCTCAATTGCAGCACGGTGCTTATGTCGTCAATGTGGCGCGTGGCGCCCATCTGGTGGACGACGACCTGCTGGCGCTGCTGGACAGCGGCCACCTGGCTGGTGCCACGCTGGATGTGTTCCGCACCGAGCCGCTACCGGCCGAACATCCGTTCTGGAGTCACCCCAAGATCACGGTCACACCCCATACATCGGCCCGCACGCTGCGCAGCGAAAGCATTGCGCAGATTGCAGGCAAACTGGCCGCCCTGCAGCGCGGAGAGCCTGTCGCCGGTGTGGTTGACCCCGGCAGGGGATACTAGCGCCTGCCCTGATAGAGAGAAGAGAGCCACTATGGATTTTCCCACCCGCGTCAAACTCGTCGACGTAGGCCCGCGTGACGGCCTGCAAAACGAAAAACAACCCGTGCCCGCGGCTGTCAAGATCGAGCTGGTGCACCGCCTGCAGGATGCCGGCCTGACCGAGATCGAAGTCACCAGTTTTGTCAGCCCCAAGTGGGTTCCGCAAATGGCGGACAACGCCGAGGTCATGGCCGGCATGCAGCGCAAGCCCGGCGTGCGCTACTCGGTGCTGACCCCCAACATGCAGGGCTTTGAAGCCGCGCTGAAGACCGGGTCTGACGAAATCGTTGTGTTTGGCGCGGCCAGCGAGGCCTTCAGCCAGAAGAACATCAACTGCTCCATTGCAGAAAGTATTGAGCGCTTTCGCCCAGTGGTGCAGGCCGCGCTGGAAAAAGGCCTGACCGTGCGCGGCGCCATCTCTTGCGCCGTCGGCTGCCCTTACGAGGGCGAGATTGCGCCTGAGAGGGTGGAGATGGTCGCGCGGCTCATGCATGGCATTGGCGTGCAACACGTGGGTGTGGCCGATACCATTGGCGTGGGCACTCCCCACAAAGTGCAAAAGGCGCTGGAGGCGACGCTGAAGGTCTACGGCATAGACCACATCTCCGGCCACTTCCACGACACCTATGGCATGGCCCTGGCCAACACGCTGGCCAGTTTGCAAATGGGTATCTGGAACTATGACACCTCGGTCGCCGGCCTGGGCGGCTGCCCCTATGCCAAGGGTGCGACCGGCAACGTCGCGTCCGAAGACGTGGTCTACCTGCTGCACGGCATGGGTATTGAGACCGGTATTGACCTGGACAAGCTGGTCGATGCCGGTAAATTCATCAGCGACTTTTTGCAACGCAAGCCCAATTCGCGGGCTGCTACTGCTCTGCTGAACAAGCGAGCACAGGCATGAGCGCCGCCGAGAACTGGCCCGAAGGTGTGCAGCGTGTAGCGGCTGCCCTGAAGGCCAAGAACCATCCCCACACACCGGTAATGCTGGACGATGCCGCCCGCACCGCCCAGCAGGCGGCCGATGCGCTGGGCATTGCGGTCGGACAAATTGCCAAAAGCATCATCTTCCGCCGCAAGGACGATGACGTGGCGGTGCTGGTCATCACCTCGGGCGATAGGCGTGTGGACGAGAAAAAGGTGGAGGCGCTGGTGGGCCGCATTGGCCGGGCCGATGCCGATTTTGTCAAGACCAAAACCGGCTTCAGCATTGGCGGTGTGTCGCCGCTGGCGCATGCGCAGACCCCCGTGACGCTGGTGGACCAGGAGCTGTTTCGTTTTGAGGAAATCTGGGCCGCGGCGGGTCATCCCCACGGCGTATTCAAGCTGCATCCGCGGGACTTGGCCCTTTTGGCCGGAGCACCCACAGCCGATGTGACGCAGGCGGTGATGTTATGACCGCCGTATTGGATGCTACACAATCGCTAGCAGAACGTGCAGCATTGGCGGGGGCTGTGGCCGAAAATGTGCCATCACCCTGTGTCTCGGTCTGCCGCATGGACCCACAGCGCACGTATTGCGAAGGCTGCCTGCGCAGCATCGAAGAGATCAAGGTCTGGCGTGCCAGCAGTGACCTGGAGAAGAAAGCCATCTGGGCCCGGATTGCCCAGCGCGCAGCCCCACTCAGCCCCAAAGTTATCTGACGGGTGCACGCCATGAAACACATCAGCTTTTACCTGGACTTCATTTCTCCCTACGCCTACCTGGCGTTTGAAGAGCTGCCCCAGGCGCTGATGGGTCTGAGTTATTCGGTGACCTACAAGCCGCTGCTGTTTGCGGCGCTGCTCAAGCACCACGGGCAGTTGGGCCCGGCCGAGATTGCAGCCAAGCGGGACTGGACCTACCGCCAGGTGCAGTGGTTGGCCCATACCAAGGGCCGCACGCTGGACATGCCGGCGGCCCACCCGTTCAACCCGCTGGGCCTGTTGCGTCTGGCAGTTGCCACGGACCGCAACGGCCAACCCAACCGCTACGTGTGTGACACCCTGTTCAAGCACGTGTGGGTGGGTGGCGCTGATGCGGCGGACGCAGACCGACTGGCCGCCATCACCCTGCAACTGGCCCCGCGGCGCGACCCTTCAGACGAGGCGGTGAAGGCGCAATTGCGTGTCAACGCCGAAGAGGCCATCAACAAGGGCGTGTTTGGTGTGCCGGCGTTTGAGGTGGATGGCAAGGTCTTCTGGGGGCTGGACGGTTTGCCCATGTTGCGCGCCTATTTGCAGGGTGATGCATGGTTTGACGGGCCGCAATGGGACGCTTCCCGCACATTGCCCACGGGCGTCATACGCCATCGCAACTGATTTGCTGACAAATACGTCGAAATAGCCCCCTATTTTTGTAGGGAATACGGGGACTTTCCCTAGGGCAGATGCCCACTCAGATCACCCCAATACGCCTCTTTTTTGGCGATATCCCACATCAAGAAACAAAGGCTAGGGGTTAGTTCCTAGTCTGTAAGTTCGCGTTCAGTTCGCGGTAAGTTGCTGTTGGAAAGGTGTCAGAACTGGGTCAGAACGCGGCCGCATAGTCCAGCCACCCAGCCGTGTCGGTTGGAAGCATTATTTAATTGGAGACATAACCATGGCAACTGCAGCAGCACCGCGGCCGATGTCGGCAGAAGAGAAGAAAGTTATCTTCGCTTCGTCGCTCGGTACCGTTTTTGAATGGTACGACTTCTACCTGTACGGCTCGTTGGCAGCCATCATTGCCAAGCAATTCTTCAGTGGACTGGACGAAGGCTCTGCCTTCATTTTTGCGCTGCTGGCCTTTGCTGCAGGCTTCATCGTTCGCCCCTTCGGCGCGCTGGTGTTTGGCCGTCTGGGCGACATGATTGGTCGTAAATACACCTTCCTGGTGACCATCCTGATCATGGGTCTGGCGACATTTATCGTCGGTATCCTGCCCAATTACGCAACCATTGGTGTTGCTGCTCCCGTGATCCTGATCGCACTGCGCATGTTGCAAGGCTTGGCGTTGGGCGGTGAGTACGGTGGTGCTGCGACCTACGTGGCCGAGCATGCCCCCATGGGTAAGCGTGGTGCCTACACCTCATGGATTCAGACAACCGCCACACTGGGCCTGTTCCTGTCCCTGATGGTCATTCTGGGTACCCGCACCATCATTGGCGAAGCGGCTTTTGCCGATTGGGGCTGGCGCGTTCCGTTCCTGGTGTCCATCTTCCTGCTGGGTATTTCGGTCTATATCCGCTTGAGCATGAACGAGTCTCCCGCTTTCACCAAGATGAAGGCTGAGGGCAAGACTTCCAAGGCTCCTTTGTCCGAGTCGTTTGGTCAGTGGAAAAACCTGAAGATCGTGATTCTGGCCCTGATCGGTCTGACCGCCGGTCAAGCGGTGGTTTGGTATTCCGGCCAGTTCTACGCCCTGTTCTTCCTGACCCAGGCCCTGAAGGTGGATGGCGCTACTGCCAACATCATGGTCGCTATCTCCCTGATCATTGGCACACCGTTCTTCATCGTGTTTGGTGCCTGGTCCGACAAGATTGGCCGCAAGCCCATCATCATGGCCGGTTGCCTGTTGGCTGTGGTGACCTACTTCCCAGTGTTCACCGCGCTGACCAAGGCTGCTAACCCAGATCTGGCTGCTGCTCAAGCTGCCAACAAGGTGGTGGTGACTGCTAATCCCGCAGAATGCTCGTTCCAGTTCAACCCCACGGGTACTGTCAAGTTCACCAGCTCGTGCGACATTGCCAAGCAGGCATTGGCTGGACGTTCGGTGAGTTATGACAACGCGGTTGGTGCTGCTGGTTCCACGGCCTCTGTGTCTGTTGGCGCTACGGTCATCCCTGGCTACAGTGTCAAGGGTGTGTCCAAGGAAGAAGCTGCCGCCAAGAAGGCTGAGTTCGACAAGGCATTGGGTGATGCGCTGAAGGCTGCTGGTTACCCCGCCAAGGCAGACATGGCCAAGTTTGACAAGGTGACCGTCATTGCCATCCTGACCTACTTGGTGATTCTGGTGACAATGGTCTACGGTCCGATCGCCGCCATGCTGGTGGAAATGTTCCCAACACGCATTCGCTACACGTCCATGAGCTTGCCCTACCACATTGGTAATGGCTGGTTCGGTGGTCTGTTGCCTACCACTGCGTTCGCCATCGTGGCGCAGACCGGTAACATGTACAACGGCCTGTGGTACCCCATCATCGTGGCTGGTATGACCTTTGTGATTGGTATGTTGTTCGTCAAGGAAACCAAAGACGTCGACATCTACGCCAACGACTAAACTTCTGTGTTGACAGTGACCCCGGTCCGTAGTGGTCCGGGGTCTTTTTTTTAGGACAAGACTATGTGGAAAATTGCTGTTGGATTTGCGATATTCGCCGGGTTGGCCCTGTTCATACTGAGCAAGGGTGGAGACATTGACATGGGCGGCGAAAAACACGGCGCTGATGCTTTGCATGTACCAGCGCCGGCTGCATCGGCTGCTGCACCCGCCGCGGCGCCCGCGTCTGCTGCGTCTGCTGCGGCTTCGGCTACAAAGCCCTGAGTGCGCGTTCCCCAGGGTCGGGTTTTTTGGCCCGGCGGAATTTATGGTCTTGCCAAGCGTATGTCCCCAAGCTAGTATGGCCAGATGAAACTTACAAAAACGGAGACGGGACAGCAGGCGTTTAAAGCGCGCTCGCCGCTGTTTTCTGCTCGGCAACGTACGGCCTTCATCATGTTTGATGGCCAAAAGTCGGTGGACCAGGTGCTGGGTGCTGCGGCCAGTTTGGGCTTGACCGCAGAAGACGTGGAACACATGGTGGCGCATGGGTTTTTGGCTCCTGCGCCTGGAGAAGCCATGCAGGCCCTGGCGCAGGCGGCTCAAAACGCAGCCGATCAGACCGCTGCCGACGCGTTCAAGGCCCGTACGCCACAAGAGCGCTACGCACAGGCCAAACCCTTGGCTACTCAACTCACGGCAGCCTTGGGCTTGCGGGGTTTTCGTTTGAACCTGGCGGTGGAATCTGCCGCGGGTTTTGATGAACTCCTGGCCCTGCTGCCCAAGATTCGGGAAGCGGTCGGTGCCACCGCCAGCGAAGAGTTGGAGCGGGTGCTGACGCAGTAAGCCAGGTTCAGCGCATGAACTTGCCGTCTGACCCAATGATGGACAGATCGGCAAAGTCCAGCCCACTGTGGTCGCTGGCTGTAAAGCTCACCTCCAGCCCGCCCAGATCAAACTTCTGTATACCTTCCAGCGCATCGCGCAGCATGCTGGGTGTGGGCTTGGGTCCAGCGCGGCGCAAGCCTTCGACCAATACCTTGGCGGCGGCAAACCCTTCGATCATGGCGGGCGACACACCGCTCAGGCCCCGGGCTTTGGCCAGCTCCTGGGCCTCCTTGATCAGCCGGTAATTCACCGCACGCTCGTTGGGGAAGACCTGGGTCACGATCACGCCGCGCGCGTGCTCGGCCAGCAGTTTGATAAAACCCTCGGACGCATTGTTGGACAGCGTTACCACCTGCACGGTCAGGCCTGCCTGGCGCAGTGCCTTGACGCCGCTGGCTACGCTGGCCGAAGAGCCGATATAAAGCACGGCCTGAGCATCACTGGCTTTGACCTTGGCCGCCAGATCGGCCAGATCCGGCTTCTCACGGGGGAATTTTTGCATCAGGGCAGGTTTGAGCCCGGTGGCGGCAAAGCCCTTTTCGGCCCCCATTGCCGCGTCAGCGCCAAAAGAATCGTCGGTCTGCAACACGGCAATACGGGTCATGCCCATACTGGCCAGGTGCCGTATGGCCTTGATGGCTTCACGCTGGTAGGTGGCGCGCACATTGAACACCCAGGGGTGTACCGGGTCATGCAACGCCATGGCACCGGTGCTGGGGCCAACCAGGGGCACCCGCAATTCAGTCAGCACGGGCAGCAGCGCCTGGGTGTGTGGCGTTCCCCGGTTCAAAAACAGCGCCAACACGTGCTGTTCGGTGACCAGTGCACGCCCAACCTGCGCCGTGGTGGCGGGATCGAACTTGTCATCCATGGTAATCAGTTCGACCGGTTGGCCGTGCACTCCACCCTGGCGGTTGACGGCGTCGATGTAGAGCTTGGCACCCTCGGTGTTCTCCTTCACACCGGCCGCCGCCGAGCCCGTAAAGCCAGATGGCATGCCGATGCGCAGTTGTGCGTGCGCGCTGGTGACGAGCGCAGTCAGCAGCGCTGCGCTCCACAGGGTGTGGGCAAACTTCATGGCATGTCTCCTGGATTTGTTGTGCTTCCATTGTCCAAAGCGTATCTCCTGCGCACCAGTTGTGGTCTTCCACATCCGGGTTTGCCCTTGGGGCGGTCCAGCGCGAAAACATCTATGACCCTGCGTGAAGCCTTAGTCGCTCAAGTCCCTAGAATGATTGGCCTCATCCAGAAAGACACTGCCACATGACCCAGGGAACCATCCGCATCCGCGGCGCGCGCCAGCACAATCTGAAGAACCTGGATCTGGACATCCGCACCGGGGAACTGACGGTGGTCACAGGCCCCAGCGGCTCGGGCAAATCCAGCTTGGTGTTTGACACCCTGTATGCCGAAGGCCAGCGCCGGTATGTGGAGACATTCAGTGCCTACGCCCGCCAGTTTCTGGACCGTATGGACAAACCAGCGGTGGACAAGGTGGAAGGTGTACCACCAGCCATTGCGATTGACCAGACCAACCCCGTGCGCTCCAGTCGCTCCACCGTGGGCACGATGACGGAGCTGAACGACCACGTCAAGCTGCTCTACTCCCGCGCCGCGCAACTGTTCGACAAGGTCACGGCCCAGCCGGTGCAGCACGATACGCCCGAGACCATTTACGCGGAACTGCTGCGGCGCGCGGCGTTGAACAGCCCAACGCCAGACCCGCGATTGGTGCTGACCTTCCCGGTCGAACTGCCGGCCAGCACCACGGCCGAAGAACTGACCCAGTGGCTGTCCGCCAGTGGCTTCACCCGCATCCACGCCGAGCGCCTGGTGGACCAAAGAAAAGTCTTGGATGTCGTAGCCGACCGCTTTCGTATCGCCAGTGTAGATAAAGCCCGCGTGCTGGAAGCGATCGAAGTGGCCCTCAAGCGCGGCAGCGGCCGGCTCAATGTCTATGTAGTAAACGAGGTCCCAGCCCTCGTTCAATCTAATGATGTTGCTATTCATTCAGTAGCAAATGAAGAGCCTGTCGTGTGGCGATTCTCCACCGGCTTGCACTGCCCGCAAAGCGATATCCGCTACACGGACCCGATTGCGTCCATGTTCTCGTTCAACTCGGCGGTGGGCGCCTGCGAAGCCTGCCGAGGTTTTGGCCGTGTGGTGGGTGTGGATATGGGCTTGGTCATTCCCAACGACAAGCTCACGCTGCGCGCAGGTGCCGTCAAGCCCATGCAGACGCCCGCCTGGCAAGAGTGCCAGGATGACCTGATGCGCCATGCCGAGGTGGCCGGTATTCCGCGTGACACACCCTGGTACAAGCTGACGCCCGAGCAGCAGGGCTGGGTCATCAACGGCTCGCCGAACTGGAACGGCAAGTGGAACCAGCACTGGTTTGGCATCAATCGCTTCTTTGCCTACCTGGAGACCAAGGCCTACAAGATGCACATCCGTGTGCTGCTGTCCAAGTACCGCAGCTACACACCGTGCGGCACCTGTGGTGGCGCGCGCTTGAAGACCGAGAGTCTGCTGTGGCGCATTGGCACCAAGGCACAGGCGGATGCCGTCTTGGAGCCTTCCAAACGCTTTATGCCGCAGGGGGTTTCCTGGTCACGCGCCCAATTGGAAGCATTGCCCGGCTTGTGTTTGCATGACCTGATGTTGCTGCCGATTGACAAACTGCGCCGCTTCTTTGACTCACTGCAAGCCGTGCTGGGCGCAGCTGGGACTGCCCCCTCGGAGGCTGAAGCAAAAACGCTAAAGCTTCTTCTGGAAGAAGTCTGCACAAGACTGAAATACTTGTGCGACGTAGGCATAGGCTATCTAACGCTAGACCGCCAAAGCCGAACCCTCAGCGGCGGAGAAGTCCAACGCATCAACCTGACCACTGCGCTCGGCACATCGCTGGTAAACACCTTGTTCGTACTAGACGAACCCAGCATAGGCCTGCACCCCCGCGACATGCACCGCATCATCGTGGCCATGCAGCGCCTGCGCGATGCGGGCAACACCCTGGTGGTGGTGGAGCACGACCCGGCCGTCATGCTCGCCGCAGACCGCATGATCGACATGGGTCCCGGCCCTGGCGAGAAGGGCGGCCAGATTGTGTTTGATGGCAGCACCGAAGCCCTACGCAGCGCCGACACACTGACCGGCGCGTACCTGGGTGGCCGCAAACAGGTGGGCATGGGCTTCAAGCGCATGGTGGCCGAGAACACGCCGCGCCTGATCCTGGAAGGTGTGACCGAGCACAACCTTAAAAACATATCGGTCGAGATTCCGCTGCAGCGCCTGGTCTGTGTCACCGGTGTCAGCGGCTCGGGCAAGTCCACATTGATACAGGACGTGCTGGCCCCGGCTCTGTTGCGCCACTTTGGTAAAGCCACTGAAACCCCGGGTGCCCATGCGCGATTGCTGGGTGCTGAGCAATTGAGTGAAGTGGTGTTTGTGGACCAATCGCCCATTGGCAAAACCGCACGCTCCAACCCCGTGAGTTATGTCGGTGCGTGGGACGCCATCCGTGAACTGTTTGCCGGTGCCGACTTGTCGCGCGAGCGCGGCTACACAGCCAGCAAGTTCAGCTTCAATGGGGGCGACGGACGTTGCCCCACCTGCGGTGGCTCGGGCTTTGAACACATCGAGATGCAATTCCTGAGTGACGTGTATTTGCGCTGCCCGGACTGCGATGGCAAGAGGTACCGGCCCGAGATTCTGGAAGTGACGATTGAACGCAAGGGCAGGCGCGTCAATGTGGCCGATGTGCTGGAGCTGACCGTCACCGAATCCGCAGACCTGTTTTCCAACGACCGCGATGTCATCCGCGCGCTGCAGCCCATTGTGGATGTGGGGCTGGAGTATGTGAAGTTGGGCCAGCCTGTGCCCACCTTGTCCGGTGGCGAGGCACAGCGCCTGAAGCTGGCCGGCTTCCTGGCCGAAGCGGCCAAGAGCAGCACGGCCAGTCGCCAAGCGGTCGCCAAGCGAGGCACACTTTTCATGCTGGACGAGCCGACCACAGGCCTGCACTTTGACGACATCGCCAAGCTGATGCGGGCGCTGCGCAAGCTGCTGGATGCGGGGCATTCGTTGCTGGTGATTGAGCACAACCTGGACGTGATTCGTGCATCGGATTGGCTGATCGATCTGGGGCCGGAAGGCGGTGATGCGGGTGGCGAGGTCGTGGCGTTTGGCACGCCGGAAGATCTCTTGTTGCACGCCACATCGCATACGGGCCAGGCGCTGCGGGAGTACGCGGCGGCCATGGGGGTGGTGCATGTGGTGGCTGAGCCCCATGCGAAGTATTTGGCGCCCGCTTCAACTGACGTTGTGGCACGCGCTGCCGGGGACGGGGTTGCGCCGGGCTCCTCATACGGCGAGCCCAAATCGTCGCCCGGCGCAACCCCATCCACGGCGGATAACTCTATTCGTATCGTTAATGCCAAGGAACACAACCTCAAGTCGTTGTCGGTGGATATTCCGCGGGGCAAGTTCAATGTGGTGACCGGTGTCTCGGGGTCTGGAAAATCTACTCTGGCGTTTGACATCCTGTTCAACGAAGGCCAGCGCCGTTACCTGGAGTCACTGAACGCCTATGCGCGTTCCATCGTGCAGCCCGCGGGTCGGCCGGAAGTGGATGCGGTCTATGGCATTCCGCCTACCGTCGCCATTGAGCAGCGCCTGTCACGCGGGGGGCGCAAGTCCACTGTGGGTACGACCACCGAGGTCTGGCACTTCCTGCGCCTGCTGTACGTCAAACTGGGCACGCAGCACTGCATACACGATGGCGCGGCGGTGGAGCCACAGTCGGCAGACAGTATTGCGGCGCAGCTGTTGAAGAACTTCCGGGGGCAGCACATCGGCCTGTTGGCACCCCTGGTGTCTGGCCGCAAGGGTGTGTACACCGAGCTGGCAGACTGGGCGCGGCCGCGTGGGTTCACGCATCTGCGGGTGGATGGAAACTTCTTGCCCACCACCAACTTCCCGCGCATAGACCGTTTCAAGGAACACAACATCGAACTGCCGGTTGCCAGCCTGGACGTGAACCCGGCGCAAGAAGCGCAACTGCGCGAGGCGCTGGCCACGGCCTTGGTGCATGGCAAGGGTGTGGTGCATGTGTTGTCGGGCATGGATGGCTTGAAAGAAGCCATGTTGGCGGGTACTCCCGCGGCCGGCATTGGCCAGGTGCAGGTGTTCTCCACCAAGCGTGCGTGTCCGGTGTGTTCTACCTCGTATGTTGAGCTGGATCCGCGCCTCTTTAGCTACAACAGCAAACACGGCTGGTGCCCGGATTGTGTGGGTACCGGTGTGGCCTTGACCAAAGACCAGCGCAAGGTGTTTGATGATTCGGTGAAGGACGACGACAACAAAGGCCGCGAGCAGACCTTTGCCGAGGCCGATATCGAAGACCTGCACGATGCCACCTGCCCTACCTGCCAGGGCACACGGCTAAATGCCACCGCGCGCGCCGTGCAGTTCAACGCCGTGAGCATTACCGACATTGCACGTTTGAGTGTGACCGATGTCCGCAAATGGGTGCAGACCCTGCAGGTACTGGGCGGCATGACCACGCGCGAGGGTGACATTGCGCGCGACCTGGTGCCAGAGATTAAGAGTCGACTGGAGTTTTTGGAAGAGGTGGGTCTGGGCTACCTGACGTTGGACCGTGGAGCCCCCACGCTCAGCGGTGGCGAGGCGCAGCGCATCCGTCTGGCCGCGCAACTGGGCAGCAATTTGCAAGGTGTCTGCTACGTGCTGGACGAGCCAACGATTGGCCTGCATGCGCGGGACAACAAGATTCTGCTGGGTGCCTTGCGATCGCTCAGCGACAAAGGCAACACGCTGGTGGTGGTGGAGCATGACGAGGACACCATTCGCCATGCGGACCACATCATCGACATTGGGCCTAGTGCCGGTAAGCGGGGAGGGCGACTCGTTGCGGAAGGGTCTGTTGCGGATGTGCAGGCGGCTGGAGAGTCGCAGACCGGGCGGTATTTGCTGCATGCGATGAAGCATCCGTTGATGGTGCGGCGGTCCACTGTTTCGTTTGAAGAGTCAGTTGCTCTCGCTGCGGCTGAAGTCGGTACGCCGAGCTCCTCATACGGCAAGCCCAAATCGTCGCCCGGCGCACCGACTCCGGCCGCCGATGGTGGCGCCAAACCGGGCAAAAAACTCAGCGCGAAAGCGGCGAAAGCCGCTGCCATTGCGGAGGCGCGGGTGTCTACCAGCGTGGCGGCGAATGCGGAGTTTTTGGAGCGCGCGCGTGTGGCTGCATCGTACGCAGCAGCGGGTAGCGCTGGGGTAGGTGACGATTTGGCAGTTGCGCAGCAAATGCATGAGGAGCCTTCCCCAGTACTACCCGCTGCGGGGTCAGCACTTCCTCTGCCACCCATAGATTGGCTAACAGTCCAAGGCGCCAACCTCCACAACCTGCAAAACGTTACCGCCCACATCCCCCTCAAACGCCTGGTAGCAGTGACCGGCGTTTCCGGCTCCGGCAAATCCACGTTGGCTAGAGATGTGCTCTTGACCAACGTGCAAGTAGCCGTGCAAAAGCGCAGTACCAAAGCAGGCCGCGACGCATTAGAGGCTGGCGAAAAAATCCAGTGGACCGGCTGCGAAGGCGTCACCGGTTTCGAGACGGTAGACCGTGTGCTGGAAGTGGACCAAACCCCCATCGGCAAAACCCCACGTAGCTGCCCCGCCACCTACATCGGCTTCTGGGACACCATTCGCAAACTTTTTGCCGACACGCTGGAAGCCAAGGCCCGTGGTTATGCAGCCAACCGCTTCAGCTTCAACACCGGCGAAGGCCGCTGCCCGGGCTGCGAAGGCCAAGGCATCCGCACCATCGGGATGAGCTTCTTGCCCGATGTGAAAGTGCTGTGCGAAACCTGCAAGGGCGCACGCTTCAACCCTGAGACCCAGGCGGTCACCTGGCGCGGCAAGAACATTGGTGATGTGTTGCAAATGGAAGTGGACGAGGCGGTGGACTTTTTCGCCGCCATGCCCAGCATCGCCCACCCGCTGCAACTGCTCAAAGACGTGGGTCTGGGCTACCTGACGCTGGGCCAGCCTTCGCCCACGCTCAGTGGCGGCGAGGCGCAGCGCATCAAGCTGGTGACCGAGCTCTCCAAAGTGCGCGACGACATCGGCAAGCGCGGCAACAAGGCCCCGCACACGCTCTACGTGCTGGATGAGCCCACGGTGGGCCTGCACATGGCGGATGTGGAGAAGCTCATCCAGGTGCTGCACCGCTTGGTGAACGCGGGCCACAGCGTCGTTGTCATCGAGCACGACCTGGACGTGATCGCCGAGGCGGACTGGGTCATTGACCTGGGGCCCAATGGCGGCAACGCCGGAGGGCAGGTGGTGGCTGCGGCCACGCCCGAGGCGGTGGTCAAACTGGGCACGCATACCGGTGTGGCGCTGGCAGCGGTGCTTGCGCGTTAGGCCTGTGATGGGTACTATTGAATTTATAGCGTTCTTGTCATATTTCACGGGGGCTAGAGCATGATTTTGCTAATGGCAGTTGGCCATGGATAGCCCCCTGCAGCCCCTGGTGGATGCCCTGCGCGCATTCGCCGCAGCCCGCGACTGGGAGCAGTTCCACACCCCCAAGAACCTGGCCTGCGCGCTGTCGGTCGAGGCGGCGGAATTGCTGGAGCATTTCCAGTGGCTGACCGATGCACAAAGCCAGTCGCTCGTGCCCGACAAGACGGCCCAAGTGGCGGCAGAGGCCGCCGACGTTTTCCTCTACCTGCTGCAGCTGTGTGACAAGCTGGGTATTGACCTGATGGCCGCCGCCCAGGCCAAGATGCTGGTCAATGCGCAAAAGTACCCCGCTGCGCTGGCGCGTGGCACGGCGGCCAAATACACCGATTTGCCCACCGATTTGCCCACCGATTTGTCGCCAGAGTGACCGGCTCCGCGCCACTCGGGTTAACCGCGTGGCAAGCTGCGCCAGAGTCCGGTGTAATTCAGCCATCCACTACCCTAGGAGCACTCCATGCAACGCCGTCAACTGGTACAAATTGCAGCCGCCACCCTTGCAGCCCCCCTGCTGGATGCCCAAGCGCAGGCCTTCCCGGTCAAGCCCATCAAGCTGGTGATTGCGTTCCCGGCCGGTGGTCCCACCGACATCACCATGCGCGCGCTGGCAGATGCTGCCGGCAAAATCCTGGGGCAGCCGGTGGTGGTGGAAAACAAACCGGGCGCTGGTGGCACCATGCCGGCGCAGCAGCTGCAGACTGCTCCAGCCGATGGCTACACGGTTGCACAACTCCCGCTGGGCGTGTTCCGCCTGCCCTACACCACCAAGATCAACTGGGACCCGATCAAAGACATCAGTTATGTGCTCAATGTGACGGGTTATGCCTTTGGTCTGGTTGTGCCAGCCGACTCGGCGCTGCGCACCTGGACCCACTTTGTGGCATGGGCCAAGGCCAACCCCGGCATGTTGTCTTATGGCTCCACCGGCACCATGACCAGCCCACACCTGACCATGGAGCTCATTGCGCAGAAGCTGGGGCTGGAACTGCTGCATGTGCCTTACAAGGGCAGTGCCGATCTGATGCAGGCCATCCTGGGCGGCCAGATCATGGCCGCGGCCGACTCCACCGGCTTTGCGCCACAGGTAGCGGCTGGCAAGCTGCGCGTGCTCAACACCTGGGGTGCCGAGCGGCTGGCCAAGTTCCCTGAAGCGCCCACGCTCAAGGAGCTGGGCCTGGGGCTGGTTCAAAACTCACCCTTTGGCATCGGCGCACCCAAGGGCACACCGCCAGCGATCATCAAGCGCCTGCACGATGCGTTCAAGAAGGCCATGGAGCAGGAGAGCTATGTGACAACACTGGCCCGCTTCGACATGGAGCCGATGTATATGAACTCTGCCAACTACCTCAAGTTTGCGCAGGAGACCTTTACCAAGGAAAAGGCGCTGGTCGAAAAACTGGGCCTGATGCGCCAGCCCTGATTTCCCCTCGCGGCCTGCATTCTCGGCATGGGGTTTTGGCGCTTGCTATAAAAAAAGAAGCTGTCCATCCTTATCTCACCGGGGCTGGAGGTGTGTTTGGCTTGTAACCTAGAATGCAAGCCAAGGGGGAGCCGGGCATGACGCCAGAGCAAAAAGCCAGAGTCAGCATCGACGCACTGCTAGTTGCAGCCGGTTGGCACGTCTGCAGCGTTGCCGACGCCAACATCCACGCTGCCACCGGCGTGGCCATTCGCGAATTTCCCCTCAACAATGGCTTTGGCTTTGCTGACTATTTGCTCTATGTAAACGGCAAAGCCTGCGGCGTCATCGAAGCCAAAAAAGAAGGTGCCACCCTCACTGGCGTAGAGCTGCAAAGCGGCCGCTATGCCCAGGGCCTGCCCACCACCTTGCCCGCCTGGCGCCGCCCGCTGCCCTTTGTGTGGGAAAGCACCGGCATTGAGACCCACTTCACCAACGGGCTAGACCCCGAGCCGCGCGCCAGAGGCGTGTTTGCCTTCTTCCGCCCCGAGCTGTTGGTGCAGTGGCTGGCCTATCTGCCCAGCCCCGCCAACGGCACCACAGCGCAAGAAACCGCAGGCACCTTCCTCAGCCGCATGCGCAGCATGCCCAAGCTGGTGACGGAGTGGGGCAGCGGCGGCGCGCACTATTCCCTCTGGCCCGCCCAAATCAGCGCCATCACCAATCTGGAGAAATCCCTCGCCGCCAACAAGCCCAAGGCCCTCATCCAAATGGCCACCGGCAGCGGCAAAACCTTTACCAGCATTGGCTTCATCTACCGCCTCATCAAGTTCGGTGGTGCCCGGCGCGTGCTGTTTTTGGTGGACCGGGGCAATCTGGCCCGCCAGACCAAAAAAGAGTTCGACGCCTACGCATCCCCCTACAACAACTACAAGTTTGGCGAGGAATACATCGTCCAGCACCTGCAGGGCAACCAGCTGGACACTTCCGCCCGCGTGGTCATCTGCACCATCCAGCGCATGTTCAGCATGCTCAAGGGGCGCGAACTGGCTCCAGAAGTGGACGAAGAAAGCACGGAGCGTATTGAGGGCCTGTTCAAAGACCCCGAGCCCATTGGCTACAACCCGGCCATCCCCATCGAGAGCTTTGACATTGTGGTCACCGACGAGGCCCACCGCAGCATCTACAACCTGTGGCGCCAGGTGCTGGAGTACTTTGACGCGTACTTGATAGGCCTGACCGCCACACCCAACAAACAAACCTTTGGCTTCTTCAACCAAAACCTGGTCATGGAATACGGCCACGCCCAGGCCGTGGCCGACGGTGTGAACGTCAACTACGACGTCTACCGCATCAAAACCGAGGTGAGCGAGCAGGGCGCCAAGGTGGACAAAGGCTTCTGGCTGGAAACGCAAGACAAAGCCACCCGCCGCAAGACCGCTTGGCAGCTGGACGACGACTTTGAATACCAGCCCGAGGAGCTGGACCGCGCCGTGCAAACGCCCGACCAGATCCGCACCGTGGTCTGCACCCTGCGCGACCGCTGGCAGGCCGATATGTTCCCCGCCCGCACCGAGCTGCCCAAGACCCTGATCTTTGCCAAGGACGACAACCACGCCGAAAAGATTGTGGAGATATTGCGCGAAGAGTTTGGCCGCGGCAACGAGTTTGCGCAAAAGATCACCTACCGCAGCGCCCAGGGCGGCGGCACCAGCCCCGAGCAGCTCATCAAAGACTTCCGCACCGGCTACCACCCCCGCGTGGCGGTGACGGTGGACATGATCGCCACCGGCACCGACATCAAGCCCGTGGAAATCGTCGTCTTTATGCGCTCGGTCAAAAGCCGCAGCTTCTTCGAGCAGATGAAAGGCCGTGGCGTGCGCGTGTGCAACCCCACGGATCTTGCCGCAGTCAACCCCGGCGAACACATCAAGAAAGACCATTTCGTTATCGTCGATTGCGTGGGCGTGTGCGAGCGCGACAAAACCGACAGCCGCCCCATGGACACCAAAAAGAGCGTGCTCCTGGACAAACTGCTGCAAGCCGTGAGCCTGGGCAATGTGGAAGACGAGGTGCTGTGCAGCATCGCCGCCCGCCTGGCCCGGCTGGACAAAGACGCCAGCGATGCCGACCGCGCCAAGGTGGTGGAGTTGAGCGGCGGCAAAACCCTGCGCGACCTGGCGCGCGGCATTGTGGAGGCCCTGAACATAGACGCCACCCAAGACATGCCGCCCGCCGAGGCAGACCAGCGGCTTAGGGATGCAACCAAGCCCTTTGCCGCACCCGCTCTGCGCGAGCAGCTATTAAAAATGAAGCAAAAGGCAGACCTGGTGATCGACGTGGTCACGCAAGACAGCCTGCTGCACGCCGGCTTTAGCGAAGGCAGCGACCGCGCCACCGCCTTGGTGCAAAGTTTTGAGCAGTTCATTGTCCAGCACAAAGACGAAATCACCGCCCTGCAAATCTTGTACAGCCGCCCCACGCGCGCACCGCTCAAGTTTGAAGACGTTCAGCTTCTCGCCGACGCGCTGCACGCCCCGCCAGTGAACATTGACGAAGGCGCCCTATGGCAGGCCTACGCTACGTTGCGCAAACACAAGGTCAAGGGCGCCACGCAACGCCGCCTGCTCACCGATTTGGTCAGCCTGGTGCGCTTTGCCATGCAGCAGACCAACGAGCTGGTGCCCTACCCCGAGCGCGTGCAGGCCAACTTCAAAGCCTGGCTGGCCCAGCACCAGCAGACGAACAACAACAACCCGTTCACCCAAGAACAACAACACTGGCTAGAAATGATCCGCGACCACATCGCCGCCAACCTTGGCATTGAAATAGACGACTTTGAATACGCCCCCTTCAACGCCCAAGGCGGCCTGGGCAAGGTGCACCAGCTCTTTGGCGCGGAACTGACCAAGGTGATTGAGGAATTGAATCGGGAGTTGGCGGCGTGAGTGGGCCGATCATGACACGCCTGCGTGACCTTGGGCGTTGGTCCGGCGGCAATACTCCTTCAAAAGCAAACATCGAATACTGGACAAATGGGACAGTGCCTTGGGTATCTCCGAAGGACATGAAGTTCGATGAAATCACTCGCTCCGAAGATTTGATTTCACAGTCAGCATTGGCAGAAGGGCGCGTTTCGCTGCTACCAATAGGCTCGGTTCTTATCGTTACTCGAAGCGGCATTCTGTCGCACACCTTGCCCGTAGCGGTCACGAAACTACCTGTGACGATTAACCAAGATATCAAGGCGCTGACCTTGAATACCGGCATCTCAGCGAAGTACGTTGCTCATGCTTTGCGCGGTTCAAGTCAACGGATTCTCAGGCAGTGTTCAAAGCACGGTACAACCGTCGCGTCCGTCGATACCAATGCGCTTCTTGACTTCGAGATCCCTATGGTGGGATTCAACGAGCAGGAGGCGGTCGTCGCCGAACTCGAAAAACAGTTCTCCCGCCTCGACGAAGCCGTCGCCAACCTCCAGCGCGTCAAAGCCAACCTCAAACGCTACAAAGCGACAGTGCTGCAATCCGCGATTGATGGTGTTTTGATTCAGTCGGCCTCAGGTTTCACTCCGCTTCCGCTTCAAGAGTTGATTGGTCGAATTTCGCAAGGTTGGAGTCCGAAATGCGACCTCAACCGTGAGGCCTTGCCAGATGAGTGGGCAATCATCACGACCACAGCGGTTCAGCCAATGCAGTATCTGGATAATCAGGGAAAGCCGCTTCCTGAAGATCTCGCACCCCGCCCCGGAATAGAGATCAAGAATGGCGACTTTCTGATGACGCGGAAGGGGCCAAGAAAGCGCGCTGGGGTCGCGTGCTTGGTGCGGTCCACTCGGCACCGCCTGATGGTTTGCGATACGGTGTACCGCTTCCGCTGCGACGAGTCCAAAGTCCAGCCCGACTATTTGGAGATTGCTCTAAATGCTCCTAAGGTCGTGGATGCCATTGACCGCCATAAAGCGGGAATCAGTGAAAGCGGCGTGAGCCTCACGCACGACAAACTTGGAAGCGTTTTGATCCCCTTGCCATCGCGTGAAGCCCAAGCCGTGATCGTCGCCGAAGTCGACCGCCACCTGTCCATCATCCGCGAAGTCGAAGCCGAGGTCGAAACCAACCTCCAGCGCGCGCAAGCGCTGCGGGATTCAATTTTGCATAAGTCCTTTGCTGCATAAGTGCATTGGAATCCTAGTTTTTCGATCAGCCTTATATGACCAACTACGACTTTTCCAGTTTGAACGACAAAGACTTCGAGGTTCTTGTTGCCGACCTTCTGTCAATCGAACACAAAGCAAGATTCGAGCGCTTCAAGGCGGGTAGGGATGGTGGCATTGATGGAAGGTACTTTGCTCCCACTGGTGGCCAGGTGATTTTCCAATGTAAGCATTGGGCAAAGACGGGTTATGCAGCGCTTTTACGATCTCTGAAGAATACGGAGTACGCCAAAGTCGTCAAACTAAATCCGACGCGATACATCCTCGCCACGACCGTACCGCTGTCAGCGGCTGACAAAGCGGAAATTCGGTCAGTGTTTGGAAAGTTCATGCACAACGACGCCGACGTGCTTGGTTGCGAAGATGTAAATGATCTACTGCGAAAGCATCCACAAGTTGAGAAGTCTCATTTCAAGCTATGGCTGCATAGTGCAGAGGTTCTCGCGACGCTTGCGAATGCGGCCATTCTGGGACGAAGTGCTTTTACCTTGCAGGAAATTCGAGAGCGGAGTTCTGCATATGTCCAGACCGCAAGTCATGTGCTTGCGAGGGAAAAGGTCAAGAAAATGGGTGTGCTCCTCATAACCGGAGAGCCTGGAATCGGTAAAACAACTTTGGCCGAGCAGCTTTGTTTGGAGTATGTGGTTGACGGGTATCAATTGTGTGTAGCTGCGAACCAAATCGAAGAACTAGAGTCGTTATATCAAGGCGAAGCAAAACAGGTTTTCTATTTTGATGATTTCCTTGGAAGTAACTTCCTTTCTGCCCTAAACAGGCATGAAGATACCCATATTGTTTCGTTCATTAGACGCGTCACTAAAGACAAAAATAAGAAATTTATTCTCACCTCACGGTCTACTGTACTGAATCGGGGGAAGACTCTGACAGATCGATTCAGAATCGAGAAGTTAGACCAGCACGAGTTCGAAATCGAAGTAAAGTCGCTGTCAGAACTTGATAAAGCCAGAATTTTGCATAGTCGATTGTGGTTTTCTGGGATCCCTCGTGAGTATTTGGAGATCATTGTTGGCCAAAGGAAGTATTGGACAATTATTCGGCATCCAAATTTCAATCCACGCCTAATCGCGTTCATCACTGATCCATCTAGGTTTAGTGGTGTATTACCAGCGGACTACTGGGGTTATGTTGAAGGAACTCTGCAAAATCCAATCGATGTTTGGGATCATGTTTTCAATAGCCAGTTAACCGACTGGACGCGACTTACAGTTCTGTTGACTGTTTTCGCTGGTGGCAGTATCGACGAACGCAGACTACGTTCTTGCTACGAGAGTTTATCGTCCAATACATTGGTCCAAAATTACGTTGGCGACGCAGACTTCGACATGGGAATGCGGGTTTTGGTTGGATCGGTATTGAATCGTCGCGTTGATGGGAGCGATATAACTGTTAGCCTTTTTAATCCATCAATTGCTGATTACGTGCTGCGCAAGACATCCAACTCGGTGTCAAAGCTAGGTGGTTTGTTAACTGCATTATTTGATATCCGGTCTATGGATAATTTCGATATGCTTCGAGCCAATGGAATTGTTACGCTTGAAGTTTACGTAGATGTCCTTCGACAATTATGTAGAACTAAACTTTCTACGGGTTCGTTGCATCCGGACAGTGTTGTCTGTGAGGCAAGGCTTTGCGAGTTGACCGTGCAGCATTGTGATGTTGGTAATCATCCAATGCCTGAAATTCATCGTTTTGTTCTGGCTGTATCCGAACTTCCTGCGTGTTGCCAGTACCTTTCAGCTATATCTCCCCTACTGGTATACGAACTGCAGAGTCAACTGATATCTGAGGAAGCAATTGCGAAGCTGCTGAATGGTTTCGATGCAGTAGACATGGACAGCGAAGAACTGGAGTCTGTGTCGAAATTGTTACCTTTGTTGCCCGAGAATTTCCGCGCAGCATTAGATGGCTCACTCAGATCAGCAATTGTTGATTTTTGGCAGAATTTTCTTGAACGAGAAATTGTAGAGCGAGATGTATTAAGTGATTTTTTTGACTATGAAGATTCAGATCAAGCTGAGCGACTAATTGAGGAAGAACTTGGTCGAATATTGGAGGACTACGGAATCACTTTTACTCAGAGTGAATGCGATGAAATTATGAAATATGTTGATGTCGGTGACATCATCAACGGGAACATTAAACGAGCCTCGCATTACGACGACGATGGGGATCGAAGTTATGTCGATCGCGGTCCGAGCGAGATTGATGATCTGTTCTCTTTCGATGTGCCGTGATCTTGAGGGACAGGTCAATGAGTGAAATGAACACGTTCCCTTTCTCCCTCCGCATCTTCGTCGCCGACGGCGACCCCGACGGTCTGCGCATCGTCGACAAGTCCAACTGGATCGGCAAGGCGCTGGTGTTCCCGCGTGCGCTGCTGCCGCAGGTCAAGGCCCGGCCCGAGCTGGCGCAGACCGGCGTGTACCTGCTGCTGGGGCCGCGCCCGGACGGTGAGGGCGACATGCTCTACGTGGGCGAGGGCGACCCCATCCGCCCCCGGCTGGAGAGCCACTATGCTCAAAAGGATTTCTGGACCCGCGCCATCGGCTTCACCACCACCACGGCCGGGCAGCTCAACAAGGCGCATGTGCAGTTTTTGGAGTCGCGCCTCATTGCCCTGGCCCGCGCAGCCAAGCGCCTGCCACTGGACAACGCCAACCAGCCCGCCGAGCCGTCCCTGAGCGAGGCCGACCGTGCCGACATGGAAGTCTTTTTGGGCCACATGCTGGGCATGCTGCCGGTGCTGGGGGTGCATGCGTTTGAGCGGGCACCGTCTTACGTGGCGGCAGCACTTGCAACTTCAGGCGCGGCTGCTGCCGATGCTTCAGGCGTGCTGTATTGCAAGGGGAAGGATGTGGTGGCCTTGGGCTATGAGTCCACGCAGGGTTTTGTGGTGAAGTCAGGTTCCTTCGCGGTGGCAGAGGCTGTACCGTCCTTGCAAGACAACTGGCCAGCCCGCATTACGCAAAGGCGTGATCTGCTGGAAGCGGGCGTGCTGGTGCCAGACGGTGCAGCACTGCGTTTTACGCAGGACTACGTGTTTACTTCGCCCTCTTTGGCGGCAGTGATGATCTTGGGCAGGCACACCAACGGCCGCACCAAATGGAAGGACGCACAAGGTCGGACGCTGAAGGAGATTCAGGAGGCGGAGGCCAGCTCGTGAACTTTGATTGCTTCATTGGCATCGACTATTCCGGCGCAGAAGTGCCCACCTCCCGCCTCAAGGGCCTGCAGGTGTATGCGGCGCAGGCGGGCGCTGGTGACGCACAGGCGTGGCGCTGCCCCAAGCCTTCCAACAACGGCCAGCACGTCAACTGGACGCGGCGCGAAGTGGCCGAGCGGCTGCTGCAAGAGGTTAACAAGGGCACGCGGTTTCTGGCGGGCATAGACCACGGGTTCTCCATGCCCATGAGCTACTTTGCGCGCTACGGGCTGGAGAGCTGGCCGCAGTTTCTGGATGACTTTGTGCACCACTGGCCCACGCATGGCGACTATGTGTATGTGGACTTTGTGCGCGATGGCAATTTGTTCCGCAGTGGCGATGCCCCGCCACCGGGTACACGCACAGGCACGGCGGACGAGTTTCGCCTGACGGAGCGGTGGACTTCGTCTGCCAAGAGCGTGTTTTTGTTTGATGTGCAGGGTTCGGTGGCCAAGTCCACCCATGCCGGTATTCCGTGGCTCAAGTGGCTGCGCGACCAGGCGGGTGACAGGCTGCACTTCTGGCCGTTTGATGGCTGGACACCTGCACCGGGCAAGTCGGTCATTGTCGAGGTGTATGCCTCGCTCTTTCGCAAGCGCTACCCCCAGGAAGCGCGCACCGCAGATCAGCAAGACGCCTATGCCACCGCTCGCTGGATGATCAATATGGCCACGCAGGGTGCCTTGGCTGGCTACTTTGCCCCACCACTCACGGTAGCCGAGCGCGCCGTGGCGGATTTGGAGGGGTGGATTCTTGGTGTGCGGTGATTTTGCTTCTGTTTTGATAGCTGCTTGCGCACATTCCACGGGGGCTAGCGGCCTATATTGATCCCAGTGCAGAGGTAATGTTGGGGCTAGTATTCATTGACGAACTTTACGAACTATTCAAAATGATCCAAATGAACTAAAATCAAGTCATCAGCGCAATGGCATTTTGGGCTCTCAACAATGTGCGCGCCCATTCGCTGTAGTGATGTTGGTCTTGAAAGGGTTCACATGATCGTTCTCAAAGCGACGCAAGATAAAGTTCTTAGCGTCCTGCAATCGGTAGCTGGCATCGTTGAGCGGCGGCACACGCTACCCGTTCTTGCAAATGTCTTGCTGCGCAAGACCGGCGCGGTGGATTCAGGGCAAGTAATTTCGCCTGTCACCAGCCAATTTGCCGTTTTCCGGCATTCTTTGACATCCGCTTCTTTGGGCAGCCGCTCGGGTTGGGCAACGTTGGGTGCGCGTCCCAACGGTTTTTACTCTGCCAGCAAGGCAAACCAGCGTAACGCGCCCTGAGCGCATCGTTGTACGGAACCACGCATGAACACTTTTACCCTCACCTCACCGTTTGCCCCCGAATCCACCCAGCCGCGCCATGACGCAAATGCCAGCCCTTACGCCACCGCCGCGCAGACCGCTGCCGTGCTGCGCTCTGGCGCGCAGTACCGCCGCGAGCGCCTGGACGCTGCCGACATGATCACCACCGACGAAGCCGCCACGCTGGCAGGCACCACGCGGGTGACCATCAACGCTTGGATCAAGTCCGGCCGCTGCATTGGCGTTTCGCATTTGCGCCGTGGTTTCAAGCTGCCGCGTTGGCAGTTTGAGCCCGCCATCTGGCCCGCGCTGCAGCCTGTGGCCAAGCAACTGGGCACACCCGATGGCTGGCAGCTGCTGGCGTTTTTGGAGTCCCCCGCTACGGCGCTGGATGGCCAAACGCCGCGCGCCGCGCTGGAGCAGGGCGCGTCGCTGGACCGCATCGTGGCACTGGCAACGGCTGAGGCACATTGACCTCATCCCATGAATTTCAAGACACCTCCATTACTAGGCCACACACCGCCGATCCTCGAAGTTCCCGCGCACCAGGTCTGGCACCGGGTGCAACGCAAAACCGCCCGCAAAGACAGTGTGCGACACAAGGGCTATGTGCTGGCGCCGCCCGGCGGGCTGGCAGGGCGCTTTGATCTGGCCGATGAGGCCACTGCCTATTTGGCCGACAGCCCGGAAACTGCGCTGTATGAAAGCCTGTTTCGCCGCGAGGTGCGCAGTTGTCATTTCAGCCGCCTAGAGCAGCGAGCGCTGCTGACCTTTGAAACCCAGGCCCCGTTGCGGTTGGTGGACTTGCGCGGGCTGGAGGCGCACTACCCGGTGCTGCAGTCCATGCGTTATGAAACCAGTCAGGCGTTTGCCGCCGCTTGCAGGCAGCAAGGGTTGCATGGCGTGCTCTACGCATCGGCGCAGCACCCAAGCCATAGCTGCATTTGCCTCTTTGGGGCAGGCATAGAACGAACCAAAAAGGTGGCGGCACTTGATCTGGTGCAGGCAGGCACAGGGTTGCTGCACAAAGCGGTGTTGTTGGCTGAGCGTGGGTCGCAAGTACCACTATTGCGCGAATGAAAACGCTCCCCATCCGCCTTACCCCCGGTCAAGACCTGCGCGCTGCCCTGGAAGCCGCAGTCCAAGCCCAAAACTGCCGCGCAGCCTTTGTGCTGTCCGGCATTGGCAGCCTGTCCACGGCGGGCATCCGGCTGGCGGGGGCGGCACAGCCCACGCGGTTGACGGGCAGCATGGAGATCCTCACGCTGTCTGGCACGGTGGCTGCCGATGGCGACAAGACCGCATCCCACATGCACATGGCCATTTCCACTGCCACAGGCCAGGTGCTGGGTGGGCATGTGGCGCCTGGCTGCATCGTGCTCACCACGGCCGAGGTGCTGCTGGCCCTGCTGCCTGACTGGCAGTTCACCCGCGAGCCGGATGAGCAGACCGGTTATGACGAGCTGGTGGTGCGGGCGCTAAGCTGAGGCTCGCTATTGTTTAGATAGCTGTGTGTGTAGTATTTGCGGGGGCTAGAGGCCTATTTGTCCCAAGGGTTTGCCAACTGAACCCCGGTGTTCACAAAGTCTTGTGTATTGCGTGTGGCTACGGTAAAGCCATGCTCCAACGCGGTGGCAGCAATCATGGCATCGCGCTCAGACCGCGGATCGGGCACATGCAGGGCTGCGCACAGGCTTGCGGCCTGCTCGGTGAACGGCAGAATGCGCCCCGCGAAAGCAGCTCGAACGCCGGTCAGCCAAACGCGAAGAGCCGCGCCTTGTGGTGGGGTGCGCCGCTCTAGTAGCAAGATGCCTTTCTCTAGCTCCAGGATGGTGATGGCGCTCAGATACAGGGTACTGGCTCGGTGTTGTGCCGCCCAGTTGCGCACCTCGGCTGACTGGTTGGGTTTGCCTTGGCGCAGTTCAGAGATGACGTTGGTGTCTAGAAGAAACATGCCCCCCGCCTATTCCAGCTCGGCCGTGCGGGTGGTGATGTCCAGGCGTGGCGCTTCAAATTCGATACCGTCGCCACCAGCAATGTCGTCCATCACCGCCAGCAAAGAAGGCTCCCCTTGCCCGACCATGCGGTAGTAGTCGTCGATTTTCAGCAGGGCGTAGGCGGGGCGACCCCGGTCGGTAATGAACACAGGGCCGTCAGCGGTAGCGCGCTTGGCACTTGAGACATCGCGGGTGAAGTCGCGGCTGGAGAAGGTGTGAACGGACATTGCGGGCTCTTTTTGAGGAATTGTTTGTATGTTATGACATCGTTGCGCAATGTGTCAACGGCCATCACATGGGCAAGGTCGGTTCGTAGTTCGCGAATAGCGAATCCTGGGTGAATGCAATATGCATATCGAATACAAGCATGCTTTTGTTGTTGAAAATCCATTGAATCCATGGCATATTCCATATGCATATTGCGTATGGAGTTGAATGTGAGCAGTTCTGGAATCAAATCGAGGTTGAGTCACTCGCAGTGGACGCTGAAGCCGCAAGATCTGGCGGTGGCGTTCAAGTTGGTTTGCTTGAAAGGGCAAAGGTTGCCCTACGCGGTGCTGGCGCACGCGCTGCATCTGTCGCCGTTTGAGGCGCATGCCTGCATTGCTCGCTTGTCGGCATCGCGCCTGTTGACCGAAGTGGACGGCGTGCCTAGCTTGGTCATGCCTGCGTTTCGGCCCTTGGTGCTGCAGGGGGCGGTGTATTTCTTTCCTCCAGTACGGGGCGAGGTGACGGTTGGTTTTCCTACAGCACACGGCGTAGAGCCACTCAAATCGAAAGTGATGTTTGCAGACGAATTGCCACCGGTGTGGCCGCATCCCGATGGAACCACACGCGGCTCCACTTTGCTACCGCTGTACCCAAAACTCCCTCTGGCTGCACAGATTGATAAGCCGTTTTACGAACTGTTGGCATTGTTCGATGCGTTGCGCATCGGGCAGGCGCGTGAGCGAGAGATGGTGCGCGCCATGTTGGAGGCACAACTCATATGAACAACCCGAACCTTGCCATCTTGGAGCTGGTGGCCAAGGCCTTGGGGCCGGTGTGTGACGACGTGGTGTTTGTAGGTGGCTGCGCCACGGGCCTGCTGCTGACTCTGGCGCGCCCAGAGCGCATACGCATTACCGAAGATGTGGACATCATTGCCCAGGCGCTCACCGTGCGTGATTACCACGCCATCGAAGCCAAAGTGCGTGCCCAGGGGTTTTCCAATGATATGCGCCCGGAAGCACCTGTCTGCCGCTGGGTGTATGGCTCTGTCACGGTAGACGTGATGCCCACCGTCCAGGACATTCTGGGTTTTGCCAATCGCTGGTATCCGCTGGCGGTAGAAACGGCTACGACGGTCGTGTTGGAGTCTGGCATGGCCATCCGCCTTATCAGCGCGCCGGTATTCATCGCCACCAAGCTGGAGGCATTTAATGACCGCGGTCACAATGCAAACGGGCAGCCAGATTACCTGGGCAGCCACGATCTGGAAGACATCATCACAGTCGTGGACCGGCGCCCAGAGCTGTTGGCCGAGTGCGCTGATTCTTCGCCAGAGCTTCGTGCCTATTTGGCGCAGGCATTCAGCCGACTGCGGGCCGATGCCGACTTCAACACCACCTTGGCTGGCCATTTGCCAGGCGACCCATCCAGCCAAGGACGCTTACAAAAACTGCGTGATGCAATGCGCGAACTTGCAAATCTGAAACCATGAACACCACCACCAACTCCCTCGTCCAGAAGCTCTGGAACTACTGTAATGTGCTACGTGACGACGGCATGAGCTACGGCGACTATGTGGAGCAGCTCACATACCTGTTGTTCCTCAAGATGGCCGACGAGCGCAGCGCGCCGCCCTACAACCAGGCCAGCATCGTGCCCGCCGCCTATGCCTGGCCAACACTCTTGGCCCGCGATGGTGACGAGCTGTTTGACCATTACCGCCACGCGCTGGAAAAGCTGGGGCAAGAAAAGGGCACGCTGGGCCTGATCTTTGGCAAGGCGCAAAACAAATTTCAAGACCCGGCCAAGCTGCGCCGCGTGATTGTGGATTTGATTGACGCCGAAACCTGGACCATTCTGGGTGCAGACGTAAAGGGCGACGCCTATGAAGGCCTGCTGGAAAAGAACGCGCAAGACACTAAAAGTGGTGCGGGCCAATACTTCACGCCGCGTGCGCTCATACAGGCCATGGTGGACTGCATTGCACCTCAGCCCGGCGAGCGCATTACCGACCCCGCTTGCGGCACCGGCGGCTTTTTGTTCACCGCGCACAATTACATCACCAGTCACAACAAGAGCCTGACACGCGACCAGCTCAAGCACCTGAAAGAGAAGGCCTTCACTGGCTACGAGCTGGTGCAAGGCACAGCCCGTGTGTGCGCCATGAACATGATGCTGCACGGCATTGGCTCCGAGAAGCAGGTGCCCGTGGTGGTGGGCGACGCGCTGGCCGCCGACCCCGGCGAACGCTTTGAGGTGGTGCTGGCCAACCCGCCTTTCGGCAAGAAGAGCAGCACCGTCATCGTGGGTGAAGACGGCCGCACCAGCACCGAGAAAGACACCATCGAGCGAGACGACTTCTGGGCCACCACCAGCAACAAGCAGCTCAACTTTGTGCAGCACATCAAGACCCTGCTGGCCACCCATGGCCGCGCGGCGGTGGTGTTACCTGACAACGTGTTGTTTGAAGGCGGTGCGGGCGAAACCATTCGCAAAAAGCTGCTGCACGAATGCGATGTGCATACGCTGTTGCGCCTACCCACCGGCCTGTTCTACGCACAGGGAGTGAAGGCGAATGTGGTGTTCTTTGAGAAGAAGGGCGCGTCTGAGACGCCGTGGACCAAGCAGCTTTGGATATACGACCTGCGCACCAACAAGCACTTCACGCTCAAGACCAGCCCGCTCACGCGTGCGGACCTGAATGAGTTTGTGGACCTGTACAAGGTGGGCAACCGACACCAGCGCCAGGCCACCTGGTCACCCGAGAACCCCGATGGCCGCTGGCGCTCCTTCAGCTACGAAGAGCTGGTGGCGCGAGACAAGACCAGCCTCGATATCTTTTGGCTCAAAGACGATTCATTGGCCGACAGCGACAACCTGCCTGCGCCGGGCGTCATTGCGCTGGAAATTGTGGAAGACCTCCAGGCGGCGCTGGAGCAGTTCAAGCTGATAGCTACAGATTTGACAGAGAATGCTATTGATTGAATAGCAACAAGTGTATGTTTTTCGGGGGCTAAAGCCCTAACGATTCGTCAAGCCCTGGTACATGGGTTACCTCTGTGCCACCGGGAACCGGTTCACCGCCTTGATCTCGCGCATGGCCAGGCTGGAGTGCATCATGCTGATGCCGGGCACCTGGCGCAGCAGGTCCTCTACAAAGTCGCTGTAGGCGTCCAGATCGGCCGCCACCACCTGCAGCATGTAATCCGCTTCGCCCGTGATCTTGTGGCAGGACAGGACGGCAGGGTGGGTGCGGATGATGTCCTCAAATTGTTTGACCGATACATCGGTGACAACCATGAAGCGCAGCTGAACAAAGGCCAGCACGTCCAAGCCCAGTTTGCGGCGGTTGAGGTTGGCCTGATACCCGGTGATGTAACCCTCGTCCTGCAGCCGCTTGAGTCGCCGCCAGCAGGGTGTGACGCTAAGGGAGAGGTGTTCGGCCAACTGGGCGTTGGAGAGGGTGCCGTCCTGTTGGAGCAGGGTCAGAATGGTCAGGTCTGCGTTATCCAGTTCAGGTTTTGAGGCATTTGAACGCATATTCGTTGAATTTTGAGTCTGTTTGTCTCAAATCATAGTTCTGATTGCCACGATAAAGCAAAACACATTCCGCGGCCCGGCGGCATACTGGGGGCTTCTGCAACCTTTCTTGCTTTCACCGTGATCACCTTCTACAACCACCTCCACGCCCAGCACCAGGGCAAAGTCGAAATGTTCCGCGGCGCGTTGGTGCCGTGTTTTGAGGTGCCGGCCCGGGCTGACCATGTGCTGGCCGAGTTGCAGCGTCGCCAGGTGGGGCCCGTGCTGGAGCCGCAGGCGTTTGACGCGTCGGTGCTTGCCACCATCCACAGTCCGCGCTACCTGAGCTTTCTGGCTTCTGCATGGGAGCAGTGGGTGGCGTTGGACCCGGCCAACGCAGACAGGGACATACTGCCCTCGGTCTGGCCCACGCGCACCTTCCGCACCGACATTGAGCCCGACAACTTCGCGGCCAAGATGGGCTTGTATTCGTATGACGCGGGCACGCCCTTCACCAGCGGTACCTGGGTAGCCGCCCGCGCCGGTGCGCATTGCGCCCTGAGCGCCGCCAATGCAGTGTTGGCCGGCGACCGCGCTGCCTTCGCCCTGAGCCGTCCGCCAGGCCACCATGCGGGAGCCGACTTTTTTGGCGGCTATTGCTTTTTGAACAACGCGGCGCTGGCGGCCCAACACCTGCGCAATGCGGGCATGAAGAAGGTGGCGGTGCTGGATGTGGACTACCACCATGGCAATGGAACGCAGGCTATTTTTTACGACAGGCCCGACGTGTTCTTTGCCAGCATCCACGGCGACCCGCGTACCGAATACCCTTTCTATCTGGGGCATGCCGATGAAACCGGTAGCGGGCCCGGGCAGGGTGCCAACCTCAACGTCCCGCTGCCGCGCGGCACCGACTTTGTGCGCTGGTCTGCGGCGCTGGAACACTGTTTGCAAGCCATAGGCCGTTTCGGTGCCGATGCCTTGGTGGTGTCGCTGGGCATGGACACTTTTGAGGGAGACCCAATTTCCGGCTTTACGCTGCACAGTGCCGATTACCTGCGCGTGGGCCAGCGGCTAGCAGCGGTGGGGCTGCCGACCGTGCTGGTGTTTGAAGGCGGTTATGCGGTAGACGAAGTAGGCGTCAACGCGGTCAATGTGTTGGAGGGGTATTTATAAGGGCTTGACGCTGGGAGGCTGCACCGGCTACGCTCAGACAATGCGTATCCCCCCACTTCGCGAATGGCGGCCCCGGTCGGCCAAGGCTACGCTGGCCGTGATCGCGCTGGTGGCCTCCACCCTGCTGATGGGTGTGTTTGCAGCCGGTAGTTACTGGATGACCGAGCAGCGTCTGACAGCGCAACGCGCCGAGTTATGGGCCAAGGTGCAACGCCACCTGCAGCAGCCAGTGGCGCAAGCCATGTGGAATTTCGACCTGAAAGGTCTCAACGCGGTGTTGGCGTCCGAGCTGGGCGGGTCCGTGCAGGGCTTGGCCGTGGTAGACGAATCGGGCAAGCTGGTAACGCAGGTCGGCGTGGCGCTACCGGTGGCGGGCGGTGTTCTGCCGCCCGATGCCGAGGTCCTGAGCATGGACATTCCCCCCATCGATGGCAACTCCTTGGGCCGTGTGTTGGTGGGCTGGTCTGATGCATCGCTGCGCAGCGCCCTGAGCGTGACCCTGTGGCTGGCGCTTGCGCAGCTGATTGGCGTCGCCCTTGTGCTGTTGGCGGTGGTATGGGTGGGCGTTGACCTGCTGATTTTCAAACGGGTGCACCGACTGCAGCAGGCGCTGGATCATGCGGCCGGCCGTGAGCAGGCCGCCGACATTGTGGCCCTGCCCGAAACCACCAACGACGAATTCGGAGCGATCACGCGCAGTATCAACGCCATCACCACCCGCCTGGGCGACCAACTGGAGGCCGGGCGTGCGTCTGAGGAGGAGGCCCGTACCGCCCTTGGCAACATGCAAAGCGCGCAGGAAGGCCTGGTGCGGGCCGAAAAAATGGCGGCGCTGGGCAGGTTGGTGGCTGGCGTAGCCCATGAGCTCAATACGCCCATTGGCAACATCATGATGGTGGCCAGTACCCAGCAGGAAGTGGTGCAGAAGCTGAATGAATCGTTGGCTTCCGGGGGGCTGACCCGCAACGCCCTGACCAGCCTGGCGGGCCAGATCGACGAAGGGTCCGGCCTCATGTTGAGCAGTGCGCGGCGTGCAGCCGAACTGATACAAAACTTCAAGCAGGTAGCGGTTGACCAGACCACGGACCAGCTACGCGACTTTGAGCTGGACCGTCAGATCGCAGAAATGCTGTCTGTGATCGCGCACGTCTTGTCCAAAACGCCCATCAAACTGGTACAGCAACTGGAGCCGGGCATCCCCATGCACAGCTACCCCGGCCCGCTGGGCCAGGTACTTACCAACCTGGTGATGAATGCCGCCAAGCACGGCTTCAATGACATTGAACCGGGCACCATCACCGTGGCCTGTGCGCGCCAGGGCGATAGGGCCTGCATCACGGTTACCGACAACGGCGCAGGTATTCCGCCAGAAAACGTGGGCAAGATTTTTGATCCATTTTTCACCACCAAGCTGGGGCAGGGCGGTACGGGCCTGGGCCTGCATATCTCGCACAACATGGTGTATGGCCCCTTGGGTGGGCACATGACCGTGCTGAGCACGCCATCCATCGGCACGGTGTTTACGCTGCTTTTGCCGCTAACCGCGCCAGGCTCGGACCGGTTGTGAGTTTTATAAAGGGAGAATAGAGCATGTTGCAGAGTCGACGCCATTTCCTGGGCCGTGCGCGCGCGGCTGGTGTGTTGCTGACAGGTCTGCTGGGCCTTGCCGTTGGTAGCGCCGCGGTAGCCGCAGACGTGGCCGCACAGCGTGCCGAAATCCAGAAAATGCGCAGCGCAACGCTGCAACGCCTGTATAGCGTGTACCCTGCCGCCAAGGCCGATGTGCAAAAGGCTGCGGGCTATGCCGTGTTCAGCAATGTGGGCATCAACCTGATCTTGCTGTCTGCAGCGGGCGGTTCAGGTGTGGCGCATGACAACCGTAGCGGCAAAGATGTCTACATGAAGATGGTTTCGGGTGGCTTTGGCATTGGCCTGGGCGTGAAAGACTTCCGTGGGGTGTTTGTTTTTGCCACAGCGGAAAAACTCAACCAGTTCACCAACAGTGGCTGGGAAGCCAGCGCGCAGGCCGACGCTGCGGCCAAGGCGGGCGACAAAGGGGGGGCTGCTGCGGGTGCCATCACGGTGGCACCCGGCGTCAAGCTGTACCAGTTGACAGAGAACGGTCTCGCCCTGCAGGCCACCATCCAAGGCACCAAGTATTTCAAGAACGACGAGTTGAACGGCAAGTAGCCACGTGCTACCACCGCGCGGCGTGCATTTGCCGCTTACTGCTGCGCGGTCGCCACTTCCAGGAGTGCGGTCGCCACCTCTGCAAACCCGGCTCCCCGCTCACTGGGTGTGATGTAGGGGGGCAGGTGCGTCAAGGCGGATTCAAAGCGGCGGATGTTTGCCACGCCCACGCTGTGGGTGAAGTGCTCAAACATGGCCTGGTCGTTGCCAGAGTCGCCCACAAACACCCAGCGGTCAATCTCCTGCGCCAGGTCGCGCTGCAGCAGCTCGCGCACGATCCAGTTGGCACCCTGCCATTTGTTGAAATTGCCAAAACAGCCGTGGATGTGGATGCTGCTCACCGTGGTTTGCATGCCATAGCTTTGCAGCAGGGTTACGACGCGCTGCACCATCTCCGGGGGCAGGCGAGCGTACTCGTTGTAGTCAAACGCCAGATCGGTTTCGCGGCCAATGCTGTCACGCGTGGTCAACACACCGGGCACCTGGAACATCACCCGGGTACCAATTTGCTGCATGCGAGCCTGGTTGTTGGCGCGGGTGATGGCATCCTGTTGGTATAGTTTTGATAGCGGTACAGGTATATTCGACGGGGGCTGAGAGCTACTTTTGCCAAAAGAGTCGCTGCGAACGAGTGCGACAGCACCGTTTTCCGCAACGATGGCGTCGACCGGCAGGCTGGCTGCCAGTTGCTCGCACCAGCCGACCGGGCGGCCGGTGATGGCGATCACGGCCAGTCCTGCCGCCTTGAGCTGTGCCAGCGCCTGCAGCGCGTCGGGCGTGATGGTGCCGTCGGTGGTCAGCGTGTCGTCAATGTCCGTGAATACGCCGGAGATGTTGTGGCGTTCACTGACTGGCCAGAGGTGCAGGGGGCGCATGGTCACGTTGGGGTTGGTAAGCTGTGTCGGGACTGCAAGTGTATCGGCGCTGGATCGGTGCCAGAATCACTCCTTTTTTCAGGAGATCCGAGTGCGAACCAAGAGCCCCAAGACCCTGTTGATCGCAGTGACGCTGTGCATGGCCAGTGCTCTGCCGGTCGGGGCGCAAACGCGGGGCGACCAGGCTTTTACCTGCAATCGCGCTGCGGACAAGGTCGACAGCCTGATCGAAGAATGGCGCGACTTTGTAGTGGAGTACAACGGGCAAGCCCAAAACGCCGCAGTGCTCAAGATGGCGGCCGAGCACCGCAAGGGGCGCCTGAAGGCCAACTTCCGCAAGCACTGCAATGCACAGTGGGCCACCCACCAGACGATCTTTACCTGCTTCAGCGGGTCAGTATCCGCCTTAGGCCTGGCTCTGTGCCGCGCGCCGGACGATAACCCGAACAATTGGCAGTACCAGTAGCCTGCCGAGGCGCCCATTTAGCCCGCGGTTTGCAAAGCCAACCCGGCGTGCTCGCGCAGGGGGTGGAAATGGATCTTGGGAAAACGCTCCTGCGCTAGCCGGACGTCATACGGGCTGGTGCACAAGTAAGCCAACGTGTCGGCCGCGTCACGCGCCATGCGCATGGGGTAGGCATCGCAAAAGGCTTTCAGTTCCTGAGGGGTGTCGGCCGTAATCCAGCGGGCGCCGGTGTACTGGCAGCCTTCCAGTCGGATGTCGGCGTCATATTCACCTTTGAGGCGGTGTTGTACCACTTCAAACTGCAATTGACCGACAGCACCCAGCAACATATTGCCGCCCACCTCGGGGCGGAACACCTGAATCGCACCCTCTTCACCCAGCTGTGCCAAACCTTGTTGCAGTTGCTTGGTGCGCAGCGGGTTGCGCAGCACCACGGTCATGAACATTTCAGGCGCGAAGAAGGGCAGGCCGGTGTACAGCAGGTTGACGCTGCCATCGGTGATGGTGTCGCCCAATTGCACGCCGCCGTGGGTCGTAAAACCGACGATATCGCCAGCGTAGGCCTCTTCCACCGCTTCGCGGCGCTGGCTCATAAAGGTGACCACCGATGTGGGGCGCAGCTCTTTGGCGGTGCGCATGACCTTGAGCTTCATGCCCGGTGTGTACTTGCCGCTGGCCATGCGCACAAAAGCGATGCGGTCACGGTGGTTGGCGTCCATATTGGCCTGCACCTTGAAGACCACGCCGCTGAAGGCCTCGTCCTCGGGTAGCACTTCCTTCACCACGGGCTGGCGGTTGACCAGCGTGGAGCTAATGCGCTTTTGCGGGCTGGGGGCCAGGTCGACCAGGGCGTCCAGCACTTCCATCACACCAAAGTTGTTGACACCGGAACCAAAGAACACCGGGGTCTGTTTGCCAGCCAGAAATGCAGCGTGATCCCAGGCGGGGGACGCGCCGGTGGCCAGCTCCATGCTCTCCATGGCGGTGGTCCATTCGTGGCCGAAGCGCTTTTCCAGTGCAGCGGTGTCGCTCAAGGGCATGGACTCAAACTCTTGCGGGCGGCGGTCTTTTCCGCCGTCAAACACCGTCATCATTTGGGTGCGCAAATTGATAATGCCGCCGAAGGACTTGCCTTGGCCTACCGGCCAGGTCATGGGCACGCAGGGCATGCCCAGCTCGCGCTCGATCTCGTCCAGGATGTCCAGTGGCTCACGCACTTCGCGGTCCATCTTGTTGACGAAGGTGATGATGGGTGTGTCGCGCTGGCGGCAGACCTCAATCAGACGGCGGGTCTGGGCTTCCACACCGTTGGCCGCGTCGATCACCATCAGTGCCGAATCCACGGCGGTCAGCACGCGGTAGGTGTCTTCCGAGAAGTCCTTGTGGCCGGGTGTGTCGAGCAGGTTGACCACGTGGTCGCGGTAGGCCATCTGCATCACGCTGGATGCGACCGAGATACCGCGCTGCTTTTCAATCTCCATCCAGTCCGATGTGGCGTGGCGGGTCGCTTTGCGCGCCTTCACCGAGCCAGCAATCTGGATCGCGCCGGAGAACAGGAGCAGTTTTTCGGTCAGCGTGGTTTTACCAGCATCGGGGTGGGAAATGATGGCAAAGGTGCGGCGACGCTTGGTCTCGGCAAGAAAAGTCATGGAGGCGGGTGGCTGCAAGCAGCGGCAGAGGCAAAGGGCGTGATTTTAAGGGCCTTGCACGTTTGAGGAGATAGCTCCGTATAATCGGTCTCTTCCGAGGAGCGTTGCAGCTCGAAACTCTGGCCTGGTTGAAATGAAACATGGGCGCAGGATGCGAGTGAGGCTCGGAACACGTTGTCTTTACAAAGGGCAACGCAAGTCAACGGCGCTCACCCACTGGTCTGTGTGGTGAGCCCATTTCTTCGGTTCTCCCCGGATTCACACGCAGCACAGTGGCCTCAATTAATTTTTGGAGCACACCATGAGCGCATTGAAACCCGTTTCCAAGTCTGAAGACTACAAGATCGCCGATTTGAGCTTGGCCCCCTGGGGTCGCAAAGAGCTGACCATCGCCGAGACTGAAATGCCGGGCCTGATGGCCATCCGCGAAGAGTTCGCTAAGGCACAGCCGCTCAAGGGCGCGCGCATCACTGGCTCCCTGCACATGACCATCCAGACCGGCGTGCTGGTCGAGACTCTGCAAGCCCTTGGCGCTGAAGTGCGTTGGGCTTCGTGCAACATTTTCTCCACGCAAGACCACGCTGCTGCTGCTCTGGTGGCGCAGGGCACACCGGTGTTTGCGCACAAGGGCGAAACGCTGGAAGAGTATTGGGACTTTACACACCGCATTTTTGAATTCGGTGGCAAGAAGGGCACTGCAGCAGAGGGCCCCAACATGATCCTGGACGACGGCGGCGACGCTACGTTGCTGATGCACTTGGGTGCGCGTGCCGAGAAAGACATCAAGGTCCTGGCCAACCCCGGCAGCGAAGAAGAAATCTGTTTGTTCAAGGCCATCAAGGCCAAGCTCAAGCTGGACCCCACCTGGTACAGCCGCCGCCTGAAAAACATCATCGGCGTGACCGAAGAAACCACCACCGGCGTGATGCGTCTGGAAGAAATGTCGGCCAAGGGCTCGCTGGCGTTCCGCGCTATCAACGTCAATGACTCGGTGACCAAGAGTAAGTTTGACAACCTGTATGGTTGCCGCGAATCTCTGGTGGACGCCATCAAGCGCGCCACCGATGTGATGATCGCTGGCAAGGTAGCCCTGGTGGCTGGTTATGGCGACGTGGGCAAGGGCTCTGCCCAGGCACTGCGCGCACTGTCTGCCCAAGTTTGGGTGACCGAGGTGGACCCTATCAATGCCCTGCAAGCCGCAATGGAAGGCTACAAGGTTGTGACCATGGAATACGCCGCCGACAAGGCCGATATTTTTGTGACCGCCACCGGCAACAAGAATGTCATCACCTTCAAGCACATGCAGGCCATGAAAGACCAGGCTATTGTTTGCAACATCGGCCACTTCGACAATGAAATCGATGTCGCTTCGCTGGAGAAGCTGAAGTGGGACGAGATCAAGCCCCAGGTGGACCACGTGATCTTCCCCGCCACCAAGGGCAAGAACGCCAAGCCCGAAAAACGCATCATCCTGCTGGCCAAGGGCCGTCTGGTGAACCTGGGTTGTGGCACCGGCCACCCCAGCTTTGTGATGTCGTCCAGCTTTGCCAACCAGACCATCGCCCAGATCGAGCTGTTCACCAAGCCCAAGGAATACAAGTCGGGCAAGGTGTACGTGTTGCCCAAGCACCTGGACGAAAAGGTTGCACGCCTGCACCTGAAGAAAGTTGGCGCGATGTTGAGTGAACTGACCGACGAGCAGGCCGCCTATATCGGCGTCAGCAAGGCCGGTCCGTACAAAAAAGACACTTACCGCTATTGATAGCCAGCCATGCGCATTGACCAACTACTCGTTCAACGTGGCCTGGCCACTACCCGGTCGCAGGCCCAGCGCCTGATTGCTGATGGTGTGGAATGGCTGCAGGGCGAGGCGTGGAAGCGCGTGGCCAAAAACGGCGACGAAGTGCCCGAGAACGCCGACGTCCGCCTGCTGGATGACTCCGAAGCCCGCTACGTATCCCGTGGCGGTCTGAAGCTGGAGGCTGCCCTCAAGCAGGTAGGCCTATCGGTCGACGGCCTGGCCTGCCTGGACGTGGGGCAAAGTACCGGTGGCTTTACCGACTGTCTGCTGCAGCACGGTGCGCGTTTGGTGGTGGGTGTGGACGTGGGCAGTGCCCAGCTGCACCCCCAACTGCGCGAAGACGGCCGTGTGCTGTGTGTCGAGAAGGTGAACGCCCGCTCCCTGACTGCTGTGGATTTTGAAGCAGCATGTGTAAATTACACGGGGGCTGGCGGCCAGTTTGATCCAGAGGCAGAGGATGCCGAGCCGTTTGTGCCGGAGTTTGACGTGGTGGTGGGCGACCTGTCCTTCATCTCGCAGACCTTGGTGCTGCCGGCTGTTATTCCTTTCCTGAAGGCCGGCGGCACGTTGCTGACCCTCGTCAAACCCCAGTTCGAGCTGCAGCCGGGCCAGGTGGGCAAGGGCGGCATCGTCAAGGACGACGCCATGTACCCCATCGTGGAGCAGCGGTTGCGCGAAACCTGTGCCGAATTGGGCTTGACCGTTACAGCGTGGTTTGACTCCCCGATTGAAGGTGGAGACGGCAACCGCGAGTTCTTTATCTGCGCAAGAAAATAACCATGTCTGACACATCCCGCATTCCCCTGAGCGTGGAATTCTTTCCACCCAAGACCCCTGAAGGCGTGGCCAAGCTGCGCGCCGTGCGCCAGCAGCTGTATGCGCTCAAGCCGGAGTTCTGTTCGGTGACCTTTGGGGCCGGTGGCTCTACACAAGAAGGCACCTTCAACGCGGTCTCAGAAATCCTGGCCGAAGGCGTCAATGCTGCTTCGCACTTTTCATGCATTGGCGCCACCCGCAGCACGGTGCGCGCCCAACTGGCCACACTCAAGACGATGGGCGTCAAACGCTTGGTGGCTTTGCGTGGGGATTTGCCCAGCGGCTACGGGGCCGGTGGAGAGTTTCACTATGCCAGCGAACTGGTGGCTTTCATCCGCGCCGAAACCGGAGATGACTTCTTCATCGAAGTGGCGGCCTACCCCGAAATCCACCCCCAGGCGCGATCCCCTGAGGCGGACTTGCAGGCCTTTGCGGCCAAGGTGAAGGCTGGTGCCAATTCGGCCATCACCCAGTATTTTTACAACCCGGATGCCTACTTTCGCTTTGTCGACGATGTGGCGGCCATGGGCCTCAATGTACCCGTGGTGCCCGGCATCATGCCCATCACCAGTTCTACACAGCTGATGCGTTTCTCGGATGCCAGCGGCGCCGAGATCCCACGCTGGATACGCCTGCGCCTGCAAAGCTTTGGCGACGACACCGCATCGATCAAGGCCTTTGGTCTGGATGTGGTGACCAGCCTATGCGAGCAGTTGCGTGCCGGTGGAGCACCATCCTTGCACTTCTACACCATGAACCAGAGCGTGGCGACGATTGCCCTCTGCGAGCGACTCGGGTTGACGGGGTAGACCGACCCCACGCTATACCCCTTCAAACTCCATCGCCGGGCGGTGGTCTTCGTCCCTGACGAATTGCCAACGGCCGACAAAACACGCGGCCAGCCAGGCGATGGTGCCGATCAGACTGATGACCAGCCAGGCGCTGAGCCAGTCGCCATCAAACGCGCCAAACATGGTGACGCGCAAGGCCTTGATGACCCAGGTAAACGGAAGCCAAGGACTGACCGTCTGGTAGATACCACCAGACAGTTCCACCGGCAACACGCCGCCGGCTGAGGACAGTTGGAGCACCATCAAGAGCAGCACCGCAGCTTTGCCCGCGTCGCCAAACGCGCGGGTCAGTGCCACGATAAGCGTCAGGAATGTCAGCGAACTGATGACCAGCGTTAGTGCAAAGGGCCCCAAATGGGCTACATGCAGTTCCAGCATAAACAACGACATCAGCAGGATGACCATGGCCTGCGCGACCACCACCCCGCTCAAAATGCCCAGCTTGCCCATCAGTCTGGCGGGGCGGGAGGCGGCAGCCGCTGCCAGTGGCAAGCGACGCAAATGGAACAGGAAGGCCGACATCACCGCCCCCAGCCACAGCGACGTCGCCAAGAAATTGGGCGCAAAGCCTGCGCCATTGTTGGGCACTGGGGCCACAATTTCGATCGCCGGTTCCACTGAATCTGCCAGACCACGCGCGCTGCCGTCCGGTGCCTGCACATCCCGAGGGAGCGAATGGTTCAGCACATCCAGACCCTGTGCCAACTCCTTGGAGCCGCTTTTGAGTTGCCCCAGCCCTTGGCGTAAATCCTGTGCTCCGGCACCCACGCTGCGGCTGGCGCTTGCCAGTTCGTCCAACCGGGCATCGGCCGGAACTTTGCCGGCAGCAGTGTGAACGCCGGCCCCTATGGCTGTTACGCCCTCTACCAGCTTGTTGGTGGCTGCGCCCAGCTTTTGGGTGCCGTCGGCCAATTGGGCCTGGCCGACACGTGCTGACTGTATGCCAGCCCCCAAAAGGGCGGCTCCGTCGCCGAGTTGGGAGGCGCTCTCGGAGATGCGTGTTCCAACCAGCGGTATGCCCTTGGTTTCATCGCGCATGCGGATGGTGGCGTCCGCCAACTCTTGGGCGCCATTCTGCAGATCCTGAAGGCCTTGCGACAGGCTTGCATGACCGGTCTGGAGCTCGGTTGGCGCAGCTTTAAGGGTTGCCAAATCCTGTGGGGACGGGCGTTGCTGGTCCATGGAGCGTAAACCGGCGCCCAGTTGCTTCACACCGTCCGTCAATTGAATCACTGCAGCGCTCAATCCATCTGCGCCATGGTTAAGCGCTTTGGCGCCGGCTTCGGCCTTGGCCAGACCCTCATCCAGCTTTTGGGAGCCTTCATTCAGCGTCGTTACCCCTTTGCGCAGCTCGGTAAGTTTGTCGCGCGAGCCGGTGACATTGGTCAGCACCAATGACCAGCGGTTTTCATTCAGATTGATGTTGACCTGGTGCCCCAGCTCTGCGGCAAAACGCTTGGCAATTTGGGCGCCGTTGTAGTTGTTGCCCTCGGATACGTACATGACCAGGCGACCACCGGCGGCCTCTTGCCCCGGCACGGCGTTGGCGCTGAAGTCGCTGGGAATGATCAGCGCAAACGCCAGGTGGCCTTGGCGCACGGCGCTTTTGGCGTCCTCTTCCTTCAGGTAGTCGACAAAGCCAAACGTCTGCTTTTCCCGGATGGTGGTAGCCACCTCCTGGCCTACATTCACGTCCTGGCCCCGGTAGTGCAGCCCTTGGTCCAGATTGACCAAGGCGGCTTTGAGGTCGCCGGTGTGGGCCGAAGGGTCTTGTACGCTGGCCAGGTAGATCAGGGCGTACAGTGCCGGAATGATGATCACGCCAACAGTGGACACCTTCAGCTTGGGAAAACGCGTAAAGAGCGTCATCTCCATCCGAAAAATTGCCAATGCATCTCGAATAACGCGCATGGCTAACCCGGGTTTCTTGCGCTAGCCGCCGAATTCCAGCGTAAAGGTGGCGTTGGCGTCCTGCTTGAGCAGTTCCACCATCTGAGGCAAGGCTTTCTGCAAACCTGCCTTCAGTGTATGGGGCGGGTTGATGATGAACATGCCACTGGCCGGTAGCCCAGGGCGAATCACCTCGCCTGCGTCGTCTTGCAGGAGCTTGCTGGATTTGACCGTCAGGGTAGCTCCCAACCAGCTTTTGCCGGCCTTGTTAGCCAGCGTCTTGAGCTTCTTGGGCAGGTCATGCGCCTCGGGACGCGGAATGATGGGGTACCAAACGGCATAGGTGCCTGTGGCAAACCGCTGTAGAGAATCGGCCACCATCTCCGCTACGCGGCCGTAGTCAGTCTTCAGCTCATAGCTGGGGTCACACAAAAGCAGGGCGCGGCGCGACGGGGGTGGCAGGAACTTCTTGATTCCTTCAAAGCCGTCTTCGCGCAGGATGGCGATCTGGCGTCCGGCTTCGAGCTGCGCAATATTGGCAGTGAGGGTCTTGGTGTCGGTGGGGTGCAGTTCAAACAGCTTGAGCTTGTCCCGGTCGCGCTCTTGAATGACCCGGTGGATGATGAAAGGCGAGCCGGGGTACACCTTGTGGCTACCCGCCTTGTTGAAGCTCGCAACCAGGTCCAGGTAATCCTGCAACAGGGGAGCAAAGGCGTCTTTGGGCTTGGTCGCTACCAGCTTGAGGTAGCCTTCGGCGGCCTCGGCACTGGTCTGGGCGTAGTCGCCATCCAGGCGGTACAGACCCGCACCGGCATGGGTGTCAAAGATGGTCAGTGCTGCATCTTTTTGCGCCATGTGGCGCAAAACGGCCAGCAAAACCGTGTGTTTAAGGACGTCGGCATGGTTTCCGGCGTGAAAGGCGTGGCGATAACTGAACATGCTCGGATGGTAACCGGCTTGGCGCGATGTGGGGGTTTTGGGTGCCAATTTGGCATCTAGCCCCCGTCCAATTTAATCGGGATGCTATTGTTTTAATAGTAATTGGTGGGTCGTTAACGCCACCGGCTCGCCCGTAAGGTATTTCAAACTAGCTGTTTTTGCTTGAATCTCTTATAATCATGGGCTTCGCAGCGCTTTTGTGGCTCCGCGGCGAAGGCTTTGCACACTATCGTACGACTGTGCCGCGAAGTATCCCCACCTAAGAGATTCCCATCAGAGGAACGCCGACCGTGGAAAAGAGCCCGCCAAACCAACTCCTTTTAGGAAATTCTCATGTCTACTTTCAGCGCAAAACCCGCTGAGGTCGTGCACGAGTGGTTTGTGATTGACGCGACCGACAAGGTCCTCGGACGAGTAGCCAGCGAAGTTGCTCTCCGTTTGCGCGGCAAACACAAGGCCATTTACACGCCTCACACTGATACCGGCGATTTCATCATCGTCACCAATGCATCCCAGTTGCGCGTCACAGGCGCCAAGTCGCTGGACAAGGTGTACTACCGCCATTCGGGTTACCCCGGCGGCATTTCGTCCACCAATTTCCGTGACATGCAAAACAAGTTCCCCGGCCGCGCTTTGGAAAAAGCCGTCAAGGGTATGTTGCCCAAGGGTCCCCTGGGTTACGCCATGATCAAGAAGCTCAAGGTTTACGGCGGTGCTGAGCACCCCCACACAGCCCAGCAGCCTAAGGTTCTGGACATTCCCGGTATTTCTCCCGCAGCAGTGAAACGTGAGGCCGCCAAATGATCGGTGAATGGAACAATGGCACCGGCCGTCGCAAATCCAGCGTCGCCCGAGTGTTTCTGAAAAAAGGCTCCGGCCAAATCGTCGTGAACGGCAAGGACATCTCCAAGTTCTTCGGTCGTGGCACTTCCATCATGATCTGCAAGCAGCCCCTGCTGTTGACCAACCACGCAGAAACGTTTGACATCATGGTCAACGTCGCTGGCGGCGGTGAGTCCGGCCAAGCTGGTGCAGTGCGCCACGGTATTACCCGTGCCCTGATCGACTACGACGCAACGCTCAAGCCAACACTGAGCCAAGCCGGCTTCGTGACGCGTGACGCGCGCGAAGTGGAACGTAAGAAGGTCGGCTTCCACGGCGCTCGCCGTCGCAAGCAGTTCTCCAAGCGTTAATCGCCCAGAGCGCAACATTCCGTTGCAAATCGAACAGCCGCCAGGGTGCAAACCCTCGCGGCTGTTTTGTTGTGTGCTGCTAGACTTCGCGCTCCATGAGATTCAAGCTCCTACGCCGCCGCCTTACTTTCAGTGCTCCACGCATGGTTGTGCGCAGCGCCATGCCCTGGCCTTTTCGTTGGGCCATCGTCGCGATCGTGCTGGGTTTTTGTGCCGCCATCGGTCTGTGGGCCTTTGAGTTTGGCAAGGATATCGCAGGGTTGGAGAAGGGCTCCAAGGAAGAGTTGCTGTATCTGCGCACTGCATTAGGTGAAGCAAAGGCTGAGTTGGTGAAGGTCAAGCAGGAGCGGGACCATGCGCAGTCCATTGCCAATACTGCAGATACCTTGGTCACGGCTGAAAAAGCATCCCACCAAAGCATGCTGGCCCAGCTGAAACAGCTGGAATCCGATAACCGCACGCTGCGCGATGATCTGGGGTTTTTTGAGAAGCTCATCCCTTCCGCCAATGGAGATGGCCTTGCCATCCGAAGCCTTCAGGCAGACCCGCAGAGTGCCGGCAAGTTAAAATGGCAAGTGCTCGTGATCCAGTCAGGCAAGAACCCCGTGGAGTTCAATGGGCGTCTGGATGTTTCATTTTCGGGTTTGCTGGATGGCAAGCCTTGGACATCTCCTCAGGCTGGGGAGCATCCGGCGATCAAGGTCAAACAATACGGCCGCATGGACGGGACGTTTGACATACCCGCACAGGTCGTCGTGAAGGGTATGACTGCCAAGGTCATGGACGGCACGGTTGTCAAAGCGACGCAATCCATTAAGTTGTAATTTCAATAAGCAAGGTTGGTCTCATGTTCAACAAGAAAAAGCAGCCCCTCATCAAAAGCGTGATTGCAGAAGGCAGTGAGATTAGTGGCGATATCAGCTTCACGGATGGTCTGCATGTCGATGGCAAGATCATCGGCAATATTCGCGCCTCTGCTGATGCGGCCAGCATTCTGGTGATTTCCGAGATCGCCAGCATCACCGGTGAAGTGATTGCGGACCACATCATCGTTAATGGAAGTGTCAAAGGTCCTATCCACGCGCGCAAGATGCTGGAGTTGCAGCCCAAGGCCCGTATCGAAGGCGATGTGGAGTACGCGGCGCTGGAAATGCACCAGGGCGCCTTGATTACCGGTCAGCTGCGCCCCATCTTGGGCGAAGAGGAAAAGCCCACACTGAAGCTAGCGGCAAATAACCAGTAGAAGAATTCCCGAGCGATTTGCTGTACTATTCCCGCAATATTTGAATTTGACCGGAGTGTATCCATGAGTGCCTTAGCCGAAACCATCCCAACCGAAATGCCCGCCCCCATCCTGTTTACGGACAGCGCAGCAGCAAAAGTGGCCGATCTCATTGCCGAAGAAGGCAATCCTGAGCTGAAACTGCGTGTGTTTGTGCAAGGCGGCGGTTGCTCTGGCTTTCAGTATGGTTTCACATTTGACGAAATCACCAACGAAGACGATACGGTGATGAGCAAGAACGGCGTGTCGCTGTTGATCGACGCCATGAGCTACCAGTACTTGGTGGGCGCCGAGATTGACTACAAAGAAGATCTGCAGGGCGCGCAATTCGTCATCAAGAACCCCAACGCCACAACCACTTGCGGTTGCGGTTCGTCGTTCTCCTAAGCGGGGTAAATCCCACCCAATATGCGGGCGCCTTGGGCGCCCGTAACGCTTTCTAGACTGGAAGTTTGGCCCAGCATGGTCTGACGGGCCAGCCATGCAAATGCCGTGGCTTCCACCTGCAGTGGTGGCAACCCCAGCGCAGCAGAAGAGGTGACGCGGCAGCTTGGCAAAGCGGCTTGCAAACGTGCCATCAAATAGTTGTTCAACGCGCCGCCACCACAGACCACCAAGGTTTGACAGTTGGGGCTGTTGTCCAAAAGGCAGCGGGCGCAGGACAAGGCTGTCAGCTCGGTCAATGTGGCCTGCACATCTGTCGGAGATATGTTTTCCATGCCGACCAGCTTGGATGCCAGCCAAGGGCCGTTAAACAGGTCCCGGCCCGTGCTCTTGGGTGGTGCCTTGGCAAAAAAAGCTTCGTCGAGCAAGCAGGCCAACAGATTGGCGTCCACCAGACCCTGTGCGGCCCAGCGACCTGCATCGTCAAAGTCCTGACTGGTATGGGTCTGGCACCAGGCGTCCATCAAGGCATTGCCCGGGCCACAGTCAAAACCCAGAATGGTTGGAGTTTCCGGATCCAGCAGCGTGATATTGGAAATGCCACCAATATTGAGTACCGCCAGCGCCTGGTCAGCCTTGCCAAAGAAGGCTTGGTGAAAGGGCGGCACCAGGGGCGCGCCCTGTCCACCTGCTGCGACATCGCGGCTTCGAAAATCGGCCACCACGGTGATTCCAGTCAACTCCGCCAAAAGGGATGGGTTATTCAGCTGCAGCGTGTACCCGGTGCCATCAAACTCCTGGGGTCGGTGGCGAACAGTCTGGCCATGGGCGCCTATGGCTGTGACAGCATGCGCTGCAACAGCACATTGGACCAGCAATGCGCGAACTTGCTCCGCATACAGTCGCACCAAGCCATTGGCAGCCAAGGCAGCGCGGTGCAATTCATTTTCGGTGGCGCTGTTTAGAGCCAGCAATTCGGCTCTAAGAGCGGCTGGCATGGGTGCACTGCAGTGGCCCAGCACATGCGCCTGCGGGCCATCAAAGTCCACCAGAACTGCATCGACCCCGTCCAGCGAGGTACCCGACATCAGGCCTATATAAAAACCCGACACGGCGGTTGGGGGTAATGGCCTGGGCTTACTGAACGCTGCCCAGCTGCATGTTGGCAGCGGCGGTGAGCTGGATGCGCACCTGATCGGCAGCCTTGTTAAACGCTGTCCGGGCAGACGGTGCTACTGGCAATGCGTCGCTTTGTTTGGCAATGGTCAGCGGATCTTTGTGTGCACCGTTGACGCGGAACTCAAAATGCAGGTGCGGGCCAGTGGCCCAGCCGGTCTGGCCCACGGCTCCAACGTTTTGGCCCTGGCTAATGCTCTGGCCAGTGCGCACGTTGATGCGGCTCAGGTGTGCATAGACAGTCACACTGTTGTTGCGGTGTTTCACCATAACCACGTTGCCAAAGCCACCCTGGGTGCCGGCAAAGTCCACAACGCCATCACCAACACTGCGCACAGGCGTGCCAGTGGGCGCTGCATAGTCCACGCCCAGGTGCGCGCGCCAGGTTTGCAAAATGGGGTGGAAGCGCATCTTGAACCCGCTGGTCACGCGCGAAAACTCCATGGGCGACGCCAAAAAGGCGCGGCGCAGGCTTTCGCCCGCCAGGGTGTAATACCCGCCCTTGCTCAAGGTGTGGCTGGCGGTAGATGCAGCGGCACTACCTGTAGCCACCGGTTCCTGAAACCACATGGCCTGGAAACTCTTGCCGGCATTGACAAACTCAGCACTCAACACGCGTCCAGCCCGCAGAGGCTCTCCGTCACCTTCCAGTGTTTCATAGGTCACGGCAAACCGGTCACCTTTGCGCAAGGCGCGGTGGAAGTCGATGTCGCCAGAAAAGATTTCCGCCAGCTGGATGGCAATGGCATCCGGAATGCGCGCGTCGTCAGTCGCAGCAAACAGCGAGGTTTGGATGCTGCCACTGGCCAGACGCGAGGAAGCCGTCATCGGCAGGGTTTCCAGTTTTGACTGAAAGCCGGTGGCGGTTTTCTCGACCGTCAGCCGCTTGAACATGCCGTCGTCTTCCGGGCTCCAGCGGGCGCTGAGCTTGAGCAGCGTATTGTCTTCACTGGCTTCCACAGTGACATTGCGACCGGCGCGACCCATCAGGGTCTGTTGCACAACAGTGTCTGCACGGAAAAAGGCCGCGGCTTGGGGGTCGTACACCCCAAGGCGTTTGAGCAAAGACTCGGCGGTATCGGACGATCGGGTTGCATCCGAGCGGTACAGGCGCATAGCCTGGTTTTGCAGCGCATCGTACTGGTCCAAAACTGGCAAGGGCTGCACATACTCTACGATGGTGCGAACAGGCAATTCGGAAGCGTCAGGGGCCAGAGACGCCACCGCGTAGGTTGCGCCGGCGCCCCCTAAAAGCAGGGTGGCTATTGCGAGGCTGAGTTGCTTGGGGTGGCTGTGTACAAGGCGGGCGGCAAAGGCAAGAGAACCCTCTGCGGCCTGTAGCAGGCTGTGTATCAAAATTCAGACTCCATGGATTGGGGGCGAGGCCATACGGCACACCACCCCGAACTGCAACGTGGGCGCGACTAAAATCCAGTCGCTGCCATTCCAACGTGATTGCAGGAGGAAGGCCGGAGTATAGCGGTCTACCACACCGACACATCGATAAAAACCCTTATGAATCAAGCCTCAAGCCCCCAAATAGTTGTAAGTGACCGTGTTCGCGAGGCACTGGCGGTGACACTGCGTGGTGTGGAAGAGCTGCTTCCGCAGGACGAATGGGTCAAGAAACTGGCCAAATCCGAAGCCACAGGTATACCGCTTCGCATCAAGCTGGGGCTGGACCCCACCGCGCCTGACATCCACATTGGCCACACGGTGGTGCTGAACAAGATGCGGCAACTGCAAGATTTGGGCCATACCGTGATCTTTTTGATTGGTGATTTCACCAGCATGATCGGCGACCCATCCGGCCGCAACAGCACCCGCCCGCCTCTCACTGCCGAGCAGATCAAGATCAACGCCGAGACTTACCGGGCACAGGCCGACAAGATTCTGGACCCCACCAAAACAGAGCTGCGTTACAACAGCGAGTGGAGCGACCCTCTGGGCGCGCGCGGCATGATCCAGCTGGCCAGCCGTTACACCGTAGCCCGCATGATGGAGCGCAACGATTTCCATGACCGGTTCAAGGCCGGCACGCCGATTGCCGTGCACGAGTTCCTGTACCCACTGATGCAGGGTTATGACAGCGTGGCCCTGAAGAGTGACCTGGAGCTGGGTGGCACCGACCAAAAGTTCAACCTGTTGATGGGCCGCACCTTGCAAGCCGAATACGGCCAGGAGCCCCAGTGCATATTGACGATGCCGCTGCTCGAAGGCCTGGACGGTGTCGAGAAGATGTCTAAGAGCAAGAACAATTACATTGGCATCAATGAAGAGCCCAACACCATGTTCGCCAAGGTGCTGTCTATTTCGGACGTGCTCATGTGGAAGTGGTACACCCTGTTGAGCTTCCAGTCTGAGGCAGCGATAGCCGCACTCAAGGCCGAAGTGGATGGCGGGCGTAACCCCAAGGACGCCAAAGTAGCGCTGGCCAAGGAAATCACGGCCCGCTTCCACTCGGCCGCTGCAGCCGACGCTGCGGAGCAGGACTTCATCAACCGCAGCAAGGGCGGCGTGCCGGACCAGATAGATGAAATCAGCCTGCCGCTGGGCGAGGGCGGAGCAGCCTTGGGCATTGCCGCACTGCTGAAGTCCGCCGGCCTGGCCGCCAGCAGCGGTGAGGGCAATCGCCTGATCGACGGTGGCGGCGTGCGGGTCGACTCGAACGTGGTCAGTGACAAAGGCCTGAAACTGGCCGCTGGTACCTATGTGTTGCAGGTGGGCAAGCGTAAGTTTGCGCGGGTCACGCTCGTCTAGACGCTATACATATGATAGCTACGCAAGCATATTTTACGGGGGCTATCGGTAGATTCTTATGATTGCTGTGCTGCAGAGGGTTCGTTCGGCCCAGGTTGACGTCGACGGACAGACCGTTGGAGCGATTGGCCCCGGCCTCTTGGTGCTCGTATGCGCTGAGCAGGGGGATACCCAGACGCAGGGTGACAGGCTGTTGGCCAAGATTTTGAAGCTGCGCATCTTCAGCGATGCACAGGGCAAGATGAATCACAGTGTGCAGGATATGGACGGGGCGGGCACTGCGGGCGGACTGTTAATCGTGAGCCAATTCACACTCGCTGCCGATGTCAGCGGCGGCAACCGTCCCAGTTTTACTTCTGCTGCGGCGCCAGAAGACGGACGGCGTCTTTATGACGCGCTGGTGGACCGGGCCCGCAGCCAGCATGGCCTCGTGCAGACCGGCGTGTTCGCGGCCACCATGCAGGTCTCGCTAGTCAATGATGGTCCTGTCACTATTCCGCTGCGCGTGGTTTGATCCATTGCAGCAGCGTCTGGGTCAATAGTTTTTTGTCGATGGGCTTGGTGATGTGGTCGTTCATGCCAACCTCCAAGCTTTTCTGTCGGTCAGACTCCATGGCATTGGCTGTCATGGCGACAATCGGCAGCGTCTCAAACCCGGGTGTTGCACGGATGGCGCGGGTCGCCTCCAGGCCATCCATCTCCGGCATCTGAATGTCCATCAGCACCAGTGCGTATTGGCCTGTCAATGCCTTTTGCACGCCGATCAAGCCATTGTTGGCAATGTCGACCACCACGCCATCGAGCTCCAGGAAGTTGCGCGCAACCAGCTGATTGATAGCATTGTCTTCCACAAGCAGGACGCGCGCACCGCGGATTGCATCTGTTTTGCGCAGACCTGGATTGACCGGTACCAGGCGCTGGCGGCGGTCGGGCACGACGGCCGGGGCCGCTGCGATGTCAAAGCCCAGTTCAAACAGAAACTGGCTCCCCTGTCCCGGCGCACTAACCACCCACACCCTGCCGCCCATCAGTTCTACCAGTTGCTTGGTAATGGCCAAGCCCAGGCCGGTGCCGCCAAAGCGCCGCGTGACCGATCCGTCGGCTTGGTGGAACGGCTGAAACAGCGAGTCAATTTCGGCCTCGCTCATTCCAATGCCGCTATCACGCACCGCAAATTGCAGCTGGGCCCGATAGCCTTGACGCGACACTACGGTCACGTTTAGCGCAACAGATCCCTCGGCAGTGAACTTGATGGCGTTGCCCACCAGGTTAATCAGGACCTGACTCAGGCGCGTGGGGTCACCCGTGAGATAGCGAGGAACATCGGGTGCCAGATCGATTTGCAGCGCGAGACCTTTTTCGTCTGCACGCAGGCCTACCACGTCGACAACGCCGTTCACCAGCGCTTGCAAGTCCAGGTCAATGTGCTCCAAGGTGAGCTTGCCCGATTCGATTTTTGAAAAGTCAAGGATGTCGTTAATGATGCCCAGCAGCGCCTGCGCAGCGCCCAGCACCTTGTTGAGGTAATCGCGTTGCTTTGCATCCAGCTCCGTTCGCAGCGTCAGCTGGGACAAACCGATCACGGCATTCATCGGAGTTCGAATCTCGTGGCTCATCCGTGCCAGAAACTCGCCCTTGGCTTTGTTGGCAGCTTCCAGGGCGCGCGTGCGATCTGCTACTTTGTTCTCCAGGTTGGCGTTTTGATCGGCGATGCGTTCTTGGTCCTCGCCTATCTGGCGCATCAGCCGGTTGAAACCTGCCTCCAGCGTCGCAATTTCGGTGACGTGTGTCTGATTGAGACGTATGGTCTGCTGCGCCGAAGCCCCCTCCAGTTTGCTAACCTGATCAGAAAACTCGATCAGCGGCTTAACCAGCAGCCGGTTCACCAGCAGCCAGACTACGACACCCATGGCAAGCATGAGGGTAGAGCCCATCAGGACCAGTGAGAGGATGATCTCTTGCAGCTTGCCCCACAGCCGAGCGTCACTGGAAGCAATGATCAGGGTCCCAACCGGTACCTCTTGACCGCTTCGGGCGTTGAGCATAAGCGGCAACTCCACCCGCAAATCTTCGGATGCTTGCGCCCCATCCGGGCTGCGCCAGGCGATATTGAGACTGCCCCTTGCATCGCGAATGACGACGGAGACCACGTCGCTTTGCTTGCCGATTCCGCTCGCCATGGATTCCAGGGTGCCTTCCTGGAAGTCCCACAAGGCCGCGGCAGCCACTGGTGCAAACGTGCTGCCCAATGTCTGCATGGTGTCGAGCAACTCTTGGCGGTGCTTGCGGTGTTCCATGAGCATTTGCACGCTGAAAATGCCTACGCCAAGCAGCACATAGGCAATGACCAGTTTTCGCAGGAAAAGTTTGGCCAGCGGTAAACGCTTGGGCGTTGGAGTGATCTCGTCCTGCATTGCTGCGTTGTGCTTAGAAATCCAGCATCGCATTGGCCTCGGCGACACTGAGGTACTTTGCGTAAATGCGCTTTAAGGTTCCATCGGCGCGCATGGAACTGACCAGCGCCTGCCAGGCATTTGCCTGCGCCGCGTTGAAACGCGATTTGGCAAGAATCAGGCCGTGGGGAACTCCCTTCTCGCCAGGCGTCCAGTCCTGGATTCGCGTACTTCGCTGCAGCCCCAAATCTGCCAGATTTTTTCCGTACACGGCTGGTTGCGAGAAGAGGGCGTCGATGCGACCTTCTTTGAGCTTCTTGAACAGAGTCTCCACATTGGCACTGTCTTGCACCCGGTTGGCCGCTCTCAACTCATCCAGCCATTTGTCCTGTTCGGAACCGTGTTTGAAGGCGCGCACCGCGCCAAACTGCAATTGGGTTTTTCGGATGAAGTTTTCTGCTGAGTCTGTGCCCTGTGGGACCGTTGCGCCAAGCACGGCATAGTTTTTCATGCTCAGGTAACGTGCAAACCAGGCAAACTGGTCGCGCTCGGGCGTTTGAATGCCCGACACACTCATGTCCAGCCCGCCATTGGCCAATTCTGCCCAAATGCGTGCCCGCGCCAGGACCTGGGTTTCAAACTTGCATCCGCTGCGCCTGGTCAGTTCGTCGACAATGTCCTTGTCTATGCCGGTTGGCCCTTGCTTATCCACAAAGTAGAAGTAGCCAAACTCGTAGAAAGCAAGTCGAATGGGCTTTTCGCCACACAAAGTGGGGTTGGCATGCGCCACAGCAGCACAGAGCAAAAAAGCCCACGCACATGCTAAGCGCAGGTAGTTGAAGGGATGGTTGCTGTGCTGCATGGCAAATCCTTCGCTCGGGATCTATTTGGCGGTTTTCCAACAAATTGCCCGCCCATGCTACCTCAGTGCTGAGGCCCGTTGTCAGCTTTTTGATTGGGTCCTGTCGTCGTGTGGTACCCAACTTGCATGGACCCAGCCGCGCAGGCTGTTGACAAAGGCCAGGGCCTGTACGCGCGGCAGGTCGCTGACGCGTACCAATGCCTCCGCTATGCGCCCCTGCGCCAGCCAGTGGGCGCGACCGATGCCCGGCAGCAGACCAGAGTGCAGGGTCGGTGTGACCCACCGCCCATCCAGCAGCATGGCCAGATTGCCACGCGTGCACTCGGTAATTTCACCCTGTTCGTTCCACAAGACCGTGTCAAACACGGTTGGGTCGTCGGGTGCGAAAGCGTCGTAGTGCTCCCTGCGCGTAGTCTTGTGGCGTACGAATTCACTGCGCGCCTGTGCCAGTGGCAGCGTAGCCAATTGCAGGCGAACCGGCTCTGCAGTGTCTGCCAGCGAAAAGGCCTGCGCCTGCAATTGACCGTTGGTGTCGAGCAGGAGTCGCACCCGCCAGTTGCCCGTCGGGTGTTGGTGGCATACCGCAGCAAGTGCGGCGGATACCGAATCGGGCCGCCACGCAAATCCGAAGTGTCGTGCAGAAGACTGCATGCGTTGCAGGTGGGCGCTTTCGTGTCGCAACACGCCATCCTGCAAGGCCAGAGTCTCCAGGATCTGAAAGGATTGGCTGGCGCGGGTCAGGTAAGTTTGCTTGTGGCGCCACTCCTGCCATTCACCATCCGCTTCGGCGTCCGAAGTGATTCCGCTGCCGGTTCCGCTGCTCAGGCGGCTACCTTGCGCCAATACGGTTCGTATGGGTACATTGAAAGTGGCACTGCCTCCAGGGCGAACCACACCCACCGCACCGCAGTAAACGGCGCGGTCAGACGTTTCCAGTTCGCGGATCAGGCGCATGGCCTGGACCTTGGGAGCACCGGTCACCGAGCCGCAGGGAAAGAGAGCCGAAAACACGTCCACCAAGCTGGTGCCTGGGCGCGTGTCGGCGTGTACGTCGGTCACCATCTGCCAAACGGTGGACAGGGCCTGCACGCGGCACAGACCGTCAACCGTCACGGAAAAAGGTTGCGCCAGACGGGATAGATCGTTACGGATCAGGTCCACGATCATCACGTTTTCCGCCCGCTCCTTGGGCGAGGTTCGCAGGGCGGCAGCCAGCGCTGCATCTTCTTCGGGACTGCTCCCGCGTGGCGCCGTTCCCTTCATGGGGCGTGTGACGATGTGGCCTTCGTGCCAGTCAAAAAACAACTCTGGAGACACCGACAAAACCTGCTCTTCACCCGTGTCGATGTAAGCCGCAAAACCACCAGGCTGAGCCTGGCGCATGGCGGTGAACAAGTCCCAAGGTGCCACATGCAGTTGGCCAACCGTGCGGGTGGTGAAGTTTGCCTGGTAAATCTCGCCGTCGGTTATGGCCTGGTGCAGGCGTGCCAGCGCGGTGTCAAATGTTGCACGCTGCATGCCGGGCTGCCAACTCGCGCGGAGAGTCGCATCGTCCGCATGAGCACTTTGATTGGTGGGTTCAGCCAACGGCGCATCGTGCACACCAAACCAGGCCAGAGGTCCCGTGGGCGGGTGAACGACCAGCGCACTGTCAAATGCGGGCGCAGCCTCGTAGCGCACATAGCCTACACACCATTTGCCCTGCAAGGCGCGCGCTTCCACCGTCTGCAACACGGTCTTCACCGCGTCCAGCGTGTGTGCTACCAATACTTCGACAGGCTCGCCAAACGCCACGCGCACAGCGGCTGAGCCTGCAGGCAAAGCCTTGCCCGGCGTAGGCGAGTGGTCTGCGGTTGACTGGCTGGGGGCCTGGATAGCGGCAAAATCGATCAGGGCGCGCATGGTGCTGGGTGTGGACGTAGGCTGCCGATTATGCTCAGGTGTTTGTAACCTTCTGCGCTGGGACGGCAATGCCAAAGAAACTATTGATACTGGGTGGTACGGTTTTCCTGGGCCGGCATGTGGTGGATGCCGCCCTGGCAACGGGTTGCGAGGTCACTTTATTGAATCGTGGCAGCCGGGAAGTGTCCTTTGATCAGCCGGTGGAGCAACTCAAGGGTGATCGCAATGGCGACCTCAGCGCCCTGCAAGGCCGCCAGTTTGATGCGGTGGTGGATTGCAGCGGCTACACGGCGCAGCAGTTGCAGCGCTCGGCCGAAGCGTTGCGCGACCAGGTTTCGCACTATGTATTTGTGTCCACGATTTCGGTTTACGCCCGGTTTGCACCCGGCAAGGGCTTTGACGAAACCGCAACGCTGACCACGGCCCTTGAAGGCTATGGGGGCTGCAAGGCCCGTGCCGAGGAGGCCTTGGCGGCGGCCATGCCCGGACGTGTGACCATCCTGCGCCCTGGCTTGATCGTAGGGCCGCACGACCCTACGGGGCGCTTCACCTACTGGCCCCTGCGACTGGATCGCGGTGGCAAGGTGCTGGCACCGGGTAGGCCGGATCGGCCCGTTCAATTCATCGACGTCCGCGATCTTGCACAGTGGTGTGTGCAATTGGCCTTGCAGCGTATGCCGGGCACGGTCCATGGCATTGGCCCATCGGGCAGTATGGCGTCTCTGCTTCAGGCTTGCCAACAAGCCAGTGGCAATGCGGCTGTGGAACTGGTGTGGTGTGACGACGCCAAGTTGGTGGAAGCCAAGGTGGCGCCGTGGACGGGGCTACCGCTGTGGATTCCAGAGGCAGACCCGGATTTTGGTGGCATGCTGCTGGCCAGTTGGCAGGCGGCTGCTGCCGCCGGTTTGCAAACCCGACCCTGGGTGGATACCGCGCGCGACACGCTGGCGTGGGCGCGTGAGGTGGGTATCGCAGCCCACTGCGCTTCTGCATTGTCGGGTGAGGCAGAGGCCAATCTTTTGGCCGCATGGTGAATCGGCATGCGCGACCGTGGGTGATGCCATGACTGCAGTATCCAGCTTTGCGCCCCTGTCACGGCCCAGTGCAAGGGTGTTAATCCTGGGCAGCATGCCGGGTGTGGCCTCGTTGAAAGCCCTGCAGTACTACGCCCATCCGCGCAACCACTTTTGGCCCATCATGGGCAGGATCGTTGGTTTTGATTCGGCAGCGCCATATGCAGAGCGTGTGGAGGCGCTGACGAAAGCGGGTGTTGCGGTGTGGGACGTATTGCAGAGCTGCGTACGCCCCGGTAGCCTCGACAGTGCCATTCAGACAGGCACCCGTGTACCCAATGACTTTGCGGCGTTTTTTGCCGCGCATCCTGCCATACGCCTAGTCGGATTTAACGGGGCAGAGGCCGAGAAAAGTTTCAACGCCCACGTGTTGAAGGGCTTGCAGGCAACGGCAGGTCTTCACTTCGTGCGTCTGCCGTCTACCAGTCCGGCGCATGCCGTGGGGTTTGACCACAAACTGGCAGCCTGGAGCGCCGCTTTGGCGCGCCAGACGATTGGTGCTTAGGCCGTAGCAGCCTTCTTGTTGCGGCGGCGGCGGGCGATGCCACCGACCAGGGCCAAGCCAGCCAGCATCAGTGCATAGGTTTCGGGTTCAGGCACAGCAGACACCATGTACAGCTGGTCTTGCGCATGGCGTGTGTAGTTGCCGTGGCTATCCTTGCTGTATAGGTTCAAAACACGTACGGTGCCAATTCCGTTCCAGGCGCCCGATGAAACCGCTGCGTTGGCCATGTTCTTGTAAGAAGTCGCCAGAGTGCTCATGCTGCCAAACGATTCACCTTCCAGTGACCAGATCGCTTGCTGAACAGCGGTGTTTTTGGTGGTCTGGTTGGCGCTGCCCCAAATGGCGCTATTGGACAAGTGGGTGGTGAAAAACTGGGTGAACAACCACGCTGTTTGCGAGCTGATAGGGTCTTGGGTGGAGGTGTGGCCTGGCTCGCTGCCGCTGTAGGTTCCGTAAGCGCCTGGCGCATTCACGGTATGGTTGGACACGCCACCCACTTTGTACAGGGTGCCGCTGGTGTTGATGGTTTCGTTGTACTCCAGGCAAAAGCTCTCAAAAGAGTTGTTCCATGTGCCAACGCCACCGGAGACTACTGAGCCTTTGAAGGCGCCGCCGGGGTTGTTGCCCACGCCATCGGCAAATTTGACGATGGTGCCAGTCACCACTTCGGCTGCAGCCCACTGCGTACCTACCAATAGAGCGGCCGCTAGGGCGGAACGAACCAAAATCCCGAAATTCTTATTGCGCATTGTCAAGAGTCCCTATCAAGTCCATGTGTAAATATTTGTTACCTGAACTTTAGGGGTTGGCACCAGAACCGTAAATAGTCCGAATGGACTAAGCGCGCTGCCGATTTGTGAAATTTGTCACGTTATGGCGCGGTGTCCACCACGCCCGCGTTGGGTCGGTCAATAGGGATTCTTGAAGCCCAACCTGGCCATGATCTCCGCTTCGCGCAGCTCCATCACCTGCGCGTCTTCATCCAGTTCGTGGTCCCAGCCCTGGGCGTGCAGGGTTCCGTGCACGATCAGATGGGCATAGTGGGCCTGTAGCGTTTTCTTTTGTTCCTTGGCCTCGGCGGCCACTACGGGCGCGCACAGCACCAGATCGGCGCTGACCACCGGTTCCTGGGTGTAATCGAAGGTCAGCACATTGGTGGCGTAGTCTTTTTTGCGGTACTCGCGGTTCAGCGTCTGGCCCTCTTCTGCGTCCACGATGCGCACCGTAATTTCGGCATCGCTCTGTAGCGCATGGCGAATCCACTTTTTGACGGCGTGGCGGGGCAGGGCGGCGCGGTGTTTTTCGGGCTTGGCGACACCGCTGAATTGCAAGGAGAGGGTGAGTTCGGGCAGCATGGCGTGTAAAAAATGGGTTAAGGCTTATTGGTGACGGAGCGGCGGCCAGGTGTGCGCAGCTTGGGCAGGCCCACACGCGGCAGTTCTGGCTCTTCTTCTGGGATGGCAATCGACGGCAGTTCGCTTAGACGGGCCGCATCGTAGGCATCCACCACACGGGCCACCAGCGGGTGGCGCACGATGTCGGCACTGGTCAGGTGGGTGATGGCAATGCCGGCTACGCGGCGCAGCACACGTTCGGCATCGACCAGGCCGCTGAGCTGGGTCTTGGGCAGGTCGATCTGGCTCACATCTCCCGTAATGACGGCCTTGGCGCCAAAGCCAATGCGGGTCAAAAACATCTTCATCTGCTCGGGAGTTGTGTTTTGCGCCTCGTCCAGGATCACAAAGGCATTGTTCAGCGTGCGCCCACGCATAAAGCCCAGCGGGGCGATTTCGAGCTGCTGTTTCTCAAACGCCTTGTGCACCTGGTCGTAACCCATCAGGTCATACAACGCGTCGTACAACGGGCGCAGATAGGGGTCCACTTTTTGGTTCAGGTCGCCGGGTAAAAAGCCCAAGCGCTCGCCCGCTTCCACCGCCGGACGGGTCAGGATGATGCGCTGTACTGCGCTTCGCTGCAGGGCGTCCACTGCGGCGGCCACCGCCAGGTAGGTCTTGCCGGTGCCGGCCGGGCCGATACCAAAGGTGATGTCGTGCTCGGCAATATTGTCCAGGTACAGCGCCTGGTTCTTGCTACGGGGTTTCAGGTCGGCGCGGCGGGTGGCCAGGCTGGGGCCATCGCCCTCGTCGGCCGAACCATCACCCGACAGCATCAGTTGCACGGTAGCGGCGCTGATGGGCTTGGCAGCCAGTTCGTACAAGGCCTGGATCAGGTCCATGCCGCGCTGTGCCTTGGCCTTGGGGCCTTCGATCTTGAACTGCTCGTGCCGGTGTGCGATGCGAATGTCCAGCGCCACCTCAATCGTGCGCAGGTGTTCGTCAGTCGGGCCGCACAGGTGGGACAGGCGGTTGTTGTTCAGCGGTTTAAAAGTGTGGCGGAGGATCAAGCTGATAATTCCGGTCAGATGGGACTTGGAGAAAGTCCTCCATCATAGGCAACAAAGCGCAAACAACCCAGGGCACACGATGATCGGCAAACTCACAGGCATTCTCAGCGACAAAAACCCGCCCCAGGTCTTGGTGGATTGCGGCGGGGTGGGTTACGAGGTGCAGGTGCCCATGAGCACGTTTTACAACCTGCCGGCCAGTGGTGAAAAAGTGTCACTGCTGACCCACTTTGTGGTGCGCGAGGATGCGCAGATTCTGTACGGCTTTCAGTCGGCAGAGGAGCGCGCGGCGTTTCGCGAGCTGATCAAGATTTCTGGGGTGGGCCCGCGTACGGCCTTGTCGGTATTGTCCGGCATGAGTGTGGGGGAGCTGTCGCAGGCGGTGACTTTGCAAGAGGCCGGGCGCCTGATCAAGGTTCCGGGTATTGGCAAGAAGACCGCCGAGCGGCTGCTGCTGGAGCTCAAGGGCAAGCTGGGTGCGGATATTGGGGCCAGTGCAGCGCTGGTCAACGATGCGCAGGCCGATATTCTGCAGGCACTGCTGGCGTTGGGGTATAGCGACAAGGAAGCGGCAGCGGCGCTGAAGGCTTTGCCGGCGGATGTGGGGGTTAGCGACGGGATCAAGCTGGCGCTGCGGGCGTTGGCCAAATAGGGCTGCTCTGGGGCGAGAGCGGCTGCTGACGTACGGCCGCTTTCAGGCAGTTCAATAATGGTCGTCGATCCAGAACTGACACGTGCTTCTACAGCAACGCGCGCTCCTTGCCTTCAATCCGCAAAATAAACGGTTCACCGTCTTTGGCCCACTTCTTACAACTCACAAAAGCTGACAGACGCGAGCCATGCAACTCTAGAGATGGCTCTTCCTTGATATAAGGCAAAAGCGATACCGCCATGGGCTTATCGACTCGCGCACACGCCATATATAGGAATTCTTGTGCGTTCCAATCCGCCGGAAACTTCTGCAACACATCTTTCATCGACTCCTTAATCAGATTCCAATCAAATTCTTCAGAATCCACGAGGAAAGGGTATTGGTCGATCGCAATCCAAAACAACCTGACATGCATCGGATTCCCATCCGCCTTGGTTCTGAATTTTTCCGAGGTTTTAACAAAGTCAATCATTGCTTCATAAGTACCACCCCATATTGGATCAAGCGCAGCCATTCTGGCAAAGAATAGTTTCTCGTATGTTGGATGTCGAGCGACTCCCTCTTCAAATATCCGTTTGAGATTTGGCCTCGATTCGTTGGCGTACAGTCCCACTAATAGGCGCTTTGCATACCATTCTGGATTTGCCGATAAAACTGCCTTTTTAGAATCCAACAAATCACGAGCGCTTTCCATCAAACGTTTGAACTCTTGATGCTGCGCCGGGGACACGGTGTTGGCATATCCACCACCGCGCACATTCCAAGCTCTAGCTTGCAGCGCTGCGCTATGGATCAATGCTGCGTTTAGCGATTTGGGGTGAGCCTGGCTGTAGGCCGCGGCCATCGCAACGACCTTCTCCCACGGTTGCTGTCGTCCGTTCATGTCCGGTTGTGTTTGCGTCATTACCGCAAGTCCGTCAGAAAGCGCATCGTAAAACAGGTTAAGCGTTGCCCTTCCGTCCGGGGCCCGAGATTTCAAATCAACCAGTGCACTGGCGGCCGAGTCCAATGCATCGAGATCACGCTGGTAGACGAGAGCTTGAATAGACTCAGAGTAGGTTCTTCTCTCAATTTCAGAACGAACCTCCGCATTTGCACTGAACGCAACGAACATCGCCAGCATGAAAAGGACCAAGGACCTCATGAATTCTCCCTTTGAAAACCTATATTACGTTGGTATGTTTCCGCACTCCTTCGAGTTGAAGAGAGAGGGACAGCACTACCGCACGCGCAACATTGTCGCACTTAGGATCAGTCCTGAATCCACACGAAACTATTGATCAATCGATATGCTTGGTTGCGCTTTATCAAGACATTTGGCCATTAAAGCGACTTGGTTGCGCCGAACATACCGGTCGCACAGGTCATCCAGTGGGTTGCTATTGAATCCTTGCACGACCTCGTACAGAAAGACTGGTATGGAGTACGCTGATTGGCAGCCTCTGTGCCCGCTGTGTGTCTGTTTGCGACATTAAGACCCCGTCCTGATTTGCTTGACGCGTCTTGCCCCGCGCGCCAACCTGCAGTGCGTTTTGTATGCACGCGGACTACGGGCGCTTCAGATGAAATGAGGCCCTGGCCCCCGATTAGCTTAACTGGAACGCTATTGAAAATATAGCGCGTTACAGCGCCTCTCGCACCACCCGCCCATTCACCGCCTGCACCGGCCGCGCATTGTTGGGGTAAATCTGCGTAAACAACCGGTGTTGCCCGCGGCTAATGGTCACCGGCTGTTTCATCACGATCCACAGCACGTTTTCTGAGCACGGTGGCGTGGTCAGCGAGCCCATGAACTGGTAGTACCGCTGGTCGGTGGGTAGCAGTTCGCTCAGGTTCAGCAGCCCATGGGGCATGCGCACGCGGTCATTCGCGTCCAGCGGCATGTAAGTCCATACCTTGTCGATGAAGGGGCTGGCGGTGCCTTCGTCCAGCAGTACGGCTACTACCGCCAACTGCCCTTCATTGTTCTTGTGCACCAGGTGGGCCACCATAGGGAACCGTCTGGAGTTGATCTGCTCTTCGGACGGGGTGTGGAAGTGGAACTGCAACAGCCGGTAGGTCGATCCGCGTACGGTGATGGCGTTTTCGCCTTGCACGTCTACCTGGATGGTGTGGCCATTGTTGACCACGGTGCCATTGCTGGGCGCGTAGGCAAACTGCACCGGTTCGGCCGGCCCTTGCAGCGTGTTGCCGTCTTCGATGTTGATGGGCGACTGGCGTTTGCCGATGGCACAGATGTTGAAGTCGGGTTTGAGCTTGCCCCAGGCCTGGGGGCCGGTTTCGCCCTCATAGGCCCAGTGTGCCTCGCCGCCATGGGCTTTTTCGCTACCGGCTGAGGAGGCTGGGGCCGCTGCGCCCCCGTGGCCCGCCACGGCAGCGGCGCGGGCTTGCTGGTAGCGTGGGCTGGCCAGCGCCCGTGCGCCCGGTGATGCAGCCGGTGCGGGGCGTGAGCCGGGAGTCGGTTTGTTGTTGTCTTCCAGGGTGACGGTCATCTTCTTGCTAACCACGGCCGTCCCAGCCAGGGCGGCGCGTATCTTTTCTGCCATGGCATTGCCAGGGTTCACGGGCAACGTGTCCCCAGGCGGGGCTTTTTCGGCTTTGGTGCTGCCTTCTTTTTCTTTGGATGCCGCCGGGGCTGGCCCTGAGGATGCGGCGGAGGCTGGCGCGCGCGATGCACCCTTTTCGGGGGCTGCCACGGCGTCAGACGCCCAGGCGCTGGAGCCCAGTGCTAGCCACACGGCAAGGCACGCTGTTCGCAGCGCGGGCAGGGTAGTCGGTGATCCGGAAGATGGGTTCATGCCAAGCTATCGGCCCAAAGCGCCGCTAACTTGAATGGACGCAGCCCAGCAGCGGTGGGCGGGCCCCGCGCTATAGTGGGCGCCTAACCGCCCCATGCACTAACCCGTACCCGCCCCGTGAGCATTCAGACCGACGATTTCGCCGCACCGCCTTCCAAACGCATGGTGTCGGCCGCACCCACCTCACCCCAGGAAGAGGCCATTGAGCGCGCGTTGCGCCCCAAGCTGCTCGATGAGTACGTGGGCCAGGCCAAGATCCGCGAGCAGCTGGAGATTTTCATCAGCGCCGCCAAGATGCGCGGCGAGGCGCTGGACCATGTGCTGCTGTTCGGCCCGCCCGGCCTGGGCAAGACCACGCTCTCCCACATCGTCGCGGCCGAGCTGGGCGTGAACCTGCGCCAGACCAGTGGCCCGGTGCTCGAAAAGCCCAAGGACCTGGCAGCGCTCTTGACCAACCTGGAAAAGAACGATGTGCTGTTCATCGATGAGATCCACCGACTATCACCGGTGGTCGAAGAAATCTTGTACCCCGCGCTGGAAGACTACAAGATCGACATCATGATCGGCGAGGGCCCCGCCGCCCGCTCCATCAAGCTGGACCTGCAGCCCTTTACCCTGGTGGGCGCCACCACCCGTGCCGGCATGCTGACCAACCCACTGCGCGACCGCTTTGGCATCGTGGCCCGGCTGGAGTTTTATACGCCCGAAGAACTGGCGCGCATCGTCAAACGCAGCGCGGGGTTGCTCAATGCCCCCATGGATGCAGATGGCGGCTTTGAGATCGCCCGCCGCTCCCGTGGCACCCCGCGCATCGCCAACCGTCTGCTGCGCCGTGTGCGCGATTATGCGGATGTGAAGGGCAGCGGCCACATCACGCTGGACATTGCCAACCGCGCACTGGCCATGCTGGATGTGGACCCGCAGGGCTTTGATGTGATGGACCGCAAACTGCTGGAGGCCGTGATCCACCGCTTCGACGGCGGCCCGGTGGGGCTGGACAATATCGCCGCCAGCATTGGCGAAGAACGCGAAACGATTGAAGATGTCATCGAGCCCTATTTGATTCAGCAGGGCTACTTGCAGCGCACACCGCGCGGGCGCATTGCCACGCTGGCGGCCTATCGGCATCTGGGCGTGACACCTCGCAATCCGCCAGAGGGTGGGCTTTTTGCCGAGTGACCCTAGGCGAAATTGGCTCCTAGCCCCGGTGAAATAAGACCAAATTGCTCTATAAATGATAGCAAATAGATGATTGAGGCCATCTTCGAGTTTCTGTTCAGTATCCTGGGTGAACTGCTGTTGCAGGTGCTGGGTGAGGTGCTGGTCAATGTGGGTTTCCACTCCCTGGCAGAGCCACTGCGCCGCCAGCCCAAGCCCTGGCTGGCTGCAGTAGGCTACCTGCTATTGGGCGCGGTTGTGGGAGCATTGAGCCTGCTGGTGTTCCCCGACTACCTGGTGGGCAGCAAAAACCTGCGCGTGGCCAACGCTGCGCTGTCTCCCATCTTGGCAGGCTTGTGCATGGCAGCGTTGGGCGCTTGGCGTGAGCGCCACGGGCGCGCAGTGTTGCGCATCGACAAGTTTGCGTATGGCTATTTGTTTGCGCTGAGTTTGGGTCTGGTGCGGTTCTGGTTTGCGAGCCCGGGTTAAGCCAAACTAATCTCCACCCGACACCCGCCCCCTCAACTTCTTTACATCCCCCCGCACCGCCTTGCCTTCCAGCCGTTTGCGCTGGGAACTTTTGGTCGGTTTGGTCGCCTTGCGGCGTTTGGGCAGCACGGCCACGCTGTCCACCAGGGCTTGCAGCCGCTCGATGGCGTCCGCCTTGTTCTGCTCCTGGCTGCGCGTGGTCTGCGCCTTGATGACCACCACACCGTCGGCCGTGATGCGCTGGTCGCTCAGCGCCAGCAGCCGCTCCTTGATCACATCGGGCAGAGACGATGCCGGGATGGAGTAGCGCAGATGGATGGCGGTGGACACCTTGTTGACGTTCTGCCCCCCGGAACCCTGCGCACGTATGGCGGAGAAGTCGATCTCATCCGGGTTGATGGGTATCAGGGGTTCTGGCACGGGGGTATGGTTTCCAACGGTGTGCATTGTCTTTGTTTTACGATCACGGCCTGATGAAAAACCCTATCGCACTCGCATTCACCCTCAACCTGGCCTTGGTCAAGACCCTGTTACCCCATCGCGCGCGGGCGCAAACACCCATTCCCGCTGACCGCGCCATGGTGGCCATCGTGAGTGATGCGGAACTGTTCAATGTGGGCCAGGACGGGTACTGTGGCGAGCGAACGACCGTAAACAATCCGAGCAAAACGAAGTTCCTCATTCCCGCAGGTCAGCGAACCTGGTTCTTCCTGTCGTCCAAACTCCATGTGCCATCGGCTACGCTGACCTGCTCCGGTGACTATTCGTTTGTGCCGGTGGCAGGCAAGTTGCACATATTCCGTTACACGTTTGCTGGCGATCAATGCCTGCTGGAGCACTTCTCTGCGGAGCCTGGAAAAACCCCAGAGCCCACTGAGTTGCAGCCTGAGAATCGGCGCTCGTGCCTGGTGCGCGACAACTAAGTCCCTGATTGCACTGAGCTTGATCTTTGTCGTCCATGGGTTATGCAATGCTGGACATACTGTCAGCATGGAATTCAAGGACTACTACGCCACGCTGGGCATCGCTCGTGGTGCCACCGATGATGAGGTCCGCAAGGCCTACCGCAAGCTGGCCCGCAAGTACCACCCCGACGTCAGCAAAGAGGCCGACGCCCAGGTGCGCATGCGTGACCTCAATGAGGCCAATGATGTGTTGCGCGACAAGGACAAGCGCGCGGCCTACGATGCCCTGGCTGACCGCGTGGCCCGGGGTGGCAGCACCGGGGAAGGCGGCAACTTTCAGCCACCCCCCGGGTGGGACGAAGGATTCGAGTTCCACAACAGCGAAGGCCAGGGACCGGCCGACCACGCCCACTTCAGCGACTTTTTCTCCTCGGTGTTTGGCAAAAGCGCGCAACGCGGCAAGGCCGGTGGTACATACCGTGCGCGGGGTGAGGACCACCATGCGGCCATCGAGATATCGGTGGAAGACGCCATCCACGGTGTGCAGCGCGACATCAGCCTGCGGGCGCTGGAGACCGATGGCCAGGGCCAACCCCATTTCGTCAACCGTACGCTGACCGTCAAAATCCCGGCCGGCGTGCACCCGGGCCAGTTTGTGCGCCTGACCGGCCATGGCATGCCGGGCCATGGCGGAGAATCTGCGGGTGACCTCTACCTGGAAGTGCGCATCGCCCCGCACAAGTTGTACCGCATTGAAGGCAATGATTTGTACATGACGCTGCCCGTCACGCCGACCGAGGCCGCCTTGGGTGCCCAGGTACAGGTGCCAACCCCCAGCGGCGGCGTGGTTGAAGTGCGCGTTCCGCCCAATACCCGTAGCGGCCTCAAGTTGCGCTTGAAAGAGCGAGGTCTGCCCGGCAAGCCACCGGGGCATTTGTATCTGCTGCTCGACATTGCGCTACCGCCTGCAGACACCGAAGCGGCCCGCAAGGCGTATGAACATTTGGCGCAGGTTGCGCCATTCAATCCCAGAAGCCACCTGGGTTTGGAAGGAGGTCAATGACCATGTCGAACAGCACTACCCGAACAACGATTGTTGTGGACGCTGATGCCATATGCGCCATCAGCCAGGATCAGCCGCTGGCGGCCCAGGAACTGGCCTATGCCTGTGGTACCACCTTGGAATGGGTGGTGCAACTGGAAGAGGCGGGCATTGTTGAGGTGCCCGCGGCGTCTGACCCGCCGCAAACCTGGTGTTTTGGCAGCGGGGATCTGCAAAACGCCTTGGATGCCCGGCACCTGGAGCGTGACTTTGGTGTGGACCTGCAGGCAGCAGCATTGATCCTGGACTTACAGCGTGAGGTGCGGCGGCTCAAGGCGGCATTGCGCGCCATGAAAGCTCAGGGGCCCGAAGATGAATAGCTAACGGCCGACCGCCGTGCGCCCAACGTGGCTTCCATCCGCTCGGCAATGGGCAATTGCTTTTGGATGCCGGCAACCCGTGCCATACTGCGCTACAACTCCAAAAATCGCTGATCAGGGCCTTCTGTAACGAGCCACCAATGGGTGATAGACAGTGACCATACAAAACAAAGATCAAAAGAATGCCCGCGAAGTGTTGTTTGTTGGCACCGACCTGGAGCGCAGCAGGCAGTTCGAAGCCGAATGCAAAACCCAAATCGGGCGGCGGCATTTCGTCACCACCACGGACGATGCTGCCAACCTGCTGAGGCAAAAACCCATCGATCTTCTGGTTCTCGATCTGGAGAGTTTTGCGCGCTCAGAGCATGTGCGGGCCTTGGGCGAGTTGATTGGTAGCCGCGTCGGCATGGAGACCTTGGCTTTGTGCCCGGCGAGCGCTGCTGCCTGGCTTTTGGACTTGATGCCTTATGGCCTCAAGCACTACTGCCTCAGCCCCTACCTTTCTGCGGAGTTGACGCGCCGCCTGGAAGACATGGCACGCAAAGCCGACGCGTTCGACATGACACAGCGCCTGGATGACCGTGGCGACATTGTCGATCTCAATGCCGCCTGGCTGGAGACCATGGGGTACACCATCGACGAAGTCATAGGTACCCCATTTGAAGACTACGTGCACCCCGATAGTCGTCAGGCCGTGCAGCAGGCGCTTGTTACCACCAGTAGCAACCCAACCACTGACACGGTGGTTTGCCAGCTGTGCCGCAAGGATGGCTCAATTTTCGACGTTGCGCTCAACGGTGTAGCAACCTACAACACCCATGGCGAGCACTTGCAAACGCGGTGCGAACTGCGTGGTGTCAATTACTTCTTGTCTGACAAACGCAAGTCCGAGAGTCAGTTGCAAGTGGAGCGCGAGCTCAAAGTGCTGCTGCTGGTGCGCTCCAAATTGCAGCAAGCGCTGATGGGCATCAAGGACGTGAATGAGCTGTCATTCTTGATGTGCCATGAACTACGCAAGTGCCCTGGTATTGTGGGCGTAGCGTTTTTGCACAAGGATGCGAACGATGTCATGCAGCTGGATGCCTGCATGTCCCGCGATGACGAAGAACGCGCCAACTTTTTGCAAGGCTGCGAGGACATGCTGCAGTCTGTGCAAGGTAAAACCCAGGGCGTGCTGCAAGCCCTCATTCAGGGCGAGTTTGTCATTGCAGATTCGCTCGCCAAAGTCGGCGGACAGAAAGAAAACCGGTTCTTCCATGCGATGGGTGTGCGCACCATCGTGGGCACGCCCATTTTGGCGGAGTCCATCATGTTTGATGAGGCTGCCAACACGCTGGGCGCTTTGTGCTTGATGCTGGACCGCCGCCGCAATTTCCCGCGCGAGTGGCTGGAGGTAATGGCCGAGCTTGGGGCGCTGGCAAGTTTCGGCCTGAACATCATTGAATGGAACTACGAAAAAGCCGACCTCATGCGCCAACTGCGTGACATGGCCATGACCGACACACTTACAGGCGCGGCGAACCGACGCAGTGCCAATGAATTCATGAACAAGGAGTACGACCGTACCCAGCGAGAGGGCCTACCGTTCACTCTCATCATGATGGACGTCGACAAGTTCAAGAAGATCAACGACAGCTATGGCCATGAGATGGGAGACCAAGTGCTCAAGGTCATGACGCGCGTTGCCAAAGACATCATGCGCCCGTCCGATTTACTGGTGCGCTGGGGCGGTGAGGAGTTCTTGGTGGTGGCACCCGATACCGATGCTGCCCATGGGTTTGCGTTGGCGGAGATGATTCGTCTGGCTATTGAGAAAACGCCGATCGAAGGTTGCCACCCGGTCACGGTGAGCATGGGGGTGAGTTTGATTGGCGTGGGCGAAAGCCTTGAGAACGCCTTGGGCCGCGCCGACGCAGCCCTTTACCAGGCCAAAGAGACCGGCCGTAACCGGTCCATCCTGGCCAAAGATGCGTCAACGCCAGGCGGGGAGCTGGCGCACTAGGCGTCGCCCCCCCCCAAGTGTTTACTGCATTTGCTGAATGCCGCTCAGTACCCAGCCCTGGTTTCCATGGCGGGGTTTCACCATGTGCCAGACTTCATCGAAGGATTCATCCGGCTGCGTGCTCTCATCACGCACAACACCGGTAAAGCGAACGCTGACTAAGTAGCGGTCGGCGTCTTCTTCCACTTCTGTCACCTGGGCATTGATACTCACAACATCAGTCTTTTGCACGGCACCGCCACGGTCTTGCAGGTCCATCTTGAGCTCTGCAAACATTTCGGGCGTGGTGAACTGGCGAATGTCTTCCAGGTTGCCCGCATCATTGGCTGCCTGGAGTCGGATGAAGTTCACCTTGGCGTTGCGCTCAAGGCCAGCGGTATCGAAGTCTGCAGGAATACGGCTACCGGAACCCGTGCCTGAACCAATGCCGGAACCAATCGCAGAGCCGATGGTGCTACTGCCGCTGGTATTGGCAGGCATCGAGACTTTGTAGGCAGGTGCCGCGTCCCTATTGACCCGGTCGTCCTGGCGTTGGCCAGGGTTCACGTGGGCGTATTGCATTCCGCCCGGAGCGGCACCCATGCCCGAACCTTGGGCCTGAGCGACAGCACGCTTACGCATGAAGTAGCCGATGGCTGCAATAACCGCAAAGGCCAGCAAGCCCAGCATCAGCATGGATGCCAACTCATCGCCAAAGCCCAGGTGCGAGGCCAATGCGGCCAAGCCCAAACCGGCGGCCAGGCCGGCTATCGGGCCCATCCACGAGCGCTTGGGCGCTGCCGCAGCGGCGCCTGCAGCGCCCGCTGTCGGTGCCGCTGCCGATTGTGCCGGCGTGGCGGGTGCCTTGTCGGCCGTGGCCTGGCGCTGCGTGCCTGAGGATTTGCCGCCGCCGAGGCGCTTGGCGGCCTCTGCATCGGTGGATACGGCGGACAAGCCAAGCGTGAGCACTACCGCCAGCGTTGAGAGCAACTTCATCATACGAATCTCCTGTTTGAATAAACGAACAAGCTGAGAATACGTAGCTCAAGCCTAATGAAAAAGCAGTCTATCTATTAATTTAATTCAGAAAAAACGGGAATGAATTCATGTGGCCGAAAAGCACCCCGCGGTACCGCTACTTGCGGGCGTTGTGCACGATCAGCAGTTGCGCCACGTAATACGTCGCCAGTATCCACAGCGATGACAGTGCCACCGGCGCCACAAACTTGTTGATGGCGATCAGCGAGTCGCTGACCATGAACACGCAGGCACCCAGCGCCACCCAGCCGGCACCGCTGTCTTGGCCGCCTTGTACGGTGGCACGGCCTATGGCCTGCGCCGCCATCAGGGAGATGACGCACACATAGGCGGCCACGGCCATCTTCAGCACGGGGTCGCCCAGGCCGCCCCAGACGATGGCATACATGGCCGCACCCACGGCAAGCACGGCCACCAAGGCTTTTTTGCTGGGGAACCAGCTTTGGCCCTGTCGAAACAGTGCGATGTAGAACAGGTGGGCCACCAGGAAGGAGGCCAGGCCGGGGATGAAGTAGTTGCCTGGCAGCATCAAAAACACATCACCCACCAGAGAGAACACCAGTGCGGCAATGAGTAATGCATCAAATCGGGTCATAGCCCCCGTAGATATTGATCGTATAGCTACAAAAACAATAGCAATCAACATGGTCAGCGGTTTGAACACCATGTAGCCGTCCATCAGCCCAAGCGCGCCCACCGTGGCCAGTGCGCCACTTTGTACCGCCAGCACCTCCAGCATGTGCAGCCTGCCCTGCATGAAGTGGCCATTGGCCCACAGACCGGCGGCAATGGCAGTGCACCAGATGGCGCTGTGGGCAAAAGACATCGTGTCCACATGCCACAGGAAGGCCAGTACGGCGACCATGGCCAGCAGAAACTGTAGGGCTGCAAACCACTGTTGTGTGGTGCTCAGCGGCGGGTTGTAGAGGGTGACGGATGCCAGCGTGAAGGGCGGCTTTGGGTTGGATCGCGCCATTTCTTCACTCTGCCAGCCGGGGGGCTTGAACCACAGCTTGACCTTGTCGCCCCAGTTGGGCGTGCGCCAGGATTCCTTGGCCAAGGACGCGTACGTGTCCACATTGGCCCACAGCGGATCCCAACTGTTGAGTGCGCCGCGGGTGCCGTAGACGCAGGGTTCGGTCTCTTCGCGGAAGGTGCCAAACAGCCGGTCCCACAGGATCAGGATGCCGCCGTAGTTCTTGTCGATGTAGGGATCATTCACCGCGTGGTGCACCCGGTGGTTGCTGGGTGAGCAGAATACGCGGTCAAACCAACCCAGCTTGCCCACCTGCTCGGTATGCACCCAGAACTGGTAGAGCAGGTCGATCAGCGCCACAGCCCCAAACACTTCAGGTGGCACACCCGCCAATGCCATGGGGATGTAGAAAACCCAGCCAAACAGAAAGCCGGTGGAGGTTTGGCGCAGGGCGGTGGTCAGGTTGTAGTGCTGGCTTTGGTGGTGCACCACGTGTGCTGCCCAAAAGAGCGCCACCACGTGGCCCGCACGGTGCAACCAGTAGTAACAAAAGTCATAGAACACCAGGGCCAGCAACACGCCGTACCACGTGCTCCAGAAGGCCATGTCGGGGTACAGCGCCACTGCATTGAAAACGAGTACATAAATGCCAATGCTGAACAGCTTGCCCAGCACTCCCGTCAATTGGCTCAACATGCCCAGGCTGATGCTGTTGATGGCGTCGTTGAGCCGGTAAGGTGTTTGCCCGGCGGTGCGGCTGCTCTGCCTGCGGCTCCACAGCAGCTCCAAAGCGATCAACAAAAGGAAGACGGGGGTGGCGAAAACAATGACTTTGCTCATGGCGGTATTTTCGCCGAGCAAGCGCTTTGTCAAATACGGGGCAACCCTATGGGAAGTGCTTGCTTGACCCATGGTGCCTGCGTGACCATACTGCATGCATTGGTGGTTAGGCATCGAGGTCAGCGAGGTCCCATGAAAGCAGCAAAAAGTAGATTGGTTCTGTGTGTAGCTCTGAGCTTGGTCCTTGCGCTGGTGTCGGCGGGCTGCTCCACCCCTGTTGCGCGCGACACCCCGCACGCCAGTGTCTGGCAAGACGAGGCGTTTGGTTATGACCGCGCGCTGGTGACCGAAACACGGGAATCCCTGTTTGCGCTCGATCCCGAGATTGTTCAACTCCTGCGTACGGCCCCGGGAGGACCGCGTTCATCGGAGCGGCGCCTGAACCACCTCGTTTCGCGTTTGTATGGTGAGAACGGCATTCGGCTGTCTTATGCCACCGGGCACACTACCGGTGCCTCAGAGACCTGGCGCAACAAGCGCGGGGATTGTCTTTCGCTGACGATTCTGGCCTATGCTTCGGCGCGTTCCCTAGGCATAGACGCGCGCATGCAGGAGGTGCAAGTGCCGGTCGCTGTGGACCGGCGCGACGGCGTTGACTTCATCAGCGGCCACGTCAATGTTCTGATACGCAATGAGTCCGAAGTGTTACTCAATGGGCAGGTGTTTGGCGCGGGTAGTTTTGTCATCGACTTTGAGCCCCAGGTGGGGTCCCGGCGCGTCGGCCAATGGCTTTCCGAGAACGAAATCCTTGCGCGCTTCTACAACAACCGTGGCACGGAGTATCTGGTGCAAAAGGACGATGCCCGTGCGTATGCCTATTACCGCGCGGCCATCGCACTGGCGCCTGACTTTTCCGCCAGCCTTGCCAACATGGCGCAGTTGTACATCCGGCGTGGATTGCTGCCGGGTGCCGAGCAATTACTCAGATACGCAATCTCCGAAAGTCCAAAGGCCTATGGCCCCATGCGTAGCTTGCACCAGCTTTTGGTGTCGCAAGGGCGCACCGCCGAGGCGCAACACTACGCCCAACTCTTGACCAAACGGCAGGATGAGGACCCGTATTACTGGTTAAGCGTGGGTATCGCAGACCTGAAGGCTGGGCATGTGCCGGCTGCTGTGCGCGCCCTTGAGCGTGCGCAGGCGTTGACCTCGGGCTTTGAAGAAATCCATTACCACCTGGCGCTGGCCTACGCACGCAACGGCCAGCGTGATGCCGCACATAAACAACTGGCGACTTTGAGAGCCATCAACCACGACGATCCGGGTGTGCCCTTGTTGAGCAAGAAGTTCAGCGCCCTGTCGCAATCCGTCTCGGTGCACTGACGGTGTAGTGGACCTTGCCGTAAGACGGACGGGTTCAGGCGGAGGTTTCGTCCAGTGTCACGTCATCCAGGTGACGGGTGTCGGACCAGCCGACCAGGCTCAGACCGTCGGGTGTCCACAACAGGCGGTTGATGGCAGCGTTGCCCAGGTCCCAGGTGCGGGGCGACTCTATCTCTTGCCGGGTGGCCAAGCGGTACAGCGCATCCATGACACCGCCGTGCGCCACCAGCACAATTTGCTCGCCCACATGCTGGCTGGCCAGTGCGTTGACGGTGGCCGCTATGCGGTCGCGCACCTGCACCAGCGATTCACCGCCGTGGGGTGCAAAGTGCGGGTCTCGCTGGCGCCAGCGTTGTGATTCTTCGGGCCAGCCTGAGGCAACCTCTGCATAGGTGCGGCCTTCAAAAATGCCGAAGCCGCGCTCACGCAGGCCCGTGTTCAGCCGCAACTGGCGTGCGACCAGGCGAGAGGACTTGTCCGCAATGGCCTGGGCGGTTGCGCTGGCGCGTGCCAGATCGCTGCTGTAGATGGCCGCTATGTCTTCGTCCGCCAAGGCTTCGGCGGCGCGCGCAGCCTGCCATTGGCCGCGCGCGTTCAGGCCGATGTCCAAATGGCCTTGCAGCCGTGTGTCCACATTCCACGCGGTTTCGCCGTGGCGTATGGCAATGATGCGGGTCGCGCCGGTCATCAGTGCTTAGGCTGTCACAACTTGCAGGCCAGGAAGGCCCGAAAGCTTGGGAGCCACGGGTTCCTCCTGGTCGAAGGCGGTGTCGCCATCGGCATCCGGTATGCCCGTGGCCTTGATGGCCTTGAAGTCGTGTTTGGTGTGGTCCATCAGGTGCGAGGGCACAACGTTTTGCAACGCAGTGAACATGGTCTCGGCACGGCCCGGGTATTGCTTTTCCCACTCGCGCAGCATCTTGCCGATCTGCACGCGCTGCAGGTTCTGCTGGCTGCCACACAGCGTGCAGGGGATGATGGGGAACTGGCGATGCTCTGCCCAGCGGATCAGGTCTTTCTCGGCCACATAGGCCAGAGGGCGGATAACGATGAATTCGCCGTTGTCGCTGTTGAGCTTGGGTGGCATGCCCTTTAGCTTGCCGCCAAAGAACATGTTCAGGAAAAAGGTTTGCAACATGTCATCGCGGTGGTGGCCCAGTGCCAGCTTGTTGCACTTGAGCTTGCGCGCCACGTTGTACAGAATGCCCCGGCGCAGGCGGCTGCACAGGCTGCACATGGTCTTGCCCTCCGGGATGTTCTTCTTGACGATGGAGTAGGTGTCCTGTGTCTCGATGTGGTACTCCACGCCCAGGTTGTTCAGGTACTCGGGCAGGATGTGCTCGGGAAAGCCGGGTTGCTTCTGGTCCAGATTCACTGCCACGATTTCGAACGAGATCGGCGCACGCTGCTGCATTTTGAGCAGGATGTCGAGCATGCCGTAGCTGTCTTTGCCGCCGGACATACACACCATGATGCGGTCACCTTCTTCGATCATGTTGAAGTCGATGATGGCCTGGCCCACCTGGCGGCACAGTCGCTTTTCCAGCTTGTGGGTCTCATAGGCCGCACGTTCTTCGGCACTGCGCGCAGTCTTGGTTTCGTCTTCAGGGGCGACCCAAGCGGTGGATTCGTTCATGGCGTTCATACAAGTGGCTTCGGTTAGGTGGCTCGCAAGGTCGATATTGGGATGGGTGGGGTGCCCGTACCGGGCTCTGGGCAAATTCCCGCAGATTGCTGGCAATGACGGCGTTGGCACCCGTCTGGCCAGCAAATGTGGCGTCCTGGATGCCCATTTGCCCACGCCCCTATTGTACGTAAGCCCGTTGAAATCACCCAGCGGGCATGATTCCCTTAAACTCAAAATCATGCAGGACCTTGAAACCAACACCCATGTGTCGGCCTTGCGCGACCCGCAGGATCAGGGGTGGTGGCCGGTCGGGACGATGCTGGCGGCGGCTGTGGTCATTGCCGTGCTCTGCACCATGTCACGGGTAGAAACCTCGCCCGAGGCCAGTTTTTCATTGTTCTGGCCGTCGGCCGGTCTTGGATTGGCGTTGCTGGCCCGGTTTGGTTTACCGGGTCTTGCAAGCGCAGCTTTGGGGGTCGGTTTGTGGGCCGCGCTTGTGATGCAGTGGAGTGCCCCCGCGGTGGTCTGGACCGCGGCAGCCAGTGCGGTTGGTCCGTGGCTTACTTGGCTTTGGCTGCGGGAGCGCTTTTTCAGTTTGCCTTTCCCTTTTTCACGCAGCGCTACTGTGCTGGCGTTCATGCGCGCGCAAGCAGCTGGTGGTTCTGTGGTCGCGGCGTTATTGGGCAGTGCGGGGCTGTGGTTCACGGGGCATTGGCCTGCCGATGTGAGCCTTTTGGGTGGCATCCTGGCGTACTGGATGATTGAAACAACCGGCGCTTTTTTGTTTGCACCGGTCGCCTGGGACGTGTTTAACCCCTCTGGCATGCCCAGTGGGCGCGGATGGACACACCGTTTGGCGCAAGTGGCGCGCAAAGAATGGCGTTACGGCGTGATGGTGCTGCTGCTGACGGCCGGTGTGGTGGCTTTGCTGTTGTTGGGCAAGGGCGATTACGCCCGCGCATTGTTGTACGGTCTATTGCCGTTGCTGGTGGTTGTGGCGTTGCGGGCTTCGCCCAACCTGGTGCATGTCTTGATATTGGCTTCGGGTGGCCTGGTGCTGATGGTCATGGCCTACCTGGAGCGGGGAGGCCCTGCTCGCGGCGACGGAACGCAGCTATTGCTGGTGGCACTCTACCTGTTGGTGGGCACTGCCACCTTGCAGGTACTGTTGGCGACATCGTCGGAAAAGCGGCGTGCACTGGAGCGACTGGAGCGCCAGGCCTTTGTGGATGTTCAAACCCGCTTGCTCAATGCCGCCGGGCTGGTGCGGGAGCTCGAAGCCTTGGGTGCCTTGATCGTCAACGCCGCCCCCGAGCGGCAGCTCGCATTGATCGGATTGACGCTCTCCAACGCGCACCAGGCCGCCTCGTTGGCCGACAACGCGGAATTGCTCACGCTGGACCGCCAAATGGCAGACCAGATCCGACAAACCATCCCTGAAGTGCGCTGGGCCCGGATAGGTCCGGGGCATTTTCAGGGTGTATGGACCGGTGGTGCCGAGGCACTCAGCGCGGTTTTATCGCGGTTAGGTCTGCTCACGGTGCCGCTGGCCTTGGACCAAAGCAACGCGGAAAAGACCAAAGATGCGTTTCGCCCCCAGTGGGCTGTGGCCGCTGCGCAGCGTGGTCTAACCGCGGCGACAGAGTTCAGCGTGCCGGCCATGTTGTCGGCACTGTCCCAAGCAGAGGCGCGCGCGCAACAGTTTCGTCGGCTGGAAGTGGTGCTGGTGGACGACCGATTTTTGGTGGACCAGCAAGAAGAGGCAGCCCTGGTTGAGCAAGTGCGCCGCGCAATTGATGCCCGTGCTTTTTTGCTCTACGCCCAACCCATCGTACCCAACGGTGTTGATGAATGGGGGCAGTGGCAAAGCGGCGAGCCCGTGGTCAGCAAGTTTGAGGTCTTGGTGCGCATGGCTGATGCCAAAGGCCATCCGCTGATGCCCGCTGCCTTCATGCCAGCGGCTACCCGCGCGGGCTTGATGGCGCAACTGGATTTGGCCGTGGTGGAGCAGACTTTCGCATGGTTGGCCGGTCACCCCTATGCGTTGGACCAGATCAAGGGTTGTGCTGTCAACCTGAGTGGCCCCACGGTGGGTGATGCACGTACGGTGGAGTTTGTGCGCGGGTTGTTTGCGCGTTACCCCGTTCCGCCCGGCATCCTCATTTTTGAGATAACCGAAAGCATGGCCGTGACCGATCCCGAGGTGGCCGCGCAGACCCTGAAGGCTTTGCGGGCCATGGGCTGCCGGGTCGCGATTGATGATTTTGGTACGGGGGTGGCCACCTTTGACTACCTCAAGCGTTTTGAGGTGGACTTCATCAAGATTGACGGCACATTTATTCGCGCCCTGCAGGATGGAGATCTGGACCGGGTGATCGTGGAGTCCATGGTCAATGTGGCGCATTGCCTGGGTGTGCGGACCGTGGCCGAGTTTGTGAGTACCGAGGCGCTGTACGGACTGGTTTCCAGGCTGGGTATCCACGAAAGCCAGGGTTATGCGCTATCACGCCCAGAGCCTATCGACTACTGGTACGGGCCCCGGCCCGCTACCACTGGCCTGCCTCCACGCGGATAGCGACTTCGCAGTCGTCAAAAATTTCCAGCTTGGCGATCTTGACGCGCACGCCCAGCACGCCGGGCAACTGCATCAGGCGGTGGGCGAGCTTGCCGATCAGGGTCTCCAGCAGGTTCACATGTTCAGCCGTGCATTCGTCGATGATGATGCGGCGCACCTTGCGGTAGTCCAGCACATGGTGGATGTCATCGTCATGCGGCAGCAGAGGCTGGGCACCCAAGCTCAACTCCGCATCCACCTGTATGGGTTGCGGAGCCAGTTTTTCAGACTCCAAAATGCCCAGGTTGGCATCAAATCGCAGGCCGGTCAGGGTGAGGGTCTGGTTTCCCGTCGTGTGTTGCATGGTTTGTGTGGCTTTCACATCAGGGAAAAATCGCGCTCAAAGCGCATCAGGTGCTGGCCGCCATCCACCAGCAAGGTAGTGCCGGTGATGGACTGGTTCTGCAGCGCAAAGAGTACGGTAGCCGCAACATCCTGCGGTGTGGACGAGCGGCCCAGCGGAGACAGCTTGTGCAAGGCTTCAAACTTGGCGTCGCTGAGCATGTGGCTGGTCAGCGTGAGGCCTGGCGCAACGCCCACCACCCGCACCAGCGGGCTCAAGTCCATGGCCAGCATGGTGTTGGCCGCTTCCAGTGCGGCCTTGGACAGGGTGTAGCTCATGAAGTCGGGGTTCTGGTTCCACAGCTTCTGGTCCAGCAGATTCACGACGACACCATGCGCATTGGGCTGGTTCGCACCGCGATGCTGAATATGTGCATGCAGGGCCTGGGCCAGCAAAATGGGTGCGCCCGCATTGCTGCGCATGTGTTTCTCCAGCGCGGCAAAGCTGAAGCTCGCGCTGGTATCGTGCTCAAAAGTGGAAGCGCTGTTAACCACCGCATCCACATGACCCAGCGATGCGATGACAGCCGGCAGCAGGCCGCGTACTTCCGTTTCATTGGAGAGGTCTGCGCGAAAAGCAGCTGCACCCCCCGTCAGTTCTGCACAATCCGCTACTGTTTTTGTAGCGTCGTCCAGCGAACCGCGAAAGTGCACCGCTACCCGCCAACCCGCAGCCGCCAGCGCCAAGGCGATATCGCGGCCCAGGCGCTTGGCCGCGCCTGTCACCAATACGGTAGGCAGGGTTGCGCGGGGCGCGGAGTGGGTAGGCATGGGATGTGTAGGACGCAGGATGGAAGAAACGCCGATTTTAGCGACCCGTCCATTCCTCGGCCACAATACGCCCGCCACGCGCTACACATCGCGCTGGCCTTCTAACTCCCAACCCCCCTTATGTTTTCTATCCAATTCAAGCCACTCGTGCAATGGATGCTCGGTATCGCCGCCATGGTGTTGCTGGGAATTGTTCTGCTCGTGGGGTACACCTTGCTGGTACTGGCGCCGGGCCTGCCCACACTGGAAGCCGTAACGGACTACCGGCCCAAAATGCCGTTGCGTATCTACTCGGCTGACAATGTGCTGATCGGCGAGTTTGGCCAGGAGCGCCGCGACTTTGTGTCCATAGAAGACACGCCCAAGACACTGAAGGACGCACTGCTGGCGATAGAAGACGAGCGCTTCTACAACCACAGCGGCCTAGACTTTCGGGGGCTTGCACGTGCGGTTTTTTCCAACCTGACCGGTGGCGTTCCACAGGGCGGATCTACTATCACGGTGCAAGTGGCGCGTACATTTTTCCTCAACCAGGACAGGACATTGGAGCGCAAGCTCAAAGAGGCCCTGTTGTCCTACCGCATTGAAGAGGCGCTCTCCAAGGACAAAATCCTGGAGCTGTACATGAACCAGATCTACCTGGGGCAGCGCAGTTACGGCTTCGCCAGCGCAGCGCGCACCTACTACGGCAAGTCCTTGGCCGAGCTGAGCCTGGCGCAAAGCGCGATGCTGGCTGGTCTGCCGCAGAACCCGTCACGCCACAACCCGGTGGTCAACCCGGCGCGCGCCAAAAAGCGGCAGATGATGGTGCTGAAAAACATGCTGCGCCTGGGTCACATCAACCAGGCGCAGTTTGAGCAGGCCAGCGTGGAGGCTATACCCACCAACACCCATCCAAGCGTCGGAACACATGGCGCGTATGTAGCGGAAATGGTGCGCCAATCCGTTTTCGCCCAGTACCAGGAGGCAACCTACTCCATGGGTCTCAAGGTGGTGACGACCATCAACAACGCGGAGCAACTGGCGGCCTACGAATCGATACGCCGCAATGTGCTGGCCTATGACCAGCGCCATGGCTACCGCGGCCCGGAGGCGTTTATCGAGCTGCCTAAGGACGACGACGCGCGGGACGATGCCATAGACGCGCTCCTGCAAAAGCACCCCGCCAGTGACGGTCTTTTGCCCGCCGTCGTGACCGAGGTTGCGGCCAAATCGCTGAAGGCTGAGCTGGCTTCGGGGGAGGTGGTACAGATCAGCGGTGGTGAGCTGGGTTTTGCGGCAGTGGCCTTGCAAGCCAATGCCAATCAGGCAGTGCGCCTGCGCCCAGGCGCGCTGATACGCGTGGTGCAAAACAGCAAACAGAAGTGGACGGTTTCGCAGATGCCCGAGGTGGACGCCGCCTATGTGTCGCTGGACGCGCAAAGTGGTGGCTACCGTGCTTTGGTCGGCGGCTTTGACTTTCGGCGCAAGAACTTCAACCATGCCACCAGCGCATGGCGTCAGCCCGGTTCGACCATCAAGCCCTTTGTGTATTCGGCCGCGCTGGAGCGGGGCTTTGCACCGGCCACCATCATCAACGATGCGCAATTGTCAACCACTACAACCGAGAGCCTGCAGTGGGACCCGCGCAACGACGACGGCAAATACGACGGCCCCATCCGCATGCAGGATGCGCTGGCCCGGTCCAAAAACGTCGTATCGGTCCGCATTCTCAAGGCCATTGGTGTTCCCTATGCGCTGGAGTATTTGCCGCGCTTTGGCTTTGAAGCCGACAAGCACCCTGCAAATTTGACGCTGGCCCTGGGCACGGGCGCTGTCACTCCGGTGCAACTGGCCAGCGCCTACGGCGTATTTGCCAACGGGGGTTACCTGGTGAAGCCATGGCTGATTCAGCGTGTCAGCGATGCACGGGGCAAGGCCTTGTTTGAGTCAGACCGCACACCCGTGCCAGCCGAAGACGCCCGCGTCATCGATGAGCGCAATGCCTTTGTGACCGACAGCATGTTGCGCGAGGTGGCCCGTTCGGGCACCGCTGCTGCGGCCAGCCAGAGGTTGGCGCGCCAGGATCTGGCCGGCAAAACCGGCACCACCAGTGATGCGGTGGACGGCTGGTTTGCCGGGTATGCCAACGGCATCGTCTCTGTGGCCTGGATGGGGTATGACGAACCCAAGTCTTTGGGCGGCCGCGAGTTCGGCTCCACGCTGGCGATGCCTATCTGGATAGACAGCATGCGCCAGGCACTGCTGGGCACAACATCCATTGAACGCCCGGTACCTGAGCATGTGTTCCAGCAGGATGGACGCTGGAACTTCAGCGAATTCGACAGCGACGCCGGGATCAAGACCCTGGGCTTGGATGAGCCGTCCGTCGAATAGAAACGACCTTCGATACAACTAGATGACACCGAGATGATGCCGAGCCTGAACGAATCCCTTTTGCAACGCAGCCGCGCTGCCGTGTGGCACCCCTGCACACAAATGAAACACCACGAGTCGCAGCCACTGGTGCCTATCGTCCGCGGTCAGGGCGTGTGGCTGTTTGATGCAGAGGGCAAGCGTTACCTGGATGCGATCAGTTCGTGGTGGGTCAACCTGTTTGGCCATGGCCATCCGCATATCAAGGCCGTATTGCATGACCAATTGGACCGCCTGGACCATGTGATGCTGGCCGGGATGACACATGAACCGGTAATCGAGCTGTCGGAGCGACTGGCACAACTTACCGGATTGGGCCACGTTTTTTATGCCAGTGACGGCGCCAGTGCGACCGAGATTGCGCTGAAGATGAGCGTGCACTTCTGGCGCAACCACGGCCGGCCCGAGAAGAATGGTTTTGTGAGTGTGGCCCAGGGCTACCACGGCGAAACCGTGGGTGCACTGGCGGTCACCGATATACCGCTGTTTCGCAGCGCCTATGCACCCCTAGTCAGGGGTGCAGCCGTGGTGCCCAGCCCGGATGCGCGCCTGGCTAGGCCTGGCATGGATGCCGAACAGCAGGCCGAATCTGCGGCCCAGGCGCTGGAGGTCTGGCTGGCCGAGCACCATGGGCAGACTGCCGCCCTCATCGTCGAGCCGCTGGTGCAGTGCGCCGCAGGTATCGCCATGTACCACCCGCACTATTTGCGGCGTGCGCGGGCTCTGTGTACGCAATACAGTGTGCACCTGATTGCCGATGAAATCGCCACGGGTTTTGGCCGCACCGGTGAACGATTTGCCTGTGACGTGGCTGGTGTTCGTGCCGACTTCATTTGCCTGTCCAAGGGGCTGACCGGTGGCACCTTGCCGCTATCGGCGGTGTTGACAACGGATGCTGTTTATGCAGCGTTTTACGACGACGACACCGCACGCGGATTCCTGCATTCGCACTCGTACACTGGCAACCCGCTGGCCTGCCGCGCTGCACTGGCGACACTAGACTTGCTAGACGACGCGCAACTGGCACGCAACCGCGGTACGGCGCAGCGCCTAAGTGTTGCCGCGCAAGTGCTGGATGCGCACCCGCGCCTGACCAATGCCCGCCAGTTGGGCATGCTCTGGGCCTGGGACGCAGTGACGGATGACCCGTTGTTCTCGCGCCGTTTCCACCGCGCCGCGCTAGACCAGGGTCTGCTGCTGCGCCCCATTGGCCGTACGCTGTATTTCATGCCTCCCTATGTCATAAACGATGCGGACATGGCCCATTTGGTGGAGGGCAGTCTGCAGGCTTTGCACTGCGCACTGGCATGAGCGCCCTACCAATTGGGGCGATGCCACAGGGCGCCGCGTGGTTCGTGACCGGCACCGATACCGGTGTTGGCAAGTCGCTGGTCGCATGTGCGCTTATGTTGCACTTGCGTGCGCGGTATGCGCGCATCTCTGGCATGAAGCCGGTGGCAGCGGGCTCCGAGCGCGCCCCCGGTGGCGAGTGGAGCAACGAGGATGTGCTGGCCTTGCAGGCCGCCGCCACGGTAGATTTGCCCCGGGCCTTGGTCAATCCCTACTTGCTGCATGCACCGGTGTCGCCGCACATTGCGGCGCAGCGTGACGGCGTTCGTATCGAGCTGGGTCGAATCGTGGACGCCTGCACCAACCAGCGCGCACAAACCGATGCGCTGGTCGTGGAAGGGGCGGGCGGCTTTCGCGTGCCGCTGTCCGCCACGCAGGACGGTGCGGACCTCGCGGTGGCTCTGGCTCTGCCCGTCATTCTGGTCGTAGGCCTGCGCCTGGGGTGCTTGAACCATGCAGTGCTCACTGCCGAATCCATCGGTAATCGTGGCCTGCGTCTGGCAGGTTGGGTGGCCAACCACATAGACCCCCATATGCCGGAGCAGCAGGCCAATATTGACTGGTTGCAATCGAAGCTGAACGTACCCTGCCTCGCTGATCTGCCACACAGTGCCGCGCCTAGTGCACACCAGATGGCCGCGTGTTTTCATTTGCCGCAGGAATTTTTTGCATGAGTGTGCTAGACAGCCTTGCCGAAGAAATCCAAGCCCTTGATGCTGCCAAGCTGCTGCGCGTGCGCCGCTCGGTGGAGGCCGTGCAGGGCGCTCACCTGCTCGTCAATGGGCGCGATATGCTGGCCTTTTGCGGCAACGACTACCTGGGCCTGAGCCAGCACCCTGAGGTGGTGGTCGCCGCCCAGCAGGCCGCCGCACATTGGGGTGTGGGGGCTACCGCTTCGCCCTTGGTATGTGGCCACAGCGCATCCCATGGGTCTTTGGAAAGCGAACTGGCGGAGTTTTTAGGCCTGCCGCGTGCGCTGTATTTCGCATCCGGCTTTACTGCCAATGTGGGTCTGGTGCCGACTCTCGTGGGTAGAGATGACGCCGTGTTCTGCGACGCACTCAACCACGCCAGCCTGATCGATGGTGCACGCCTGTCGCGCGCACAGATTGGGGTCTTTCCCCATTCCGACCTGCAAGCACTGGAAAACCAGTTGCAGGTATGCACTGCGCGCCGCAAGTTGATCGTCACCGACGCCGTCTTCAGCATGGACGGTGATATCTCCGACTTGCCGGCTTTACTGCGCCTGGCCGAACAATATGACGCCCTCTTGCTGGTCGACGATGCCCATGGCTTTGGCGTGCTGGGTAAGGGTGGCCGCGGTATTGCCGAGCATGCGGGCGTGCAATCGCCGCGCCTCATCATCATGGGCACGCTGAGCAAAGCCGCCGGCTCAGCGGGCGCCTTTGTTGCCGGTGATGCCCGCGTGGTGGAGCTGGTGATGCAGCGTGCGCGCAGCTATATTTTTGCGACCACATCGCCGGCCATGGTGACCGAGGCCCTGCGGGCCAGCCTGCGTGTGATCCAGCGCGAGGGCTGGCGGCGCCAGCGCGTGCAGACCCATGCGGCACGGCTGCGAGCGGCCCTGGCCGACCGCGCCGACGTGGGGCGGTTGCTACCCTCCATCACCCCGATACAGCCGCTGGTCATTGGTGAGAACACGAAGGCCCTGGAGCGCATGGCCAAATTGTGGGAGCAGGGAATTTGGGTGCCCGCCATCCGTCCGCCGACCGTGCCTGTAGGCACCGCGCGTTTGCGCATCTCGCTATCGGCGGCCCACAGCGAAGCGGATATAGAGCGACTGATCGCCGCGCTCCTGCCGGCCTGAAACCTTTCAGGCCTCAATCGCCTGCAAGCTCTCCAGTGTCTGCACACAGGCCTGTGCCGCCTCTTTGCCCTTGGTGACGAAGTGGTTCGCAAAGAACTGCCGGTGGTCAGCATGCTCGTGAAAGTGCAGGGGCGTCAACACCACCGAGAACACCGGAACACCGCTGTCCAGTTGCACCTTCATCAGACCACTGATGACGGCGTCGGCGACGAAATCGTGGCGGTAGATGCCACCATTGACGACAAAACCACAGGCCACTATTGCAGAGTAGCGACCGGTGGCCGCCAGCTTTTGCGCATGCAGCGGAATCTCGAAGGCTCCGGGCACCTTGAACACATCAACTGCGTCTGGTGCTGAGCCCAGCTTCTCCAACTCGGCCAGGAAGGCATCACGCCCCTGGTTGACGATGTCGGTGTGCCAGCTGGACTGGATAAAGGCGATGCGCGTTTTGGTAGAAGGATTGGTCTGGTTAACCATGGCGTTGTTGCTAAAAAGGGTGTCGACAAAACCCCAGGGCGCGCCATGCGGCAGCGGCCCCTTGTGCAAAAACACAAAAAGGGGGTCGCTGGCACACTGCGTCTCTTTCATCCGGACTATGACCGTCGACTTCGGAATCACACCGAATCTGCTGACCCCGGCGTTGGTTGAAACCAGGCCGGGCGCTCGCGGGCTTGTGCAACTTTAAACAAGCTGCCATCACCGCCGGTGGGGAATTGCACCCCGCCCTGAGAACGCATACCCGGGATTGCTCCTGGGCGCGGCCATTCTAAGGGCGGGCGGGTCCAGGGCCTGTCAACCATGCTAGAACCCATTGGCCCCGCAGAGGTGCGGCTAACTGACCGGCCCGGCGCGTTTGGACGCAGCGCGCTGCGCCCCCGCGCGGCCACGCATTTTCCACTGCGCCAACTGGCGTTGTCGCTCCAGCGCTCCCATGGTGTCGCGGCGGCTTTCGCGCAGCAGCTTGTGGTAGTTCTTCAGGCGCTCAGGGCTTACCTGGGCCCGCACAGCACAACCCGGCTCATCCTGGTGTTGGCAGTTGCGAAAGCGGCAGGTGGGGGCCAGTGTGCCGATGTCTTCAAACAATTGACCCAGTGCGTCTGCATCCACATCGGGGCGCAGGGTACGCACCCCGGGTGTGTCGATGACACAGGCACCTGAGGGCAGCAGGTGAAGCGAGCGCGCGGTGGTGGTGTGTTTGCCGCGGCTGTCGTGTTCGCGCACCGCGCCGGTGTCTTGCGCGGCGTGGCCCAGCAGGCTATTGGTCAGCGTGCTTTTGCCTGCGCCAGACGAACCCAGCAGTACCAGGGTCTGGCCTGGGCTCAGATACGGGCGCAATGCAGTCAGCGCATCCACACTGCGCCCATCCACTGCCACCACGTCCACATGCTGGCCTACGCGGGCACGCACAGATTGCACCCGATCCAATACGGTGCCCGGGGCGGACTGCTCGGCCACGTCGGCCTTGGTCAGTACAACCACGGGCAACACGCCACTGCTACCGACCAGTGCCAGATAGCGCTCCAGCCGTTGCAGGTTGAAGTCCAGGTCAAGGCCCATGACCAGCAACGCGGTATCGACGTTGCTGACCACGGTGTGGCGGCTGCCATCGGCATCGCGTCGCACGATCTGATTGAGCGGTGGCACGCGGGTGGTCACCCACAACTGTTGGTGCTCGTCCCGCATGCATAGCACCCAGTCGCCCACGGCCAGGGCACTGCCCTTGTCGATGAGCTCACGGGTTAGCCGTGCGGCACAGCGGGCCGAACCTTGCGCGGTGCCGTCGTGCACCTCCACCGTTTCGCGGTGCACGGCGGCTACACGCATCCATTGGGGTGGTGTCGCATCCTCAGGGATGCTGGTGGTGTTGTCGACCACATCGGTAGTGGCCAGGTATTGCGCCATGGCGGGAGTCAATCCCAAACGGCGCAGCGTCTCAAAAGAAAACTCGATAGGCATGATGGTGTCTGTATGTCTTTGCAAGGCCCAGCGCCAGACGTGCCAATACGACACGCCACAAGCGGCGACAAGACCCAATTGAAAATGGAATAGGCGGAACCAGCGGGCGGCCCGACAAAGACAGAGAAGACACATGCCCTGTGCAACAGGGCGAATACCAGCGTTGCGGTTTAGTTCAGGTAACGCAGGTGAATGGCAAACTCAAGTTTCTCAGACGGCCAGCACGAGGGGAGTGGGTGTATGAACAATCATGGAAGCACTCCTTCGCTGTTGGGGTGAGAACATTGACCATGTGGCGTGGGGCCACAGGCTTGCAAAAGTGGGGATTGTCAGCAGCTCGCTGCCTGATGTCAACCCGATTTGACGCGTTGCGTGCCGGTTTTGCAACACCACCACTATGCATTTGACCTGCGTCAAGGGACACTGCATGGGCCTCAGCATCACCGTGAATTGCCTCGCCGGTCTCGCAATAGCGACCGCAGAATCGAGGCTAACAACGTGTGGCTCGTAATCGGAGACTTTGATGAAGCGCTTTTTGAATCAACTCCCCCTCTTGTCCAAGCTGGTGCTGCTGACCGTTGTCAGTGTGCTGGGCTTGATCACGGTGGCGGTCTACACCATGCTGGATGTGCGCAACCACGACCGCACAGGCCGCGAGACACAGGCCCGCATGACGGTCGAGGCTGCATCGGGTGTGCTCGTGTGGGCCCACCAGTTGGAGACCTCGGGCAAGATGCCCCGCGAAGAAGCACAGAACCTTGCCAAGCAGGCCATAGCGCAGATGCGGTACGGCAAGGATGACTATTTCTTCATCAGCGACTTGGAGTCGCCCCCGAAGTTTGTGATGCATGCTGCCAAGCCCGAGCTCAATGGAAAGGGAGCCGATGGTGGCGATGGCACCGCCCTGCTGGAGACTTTTGCCAAAAAAGTCCGCAGTGAGAAGTCGGGTCTGGTGTCGTACCAGTGGCCCAAGCCCGGCAGTGCAGAGCCCGTCGAAAAAGTGGCCTACGTGCAGGGGTTTGCGCCATGGGGCTGGGTCATTGGGTCTGGCCTGTACATGGACGAACTGCGTGCCGAGTTTTTTGCCTATGCACTGCAGGGTGCGGCAACGCTGATACTGGCCGCTTTCATCATTGGCGGCATCGCCTGGGTGATCTCCAGCAGCATACGCGAAGGATTGGACCGGGCTGTGGGTGTGGCCGACGCTGTGTCACGCGGTGATCTGGCACTGCAGATACAGCCCGAGGGCAAGGACGAGATCGCGCAGTTGTTGCAGGCCATGGCCCATATGCAGGGCAGCCTCTCGGGTGTTGTGCGGTCTGTGCGACAGGGTTCTGAGAGCCTGGCGGTGGCCAGTGCCGAAATTGCGCAGGGCAACAATGACCTCTCCGCGCGTACGGAACAGCAAGCCAGCTCGCTGGAAGAAACCGCCGCATCCATGGAAGAACTGGGTTCCACCGTGAAGCAGAATGCCGACAGTGCCCGCCACGCCAACCAGCTGGCGCAGAGCGCTTCCACCATCGCTGTCGAGGGTGGCAATGTGGTGGGCGAAGTGGTCGAGACCATGAAAGGCATCAACGAATCCAGCCGCAAGATATCGGACATCATCAGCGTCATTGATGGCATCGCTTTCCAAACCAATATCCTGGCGCTCAACGCTGCGGTAGAGGCCGCGCGTGCCGGCGAACAGGGCCGTGGCTTTGCGGTCGTAGCCAGTGAGGTGCGGTCGCTGGCCGGACGCAGCGCAGAGGCGGCCAAGGAAATCAAAAGCCTCATCAACGCCAGCGTGGAGCGTGTTGAGCATGGCACTTCGCTGGCCGATCAGGCTGGTGCCACCATGACCGAGGTGGTGGCCAGCATCAAACGGGTAACCGACATCATGGGCGAGATCAGCGCAGCCAGCAATGAGCAGGCCCTGGGTGTCGCACAGGTCGGTGAGGCGGTCACCCTCATGGACCAGACCACCCAGCAAAACGCGGCGCTGGTGGAGCAAATGGCGGCAGCGGCCAGCAGCCTCAAGAGCCAGGCGCAGGACTTGGTGCACGTGGTGGCAGCTTTCAAGCTGGAGCAGGGCGGTGCGGGCTTTGGCCCGCGCTCGGCACTGGCTTTGCGGCGTTGAAGGCGCTTTCCTTCGGCGACAATTCCGGGGCTTATGACGTCCTCACCTGCCTCGCTCCCAATTACCCCTCAAGCCCCCAGTGCCGGCGACACGCTGGTTGACGCCATGCAGGAGCATGTGCGCCAGTTGCTGCAAGTGCAGGGTGGCTGGATTGGCTTTGATACCTTTATGGAGCAGGCCCTTTACGCGCCGGGCCTGGGCTACTACAGCCGTGGTGCCACCGTGTTTGGTGTACTGCCGCAAGGCCTGCGCGATGCGGCGGGCGACCTGAAAGGTGCGGGTAGTGACTTTGTCACCGCACCCGAGATGACACCCTTGTTTGGCCAGGCCCTGGCACGCCAGGTGGCGCAAGCCCTGCAGGTCACGGGTACCGATGAGATATGGGAGTTTGGTGCGGGGACCGGCGCGCTGGCCTTGCAGATTCTGGATGCCCTCGATGCCCTGGGTGTGCCGCTGCGCCGATACACGATTGTGGACTTGTCCCAGCCTTTGAAAGAGCGCCAGCAGACCACGCTCAAAGCCCATGCGAACCGGGTGCAGTGGGCGGATAGCCTGCCTGCGCAGATGCACGGGGTAGTGGTGGGAAATGAGGTGCTCGATGCCATGCCAGTCAAACTGTTGGCCCGCGTGAACGGAGCGTGGCAGGAACGCGGTGTGGTGTGGGATGCCGGCAGTGCACAGTTTGCTTGGCAGGACCGCCCCACAGAACTGCGCCCACCGGAAGATGTGCCGGGTGAACACGATTACGTGACCGAGATCCACCCCCAGGGCGAGGCTTTTGTGCGCACGTTGGCCGACCGGTTGAAGGCTGGTGCCATATTCCTGCTGGACTACGGCTTTCCCGAGCACGAGTACTACCACGCGCAACGCCGCATGGGCACAGTGATGTGTCACCGCGCCCACCAGGCCGATGGCGACCCGCTGGTGCTGGTGGGCCAGAAAGACATCACGGCCCACGTCAACTTCACCGGCATCGCCGTCGCCGCGCAGGACGCCGGGCTGGAGGTGCTGGGCTACACCAGCCAGGCACATTTCCTGATGAACTGTGGCCTGGTGGATGCCATGCAGGCGGCTTCCCTCGCGGATCGTGTGGCAGGGCAGAAGCTGATCCTGGAGCACGAGATGGGTGAGTTTTTCAAGGTCATTGGCCTTACCCAAGGCGCCTACTGGGACGCCATGGGTTTCAGCCGCGGTGACCGCACGCACCGGTTGTAAATGGGGCTCCTTCGCGTCTTCGTCAGGTTTTACAAAGTCTCTCTATGGGGTCTGTGCTTTATGGTGCTTGCTCCATCCGCCAATGCGGCGGACCTGGACATTGCGCTGAACGAACAGGACAGGCGGTCAAAGGCCGTGCCTGTGTGTGCACAGTTGGCGGAGGCGCCCAGCCCTACAGCCAGCTCTGCAGCCAGCCCTGCCTCCAACAACGCGCAATACCAAAAGGCAATGTGTTTGAAATTTGGTCTGGGGCTTGCGCAACAGACCGCTGCTGCAGTGAGCCTGCTGCGCGAAGTCGCCCTGCAAGGTCACACCGAGGCGCAACTTGTGCTGGCCGATACGCTGCAACAAGGTAACGGTGCTGAAGAGCGCGAGGCATTGCATTGGTATGAGCGCGCAGCAACCGCTGGAGACAGCCGTGCCATGTCACGTGCCGCGCGGCTGTCTCAAAGGCTCAAAGACAAGGGCGTCGCTGTTGACGCGGTGCCCAATTCCAGTTTCTTAAATCCCGAAGACCAAGAGAACATGCCAGCGGGGTACCACTGCCACCGCTACGGATTGGGGCGGCAGTATTGCCACGGTGGCGTGTTCCATTAGGTCTGCGGTTTCAGGCTCAGAACGCCAACTGCACGCCGAGCTTCAGGCTGCGCCCGGGTAGCGGAGCCTTGCCCAGTGCGCTTTGCGTCAGGATGGAGGTGGCCGAGTAGGCCAGTACATCGTTGGCATTGTCCAAGCGCGCAAACCACAGCGCCGTGTTGGAGCCCATCTGCTGGCGGTAACTCAGCGCGGCATTGACCAGCGTGTACGACTGGCTGGCCAATTGCCCCGCCGGGCCATTGGACTGTGCCTGGCTGTGGTTGGCGTCCAGTCGCGCACTCCACGGGCCTTGTGCCCACACCAACGAGGCGCCCAGGCGCACCGGCGCAATGCGGGGCAGCCATTCACCGGTGGTGGTGTTGATGGCGCGCACCCAGTTCGCGCGCAGTTCCAGGTCCATAGTCTGGCCTGCGTCGAGCAGGCGCACTTTGCCACTGGCCTCTATCCCGGTAAAGCGCGCAGGTACCTGGGTGTAGACGTATTCCGGCAGTATCTCGGCCGTGCCGCCGGATTCGACCGACAGGCCGTTTCCATCGTCCGTTACCCCAAGGCCGCCCGCGCCGTTACCCTCGGTGTCGCGCAGCACGCCGGTGCCTTGCAGTGCCAGGTAGTTGTTGAACTGGTTCACAAAAGCGCTGAGCTTGAAGGCGTGGGCTCCGCTTTTCCACTGTGCGCCAATGTCCATGTTGGTGGACTGCTCCAGCACGGCCTGGGTGTTACCCACTTCATAGGCATGGGTGGCAATGTGGGGGCCATCGGCAAACAGCTCATAGTCTTTGGGTGCGCGTTCGGTATAGGCCAGGTTGGAAGTCAGCTGCCAGCCGGGGGCTGCATTCCACAGCGCACCCAGCGCCAGACTGCGCGGCTGGAAGCTGCGGCTGGCCGGCGCAAACCGCGCGACCTGTGGATTGCCTTCGGAATCCACCTGCACCGATTCCACCCGCGCGCCCAGGCTCAAGCGCCCCCAGTCCAGCGGCAGTTCTTCGAAGGCAAACACCGCATGCTGCGTGGCGCGGCTGTAGGGTGCAAAGGCCTCAGTGCCATCGGCGGAGAATTTGCCGGTTTCGCTTTGCAGGCCCAGCACACCCTCCCACGCACCCAGCTTGGCGTGGCGTGCGGTGATGCGTAAATCATTACCCGTGTTTTTGAATACGGTACCCGGCTCTGCACCTTCGTACTCGGTGTGCTGGTAGTCGGTCTGGCTGGCACGCACCTTGACGCTTTGTACCCAGCCCGACAATTGGTTGACGTCCCACTCCAGGGCCACCCGGTTGGAGCGCATGCCAATGGTCACTGCGTCTTCGGCCACCGTGCCGTAGTCCGAGGAATAGCTGCTCACCGACGCACCCAGACGGCTGTGGCCGAAGAACACACTGCCACCCAGCGCGCCGCCTTGCGTTTGCGCGCTGGAGTTGCAGATGGCATTGGCAATGGCGGGTGCGCCCGGCTTTTCACAAGCCAGGGCAATGGGCACTGCTACATCGTCCGAGCGGCGGGTAAAGGCATCGGCATGCAGCGCAAAACGGTCGTTACCGGTCTCCAGCAGCGCGGCGGCGGAGCGTCCAGCGTCACCACTGCTGCCCTCCAGATTCACCTTGCCAGATACACCGCCCTTGGCATCAAACAGGCGCTCCTGCGGGATGCGGTTGTCGATCACGTTGACCACACCGCCCACGGCGCTGCCGCCGTACATCAGTGCGCCGGGGCCGCGCAGCACCTCAATGCGATCCATGGAAATGGGGTCGGACGGCACGGCATGGTCGTTGCTCAGGCCCGAGGCATCCACACTGGCGCCGCTGTTCTGCAGGATGCGCACACGGTCGCCGTCCAGCCCGCGGATGACGGGGCGACTGGCGTTGGGGCCAAAGTAGCTGCTGCTGACGCCTGGCGTGCCGTCCAGTGTCTCGCCCAGCGTGCTCTTGGAGCGCAATAGCAATGCAGCCCCCGAATATCCTTCGGTTGGCGCTATCAAATCAGTAGCACCTAGCGGGTTGCCGGTGATGGTGACGGCAGGCAGCGCGGCATCTGTGCGCGGCGTGGATTGTGCGTGGGCACTGGCAGCGCCCAGGCTGGCCAGGGCGGCAACGATGGCCAGGTTGATGGGGTGGCGCGGAAAAGCGCGCACGGTGGCGGCGCGGATGAAGAGGCTTGTCATGGATAGTCCGTTGAATCTGGAAAAGGCACAGGCTCCCGCCTGCCCAAGCGGCAGCGGGAGGCTAGAAGAGCAGGGGGTTCAGCGGAGGTGCGGAGGGCCGCGCGCCTGGAACAGCGCGTGCCAGCGGGCCATGGGTAAACCATGGCCAGTCGCAGGGAGCACGGACACCAGGGCCAGGGTTGTCAACGTGGTGCTGGTGGTGCCAATGGCGTCGCCCAGGCATGCGTGGTCAAAGAATTGGCAGTCGGGCTCGCCTTGGTGCGTCGAGTAGAGATCGTTGAAGGGGCTGTGTTCCGCGCTCGGTGCCGCCCGCTGGCTGGTGGGCCCTGGGTGCTCCAGGCGGTGCCATAGCCCCAGGCTTTGCGCGCACAGCAAGGCACATGCCAACAGCATGGCCGCAGCGGCGTTCATCAGGCGCAGCCGCTGATGGTCTCGTGGTGCAACGGCGTCTGTAGAGTTCACGGGCGGGCTGAGTCGAAGTTACTGTACCGCTATGGCGTCTGCAATGCGGTAGTACACGCCATCGGGGTCGTCCTTCAAGACAGAAAACTGCCCCTCCACGACAACGGGTTCCGAAGAGTACTTGATCGTCGTTTTGGTCCTCACCTCTACCAGGCTCTCAGGTCCGCCGGGCAAACAGAACGAGCAAGTCAAAGGCACCGCACTCAGCAAAAAATGTGTTTGCGTCTTGCCAGCATCCAACGGCATCATGAAGCCTTGCACCCGCTGCACTTTGCGGTGGAGCGCCTGCACCTGCGGTGGAAAAATCGGCAGCATGCGATTCTTTTCAACCTTGGATTTGACATCGGTCAGCAGCGACCAGGCCAGCACGTCTGCACGCGCCTGCAAAGGCGCAATGGGGCTGTTGGGGCTGTGCACCCCGGCCCCGGTTCCTGTGGCAAGGCCGCCTGCTATGGGGGAGCTCAGTTGCGCAGTCGCACCCAGTGGCAAGAGCGCTGTTGTCAACAGGGCAATAGTCGTTGAGCGGCGCAGGAATGAATAGACCATGGCAGGCGTTGGCTACACGCGGTCAATGGGCGTGTTTCATTCCGCAATACTTGCCAATGGCAATCCCCTTGCAGGCTGCCAATAGTTCCTTGTGGCAGACCTCTTCTTTCTTGCCGGATTCCAGGCACTTGGCGGCCGCTTCGTGGGCGGCTGAAATGGCGCGGTGGCGGGCAATGTCTTCTTTGGCCTCTTTGTCGATGGCTGCGGTGGATGCTATGCAAACAGTAGCACTAGACAGAGTGACGACGAGGGCTAGAAGTGCTTTTTTCATATGAATTCCTTTTGGAGGTGAATGAAGAGGCTACCGGCTTTGCAACAGATCCAGCACACTGGCCCGGTAGGCGCTCAGTGCGGGCACCACAGCCGCCGCCAGTGACACCGCCAATGCCAGTGCTGGCACCATTGCCAGCGCGGGTGGCCAAACGATGCCGCCTATCAGCAGGCTGTTGTCCAACTTTAGAAACCAGCCCAGCGCAGCCGCAAAGCCCTGGCCCAGCAACAGACCCAGCGCGCTGGCCAGCAGGCCCAGCCACAGCGCCTCACACAGCAGCAAGGCGGCTACTTTGGTGGGCGGCGCGCCCAGCATGCGCAGCAGCGCCAGGTCGCCCTGGCGCTCACGCACCGCACTCCACAGTGCAATAAACACGCTCAAGCCCGCGGTCAGCAGCAGCACCCCGGCAAAGGCGCGCAACACGTCGGTACCAAGGCCCAGCATGGACAGCAGGCGGGTGATCTCCAGCGCGGGCGCAGCAGCCTGCATCTCGGTGCTGGTGTTGACAAAGCGGGGAAAACTCACGGCGGCCAGTGGTGTGGTGTAGCGCACCAGGGCCATGGTGACTTCGCGCTCTTCCTCCAACGCGCGGCGGTCTTCATCGTCCAGCGCTGTGGCGTTTTCGTGCACTTGCCAAACCGAGGCCGTGTCGGTCAGTATCAGACGGTCCAACACACTGCCACTGGGGGCGAGGATGCCCACCACGGTGTAGGCGCTGTCGCCGTGCACATGGCCCCCGCCGCCCAGCCCATGGCTGCCCTTGAAACTTTGGCCCAGGCTTGCACCCAGTTTTGCGGCGGTCGTGGCACCCAGCACCACTTGCATGGGTGCGTCCCACAAACGGCCTTGGGCCAACGTGGCGGCATACAGGGCGGGGTAGTCGTGTGAGCTGCCGACAATGCGAAAACCCTGGAAGTTGTCACCCAGACTGATGGGGATGAGTTTTCCCACCAGGGGGTTTTTGGCCAGCGCCTGCACCGCTTGCAGTGGCACGTTGCCGGGTGGCACATCCACATGCAGCACGCCACTCAGAATCAGTTGCATGGGGCTGCCTTTGGCACCCACGACCACGTCGATCCCGGTCAAGTCACGCTCGAACGCCTGGCTGAGCTGGTGGCTCACCAGCAGCAAAAACGTGATGGATGCCAAACCCAGGCTGAGCAGCAGCACATTGAGTGCGGCACCCAGAGGCCGTGCCCACAGGTAGCGCCACGCAAACGCTAGTGTTTTCATAGCGTACTACCCAGCAAATTCAGGGGCTGAAAGCCCATTTGACCACTGGAGTCCGCTGGAATGAGCTGCGCCACGCGTGCGTCATGGGTGGCGATCACCAGTGTGGCTCCCTGGGCTTTGGCGGTTGCCAGCAACAGGCCTACCGCATCGGCCGCAGTGGCGTCGTCCAGGCTGGCCGTGGGTTCGTCCGCCAAAATAACCTGCGGCTGCAGCAGCACGGCACGGGCCAGTGCTACTCGTTGCGCCTGCCCGCCAGACAGCTGGCCCGGCTTGCGCGGGGCCAGGTCTTGCACACCCAGTGCTTGCAAGGCTGCATGGATGCGCGGGGCGTCTTCTGCCTGACCTGCGGCCCATTGCGCCATGGCCAGATTTTGGTAGACGCTGAGGGCTGCGCTCAGGTGTAGCTTCTGGGGTAAAAAGCCGATAGCCCCCGATCTCCATGCATCGGATGCTACGGATTTCATAGTATCCAAGGTCTGCCCCGCGACCGTAAGAGTGCCTGAAGTTGGCCTAACCAGGGCGGCCACCAAAGCCAGCCAGGTTGACTTTCCGCAGCCAGACGGGCCGCTAAGCAACAACACGGCGCCTTGGGCCACGTCCACGTCGGGAAATGCCAGGGTCGTGCCGCCCGGGTAGGCATAGCGGAGCGACCGGGTGCAAATCATGCGGCAGCGCCCGGAGTTGCCGCGCTCTGTGCGTTGGTGCTGGCGCAGTCTGCGCACACGCCATGCACGGCCAGATCGATGTGAAGGCCCTGGTAACCCAGCGCCTGCAAGGCCTCCAGTGCGGTTTGTGCTGCGCGCTCCAGATCGTCGGCATTGGCCTTCAGGGCCCCGCTCAAGGGGCTGTCGCGGTGGCAGCTCTGGCATTCAAAGTGGGGAATGGCGTGCACGCTGGCCGGCATGGCTTGGTAGCGCCGCACACGCTGGTTATCCACCCGGCACAGCAGCAGACCCACCTGGGTGAGCCGGTCAATCAGCCGGTACAGGGTGACGCGGTCCAGTTGTGCCGTTTGGTCGCTGGCCAGCGCTGCCTGCAACTGTGCGTGGGTGTAACTGGTGTCCGGGTGAGCCAGTAACCAGCCCAGCACCATGCGGGCGACTTCCGTGCGCCGCAATCCGTGGGCAGACAACAAGACGTCTATGGGGTCAGCCGGGGGCTTGGGCGCAGTTTTTGAGGCCATGGGTGGTGTGAGCGGGATAAAAAATAACGCAACCAAGTTGCAAAAGAGTAAAAACGCAACTAAGTTGCGTTAAACTCTATCGCCATTGAGTTGCATTATCGCTGCAACTTCGGTGCATTCCCATTCTTTACACATAAACCCCGTGCAAACACCGCAAACCCCCACGAAGGCCAAAGAAAGCAGCGCCCTGCCTGGACGCAGCGTGCTGGCATGGCCTGCATGGTTGCGTGTGGCGGCCCTATTGCCCGCCCTTGTTTTGCTCTGGCTTGCGGTGTGGTGGGCCAGTGTGGAGGCTTTGCCGCTGTGAGCGATACCGCCGTACCACCTGCTCTTGCCCTGCGCAATCTGACTGTGAGTTACCGCCAGCACCCGGCCTTGCACCATGTGAGTGGAGCATTTGCCAGGGGCTCATTGACGGCGGTGATGGGCCCCAACGGCTCCGGAAAAAGCACCCTGCTCAAAAGCATCGCTGGCCTGCTGCCCAAGCAAGGTGCCAGCCATGACCCGGCACGCGAGAAGGGATCGGCATTGCAAGTCAGCGCCGCTTGTCGGCAGCTGGCCTACCTGCCGCAGCAAAGTGAGCTGGACCGCAGTTTCCCCATGGATGTGCAGGACTGTGTGATGTTGGGTCTGTGGAGCCAGACCGGCGCGTTTGGCAGCGTCACACCGGCCATGCTGGCTCGAACCCAATGGGCAATGCACGCCGTAGGGCTGGAGGGCTTTGAGCGCCGCCCGGTAGGCACGCTTTCCAGCGGTCAAATACAGCGGGCCATGTTTGCGCGCCTGCTGGCGCAGGATGCACAGCTGATCTTGCTGGACGAGCCGTTCAATGCGGTTGACAGCAGAACGACCGCCGCACTGCTGGCGTTGGTGCTCCAGTGGCACCGTGAAGGCCGTACCGTGGTTGCAGTTCTGCACGACGAGGCACAGGTGCGCACCCATTTTCCGCAAACCCTGCTGCTGGCCCGCGAATGCATTGCCTGGGGACCCACAGCAGAGGTGCTGACGGATGCCAACCTGCAGCGCGCCCGCGCCATGGCCGAAGCCTGGGACGAAACCGCTGCCATCTGCGACATCGACGGTACCCGCAACGGGTTGGACTTTGACACGCTGCTGGAGCAGAACCTGGCTTACTCGCTCGCCGCAAGCGCTTCGGCGCAACCGGCCAACACAGAGCGGTAACCGTGGAGAGCTTGATCGATACGGTTTGGGGTGTTCTGTTTGCCCCGTTTGTCGAGTTCGCATTCATGCGCCGCGCGCTCGTAGCAACGTTGGCCCTGTCCTTGAGTGCGGCACCCCTGGGCGTTTTTCTGACCTTGCGCCGCATGAGCCTGCTGGGCGACGCGCTCAGCCACGCCGTGCTGCCCGGGGTGGCCATAGGCTTCATGGTCAGTGGCCTGTCGCTCCTATCCATGGCGCTGGGTGGCGTACTGGCGGGCATGCTGGTGGCGGGCATTGCGGGCGCGGTGAGTCGGTTCACCACGCTGAAGGAAGACGCCAGCCTGGCCGCCATCTATCTGGTGGCCCTTGCGTTGGGCGTGACCCTGATCTCTCGAAACGGCACACAGCTGGACTTGCTGCACATCCTGTTTGGCAGTGCCTTGGGCGTGGACAACGCGGGCCTGCTGCTGGTGGCCGGTGTGGCGACGGCCAGTGTGCTGCTTCTTGCGGTGATGTACCGGGGGTTGGTTCTGGAAACGTTCGACCCGGTTTTTTTGGCAGCAAACCACAGAGGGCAGGGCGGCAGGATTGGCAAGCTGTTCGGACCCTGGGTGTGGCAACAAGGTTTTCTGATGCTGGTGGTGGTCAATCTGGTGGCCGGGTTCCAAACCCTTGGCACGCTGATGGCTGTCGGGCTGATGATGCTGCCAGCCGTCAGTGCGCGCCTGTGGCATGACACCTTGCCAGCGCAATTGGTCAACGCAAGCGCCAAGGCCGCAACCGCCGGTACAGCCGGGCTGCTGCTGTCCTACCACTGTGACACGCCATCCGGTCCAACCATCATTGGCTGCGCCGGCGCCTTGTATTTCACCTCTCTGTTGCTAGCACCCGGTGGCTGGTTGCCCCGGTTGTGGACCACCCAACACCGTGTGGCGTGAGTGCCATGTCTCATATCCCCCGAAAGGCTCTTGTGTTGAACACCCTGGCTACACCTTCCTCGCTCACCCGCCGCACCTACCTGGCCTGCGCCACTGTGCTGTCGCTACTGGGCACCCCGGCATACGCTGCCGACACGATTGCGGTCACCGCCAGCTTCAGCATTCTGGGAGATTTGGTGCGCGCAGTGGGGGGCGAGCGCGTAGCGGTCAGCACTCTGGTGGGCCCCAACGAAGATGCCCACGTGTTTGAACCCAAGCCTGCAGATGCGAAGGCCATTTTGGGGACGCGACTACTGGTCACCAACGGTCTGGGCTTTGAGCCCTGGGCCAACAAGCTTGCGCGATCCGCGGGTTACAAGGGTGAACTATTGGTGGCTTCCAAAGATGTGAAGACACGGCAAGTGACAGATGCAAAGGGTCACGCCCACCATGGAGACACCGACCCGCACGCCTGGCAAAACCCCATGAATGTGGTGCAGTACGTGCGCAACATCGCTACAGGTTTGGCCAAGGTAGACCCCGCTGGTGCTACCACCTACCAGGCAAACGCTGAGCGCTACGCCAAAGAGCTGATCGTGTTTGACACCTGGGCCCAAGCACAGTTTGCCGCCATTCCAGTGGACAAGCGCAAGGTCATCACCTCGCACGACGCGTTTGGCTACCTGGCTGCCCACTACCAGATCAGGATTCTGGCCCCCCAGGGTGTGAACACCAATAGCGAGCCCAGCGCCAGACAAGTGGCCCAGCTCATCCAGCAAATCAAGCGCGAAAAAATCAGGGCGGTTTTTGTGGAAAACATGAGCAGCCCCAAGCTGATAGCGCAGCTTAGCCAGGATGCCGGCGCCACCGTAGGCGCCAGCCTGTATGCCGATGCGCTGTCTGCCCCCGACCAGCCTGGCGCCACCTACCTGCAAATGATGCGCCACAACGTGACGCAACTGGTCGCGGGCATGCAGCGCAACTGATCTGCATAGATCCATGGCGCTATCAATTAAATAGCGTAGTCGCCATATTTAACGGGGGCTAAAGGCCAAAAACACCAATGAATTCCAAAAGGAACTCACCATGAATGACAAGCGCTTACCGGTTACGGTTTTGTCCGGCTTTCTGGGAGCGGGTAAAACCACCTTGCTCAACCATATCCTGGCCAATCGCGAGGGCCTGCGCGTGGCGGTCATCGTCAACGACATGAGCGAGGTCAATATTGACGCCTCGCTGGTCGACAAGTCTGCCACCAATGCAGGAGCAGCGCTGTCGCGCACCGAGGAAAAGATGGTGGAGATGAGCAACGGCTGCATCTGCTGCACCCTGCGCGAAGATCTGCTGTTGGAAGTAAAAAAGCTGGCCGCCGAAGGTCGCTTTGACTACTTGCTGATCGAATCTACCGGTATTGGCGAACCCCTGCCCGTGGCGTCCACTTTTGACTTTGAGGACGAAAACGGCGACTCACTCAACCACGTGGCCCGTATCGACACCATGGTTACCGTGGTGGATGCCTTCAACTTGCTGCGCGACTACACCAGCAAAGACCTGCTGGCCCAGCGCGGTGAGACGGCGGGCGAAGACGACAACCGCAGCCTGGCCACGCTCTTAATGGAGCAAATCGAGTTTGCCGATGTAGTGGTGGTCAACAAGATTGACCTGGTGGACCAGAAGCAGCGTGCCGAGGTAGCCGCCGTGGTAACGGCACTGAACCCGACGGCCGAGATTGTTTACGCAGACCACGGCCACGTGCCACTCAAACGCATTTTGGGAACCGGCAAGTTTGACCTGGAGCGCGCCAGCGCCATGCCCGGCTGGGCGCGCGAGCTGGAAGGCAAGCACACGCCTGAAACCGAGGAGTACGGCATCAGCAGCTTTGTGCTGCGCAGCCACGACCCGCTGCACCCCAAGCGCTTCTCTGAGTTCATGGAAGCAAGCTTTCCGGGGCTGCTGCGCGCCAAGGGCTACGTGTGGCTGGCTAGCCGCCCGAACTGGGTGGTGAGCTACTCACGTGCCGGTAGCGTGGCCACGCATGAGCCCGTCGGCCAGTGGTGGGCGGCGGTGCCGCGTGAACGCTGGCCCTCTAAAGGTACGTCGCAGCGATTGGGCATTGAGAAGAACTGGAAAGAGCCCTACGGAGACCGCATCAACGAGGTGGTGTTTATTGGCACCACGATGGACCGTTCCGCCATTGAGCAGGCCTGGAAGGCCGCACACCTGAACTTCACTGAGACCCGAAAGGGCCTGAAGGGATGGGCGGGTCTGCCAGATCCCTTTCCGTCGTGGGAGCGTACCGAAGAGGTCGAGACCGCATAGACCCCCATACCGCGCGGATGCACGCCTCGCACTCGGAGTTCAATTTATCAACCACGGCACACGTTGCCATTTATCACCCACAGACCATGAAAAACATGCAACCACTCTTTCTCAAACTCCCGCGTCGTTCCCTGATGGCCATGGCGGTCGCTGCCCTTGTCACCGCTTGCGGCGGTGGAGGCGGAAGTGACGATGAACATGCCCACAGCGATACGGTAGTCGACACTGCAGGCCGTCTGGCACTTGCTGAAAACAGCGCAGCTGGAGTGCGCGTGTATGACCTGGACAGCAAGTCTGTAGTGGCCACCTACACCATGGACAACGCGCCGTCTGCCCTTTACACCAGTCCGGGCGGGCGCTACGTAGTGGCTATGCAGCGGTTGCAAGACAAGGTGCAGTTCATAGACAGTGGAATTTGGCAGGAAGACCATGGTGACCACTTGCACGACTACAAACAGGCACCAGCCGCTGTGGCCTGGGCACTGACCGGCTCTCGCCCTACCCATTACGACGTGCAAGCCGGCAAGCAGGCAGCCTTCTTCATGGACGGGAACAGCACGGCCACGCCGGTACAAAATGCTGGCGTACGGTTGGTTACCGATGCTTCCATAGCGGCCAAACGCATCGATGCCAGCATGGACCTCGCATACCCCATTCATGGCCTGGGTGAGCCTGTGGGCAATAAGCTGCTTACGGTGTTTCGCGCGGCCGATGCCACCTCTACATTGCCCACGCATCTGGATCTATACCAGCGAACCGGCGGCAGCTACACCTTTGATCGCCGTCTTGGCACACGGTGTGAAGGTATGCATGGATCGTTCAGCAGTGGCAACTACACCGCAGCGGGTTGTATGGACGGGGTGATGGTCGTCACCCATACCGGTGCCAACACAGTTTCCGATCGTTTGGTTGCTACCCCGTTGCGCGTTGGCACCATAGCGGGGCACCCTAAGCTGGCGGGTCAGTTTATTGGTATCGCGACGGAGGGCACCACAGCGGCGCCACCAGTCACCACCCGTTTCTACGCCATTGATGCGGCCGCTGGGACGTCGACAACGGTTTCACTCCCGGGATGGCAGAACGGTAGGGTGCTGCGCGCCCAGGCATTTGACCGCTCGGGCAGGCAGTTTGCCGTGTTGGATGACCAGGGCACTCTGCGCATGGTGACCCGCAATGGCGCTGCCTGGGTCGCTGGTCCGGTGGTTGCTGGCGTTGTACCCGCTATGCCAGCGGCCGCTCCATGGCCCGCCATCGCGGTCAACCTGGCGAAAGACGAGTTGTATGTGACCGACCCTGTCGCCAAACAATTGGTCACCCTGAACAGCCAGACCGGCGCGGTAGTGAGTCGGGCGGCACTGGGCTTCACGCCATCAGCCATCACCTGGACAGGAATCGCGCGATGAACACACGGCTTAAATGGTGGCCCCATGGAGCAGGCGTGGTGCTCTTGTGCAACGCTTTGACGCACAGTGCGCTGGCGGCGCAAGATGAAGCCTGGGGTATTGGTGCAGTGCTGGATGTGGCGCATACGTCACAGCCTTTGGCCATGGGTCAGCGCGAAAAGGGTCTGCAACTGGGTCATAGCGATATCAGTGCGGCAGGTCCACTGGGTCGCAGTTTGTCTGCCCGCTTCACCGTGGCGACCCATTCCCATGACGGAAAGGTTGAAGCGGAGTTGGAAGAAGCCTATGTACAGACACGTAGCCTCCCTGGCGGCTTGCAGTTGAGGGCCGGGCGGTTCCCTTCGCAGATTGGCTACCTGAACGAGCAGCATCCGCATGCCGATGACTTTGTCGAGCGCCCACTGCTGTATCGAGCCTTTCTGGGCGGGCACTGGTTTGACGATGGCGTGCGCGTCAATTGGACGGCCCCCACACCGTTCTATTTGCGCACGGGCTTGGAAGTCTTTAGCGGTAAACAACTGGTGCAAGAGGCAGCGAGCTCTAGCAACCCGGGTGCGATCGCGTTCAGTGTGAAGACGGGTGACGACTGGGGCACGTCCAACAGTTGGCAATTGGGCGCTGCCTGGGTTCGCAACAACCGCGAGGCTGCGCTGCACGAAGAAGACGAAGAAGGTGCCGAGGGAGGTCATGACCACGCACACGACCATGCCCACGCACACGGCGCCATGTTTAGCGGGCGCGACATGGTGTTGCTGGATGCCGCCTGGAAATGGGCCCCCGACGGAAACAACCGTGAGCGACAGCTCAAAGTGGTGGGCGAGTGGGCGAAGGTCAGTGGCATCAACCGCTATGCCCAAGGCAAAGACGTGCACGAAGCCAGTTCGCTGATGGCGGTATGGCGTTGGTCTGCCGCCTGGGAGGCGGGCGCACGCGTGGACTGGCTGAAGGCCCGCAGCCCGCACGGTGACCATTTTCACAACGTGCGGTTGCAGGAGCAGTCACTCATGGTGGCATACAAGCCCACCCATGCCCAAACGCTGCGCCTGCAATACACCGGCCAATCAAGTGCACAGGGGTTAGACGGTGCACCGGCTGAAAGGTCGTTGCAGTTGCACTACGTCTTGAGTTTTGGAGCCCACGGTGCACACAGCTTTTGAGTCTCCCTGTCTGCCATCCAGTGGCACTTCGGTCGAGGGGCGCGTTGCCATTTGGCTTCGGACGGCAGGGCTGGTCTTGGCTTTGGGTGCGACGGCCGCCCAGGCGCAGGCTGCCACTGTTTTTGCCTGCGAGCCTGAGTGGGCTGCGCTGGTGCGGGTGTTGCTACCGCAGGCCAAGGTACATGTGGCAACACACGCCCGGCAAGACCCGCACCACATCGAGGCCCGTCCGGCCCTGATTGCCCAGATGCGCAGTGCTGACCTGGCGGTGTGCACCGGGGCCGCACTGGAGGCCGGGTGGTTGCCCATGTTGCAGCAGCGGTCGGCTAACCGCAAAGTGCAGGACGGGCAACCTGGCATGTTTTATGCCGCGGACCATGTGCGCCTGATCGACCCCAAACCCGCCACCCTCAATCCCTTTGCAGGTGATGTGCACCCCGATGGGAACCCCCACCTGCATGCCGATCCGCGACGCATAGCAGAAGCGGCGCAAGCGCTCGCGGATCGTATGGGCCAACTCTGGCCTGCGCAGGCAACCGAAGTGGCGGCCCGGCACAAAGACTGGGCCAACCGCTGGCAACGCCACCTGGAGCGTTGGACCCAACAAGGCCTGGCTTTGAAAGGTCAGAAGGTGGTGGCGCAACACACAAGCTTTGGCTATCTGTGGCAATGGCTGGGCATGGAGATGGTGGCCGACCTGGAACCCAAGCCCGGCATGCCACCCACGCCGGGGCATCTGGACACCCTGCGCCGGGCATTGTTGGCCACCCCGCCGGCGGCCATTGTGGTTGTGGGTTACCAGGACGACCGGTCGGCCCGGTGGTTGGCACAGCAACTGCAGGGCAAGGTGCCTCTGGTGGTACTGCCCGCTTCGGTGGATGACCCCAGCCAACCCGAAGCCCTGGAGCGCTGGTTTGACCGCTTGTTGTCCGACCTGATCGCGGCCACAGGCAAGCGCTAACACCATGGAGCAAACCTACTGATGGAAATCAACGACTGGCTGGTGGCGCTGCCCTGGTGGCTGCCGCCCTTGCTTGCTTTAAGCCTGGGCCTTGTGGCGCTAGCCCCTTTGGGCGAACAGGTTTTGCGCCGGGGCGTTGTATTTATTGACTTGGCTGTAGCCCAGGCCGCCGCCGCTGCTGCGCTGTGGTGGATCTGGTGGCAGGATCATCCGGAAGCCTGGAGTGTTCGCGGTGCGGCGTTGGCAGGCGCGCTTGTGGCTGTTGTTTGGGTTCAGCATCTTGCGCGCCGCCACCCAGCGCATCGCGAGGCGCTGATTGGCCTGGTGTATGTGCTGGGTGCAGGCTTGGCCGTTCTTGGCGCGAGCCAGGATGCCCATGGTCGGGAACATCTTAGCGAGCTGCTTGCTGCCGATGTGTTGTGGGCCGGCTGGCCCCAGGTCGGGTTGATGGCGGCGCTTGCAGCATTGGGCCAAGTTTGGCGGCACGTGACGATGCGTTGGCAAGTCGATAGCCAGTGGGGCGATTGGGCCTTTTATGGGTGGTTTGCAGTGGCGGCTAGCGTGGCTGTTGGCGTACTCGGTTTGTGGCTGGTGTTTGCGGGCCTCATTGTTCCCGCATGGCTTGGCCTGCAAGGTTGGAGCCGAACGCGCCGTGCGGCTTTTGTCTTGCTGGCATGCGCTGGTGGATTGGCGGTGTCCAGCACCTTGGACTGGCCTAGTGGCGCGTGCGTCATCGTTGCGCTTGCCGGGCTGGGCCTGGTGGCGCGGTCCGCGAGTGAAAGTTCCAACGCAGCGTAACGACGAGCATCGGCAAGACGGCTTGCCCCTTTATCAATCGCCTTTAGGAGTATTTCATGTCATCCAACCTCATCCCCGTCACCATCCTCACAGGCTTCTTGGGGAGTGGTAAAACCACGCTGCTCAATTACATCCTCAAGCAACCCCATGGCTACCGCATTGCAGTGATCGAAAACGAGTTTGGCGAAGCTAGCATAGACAATGAGTTGCTGGTCCAGGCGCAAGGCGAGCAAATCATTGAAATGAACAACGGCTGCATCTGCTGCACCGTGCGCGGTGACCTGGTGCGCATCCTGGGCGAGCTGGTCGCCAAGAAAGATGCGGGCGCGGTGCACTTTGACCATGTCGTGATTGAAACGACAGGTCTGGCCGACCCCGCTCCCGTGGCGCAGACCTTTTTTGTGGACGAGGCCATAGGCCAACGCTACTTGTTGGATGCCATCGTTACGCTGGTGGATGCCAAGCACGCCAATGCACAGTTGGCTGCGCACCACGAGGCCCAAGAGCAGGTTGGTTTTGCCGACCGCATCTTGCTGACCAAGACCGACCTGGTAGAGCCTGCAGGGCTTGCGCCACTGCGTCAGCGCCTGACCCAGATGAACCCGCGTGCCAGTATCAGCGAGGCCCGCCATGGGGTTGCTGCCATAGATGACCTGCTGGATATTCGCGGATTCAACCTGAATGCCATTTTGGAAATTGAACCCGAATTTTTGAGTGATGTGTCGCACGAGCACGATGACGATGTCACTTCTTTCGTGTTCCGCGAAAACCGAAAGCTGGATTTGGAGCGGCTAGAAGACTTTTTGGGCAGCATGGTGCAGATCTACGGCGCACAAATGATGCGGTACAAGGGTGTTCTGAATGTCCGCGGTGAAAGCTGTCGCATTGTGTTTCAGGGCGTACACATGCTGATGGGTGCCGAGCGGGCCGGCGAGTGGATGAAGGGGGAGGAGCGCAACTCCAAGATGGTCTTTATCGGCAAAGACCTGCCTCGGGAGATGCTGGAGAAGGGATTGCGGCAATGTGTAGTGGGGGCGAAGCAGGAATCACTGGCATAACCCACTGTGTTCGCCAATGGGTCTTGAATTTGACGGCACTGCATCCATCTCGGGTGGGTAAGGAGATGCTACCCACCATGACCGAATCCCTGCACATTGTGTGCCCGCACTGCCACACCACCAACCGCGTCAAGACCGCCGACCAGACCCAGGCGCCAGACTGCGGCAGTTGCCACAAACCGCTGTTTGTGGCGCACTCCACCGCGCTGGACGAGGCCGCGTTTGACCGCCACATTGCACGCAACCAGATTCCGGTGTTGGTCGACTTCTGGGCACCGTGGTGCGGCCCGTGCCGCCAGATGGCGCCGGCCTACGAGCAGGCTGCTGCGCAGCTGGAGCCTTTTGTGCGGGTGGCCAAGGTAGATACCGAGGCGGTTCAGAACCTGGGCGCGCGTTTCAATATTCGCAGCATCCCCACGCTGGCGCTATTTGTTGGCGGGCGCGAGGTGGCGCGCCAAGCAGGGGCCATGGGTGCGGCAGACATCGTGCGCTGGACGCGTGCGCACTTGCCCCGTTAGCGCCGTCGCTGGCCACTAGCGCAAGCCAGGTGCGTTGCTCAGGCGGAAACTAGACAAAGCCTTGCTTTTGGTAGGCAGCAAACCCTGCGTTGGTAAGCGACGCAAGCTCCTTGAACAGTGCCTCATCAACCTCGGCGAAGTTGAAGCACGACTTGCCTTGCATGCGGGCTTTGAGATCCGTTGACAGGCCATCCAGGAGCGCCGGCTGAAGATAGACCGGCATGAGGTGGAAGCTCACGTAGGACTTCTTGATCTGAACCGCTGCAAAGAACAGGGGTTTTTTGTTCTTCTGAATGTGCCTGGTGTCTAGGTACAGTTCGGTTGCATCGTCCTTCTTCGCGTCCAGCTTGGCGGCGTAAGGGGCCAGGATGGACCTGAGCTCGGTAAAGGCAGTGGTCAGCTCGGGCATGGCACTAGAACCACATGTCTGCAACGCACCTGCCATCTCTTGGGAGGTCGTCAAAACGATCCAGACCATCGAAATGGTCAATGGGTATGCTGGCAATCGGCTCTGGCTCGGTCAGGCGAAGGTTGACCGCAATGCGCCGCTGCCCTTCTGGGGGCAATTGTTGGGCACGCCAGAAGGCAACGCAGCCACAGGTAGTGCAGAAGTGAAACTCCACACTGTTGCCGCGAATGTACGCCTTGGTTGGCCCGGCGACATGGATCCCTTGCCCTTCAAAATCGTAGATCCACAACACGCCATAACGGCGGCACACCGTGCAATTGCATGCGGTAGCACCCTCCGGCAGGGTGTTGTGGGTCCAGTCCCAGCTAACGGCTCCGCAGTGACAGGTGCCATGCAGCATGTGTTTCCCCTTTCTTAGAGCCCCGTCGCCACAGCCTGGATACGGGCCCGGCGAATGTGCTCACCGATCTCTGGGCCGCTAGCCCCCGCAGATTGGGCGTTTGCAGCTATTACATTCGTAGCAACCGCCTGCGCCAGTTGCAATGAGAGTTGCAACCGGTTGGTCTGCGGGTACGGTGAATCGTACCGGCCCAACGGCGCCTTTGCAATGCATTCGCAAGCCAGCAGTATGTCGGCCAGGCGTGCAGGTTTGCGAAAGGCGTCGCAGCGCTCCAGCAGCAGGACCAGCGCCTCGGCGCCCAGCGTTGTGCAGGCCTGGATGCTGCCCTGTTCACGGGCCACTACTTCGGCCAGTTCCTTGCACTCCACTGGCACGCGCAGGCGCGCGCAGGCCGCTTCGGTTTGTGGTTTTTGCAGGCTGTGCACCAGGCAGGCAAAGCGCACCGTGAGCGGCGCATGGCGTTGGGCGGCCAGGTCCAGGACCGGCATAACGGCCTCTGCGCTGGTGGCCAGTTCGGGCAACAGGTGATCCAGCGCATCACACGCGCGCAGCACGGCGAACATGCGCGAGGGCTTGGACTCCAACAACCCGCGCGACAACTCCTGCCACACCCGCTCGGCCACCAGGTGGTCTGCATCGCCGGCCTGAACCATCTCGCGCATTAGCGCCAGGGTTTCCGGGGCAACCGTGAACTCGGTGAAGCGGGCCGCAAAACGCGCCAGCCGCAGGATGCGCACCGGGTCTTCGCGGAAGGCGGGCGTTACATGGCGCAGCACCTTGTGGGCGATATCGTTGCGTCCACCATAGGGGTCCACCACGGCATCATTTAAGTGAAAATGGCCTGTAGCCCCCGCAAAGTCTGAAGGTATAGCTATGGAATTAATAGTAAGGTCGCGCCGGGCCAGGTCTTCCTCCAGCGTGACGTCGGGCGCGGCGTACACCGCAAAGCCCCGGTAGCCGGGGGCGGTGTTTCGCTCGGTGCGGGCCAGGGCGTACTCTTCTTTGGTCTGTGGGTGCAGAAACACCGGAAAGTCCTGCCCCACCTGCAGGTAGCCCAGATCCAGTAGCATTTGGGGCGTTGCGCCCACAACCACCCAGTCGCGGTCTTGCACGGACAAGCCCATCAGCGCGTCGCGCACCGCACCGCCGACCAGGTAGGTTTTCATGCCGCGTTCAGGGTTTGAGGCGATAGGGTTCCTCGAAGTCGAGGAAGTCTTTCTCGGCCAGCGCCTGCGTGATCCAGGCTTGCACACCGGGCAGGGCGCAGACACGGTCCACATACGCGGTAATGGTCGCCGGCACGGGCAATGCATAGGTTTTGAGCCGCATGCACACGGGGGCAAAGTAGGCGTCGGCCACGGTGAATTGGCTGCCAAACAGCAGTGGGCCGCCGTGCTCTGCCAGCAATGCCTCCCACATGTCCACCAGGCGCTGCACATCGGCGCGCACGGCGGGTTTGTCGCGCCAGATCAGAGCCCCGGTGTCCGGCAAGTGGGCTTCAATGTTCATGGGGCAATTGCCCCGCAGCCCCGTGAAGCCGCTGTGCATTTCGGCACAAATGCTGCGTGCGCGGGCACGGGCCGCTTTATCGGCGGGCCAGAGTTGTTTGTCGGGGTATTGCTCGGCCACGTATTCGGCAATGGCCAGGGTGTCCCACACGGCCAAGTCGCCGTCTTGCAGCAAGGGCACTTTGCCGGTGGGGGTGGCGCCCTTGAGCTTTTTCTTGAAATCGGAGCCGGCGTCAAAGGAGTCAAAACGCACCATGACTTCTTCAAACGGTATACCGGCCTGGGTCAACAGCACCCAGGGGCGCATGGACCAGGAGGAGTAGTTCTTGTTGCCTATAAATAGTTTCAGCATTGGGGGGCTTCCTTCAGTGGTGGGGCCCGCAATCGTACGGTGCAATGCGGCGGTGATTGATGACGAAACGCGGGTCGATTGATGCCTAAGGCAGATCCAGCCCGGTGTCCACCGTGTTGGCATCCTTGGGGCCGATTCTGCCCAGGCGCGCCTTGAGCGACTGGGGCTGGCCTGTGATGAGGGCTGCGTAGTTGACTGTATTGGCCAGCACCTTTTTCACATAGTCGCGCGTCTCGTTGAAGGGCACGTTTTCAGCCCAGATGGCCGCTTCCATCACGGGCGCACCGGTCTGGCCGCGCCAGCTGCGTGGGCGGCCTGGGCCGGCGTTGTAGGCGGCGGCGGCCAGGGGCATGGAGCCGTCAAAGCTGTCCAGCACCAACTTCAGGTATCCGGTGCCGATGGCGATGTTGATGTCGCGGTCGTTGATCTGGTGCGGCTGGAAGTTGGTCAGGCCAATCTTCTTGGCGGTCCACTTGGCAGTGGCGGGCATGACCTGCATCAGGCCCGATGCGCCCACATGGGATTTGGCGTCCATGATGAAGCGGCTTTCCTGGCGGATCAGACCATACACATAGGCCGGCTCCAGGCTGATCTGGCCGGTGCGCGCCATCACAGCGGCCTTGAAGGGCATCGGGAAGCGCTGCTCGGCGTCTATGGTCTGCTTGGTGCGCTCACTGGTGTTGATGCAACGGTCCCATACTTCAAAGCGGCAGGCCATGTCGGCAGCCGCCAGCAGGCCGCGGTCGTCCATGCCGCCACGCACATGCAGGTTGGTGGTGTAGTTCCACTCGCGTACACCGTCGGCGCGCAAGCCCATGTTGATGGCGTACAGCGCACGGTTCAGGCCGGGGTTGAGGCGGGCGGCTTCTTTCTCTTCCGCTGTCAGGGGCGCCGGTTTGGGTGGTGTGGTGATTCGCTGCCCCAGTTCTTCCAGCGCCAGTTGCTCGTAAAAGCCGCGCGAGCTGGCAATGCTTTCAAACAACTGCTGGGCCTGGCCACGGGCTCCCTCTGTTTGGGTTTGTTGCAACAGCGCGCGGCCGCGCCAGTAGACCCAGGTGGGGTCGTTGCGAAAGGGCTCGGGCATGGCGTTGATGGCAGTCAGCACCTGCTGCCAGCGGCCCAGGCGCAGCGCGGCACGTACCTGCCAGGCCAGGTGGTCCTCGTGCATGGCGGAGGCGTTGCCCTTGGCAAAGTAGTCGGCTGCATCGTTGGAGAGACGTTGGGCGGCGCGTTTGCCGATGACGCCCCAGATCCAGTTGCGTTCTTCGTCGGTGAGCTGGGTCTTCCAGCGCAGTTTGTTGATCTCGGTGGCGGCTTCTTCGGGGTCCTGGGTGGCCAGGCGAATCAGGGCTAGCGACACCAGCTCGCGGGTTTGGGGCCGCAAGGCGGTGAGTTTGTCGTTAAGGTACTTGGCAGGGCTTTGGTAGATGCCGTTGAGTTTGGAGACCGAGCTGGGGCTGACGATGCCCACAGCCTGGGTGACCACCCGCAGGCGGTCGTTTTCCATGCCCAAGCGTGCGCGCTGCCAGACCATGGCCGCTGTGGTGGTGTGGTCTTTGAGCAATTGCTCGGCGGCGCTGGCGCAGCCGTCGTCTGCCTCTTTGAGGCCCAGCCAGGCGTCTTTGACCTGTGCCGTGTTGTCAACGCCGCTGCTTAAATGCTCCGCAAGCAGCGCGTAGCAGCGCACCGACTTGTCGTCGTTCATGCGGTACAGGGGGTATTCACGGTTGAAGGCTACCCAGTCGCGGTTGCGGCCATAGTGCAGCAGCAGTTCGGCACGTAACCGGTCCTCCTGGTAGCTGCCGCTGAAGCGGCTGAAAAATTCCTGGATTTCGGTGGGGCCGGCTTCGTCCAGCCGCGCGGACAAATCCCAATAGGCTGCCCAAGGCTCCAAAACATGGCCACGGACCTGGGGTAAGAGGGATATCAGGCGTTTGCGGTCCCGGCTTTTGTAGGATTGGGACATGTCCAGCAGGACGGCGTCGGCGCGGGATAGATCCCGACTCTGGGCGTATGCTGGGGCGAAAGTGGACACCGTAATGGCCCCGGCGAGGGCTATCGATGTCAGAATGGCTGAAAACTGCATGTGGAGATTATGGACAACTCAGAAGATTCAAAAGCGGCGGCCAAGAAAGCCCTGCGCAAGACACTGCTTGAGCAACGTCTGAACCTGCCCGACCGGCTACAACAAGCAGACCATTTGCAACAGGTCATGCGCATTTGGCTGGTTGGAAGGCCCGACACAGTCATAGGCGCCTACTGGCCTATCAAGGGAGAGTTTGACCCCTTGCCGGCCCTGCACCGCTGGAAGGAAGATGGCGAATTGCTGGACCAACCGCAGCTGCGCCGTATTGGGCTGCCGGTGGTCAACAAGGAACACAAGACCATGATCTTCCATGCCTGGTACCCGGGCTGCCCCATGGAAGAGGACGCCTATGGCATCCCCAAACCCAAGGACACCGAGGTCATCACGCCCACGCTGCTCTTTGCCCCCTGCGTCGGGTATGGGCCGGGGGGGTATCGGCTGGGGTATGGGGGTGGTTTCTACGACCGCATGATGGCGGCGCTGGATCCCAAGCCGTTTACCGTGGGACTGGGCTTTGGTGTGGGTTTTGTCGAAGACTTCGAGCCCGAACCGCACGACGTTCCGCTGGACGCCATCCTCAACAACCACGGTGTGGTTTGGCCGGTTTAGTCGGCTCAGTGCGCGGCGACCATAGCTTTTGATCCTGGTCAAGGTAGAGCAAGCGGCGTAGCCGTAGCATGACAAAGCAGCCCCCAGCCGGGGGCGCTTTTACTGAACCGACACTGAGGAAGTAGCAGCATGCCAGACGCACCCACCAAGATCGCCAAATCCGTTGCCGCCAAAAAAACCAACCGCTTAGCTGCACGTAAGGCTGTACAGGGTGATGTTGTGCCGTCCACCAGGGGGCGCACTTTGGGCAAGTTTGTTGCCAGTGAGGCGCTTGAGGCTGCGCAGGGCAAAGCGGTAGCCGCAGCGCTCGACTTGGTGCGCCCCGGCGCTACGGGAACCCCTGCAGAGCGGGCCAAGGGTCTGCGCGCCATGCTCGAAGGTGCTTCGCCAGACGACGCACGTGTATTGCGCGAGGCGCTTACGGGCCGACTCAAAAGCGAGTCTGGCAAGAAGGGCATCCATCCGGATGACGAACTGTCCGAAGACTGGCGTGATGGTGGTTATCCCTACCGGAACCTGATGCGCCGCAGCAGTTACGAAGAAACCAAGTTTCATTTGCAGGTGGAGTTGCTCAAACTGCAAGCGTGGGTCAAGGAGACCGGCCAGCGTGTTGTCATCCTGTTTGAAGGGCGGGACGCGGCGGGCAAGGGCGGTGCGATAAAGCGCTTCATGGAGCACCTGAACCCCCGCGGCGCACGCGTGGTGGCATTGGAGAAGCCGAGCGAAATGGAGCGTGGCCAGTGGTACTTTCAGCGCTACGTGCAGCATCTGCCTACGCGCGGCGAGATCGTGCTGTTGGACCGTAGCTGGTACAACCGAGCCGGTGTGGAGCGGGTGATGGGCTTTTGCACCAATGAAGAGTACGCCGAGTTCATGCGCCAAACGCCCGAGTTCGAGCGCCACCTGGTGCGCAGCGGCGTGCACCTGATCAAGTTCTGGTTCAGCGTTAGCCGCAAGGAGCAGCGCCGCCGTTTCAAGGAACGCGAAAGCCATCCGCTCAAACAGTGGAAGCTGAGTCCTGTGGACTTGGCGTCGCTGGACAAATGGGACGACTACACCCGGGCCAAGGAAGGCATGTTCTTCGAAACCGATACGGCCGATTCACCCTGGACCGTAATCAAAAGCGACTGCAAAAAGCGCGCCCGTCTGAACGCTATGCGCTACGTGTTGCACAAGTTGCCCTACACCAACAAGGACATTGCCCAGGTCGGCAAGTTAGACCCGCTAATCGTAGGCCGCGCCCACGTGGTGTACGAACGGGGCGAGAGCCCCAACGCGATTTTGTAGCCTTACCGAGGCTTCCGTTTCACCGCCTTGGCACTGACTGCAGCCTCCAGGGCCAACCGGGCCCAGGGCGCCATGGCATGGTCGGCGTCCATGGCCTCTTCGGGGGCGCTGTAGTAGTTCATGCCTCGGGACACGCTCGCGCCGTTTTTGGTCGTGGCATAGGTAAAGCGTTCACAGCCCGCCGCCTCCCACAGGTGGCGGTTGGTGTCGCTGGCTTTGAGCCAGAGTTTTTCTCCCGAACCCAGGTCCGCAATGATGGCAATGGTCAAGCCATCGGTGCTGATGCCCCAGCCCCCGAACATGCGCTTGGCGCTACAGGGGCCCGCGGTGGAGAGTAGTTCACAGCAATACTGTGCGAATTCGGATCGTGGGTTTGCCAAGGGGGGCTCCTACAAAGCAGGGTTCGATACCTGTGTGCTGGGGGGCGAAGCCGGTTGACCCGCCAATTCACGGGCGTCTGCCTCATAGTCCTGCAATGCCTGCAGCAGGTGCGCGCGCTGTGCGTTGGTGCTGCTGTTGTGCACGGCCGCAGTGGCTGTGCAGCTCTCCTGGGTTAGCCGGTCTAGGTATTGGCGGTAGGCTGGGTCGGGCGCCTTGAACGTGCGCTCTAGCAACCCACGAATGTCAGCCACGGCCTGGGCTGGTGCAACTTTAGTGGTGCGCAGGGTGGATAGAACCTGCAGTGCATCCTTCTGGCGGCGCTGCATTTCCCGGTGGTGGCGTGGGCCGTCAAAGCTGGAAGACTGGATATGGGCCTTGACAATGGCGATCTGCGTGGCCTCCAGCGAGCCGTAGAGGGACTCTGCGCGATCCACAATCTGTTTGACCCGTCGTTCCGCGCGCTCTGTCGGGGTGCCTTCCAGCCAGTCCCCGCGCCATTTCTTGTCCCGCTTCTCGAATTCACGGGCAATATGTTCAATCTGTGCCGCTTGCAGACTGGGGGCGATGGCCGCAATCGACGGTACAACACGATCCAGCGTGACCTGCACACGGGTCTGCAAATTGGTAACGGTGGCGCATACCTGGGCGGGCGTGACAGGCTTGGGCGCCATGGCCTGAAGCTCTTTCAAGGCCAGAATCAGCTGGGGCAACTCTTCCTTGCGGTGCCAGTCCTGCACGGCCTGCAGGTCGGCGCGTATGCGCAGGCTTTGTTCTCCATCAAAATCAAAGTAGCCGTCCAGCCACCAGTAGGCCAGGGTGGGCGCGGTGTTGTAGCCCAGGCGCACGGCACTGCACCCGGCCGCAAATAGGACAAGCAACAGGGCGCAGATAATGGCCGCTGGGCGTGCAGACAAACGCACAATAGAAGACGGTATTGAAAGGGACATGCAGTTGACTTCCGAAATCCAGGTTCAGGCAGACACAGTGTTGGAACAGCAGGCCATTGACGTGGTCATTATGGCGGCGGGTAAAGGGACACGCATGAAGAGTCCCTTACCCAAGGTCTTGCACCCACTGGCGGGGCGCCCGTTGTTGGTCCATGTGCTGGACACCGCACAAGCCTTGCAGGCTCGCAGGGCCATCGTTGTGACCGGTCATGGTGCTATGGAAGTTGAAGCAGCCTGTTCAGCTTACACGGGGGCTGCCGGCGATTTTTCTGTAAGCTATGTACGCCAGGAGCCACAGTTGGGCACTGGCCATGCCGTGCAACAGGCAGCACCTGTGCTTGCTGATGACGGTGTGGTGCTGGTGCTGTCAGGCGATGTGCCGTTGACGCAGCCCGCAACGCTGTTGCAGCTGCTGGCCGCTGGTGGAGGCGACAAGCTGGCCCTGTTGACGCTTGAAATGAGAGACCCCACAGGGTATGGCCGCATTGAGAGGGCCCCCGATGGAGCCGTGCGATCCATCGTTGAGCACAAGGATGCGAGCCAAGTGCAGCGTGCCATCACCGAAATCTACAGCGGCATCATGGCCGTACCGTCGGCACAACTCAAACAATGGTTGGCCCGCCTGGATAATCAAAATGCCCAGGGTGAGTACTACCTTACGGATATCGTGAAGTTCGCCGTGGCCGACGGTGTAGCTGTGGTGGCCCACAAGATAGACGACGCTGTGCAGGTGGCGGGGGTCAACAGCCCGGTGCAATTGGCGGAATTGGAGCGGGCTTTCCAGCTGCGGGAAGCGCACCGGCTGATGGAGGAGGGCGTGCGTTTGGCCGATCCGGCGCGCATTGATGTGCGAGGCGATCTATTCTGTGCGCATGGCGTCAGCATCGATGTGAATTGTGTGTTTGAAGGCCAGGTCAATTTGGGCGAAGGTGTGTCCATCGGGGCCAATTGTGTAATTGCCAATGCCATCATCGAGGCCGGCGCCGTTATCCACCCCTTCACCCATATTGACGGGGAAAAGCTGGGTGTGACAGTAGGCGCCGGTGCGCTGATAGGCCCCTTTGCCCGTCTGCGACCTGGTGCCCGTCTGGGCGCAGAGGTGCATATTGGAAACTTTGTCGAGGTTAAAAATGCCACGTTGGCCAAGGGTGCCAAAGCCAATCACTTGGCCTACCTGGGCGACGCAATGGTGGGTGAACGCGTTAACTTTGGCGCAGGCAGCATCACTGCCAACTACGATGGGGCCAACAAACACCGCACCACCATTGAGGCTGACGTTCACGTGGGCAGCAACTGCGTGCTGGTGGCTCCCATTACGCTGGGCGCGGGTGGCACGGTGGGCGGCGGCTCGACCCTGACCAAGGACACGCCGCCAGGTGCCCTGAGCGTGGCGCGCGGTAAGCAGGTCAGCATTGCCAACTGGTCGCGCCCGCAAAAGGCGCACAAGAACTGAACCGTACGGCAGGCAAACCATGGCGGATGTACCGGACCCAGAAGCCCGTATCGCGGCATTGCAGGCCGAGTTGGCTGCCCTGCGGGCAGACATGCAGCATTTCACTTACGCGGTTTCTCACGACTTGCGTGCACCGCTGCGCCATATCCTGTCTTACGCGCAGCTGGTTCAGGAGGATGCGGGGCCGCTGCTCAGTGCCGAAGTGCAAGAGTTTTTGGCGACCATCACCGATTCGGCGCGGCATATGGGCGTGCTGCTGGATGGCTTGTCGGCACTGTCGCGTGTTGGCACTGCGCCTGTGAATACTTGTGCTGTTTCTTTGCAGGAGTTGGTTCCCGGGGTGTGGAATGCGTTGGCTGCCCAGCATCCAGGGCGCGCCATTGAGTGGCAACTGGCCCCTGATTTGCCCAGCGTGCAGGCCGACGCAGCGCTATTGCGCCAGGCACTGTCCCAGGTGCTGGACAATGCTGTCAAGTTCTCCGCGCAGCGGCGACTAGCGGTGATCGAAGTGAATACCGCAGCGGAGTCACCGGGCGGCTTCGTGACGCTGCAAGTACGGGACAACGGCGTGGGCTACAACCCCGCGCAGCAGGATCAACTCTTCAAAGTGTTTGGCCGCTTGCACAGCAGCCAACAGTTTGAGGGCATTGGCATGGGGCTGGTGTTGACAAAAAAAATAGTGGAACGGTTGGGGGGTGCGGTGTGTATTGAAGGGGAAGCGAACAACGGATGTACTGTTCGACTGCAGTTTAAGTCGACCCGCCAAGACTGAGTATTGCCCCAAGAGTTGGCGCACACAGTGGCCACGGTAGTCCGTTCGGACTATTGTGGCTACACACTGTTGTTGTTAACCTGCAGCGTTACATTTGTGCGCGGCGAGTTTGATGTCGACCCGTACAACATCCATGAAGGGTCTGGGTTATGAGGATTTCCAAGTTTTTTCTGGCAATAACCAGTATCGCTTTTGCATTCAGTAGTGCGGCAAACGCGACCATACCGCTGTCAAGTGAATACTCTCTGACCTCATTTGCCAGCGGGCTTGGCAACAATCAGTGGCGGTTTGACTACACGGTCACCAACAACAATCAAAGCCTTGGTGGAATGACTGGCTTGGATGGTTTCACCATCTTTATTCCCGAAGATGCAACGGTGTTGTCTTGGTCGTCCCCAGCACCGTACAACGGTGCGCCAGGATTTTGGTCTGCAAGCGTTGGCAGCGGTCTGGAACTGCTCGGAAATGGATCTGCAGACCTGATGGCTCCTGCCGGCTATAACTCGTTCGGTTGGTGGGGCAACGATCCGCACTCTGTCTATACGCCAGGCTCGACCGCCGTGTTCAGCGTCACACTGGGTAACGTGAGCGTGGGCGTAAATACGGTGGGCGTGACCACATATTTTGCCAACGGGATACCCGCGCAGCAGTACGCCCAAAACCAGTGGGGTGTGTACTCCACCTTCACCAGCACGCTCACATCGCCGGTAACAGCGGTTCCTGAGCCAGAGTCCTATTTGTTGTTGCTGGCCGGCCTGGCTATGGTTGGTAGTATCGCGCGCCAACGGCGACGCACGGTCTAGTCGGTGCTGCTCTTGTTTCGGATCGCATCACTCTGGATTTGCATGCGCTACTAACGAGGCCACAAAACGCCCCAATATCACTGGTGCCGCAGCCGTGTGAAATGCGTGGTGCCTGGCACGCTCAGATAATTCGTCAAACAGGGGAGATGGGAAATAGGCCGCGCGCAGGGCCTCAACCCAGTCACCTATGGGTGCATGTGCGTCAACCAGAATACCGCCAAGACCCACGGTGTCGGGAAGCGCTCCGCGGTTACTGGCAACAACCGGTATGCCGTTGATCTGTGCCTCGACCACCGTGCGACCATAACTTTCTTCCCACAAGCTGGGCATTAACAAAGTGCGGGCTCGCGCGTAGACCGTGCGCATATCCCGAGTGGGTGCGCTCCATTCGATATTGGAAAAATTGGCAGCCCGTCGCAGACAATAGGCACGCCATTGCGGATCAAGTCCCCAACTCTCCGACACCATAAACGGGATGTCTGGGCAGGCTTGAGCCAATGCAAACAAGATCTCTACGCCCTTGATGGGGGTGGGATTCACAAACACCACATTGTTGCCCCTCGCGCTTACGAAGTAGCGCTCAGGCAGCACCAATGGAGGCACAACGGTACTGCGGATGCCACACAACGCAGCCCATCGCTTGGCTGTGAACTCTGAATTGCTCAGATACAAAATGGCCGGGTCAGGCACCAAAGTGCCTCCCAACTGATGCGTTTCTACGTTGTGCAGGTAAACCGCAGTGGGTTTGCCGGTATCCAGCGCGCTGACCACCAAGGGCAGCAGCGTGGTACCGCTTTGTACAACAATGATGGTCGGAGTCCAGCTGGCTGCTAGGAGCGCCAGGTCTTGTAGGGGGTTTGCAACCCGAAATACCGGGTAGCCCAGCTGTTCATCACATACTGGACGGGTTGAGGACCCCGCAGCTGGATGTTCACGAAGACCGCAGAGCACCGCGACATCTACACCAATAGCGATGAGTGCGGTGCAAAGGTCATCTGTGGTGGTCTGCAACCCACCAATCACCTCGGGCAGGTGCGGGTAGACCGATGCAAAAAGTACCCGCATGGCAGAAGAGTCAGTTGCTCAGGAGCGAACCTGTGTTGAATCACTACCCAAGAGATTGCGCAAGGCATCGCCGGGGGCGTTGGTGTCGATGTTGGTACGCGTCTGCTGTGTTCGATCGGGTGCCAGTGATGAATTTGCGGAACCTAGTCCACCTGGACGGTCATTCGTGCTGATCAAATTGCCAGTTCCACCTTGTGGCTGCCCAGTTTGCTGAACTCCGAACTGATTGACCCAGTTGGCCATGTCCGAGGAGGGAATCCTGAACGGAGCACCTACTCCATTGGGTCCTGCAATGACGCCAAATCCAGGTCGGGTCACAGATTGAAACTGTTGACCGTTCAACGAGGTGACCCGCATCTCGTCTCCAAACAAGAAGACCGCGTTGGTCTGCGAGGGGGTGGCTTCCAACATGGTGATGCCACCACGAATGCCTATGGTTGCTGTGGGCGAGCGCACTTGCGCCGCGCTCTTGCCGCCGGGCAAAGTGTATTTGCTAATGAAACCACCGACAGCGCGCAGCGTGCCCTTGAGTAAGTTGACTGCAATGTTGCCCTGTTGTTGTTCAGGGCGGAACACAAATTCATCAATCACGAGTTCGGAGTTGGGTCCCAGTGTCATCGACGATCTGTCCATAAACAGAATGTGGAGCACGCCGGTGCTGTCTGTCTGAAATCGTTCGCCAAAGGCAACCGCGTTGCCAATGTAAACCACCCGCTCATTGCTGGCAGAGGTGACGCCCGGTCGCACAGCGGAAGCGATGCCAACCTGCCCAGCCTGGGGCGTTGCGGCACTGGCCGAGGGTGGCAGCAAACCGGTCGCGGCTGCCGCTGCGGCAGCCAGCCACCAGTCGTTGATGTCCATTGGAGGTGGTGGTGGGGGCATATGATTCTCCTGCCTAGGGTCAGTACTTCCAGACCACGCCCAACGTACCGGCGGTGTTGGTGTAGGTGTAATTTGGAAGATTGGAAGGTGTATTGGTGTAGTCCAACTGCAATTGGACCGAGAGTGCTGGTGTAACTGGCATCAGATTTACCCATGTCCAGCGCCATTCGGTGTCCTTGCGCGGCGTACGCGCATCAACGGTGGGGTCAGCCCCACGGTAGTCGCGCTGTTGGGCATTGACAGAAAGGGTTGTTGTCCACGGCAGGCCTGTGGTGGATGTTGGCGCTGGGTAGGTTAGCGTGTAAGCGATCTTGGCCTGGGGGCCTTTGAACGCGGTGTAAGGTGCGTTGCCATCGAAGTCAACATAGCCCAGCTCCGCCAAAAGGTATTGATTGACCGCCGTTTCTACTGTGGCGTTGAACCTCAGACTTTGGCGGGACCCACCCAGGACCGCAGTATTGGCGATGTCATTGCGCGAGGAAAATGATATGCGGCTGCTCTCATAGACCCCGCCCCACAATAATGACTCTGATGCACGGTAATCTCCGTCTACACCCCAGCCGCCCGCTGTGAAGTAGGAGTTGCCGTTGGCGGATGCGCTGCCAAACACAATATGGGGACGCAGTCTGAGCGCTGGTGCTGTCAGAGGCAGGGGTTTGAAGCGAATGCCTGTGCTACCTGCTACCAAAGCCAGGTCTGGCGAGCGTGTGGAGCCGGTTCCACCATTACTTGCGTTGTAGCTGTTTGCGTACAGCACCAGGGAGGAGGCGAGCGATGCCTCGTTTTGTTGCTCCAGGTCGAGCGCATGGTTCACAGTACCCCATACATGCACATCGGTTGCGGATTGCGGTCCGGCATTCATTCCGCGCACAACGGTGTTGCCTTGGTAGTACACAAGACCACTGTCAGAGGCGGCCGTGGGGTTGTTTTGTGAGCGTACGCCCAGCATCAAGCTGCCGGACAATTGGGATTTCTGGTTGCGCTGCGCAACTTCTCGCAACAAGGATTCCGCTTGGGCTTTTTGTTGCGGGTTCAGTCTAGGGTCTGCAATGGCTGCTCGCAAGTAGGTCTCGGACATGGCATAAGACCCCAATCGGAAGTACAGTACCCCCAATTCAACGCGGATGCTGGCGGGAGCGTCTGGCACAACAAGCAGGCTCTCCAGAGCAGCTATACCCCCTTCAAAGTTGCCAGAGCGCACCAGCAGACTGGCATATTTGCTGTGCGCCTCAACTGAACCTGCCTTTCCGATCACTTCCTGAAAGGCTTGATCGACTTCTTGTGGCGTCGGTACAGACGAGTTTTGTGCAAGGGCCGGGGCGGTGACTGTTGACAGGCATAGCGCAATGGGCGCCAGGCGTTGGGTGAAAGATGGAGTCTTTTTGTCAATCATGGTCTTGATTCCGGAAAGAATTACCGCGACGCAGCTTGCTGAGTTTGCGTCCAATATGGTGGTTTTGTCCAGTGCCAGACAGTATATTAATTGCGTGGATAAGCAAAAAGGTCAAATCTGGAGCGGATGCTTATGCCTGCTGCAGATAGTCGTCTAGGTAGGCTTGCAATGCCGCCGTCCAGTGCCGCATTCTGTTGATCCGGCGCAGATTGAGCTTTGCATTGACCAGACCCTCCGAGGGAGGGCGCGCGGCGTAGTACTCGGCGCTAAAGTGGCTTGAGGGGACTTCGGCTATCGTTACTGACTTGCTCAAACCCAGATGCTCTACTATGGCCTGTGCCACTTCCATGCGGCTGGTTAGACCGTCGCACGCCATGTTGTAGACGCCCCAAAAGCGCGTATTCAACAAGACATGGACGTTGTCGGCGAAGTCACGGGTGTAAGTGGGGGATCCAAACTTGTCATTGACGATGGTTAGATGGGTGGCGCCTCCGGCCAATTGCTGTAAGATTTTATGAACGAATTTTTTGTCCTTTTTCGGACCTCCGCCCATCATCCATCCTGCACGGCAAACCAAATGTTCACGCACGTGCTCTCTCACAAATAACTCGCCAGCAAACTTCGAGCGTGCGTAACAGCTCTGTGGGCTTGGGAGATCCCAATCGTCAAATTGCTGCTTGTGGCCGTCAAAGATTCCTGCTGTGCTGATATAGAGTAGCGGAACACCCAGTTCGTTAGCAATATAGGCGGCGTTTTCTGTGCCAATCGCATTGGTTAACCAAGCGTTTTCGGGGTCGCGTTCACAGTCTTCCATGTCGGTGCAGGCTGCAAGATGGAACAGATAGTCAGGCGCAAAGTCGCAGACATCTTTGCGGTACGCTTCCAAGTCGCGCACGTCCAAGTAGGTCAGCCAGGGCTCGTTGACATTGATGTCTGTGCACTGCAGTTGGTTGTGCGCGCCAAACGACTCATAAAACGCCTCACCCAACATACCACCACAACCTGAAATGTAGATTTTCTTCATGGTTTACGCCTACTCACTGCCTATTTTGGATTACCTCGAGGGCATATCGACGCAAGAATCGACCTAGTGCTGAGTCAGTGCATTCAGCGTCCGGTAGGTAAGTCGTCAGGAGGGCGGGCTTCTCGGGGTTGAAGCGGCTGACGTGCATCAGTCGCACTGGCACACCGCAAAACATCAAGCAGCCAGTATCGTCCTCGGAAAAGTCGGACTCTGCACGCACTCTCCATGGGCCCACGTTCAATCCCCAGTCACGGCAGGTTTGAACGTTTTGGAAATAAGATGGAACCATGTCTAGCCACTTTTGGTCCGTAAATACTCCGTGCTCAGGAGCGTCATAGGCATAGCGGCTTGCCCGGTCTGCCCACCAGTCCAAAAAACGGAAAGCGTCATCGTCCGTTCCAACGGCAACCACTCCGGCGTTATAGGTACCAATACGCAAGATTCCTATTTCTTCCACGTGGCGCTCCCCTTCAAACGGCCTAAGAAGATGGGGAGTCAGAAAGACAGAGAAATCATGCTTCTTGGGAAGCGATGGGCCAAGTGAATCCAAGAGATAAGTGTCAGCATCTACATAGACGACTGGACCTCCTGTAGTGCGGGCTACGTAGCGCATCAGGAACGGCTTCAGTGTGCAGCACAGTTCCAAGATGTTGTACCGCGCCACCATTTCACCCCATAGCGCAGGTGCTATCACTTCGCTCAAAAAGACCGGGGTCGCGCCTTCTGGGACAAGGGCGGAGTCGTCAGAGTCAATCAGCAGGAGGAAAATCTTCCCAGAAAAGTTTCTGCGCGCAGATGCGGTCATTGTGCGGAGCAAAGGGAGGTGGCTTAGCGTGGAAAAGCTGCAGAGGGAGTATTCATAGGGAGTTTCTGGTGCGTTGTCCTCTGGCACATTGGAGGCATGCTGCAGGGTAGAGTCAGGTTGTTCAGCGGTAGTGCGGAAGTCCAGTAGGGCGCGTCTCATCGAGCCATCGATTTGTTCACCGAGGATGCGCCGGCGCAACTGTATGGCGTCCGGCCAGTCGCGGCGAAGTTGTATCGCTTCGCGAATGGCCTGCAGCGCTTCGGAAAACAGATGCTCAGCACGAAGCGCTTCGGCTAGTCCATACCACGAACCAAAGTCTGTTGCATCACTGTGAACCGCATTGCGGAAGGCTCTTGTTGCATCTGCGTAGCGACTGTCTGCGACGCAGACCCACCCCAATTGTCGATAGACTCCGCACGCGTCCGAAGGATTCAACTGCAGTGCTGCTTCTAGTGCAGCCTGAGCATCTATCAAATGGCCCTGTCGCAAGTGAAGATGGGCGAGTGCGCGCAAAGCTTCAATCGACCGCGCGTCACATGCCACTGCCTTTTCGGCGTAGTGTGAAGCGGCTTGAATTCGGCCACTACGCTCGAATGCGGCAGCGGCTAGAAGGTGGCTTGTCACTTCGGTCGGCGCAAGTTCCAGCAGGTGATCTACTGCGTCCAGCGCGGTGGATAGGTTTCCGGTTTCTAGTGCTAGCCAGCCGGTTTGTAACCAAATGGATGGAACCGCAAACTCCGTGCGGCGCGCACGTGCAAGCGCGCGAAGAGCAAGACCTGGCCGTTTTTGTTGAACGAAGAGTTGGGACAGTAGGTGCCAAGTCGTGCCTTTATCTGGTTCAAGCTTCAACAGTTGATGGCAAACAGTGCGAGCCTCCCAGGTGCGTCGCTCAGACAGCAGGATGTCGGCCAGTCGGCGCAGCAGGTCGCTAGAGTCGGGGGTGATCTTCAATCCTTCGGACAAGACTTGTTCGGCCTCCTCCTTTCGGTCGATATTCTGCAATGCAATTGCCAGGTGGTATCGAGCTTGAATGCTCGCTGGTTGTAGTACCAGAGCTTCGTTCAGCTGCGATACCGCTGCTTCCCAGTGATCAGGTCCAAGGTCGATCAGGATTTGGCCCTGCAGAACCAAAGCATCCAGCCACTTAGAGTTCAGATGCAGAGCTCGCTGCACGGCTGTTAGTGCTTCGGAAAACCTGTGAGTGGCGTGCAGTGCCTTGGCCAGTCCGTACCATGCTGAGGCGTCGGTTGTGTCGTACTCTACGGCGGCTTTGAAGGCTTCTATGGCGTCCTCAAATTGACCTTCAGTTACACAAATCCACCCCAGTTTCTGCTGGGGCTCGCCCGTGTTGCTGGAATCCAGCTTGAGCGCGGTCTTTAGGGCTAATGCGGCATCGCCCAGTCGATTCTGGCGTATGCGAATTTGGGCAAGTACGCGCCAGGCGCCGGCAGCTTGGTCGTCGCCGGCAATAGCCTTTTCTGCATGGTCTGATGCGGCCTGCAATTCGCCGTTGCGCTCCAGCAGCACGGATGCCAAGGTATGGTTTGCTACATCGTTCGGGGTCTGTTCCAGCAATTGCAGAAGTGAAGCTAGGGCTTCTTCGCTGCGGTGAAGGCTCAGCAGTACGTGTACTCGGTGTTGCAATAGCGCAGGGGTGCTGGGGTTGAGGGCCAACCCTGCGGACAATACCTGCAACGCCTCTTCGTTGCGGTGCTGCTGTTGTAGCGCGGTCACCAGATGGCAGCGGGCTTCCGGGTTGTTGGGTAGCTCTGACAGAGCCTGTTCGAGCACAGTGGCGGCTTCTGCCCACTGCTCTTGCGAGAGTAGAAACCAACCCAGTTGCGCCAGCCTGTCTGGTTGTGTCTTGATGGACAAGGCGTGCGCGGCGTAGTACGCGGCTTCGTCAAATCGACCCAAATCACCCAGCACCCAGGCCAGAGCTACGGCAGCTTCGTCCAGGTCCGGATCGAAGGTGACGGCGGCCGTTAGCGCCTGGCAGGCGTCCTCTAGGCTTAGTTTCTGTCTATGTACGAGCCCAAGATACCAGTGGAGCGGAGCATATTCGGGATAGCGTCCGAGAGACGAAGCTAACAACGACTGCGCTTCATCGACTGACCCAGCTGATAGCAAAAACCAGCCCAGCGCGGCATAGGCATGCGGCCTCCCTTCGGAAGCGAACTCAAGTGATTGGCGTGCAAGCTGGATGGCCTCATTCACCCTGCCTTGATCGAAACAGGCCCAAGCTTTTTCCAAGCTGGTATCCGCAGATGCAAGATTGTCGCGAGGCTTTGACACAAGAGTTGAAGCTGGGCGGCTAGCGCAATTGCCGGGGCCGTGTTAGGGGGAAAGTGTTGGACATACTGAAGATCAGTGTAAGTGAACTTGGTAGGGCCGCGGGCCTTAAACCAGGGGCAATTCCGCCCCAAACTTGCTGCGCTTGATGCTGAAGAAGGCCTTGACGTTCCGCACATTGGCGTCGCTGGCAAACAGTCGCTGTGTCAAAGCCTGGTAGGAGGGCATGCTGGCGGCATGCACCACGAGAACAAAGTCAGGCCCAGGGGATACGCGGTAACACTGTTGAACTTCAGGGGTATCGACTACCCGCGTTTCAAACTGCTCCAGCGCTTGGGCGTCCTGGCGGTCCAATGTGATTTCCACGATGGCGGTCAGCCCAAAGCCAATGGTGGCAGTCAGTTTTTCTGCGCTTAGCACCGCGATCTGTCGCTCAATCAACCCGGCGTCCCGCAGGCGCTTTACGCGACGCAAGCAGGTGGGTGGCGAAACATGAACCACCTCGGCCAGCGCCTGATTGCTTAGGTTTGCGTCATGTTGCAGCTGGGCAAGTAGCTGGATGTCAATGGCATCTATTTCTAATGATTTCATAAATATAAATAATTTGAAAGTTTATTTCATTTCACAAATTTTGTGAAAGAATATTTCACAAATATAAATAAAATGTACCTCAATTTCTCATGTCCAGCACTACTATTCGCCATCTTTGGTTTTCATGGGGAGTACGAATATGTGTGGCATCGTCGGCGCGGTATCAACCCGCAATATCGTTCCTGTGTTGGTGCAGGGTCTGGAACGTCTGGAATATCGGGGGTATGACTCCTGTGGTGTAGCGGTGTATGCGCAAGACGCAGCCCAACCCGGCTTGCGCCGGGCCCGCAGCACCTCACGCGTCGCAGAGCTTGCCGCGCAGGTCGTCCCCAGTGCCGGCAACGCCGGGATCAGTGGCAACCTGGGCATTGCCCACACCCGCTGGGCGACCCACGGCGCGCCCTCGGTCAGCAATGCCCACCCGCACTTCAGCCACGGTACGGGTACAGACGCACACCAGCGTCCCGGCCGTATTGCCCTGGTGCACAACGGCATCATCGAAAACCACGACGAACTGCGCCTGGCGCTCAAGGCCAAGGGCTATGTGTTTGTCAGCCAGACGGACACCGAAGTCATCGCCCACCTGGTAGACAGCCTGTACGACGGCGACTTGTTTGAAGCGGTGCAGGCAGCTGTCAGCCAGTTGCACGGTGCTTACGCCATTGCGGTGTTTTGCAAAGACGAGCCGCATCGCCTGGTGGGCGCGCGTGCCGGCTCGCCGCTCATCCTGGGTGTGGGCAAGGACGGGCAAGAACACTTTCTAGCCAGCGATGCGATGGCCTTGGCCGGTGTGACCGACCAGATCGTCTATCTGGACGAAGGCGACATGGTGGACATGCAATTGGGCAAGTATTGGTTGATCGACAAAGCCCGTAAGGCCGTTGCTCCTGCGCAGCGCCCCGTCAAGACCGTGCTGGCGCATAGCGGCGCGGCCGAACTCGGCCCTTACCGCCACTATATGCAAAAGGAAATATTCGAGCAGCCACGCGCCATCGCCGACACGCTGGAAGGTGTGGAGGGCATCGTCCCGGAGCTGTTTGACCTGCAAATGAACCACAAGCCCGGCGCGAATGCCGCGCGCGTGTTTGCAGAGATTGACTCGGTGCTGATCCTGGCCTGCGGCACCAGCTACTACAGCGGCTGCACGGCCAAATACTGGCTGGAGAGCATCGCCAAGGTACCGACCCAGGTGGAAGTGGCCAGCGAATACCGCTACCGCGAGTCCGTGCCGAACCCCAAGACACTGGTGGTCACCATCACCCAATCCGGTGAGACTGCAGACACATTGGCCGCTCTACGCCACGCACAGAGCCTGGGCATGCACCACACGCTAACCATCTGCAATGTGGCCACCAGCGCCATGGTGCGCGAGTGCAGCCTGGCCTATGTCACGCGCGCCGGTGTCGAGATTGGTGTGGCCTCCACAAAGGCCTTCACTACGCAGCTGGCGGGCCTTTTCCTGCTGACACTGGCCTTGGCCCAGGCCAAGGGTCGCTTGTCAGATAGCGAAGAGCAGCGCCATCTGAAGGCCATGCGTCATCTGCCTGCCGCCTTGCAGGCTGTGCTGGCGCTGGAGCCGCAAATCATCAGCTGGTCAGAGGACTTTGCGCAAAAAGAGAATGCGCTGTTCCTGGGCCGTGGCCTGCACTACCCGATTGCTATGGAAGGGGCGCTCAAGCTCAAGGAGATCACCTACATCCATGCCGAGGCCTATGCGGCAGGTGAACTCAAGCACGGCCCGCTGGCGCTGGTGACCAGCGAGATGCCAGTGGTTACCGTAGCACCCAATGACGCGCTGCTTGAAAAGCTCAAAAGCAATCTGCACGAGGTACGCGCCCGTGGAGGGGTGTTGTACGTGCTGGCCGATGCAGATACTCGCATTGAGAGCGGCGAGGGTATGCACGTGATCCGTATGCCCGAGCACTACGGAGAGTTGTCGCCGCTGCTGCACGTGGTGCCCCTGCAACTGCTGGCCTACCACGCCGCCTGCGCGCGCGGTACGGATGTGGACAAACCACGCAACTTGGCCAAAAGCGTGACAGTGGAATAGGGTTGGCAAAGCGCTTTTCTCCTATTCATCCGAAAGGTGGCTCACAGTGATATTCGTATCAACAGGCGTGGCGGACAATTCCAACTTTTGGAAAATCCACAACCCGTTGTATGAATAGCACCCCCCCGCTCTCCTTTACCGACCTGTTGCAACGGGCGCACCCCGCGTTCCTGCGAAACCTCACCCCGGACCCGGAGCAGGCGCGCCATGCACCCAACAAGACCGCACGCCAGGTCAAGTCTGGTCATTACGTTGAGGTGCACCCGACCCCGCTGCCAGCGCCCCGCCACGTCATTCACAGCCCAGCTTTCTTTCAGGCCTTGGGGTTGGCAGACGAGGTTGCCAGTGACCCGGTTTTTATGCAGTTCTTCACGGGTGATCTGGACTCAGGCGTGGAGGCAGCCAACGCCGCCGGGGAGTCATCCACCGCACGCGCCAGCGGCTGGGCGACCGGCTACGCACTCAGCATTTACGGGCAGGAAATGGTGAGCAACTGCCCTTTCAGAACCGGTAATGGCTACGGCGACGGACGCGCCATTTCGGTGCTGGAGGTGCTGCTCGCCGACGGGCAGCATTGGGAATTCCAGCTCAAAGGCGGCGGTACCACCCCGTATTGCCGCGGTGGCGACGGCCGTGCGGTGCTGCGCTCCAGCATCCGTGAGTTTTTGGCCTCGGAAGCTATGGCGGCGCTGGGAGTGCCAAGCGCGCGGGCGCTGTGCCTCTTTGTCTCGGGCAGTGAAACGGTCAGACGTCCTTGGTATTCGCCTGGCGCTAAAACCGAGGAGCCCGACCGCATGGTGGACGAGCCGGCGGCCATCACTACCCGTGCGGCCCCCTCCTTCTTACGGGTCGGTCAAGTCGAATTGTTTGGCCGGCGGGCCAGGCATAACGCGCACCCGCGTGCGCTGGCCGAGCTGGAGGCGATCTTTCAGCATGCACTCGACCGCGAATATCCGGACTTGGCCGCCACCCTGAAAGGCCCTGAAGTGACGCTAGCGGACAAAGTCGTCGCCATGTCACGGGAGTTTGGTGAGCGTTTATCGCATTTGGTGGCCCATTGGATCCGGGTGGGGTACTGCCAAGGCAACTTCAACAGCGACAACTGTGCACTGGGGGGGCGGACGCTGGACTACGGCCCCTTTGGTTTTATGGAAGCCTATGACCCCGGGTTTCAAATGTGGATTGGTGGCGGGGAACATTTCGCGTTTATGAACCAGCCCATGGCCGCAGTAGTCAATTTCAGGATGTTCTGCACCGCTTTGGTCCCCTTGCTGGGACAGGACACCCGCGCCATGGAGGAATTGGACGCGGTGGTGCAGGCGCTGCCTGACTGTATGGCGGGCACGCTGCATGCCATGTGGGCCCAAAAAATGGGCTTGATCGATTTTCGTGCTGAACTGTTTGCCGAGTTGCACACCCTCATGGCACAAACCCTGGTGGACTACACGATCTTCTGGCGTGAGCTTTCCAACCTACCCCAGCAGGTGGCGGACTTGCGTCCCAGCTTCTACGCAACCCGTGGGGCTTATGGCCAGGACCCGGGGGTGATGGAGGCCCGCTGGGCCGCGTGGCTGCAGAAGTGGCACACGGCCTTGGCGCAAGACGGGCGTGATCCCTTGGAGGTGTCGGTGGCCATGAAACTTGTCAACCCCAAGTACATCCCAAGGGAGTGGATGCTGGTGGAGGCCTACCGCAGCGCCACGGACGCTGGGGACTTTACGCTCGTGCGGCACCTGCACGCCTTGCTTGCAGACCCCTACAGTGAACAGTCGCCAGAGCTCGCCGCGCTGTATTACACCAAGAAGCGGGATGAGTACTTTGACTTAGGCGGCACCTCTCACTGCAGTTGCTCGTCGTAGGACAGGGTTTATTGCGATCCGCCCCTCCAACCAATCCTAAGAAGTCAGCCTCTTGCTCAATCTCGGCCCCTACAAAACTCTTTTCTCTGAAAGCGAACTCAAGCGTATTGTGTTGGCCTCCATCCTGCCACGCCTACCTGCGGGCATCAATGGCCTGTCGTTGACCTTGATGGTGCAATCACTTTACGGCTCGTTTGCGGTCGGTGGCTCGGTCAGCGCTGCCTACTTGATAGCCTTGGGCGTGGCCTCGCCTTTGTTAGGGCGATTCGTAGACCAGCGTGGTCCGCGCGCGGCCATGATGCCGTTTGGATTTGCTCACGCCATTGCCTTGGTGCTGTTGGTGATTGCCGCGCTACAGCGGGTGTCGCCGACGCTACTAATGGTGTTTGCGCTGCTAGCGGGAATGACGTTTCCCCCGGTATCCATGACGGTCCGTGCCATGTGGCGCAAGTCGAAATTGCCCGACGCTACCAAGCAACTGGGCTTTGCGCTGGAGGGGGTCATCATGGAAACCATCTTTGTGTGTGGCCCCTTGATCGTCAGTCTCTTTCTTGTGTTTGAGGCTCCCGCTGTTGCCTTGTTGTTTTCCGCTTGCGCCACATTGGTGGGCATTGTGCTGTTTTCGCGCTCGGGTGCTCTAGAGCGCTGGGGTGAGGTCGAGCTGGGTGAGCGTCATTGGCTGGGTCCGCTCAAGCTGTTGGGCGTGCGCCGTGCCTTGGTCGTATCCATGCTGTTGGGTGCTTGTTTTGGCTTGCAGGAAATCGGCATGATGGCCGCAGCCAAAACGGCTGGCAGCCAGGCTACAGTGGGCTGGCTGTTCGCGGCCTACTCCTTACCGTCTGCGATTGCCGGCTTGATGTACGGCACGCGCCAGTTTTCCTGGTCGCTCAACCGCCAAATGGCGTTAGGGCATGTTTGGATCTCCATGTTAAGTCTGTTGCTGACCCAAGTGTCCTCGCTGTGGTTGTTTGCGCTGGGCTGCGCGGTGTGTGGCATGGCGGTTGGGCCGGCGATTACTGCGAGCCAGATGCAGTTAGGAAAACTGACGACTGCCGAGTACACGACCGAGGCTTTCACATGGAGCATGACCCTGTTTATGGTGGCACTGGGCGCTGCATTTGCCTGCGGCGGCTGGCTCGTGGAGTCCTATGGGGTGGGTGCGCCGATGTTCTGCGCAGCTTGCACTGCCGGTCTGGGTGCACTGATGTGCCTGCGGGTGCCCGAAGTATTTGCGCAACCAGCGGCAGCGACCTAACGCATCGCTGCTGCATTCTGGGTTTTTAGTGCAATAAGTGACGAGAGCAGTTCATTTGGCGGACTTCCAGCGCCATAGGCTAGCATCATGACGAGGAATCGCTTTGACTTCAATTTGAATCTCTCTGCCCAAGAGTATCTGCAGTACTACCGCGGTAGTGTTGACAAAGTCGTTGCCAAATGTGCGGATGGAACCACGGTTCAGTTTCCTGCCAGGCTCCTTACGCCATTTGTGACCAGTGGGGGCATCCGAGGGGCCTTTGTTTTGACCTGTGATGAAGACGGCAAAGCCGCAAGGTTAGCGAAGCGCTAGCCATAGACTTGTAGTATCCAATTGTTGCTCCATCGCGTTCGGGCCATAACCGGCTGTGTACTCCAGACCTTGACAACGGATCGGTGTCGTGTAAATTGAATGTGCGTTTACGACTCTTATTACCAGGAATATCCGGTCATGACCACGGAATTCGATTTGTCGGTATTGAAGGCACTTGCAAACCACGACGACGCAAAGCTGCGCAAATATTCGCAGCTATTCATTGCGTCACTGGAAGATGTGCTCGCGCAGGTCGATGATGGCATTGACCGTGCGGACATTGCGCTGTTGGGCGCCATGGGTCACAGAGCCAAATCGACTGCGTTGAATATAGGGGCTGCTGATTTTGGACGCCAGTGTCTGCTGCTGGAACAGGCTGCCACAGCGCACGAGGTTTCGGCGGCGATTGCCCTGGCGCAAAGCCTGCGCCCGATGTTTTCGCCTATTCGAACTGCCCTACAGCAGCTTTAGCCGATATTGTCGGCCTAGGGGGCCAGCTTGGACAGCATGTCATCCAACTGCCTCTTGTCAACCGGCTTGGACAATGCGCCCAACCACCTGAAGCGGCGCAACTGCGCTACCAAAGATGCAGAGTGCATGACATCGCTGCTTTGCCCGGACACGATGATGATTGCGGCTGTGAAACCACTGCGCGCCACTGCATCCATGAACTGAAAACCATCCATGCCTGGCATGTGCAGATCGCTCAGCATCAAGTCAAATGCGGCAGTGCCTTTTGCCCGGTTCACTGCCTGCAAAGCCAAGTCTCCAGTGGCTGCTGTGGTGATGTCGCGCACGCCTGTGCTGCGCAACAAGTCCGAAATCACCTCCAGTTGAAACGGGTCGTCGTCCACCACCAGCACCCTGAGGGTGTCGCGCTTCTTTGAAGGATGAGGAGGGCGTGTGACAGTCGGTTTCATGGCAGTAGTTCTGTTTTATTTTGGTCGTATCAAATGTGCTTTTGGTCTTCCATGGTGTAGGTCCGCCCCAGGGACTCCAACCATTGTGCTGCACTTGGCACTGCATTTTGCTCGATGGAGTCAACCGTTTGCTGCATGCGCTGCATATCGTCGTGTACACCATGCAACATTTGCGAAACCCTGTCCTGAAACTGCATGGCCATCAGCAATTTTTCAACTTCACCACGCACGACCATGCCGTGCGAGTGCATGGACTCTGCGGAAGCACCAAGTTTGCGCACATGTTTGAGCACATCTTCCACAATTTGTCCAGAGAGTGAAACCGACAGTTTGTCCTGTTCATTCGATTCTTCTGCGGCGACCATGGTCTTGCCCATGATGGTGCTGACCTGTTCGACCCGCGCCGCGATCAGGCGTCCTGTCTCCGCGGAGCGTTGGGACAGCTTGCGCACTTCAGCGGCCACGACGGCAAACCCGCGCCCAGACTCTCCCGCACGGGCTGCCTCGATGGCAGCATTGATAGCGAGCAAATTGGTTTGCGCAGCGATGCTCCCCACTTCTGCCGCCATCGCGCTGAGCGCGCCGGTTTCGGCCTCAAGATGGCGAATGTTGGCCAGCATGGCGTCTTTGCCTTGTATAACGTCGGTGAGCGAGCCCACCACGGGCTGCAACTCCCGCTCGCACAGCGCCAACAGACCAATGGTTTGACCGTCTGAAGCATCTCCGCCTTGCTTGCGTGATCCGCCGATTCCAGCCAGGTCAAACTCTTACAAAACAACCGAAAAGCTAGTCGTCAACTGCAACACGGCTTCTTCTGTTTGGGCTTTTACCGCAACCACGTGGTGCTGCCAAGCTGGGAGCACATTCGTCAGCAGATCCGCCAATTCTGCTTGACCGCAGTCCGGGGCGCCTTGCATGTGTTGCGCTGCGGATGCAGCGGATTGCGCCTGTGCGTGGAGTCGCCACACCACGACGGTGGAGAGCAGTCCGATGGCTGCCGCTGCCCACCAGATCACAGAAGCATCCCACCAGACTGGGGACAGGCCAAGCACCACCAGCGCTGGCGGAGCCCACATCCAGCGCCAAAGTGCCGGTACGCCACCGTTGAACTGGGTGGATGGGTCAGGAGTCGTTGGGGTGTTTGGATAGGTCATGGTGTCTTTATTGGACAGGGGCTGGGCTCAGTGATAACCAGTGCAGCACGGTCGCATAGAGTTGCTGCGGATTGATGGGTTTCACGACGAAATCGTTCATACCTGCTTCCAGGCAGTCCAGGCGATCCTGGGCGAATGCATTGGCTGTGAGGGCCAGGATCGGGGTCGTCTCCCATCCCGCAAGCAGCCGGATGCGCTGGGTTGCGTCCAGTCCATTCATGATTGGCATTTGCACATCCATCAGTACCGCATCGAAGTGTTGGTTGCGGGCTTGCGCTACAGCATCGAAACCATCGGTGGCCAGCGAAACGCCGAGACCAGCCGACTGCAGCAGTTCGAGCGCAACCTCGCGGTTGAACATGTCATCATCCACGACCAGAATGTGAGCGTGGTGGTAATGTTGCCTCAAGATTTCCTCGGCATTGGCCTGAGCCACCGCAGGCACAGAGCCTCCACCTTGCACTGGGTTGCCGCGCTCCAGGCGGGCAGTAAACCAGAATGTGCTGCCGACCGAGGCCTCGCTTTGCAGGCCCGCGTCGCCATCCATCAGCTGGGCAAGACGCGCGGTAATGGCAAGCCCGAGCCCTGAACCACCGTACTGGCGGGTCGTCGAGGCGTTGGCCTGCTCAAACGGCTTGAACAAACGCTCCAGACGATCTGCTGCAATGCCTATGCCGGTGTCGCGTACTTCAAAACGCAGGACAAGCGAGTTGTCTTGTGCTGACTCTTCTACGCAGGAAACGCTGATGTCTACCGAACCCATTTCGGTAAATTTGACCGCATTCGCCACATAGTTGAGCAATGCCTGGCGCAGCCGGGTGGGGTCCCCGCGCAACCACGGCGTAACGCTGCAGGGCTGCAGGTGAAGCTCCAGTCCCTTTTCCCGGGCTGTCGTCCCCACCAGGGAAATAACATCCGTCAACAGTGTGGGCAAGTGAAAATCCGTTTTTTCCAACACCAGGCGGTCAGCAACGACTTTGGTGTAGTCCAGCACGTCGTTGATCACTGACATCATGTGTTGGCCCGCTCGTTCAATTTTGGCAAGCCCCTCCATTTGCTGCTGCGTGCAGTTCGTCTTTTGCAGCAAGTGGGTAAAGCCCAGGATGGCGTTCATGGGCGTGCGGATCTCGTGGCTCATATGGGCTACAAAACTGCTCTTGGCCTGGTTTGCCGCGTCAGCTTGTCTGCGCGCCTCGGTCAGCTCCGTGGTACGCACGGTAATCAGTGCTTCCAGGTGGTTGCGGTGGCGATCCAATTCCTCTGCAAGATTTCTTTGTTGAGAGATATCCCGGACACAGCCAATAAATGTGTTGCGCCCCTCGCGCTGCATCCGCGAAAGCGACAAGGTCATCGGGAAGGTACTCCCGTCTTTTCGGCAGCCCGAGACTTCTCGCACAATGCCAATCATGCGCGCTTCGCCGGTTGCTCGGTAGTGCCCAATGTACCCATCATGCTGCGCGCGATCTGGGTCAGGCATTAAAAGCGAAACGTTTTGCCCCAGCATTTCTTTCAATCGGTAGCCAAAAATGGCGCATGCCGCCTGGTTGACCGACTCCATCACACCAAACTCGTTGATGGTGATCACCCCGTCCACCATGTTGTTCAAGATCGCTTGGGTGTGCGCAGCAGCTTCGCGCAGCTTGGCTTCCGCCTCGCACTTGTAGAGCGCCATTTCCAGGACCGTGCGCAGTTCGCGCTCGGAGAATGGCTTGAGTATGTAGCCGTACGGCTCAACCCGTTTGGCACGTTCCAACGTTTCGTCGGATGCAAACGCCGTCAGAAACACGACGGGAATCATGGCCTGCTCGCGCAAGACCTGCGCCGCCGATATGCCGTCCATATCCCCTGCGAGCTGGATGTCCATCAGCACCAGATCGGGGCGTAGCGCCAAGGCCCGGGCTACGGCGTCTTCACCACGAACAGCCCGGCCCACCACCTGATAGCCCAGCAACTCCAGTTGGGATGCAATATCACGGGCGACGATCGCCTCGTCTTCCACCACCAAAATTCTGGCCTGGGTCATGGATCAACCTCACCGCTGCATTCAAACTCCACCGAAAAATGGCTATGGGGCCCGGGGCCTACAACCAAAGCCGCCGTGACCCACAGGAGTTTGCGCGCGAGCTTTGGCAGTTCTCTCATGGTGTCAGAGAAACCACTTTTTTGGCTGCCTGCACATGTTGCAAGAGAGCTGCTGCCTTCATGGGCCGTCCAAAGAAGTAGCCCTGGTAGGCATCACATCCCAGGCTGGCCAAAAACTCTTGCTGGGCTGCTGTTTCTACCCCCTCCGCAATCACTTTGAGCCCCAGGCTATGACCCAAGGCCAAGATGGTGCGTGCAATGACCGCATCACTGGGGTCTGTGAGTACATCACGCACAAATGATTGGTCAATTTTGAGCTGAGCAAGCGGTAGACGCTTGAGGTAAGTGAGCGACGAATATCCCGTGCCAAAGTCGTCCAATGAAAACGCTACTCCGCGCTGCTTGATGGCGTTCATCTTGACAATGATGGCATCCACGTCGGCTACCAGCATGCTCTCGGTGAGCTCGAGCTTCAGCAGGCGAGGGTTGGCGCCGGTCTTTCGCAATGCAGTGTCTACATTGGCCACAAAGTCCTTTTGTGCAAACTGCGATGCACTGACATTTACCGCCACGGTCCATTGCGCGGTCAGTGGGTCTTGGGACCATTGCACCAGCTGGGCGCAAGCAGTTTCCAGCACCCATTGACCCAGTTCCAGAATGACCCCGGTTTCTTCTGCCAGCGGAATAAAGTGCGCCGGCGACACCATACCCCGCGCCACGTTTTGCCAGCGCACCAGCGCTTCTGCTCCAGTTGGCTCGCCCTTACCGTTGACCTGCACCTGGTAGTGCACCTCAAACTCGCGCTCTGCCACCCCTTTGCGGAGGTCTTTCTCCAATGCTGTTCGTTCCGCTGCTGCGGCCTGCATGTCGGGGTCAAAGAAGCAGATCGTGTTGCGTCCGGATGATTTGGCCTGGTACATCGCCACGTCGGCCATCTTCATCAGGTCTTCCAGCGACTGTCTATCTTCCAAAAACTCCACAATGCCAATGCTTGGCGTGCTGGTGTAGCTGTGGTTTCCCAACTGGTAGGGCCGCCCCAAGGCTTCCAGAATTTTGTTGGCCACCTGCTCGCCCTGGGTCGCTGCGTCCAGTGCATGCGCGCTGAGTGACTCCAGTAGCACCACAAATTCGTCCCCCCCAAGGCGGGCTACGCTGTCGCCCTCGCGCAAGCACGTGCGCAGCCGCCCCGCCACTTGCCGCAGGAGTTCGTCTCCCACGTCGTGGCCCAACGTATCGTTGAGCTGTTTGAAGTGGTCCAGATCAATAAACATCAGTGCGCCATGCTAGCCGGTGCGCGCCGAAGCAAGCATGGCCTGCTGCAGTCGATCCATTAACAAACGGCGGTTTGGCAGGCCGGTGAGCGCGTCATAAAACGCCAGGCGGCGAATCTCCTCCATGTCTTGCTGGTGCTCGGACTGGTCGTGCACCAAGCCTATAAAAGTGACACGATTTCCCTGCATGCCGCTGGAGACGGAAAGTGTCATAGGAAACAGGCTGCCATCTTTACGAAGCCCTTGCACCTCGCGCACCATACCCATAACGCGGGATTCTCCGGTGGCGTTGAAGTGCTGCAGATAAGTGTTGTGGCGGCTGCTGTGCGGCTCCGGCATCAGCATGGAGACATTGCGACCGATCACATCGGCCGCAGCGTAGCCAAAGATCCGGCAGGCGGCACGGTTGAAGGATTCGATCAAGCCGCTTTCGCTGATCGTGATCACTCCATCAAGCATGTTGTCCAGAATGATCTGGTTGTGCAGTGCAACCTCGTGCAGTCGAAGTTCGGTTTGGTGCTTGTAAAGCGCCATTTCCATCACAGTTTTGAGCTCACGCTCGGAAAACGGCTTCAGAATGTAGCCATAGGGCTCCGCCATCTTGGCCCGGGCCAGGATGTCGTCCGCCGTAAAGGCGGTCAGAAATATGACGGGTACACCAAACTGATCGCGTATGGATTGCGCGGCGCTAACGCCATCCATTGCGCCAGCAAGCTGTATGTCCATGAGCACCATGTGCGGGCGCAGTTGCCCTGCTAGGGCAATAGCGTCCTCACTCCGCGTGGCGTGTCCCACAACCTGGTAGCCCATATCCTGCAACTGCACTTGCACATCGCGTGCCACGACCATCTCGTCTTCGACAATCAAGATTTTTGGACTGACCATGGAAACAGTCTAAACGGGATATGTGCAAAACTTCGGAATAGACAGTCGGGATTCCGCTAGCGTGTTTTCAAGGCGATGTTATATGCCTAACTGCCTGTTAGCCCCCTAAAAATCTAAATAGGGCGCTATCATTACCGTAGTAATTCTTCCCCGTTCGAACTGTTTCTTGACAATGCGATACTCAAAAGGCGGGTCCGTCAGTCGCCGCGTTTTTCGTTAGAGAGGTAACCTGTGCCGCTATATCTTTTGCCCTTTTCTGATGCGCTTGGTTCCTGCGAATCCACGTGGCAATTGCGGTGCCATGCCGCAGGTACGGGTCTGTAGATGGCGGGCGGGGCCAAGGCAGGAGCTGCCGCAACCATCAACGATGTAGCGGACCGTTCCGGTGTTTCGATCAAGACGGTGTCGCGTGTCATCAACCAGGAGTCTGGTGTCCACCCATTGACACGTGAACACGTGCTCAAAGTGGTGGCAGAACTGAAGTACCGGCCCAAGTTGTCCGCCCGTAGCCTGGCCGGTGCGCGTTCCTTTTTGATCGGGCTCCTGTATTACGACCCCAGTGCGGCATTTGTGGGTGATGTGCAGCAAGGGGCCACACTGCGTTGCCGCGAAGCAGGCTACCACCTGGTGGTGGAGTCCCTGCACAACGATGCGCCTGATCTGGCCCAGCAAGTGGCGCGCATGGTCAGTGCACTGCAACCAGACGGCATGATTCTGACGCCTCCGCTGTGTGATAACCCCAAGGTGCTGAAGGCCTTGCGAGAGAACCAGACTCCCTATGTACTGCTGTCCCCCGCACGGGATGTCAAAGGCGTGGCTAGCGTCCGCATGGACGATGCCCACGCTGCCGAGGAAATCACCAACCTGCTGATCAGCCTGGGGCACGAGCGCATTGCATTTATCAAGGGTCCGGCGGACCAAGCCGCGTCGGCATTGCGCTACCAGGGGTATTTGCGTGCCATGAAGGCGCACCGTATTCCGGTGGAACAGGACTTTGTCTGCCAGGGCGATTTTGTGTTTGCCTCCGGGGTGGACGCTGCCCACAAATTGCTCAGCCGGCGCGTGCGCCCTACGGCTGTGTTTGCGGGTAACGACGACATGGCCTTGGGTGTACTGGCTGCCGCTCAGCGTCTGGGGCTGGCGGTCCCAGGCGATCTGTCGATTGCGGGCTTTGATGATTCACCCGCAGCAAGCCTGGTGTGGCCGCCCCTCACAACCGTGCGCCAGCCCAAGAATGAAATGGCACGTGTGGCTGTAGAGATGTTGATCGCCTCCAATCGCAGTGATGCGCCTGAGCTGTCCGAAGACGCGCTGCACCGCGTGTTGCCGCACGAGTTGGTAGTCCGCGACTCCACCAGCTCGCTCAAGGCCAATACGGGCACCCAGGGCAAGCGGCGCTGATCAGGTCGGGCGGGCACACAGGCTGTTGACCAGCGCCCGGTGCGTGGGCAAATCGGCCAGTGCACGTTGGCCCATCTTTTGGATCATTGTGAATTCCTGTCGGGCCTCCTCCATGCGCGGGTAGGCGCCACGGCTGGGACCCAGATCGGTCTTGAACTCCATGCCGTACAAAACATACTGCCAGCTGGAGGGTGGGTACATCTCCATATCCACCACAAAGTCCAGTCGGTGAGGGGGGCGGCAGCGCCACATGGCCAGCTTTTCCTGCAGGCTGGCGGGGATGGTGCTTGCGCCGGTGTTGTCAATCCAGAATCGTGAGTCTGTGCGCTGGGTCAGGCAGTAATGCATCTTGACGAAATCGACAATGCGCTCATACCGTGCACGCATCATCTCGTTGAACAATTTGGCCACGGGCACCATATCGCCATCGCGCGGGAAGAGGTAACTCACCAGGTAGGCAGCTGTTTCGATGAGCCCAATGCCCGAGGATTCCAGTGGCTCCAGAAAGCCACCGGACAGCCCCACGGCCACGCAGTTCTTGACCCACTGGACATCGCGGTAGCCCACATTGAGTTTCAGCTTCCGGGGTGTTAATGCGTTGCCGGCCGGTCCAATATAGGAACGCAGCACCTGCTCCGCGCGCGTATCGTCTGTGTAGCGGCTGCTGTAAACGTAGCCTATGCCACGCCTTTGCTGCAAGCCAATGTCCCAGGTCCAGCCGGCCTCATGGGCCGTAGAGATGGTGTACGAGGGTATGGCGGCTTCTGCTCTAGCGTAGGGCACCTGCATGGCCAGCGCGCTGTCCACAAACAGTACGTCGTTGACACTGTGAAAAGGCGAGCCCAATGCCTTGCCGATCAAGGCTGCATGAAAGCCCGTGCAATCGATGTAGAGGTCAGCGGTGAGGGTGCCGCACTCGCGTGTTACCACGCCGGCGATAGCGCCATCTTCCGCCAATGTCACCGAATCGACCGTCGCCACTCTGTGGGCTACGCCCAAAGACTTCGCATGTGTGGCCAGCAAGGCAGCAAAGCGCCCCGCGTCGAAGTGGTAGGCGTAGTTGAGCGGGCCCAAGTAGTCTCCGTCACCGATACGCTTGGGACCGTGGGAGGCCTCGGCCACTTGCTTTTGCATGGTAGCCGCCTGGGCAAATGCTGCGCCACTCTCATCGGCTCCAAGCAACCAATAGGGCAATAGATCCGGGCCCCCGGCACGCTGGCTGGGCAGGCTGAAGGGGTGGAAATAGTGGTCTGGGCCCGGCGTTCCAGGCGCGCGCACCCAGTTCACAAAGTGGATACCTTGCTTAAACGTAGCATTGCACTCACGGATGAACCGCGCCTCCTCAATACCGATGGCCGCCAGTGTGCCGCGTATCGATGGAAAGGTGCCCTCACCGACTCCGATGATGCCGATGTCGCTGGATTCGACGACGGTGATCTGCACACCTGCACCGGTTGGCGTTCCGAGTGTGCGAGCCATGAATGCGGCGGTTAGCCATCCAGCGGTTCCGCCGCCGACGATGAGTACGTTTTGAACAGGTTTCACGCTTTTTTCTCCTTTTGAGATGGACGGATAGCAGGACCAGGAAGCCATCGATTTACAGGGTTAACCCGCGGATTTTTGCCCATAAAACACAACAACTTTGCAAAACATAGACAGCGTTGTCATTTAAATTGACAGCGTTGTCTAAATTGTGCATTATCCGCCCACACCGACACCAAAGCAGCGTGTCGGCGTGCACGAATAACATTCAATACAGACAGGAGACAAATGTGAAAAAGCCAGCACTCAGGTTCCGAAAAGGTTTAGCGTCCCCCATTCAGCTCGCCGTGCTAACGCTACTGGCCGGTCCGGGGTTGGCGTATGCGCAGGCCAAGGCAGAAGGCAGTGAAGCAGCGCTACCCGAGGTGGTCATTACGGCGACAAAGCGACTGTCGACCTTGCAAACAACCCCCATCGCTGTGACGTCCATCAGCGCTGCCGAACTGGACAAGCACCACGTGCAGACGGTCCAAGATCTTTCCGCACTGGTGCCCAGCTTTCAGGGAACCACCCAGGGAGATCATGGCGTCATCACCATGACCTTGCGTGGTGTTGGCAATGACAGTGCCAAGACCGAATATGCAGACCCTGAAATCGCCATATTTGTGGACGGGGTGTACTCGCCGCGGGCTGAAGGCGCTGCCGCACTGTTGTTTGATATGGACTCGATCGAGGTCCTGCGTGGTCCACAGGGAACACTATGGGGCCGAAATTCAACCGTCGGTGCAGTGAACATGCAGACTGCAAAGCCTGTACTCAAGGAGCAGTTTGGCAGCGTGCAGGGTGGTATGGGGAGTTACAACAAGTTCGGTGGCCGCGCCAACTTCAATGTGCCGCTGGGTGAGACCGCCGCCATGCGAGTCGCCGTTGTCCACGAGTCACACGACGGCTACGTGGACTACCAAGCGCCCACCCGCTATGCCGTAGCGCAGCAGCAGGCCGCCTACCTCGCGGGTGGCGGCACGATGGCAAACTTCCAGCCCATCAATTACAACCTGTTCACACAGGGTGGCCAGAAGTACAACGCCCAAAACCAGACTGCCGCACGGGTTAGCTTTCTATACAAACCCTCCAATGCATTGGCGTGGAATATCTCGTACGAGAAGTTTGCGGACCGCGGCACGCCCAGCATGGACCTGATGCAAGTGCCCCGCGCAGGCCAGAGCCTGTGGTCGGCGCTGATTGACACGGCGCCCTACCTCAAGCGCGACGTGGACACGGTGCGTAGTCGTCTGGACTACGACATGGGGACCATGAGTCTGGCCTACACAGCGGGCTATTCTCGATTCACAGGCTCGAGCACCTTTGACCAAGATCGCGGCATCAACGTGCCAACCAGCTTCAATACCGGTGGCAGTTACCAGGAAGACCGCACCAACTGGTCTAACTACACCAACTACAGCCATGAACTGAGTTTGCAATCTACCGGCAAACGCGACATGGATTGGATATTGGGCACCTACTACGCCGCCGAAGACAATAGCATCCGCTTCGATATTCCTATCATGAACGGGACACAGCAGGGAACTGTGGGATGGCAGGGCTCATTTATTCAACCCAAGCAAACAGTCAAGTCTGCTGCGGTGTTTGGACAGGTTACGGCCAACCTCAGCGATGCATTGCACCTGACGGGCGGACTGCGCTATACGTCTGACGAGCGCGAAAACATCGGCGGCCGCGGCCATGGTTGGGCCTATGACCCCAATGTACCCGGTCGTCCGATTGACCCGGGCCTGAACCCCGCGCTGCCGGGCTCTGGCTTCAACGATGGCTGCTGCAATGATGGCAAGTACAGTAACAGCAAGGTGACGTGGCTAGCCCGAGTGAACTACGACGTCAGCAAGGACATGATGGTGTACGCCAGTGTCTCCACTGGCTTCAAGTCAGGTAGTGTGCAGGATGGTGGGGCCACCTACAAGCCAGAAACCTTGACCAACTACGAGTTCGGCACCAAGCAGAGCTTCTTGGGCGGCAGAGTCAAGTTCAACAACGCGATCTATTACGCTGACTTCAAGGACTTCCAGTTTTCTGCACCGGTATTGAACGCTGATGGCACGCGCTCCTTCCTGACCGATAACGCGGAGGGCGCAACGGTCTCCGGCTTTGAGAGCGAATTGTCCGCCAAGCTGACACCGGACGATCGCATACAGGCCACGTTGGCATTTACCCAAACCAAGCTGGGCAAACTGATCGGCCTGAGCAACGACTACAACCTGCCCGGACCCTGCAAGTTGGTCAACATTGGCAATGGATGCCTGGATGTCACCGGAAACCGCATGCCGCACGCGCCCAGCTTCGCCGCCACGATCCAGTATGAACACACCTTCCGTCTGGGTGATGGTGCAACGCTCATTCCGCGCGTAAGTTTGCACTACGAAACCGATAGCTGGCTGAGCGTCTTCAACTATGGTGAACTGGACAAACAAGCGGCCTACACCCGGACCGATCTTGGCCTACGCTACAACTCAGGCAAGTCCTGGTATGCCGATGCCTACATCCGCAATGCTGAAAACGCCAACATCAAGACCAGTGCGGCCGGTGGCCCCACCATTGACCTGGCGGTAGCGCAGTACAAGCCGCCGCGCACCATTGGCATCAACGTGGGTTACAACTTCTAAGCCTGGTTCAGCCACTACACCCGCCGTGTGAGTGTTCTGCGGGCGCCCACAATTTTCAATGGGGTTCCGATTCGGGGCGGATCGGTTGGGTGCCGTCTCCACGCGCGCGGCGGCACCCCTTTTTGTGTTTTGTATATCCCACCATCTTTCCAATCGTCTCCATGAATCTGAGTGAATCTCTATCCCGATCACTGATCGATTTGTCCCGCAATTTGCGGCCGGACTTCCAATGGGGCTCGGCCACCAGTGCCGCCCAAATCGAGGGTGCCGCAGCCACGGATGGGAAAGGCCCCTCCATATGGGACCGCTTCTGCGCTGAGCCCGGTCGCATCAAGGATGGCTCCAATATTGACATCGCTTGCGACCACTACAACCGCTTTGAGAGCGATGTCTTACTGATGAAAGGCCTGGGTCTGGATGCCTACCGGTTCTCCATTGCATGGCCCCGCGTGCAGGCCACTGGAGAAGGTGCCTGGAACGAAGCCGGCTTTGCGTTTTATGACCGCCTGATCGACGCGCTGCTGGCCGCTGGAATTCGTCCCCATGTGACGCTGTACCACTGGGACTTGCCCCTAGCGTTGCACGAAAAGTTTGGAGGCTGGGCGTCTCCCGACATCGTGCCCTTGTTTGCAGACTATGCCCGTGAAGTGGCATTGCGTTTCGGTGGTCGCCTGGCAAGTATTGCCACGCTGAACGAACCCTGGTGTGTGGCCACACTGGGGTATGAGACCGCACAGTTCGCCCCCGGCCAAACCAGCCGTGCTACGGCAGCCCAGGTTTCTCATCATTTGATGATGGCCCACGGTGCGGCCATCAAGGCCATGCGCGCTGTTTGCGAGACGCCGTTGGGCGTCGTGCTGAACCACACGCCTGCCTTTGCCGCGGAGTCTCTGGAAGCTGACCGCCGAGCTGCCCGCATTGACGATGGTTTAAACGTGCGTTGGTATATGGATCCCATCTTCCGTGGCAGCTACCCGGCCGACATTCTGGAGTATCTGGGCGCGGATGCTCCCACGGTAGCAGCAGAAGACCTGGATTTGATTCAACAGCCGCTGGATTTCCTGGGCATCAACTTTTACACACGCAGTTTCATCAGCACCCAGCAGCCACCGAAAGTTGCGCCGGGCAAGCAAGGGTTTACCGACATGGGGTGGGAAATCTACCCCAAGGCTCTGACGCAGCATTTAGTGCGCATCAGCCGGGAGTACTCCCCCCCACCCATTTTTATCACCGAGAATGGCATGGCCAATGCCGACCAGGTCATTGACGGCCGTGTGCCGGATGTGGAACGCATCAGCTATCTGCGGGAGCATTTGCGCGCTTTGGCGCTGGCGGTGGAGTTGGGGGTTGATGTGCGGGGCTACTTCTACTGGAGTCTGTTCGACAACTTTGAATGGAATTCGGGCTACACCAAACGGTTTGGCCTGTTCCATGTGGATTACGCCACGCAGGCGCGCTTGGCCAAGGACAGTGCGCACTGGTACCGAGACTTCATTGCCGGTTTCAAATCACGCCAGTGTTTGAAAGCTTTATGACGCAAACCATCAAACCAAAACGATCGGCGTTTTCCTGGGTACCCAGCGCCTACTTGGCGGAGGGTATACCCTTTGCGATGGTGATCTGGGTTGCTGGAACCATGTTCAAGGATCTGGGCCACAGTGACAGCGAGATCACGGCCTCCACCGCCAGCGTAGGCATCATGTGGTCTCTCAAGCCCTTGTATGCCGGCTTTCTGGACATGTTCAGAACCAAGCGTTTCTGGGTCATCGCCATGCAACTGGTGATGGCGTGTTTGCTCGGTCTTTGGGCCACTTCACTCGCCATGCCCAACTACTTTGTAGTCGGCATCCTGCTCCTGTGGTTGTTGGCTTTTGCGTCTGCTACCCAGGATATTTGTATCGACGGGGTGTACATCACCTCGCTGGATGAGAGCGCGCAGGGAAAGTTCATGGGGCTTCAGGGTGCCTTCTGGAATGCCGGACGCATTTTTGCCACAGCAGTGGTGGTGGGTGCTGCGGGTTATCTGCAAAAGCAGGGCATGGATGCGCGCAGCGCATGGTCGTTGGCACTGGCCGTGAGCATGGGCACCATGGCGGTTCTGGCTGCTTACCACTATCTTGTTCTTCCGCCAGGCTCGGTGCCAGAGCGTCCCCAAAATGCTGCTGCGGTGGTCAGCACCTTCAGGGACCAGTTTTTGGATTTCATCAAGAAGCCCCATCTGCTGGGCATGTTGATGTTTGTGTTCTTCTTCCGAATGGGAGAAGGCTTCCTGCTGATTGAGGCTCCACTCTTCATGCAAGGCAGCGTGACAAGCGGCGGCTTGGGCATGTGTGCCACAAACGCCGTCACCGCAGCCTGCCCACACCTATTGGAAGACAAAGCCCTCATCGACGGTTTCATCAGTACCGTTGTGAGTCTGGCTTTCGGTTTGTTGGGCGGGCTATTTGCCGGGAGATATGGCCTCACCCGCAAAACGCTGGTGTTCATGGCGCTGTGCCTCAATCTACCGCACATTACCTTTTACATTCTGAGTTGTTTGGTGTCTCCAAACGCGCCGGTGTCCCTGACAGTTATTGCGACCCTGGTGACGATTGAAAAAGCGGGGTATGCCTTTGGATTTGTGGCAAATATGCTCTACATGATGCAGCAGATATCACCCGGGAAGTACCATATGACGCACTATGCCTACTGCACCGCGATCATGAATCTGGTGTTGATACCCACACAAATGGCCAGCGGATTTCTGGCGGACCACATGGGCTTTCAGACGTTCTTTCTTGTTGTGATGGCCGCCTCCATTCCGTCGGTGGTGGGCGCCTGTTTTGCACCGTTCCCAAACAAGGTCACCCAAGCGTAACCAGACGTTAGTGCGCTGTAAAAGTAGGTAAAGGGCGTCAACACAGGTGGGCTGGGTTGCGTTGTAGATACAAGCCTCGACGCAAGCCGGGCTCGCTCAAGAGGGTCGGAGCCTATACGACCGTCGTTAGAAGAGTGAGAGAGAAGTCCCACATGGTGAATACCCAGTCCCTGATTGCTGTGCTGGCGCTGACGGCGGGCATGGCAGGTGCCGCACATGCGCAAGCTTATGTCAACGTAACGCTTGGCAGTCCGTTTGTTCCCGGTGTTTTTGGGCAGGTATCCTTTGGCAACGTCGCGCCCCCGCCAGTAATGGATGTTCAACCGGTTGTGGTGGGGCGTCCCGCCCATGGAGCCGCTCCCATTTATCTGCACGTGGCGCTGCACGAATACCGGGATTGGGGGCGCTACTGCCGCAAATACCAGGCCTGTGAGCAGCCGGTGCTCTTTGTGCGCATTGACCAGAACAACCCTTGGTGGGAACGCCCTGTTGAACACCATTCAAACCCATTCCAATACCGTCCAAATCCGCACTACCGTCGTGACGAAGGGAATCGTTCCGACTACCGTTACGACAGGAGAGATTACCGGGGTGAACGTGAACGCTATCAGGTCCAGGAAAACTATTGGGAGCCGCGTTTCGAGAGCAAACGCGGCGAGCGCTAGGCCAGAAAATCCAGCACCGCTCCGAGGTGCTGGTCGTAGTCGCTTAGCGCGTGGTCGCCAGCCGGCAGCAGTTTGATCGTGGCTCCGGCGTAGTGGCCCGTCATTTCGCGCCAGTCCAACACTTCATCGCCTTTGGCAATCACCGCATAGTAGCGCTCGGGCCGACTGATTTTTGCAATATCGAGGGCTATCAGTTCGTCGACATATTCGGCTTCAAACACAAAATGTTGTTCAGGGTCATGCCATGCGGTCTGGTCACCCAAGTGCGCGGCCAGATCGCGTGCGGGACGTACGGCAGGGTTTAGCAAAACCGCTTTGCAACCCCAACGTTCGGCCAGCCACGTGGCATAAAACCCGCCCAATGAAGAGCCTATGACTGCCGTGGTGGCCAGCGGCCAGTCTGCGGTTGTCGACAGCACGTTCGCCATGGCTTGCTGTGGGGAGGCTGGTAGGGCAGGGCAGAGCCACGTCATCCCCGCAAAGCGCTGCCCCACGGCTGCAGCGGTCATGCGTGCTTTGGTAGAGGCAGGCGAAGATCGAAAGCCGTGCAGGTAGAGCAGATGGGTTGTAGGCATAGTCATCACGCGGAAGCAGGTGGTGGCTCTGGCAAGCTCCGAACGGTCCGAATGCCGACGTGGTTCCAAGCCCAAGCGGCCAGCAATAGGGCGCCAATGCCGCCAATACCCATCGCGTAGCGCAGCCCCAGGTGTTCCCCAATGTAACCACCGGCAAGTGCGCCTGGCCCCGCCGGGATCAGGATCAGCCAACGCATGGTGCTGGTCATACGGCCCAGGAGCGGCTCGGGTGTGACGGCCTGGCGCAAGGCCAGAAAGTTGATGAATAACAGTACCGCGCCCATGCCGAAACACATCAGCATCCCCACAAAAGAGACAGTGCCCCAGGTGCCAGTGGGCACCAGTGCAAGTTGCAGCCAGCCTACACCGCAAACTGAAAATCCCAGTACCAGGCAAGGGCCCGGGCCGATGCGGCGCGAAATGCGGTTGCCAAAAACGCTGGCCCATACGGTACCAACACCCAAGCCCACGTAACAGAGGCCCACCTGGTTTTCATTCAAACCCAGCTCGCGGGTGGCGTACAAGATCTGAACCACCATTGCGCATTGGTGGAAGAATTGCCAAGCCCCCACGGACACCGCCAGTGATACCAGCAAGGGCTGGCCGGCTACAAACCGCAGCCCGTCTTTCAGGTCTCGCCAAAAGTGGGTGGCTTCGTTGCTGATACGGTTCTCGGTCACCTTTAAACCGCGCAGAATGAACACGCTCAAGGCCAGCAATACTGCGTCGGCTAACAAGGCAAACGGCGCACCCACCAGCTTGATCAAGGCGCCGGCCACGCCCGGGCCGGCCACTTCAGCTCCCGAAGAAGCCAGTGCGTTTTTTGCATGGGCTTCTACCAGCCGTTCGCGCGGCACCACCTGCGTCAGCACGATTTGCGCGGCGGTGCCCGCTGTCACAAAGACACAACCGATGGCAAAGGCAACGAAGTACATGAACTGCATGTTGAGCAGGTTCAAGTACCAGGCCAGCGGCACACTGGCCAGCACTACCGCAATCAATCCTTCGCCTACCACATAGACCGGCAGTTTGCGTACCCGGTCCAGCCAAACCCCGGCAGGCAGCGACAGCAGCACAAAGGGCAGCAACTCCATGGCTGTGAGAATGCCCATTTGCGAAGGTGTTGCGTGGAGCAACACCGCAGCCGTCATAGGTAGCGCCAGCATGGTGATCTGGCCACCAAAGGAACTAATCAGAATCGACAGCCAAAGACGCCTGTACGTGGCGTCACGCAGCAGGTCATTGGCAGGGAGCGTAAGCCACTTCAGACGCCAGAACGCCAGTAGTGAACGCCCCGCGCTTGTGGCATTGGGCGGCATAAAAAAGGGGGTAGTGGTGACGTTCCGAACAACGCGTCGAAAGTCGGTATTGATTCTAGCCGTCAGTTGGAAGCTGGCGTTCCCAGCGGGCGCTCCAGCAGCCGCAGGCGGTTTGCTACTCCAGACTTCACTTTGAATAACTGCGCAGGCCGGTGCGCGCCGCCGATGCGCTGGCCTTTGCATTCTTCCAGTACATCCATCTCCGTCAGTTTGCGTCGAAAGGCGCTTTTGTCCAAGGCTACGCCCATCACATGTTCATAGGTCTCGTGCACCTGGGCAAAGGTGAACTGCTCAGGTAGCAAGTAACAAGGCAAGGTGGAATACGCGCTCTTGTCGCGCAGCCGCCTGAGCGCTACCTCGAAAATGCGGTTGTGATCGAACGACAGGCGTGGCACTGCGTTCACATTCACCAGATCAAAGCCTAGACCCCATACGTCCGCTTGTGCGGTGGCCAGCACCGCTTGGTCGACCAGTGCAAAGTAGCTCAGACTGACCGACCAGCCGCGTGGGTCGCGTGCGCCATCCGCAAAGCTGTAGAGCTGCTCCAGGTAGGGCGGGACGATGCCGGTCTTGGTGCGCAGCACGCGCAGTGCAGCAGCCAGGCTGTCGGTATCTTCCTGCTTGTGCACATATCCACCGGGTAGCGCCCACTGGCCGGCAAAGGGCTCGTTGGGGCGGCGACTGAGCACCACATGCAGCTGTCTGTCGTGCAAGGCAAACAGCACCACGTCTACTGTGACAATGATGGTCCGGTCAGGTTCGGGGGTCGGCATGGTTCTTTCATTCTAGCTATTTACTTTCCGTTTTTATTAATGCGAATAGTTAATTGCAAAATGGCACTAACTTGTTTATACTGAAACCGTTGACACACTAAGAGGACTATCTTCATGAAGGCATCCACCAACGTTCGCCTACTCGTCATCGATCCGCAAAATGATTTCTGCGACCTTTCGCAGGGCGACCATCCCGTTCCGGCTCTGCCGGTTTCAGGTGCCGACCAGGACATGAAGCGCCTGTCTGCCTTCATAGACCGCGTGGGCAACCATCTGCAGGGTATCCACGTCACGCTGGATTCGCACAACCCCATCGATATTGCACACCCCACCTGGTGGACCAATCACCAGGGACAGGCGCCTGCGCCGTTTACCGTCATCACTTCCAAAGACATCGCGGCCGGCCATTGGCGCTCCCGCAACCCCCTGTTGCAAGAGCGTAGTCGCCAGTATGTGGAACAGTTGGAAGCTGCCCAACGCTACGCATTGGTCGTATGGCCCGAGCACTGCCTCATCGGCCACTGGGGCCACAACATACATACGGCTGTGGCGCAATCGCTGGACGCATGGGCTCGCAAAAAGCTTGAAGTGGTGGACTACGTGACCAAGGGCACCAACCCCTTTACCGAACACTACTCCGCCGTGCAGGCCGAAGTACCCGATCCGTCGGACCCCGATACCCTGCTCAACAGTCGCCTGATCCATACGTTGTCCGATGCAGACGAGGTCATCATCGCTGGAGAAGCCCTCTCACACTGCGTGGCCAACACGGTGCGCGACATCGCTAACAATATAGGTGAAGACAATATCCGCAAGCTGGTGCTGCTGACCGACTGCTGCAACAGCGTGGGGGGCTTTGAGCAATTGGGCGTCGACTTTATAGCCGAGATGCAAGCGCGTGGCATGAAGACTGCGCGCTCAACCGAGTACCTGCCCTAGGTTTGTCCTTGCTGTGCCAGGGGGCTGTGAGGGGTGCTGGGTGTCGCCGTTACCTTGTCAAACCGCGCGTGGTAATCCCTCCGCTCTGTCCCCATCCACCGGTCCCACCATGTAAACCATAGCCCATAGTTGCCCTGCGCGGTTTCGTGGTGTAGGTGGTGGTGCGTTGTTGTTGTGAAGCGCCCGCCCAGCCAATGCCGGGCAAAGCCGCGCGGCATAGTCTCTATCGATAAATGCCCGTGGGCGTTGCGTACGATCTGGTGGAAAGCAAAGACCATCAAGACCAGCCCGTGAAGCGGTACTACCAGCAGCGCTAACGGCGTCACCAGGCTGTTGATGAACGCCTCCACGGGGTGGAAGGCATAGGCCGCCCATGGCGACGGGTTGCGGGAACGGTGGTGCACGCCGTGCACGCGGCGAAATAGCCAGCGGCTGTGCAGCAGGCGGTGGGTCCAGTAGAAGTAGAAGTCATGCCACAGCAGCATGGCCGGCAAGCTGAGTGCCAGCCACCAGTAGCCGTATTGGCTGGGCTTGAAGTAGATGACCATGTCGCCGCGCAGGATGCTGGCAAACACCACCAGGCCTTGTGCTGAGAAGATGAGCACTGTGGATAACGAATACGTCAACTCGCGCCGCATGTCGGCGCTGGTGGGCCAGCCGGCAATCACCCGGTGGGAGAGGCGTTTGTGCAGCCACTTGTGCACAACCAGCCAAAGCAGCAACGCCGCGAGCAGGTAATACAGGCCCTCGCGCACAAAATTCTGCGAGAAGGACCTGCCTAGCCATTGCCATGCATGTGCGTCCGTCCAGATACTCATGGTGTCCAAAGATCTTATGTGCGGCGGCCCACGATGGTCACGGTTTCCAGCACCGCAACATTGCGGGTCTGGCTGCCCTGCGCCAAGTATGCATCTGTAGCAACCCGTTGGAAAGTCATCAGCACGCTGCTGTTAACAGCGACAGCCATCACGGCTGCAAACACGAAGCCGGCCAAGCGAGAAGTGTGATTCGAGGATGTGAACATTTTTATCTCTCCAAATTCAGGCCACTGCGGCCCGTTGAAGAGAATGTATTTCCGCCAGCTTTCTATTGCACGCGTTGTGCGACGAACTGCGGCTGGGCGCGATGCTGCGGGTAAATACCGAGATAGACAGGGCTCGCATTGCGCTTGGTAAACAAAAGTAACACCTGTCAACTGCACTAGCAACTCTGCGTTGTAGTTGCAAGCCCGGTGCTTACATCGGGCCGATGACAGCCAAGAAAGTCAAGCACAGCCGCACTAACAATACGCTGTAGCAAAGACTGCCGCTTAACCAGCGGACGCTGCGACCCAGTAGGCTGAATCAAACTGCCGGTCGGTTTGAGGGCACCAGGGAAACCTGGTGCCCTTCTTCATGTGCGCCCAGCATGGGCGCACTCCTGGAGGTGCAAGTCCTCCCGCGAGCTGGTCACAGTGAGCGAAGTGAAGCGCAACTGCATGCGGGCGACCGAGTGTGGGAAGGAAGCGTGGAGCATAAATTGTGAGCCGATG
>CAUPQG010000006.1:0-216570 GCA_963513355.1 uncultured Rhodoferax sp. | reverse complement strand
GTCCTTGGACTTTGACCATCTGGGCCACCTGGAGCTTGAAGCTCGCGTCAAAGACTCTTCGGGATTTTTGCTTGTTCACTTGTGTTGCCGTTTAGGTTTGAAATAACCTATCGTTGTGTCTATTTAAATTAGACCACCACACAATAGCAAATCAGTCAAATCGACAACTTACGCCGGACACCCATCGAATACCCCGGCGCCTCCCGATCCGCCGCGCTGCTCTGCTCGGCCAGTGTTTGCAGGTGGCGCAGCAGGTGGGCCTTGCTGCCGCGGTCCAGCGCGGTCTGCAGGGCGGCGGCGGTTTTCATGGATTCCAGGGCGTGGGCCAGGTCGCCAGACTTTTCGGCAATGAGAGCGTTTTCGCGCTCGATACGCAGCGCAATGTGCTGGGCGTTGGCCTGCTTGGCCGCCTGCCGTGCGGAGGCAATGGACACGCTGGCTTGCGCCAGTTGACCCAAAGCCGATTGGCACTGCGCGCGCAGCAGGAACAATGTGGCCAGCCCCCAGACGTGGGAACAGGCCTTGAGCGCCTTTTGGGCGGGCACCAGCAGTTCCAGCGCCTGGGCGTGGTCGCCCTGCCGCGCGGCGATCTCGGCAATGCGCACCAGGCATTCGCTGGCGATGTCGTCCATTTTTTGCGCCTGGGCCATACCTTGCCCCTGGCGCAGGCTGGCCAAGGCTTCGGCATACTGCCCCAGGTGCATCTGGTTGACACCCAGATTCACCGTGTTGACCGCTTTGAGCTCGCGCAGGCGCAGGTCAAACCGGGCCCACTGGCTGATGGGCAGGCGTTGCGTGGAGCTGTCCAGTCGGGCCAGGTTGGCCCCCAGATCCGAGAACAGTTTTACAGCAATCGCCGGTGCATCCAGCGCATCACAAATCTGGCCTATGCCCAGCTTGCACCAGCTCCAGCTGATGCGGTCGCCGTCCCGCGTGCCTACCTCCATGCCTTCGGTCCAATAGGCCAGGGCTGCACCGTATTCAGCACGGGAGTAGTAAGCGCGGCCCACCAGATACAGCATGTGGGCCTGTTCGCCAAACTCGCCGCAGCGCTTGGCACACTCCACAGCTTCCAGCAGCCAGGCGATGGACGCATCGGAGTACCCATCCTGGTCAATCACCAGGCCAAAAGTCTGCGCAATCAGCACCAGGGCTGCATCGTCGCCCAGGCTGCGGGCCTGCTCCAGTGCGGCCAGGCATTCGTTGTACAGGGCTGCACTGCGACCGCTGCGGCCGGCTTGTTGGAGTTGTGCAACGATGGGTCTGAGGGTGCGTTGGGTGGCGTCAAATAACAGCATGTCGCCAAGTATCGCACCCCGGGTTTACATGGCGGCTTTGTAGAAAATGTAGTCCGACTGGTATTTGACGATCTGTTTGGAGCCCATGTTGCTTGCCGTGCAGGCCATGGATGGGGCCACGCCACCCATGGTGTTGACGCGCTGGATGTAGGTGACCCCAGTCATGGTGCCACTACCCATGGCGGGGTTGGCCTTGACCAATTGGTTGGGAATATTGCCGGGGGCGCTTGGCGACACGGCAACTTGGGCACCGGTCAGCTTGGAACCATCCATGTTCTCCCAGGTGGCGGGAGGGCCGTAGTACTTGCCGACCTGCTTGCCGCTGCGGTCATTGAGCTTGGCATTCGGCCCCACAAACACCCATTCGAACTGGTCCGCCATGTCTTTCTTGGCATTGCATTGGTAGGTTATTTCACCCACGCCCACGGTTTCCATGGCGACTTTGTTGCCCGCAGGCACCTGCACGGCGGCTGGCAGGCCGTCCTGTGAATACATGGGGGCGATGGACATGCTGCCGCAAGCAGCAAGCAGGGAAACAACCAAGGCGGAAGCAGTAGTAGTGGCGGCACGTAGCATCATTTTGAAACTCCTGGATAGTGGTGGAAATGGCGACCGGGATGTCGGCCCCTAAACGACGGGCGTCTGATACCAATACGCAGGATGGCGCGCCGTGGATTCAACAATTGCAGACTTCGCCGCCAAAAAGGTGGGGCGCCGGTCTTTGTGCGGGGCCCTGCGCCCATACTTTATGATCGACGGCCCTACCTAAGAGCGGATTGCATGCGACACACTCTGATTTTTTCTCTGGCGCTAGCCACCGCCCTGTTAACCGCTTGCGGCGGCGGCGGGGGCGGCAGCACGCCTGCCGCAGTGGCGGCCACGCCCGCGCCCACGCCGGTTGAAACACCCCCAAGCAGCTTGGCCAGTGCTGCCTCTTTGGCCCAGCAGTGCACTGCGCCACGCCCAGGCACCGCAGACCGCCAAGGGTCCATTGACACCGAAAAAGCGTGGGTGCGGTCCTTTATGGATGAAACCTATCTTTGGTACAAAGACATACCGGTCGTCAACGCCGCCGACTACACCCTGGCGGGCAACGGTAACAGCGTTTTGCAGACGCTGAACGCCTATTTTCAGGCCCTCAAAACCAAAAGCACCACCGCTTCGGGCAAATCGGTTGACCAGTTCAGTTTTACGCTGTCGACGGTCGATCTGATCAACCAGCAGTCCGGCATTGCGTCAGGTTATGGCTTTCGCCGGTCCACGCTCAGCAGTGGACTCCCGCGTGTGGTTCGCATCCTCTATGTGGAACAGGGGTCACCGGCGCAGATAGCGGGTGTCTCGCGGGGTGACACCATTACGTCAATTGATGGTGTGGATATCAACGACACGACCAGTGCGGGTATTGCAACCCTCAATGCAGGCCTGGCACCAACTGTTGCCAACAAAACCACCCGCTTTGGTTTGGTGGCGGCCAATACAACCGTGCCACGGTTTGTCAACATTACCTCGTCGCAATCCATTGCAGTGACGCCCGTTGCCCTGTCCACCGTAATCGCGGATGGTGGCAACACCGTTGGTTACCTGGTGCTCAATTCATTCGGAGTGGTCAGCGCAGAGAAGCAACTGATAGATGCCATGACGGCGCTGAAAAATGCCCGCGTCAACGAACTGGTGCTGGACCTGCGCTACAACGGAGGTGGCTACCTCGATCTGGCCAATGAACTGGCCTGGATGATTGGCGACGCCACTTTGGCTGGCAAGACCTTTGAGAAGCTGACCTGCAACGACAAGAACCCGCTTTCCTTCTGCAACGCAACCAGCGCCTTTCACCAGACCAGCCAGGGATTCTCGGTTTCACCCGGACAGACTCTGCCGCAGTTGGGGCTCAAGCGGGTTTTCCTGTTGACCACTGGCAGCACGTGTTCTGCGAGTGAGTCTGTCATTAACGGCCTCTCCCCTTTCATGCAGGTCATCCGCATCGGCACCACCAGCTGCGGCAAGCCGTATGGCTTTTCATATGAAAGCAATTGTGGAACCTCTTACGCCGCGATGCAGTTCAAGGGTGTCAATGCCGTAGGATTTGGCGACTATGCCGATGGGTTTGCACCCAGTTGCACCGTAGCAGACGATTTGACCCGGCAGCGGGGTGACCCTTCGGAGGCCATGCTCAGCGGTGCGTTGAGCTACATGCGCACGGGCACCTGCCCGGCCGCACCATCAGGCTCCGACAAGGGGTTGGTGCAGGGCTTGTTGCAGGGCGGCAGCTACACCATGGATCGCAGCCCCTCCGAGACCGTGCGCATACTGCGTGGCCCTTCAGGGCGTTAAGAGCCATGAACACCCTTGCTTACGCAAAGACCGGCATGGCTTGCCTGGTGATAGTGGCGCTGTGCGCATGCCAAAGCCACGCAAACCTGCCCAAACCAATACCAGCCCTCATGGTGGCGAGCAAGACCGGGACGCAATGCACTGCGCAGATGCAAGCCGCAGTCCAGCGCCCCAACGGGGGGCCTGTTGTGCTGACTCCCGCAGCCTTTTCCACGGAAGACCGGCTGAGCATTGTTCCGTCAAGCGCTGTGTTGGACGCAGCCGGCCAAACCGCGAGTGGGCGGCTCATAGGGTCTCCCGACACCTACCGGTTGACCCTGAACCAGGGTGTTTGCTCCATGGTCCGCGAGTCCGACGGGCAGACAACAGCGCTTACCGCCTGCACCTGTGTGGCCTTGCGGTAAGCATTGCTTTCGTGCGTGCTAGCATAAAAGCATGAAACGCAACGCCATGACTCTTCTTCGCCAGGCAATCGTATGGCCGTGGCTTGCGCTCATGCTGACAAGCTCCGCCTGGAGCCAAGGCTCTCCAACCTTGAACAAGATTGAGCAGACTGGCATCATTACTCTAGGCTATAGGGTGGGGTCGGCGCCCTTTTCGTATCTGGACGAAAAGCTCAACCCCATTGGTTACACCATGGACCTGTGCTACAAAATTGTGGATGCCGTGCAGCAAAGGCTGAAGCTTCGACACCTTCAGACCAAGCTCTTTGCAGTTACTTCTGCCACACGCATTCCAATGGTTGTCAATGGCACGGTGGACCTGGAGTGTGGCGTCACCACCAATACGCTGGAGCGGCAAAGGTTGCAGAGCTTTTCTGTGACAACATTCATTGCGGCCAGCCGCCTACTGGCCAAAAAGTCATCCAACATTCAGACCCTGGCTGATCTGGAAGGCAAATCGGTAGCTTCAACCATAGGGACCACCAGCATTCGCAATTTGCATGAGCTCAATCAAGCGCAGAAGCTGGACATGAAAATTCTGGCGGGGCTGGACGATATCGACGCCTTTCAGATGGTACAGACCGACCGTGCTGTGGCCTATGTCATGGATGACGTTTTGTTGCGCAGCCTGGTAGCGGGTACAAAAAATCCGCAGGAATTCAGCATTTCAACCGAGAGCCTATCCATCGAGCCCTATGGAATCCCCATGATCAAGGGTGATCCCGTCTTCAAACAGCTGGTAGATGACGTCTTGGTGGGGTTGTTTCGCAGTGGCGAGATTCACAGCATTTACAACAAGTGGTTTCAGTCCCCCCTTCCGAACAGGGGCACCAACCTGCAACTACCCATGAGTGCCGCACTCAAGCGCGCGATTGCCGCCCCAAGCGACAGCGGAGACCCCAAGCACTACGAGTAAGCCCCTCTTCTGGGTGCTAACGATAGCTGTCGATGGACAGCGCGTGGCGGTGCAGCTTGTCGTACAAAGTCTTCTTGGCGATACCCAGCGCCTGGGCAACCGCAACAGGACGGCCTTTGTGCTCCTTGAGTGCCTGCTCTATCAAGACCTTTTCCACCACATCCATTTGGCGCGCCAGCGTGGAGGCGCCGCCCTCCTCGGCGTCGGGCGCAGCTACTTCATCGGCCTGCGGCAGCTCCAGCACATACCGGTCGGCAACGTTGCGAACCTCCCGAACGTTGCCTGGCCAATCGTGGGCCATGAGGTCTTGCATGCGTGAACCGGTCAGCTTGGGAATCTCGCACCCATAACGCTGGGCCGCTTGTGCCACAAAGTGCTCAAACAAAAGCGGCACATCTTCCTTGCGTTCACGCAGTGGGGGCAATTGCAAAACCGCCACGTTGAGCCGGTAATACAAGTCACTGCGAAACTTCTGCTCCCGACTGAGCGCCAGCAAATCGCTCTTGGTGGCGGCCACCACCCGGATGTCCACCTTGACCTCATCATTGGACCCCAGGCGCTCCACTTTGCGCTCCTGCAACACACGTAACAACTTGACCTGGAAGAGCATCGGCATGCTCTCAATTTCATCCAGCAGCAGGGTACCGCCATTGGCGTGTTCAATTTTTCCAATGCGCCGTTTGCTGGCTGTGGTGAATGCGCCGGCCTCATGCCCAAAAAGCTCGCTCTCGAAAAGAGTCTCCGGCAAGCCTCCACAATTGAGCGCTACAAAATTGCGGTCCCGGCGTTTGCTGTAGTCGTGCAGGCAGCGGGCGACCAACTCCTTGCCGGTCCCGGTTTCACCCACAATCATGACATCGGCAGTGGTGCTTGCCAGCTTCAGTACCTGTTCCCTGACCCGCACCATAGCGGGCGAGTTTCCCAGCAAGGCAACTTCAATGCCGGTTTTCTGATGCAGCTGGGCGCGCAGGTCATCCACCGCCATGCGCAACATGCGCTTTTCTAGGGCGCGCTGGGCGGTCTCAACAAAGCGTTCCGGAGAAAACGGCTTTTCCAGGAAGTCATAGGCGCCTGCATGCATGGCTTGCACGGCCATGGCAACATCACCGTGCGCCGTGATCAAAATGACTGGAATAGCAGGGTTCACCTCGGCGATATGGTCCAGCAGCTGCATGCCACTCATGCCGGGGAGCTGAATGTCACTGATGACAATTCCTTGCATGCCAGACCACAGATGCGGCAGCGCGTCCTCAGCGCAGCCGCAGGGCACTACCTCCATGCCTGTCAACTCCAGCGTCTGCGTGAGACTGCGCCGCACCGTAGCGTCGTCCTCCACAAACACCACCTTGAACCCCTCAAACATGGCCTTCTCCTCGGACAATTTCCAGGTCAAACTCAAACGCAAGCCCCTGCACACCTTTATGCACACGCAAGGTGCCACCAAACTCCCGCACAATGTTGGACGAAATGACCAGGCCCAACCCCAGCCCTTCGCCGCTGGCTTTGGTGGTGAAGAAAGGCTCAAACAAACGCGCCATCAACTCGTCGGGCAACCCCGCACCGGAGTCTTCAACACGCACCTGAACGCGCTCGCCCTCGGGGGGCAAAGCGCTGATCGTCAGCACCTTCACCGGTTGATCCTGCATCGCATCCAGCGCATTGCCCGCCAGATTTACCAGAACCTGCTCCAGACGGTTCAGGTCGCAGCGCACCTGCAACTGCTCGGGAATCGCCACCACCACCTGGACCTCTTCGGCACTGAAACGGTGCTCCAGCAAGCGTTGCATGTATTGCACCGCCGCGAGCAGGGATACGGCTTGGTACTGACCCTGTGATTTGCGAGCGAATGATTTCAGCTGCGCCGTGATGCTGCCCATGCGCTCGGTGACTTCGCTGATGGCATTGAGGTTCTCGTGGACATCTTCCATGCGACCCGCACTCAGCAGCTTGGAGGTGTTTTTGGCCAATGCGCGCAAAGCCGTCAGGGGCTGGTTGATCTCGTGCGATATGCCGGCGGACATCTGCCCCAGGACGGCCAACTTGCCTGCCTGCACCAGTTCGTCTTGCGCCACCTGGCGCTCGTGCATCTCACTGACCAATTCAGCATTGGTCAGGCGTAACTCATCCGTCCGTTGTGCAACACGGCGCTCCAATTGGGCATTGGCCTCCTGCAGCGCGTTGCGCGCCAAGGAGATTTGCCGCACAGAGCGGCGGCGCTGCCACAAGTAGACAGAGAGCAAGGCCAAAAACGCCGCCACCGCGCCGCCGCCCCACGCAGCAAGGCGGGCATTGCGCCACATGCCATAGGGGTTAGACAAAATCATGATGCGCCACCCCAGCAAGGGAATCAGACGCTTCTGCACAACATGCACACTGGAGCTTCCGTCCGGCTCCACGATGCGAACCTGGCGCGCCTCGCGGGGGCCAACACGCTCAACGACCATGCTAAGTGGTCGAATAGCCTGGCGGGGGTACTTCTCCGCGAACCGCAGTAGCACCCCGGGCTCGGCCCCATCCAAAGCAACAGACTTGTATTTCCAATGGCGCACGGAGGACATCACAATCACGCCCTCTTCATCCACCACCAACAGCTTTTCACTTCCGGAACGCAGACTCAAGTCCATCCAGGTAGCCTCTAGCGGGTCCAGGCTCACCTTGACACCGACAATGCCGACCAGTTGACCATCCCTCAGCGCGGTCTGTGCGAAATAGTATTCTGAAGCCCCGCTCACCTGGTTGGCTACAAAGACCTGAGACCGCTGAGACTGCAGGGTGCGAGACAGCAGCGAGGGTAGCGCCATGACGCCCGCTTCGCGGTAGCCATCACTCGATGCCAACGGGGTGCCGACAGGATCCAGCGCAAACGTTGTAATGGCTCCAGACCTCACCTTGAAGCTAGCCAGCTTTCGAGCGGCATGGGTCCTGGCGTCTGCGTCGTCAGGAACTGCAAACAAATGCTGAATGTCGGGGTCCAATTCCATCAGGCTGGGTAGGTAAGCATGTTTACCCAGCTCGCTCTCGAGGGTAGACGCATAAAGGTCCAGGTGGCGGTTGGCAACATCGTCGATCTGCTCAAACCCTATGCGCTCGCTCCACGTATAGGCCACTGCGGCACCCGCGCCAACCACCAGGCTCAATAGCACCCACGCCAATGCCGAGCCCAGCCAGCGCGGCAAAACAGGGCTGCGTTTTAGATTCAGTGGGCCGGGCATATCGTCAACAAATGGGCGCAGTATCACCTCAAATTGCCCCATCGTCGCAACGCTTTGCATAGGCAGCAACAAATAAATTTGGCGAGCGTCGGAGGCCCGTGTAGAAGTCCGCACGCCCATACAAGGCACTGTGCAGACTTCTACACAATGGCACGAAACCAAGCCCGGCGCTATGCAATATTTGTTTACAAATCAATGACTTGCAAAGGGTTTGCTCATCTGCGTGTTGGCATGTTCCGTGCTGAAGTAAGTGCGAATGCTCTGACAGACGTGCCCCGGCTTTACGGATGGCTGCTGCCGGTACACACCCAACCAAGAGGAGATTTGTCGTGGAATCTATCAGCGCCCCAACCCTGCGAACGCCAACCGCCAGACACAAGCCACAAAGCCGAATGGGTGAGGGTTCTATCCCAAAGGCCGAACGGTTGCGGTATGTCGCAGACGAAGCCTTTGCACCTTTGGAAGGCGATCTCGACACCGCGTTTGGAAGACTGCTCAGTGCCCACTCGGCATTGCAAAAAAAGATTGCCCAGCTCACGTTTGCAGACACTTTGACGGGCCTGAAGAACCGCGCAGCCCTGCTCATCAGTTTGCAACGGGCTATCGACAAGAGTCAGGAAACGCAGAGTTACTCCGCAGTTTTACTGGTGGATATTGATGACTTCAAGAGCCACAACGTCCATCTGGGTCACCTGGCCGGCGACATGTTGTTGCAGCAGTCGGCGCGCCGCATGCGCGAAGCGCTGGGGCCAGACGTAGCCATTGCACGGCTTTTTGCCGACAAGTTTGTGATCGTTCTGGAAGATTTGGGCCCCACTTGCGAAGCAGCAGGAGCCAGGGCACAACACATGGCAAGCTGCATCAGCAACTGCTATGCGGCTCCTTTCGATACCAACGACACATCCGCGCAACTAACCGTCAGTATGGGGCTGTGCCTGATTGGACTGCAGGACTCTATCAGCACGGACGTACTCATCGACCGCGCTGAACTAGTCACTGACAATGCCAAGGAGGCCGGCGGCAACTGCCTCTTCTCTTTTGAGTTTGGTGCGCTGGAGCACGCAGCATAGTCAGGCACTTGCCTTGTTGGGAACACCTTGCGCCGTTTTGAGCTCGCTCAGCAAAACAGCCGTCACAACCAAGGCAGCACCCAGCGCCGCGCGTCCGCTCAACAACTCGTGGAGCCAGAGCCAGGCAAACAGCGCGGCAAAAACGGGTTCCATGGCATAGACAACCGCAGCCTTGTCGGCTGGCACCTGTCGCTGTGCAATTGCCTGCAGCCACAGCATGCCGGCAGTGGCCACTACACCCAGGTACAACAAGATCATTCCGTGCGGCGCCAGTCGATCAGTGAGCGTGTATAGGGAATCGTTTCCGATGCCGGCTGCAGCTATCCATAGGGAAGAGAAGATCGCCATGAACGCAATTTGTGTCGCCGTAAGCTGACGAGAGTCATGCCCACTGGAGCGCTGGGACAACACGATCACATACAGCGCGTAAGCCAGGGCACATAACACCGTAGCGCCATCACCCAACCAGTGTGCCCCGCCATCCCAAGACATAAACCCAATACCGACGCAGGCCAGCATGGCAGCGCCAAGCGTGATGGCAGACAGTCTGGCGCCCCAGAACAAGCCCAAAAATGGCACCATCAATACCGCCAGGCTGGTTAAAAAAGCGCTACGGTTAGACGAGATGTATTGCAAGCCATAGGCCTGCGAAACATATGACACCAGGGCCAAGGCGCCCAGCACTGCACCATCGATCCAGGTCCGCAATGGAACCCTGCGCATGAAGGGCGCCATGCAGACGGCAGCCAGAACGAAACGAATGCCTGAAATCTCTACCCCATTAAGGGTAGTGGAAGCCGTTTTCAGCAACGGAAAGGTCGTACCCCACACCAGGGTTACGAGCAACAAGATGGCCAGATTAAAGTGCATGCTGCGTGGCCCGCATCGGGGTACCCGCCGTTCAAAAACAAGCGGGCGATGATAGCCTGACCTGCAACGTCAGATCACCAGATGCGCCTCTGGCAGTTGGTAATTGCGCTCATCAAACAGGTCAACGCCGCAATACAGGTTCTCTGCCCAGGCAAAAAACTCGGCGATGGCCGGGCCAGTCATGGGCGCACCATGCTGCGGCACCAACATGCTGATGTCGAGTTTGCGTGCCATATTGACCCACAGGCGCAGCACCTTGTTGCTTACCATGTACCGTTTGTGGAAGCCCTCCATGCGCGGAATGGCAGCTGCCAAGCTGGTGATCGGCGTTTGGGCCTCCTGGCCACTGGTCATGGACACGCCCAAATCACCCGTAAACAGGATGCGGCTGACAGGGTCATAGAAGTGGAAGTTTCCTTCGGAGTGCAGAAAGTGCGCCGGCAGCACCCACAAGTCGTTGCGCCCCAGGGTTAACCGACCTCCCTGGTCTGGGACACCAATGATGCGGTTGTCCGTTTTGCCAACCTTTGTGAAATGCGGCACAAACCGCTCCCATACCCGCGAGATCACCAGTTTGGCGGGGGTGGATGTCATCCAACGGTCCAGAGACGCGATGATGTCCGGGTCTGCATGCGACGCAAACAAGTAGCTCAGGTTCTGTGGACTGAAGTGACGGCCAAGACCCATGAATAACTCGTTGAACGCCAAGTTGCCACCCGGATCAATGATGGCGCCTTTGCCGTTGTCGACGATCAAAAACTGGTTGGACTGCACCGCTTGGGCGTCACCGTCGATCAGGTCGGTGAACATCAAACAGGCATGGTCGGCGTCGCGATAAAGTTCAACTGGCATAGGAATGGTGTTGGGCGGTGCGCAGCACCGTTAAAGGAAAAAAGACAGGGGCAACTATAGGGTTAGTACTTATGCGGTGGATTGATGTAAGTCAACTTGCCTGCCGCAGGGGTGGTGTGGGCCGCGGCAAAACTCCAGAAATTACTGCGTAGTATCATTTAAAACCACAAAGTATTTAATGATACTAATTGGTTGTACATTTCGTTGCCACCACATTTTTGGTGACATCAATCGCAATCACCTTTGGAGATTTTTGTGAAAAAGACTCTTATCGCTTCCGTACTGACCTTGGGCATGGCTTTCTCGGTTCATGCCAAAGACATCGTGGACACCGCTGTTGCTGCTGGCAGCTTCAAGACCCTCGCAACAGCCCTGGGAGCCGCAGGCCTGGTGGACACACTCAAAGGCAAGGGACCATTTACGGTGTTTGCACCCACCGATGAAGCGTTTGCCAAGATCCCCAAGGCCGACCTGGACGCTTTGCTGAAAGACAAGGCCAAACTGACTGCCGTGTTGACCTACCACGTCGTGCCCGGCAAGGTCATGGCTGCCGATGTGAAGGCAGGCAAAGTCAAGACTGTGCAGGGCTCTGAGCTCACCGTCACCACCATGGGCGGCGTGCAGGTCGATGGCGCAAAAGTTGTCAAGACCGACATCATTGCGGATAACGGCGTGATTCACGTCATCGACACGGTGGTCATACCCAAGTAATTGAGCAACTGCAGCACGCCATGCCCAACACCCTATGGCCTGTAGCGTCCACTGCCCATCCGTGCGGTGCACTGATGGGGACCGCAGTGCGCAGGGTCGGGCTGGTGTGTATGCTGCTTGGGGCCAGCCTGCCAAATAGCGCTTTGGCCGGTGATGGCTGGGTCCATGTCACAGGTGGCACGGTTGTGCTGTTTCGACATGCCTTGGCGCCTGGCGGCGGAGATCCACCGGGTCACAAGCTGAACGATTGCAGCACGCAGCGCAACCTGAATGATGAAGGCAGAGCCCAGGCGCGCCGTATAGGCACCGAGTTCACGGTCCAAAAGATCGAGGTTGCGGCTGTCTGGTCTTCCCAGTGGTGCCGTACACGCGACACGGCTGATCTGGCCTTCCCCGGACGACGCGTCGATCAACCCGAATTCAATTCTTTTTTTACCGCGTACCACGCAGCCCAGGCCCAGACCCATGCTGCGCAAAAACTACTGGCGGGGTGGCGCGGCCCAGGCGTCTTGGTGGTTTTCACACACCAGGTGAACATTACTGCGCTGACAAACATCGTGCCCTCTTCTGGTGAGGGCATCGTGGTCAAGCCAGTAGCCGATCGCTTGCAGGTTTTGGGGCGAGTTATGCCCTGACCACATACGAACAATCACAACGCTTTTATCAACCCATTTTGACTATTGCCATGACAAACCCGACGTTCCGCCCCTTCTGCGCAACCCTGATGCTGGCCCTTGGGCTCTCGACTCTGACGTCAGCAGCGCTGGCCCAATCGGACACTGTGCAGCTTCAAAGTGCCGCGCCTGGAAAAGACGGTGGACGCGTGGGTTTGGCGGCGGTGGCAACGCCGAGGTACCAAGGCTCCGACCAACGCGGCGGCATGCTGGTGCCCCTATTGGAGTACCAGTGGGCCAACGGATGGTTTGCCGGATTTGGAAACGGAGTCGGCTACAACTTCTCGCAACGCCAAGACTTGCAATACGGCCTACGCATCACTGCCGACTTTGGTCGATCTGAAAACCGCGCCAGCGCCCTCACTGGGATGGGAGATATTGAGCCCAAGGCACAGTGGGGGGCTTTTGCCAACTTCTATCTGTCGCGCGAGCTTGCTTTGAACGCATCCGTTCGGTACGGTGCAGGGGTCGAAAGCGACGGCACGCAAATGGATGTGGGAGCCAGCTATTCGACCGCTCTGGCCCCGCAATGGCGCTTGAGCATGGGGCTGGCTGCCACCCTAACCAACGCGTCCTATATGCGCTCTTACTTCGGCGTTACACCAGCACAGTCTGCCGCCACGCGCTACGCCACCTATACCCCCGATGGCGGACTGCGCGACGCCCGTGCCAGCCTGTTTGTCACGCACCAGATCAACCCCAAAACCTATGTCACGGCAGGCGTATCGGCCAGCGCGCTGGCCGATGCTGCCAAAAACAGCCCACTCACCCGCCAAGCCTCGACTGTGACTGCCCTGCTAGCTACCAGCTACATGTTCTAAGCCACGTAGGAGACCGGGCTAACCGAAATTGCTGCAAAATATATAGCACTATAGTGTTATTTCACCGGGGCTAAGGGCATTTTTTGCCCTAAGTGACTTTGCTTGCTGCCACAGCCTTCAGTGCTGCGACCGCGCGGCCCACATCCACAAACTAGCTAGCTAGCCGCAGAAGCGTGCACCTTGCACTAGAGCTTTAAGACAGCCTCATCCAGTGCGACTATGGTCGAATCGATCAAAGACGAAAGACTATCCAAGCATGCCGTGCACTCAACCATACCCTGTGGTGACTTGCACAATGCTTCTAAACGCGCGGCTTCCCGATAAAGGCCCTGCGCGCCCAAGGTTCCAGCGTTGCCTTTCAGAGTGTGTAGCAGCCTCACTGCGTTTTCGCATGAGGTGCTCTGCAAAACAGACTGCAATTCGTCAATGACGTTCACAAGACTCTTTGAAAACTCTTTTGCTGCACCGACATAAATGGATTGCATACCTGCCATTCGGGCAATAGCGGCAGTAGTGTCTAGCTCGGTAGCTACAGGATGGTTTGCAGGTTGAGGAAGCGATTCTTCAAACACAAAAGCACCCGCTTTCGTTGCTTGAAAACCCGTCGTACGGATCAGCAACGAAACAAGCTTAGCAATGTCGAACGGTTTCCCAACATGTTCATTCATTCCTGCCAAAATACAGGCGTCGCGGTCGCCGGACATTGCATTCGCGGTCATGGCAATGATAGGCAGGCTGGCGAGTTTTAACGTTTCTCGTATGTAGCGTGTAGCACCATAGCCATCGAGAACAGGCATTTGGATGTCCATCAGAACCACATCAAACTGGGGTACAGCCGCCGCAACTGCCTCCACACCAATTTGACCGTTAGCAGCAAGCGATACCAGGGCCCCTTCTGCCGTCAGCAACTCCTCTGCAACTTGTTGATTGATCAAGTTGTCTTCAACAACCAGAATGCGCATATTCGCCAGTTGCCTCTGACTATTGCGACCACGCGTCGCACGGCGCAAGCCGAAGTTCCCTAGGCTGGCATCATGCACAGCCTCGAGCAACACCGGGGCGGTCACTGGCTTGACCAAAAATCCATTGATCATTGCCTGTTCGCTTGCAGATCGGTGTGCCAGCGTGTCGCGCCCCATGGCAGTCACCATGATGATGATCGGTTCAGGCCCCGTGCAGGACTTGCTGATCTGGCGCAATCGGCATGTCGTCTCCCACCCATCCAAGCTCGCCATGTGCCAGTCCATGAATACCAAGGGATAGGGAAAACTTGGCTGCCCTGGCTGCATAGCCGCGTGCACCATCGCCAGCGCTTGGGCGCCACTATCGGCCAAAACTGCGTCCCAACCCCATGACTGAACCGCACGCAGCGCGATCCGACCTGCTACCGGGTTGTCATCAACAATCAGAACGCTGCGCGGTGCAAGTGGCTCGCGGGATGGCAGTGTCAGCGGTGTCGGTATTGTGCTGACTGTTGCAAAAGCAGCCGAGAAACGAAAGGTGCTACCTATGCCGGGCGCGCTGGTCAACTGCAAGTTTCCTCCCATCAGCTCCACCAGTCGTTTACTGATTGCAAGACCTAGTCCGGTGCCTCCAAAGCGCCGCGTGGTTGACGCTTCAGCCTGCGAAAAACCGTCAAAAATATGCGCTTGGTGTTCTTCGGCAATACCGATCCCTGAGTCCTGCACAGAAAATCCGATGACTACCGATGCTGGCGTAGCACTCTCCATTCGTAAGGCCAAGACCACTTGTCCCACAGATGTGAACTTGATAGCGTTGCCAGCCAAATTGATCAGAACCTGCTGCAGTCGCAGGGCGTCTCCTGCAACGACCGCTGGTAGCTTTGGATCCACGTCGTACAAAACTTCAATGTTCTTGGTGCCAACGTTGGCAGACAACACGACCGAGAGACTTCGCAACAAAGGTTCGATACCAAACGGTTCAGACTCCAATGTCATCTTGCCAGCATCCACTTTGGAAAAATCCAAGATGTCGTTGAGTAGCCCCAACAAGGCTTTTGCAGCGTCTTGTGTTTTGCTCGCATAGTCCAATTGCTGCGCGGTCAACTCTGTTGATAGCAGTAAGTGGAGCATGCCCAAAATAGCATTCATGGGGGTGCGGATTTCGTGGCTCATGTTCGCCACAAATTGCCCCTTGCTCTGGCTAGCCTGTTCGGCTTTATCGCGCGCTTCTTTCAACGACGTTGCATGGTTGGCGGCCACTGTCACGTCAATATTGGTGCCAAATATCCGCACCGGTTTTCCGGTTGCATCGAAGCGGATACGCCCGTAGCCCTTCAAGTGGTGAACGCTGCCATCGGCCCAAATGATTCTGTACTCACTGTAGAAATCGCCACCGGTTGCCAAAGAATCTTTGAATGCCTTTTCAGCAGCCGCTTTATCTTCAGGATGCAAGTGCCGCGCCCACAGATCGTAAGCAGCCGTTTCATTGTGCGGCTCCAGACCATAGAGTTTGTAGCTTTGAGCATCCCAAAAAAGCGCGCCAGACACTAGATCCAGATCCCAGATTCCGATGCCAGAACTCTCGGTCGCTACGCGCACGCGCTCTTGAGCGCTAAGTAGCGCCTCAGACACGCCTTTAAATGCCTTTTCGCTCGCCCGGAGTGCGTCTGCGTTCGCTTCTGCGCGATTGCGCGCCTCCAACAGTTCTGCCTCAAACCGGCTGCGCTCCAGAGATACAAACAAAACCCAGTAGTAATGCTCGATACCCCCAACGTCTACTTTTTGACAGTTGACCAACACCGGTATCGGGTTACGCTGCTGATCCAGAATCTGGAGTTTGATTTCCTTCACGTGGTTTGCCACAAGTAGCATGGGCCACACATGTGTTTGTAGGAATATGCGCCCCGACAATGGAAACAAACTTTCCATAGACTGCTGTAACCAGTGGGTTTCGCTCTCGCCAATCAATTCCAGCAATGTGTTGTTGAGGCTCAACATCCGACCGTCGTGATCCGTCACCAGAACGGGGCACGGCAGAAGGTCTAGAGGATTCATGAGGAAAAGAGCGCGGGCGCGAGGTGACCGAGACTTTAGCCTGGACCCAAAAATTCGCGGATGGCATCGATAACATGCCCAGGATGGCTCAAATGGGCGCAATGCCCCGGAACCTCCAATATCTTTAACTTGCTACCTCGCAAGTGCGCATGAACATACTCACCAACAGAGAGGGGTGCAAGGCTGTCGGTGCGGTGCTGCAAGATCAGGCAGGGTGTATTGACCTTTTGCAAGTCGTCGCGGTTATCCGAGAAAAAAGTCGTTCTGGCAAACACCTTGGCTGCTACAGGGTCTGTGGAGCAGAAGCTGCCAGAAAGTTCGCTGGTTACTGCTCCGGTATCACCTTGCGCAGAAACTACCGGCGCCAGGTAGTTGGCCCAGCCAATATAGTTCTGCTCCATCAGAGCTAGAAGGCCTTCTAGGTCCGCTCGCTCAAAGCCACCGGTATAGTCTGGCGGGTGATTCAAAAAGCAAGGGTTCGGGCCTAGCAGGATCAATTTTTCAAAGAGCTCTGGGCGCGCGATCGATGCGAGTAGACCGACGCTGCAACTCACCGAGTGGCCAATAAAAGTCACGCCACGTTGGAGCTGTAGCGCGTCGCAAACTTCGATCACATCCTGCGCATAACCTTCCAGACTTGCATAACGCAGAGGGTCAAAGGCTGAAAGGTCGGATTGACCGCTACCAACGTAATCAAACAAGACCTGCTTGTGGTCCGTAGTAAAAGAAGGTGTAACGCGATCCCACATAGTCTGATTGCAGCCAAACCCGTGGGCGTACAACAAGGTCGGGCCGGTGCCGTCTACGACATGCACGTTGTTTCTTGCAAGGATATCCATAAGTAGCTCCAGTTAAGAGGCTTTTTGCCGGCTCTTGGCTGCACTTTACCCAGCAGATCATAGATGCTTTAGCAGCAAACGCATCATGCGGAGATGCGAAAAATAGCAAAGGATATTGATTGCGCAGTATCATGTTTTCGCCGTTGTTTTTGACCCAATGAGTAACCACCATGACCCTCAAGCGCATTCTTTACGCGGAAGATGAGCCGCTCATTCAGGCCATGGCAAAGCTGGCCCTTGAAAAAGTGGGTGGGTTTAACGTGCTGATATGCAACTCAGGGGAGCAAGCGCTTGAGCAGGTTAAAGGTTTCGCGCCTGACCTGATATTGCTGGATGTTGTGATGCCTGGCATGGACGGCCCCGCCACTTTTGCAGCGCTGCGGTCTGACCCTACGACCGCGAGCATTCCCGTGGTGTTTCTCACCGCAAACGCCCAGCAAGCCGAGGTTGCCCGCTACATGGCGTTGGGAGCCTTGGATGTCGTTGCCAAGCCCTTCATGCCTATGACTTTGGCCGCACAGATCAAGCGCATTTGGGATGAAAAAAGGACACCCACTCCATGAGCGAAGATTTTGCAATATTGCTTGCAGAAATGCAGGCAGACTTTATTGATGAACTGCCAGACCGATGCAGCCGCCTGGAAGACGGCGTCATGGCCTTGGAGAAGAAGGAGCCCGGCGCGTTTGATGAGTTGTACCGACAAGTACACAGCCTCAAAGGGTCTGGCGGGATGTTTGGCATTGCGGTCATCACCACGATTTGCCACCAGTTCGAAAGCTTCATCAGTGAAGTAGATGACCGTTTTGACCGCAAAGCCGCCACCAAAGCACTGGCCTATGTCGATCTGCTGCGTAAGACGTTCGAGCCTGCGGGGCGCAATACGGCCGGCGTCTCCGAAATTGAACACGCGCTGGAACGCATGCGGCTGGACAGCCTCTCTGGACGGGTATCTATCCTCGTTGTGGAGCCGTCTGACACGTCACGCCGCCTCTACAAGGATGTGTTTTCCGACCCATCCATTCAACTTGTATTGCTGGACAGTGGCATGGCGGCCTTGGAGCGCATGCTGCACACGCCGTTCGATCTGCTGGTGATTTCCCGCGAGTTGCCTGACTTGAACGCCATCGCGGTGGTGGCAGCCATACGCGAATCGCGTCGCCGCAACAGCGACATCCCGGTCATCGTGGTCAGCAGTAACCCGGCCCCGGTTCCCAAGCACTTGCGTATCGGCGGCGTTGTGCGGCGCGATCCGCAACTGCGGACCATATTGGCTGGCTTGGTAGCTGAGGCGCTGGCAATGCGGCGCAGCCAACAATCTGCAGCCAAGTCGCCGACGTCGTAACAAATTCGTGCCCCCGCCGTCCACCAAGGGGCTGCACCGCACACCCCTGCGGGGCTTAACGTCTTGTCCCCGCTTGAGCTGGGGCCAATGCTTGAATTGCCTATGTCGGGTAAGGTCGCCTCATCGACTAACTTCAAAGCGAACCTTGCGACCACCCTAGCCGCTGCTGCCGGATAATCTGTGTTCGCCAATTGGGTCCAATCTTTATCAGAGAAAAAATGGAAAAACTTCTTTCAAGTGTGGGCTCCATGCTCTATGGCATGCGATTCACCATGCTGTTCTTTTACGTGGGCTTGGTAGGCATCATTTTTGGGATATTGGGCAAGTTTTTGCTTGAGACCTACAAGCTGATGAACACCTTGCTGTTTGACGATCTGGCGAAGATCGACCTCATCATCAAGGTCTTGGAACTGGTGGACATGACTATGGTGGCGCAGTTGGTGTGGGTGGTCGCACTGGCGGGCGTGTCGCTGTTTGTGACCACCGGACACTTTGACAAGACCGACATGAAGAAGCCCGACTGGCTGGACCATGTCAACACTTACAACCTGAAGTTAAAGCTGGCCTTCGCCATCATTTCCATCTCAGGCGTCCACGCCTTGAAGACGTATTTGAGTGGTGACCTGAACCTGGAGAACATCCAGATTGTGGTCATGGTGGCGGTGATTCACTTCACATTTGTGCTGTCAGCCATTGGCATTTCATTTGCTGAGAGGCTAACGCGCGATTCAACCCACTAAGTGCGGGATAAGAGTCCACCATGCTTTACGCACTGAACTGGTTTGTTATGAAGAGGCTTAGCTGACTCGTTGCGACACACGGGGACATACGCCCGTCGCATTTATACTCAGCCGCGGCCTACCCGGCCGTTTGCCGCATTCCGCGCTACCCGCGTGGGGTGCACATTTAACCACCCGTTTTTACCCAAAACACTGTGGATCAGCGGCGCCCGCCTTTGCGGCCAGCGCGTCAGCAGTCCGCGCGGAGCCAATAGCATGAGCGCTTTCATTTTCAACGAACTCAATTTTGACAACCACGAACAAGTGGTTTTCGTCTCCGAGGCCAAGTCTGGTCTCAAAGGCATCATTGCCGTCCACAACACCAACCTTGGCCCCGCGATGGGCGGCTGCCGTATGTGGAACTACGCCAGCGAAGCCCTCGCTGTAAATGATGTGCTGCGCCTCTCGCGTGGCATGACCTACAAAAACGCCGTGGCCGGCCTGCCCATTGGCGGCGGCAAGAGCGTCATCATCGGTAACCCCAAGACCGACAAAACCCCTGCGTTGTTTGAAGCTTTGGGCGAAGCGCTGGAGCGCCTGGGTGGCCGCTACATCACCGCCGAAGACGTGGGAACCAGCCCGCAGGATATGGCCTACGTGGCCACAAAAACCAAATATGTCGCCGGGCTGGGCGCCAGCGGTGACCCATCTCCCTACACCGCACTGGGCTGCTTTGTCGGCGCGCAAGCCGCTATCAAGCACCTCCTCCAACGCGACAGCTTTGACGGACTCACCGTGGCTTTGCAAGGCCTCGGCCATGTGGGCTATGACTACGCGCGCCGCTTACACGCCGCTGGTGCCAAGTTGGTGGTGGCCGACATTGACACCGCAGCGCTGGAGCGTGCCCGTGCCGAGTTTGGCGCGCAAGTGGTCGATGTAGAAGCCATTTACGATGTGCAGTGCGACATCTACGCACCCTGCGCCCTGGGTGCCACGCTCAACCCCAACACTTTGTCCCGCTTAAAGGCCACCATCGTTGCCGGAGGTGCCAACAACCAGTTAGCCACGGCGGATGTGGGCGAACTCTTGCGCCAAAAGGGCATCCTCTATGTGCCCGACTTTGTTATCAATGCGGGTGGCATCATCAAGGTGTGCTACGAGTACCTCAATAAGCCGGAGTCCGATGTCGAAGCCCACGTGCGTGAAATTGGCGACACGCTCGCTGAAATTTTTAAGCGTGCCGACAAAGAAATGCGGGCTACGAGCGTGGTGGCGGACGAAGTGGCAGAGTCGCGCTTCATGCGGGGTTAACCGGGCTGTGGGGTTCTGACGGTGGGACCGGGAGTCATGCCCACCGCATACTGCTTGCCTTTGACGGCCGTTTCCTGAATTAGTAGCAATCTCAGGCAGGCAATCTGCGTGCTGTTAGGCCTGCGGCACACCGAACACACCTGCAAGGATGGGGGCAATATCCCACCAAGTCTTGGCTTTGAGAATCTTAGAGGCAATGGCATGGTCATGGAGTAGTCCGTAGATCCATGGATGCATTGTCACCATGTATTCGAACGAGATACCCAAACCTGCAACCATGCCCATAGACGCACCCCATTTATTGGCACGTTTCGAGAAGATACGCAGAGTCAAGGCCCGGAAGAACGCTGCCGCCACAAGTACCAGAAAGGACTTGAAAATTGCCACGCGGCGGGTTGCAGAAGCATTGAGATCAACGACCTTGTAGTACACGTCATGCGACAGCGCGTTAGCGATGGTAAGCAACAGTCCGGAAATCACAAAAGGCAAGCCGCCGATCTCTGGAGTAGCCAGCACCACAATGTAGCCGCCCTGTTGAGTTCCGCCGAAATATGACCCACGGGGGTTCAGCGCAATTCAACAATACTGCATCTTCTAGAAAGCAGCGGTTCTTTATCGTTTGTTGATTTGCATCAAAACCACTTGGTTATCACAGCTAAAAAATTAAGACGGGAGCCAAAAACCAAGGACGCCAAGAGAAGTTACCTGGGACCGGTTCGATTGCTTGGAGTGATGAAATGGAAGCGGCAGTTGGTCAAGACCTTTCAGAGGCCTTCAGCACGATCATTGAATATTTTCCTAGCGGCATCAGTCTCATAGATGGTGACCTTCATGTCGTTGCGTGGAATACGCAGTTCAAACAATTGCTCAAATTCCCAGATGACCTATTCCAAGGGGATCCGCTCCCCATGGAGCGCTTTCTGCGGTACAACGCGCTGCGCGGTGACTATGGCCCTGGAGATCCCGAGCAACTTGTCAACCAGGCGCTGAAAGTCTGCTCGCTGAGGCAACCGCACTTATTTGAACGCACCAGACTTGACGGAACCGTCCTCGAAATTCGGGGCCTTCCCCTGCCATCGGGGGGCTTTGTCACCATATACACCGACATTACCGAACGCAGAATGGCCGAGTTGCAGTATCGGGCGATATTGTCCAATGCTTCTATTGGCATCTTGTTTACGCGCGATCAACGCGTGATGCAGTGCAATGAAAAATTCGCCGAAATATTTGGATGGTCTTCACCGGAAGCTCTAAAAGGTCAACCTGGCTCCGTCTTTTGGCCCTCCGCCGAGGCATATGAAGTCATCGGCAGCAAAGCCGGAGCGATCCTGTCCAAAGGTCAGATATTCAGTATTCAGTGCCCCATGCGATGGCAGGATGGGAGCAGCTTTCTATGCAGCCTCACTGCAAAAGCAATGGATCCAGTAAGTACGGCCGCGGGCACCATCTGGATTGCACAAGACATTACCGACCAGGTAAAGGCGCAGCAAAGAATTCATGACAGTGCGCGTTTGTTAACCAGCATCGTGGACGGTAATCCTGTTCCCACTTTCGTGATTAACTCCAGCCACACGATCACCCACTGGAATCACGCCTGTGAAACCCTCACGGGTCATTGCGCCGAGGACATGATTGGCACTCGGGACAGTTGGAAAGCGTTCTATCAGGAGCCGCGCCAGACTATGGCGGACATGGTGGTTGACGGCGCCACACTGACGCAAATAGCCAGTGAATATGGCAACAGCGTCGGGCAATCCAAGCTGATCGCCGGCGCCTACGAATTTGAATCGTTCTTCCCGGCTATTGAGGCCGGGGGAAGCTGGTTTTTGTTAACGGCGGCACCCCTGCGTGACGCAGAAGGAAAAACCATCGGTGCCATTGAAACCATCAGGGACACCACCACCCACATCGAAGCAGAACATGCCTTGCATGAGCGCACCCAGGAACTGGAGAAAGCACTGCAGGAGTTGGGTCAAGTGGTCGCCAACCTGCAGTTGGCACAAGACGAACTGGTTCGGAATGAAAAGCTAGCGGCGTTGGGATCGTTGGTTGCAGGGGTTTCACATGAACTAAATACCCCGATAGGGAACGCCTTGGTCACAGCCACCAGCCTACAACATGCAACGCAGCAGTTTACAGAATTGAAAAACGGCGCATTGACACGCACGGCCCTCGAAAGCTTTATGAGCACATCATTGGCCGGTGCAGATCTCTTGGTTCGCACCATAGGACGCGCTGCCGAGCTCATTGGAAGCTTCAAACAACTGGCGGCAGACCAGACATTCGATCAGTGCAGGCTGTTCTCGCTAGACGAAATCATTGCAGATGTCTCAACGGCGGTTGCCCCGAAACTACGTGGCGCGCCTTATGAACTGCAAGTCCATGCAGCCGACGGCGACATCATGCTGAACTCTTACCCAGGAGCTCTTTCCGCAACGCTGCTGAACTTCATCAACAATGCATTGCTTCACGGCTTTGACGGACGCCCAAAAGGCGTCATGACCATACGGTCACGCCTGCTCAACGCGCACGAAGTTGAAATCGTTTTCAGTGACGACGGCGTCGGAATGCCTGCTCAGGTCTGCAAGCGCATTTTCGAGCCCTTTTTCACCACCAAGCTTGGCCAGGGTGGCAGTGGACTGGGAATGCATGTTGCCTACAACACGGTGGTATCTGTATTGGGTGGGTCAATCGAAGTCCATTCAATTCCTGGCGCTGGAACGAGTTGCCGCCTAGTTTTGCCATTGACCGCCCCACCCAGAAATGCAAAGGAGAAGCCGATGCAATGAAATGAAATGAAAACTGCACATTGAGAAAGACCTTTGAGATGCACCCGTACTCGGATGCATGTCTTACCCACTTGAACCCTGGGCGAAAGTCTGCACGACCGAATGCATTGGGCACATCGGGAGGCAGTATTTTGTGACGCTATTAATGTTTAGGAGAAAAAAATGAACTATTTGAGTTCGATTCGTTGGATGGTGGCGATTTTTGTGACGGCTTTTTTAGCATCTGGCAACGCCCTGGCTTCGGACCACGGCACAGCTGCAGAAGCTGAGGCGCTTGCAAAGAAGGCAGTTGCCTACATCAAGGCCAACGGGATAGAAAAGGCGGGGGAAGAGTTTACAAATGGCAAGACGTTCAAAGATCGCGATCTATACGTAACCTTTACGGAGTTGTCCGGCAAGGTGCTGGCACACGGCGGCAATCCCAAACTGGTTGGAAAAAATCTCACCGGACTGAAAGACTCTGACGGTAATCCATTTTTTGACATGCTCAACGGAATAGCCAAAGAGAAAGGACAGGGTTGGTCAAGCAACTACCGTTTCATTAATCCGACTAGTCAGAAAATCGAGGCCAAAGCCATGTATGTGGAGCGGATTGGCGATGCGTGGGTCGGTGTGGGCATCTATAAATAAATAGGCCCCGCGCCTTGACCGCCAAGAGCTGACCGAGTTGCCTTAAATGTTTTTGGAAACAAAGGTGAGCGCGTGTTCGACTTTCGGCGTATTCGAATTGGCGCCAGTTTTGGAGGCTAGACCAGCCGGCGCCCAGGGCCCTACCTTAGCCGAAGGCCTCTGGTGACTCCCTCGTCGCGGCCGTTGGCCATGTCGGGCCCGGATGCGGTTCAGGGGAGTAGCCACGTTGGCCTCGGTATCGGCCAGGCTGGAGATTACGCGGGCTCTGCCCCCCCGCGCTGCCTTCTGATTCGTTTGCCATCGGGCCATCCGCCCAGAATGCTTCAACAGCAACCCGCACACGTGATCGTTCCGCACGGTTAGCCCAAAACCAGGGTCCTCGGGTTCTTAGGGATGCTTGGCACGCCATAAAGGTGCTAAGGTCATTGCGGTTGAACAATAAACAAGAGCTCCAGAGGACGACACCATGCGATTTTTTTACCTTGTGCTTGCGCTCATAGGGTTGATTGGCTTTACACCTGCTCATGCGGGCAATGAAATCCGCGAGGGCTGCGACTCCTGTCGCATCGTGGTGAAAAGCCTGGATGAGCCCATCAAGCTCAGCGGCAAATGGCTTTTCACCCGAGACGATGACCCCAAGAACAAGGATGTTGCGCTAGACACCAGCACCTGGCCCATCATTAAGACGCCGGGCCCCTGGAAGAAGGCCTACCCCGACCAGACCAACTTCAAGGTGGGTTGGTACCGCGGCGTTTTTGAGTTCGACCAATCGCTCGTGGGCAAGGAAGTCGTGCTCCTTGTCAACACCTATATGGGGCGGGTCAATGTTTACAACAATGGCGAGGAAATTTACCGCCGCCCGGGCAACATCAACATCGAGCGCTACTACGCCAACCAGCCGGTGCCGGTGCGATTCACGGTAACGCAGCCCACGCACGTGCTGGCCATCCGGGTGGACACCATCCTGATGACGGGCATATACCAGCTGCCGTTTGAGATACATGAATACAACATGCACGACTACAGTCTGGCGTGGTATCAGTTCCAGAACGGTGAGACGCGCATTCTTGCCGGCTTTTCAGTGTTTTTCTTCGGGCTGTTCTTCCTGCTGGTGTACCGCAAGACGCGCTTCACGCTCTACCTAGTGGCAGCCCTGGGCAGTATTTCGGTATTTCCCTTCTTTGTCGCACCCAGCGACATCATGATGAAGGTGCTGCCACCCGAGCCCATGCTGCTGTTGCACTACTCGGGCCTGTTTACATTCTTTTTTGCCTACCTGTTTGCACAGTACTTTTACAAGTTCATGCCCAAGACCAATTGGGTGCTGGGGGGTCTGTTCGGGATCATGGCACTGACCATCGTGGCCCAGATCTTCCATTTCAACCTGGACCTGTTCCAGAAGGTGCGTTCTGGCTACTTCATGACGAGCCTTGTGCTGGGCACCCTGAGCCTGTACCAAACTTTCCGGGGCGCATTGCAGAAAAACCCCGGCTCCAAGGTTTTGTTCGGCGGCATGATTGGTTTCTATTTTGCCGGCTTGCACGACATGTTGCTTAGCTTCGGGCTAATCAACTCCATGTCCATGCTGTTCTATGGCGTTCTGGTGTTTGAGCTATCCATGCTGTATGTAGCCAGCACCATTTTTGCCAATACCTTTGTGCAGAACAAGGTGCTTGCCAACGACCTCAAGGTGATCAACGACAACCTCGAACACTTGGTGGCCGAGCGCACCCTGCAGCTGCGGCAAAAGACGAACGATATTCACACGATGCTCCAAAACATGCCGCAGGGCATTCTGACGGTGACCGAGGGAGGGTTGATCCATCCCGAATACTCCGCCTACATGGAGCAGATATTCGAGACTACCGACATCGCTGGAAAGAACGTCATGGGCGTGGTCTTCTCGGGCACCAATCTGGGTTCGGACGCCTTCTCACAAGTGGAAGCGGCCTTCGGCGCTTGCATCGGTGAGGACCGTATGAACTTCGAGTTCAACACCCACCTCATGGTCACCGAACTGGACAAGACCATGCCCAGCGGCAAGACCAAATCGTTGGATCTCAGTTGGTCACCCATCTGCAACGACAGCGATATCTGCGAACGCCTGATGCTGTGCGTGCGCGATGTAACCGAGCTCAAGGGACTGGCCGCTGAAGCGGACCAGCAACGCCAGGAGCTCAACATGATTGGGGAAATTCTTGCTGTAAACCAGGAGAAGTTCCACCAATTCATCGACAGCGCGGTCCAGTTCCTCGACGAAAACAAGAAAATCATCGAAGAAACCGCGAATAAGGATCTCGAAGCCATTGCAGTGCTGTTCCGCAACATGCACACCATCAAGGGCAATGCCCGCACATTTGGCCTTTTGCAACTGACCAACACTGTGCACGAGACCGAGCAGACGTACGACAACCTGCGCAAGGACGCCGACCTGGCCTGGGACCAGGCGCATCTGCTGGGGCAGCTCAAGGAAACGGCGCACCTCATCGAACAATACGCCAAGATCAACGATATCAAGCTCGGCCGCAAGGGACCGGGGCGCCGCGGCGGAGTGGACAAGTTCCTGATGGTGCAGAAAGACCAGATCGAATCACTGATTCAAAGCCTGGAAACCACGCCAACCGAGGTAAACACACCAGCGGGCGAGAGCATTTACCGCCGCGTGCTCTCCACGCTACGGCAGATTGGCACCGAGAAGCTGGGCGACGTGCTTGCCGGCGTCATTGACTCGCTGCCCTCACTGGCAAAGGAGCTGGGCAAGGAAGCGCCTGTAGTGACCATTGACGATGGTCACATCGTAGTGCGCAACCAGGTTGCAGATCTGCTGAAAAACGTGTTCATGCACCTGCTGCGCAACTCGTTGGACCATGGCATCGAAACGCCGAGCGAACGCCAAGCCAAGGGCAAACCTCCCGCCGGCTCCATCAGCATTTCCATGTCAACGCACGACGGCAAACTCTGGCTCAAGCTCAAGGACGATGGCAAGGGACTGGCCGTGGCGGTGATACGGCGCAAGGCGGTGGAATCGGGCTTGATTGCAGCCGATCAGCCCACCACGCCGCAGCAAGTGGCACAGCTGATTTTTGAATCCGGCTTCTCCACAGCGGCCCAGGTTACCGAGGTCTCGGGTCGCGGCGTAGGCATGGATGCAGTCAAGGGCTTCATCGAGCGTGAAGGCGGCACCATTGAGTTGCGCCTTCTGGAGGACTCTGCAGACCGCGATTTCTGTGCATTCGAGACCGTGATTGCGCTACCGGAAAAGTTTGCCGTGCAAACTGGAGGCCAGTAACCCGAAGAGTCTTGGCGTTCATCTTTTTCCAGGACTGGACTTGGTGGCGGTTGGCCCCTTCATCAATCCGTCCGGCATTTCCATTCGGGCTTCCAACGTGCTGTAGACATTGGAAAACAGCTTGAGAGAGGCCTCCGAAGGGCTGGCCTGAGATAAGCAGGAGTCCGTAACACCATCAGAGCACGTAGCAGAAAAACTGAAATTCCGGGAACTTAGGTTCCCTTCACCTTTGTCGCGTTGGCTTAGCGGAACTTAGTGGGCGTGCTGCCCATCAGGCGGACAAAAAGCGGCCAAAGTTGGTGGATTCTGTAAAGCCGAACTGAAGAACAAATCTCTCACATTTCGGTGTTCGAAAAATCGAAGTTCCAACTCAAGCCGAAACTGTTTGAAGATGGTCGGTTACTTTCTCGGTGAGCAGAATTCCACGGCAATCACTGTGAGTGGGCTCTGTGCCGCTACTCAATCTCCAGAGAACGAAGTTGCCATGCTGATCGATTGAAATAGACTTCATCTTGCAATTGCGGCTTTGAATCAAACGGGTAAACAATAAACAATGGGCCCTTGGTACGGACTGAAATTGCCTGGTCATTCATCTTATGGGCAACGATCACCGCAAAGTTTTCGGCGTCACTTATCGGAATGGTGGTCTTGTAATCATTCACCGCAACCGCATGCATCGTTGTGCCCTTGGCCTTCGCAGCTGCCAATACATCGCGTAACAACGGTCCAGAAAATTTTACCGGGCGCTTCTCCCAGGGCGTGCGGGTTGTAAAGCTGGTTTGTGGCAGTTTTTCAAGCATAGCCAGATCAAAGTCTGCATTGCCAGCGTTGTTGTTTTCGAGAATTTTTCCCGACAAAGTCAAAATCACTTTTCCGGTTGGCTGCTCCAGCGCCGACACAGACAGTGTGGTGCCCAACAATAGTGCAATGCAGACGCGGGCGATGCGATTGATGACCCCATGCGACATAGTGACTCCAATGTTTATGCCACCGGCATGCGCGACATGGCATCAACGGCAGCGATATCGACCATGTCTATCTGATCCGGTCGAATGAAACTTTCAGCAAACTCCAACCATAGCTTGTGGTGCAAGAAATACTGAAAAAGTTCAGGATCAATATGTTGCTGGCGTGCCATACCAGCCATGATCTTCAGAGATTCTGACAGGGTTTTAGGTGCTTTGTAAGGTCGATCGGCAGCAGTCAGTGCCTCGAACACATCGGCTAGGGCCATAACGCGGTCCGCGGTCGTCAACTGCTGCGCTGGCAGTCGCCTGGGGTAGCCCTTGCCATCCAGTTTTTCATGGTGGTTTGACGCGATGTCCGGCACTTTTGCAAGTTGCTCAGGCCATGGCAGACTGCGCAGCATGACCAAAGTTTGAACCATGTGGTCATTGATCTTGAAGCGGTCTTCGTCTGTAAGCGTGCCGCGGCGAACGCTCAGGTTGTACAACTCTCCCATGTTCTGCGCGTCGCGGGGCAGCCGCATATCGAATCCATGAAGGTTCCTTGGATCATCTTTTTCAACTGCTGGCTTGCGATCACCCCACGCCACGACGTGGTCAGGCCGATCCGCCAACAACTGCTCTCTTGCCGGCAAGGTCTCGGTGGGCGTCTCATTCAAACGACGCAGTTCGCCCGAGGATGTGCCCAGGCGATTGTCGAAGTGTCGCACCCATTCTGTCTTGCCAATGGACTGTAGCCGCGCAATGTCTGCATCGGCCATGAACTCTCCGCCGACATTGGACCGCGCCACGAATGCGAAATCGTCTTGAAGTGCTTGAAGTCGCGCTGCCAGGGCCTTTTCCAAAAGCGGCTTGGAGCCGCCGGCACCTATCGCTTCAAAATACTCAATCTGGGCATCGCGCCAAAGTACCTCAAACCGCATGCGCACCTCATGGATCCGGTTATAAATGGTCTCCAGCTTTGTGGCTTTGTCGATGATGTGCTCCGGGCTGGTTACTTTCCCACAATCGTGTAGCCATGCGCCCAGGTGAAACTCGTAGCGTTCGTCTTCGGTCATTTGAAAGTCGGCAAACGGCCCCGTGGTTTGCTGGCGCATATGGTCCACCATCATGCCGGCCAGCTTGGGAACCCGCTCGCAGTGTCCGCCTGTGTAAGGGCTCTTGGCATCTATGGCATCGGCCATCAGACGGATAACAGCGTCCAGGAGATTTTTCTGCGCATCAATCAGTCGGCGCGTTTCTATCGAGAGCGCCAAAATACCCGACAGCTTGTAGACAAACTCAATGAAAGACGCATTGCTTTGGCCCGCATCGTTGGCGTGCTGCAACATCAATAACCCGTCGAGTCGTCCGCTGCGTCCACGCAGCTCCACCTGCATTTCCATCACGCCGGGCACGATTTCGCGCTGAACCGACAAGGCTTGGCCAGACGCTCCGTATGTAAAGGACTCAAGGGTGTGCTCTTGCATGGCCCCCAAGACAGCTGCCCGTTGCATCTGCTGCTTGTCGTGCTGCCACAGGTAGACAGCACCTGCCTTGCTACGAGTCACCATCACCATTTGCTGGAGCACGTTTTCCAGCATGCGCTCCACCTTTGGCTCAGAGGCCATTGTCTGGCTGATTTCCAGGAAAGTTTGAATCGTCTGCCCCATTTCGTTCATGACAGAAGACAGGCTATTGGCCTCCCTCACCAACGTCTGCGGTTGCGGCACCTGACTGAAGTCAAAGCGGCTCATGCGTTGTGCACGCGTTGCAAGTTGCTTCAGACTTTGGCCAATTCTTGCACCGGCCCACCATCCGATGGGAAAAAGAAGTGCTGTCAGAACAACAATCACCAACATCAGCCGCTTCGCCTTCGCCTGCAACCCGCCCAGCAGGTCACTACTGGGTGACGCGGCCATCAGGCGCAAGTCTCCGCTGTTCCACACATCAAATGGCAAGGTGACACCCAACCATTCCTGACCGTCGACATCGAATGCCACGACCTTGCCCTCCTTCGGGTTCAATGCATTCAAGCGGATCAGACTGGGCACCCCCAACTCGTCAATCGGCTTGAATCCGAACCCGTCGGCCTCCTTGCTCAGGACGCGTGTCATGTCAAAGTAGGCCAGCACTTTGTTGTGCTTGTTGAGCAACGCCATTTGTGCATTCGGGCTCATGCGAAAGTCCGACAGGGTATTGCCGAGATCCTCCAGAACAACATCGATACCAAATACGGCCTTGCCGTTGTCGCTGACCTGACTCATGGTGAGTCCGACATGTTCCGTAGTAAAGAACACGTAGGGATTGGACAGTAGTTGCGCATCCGTTTGCGTGGACACTCCAAACCAGGGCCGACTGCGGGGATCAAATCGGTAGTCAGGACGTGCACGGCGCTCTATCAGCTTCAGATTGGCCGTGAAAAACAGGAATTCACCGCTGACGCTCCCTCCAGGTCGAACTTCCACCGACTGCACAAGAAAATTTGCCTTGGGCGGAGCCCCGAGCTGCTTGCGAGTGGCCTGCCGGTCCAGGGATCGAACTAGGAGGAAGGAGCCGTCAACATAGCCAACAAAAATGGACTCAGCAAGTGTGTTGGATATGAGCACATCTGCCAGCGTGCGTAGCCGAAGGAGGCGCTGATCCAGAGTTGTGGCCTCAGCGATTGGATCGGTTGACAGGATGCGCAAAGTCGCCTGCGCGGGCTCCGACATGCGTTTGGACTTCTCACTCACCAGCAATCCAGAATCCAATGCCGATTTGGATGCAGTCTCCAACATAGACTCCCGCGCGCCCTGCCATCCCAATCCGATCACAACCATCGAAAAACACAGCATGCAAAGCACAACCACCAACGAGAGCCATAAGCGAATAGGCCACCCTACCGAAACGGCTTTCCTGGAAGAAATGGCATGAGCGTCTGTGTCGTGTAGTCCCAAGAAAGCAAATGCCATTGCGAGAGTCCCTCAGGTTAGTGAATCGTTCATCACCATTTGCGAAAGTGACACCCTACATACTGGTGTCACCCATCCTGGCCCAGTATCGCACCGGCAGACGTGCTGGCCGCCAGACAACAAAAAAGCCCGAACTGTTGCCAGTTCGGGCTTTGCTTTGCTGTTTGGATGTGGAGAGACTACTTCCGCGCCGGCGGCACATCCGTACAGCTGCCATGCGCAATCTCCGCCGCCATACCAATGCTTTCGCCCAGCGTGGGATGTGGGTGGATGGTCTTGCCGATATCCACCGCGTCTGCGCCCATTTCAATCGCCAGTGCAATCTCGCCGATCATGTCGCCCGCATGCGTGCCGACCATGCCGCCGCCTAGGATCTTGCCGTGGCCATGGGCTTCCGGGGAGTCATCAAACAGCAGCTTGGTCACGCCTTCGTCGCGGCCATTGGCAATGGCGCGACCGGATGCCGTCCAAGGGAATAAGCCCTTCTTGACCTTGATGCCCTGGGCCTTGGCCTGGTCTTCGGTGAGGCCGACCCAGGCCACTTCAGGGTCGGTGTAGGCCACGCTGGGGATGACGCGGGCGTTGAAGGCTGCTGCGGCCAGCTCCTTGTTGCCCTGCAATTCACCGGCAATCACTTCCGCCGCCACATGGGCCTCGTGCACCGCCTTGTGCGCCAACATGGGCTGGCCCACGATGTCACCAATCGCAAAGATGTGGGGAACATTGGTGCGCATCTGGATGTCGACATTGATGAAGCCGCGGTCGGTCACGGCTACGCCAGCTTTGTCAGCAGCAATCTTCTTGCCATTGGGCGTACGGCCCACGGCTTGCAGCACCAGGTCGTACACCTGTGGCGCGGGGGCGGTGCCGCCCTCCTCTGCCGATGCGAATGTCACCTCGATGCCTTCGGGCAAGGCGCGTGCAGACACGGTCTTGGTCTTGAGCATGATGTTGTCAAAACGCTTGGCGTTCATCTTTTGCCAGATCTTGACCAGGTCGCGGTCGGCACCTTGCATCAGGCCGTCCATCATTTCGACCACATCCAGGCGCGCGCCCAGCGTGCTGTAGACGGTGCCCATCTCCAGGCCGATGATGCCGCCGCCCAGAATCAACATGCGCTTGGGCACTTCTTTGAGCTCCAGCGCGCCAGTGCTGTCCACCACGCGTGGGTCTTCGGGCATGAAGGGTAGGCGCACAGCCTGTGAGCCCGCAGCGATGATGGCCTTTTTGAAAGCGATGACCTTCTTGGTGCCTGTCTTTTCTTGCGAGGTGCCCGTGGTTTCTTCCACTTCGACATGGTTGGCGCCTACGAAGGCACCGTAGCCACGCACGATGGTGACCTTGCGCATCTTGGCCATGGCGGCCAGACCGCCGGTCAGCTTGCCAATGACTTTCTCTTTGTGACCGCGCAGTTTGTCGACGTTGACCACCGGTGCGCCAAAGTCCACGCCCAGCGCAGACATGTGGCTGACCTCATCCATGACGGCTGCCACGTGCAGCAAGGCTTTGGACGGGATGCAACCCACATTCAGGCAGACACCGCCTAAGGTGGCATAACGTTCGACCATGACAACCTTCAGGCCCAGGTCCGCCGCGCGGAAGGCGGCCGAGTAGCCGCCGGGACCTGCACCCAGCACCAAGACGTCGCAGTCCAGGTCCGCAGTGACGGCGTAGCTGGCGCCCGTGGGCGCAGCCGCTGTGGTAGCTGACGTAGCGATTGCTACTGTTTTGCTAGCATCCTGAATAGCAGCGACCGGGGTCACAGGTTGATTTGACGTAGAGGCACTGGCTGGAGCCGTGCTGGGTGCCGCAACAGCACCAGCCACTTCCAGCATCAGTACGACCGAGCCTTCGCTGACCTTGTCGCCCAGCTTGACTTTGAGTTCCTTGACCACGCCACCTTGTGATGCCGGGATTTCCATGGAGGCCTTGTCGCTCTCGACGGTGATCAGGCTTTGCTCGGCCTTGATGGTGTCACCGGGCTTGACCATCAGTTCGATGACGCTGACGTCGGACACGTCGCCGATATCGGGGACTTTGATTTCTACGATTGCCATAGTGTTCTCACTTGTTCCAGGGCTGGCTGCTTAGAGCAACACACGGCGGAAGTCACCCAGGATCTGGCCCAGGTAAACGTTGAAGCGCGCAGCGGCGGCACCGTCGATGACACGGTGGTCCCACGTCAGGGAGAGGGGCAACATCAGCCGTGGCACGAATGCTTTGCCATCCCACACGGGCTCCATCTGGCTCTTGCAGACGCCCAGGATCGCCACCTCGGGCGCGTTAATGATGGGCGTAAAGTAGCGCCCGCCAATGCCGCCCAAGCTGGAGATGGTGAAGGTGGCGCCGGACATTTCTGCCGGGCTCAGCTTGCCATCACGCGCCTTTTTGGCCAGCTCGCTCATCTCCTGGCTGATCTGGAAAATGCCCTTCTTGTCGGCGTCCTTGATGACCGGCACCATCAGGCCATTGGGCGTGTCCGCTGCAAAACCGATGTGGTAAAAGTTCTTGTAAATCAGCGCGTCACCATCCAGCGAGCTGTTGAACTCAGGGAACTTCTTGAGCGCGGCCACGCAGGCCTTGATCAGGAAGGCCAGCATAGTGACTTTGACGCCGGACTTCTCATTCTCCTTGTTGGTGGAGACGCGGAAGGCTTCCAGGTCGGTGATGTCAGCATCGTCATGGTTGGTGACGGCCGGAATCATGATGGCGTTGCGCAGCAGGTTGGCGCCGCTGATCTTCTTGATGCGGCTCAGTTCCTTGCGCTCAATAGGGCCGAACTTGGCGAAGTCCACCTTGGGCCAGGGGATCAGACCCAGTCCGGCGCCGTCGCCACTGCCCGCTGCAGGCTTGTTCTGCGCCGCAGCAGCCAGGGTCTGGATGGCGCCGCTCATCACGGATCGGGTAAAGCCTTGCACGTCTGCCTCGGTGATGCGGCCTTTGAGCCCGCTGCCTTTGACCTCGTTCAGGGGTACGCCCAATTCGCGGGCAAACTTGCGGACCGAAGGTGATGCATGCGGCAGGCCCACAGGTGCAGCGCCGGGCGCGTGCGCAGGTACGGCCAAGGCCGGTGCCGGTGCGGCAGCTGCGGGCGCAGAAGCAGCAGGAGCGGCAGCAACCGGAGCAGCCACTGCGACTGCGGGCGCAGCAACAGGTGCAGCGGCCGCGCCGCTGGCCACGCCTTCGAGAATCACCACCAGGTCACCGATGTTCACGGTGTCACCCAGCTTGACCTTGATTTCTTTGACAACACCTGCGGTGCTGGACGGGATCTCCATCGATGCCTTGTCAGACTCCACGGTCACCAGGCTTTGTTCCACCTTGACCGTGTCGCCGACCTTGACCAGCAGTTCAATGACGGTGACGTCTTTGAAATCGCCAATGTCAGGAATACGCACTTCCACCGGGCCACTGGTGGATGCTGCAACAGAAGCAGCAACCGGTGCGGGTGTGGGAGTAGGCGCTACAGAAGCAGTAGCAGGCTGTGCTGCAACGACGGGCGCTACAGCCTGATTTTGCTCAGCACTTTCGAGCGAGACGACGATCGAGCCCTGCTTGACCTTGTCGCCCAGCTTGACCTTGATCTCCTTGACCACGCCACCGTGGCTGCTGGGTATCTCCATGGAGGCCTTGTCGGACTCCACGGTGATCAACGATTGCTCGGCTTTGACGGTATCGCCAACCTTGACCATCAGTTCAATGACGGTGACTTCATCAAAGTCGCCAATGTCTGGAACCTGGATATCGATAGATGCCATTTTTGTTGTCTCCAGTTTTTCTTATGCGTACAGCGGGTTGATCTTGTCAGCCTTGATGCCGTACTTGGCAATCGCCTCGGCCACCTTGGTCACGGGCACGGTGCCGTCTTCGCTCAGCGCTTTCAGCGCGGCAACCACGATGTAGTGGCGGTTCACTTCGAAGTGCTCGCGCAACTTGGAGCGGAAATCGCTGCGGCCATAACCGTCGGTACCCAGTACCTTGTAGGTGCGGCCCTTGGGGATGAAGGGGCGGATCTGCTCAGCGTAGGCCTTCATGTAATCCGTGGAAGCAACCACCGGGCCCTTGGCCTTCTCAAGCTGCTGCGCCACAAAGCAAACGCGGGGGGTTTCCAGCGGATGCAGCAGGTTCCAGCGCTCAGCGTCCTGGCCGTCGCGGGTCAGTTCGTTAAAGCTTGGGCAGCTCCAGACGTCGGCGGCAACACCCCATTCCTTCTCCAGTAGCTCCTGAGCCGCAATGCTTTCACGCAGGATCGTTCCCGAGCCCAACAACTGCACACGTGGGGTCAGCTTGGCGCCTTCCTTGCACATGTACATGCCCTTGATGATCTGCTCTTCAGTACCGGGTGTGAGGCCGGGCATAGCGTAGTTTTCGTTCAGCAGCGTCAGGTAGTAGTAGACGTTGTCCTGCTTCTCCACCATGCGCTTGAGGCCATGGTGCAGGATGACGCCGACTTCGTGTGCAAAGGTCGGGTCGTAGCTGATGCAGTTGGGAATGGTGCCAGCCATGATGTGGCTGTGACCGTCTTCGTGCTGCAGGCCCTCGCCGTTCAGCGTGGTACGACCCGAGGTGCCACCGAGCAGGAAGCCGCGGGCCTGCATGTCGCCAGCAGCCCATGCCAGATCACCAATACGCTGGAAGCCGAACATGGAGTAGTACACATAGAACGGGATCATGATCCGGTTGCTGGTGCTGTAACTGGTGGCAGCCGCAATCCAGCTGCTCATGCCGCCGGCTTCGTTGATGCCCTCTTGCAGGATCTGGCCGGCCTTGTCTTCCTTGTAATACATGACCTGGTCTTTGTCGACCGGGGTGTACTGCTGGCCCGCAGGGTTGTAGATACCCACCTGGCGGAACAAGCCTTCCATACCAAAGGTACGGGCCTCGTCCACCAAGATGGGTACGACGCGGGGGCCCAGGGCCTGGTCGCGCAGCAACTGCGTCAGGAAACGCACATAGGCCTGGGTGGTGGAGATTTCACGGCCTTCGGGCGTGGGGTCCATCACGGACTTGAAGGTATCGAGCGAAGGCACGGTGAACTGCTCGTCCGACTTGGTACGGCGGTGCGGCAGGTAGCCACCCAGTGCCTTGCGGCGCTCGTGCAGGTAGCGCATTTCCGGCGTGTCGTCAGCTGGCTTGTAGAAGGGAATGTCGGCAAGCTGGCTGTCCGGAACTGGAATGTTGAAGCGGTCGCGGAAGGCCTTGATGTCCTCGTCGGTCAGCTTCTTGGTCTGGTGCACATTGTTCTTGCCCTCACCGGCCTTGCCCATACCAAAGCCCTTGACGGTCTTGATCAGCAACACGGTGGGTTGGCCCTTGTGGTGCACGGCCTTGTGGAAGGCGGCATACACCTTCTTGGAATCGTGGCCACCGCGGCGCAGGTCAAACACTTCTTCGTCGCTCATCTTGGCGACCATTTCCAGCGTGCGGGGATCCTTGCCGAAGAAATGCTTGCGCACATAGGCGCCGTCGTTGGCTTTCATGGCCTGGTAGTCGCCATCCAGGGTGTCCATCATGACCTTGCGCAGCGCGCCATCCTTGTCGCGGGCCAGCAATGGGTCCCAGCCGGAACCCCAGATCAACTTGATGACGTTCCAGTCTGCTCCGCGGAACTCGCCCTCCAGTTCCTGGATGATCTTGCCATTGCCGCGCACCGGACCGTCCAGGCGCTGCAGGTTGCAGTTGATGACAAACACCAGGTTGTCCAGCTTTTCACGGGCCGCCAGGCCGATGGCACCCAAGGATTCAACCTCGTCCATCTCACCGTCTCCGCAGAAGACCCAGACCTTGCGGTTTTCGGTGTTGGCAATGCCACGGGCATGCAGGTACTTCAGGAAACGCGCCTGGTAGATGGCCATCAATGGGCCCAGACCCATGGACACGGTGGGGAACTGCCAGAACTCGGGCATCAGCTTGGGGTGCGGGTAGCTGGACAGTCCCTTGCCGTCCACTTCCTGGCGGAAGTTGAGCAGCTGCTCTTCGGTCAGACGGCCTTCAAGGAAGGCTCTGGCGTATACACCCGGTGACACGTGGCCCTGGATGTAAAGGCAGTCACCGCCATGGCCTTCGCTCTCGGCGTGCCAGAAGTGGTTAAAGCCAGCGCCAAACAAGCTGGCCAGCGAAGCAAACGAGCCAATGTGGCCGCCCAGATCACCACCATCTACAGGATGGTGGCGGTTCGCCTTGACCACCATGGCCATGGCGTTCCAGCGCATATAGGCGCGCAGGCGCTCTTCGATTTCCAGGTTGCCGGGGGAACGCTCTTCCTGGTCGGGCTCGATGGTGTTGACATAACCGGTGGTGGCCGAAAAGGGCATGTCGATGCTCTTCTGGCGGGCATGTTCGAGCAATTGCTCCAACAAGAAATGGGCGCGCTCCGGGCCTTCGGCCTCGATAACGGCGGACAGGGCGTCCATCCATTCGCGGGTTTCCTGGTTGTCCAGATCAAGGTTGGCGGCGCTTGCCGCACCTGGGGGAACTGCTGACATGGAAGTCTCCTCGTTGTTTTGAAGCAATTTAGTACGTTTTAGGTCGTTCTACCTATTCTCACATAAGTTTTTTAAAATTTCAACTGGCGCATATTGATTTCATATTATGAATTATAGAAACCGACATCCCTAGGCACGCCTCTACACTAGGCCCATGCCTTTGCCCAAGCTAACTTCCCTGCCAAACCCTTTGGCCCTTACCGCTATGGAACGTGCCCGCCGCTGGTGGCAAAAGCTCGCTCCACACCGCCAGGATCGGCTGGCCGTACTCGCACCATTGGTGGCGGTATTGTTGTTTTTTGCCGCCATCGTGTCGGCGCTGGGCTATTTGCGTCTGGAAGAAATGGACCGGGAACAGCAGGCCGTTCAGCGCGATGTGGAGTACACGCAGCAACGCCTGCGACTGCGCCTCCTAGAGCGCCAGGAACAACTGATGCGCATTGCCCGTGAGATATCCAATCGGGAACTGGACAACGACGAATTTCGCAACCGCGCCCGCTCCTTGCTCAACCAATACCCCGAACTGCAGGGCCTGGCCTGGGTAGATGAACGCCGTCGCGTCAGATCCGCGCAGGGAACCGCCGTTTTGATTGCGGCACAACTCAACGCTGCAAGCGACAGCGGCCAGCGCAATGAAACCGTGAGCGGCTTTTTGGCGGCCCGCGAGCTGCAGCAACCGGTCTACGTACAGCCATTGGGCACACCGCAGGACACGCCATTTCTACAACTGCATTTGCCGTTGACCGACCGCACCCGCTTCTCAGGCGTTCTGATCGCGGAATACTCGATCGACGGGCTGTACCGGTATGGCGTGCCGACCGAGGTTACTTCGCGCTATGCCATCTCACTGCAGGATGCCAAAGGCGGATTGTTGGCTGGCATTGCAATACCAGCCAAGCAAACCGTCGACAATTTTCTGCCGTGGACCGGTCCAACCAACGAATACTCCATGCCGGTTTCGCCCGTGGGCGGCGCACTGGTCGTTCGCGGTCAGGCCTATCGCGCATCGCTGGGTGTCATCGGCAGTGGCCTGTTCTGGCTAGTAAGCACCTTAAGTGTGATGACCGCCTGGATGCTGATCGCCAACTGGCGCCATACCCGCCGACGCATGCAGGCGCAGCAGGCGCTGATATCCGAAACCACCTTCCGACGGGCCATGGAAAACTCCATGTTGACCGGCATGCGGGCCATGGACCTGCAAGGTCGCATCACCTATGTGAACGCAGCCTTCTGCCAGATGACAGGTTGGACAGAGCCCGAACTAGTGGGGCGAACTGCACCGTTCCCCTACTGGCCTGAGAGTGACAGAGAGCAATTGCACTCCCTGTTGCACGAAGAATTGTCCGGCAACAGCTCTCCGGGCGGCATACAGGTTCGGGTGCAACGCCGTGACAGTAGCCTGTTTGATGCACGGCTTTACGTGTCGCCCCTGATCGATGCGGTTGGCAAGCAAACGGGCTGGATGACCTCCATGACGGATATCACCGAGCCCAACCGGGTGCGGGAGCAGTTGTCCGCTTCACATGAACGGTTCACAACGGTGTTGGAAGCGCTGGACGCATCCATATCCGTGGCACCCCTGGGAAGCGACGAATTGCTGTTTGCCAACAAGCTCTACCGGCAATGGTTTGGTCTACAGGCCAATGGACACCTGCAACTGGTAGCCCAGGCTGGTGTGCCAGACAGTCCGCCCAACGACGAGGCTTCCGACAGCGTGGATTCCTTTGCCGGGCTGCCCACTACGGCGCTGCCCGATACCGAAACCGAAAGTGCGGAAATCTTCATAGCCGAACTCAACCAGTGGCTGGAGGTGCGCACCCGGTACCTGAGCTGGGTTGACGGCCGCCTGGCGCAAATGGTGATTGCCACCGACATTACGTCCCGCCGCCTGACCGAAGAACAAGCCGCCAGCCAAACCGAGCGCGCGCAGACTGCCAGCCGCCTCATCACCATGGGTGAAATGGCCTCCAGCGTGGCGCATGAACTCAACCAGCCGCTGACCGCTATCAACAACTACTGCAACGGTATGGTGTCGCGCATCAAGGCCAAACAAATCAGCGAGGAAGACCTGCTGGGCGCACTGGAGAAAACAGCCAAGCAAGCCCAGCGCGCGGGACAAATCATCCACCGCATACGGTCTTTCGTGAAACGCAGCGAGCCCAATCGTACGCCGTCCGAAGTAACCAGCATCGTGGCCGAAGCGGTGGAACTGGCTGAAATCGAGCTGCGACGTTTCAACGTGCGGCTGAATCACTATGTTGCGGCCCGCCTGCCTACCCTCATGGTCGACCCCATATTGATTGAGCAGGTTCTGATCAACCTGTTGCGCAATGCCGCGGAGTCGATTGACATGGCGCTGCGTCAAACCTCGCAGCGCATCGTGGAACTGCGCGTGGTGCCCCGCGTCATGGATGACAAGCAGGTTGTCGAGTTTTCGGTGCAAGACACGGGCAAAGGCTTGGCACCAGAAGTCATGGCTCGGCTCTACGAAGCCTTCTACTCCACCAAATCCGACGGCATGGGAATTGGCCTCTCGCTGTGCCGCTCCATTGTGGAATCGCATTTGGGGCGCATGTCGGCAGAGAACCTCTACAATGGCGACGAAGTAACAGGGTGCCGATTCTCATTCTGGATACCGCTAACCGAAGTTAGCCCCAGTTTGACGCGACATCCGCGCAAAAACAATTAGAAACCTGGAAACCTGAATGAGCCTGCTTCCAAAAAAAGGTACTGTTTACGTTGTGGACGACGACGAGGCCGTGCGCGATTCGCTGCAATGGTTGCTCGAAGGCAAGGGCTTCAGAGTCCGGTGTTTTGATTCGGCCGAATCCTTCCTGAGCCGCTATGACGCGCGTGAGGTCGCCTGCCTGATTGTCGACATCCGCATGGGCGGCATGACCGGACTGGAGTTGCAAAGTCGTCTGATTGAAGCGCGCTCTCCCCTGCCCATTGTCTTCATCACCGGCCATGGTGATGTGCCGATGGCAGTGGACACCATGAAGAAAGGTGCCATGGACTTCATCCAGAAGCCCTTCAACGAAGACCAATTGGTGGGTCTGGTGGAGCGCATGCTGGACCATGCCAAAGATTCTTTCAGCGATTTCCAACTGGCAGCCAGCCGCGACGCGCTGCTGTCCAAGCTGACGCTGCGCGAGTCCCAGGTGCTGGAGCGCATCGTGGCCGGACGCCTGAACAAACAGATCGCCGACGACCTGGGCATCAGTATCAAGACCGTGGAAGCCCACCGCGCCAACATCATGGAAAAGCTCAGCGCCAACACGGTGGCTGACTTATTGAAGATTGCACTGGGCCAAGCCGCTCCCAAAGCCTGATACGCCATCCTGAAGCTATACTTTTCCTAGCATCTCACGCCCGCCCCGCAAGGACTGCGGGCGTTTTACCTTTGAAAGCAGCATATGACCACACCCCTTGCCAAAAACATTGATGGCGTAGCACTCTCTGCAAAACTGCGCGCAGAAATTGCCGAGCGTGCCAAAGCGCTCACGGCTCGCGGCCTTACGCCAGGCTTGGCCGTTATCCTGGTCGGCGAAGATCCGGCAAGTGCCGTTTATGTGCGCAATAAAGTCAAAGCCTGTGCCGATTCCGGTATCCACTCGGTATTTGAAAAATATGACGCCACTCTCAGCGAGGCTGCACTGCTGGCGCGTATCGAGGCGCTCAACACCGACCCCACCATTCACGGCATCTTGGTTCAGATGCCCCTGCCCAAACACATCAATCCGCACAAGGTCATCGAAGCGATTTCGACCAGTAAAGATGTGGACGGTTACGCCACCTTGAGCGCTGGGGAATTGATGACTGGCCAGGAAGGCTTTCGACCCTGCACGCCCTATGGTTGCATGAAGCTGATTGAGACCACCGGTATTGACCTGCGCGGCAAACACGCTGTGGTGATTGGGCGTAGCAACACGGTGGGCAAACCCATGGCCTTGCTGCTGTTGCAAGCCAATGCCACCGTTACGGTGTGCCATAGCGCCACAGCAGACATGGGCCACCACACCCGACAAGCTGATGTGATCGTTGCCGCGGTTGGAAAACGCAATGTACTGACCGCCGATATGGTCAAGCCCGGTGCCATCGTGATTGATGTGGGCATGAACCGGAACGACGCCGGAAAACTTTGCGGCGATGTGGATTTCGCGGGCGTGAGCCAGGTCGCCAGTCACATCACACCGGTGCCCGGCGGCGTAGGGCCCATGACCATCACCATGCTGCTGGTCAACACACTGGAAGCCGCGGAGCGTGAAGCCGCCCAGCTTGAATCCGCAGCAAAAGCACCCAAATAGAAGAACACTGCTTCGAAGCCCACCCCAACCACCAATCGACCCATGAATCCCCTGCTGACGTCCTCCACCCTGCCCCTGTTTGATCAGATTCAACCTGAACACGTCGGCCCCGCGATTGACACCTTGTTGGCCCAGACCAATACGGCACTGGAAATGGTGACGGCTCCAAAATTCCCCGCCCAGTGGTCGGCGATTGCGAAAGTGCTGGACGTAGCGACTGAAAAACTGGGCATCGCCTGGGGCGCGGTGAGCCACCTCAACAGTGTGGCCGACACCCCCGAACTGCGCGCCGCCTACAACGCGGCCTTGCCCGCCGTCACTGAATTCTGGACACGCCTGGGCGCCGACGAACGCCTGTATGCCAAGTACAAGGCCATCGATGTGCAAACCCTGAACGCTGAGCAGCGCCAGGCCCACAAAAACGCCTTGCGCAACTTTGTGCTGGGTGGCGCGGATCTGGTGGGCGCCCAGCGCGAGCGTTTTGCTGAAATCCAGGAGCAGCAGGCTGCGCTGAGCCAAAAGTTCAGCGAAAACACGCTGGATGCCACCGATGCCTTTAGCTACTACGCCAGCGCAGAGGAGATGGCCGGTGTGCCAGACGACGTGCAGCAGACCGCGCTGACGGCGGCGCAGGCTGAGGGCAAGACGGGTTACAAACTGACCCTCAAAATGCCCTGCTACCTGCCGGTCATGCAATTCGCCCACAGCAGTGCCCTGCGCGCCACGCTATACCGTGCCTATGTCACCCGAGCCTCGGAGCAGGCCGGTGACGCCGACGCCAAAAAGTTTGACAACAGCGAGGGCATCCGAAGCATTCTGACGTTGCGTCAGGAAGAAGCGACCCTGCTGGGTTACCCCAATTTCGGTGCACTCTCTCTGGTGCCCAAGATGGCCCCGTCTCCCGACGCAGTCGTCAGCTTTTTGCGCGACCTGGCCCGTAAGGCCCGCCCCTTTGCCGAAAAGGATCTCGCCGACCTGCGGGCCTTTGCCAAGGACGAGCTCCATCTGAACGACCCACAGGCCTGGGACTGGCCCTACATCGGCGAAAAACTCAAGGAAGCGCGGTACTCCTTTAGTGAGCAAGAGGTCAAGCAATACTTCACCTTTCCCAAAGTGTTGGCCGGTTTGTTCAAGATTTCCGAGACGCTGTTCGACATCTCCATCACACGCGACCAGGCACCGGTATGGCATGCCAATGTGGATTTTTACCGCATAGAGCGCAGTGACGCCCATGGCAAGACGCAATTGGTGGGCCAGTTTTACCTGGACCCGACCGCCCGTGTTGGTAAACGCGGCGGCGCATGGATGGACGATGTGTGCGCCCGCTGGCTACGCCCTGACACGGCCCAGTTGCAGACACCTGTGGCGCACCTGGTCTGCAATTTTGCCGACGGTATCGAAGTTGATGGCAAGAAGCAGCCAGCCCTGCTGTCACACGACGACGTGACCACCCTGTTCCACGAATTCGGCCACGGCCTTCAACACATGCTCACCCAGGTCAACGAGCACGATGTATCCGGCATCAGTGGCGTGGAGTGGGATGCAGTGGAACTACCCAGCCAGTTCATGGAGAACTTCTGTTGGGAGTGGAGTGTGCTGCGCCACATGACATCCCACGTGGAAACCGGCGAACCCCTGCCGCGGGCCCTGTTTGACAAGATGCTGGCCGCACGCAACTACCAAAGCGGCCTGCAGACCCTGCGCCAAATCGAGTTCTCGTTGTTCGACATGCTGCTGCATACATCGCACAACCCGCAGGAAGATTTCATGCCCTTGCTCTGGCAAGTGCGCAGCGAGGTCGCGGTCATGACGCCTCCTGAATGGAGCCGTACCGCCCACACCTTCAGCCACATCTTCGCCGGTGGATATGCCGCGGGTTACTACAGCTACAAGTGGGCCGAGGTGCTGAGCGCCGATGCCTATGCTGCCTTTGAGGAAACCGCAGGCCCGGACGGTTTGCCCAACCAGGAAACTGGCAGAAAATACCGTGAAGCCATACTCGAATCCGGTGGCAGCCGGCCCGCCATGGAGTCCTTCAAGGCCTTCCGCGGACGTGAACCCACGCTGGATGCCCTGCTGCGCCACCAGGGCATGGCAGCATAAAGCCACCATGATGCGTGTTGTGCAACACTACGCCTATTGAACAGGAGCCCGCAAATGAACAACAAACAACTCACTACCTCCTTGCTGCTGGGCAGCGCAGCCCTGCTCTGCGCTCTAGGCGCACAGGCACAAGCTGTTTACCGTATCGTGGGCCCTGACGGCAAGGTCACTTTTTCAGACAAGCCGCCTGCCAATGCGCAACAAGGCAAGATTGCAACCACCGGTGTAGGGGCCGCCGCTGCAAGTTCCAATAGCAATCTGCCTTTTGAGCTGCGCCAGGTGACCACCAAATACCCGGTGGTGTTGTACACATCCGCCCAATGCGCGCCCTGCGATTCCGGGCGTGCGCTGCTCACCAGCCGCGGTGTACCTTTTAACGAGCGCACCATCATCACCAATGAAGACAGGGCTGCGCTGCAGCGCCAGATGGGCGACACGTCCCTTCCCTATCTCACCATCGGTGGTCAACGCGTGCGGGGACTGTCGGAATCGGAATGGACCCAGTATCTGGATGCGGCCGGGTACCCAAAAACCTCCGCCCTGCCCGCGGGTTACAAGAACGCAGCACCCTCGCCACTGGTGCCCTTGCCTACCGGAACGCCGGCACCCAAGGCACCCGAGAAAGCCGCGGCGGCTTCAGAGCCTGTTGCCCCACCGCCACCAACCGTCAATCCGGCAAACCCTGCCGGTATCACGTTTTAGTCTGGGGCAACCGTTCAAAACGCCAGTGTCTTCACACCGCTGGCTGTACCCAACAGGCAGACCTGGGCGCGCTGAAACGCAAACACTCCCACCGTCACCACACCCGGCCATTGGCTGACTTCGGCTTCAAACGCCAGCGGGTCGGTGATCTGCAATCCGGTCACATCCACAATGACCTGACCGTTGTCGGTTACCAGCGGTTTGCCATCCTTCAGCCGCACCTTCGCTGATCCACCCTTGGCCGCAAACTGGGCGATCACCCGTTGCGTGGCCATGGGGATCACCTCCACCGGCAACGGAAATGCGCCCAGGGTCTGTACCAGCTTGGATTCATCGGCAATACACACAAATCGATCCGACTGAGCCGCCACAATCTTCTCGCGTGTCAGCGCCGCGCCTCCGCCCTTGACCATGTTGCCATGGCCGTCAATCTCGTCGGCTCCGTCGATATAGACCGACAGGCGCGGTACATCATTCGAATCAAACACTGGAATACCGAGAGCCAGCAGGCGCTCGGTACTGGCCACCGAGCTGGACACCGCCCCCTTGATCTGGTCCTTCATCGTCGCCAGTGCTTCTATGAATTTGTTGACCGTGGAACCGGTGCCCACGCCCACGATTTCACCGCGCACCACGTATTGCAAGGCAGCTTGGCCCACCAAGGTTTTGAGCTGGTCCTGGGTCAGCGGGGTGGCCGGTGCGGCTGCAGGGGAGTTGGATTGGGTCATAGGCGAAAATTGGGGGAGTTACGAAATATTTGCACAGGAATTATCCAATGTCTCTTGTCCCCTACGGCCTGGCCCGATTCGCACTCTTCAACCTGGACGCCGAAACCGCCCACGACATCACCATGGCCGGTCTAGCCCGTACCCAGGGCACGCCGCTGCAAATGGCGTACTGCGAGAGCCGGGTGGAGGACCCCATTGAACTGGCAGGCCTGCGGTTCCCCAACCGCGTAGGCATGGCCGCTGGCCTGGACAAAAATGCCCGCTGCATCGACGGCTTGGGGGCCATGGGATTCGGATTTGTTGAAGTGGGCACGGTCACCCCCAAAGCCCAGCCCGGCAACCCCAAGCCCCGCATGTTCCGCCTGCCCAAGGCCAACGCGTTGATCAACCGCCTGGGCTTCAACAACGACGGGTTGGATGCTTTTGTAGCCAATGTGCAGCGCTCGGCCCTGCGCCGTCAGAAAAACCCCAGCCTGCTGCTGGGCCTGAACATTGGCAAAAACGCCGCAACGCCCATTGAGAACGCTACCGACGACTACCTGATCTGCCTGGACGGTGTCTACCCCCACGCCGACTATGTCACGGTCAACATCTCCAGCCCGAACACCAAGAACCTGCGGGCCCTGCAAAGCGACGAGGCACTCGATGGCCTGCTGGGCGCGATTGCTGAGCGCCGCGCGGAATTGGCACAGAAGCATGGCAAACGCATTCCGATTTTTGTGAAAATTGCGCCCGATCTGGACGAGGCGCAGGTGGGCGTGATTGCGGCCACCCTGGTGCGGCACGGCATGGACGGTGTGGTGGCTACCAACACCACGCTCAGTCGCGACGCTGTAAAGGGCTTGTCACACGCAGAGGAGACCGGCGGCCTCTCGGGTGCCCCGGTGTTTGAGGCCAGCAACCGGGTTATCGGTCAATTGCGCGCAGCGCTGGGGCCAAAGTACCCCATCATCGGCGTGGGTGGCATCATGAGCGCGGCTGACGCCGTGGCCAAGATCAAAGCGGGGGCCGATGTGGTGCAGATCTATACCGGCCTGATCTACCAAGGGCCGCAGTTGGTCCGGGACGCGGCCCAGGCGATCAAGACTCAGGTGTCGCGCAAGCCCTAGCGGGTTTCTCCCTAGGGCTTTGGACAGCCGATTGACAGGATGGCAACGCACCATCGGTCCATGAACCAAATACACCGTCGCAAGATCTTGGGCGCAATTGCAGCTTCAGTGGTGGCCAGCCCATTGCCAGCTGCCATGGCGCAAACTGTCGCTGGCAAAACCAAAGCCGTTACCAAACTGGCGCAGAGACTGCGCATTGTCATCCCCGCCAACCCGGGCGGCGGCTGGGACCAAACCGGCCGCGCCCTGGGGAGCGCCATGGTCGCCAGCGGGGCTGTGGATGAGGTTGAGTTTGAGAACAAGGGTGGCAAGGGCGGCACCATCGGCTTGGCCTACTATGCCGAGAAGTACAAGAATGACCCCAACAGCCTGTTGATGGGCGGTGCGGTGATGGTGGGTGCCGTGGCATTGCAAAGACCAGCCGTTGACCTGAGCCATATCCAGCCCGTGGCGCGTTTGACCAGCGACTTCGAAGTGCTGGTGGTCGCAAGCCATTCACCCATCAAAACGGTGGCGGACCTGGCCAGCGCCATGAAGAAGAGTCTCAAAACCGTGCCGATTGCCGGAGGCTCAGCCGGCGGTGTGGACCACATGTTCGCCGGCGTGCTGGCGCGCGCGGTGGGGGCAAACCCCGAAGACCTGAACTACTTGCCATTTGCCGGCGGCGCAGAGGTGGTGTCCGCCGTGCTGACCGACAAGGCGATGGTGGGCATATCGGGATTCAGTGAATTCAGCGCCCAGTTGGCCGAGGGAAAACTGCGTGCCATTGGCCTGTCATCCAGGCGCAGCATGTTTGGCATTCCCACCATTCGCGAACAAGGCGTACAAGTGGAGATGGCCAATTGGCGCGGCGTTTTTACGGGAACCGGAGTAGCTGTCGCGCGACGGGAAGAAATGGTCGAAGCCGTACAACGCGCCACTGTGCAAGAGACCTGGAAAAACACGCTGAAACAAAACCACTGGGCCGCATCGTGGTTGACCGGCGCTGATTTGAACAGCTATATCGACTTTGACCTGACCACCGCGCGCGTGATGGTGCACCTGCTGAAATTCAAAACCTGATCCTCAGACCGCACGTACAACCGGCTCACCCCACCATATCGGCGACCCGTTCGGCGATCGCCAGGCAACTGGTCAACCCGGGTGACTCAATGCCAAACAGGTTCACCAGACCGGGCACACCGTGATCTTTGGGGCCCTGGATACAAAAGTCGCGGTCAGGCGCGCCAGGGCCACTGATCTTGGGGCGTATTCCAGCGTAGGCCGGCACCAAAGCGCCATCGGGCAAGGCGGGCCAGTACTTTCGCACCTCGGCATAAAACGCCTCGCCACGTGCAGCCTGCACTTCGGTGTCTTCGGGGCTGTCCACCCACTGCACATCCGGGCCAAAGCGGGCCTGGCCACCCAGGTCCAGCGTCAGGTGAACACCCAGACCAGCGGCTTCAGGCACGGGATAGATCAGGCGTGAGAACGGTGTGCGGGCAGCCAACGTGAAGTAGTTGCCTTTGGCAAAAAAAGCCTGGGGCACGTGGCGAGGGTCCAGGCCGTTAAAACGCGCGGCGAGGGCTGGCGCTTGCAATCCGGCGGCATTAACAACGGTTTTTGCGAGCAGCCGCGTACCATCACTTGCTACCAATTCAATAGCGTTATGTTTATATTCTGCGAGGGCCAGAGGCGAATTTAACGCAAGCACTCCACCCAGATTCTCCACATCACCCAGCAAAGACAGCATCAGGCCATGGCTGTCCACAATGCCCGTGGAGGGTGAATGCAGGGCGGCGACGCAGAGCAATGCAGGCTCTGCAGCCTTTGCCTGCGCAGCATCCAGCCAGACCAGATCGTGCACGCCGTTGGCGACGGCGCGCGTCTGAATAGTTTTGAGTTTGGCAAGTTGGTCCTGCGCAGTGGCAACAATGAACTTGCCGCAGCGGCTGTGCCCAATGCCGCGCTCCACGCAATAGGCGTACAGCAAGGCCTTGCCGCGCACGCATAGCTCTGCCTTGAGGGAGCCTTCAGGATAGTACATGCCGGCGTGGATGACCTCGCTGTTGCGCGAGCTGGTTTGGGTGCCGATGGCGTTGCAGGCTTCCAACACCAACACCTCCCGCCCGGCCAGCGCCAGTGCGCGTGCCACGGCAAGACCGACCACCCCAGCGCCTACGACGACGCAGTCAACGTGCTCCACGGTCATCGCATCTCCAACCCGCCTGCACCACTGGTTTCCCATAGCTGCTTGCCCGGCGGAGTGATCAGGTGTGCCCGGGCCTCGGTCGGGGCCATGCCAAAGGTCAGGCTGACCATGCCGGTGGCCGTTTGGCCGTAGCCATAGCCCCGTGTTTCACCAATCAGCGCCATGCGCAATTCGGCGGTGGAACCTTCGTTGCACCGAAGGTCAATCACACCATAGGTGGTGGCGGTGTATCGAAAGCGGCCCAAACAGCTGTTCAGCAAGGGGCGGTCAGTCGTGCGCTCCACAGGCTTGGCCGGGCTCAGAAAGTCAAAGGGGTTTTCGTTAGCCGGTGCAACCATTTCAACTCGCAATGACACCGTGCCGGTACGGTCGGTGTACAGCGTCATCTCGCCATGCACCAGTTGCTCATTGACCACAGCATGGGCTGGTACGCGCGTGGCCAGCGCTGCCAGGCCTGTGTCATTCAAATCGGCGCATCCTGCCAACAAAGCTAGGGTAGCCAAAGCCAGGCAATTTGCTCGGTGTGACATGGTGAACTCCTTGAATCGGCCAACGCCCAAAACCGACGCATTGCCGGTGTACTATCTTAGCCAGTAGCCAAGCCGCAAAAGCCCAATAAGCACTTGAAAGCGCACCCATGAGCCAAGATGACTCCGCACCCCGCCCAGAAGTCAGCCGCATGCCATTGAAGGCCCTGGGCCTCCGCACAGGCATGGCGCTGCAGACCCGTCGGCTGGTGGAAGGAGCAAGCAAGAAAGAAGCACAGTTCTACGGGGCGATTGAAGGCAAAGGTGTCATGGTGGGCCCCCTGGGCCCAGACGGTGTAAAGACCGAACTGGATGAAGGCGAAGTCTGTGTGGTGCGCGGCTTTACCGGCCAGTATGAGTTTTCATTCCTGAGCAAGGTACTGCAAACCTTCCAGAAGCCGTTTGCCTACGCACTCCTGGCCTACCCGGCGCAAGTGGATGCCACGCTGGTGCGTCAAAGCATGCGCACCAAGACTTCCTGGCCAGCATCCGTGCACGTGCCACCCAAAAACGGGGGGGCCGATCTGGGCCAGCAAGAAGCCAGTCTGGTGGACATCAGCATGCAGGGTGCAATGATCAAGACCCAATCAGCACTGGCCACTGTGGGTGACCTGGTCACGCTGGGCCTGACGGTCACCTTTGACAACGCGCCGGTGCAGTTGCAGCTGGCGGCCACCATTTGCCACAACAACCGCGGTGCCAGCGATAGCGCGTACTACATTGGTCTGGCCTTTAAGGACCTGACCCAACACGACAAGCTCGTTTTGCATTTCGCCACCCAGGCACCGCAGGCGCCGGCACCGGTTTAATCAGGGGTTGGCGTAGGCACCCAGCCCTACCACGCCAATTTTCAGCAAGCCCTGACGTTGAGCCGCCGTCAGCACCGCTGCAACCGTTTCGTATTTGGTCTTGGCATCGGCGTGGACGTGAATCTCGGGTTGCACTGGCTGCTGAGCCACCTGCATGAAACGAGCGTCCAAAGCGGCACGGTCCGGCACCGGCTCGCCATTCCACTGCACCTCGTTGCTGCTGGACACTTCGAGGCGCACCACGACAGGCTCTGGCGCGTCCGGTGGTGGCATACCGGCTGGTAAATCCATGTTGACCGAGTGCAATTGAATGGGAATGGTGATGATCAACATCACCAGCAACACCAGCAACACATCGATCAGCGGAGTGGTGTTCATGCTGGGCTCAGCATGGTCCTCGTCCTCGCCTGCTTCGTCTCTATTGAAGTCAATCGCCATGGTTATGCATCGCTCAGGGGGAAGAAGGCGGTTCGGTCAGAAAGCCAATCCGTGCAATGCCTGCGGTCTGGCAGGCCAGCACCACACGGGCCACGGCTGCAAAGTCTGAGCCTGCGTCGGCACGAATATGAACTTCGGGTTGCGGCGTTTGGGCGGCGACCTTCGCCAGGCGCTGCTTCAGCAAGTCGGGCGTAGCCAGCTTGACGTCGAACCAGTAGCTTGCCCCAGCGGCATCCACCGAGACGATGACCGTTTCTGGAAAAAGCTGGCGCAGCTGGTTGCTCTCACGCGGCAGCTTCACGGCCACAGCCGCATTGACCACAGGAATGGTGATCAGAAAAATGATCAGTAGGACCAGCATCACGTCCACGAGGGGCGTGGTGTTGATCTCGGACAGCATGGCTTCATCGCTGTCCGGCCCGCTAAGGCCATCACCCGCAGAGTCGAAATCGATGGCCATGGTCAGGCGGTCGTCCGACCGGCAACGCGCCGGCTCTTTTCGATCTCAATCAAGAACAGCGTGTGCAGATCCGAACCGAAGCCCTTGACACTATGCAGCGCAACCCGGTTGCGCCGCACCAGCCAGTTGTAGCCCAGCACAGCAGGCACGGCAACGGCCAGGCCCAGAGCCGTCATGATCAGCGCCTCGCCGACCGGGCCCGCCACCTTGTCAATAGAGGCCTGGCCGGTGGAGCCAATCGTGACCAGTGCGTTGTAAATACCCCAGACCGTGCCAAACAGGCCGACAAACGGCGCGGTGGAGCCCACCGTGGCCAGAATGGACAGGCCGGACTGCATGCGCATCTGCAAGGTGCCCACATTGCGAACAATGTCCTGACTCAACCAGGTGCCCACCTCGACCTGACCAGCCAGGGCCTCGTATTTACGCAGGGCTTCCATAGCAGAATCGACCAGAAAGCGAAAAGGGCTGTCCTTGCTCAACGCAGTGGCACCCTTCTGTAACGAATCGGCGTTGGCAAAAGCCGTGCGTGCGGCGAGCGCCTGTGCGGCCTGGCGGCGTTGCTCCAGCAACTTGGACACGATGACATACCAGCTCAGGAGCGACATCAGAACCAGCAAGATCAGAGTGGTTCGGGCCACGATGTCGCCCTGCCCCCACACCACACGCAGCCCATAGGGGTTGGGATTGGCGCTGGTGTTGGCCGCACTGCCCAGCGCTGGCGACATGGCCTGGGCCGCATTGTCAACCTTGACCCCGTTGCCCAGCGGCACTGAAGCTGTCGCCACCTGATCCACGGCAGGCGCCTGCGCCAGCACGGGTGCACTGAACAGACAGACCACAGCCAAAGCGCTACCACCCAATAGGGCCCGCACGGTAGGGCGAACGGGAATAAGAGACGGGATAAGGTTCATGACCAGTTTTCCTGTGAAACGTTTTTTCATTTGCATTTGCCTTGCAGGGCCTGTGCCGCAAGGGCCGGACCTGCCAACAAACCACCAAAATTGGTTTGACCCTGGCTGACCGTGCCAGTCTGCTCCTTGCCGAGGCAATCAGGGTTTGCTGCACCCTCCATTGCGGCGACAAACTTGTTCTTGCGCCCACCGGGATTCAGTTGCTCATTGGCCAGTTCGGCAAAACTCTTCTGGCGCGGCTGCATCTTCATGTAGTCGGGGTAAATGATGCCCGAGCCTGAGGGGCCCCCAGCAGCAGCAGGCGCCCCCCCTGCTGGACCACCACCCGACGCTGCCGTTGCGGGCCCTGAGGCAGCGGCAGGCTTTTCCACCGGCGTAATGGCCAGTGCCCTTGCAGGTGCAGCGGTAGGCGCAGGTGCCGGACTGGGCGCTGGCGCTGGCGCTGGCGCCGGACTGGGTGCGGGAGCAGGAACTGGTGCAGGAGCCGGTGCGGGACTAGGTGCCGGCGCTGGGGCAGGTGGAGCGGGCGCGGGCGCGGGCGCGGGCGCGGGCGCGGGCGCGGGCGCAGGCACAGGTGCTGGAGGCGTAGGCGCCGGAGCTGGCGCTGGTATTGGGGTCGGCGTAGGCGCAGGCGTGGGCACAGGTACTGGGGGCGGTGCAGGAGCAGGCACTGGCACTGGCACTGGCACTGGCACTGGCACTGGCACTGGCACTGGCACTGGTGCGGGGGCCGGTGCAGGTTCCGCCACCGGCACAGGTACTGGCAAAGGCTCGGGCGCCGGCGCAGGCGGCGGAGGCACCACAGTTGGCGGCGGCAAGGGGACCTGCTCCAGCGCAACCTGCACCGGCTTCACCACCGGCACGACATCGGCTATTTTCTTGGGCGGCGTTTCCACCGGGCGCTTGACTACCCGGTCGACCTGGATCGCGTTTGTGGTGGACACCGGGGTCTTTACTTCCCGCACTTCGCGTGGAGCCTGAACCGCCACCGTGGGAGGGCGTTCCTTCGGCGGGGTAATGGGGTTCAACAGCTGGTAGACCACGTTGCGGGTGACTTGCAAGGTGGGCGCCGCCGCCTGCAGCATCATCCACAACAAAGCGATATGGATCAGCCCCACCACCGCAAGCACAGGCAGGGACACACGTTCCTGCTGCAGCGCGGCTTTGGACAGTGGATCAATCATCGGGTGGGATTTTCCTCAGAACACAAGCAGATCCATTTGGCCTGCAACAGCCCGAGTTTAATCTGCGCTGGGACGGGTTCTATCCGTGCGCTGGCAATGCCACAAAACGGCCTTGAACACCGTCCCCACCCGATGCCAGCCTGAACACCGACACCGCGGCGTGCAGCTTGTCTGCTTCTGCGGACAGCCCCATAGCGCCGGCGGCCGACTCTTGCACCATGGCAGCGTTCTGCTGGGTGGACTGGTCCAGGCCACCCATGGCCGCACTGATCGCGCGTATGCCGTCAACCTGTTCATTGGCAGCCAAGCGGATGGCCTCAATCACAGTAGAAACATCGTTCACACTGGAGACAATTTCACGCATGGTTTGTCCCGCCGTCTCGACCAGCGCGGAGCCTTGCTCGACCTTTTCCACTGAAGACACAATGATCGACTTGATCTCACGCGCGGCTTCAGCGGAGCGCCCGGCAAGGCTTCGCACCTCACTGGCGACGACGGCAAAACCGCGCCCCTGCTCCCCAGCACGCGCAGCCTCCACTGCGGCATTCAAAGCCAGAATATTGGTCTGAAACGCAATGCCATCGATGACACTGATGATGTCGGCGATTTTGCGGGAGGAAGTGTTGATGTCCTTCATCGTGTCCACTACCTCGGCCACTACTTGCCCGCCGCGCTCTGCATCACGCGTGGCCTGTGCTGCATTTTGAACGGCTTGCAAGGCGGACCCTGCCGTGTGCTCCACAGCCAGCGACAACTGATCAATAGAGGCTGAGGCCTTTTGCAGAGAGTTGGCAGCCTGCTCCGTGCGGTCAGCCAGATCGCCATTGGCGTGGGTTATCTCAGCCGTATTGCTTCGCACAATATCCACACCACTTCGCACCTCGCCCACCAACTGAACCAGGGCCGAGTGCATGTTTCCCAGATCACGCTGCACATCACCGATTTCGTCATTGCCGCTGGCTTGCAACTTGGCCGTCAGATCCCCATTCCCCCACGCATCTGCCGTGTCCTGCAAATGTTTGATGGGTGACAAAATGGATTGGATGATAGCCAGCACTAAGAGGATTGCCAATACCGAGACGCCTACGGTCGCACCGGCTACCAGCCAGGGTGCCAGGTTACCCGTCACCGCCAGGGCCTTGCGCTGTACAACTGCCCTTGTAGAAATGGAAACACTCAGGTCAGCCAGCGCCTTGTCAGCCTGCCGTATATCTGTCTTGAGCGGTGTCATGGCCTTGTTGGCAGCCCAAGGATCGTTCAACTCACCGCGCTCCATCTGTCCCAAAAGCCCCCTGAATCCCTTGTCATATCCGTCTATTCCTTTGAGCATCCCCTCCAGCATGGCGGCCTCAGCAGGGCTTGCCAGCGCCAGAGCCCTTGCAATTGCCTTGCGGATGGAAGCCAGCTCAGCTTTCCACAGATCGGTGTACCGCAGCGTTTCTTTCTCATCCCCCATATTCAGGAAGACGTCTTTCTCGTAGCGGCGCGCATTGCCAATAGCAGAACGTACCTCGCTCACGGCCTGCACCGCCTCAAACTCACCGTCAATAAACGCTGTGGCGCGGGCTGTTTCGCGTTGAATGGTCAATGTGGAAAACGCCCCCAACGCCAACAAGGCCGCCAGCGAAAAGGCCAACAGCAGCAGCAACCGTGAACGAATGCGGATGTTGAATAAGAAGTTCATAAAGATTCCTCTTTAATCGACCACTGAATAAGGAGACTGCTGCACCGGGGTCTGCATTGCCCACCATCATCCACAGAATACATGACAGTTCAAGATGCTCGGACTTTTTTGCACACTGGTTTAGAATCCGCGGGTCAGGAGAGAGTTTTCTGCAACAGAAGACCGCCGAAGGCGCAGGACCGCTGATTGCAGCAGTCTGAACGCTCAGGCAAAAGGACTGACAAACGCTTTGCCCTAGAAATAGGTCAAGACGATCCCCACTGGAGAGAGGCGGCACGCCATGCGATGCCGCCCACCGAAGGAGCAAACCGCAGTTTGCGCACCGTTGTTGTGCGTTAAGCCCGGTGAATCTCTCAGGTAAAGCGGACAGCGGGGGCAAACCAGCCCAGGGCATTGACTCATGAGTTATTGCCGTGGATAGTCCATTGCCCCCCAGCCTTCTGGAGACCACCTGTGTCCGCTGCTACCGAATCCGCGCCCTTGTTGACCACACCGCTCAACGCATTGCACATCGAACTGGGCGCCCGCATGGTGCCCTTTGCCGGTTACTCCATGCCGGTGCAGTACCCCGCAGGCCTGATGGCCGAACACCACCACACCCGCAAAGCCGCCGGACTGTTTGACGTGTCGCACATGGGCCAGTTGCGCCTGGTCGGCCCGGACGCCGCGGCCGCGTTTGAAACGCTGATTCCGGTGGACGTGATCGACCTGCCTGTGGGCAAACAGCGCTACGGCCTGCTGCTCAATGATGAGGGCGGCATCATTGACGATTTGATGTTCTTCAACAAGGGCAACAACGAAATCTTCGTGATTGTGAATGGCGCCTGCAAGGTGGGTGACATTGCCCACATCCAGCAGCGCATTGGCCAGCGCTGTGCAGTTATTCCCATGCCCGACCATGCGCTGCTGGCCCTACAAGGCCCACAAGCAGTGACCGCACTCGCGCGACTGGCGCCTAGCGTCGAAAAGCTGGTGTTCATGACAGGTGGCAATTTCACAGTAGACACGGGCACGCAGAAGATTGATGTTTTCCTGACCCGCAGCGGCTATACCGGCGAAGACGGCTTCGAGATCTCCGTGCACAAGGATCAGGCCGAAGCCCTGGCCCGCGCCCTGCTGGCCCAACCCGAAGTCAAGCCCATCGGCTTGGGTGCCCGCAATTCCCTGCGACTGGAAGCTGGTCTGTGCCTGTATGGCAACGACATCGATCAGACCACCCACCCGGTGGAAGCCAACCTGAACTGGGCCATGCAAAAGGTTCGCCGCACCGGTGGCGCACGCGAGGGTGGTTTTCCGGGTGCTACCAAAATACTAGCAGCACTATCAGTATCCTCGGGGGCCAGCGGCTCAAATGCCTCAGAAGGTTCCCGCAAACGTGTCGGATTGATTGCTCTGGAGCGTGTGCCCGTGCGCGACCACACCGAGCTGCAGGACGGCAATGGCAAGCGCATCGGTGAAGTCACCAGCGGCCTGCTCGGCCCCACCATCGACAAGCCCGTGGCCATGGGCTATGTGGACATGGCCTTCAGCGCGCTGGGTACCCAAGTGGTGGCCATCGTGCGCGGCAAGCCCGTGCCCATGGTCGTGAGTGCCATGCCTTTTGTGCCGACCAACTATTACAGAGGCTAAAAAGGGCTTGCCGGGCGGCTACAGTCTCTACCGGCAGCTTGGAATTTGGGTTTTCTTTCCTCATTCGTATTTCTCTCACATATTTTTCTCAGGAGTCCTCCATGTCCATCAAGTACACCCCAGACCACGAATGGCTGAACGTTGAAGGCGGCATCGCCACCGTTGGCATTACCCACCATGCGCAGGATGCGCTGGGCGATGTGGTGTTTGTAGACCTGCCCGAAGTGGGCAAGTCGTTTGCCGCCAAAGACATTGCCGGTGTGGTGGAGTCCGTCAAGGCCGCGGCCGATGTCTACATGCCCGTGGCTGGCGAGATCACCGAAGTGAACGAAGCCCTGCGCGCCGACCCCGCGCTGGCCAACACCGACCCCATGGGTGCGGGCTGGTTCTTCAAGGTCAAGCTGTCCAACGCCGCAGAGCTGGACGCCTTGATGGATGAAACCAGTTACACATCGTTCGCCGCAGCGGCATAAGAGCCCCCACGCTGCGCCGCTGCGCGGGTCGCTGCCCGCCTCCCCGATAACCACTGTTCCACGCCCCAAGCCCATGTCCTCGACACCCAACCTCAAAGACCTCGAAAACGCCAGCGAATTCGTTGCCCGCCACATTGGCATTGATGCCGCTGACGAAGCGCTGATGCTCAAAACCATTGGCGAAAGCTCGCGCCGCGAGCTGATAGACAGCATCGTGCCGCGCTCCATTGCTCGCCAAGACGCTATGGCCATTCCGGATGCGATCACCGAAGCGGCCGCGCTGGCCGAGATCAAGGCACTGGCGGGCAAGAACAAGGTGCTGAAGAGTTTTATCGGCCAGGGCTACTACCCCAACCATACGCCGGGCGTGATCCTGCGCAACATCCTGGAAAACCCCGCCTGGTACACCGCCTACACGCCCTACCAGGCCGAAATCTCTCAGGGCCGCATGGAAGCGCTGGTCAACTTTCAGACCATGGTCTGCGACCTGACCGGCATGCCGATTGCCAACGCGTCCATGCTGGACGAGGCCACAGCCGCTGCCGAAGCTATGACGCTGGCCAAACGCTCGGTCAAGAGCAAGAGCAATGTGTTTTACGTGGACGACCAGGTGCTGCCGCAGACACTCGAAGTCATCCAGACACGGGCAATGCCCTTGGGCATTGAAGTGCGCACCTGCTCAGGACCAGAAGCGCTGGAAAACGAGAGCTTTGCGGTCCTGCTGCAGTACCCCGGCGTGGATGGCGTGATCCGCGACGACCGCGCCTGGATAGAAAAGTACAAAAGCAAGGGTGGCGTGGTCATCATGGCTGCGGACCTGCTCGCCCTGACACTCTTGGTATCCCCAGGTGAAATGGGTGCCGACATCGTGGTGGGCACCACCCAGCGCTTTGGCATGCCGCTGTGCAATGGTGGCCCTCACGCCGCCTACATGGCCTGCCGCGACGATTACAAACGCTCCCTGCCCGGCCGCCTGGTAGGCGTCAGCATCGATGTGCACGGCAACCCCACCTACCGGCTGGCGTTGCAAACGCGTGAGCAACATATCCGCCGCGAGAAGGCCACATCCAACATCTGCACCGCACAAGTCTTGCCGGCCGTGGTAGCCAGCATGTATGCCGTGTACCACGGGCCTGAGGGTCTGACCCGCATCGCACAACGTGTGGCCACCTACACCGCGATCCTAGCCAAGGGATTGCAAGCCCTCGGCCACACGCCAACCCACACCGCCGCGTTTGACACCCTCACCGTCAAGACTGCCGATGCTACCAATTCAATAGCATCTCGCGCAGTAGCTTCGGGGGCCAACCTGCGAATCCATTCCAATGAATACATCGCGGTGTCATTGGACGAAACCACCACCCGCGACGACATTGCGCTGGTGTGGTCCCTGTTCGCCAAGCCTGGTCAGGCGCTGCCCCAAGTGGCCGACTTTGAAGCCGACGCCACGCCGCTGATACCCGCCGCGCTGCGCCGTACATCCAAGTTCATGACCCACCCGGTCTTCAACACCCACCATTCCGAGACTGGCATGCTGCGCTACATCCGCATGCTGAGCGACAAAGACCTGGCGCTGGACCGCAGCATGATCCCGCTGGGATCTTGCACCATGAAGCTCAACGCCACCAGCGAGATGATCCCCATCACCTGGCCGGAGTTCGCCAACATCCACCCCTTCTGCCCCGCTGACCAGCGCCAGGGCTACACCGAACTGGACGCACAACTGCGAGCCTGGCTGTGTGCGGCAACGGGCTACTCTGGCATCAGCCTGCAACCCAACGCGGGCAGCCAGGGTGAATATGCGGGCCTGCTGGTCATCAAGGCATTCCATGAAAGCAAAGGCCAGGGCCACCGCAACATTTGCCTGATTCCCAGCAGTGCCCACGGCACCAACCCCGCCAGCGCACAGATGGTCGGCATGACCGTTGTCGTCACCAAATGTGATGACATGGGCAACGTAGACATGGCTGACCTGCAAGCCAAGTGCGAACAACACAGCGCCAACCTGGCCTGCGTGATGATCACTTACCCCAGCACCCACGGCGTTTTCGAAACTTCGGTCAAAGAGCTGTGTGCCCTGGTGCACCAGCATGGCGGTCGCGTGTATGTGGACGGTGCCAACATGAACGCCCTGGTCGGCGTGGCAGCTCCTGGCGAGTTCGGCGGCGACGTGAGTCACCTGAACCTGCACAAGACATTCTGCATCCCCCACGGCGGCGGCGGCCCCGGTGTGGGTCCCGTCTGCGTGGTGGAAGACCTTGTGCCCTTCTTGCCAGGCCACGCCACAGGCGGCGTGCCCGGTACGGGCGCGGTCAGCGCCGCCCCACTGGGCAATGCAGCGGTGCTGCCGATTAGCTGGATGTATTGCCGCATGATGGGCGCTGCTGGCCTTAAGCACGCCACGGAGGCAGCCATTCTGGCGGCCAACTACATCAGCACCCGGCTGAAAGACCACTACCCCACGCTGTACGCATCGGCCAATGGCCATGTGGCCCACGAGTGCATTCTGGACTTGCGCAACCTGAAAGACACCAGCGGCGTCATGGCAGAGGACGTGGCCAAGCGCCTGATGGACTATGGCTTCCACGCGCCCACTCTTTCCTTCCCCGTGCCCAATACCTTGATGGTGGAGCCCACCGAGAGCGAAACCCTGGCCGAAATCGACCGTTTCATCAACGCCATGATCGCCATCCGTGGCGAGATCAGCAAAATCGAAAACGGCGAATGGCCGCAGGACAACAACCCGCTGAAGCATGCTCCGCACACCGCCGCCAGCCTGTTGGGCAGCGAGTGGGATCGTCCCTACAGCCGCGAAGTGGGTGCATTCCCTTTGGCAACGCTGAAGGCCGTGAAGTACTGGCCGCCTGTGGGCCGGGTGGACAACGTGTATGGCGACCGCAATCTGTTCTGCAGCTGCGTGCCGCTAACCGAGTACACAAGTTAAAGCGTAAGTTAAGGACGGCGCCGCATTGCATGCAGCCGTCCTTGCCAGACTGGATCTGGCACCGCAGCGGGAGAGCCCGAGGCTTTGATCAAAAGAAGCCAAGGCGCCGAAGGAGCAACCACCCCGGAAACTCTCAGGCAAAAGGACCGCTGCGGTCATCAGCACTCTGAAGAGCTGCCGGGAATTTGTCACCCGGCACACCGCAGGAGCAAGCGCATGGTCCACAAGGCCCTGCGCGAATCTCTCAGGTCGCAAACAGAGGGGGTCGTCGGCCGCACATGGTGTGCGGCAGGCGACTTTTTCTGTTTCCGACAGCTTCTGAAAGAAGAGTGCCCACCATGCAAAACCACCAGCAAAAACACATCGCCATCATCGGCGGCGGCATCACCGGCGTCACCAGCGCCTACACCCTGGCCAAAGCAGGATTCCGCGTAACCCTGATCGAGAAGAACCGCTACGCCGGGATGGAAACGTCCTATGCCAACGGCGGTCAACTGTCGGCGTCGAATGCTGAGGTCTGGACCCACCCCAGCACCATCGTCAAGGGCCTGAAGTGGATGTTCACCAAGGACGCGCCGCTCTTGATGAACCCAACGCCCACCTGGCACAAGATCAGCTGGATGGCCGAGTTTGTGGCCGCCATACCCAAATACCGCGACAACACGATTGCCACAACGCGCCTGGCCATTGCCGCACGCCAGCACCTCTTCAACTGGGCCGAGGCCGAAGGCATTGACTTCAACCACGAGCGCAAGGGCATCCTGCATATCTACCGCAACAAGGCGGGGTTCGACCATGCGGGTGAAGTGTCCAAGCTGCTGGCTGCGGGCGGCCTGGAACGCCGCGCCGTAACGCCCGACGAGATGCGCACCATTGAGCCCACGCTGCAGGGCAACTATTACGGTGGTTACTTCACCGAGAGTGATTCCACCGGCGACATCCACAAGTACACCCATGGCCTGGCCCAGGCCTGCGCGCGCCTCGGTGTGCACACCCGGTACGGCACATCGGTGCAGCGTACCTCGTCCAACGGCAAGACCGCGCTGGTGCACCTGCGGGGCGAGCAAGGTGACGAGACGCTGGTCTGTGATGCGGTGGTGGTCTGCGCGGGCGTGCAGGGCCGCGCACTGGCAGCTCAACTGGGCGACCGGCTCAACATCTACCCAGTCAAGGGCTACTCCATCACTGTAGACCTGCAAGACACCGCCAGCCAACAAGCCGCGCCCATGGTCAGCCTGCTGGATGACGAAACCAAGCTGGTCACCAGCCGCCTGGGCCAAGACCGCTTCCGCGTGGCGGGCACGGCGGAGTTCAACGGCATCAACCGCGACATACGCGCTGAGCGCATCCGCCCGCTGGTGGACTGGGTCAACCAATGCTTCCCTGGGGTCAACACACGCCGTGTCGAGCCCTGGGCGGGACTGCGCCCCATGATGCCGAACATGCTGCCCCGCGTGGGCCCCGGCCGCCAGGCCAATGTGTTTTACAACACCGGCCATGGGCATCTGGGCTGGACACTGTCTGCCATCACCGCCCACCAACTGGTGGGGCATGTGCAGGCGCACTTTTCGCAAGGCTTCAAATCCTACACACTACTGGAGCTGGGAAAGACAATCAGCCCCGAAACACCACAACATCAAGAGGCATAACATGGCAGTATCCGTATTCGACCTGTTCAAGATCGGCATGGGGCCCAGCAGCTCCCACACCGTGGGGCCGATGCGCGCGGCGCGGCAGTTTGTGGCGCGCTTGCAGCATGCAGACTTGCTGGCGAATACGGTGACCGTGCGCTGCTGGCTGCATGGCTCACTGGGCGCCACGGGCAAGGGCCACGCCAGTGATGTGGCCGTGCTCTTGGGCCTGTGCGGCCATGAGCCGGACACGGTGGATGTGGACCAAATCCCTGCCATGCTCTCCGAGATTCGCAGCAACAAACGCTTGAACCTGGGTGGCGCGCACAGCGTGGCCTTCAACGAAAAAGAGGACCTACTCTTCATGCGAGCGCCCCTGCCATTTCACGCCAACGGCATGCGATTTGTGGCGCTGGACGCAGCAGGCAACGAATTGGCCACCCGCGTGTATTACTCGGTGGGTGGCGGATTTATTGTCAGTGACGAAGTCGCCGCCGATGGCAGCCGCCAGAAGGTGATTGCCCCCGATGCCACCGTGCTGCCCCTGCCCTTTACCAGCGGTGACGCACTGCTGGTGCTGGCGCAACAGCACGGCATGAGCATCGCGCAAATCATGCGCAAGAACGAACAGCATTGGCGCACCGATGCCGAAATCGACGCTGGCCTGTTGCGCATCTGGCAGGTCATGCAGGATTGCGTCAAACGCGGTTGCCGCACCGATGGTGTGCTGCCGGGCGGCTTCAAGGTCAAACGCCGCGCCCATGCGCTGCACCAGGCCTTGAGCACCAACCCCGAGGCCGCTCTGCGCGACCCGCTGCAGGTGCTCGACTGGGTCAACCTGTATGCGCTGGCGGTCAATGAGGAAAACGCCGCGGGTGGTCGGGTTGTGACAGCGCCCACCAATGGCGCGGCCGGCATCATCCCCGCCGTTCTGCACTACTACACGCGTTTTGTGCCGGGCGCCAACGATGCAGGCGTCATCGACTTCTTGCTGACCGCTGCTGCCATCGGCATCCTCTATAAGGAGAACGCATCAATTAGTGGCGCTGAGGTTGGATGCCAGGGTGAGGTGGGTGTGGCCTGCTCCATGGCGGCAGCCGCCCTGTGCGCTGTGATGGGCGGTACACCCCAGCAGGTGGAAAACGCCGCCGAAATCGGCATGGAACACCACCTGGGCCTGACCTGCGACCCCGTCGGCGGCCTGGTGCAAATCCCGTGCATAGAGCGCAACGCCATTGCATCCGTCAAGGCTATCAACGCTGCCCGCATGGCGCTACGTGGAGACGGATCACACTTTGTGAGCCTGGACAAGGTCATCAAGACCATGCGCGAGACCGGCGCCGACATGAAGACCAAATACAAGGAAACCGCGCGCGGCGGGCTGGCGGTGAATATTGTGGAGTGCTGAAGACGCAGACAAGTAGCTCGGCAGGCAGGGAGACCCAACCTGCCGCGCTTAAAAGGTCGTCCAGTCCTCATCCCCGCCGCTGGATTTGGCAGCCTCGACCAGTTTGGCTTTGGCGGGTGCCGCCAAGGTTTTCGTCTGGGCTACCCGGTTGGGTAAGGGCCGGGGTTTGGAAGCCGACGCAGGCGGCGCTGCGCGGCGCGGAGCGGCCTGCTTGGGGCTTGTCCCCGTGTCCGCAAGTTTGAAGCTGCTCACCACTTGCACCATGCGGTCGGCCTGCTGATTCAGGCTATCTGCCGCAGCTGCCGCTTCCTCGACCAAAGCAGCATTCTGCTGGGTCACATTGTCCAGCTGGACAATGGCCTGGTTGATCTGCTCGATACCAGACGTTTGTTCTTGCGCGGAGGAACTGATCTCACCAATCAGATCGGCCACGCGTTTGACCTGGGCCACGATGTCGTTCATCGATTCACCCGCTGCACCCACCAGGCGGCTGCCCGCTTCAATCTTCTCGACGCTCGCCCCAATCAGGGACTTGATTTCCTTGGCGGCTTCAGCCGAGCGACCCGCAAGACTGCGCACCTCACTGGCCACCACCGCAAAGCCGCGCCCCTGCTCACCTGCACGCGCCGCCTCCACTGCGGCATTCAGCGCCAGGATATTGGTCTGGAATGCGATGCCGTCGATCACACTAATGATGTCCGAAATCTTGCGCGAGGCAATGGTGATGCCCTCCATGGTGGAAACGACCTCACCCACTACGACGCCGCCATTGCTGGCTGCACTGCTGGCCGACGTGGCCATCTGATTTGCCTGCCGGGCGGTATCCGCATTGTGTTTGACCGTTGCGCTCAGCTCCTCCATAGAAGCCGCCGTTTCCTCCAGATTGCTTGCCTGGGTTTCCGTCCGTTGCGACAGATCGGTATTGCCTGCTGCAATTTCGCTCGCACCGGTTGAAATATTGTCGGCCCCCAGTCGCACCTGGGTTACCAACTCAGCCAGCTTGTCGCGCATTTCCACCAACCCGGCCAGCAGTTGCCCAGATTCGTCGCCACCGGTTACTTCAATGCTGCTGACCAAGTCACCCTCAGCCACACGAGAGGTCGCATCCAGGGCAATGCGCAGAGGAAGGGTGATGCTCAGGGTCAGGCGCCATGCCAAGAACGCTGCAACAAGCAAAACCAGCAACCCCGCAATCACGATAACCCCCACCGCTTTCTGATTGCTGCTGTTGGCGGACTTGATGGCTTCTTCGGTGTGTTGCTTCTGCATCTCCACGAAGGTTGTCAGCTCAGCAAGCGCCTGAATAGACAGAGGGTCAATCTTCTGTGTAATCACGCTGGCAGCTTGCTCGGTATTGAACTGGGCTGCCAGGTCAACCGCTTCCTTGAAATAGGCGTCGGTTTTTGCATCAATCGCCACCAAACGGGCAAACAATTCCCGCTCCTTCGGTTCAAGGCCAGCGGCTTCCAGCTTGCCCTTGGCTGCGACATACAGGTTCCGCTGTTTCTTGGCCTCGGCTTCGTCTTTCTGGACATCTTCCACCTTGGTCTGCAAGCCCATGTTGCGCACAGACACTGCACTCTTAAGCAGGGCCTCGCTCATGCTCTGCGCTACCGCTTGTTGGTCCGCCGCCTTTTGCAGCGTATCGAGCAAAGCCGTTCGCCGCTCGCTGTTGCTCAGGAGTGAGCCAGACAGCATCAAGGCTGCGGCCAACAGTATCAGCCCGAACCCGAATCCGAGCCGGAGTCCAATTTTCATATTGCGTAAATTCATGGGTAGCCCCAAAACAATCAAGCTCCAACGCTGTTGACCCGCGGCGGCTGCGCCGCCGGTCAACGCCTACTCAAATCATCAGTTCTTGTATATGCCGCAACCCAGAAGAATGTCGCCCACCCGCTCCACATAAACGATCTTGGGTTCCATCTTTTCCGTGACGGGATTCCTGAACTTGAAGGACTCCGACCAACCCTTGCCCTTTGTCTTGGCAATCTCAACCAGCGGGGGAATGATCAACTTGCCATCAGGGTCCTTCAGACCGCTCAAATCTTTACCCACCAGCTTGGGGTTGGCCCCGTGCGCCAGGTTCTTGCCCGCAAAGTCGTAGGCAAAAATGTACAGGTCACGGTCCTTGAACTGCTTGCCATTGGTGATTTCTTCGTAAGCTTTGTCATTGCCGTTGGCCTTAAGGTAAGCAACAGCCTTTTTCACCATGGCTTCCGCTTCAGCAGCAGTACCTTGGTCCGCGGCATGAGAAGGGGCTGCCGCAAGGAAACCCACCATCGACAGCGCAAAGAACCATTTCGAGAGGGATTGGATACGCATAGTTATTGTCTCCATGAAGTGATTGAAACGTCTCCACCGCTAGTTCGGAAACTCAGGAGATCGGCGCAATGCCGGGCTGTATTCCGGATGACGGCAACACAATTTAAGCGCAAAAAGACTGGTCTGGCAAAGCAAATGTTTCCAGAGGTGCCAAGCTATGCGCTTGGCGTCCGCCCAAGAATAATCAGCCCTTGTAAATGCCACATCCAACCAGTGTGTCGCCGACACGCTCGAGGTACATGGCCTTTCCTTCGATCTTCTGAGTCACGGGGTTCAAGAACTTGTAGCCCTCTACCCAACCTTTGCCTTTGGTCTTGGCCAAATCCACAAACATCTGGATCAGTGGTTTGCCATCGGGGTCTTTAAGACCGATCAGATCTTTACCCACCAATTTGGGATTGGCACCCTGTGCCAGGTTCTTGCCATTGAGGTCGTAGACGATGATGTAGAGATCACGGTCCTTGAAGGATTTCCCGTTGGTGAATTCTTCGTACGCCTTTTCGGGACCGTTGGCTTTGATATATGCCACAGCCTTCTTGACCATGGCTTCTGCTTCAGCAGCGGTACCCTGATCAGCCGCAAGGGCCGCTCCTGACATCATCAAAGAAAGCACGGATGTGCTGATCAAAACTTTGAAAAGGGAAATCAATTTCATGGCGCTGGCTCCAACTGTTATGGTTCTTTCACCGCACGATCATGTGCAAAAACAGTTTAGGACAAACGCAGGCCGTCAGGTAAGTAAATAGCCGAATGCGGGTTCGGGATAACGCTAGTGAAAATTTGTTTGTGCGCTGGATATATTCAGGTTAGCACTAGCATGCTGGCCAGCCCGGCAATTGCCAGCGCATAGCCGTTGACACCAAACCCGGCCATTACCGCCTTGGCTGCGGGCGAGATGTAGGAGTGGTGGCGGAATGCCTCGCGTGCGTGCACATTGCTGATATGCAGCTCGATCAACGTGATGCCCGTGCCCTTGATGGCGTCATGTAGCGCCACACTGGTGTGGGTGTAGGCCCCTGCGTTCAAAACCACACCAGCCAGGGTGCCGGCGGCCTGCAGACGCCCCGCTTCGTGCAGCCAATCAACCAATGTGCCCTCCGCATTGGTCTGGCGAAAATCCAACGCAAAGCCGTGTGTAGCGCAGGTGCGCTCACACAGGGTCTGCACGTCTGCCAATGTTTGGGAGCCATAGACCTGGGGCTCGCGGGTGCCCAGCAGGTTCAGGTTGGGGCCATTCAGGACAAACACGGTTTTCATGGACTGGGACTTTCAGTGGGCAGACGGCAAATACTATAAATTCAATAGCTATAGAGGCTTATTGCACGGGGGCTAGAAGCACATTTCCTTCAAGACCCTCTGGCGCTAGGCCTGTGCGGGTATGGGCGTGAGCCCAGGCACCACATCCCCGCACTGCGCCCGGTTGCGCAGCGCGTGCTCCATGACCACCAGGGCCAACATGGCCTCGGCAATCGGCGTGGCGCGAATGCCCACGCAGGGGTCGTGGCGGCCCTTGGTAATGACTTGGGTGGCGTTACCGCCCACATCGATTGAATCACGCGGCGTGATGATGGAACTGGTGGGCTTGATCGCAATGCTTACCTCAAGGTCTTGCCCGGTGCTGATGCCACCCAACACGCCGCCCGAGTTATTGGTCGCAAAGCCACTCGGCGTCAATGAGTCGCCATGTGTGGTGCCGCGCTGTGTCACGCTGGCAAAGCCGGCGCCAATCTCCACGCCCTTGACCGCGTTGATGCCCATCATGGCGTAGGCGATGTCGGAATCCATCTTGTCAAACAGCGGCTCGCCCAGGCCCACCGGCACACGACTGGCGGAGACTCGAATACGCGCGCCACACGAGTCACCGGCTTTACGCAGCGCGTCCATGTAGTCTTCCAAAGACTGCACGTCAGCCACTGGGGCAAAAAATGGGTTGTTGGGCACATGGTCCCACGATTCAAAGGGGATGACCGCGTCACCAATCTGCGTCATGCAACCGCGAAAGACCGTGCCGTACTTTTCAAACAACCATTTTTTGGCCACCGCACCGGCCGCCACCATGGGCGCCGTCAGGCGTGCGCTGGAGCGGCCACCGCCGCGCGGGTCGCGGATGCCGTATTTCTGGAAGTAGCTGTAGTCGGCGTGTCCTGGGCGGAAGGATTCGAGGATGTTGCCGTAGTCCTTGCTGCGCTGGTCGGTGTTCTGGATCAGCAGCGCTATGGGTGTACCGGTGGTCTTGCCCTGGTAGACGCCGCTCAATATCTGCACCGCATCGGGCTCGTTGCGTTGGGTGACGTGTCGGCTGGTACCAGGGCGGCGGCGGTCCAGGTCACCCTGGATGTCGGCCTCGCTCAGTTCCATGCCCGGTGGGCAGCCGTCAATCACGCAGCCAATGGCTGGGCCGTGGGATTCACCAAAGTTGGTGACTGCGAATAGTGTTCCGAAGGTGTTTCCGCTCATAGGCCGCGATTATCCCAGAGCGGCGGGGTTGGGTTGGTGGGGAGTTGGTGGTTTTGTGGTGTTCGCACGGCGGACGGCGGGCTTCCAGTGATCAATGAGTCATTGTCGTTGCACACTGCAACCCAACCCATTTAGCTGCTCTCTTGCGAGCTTTGGAAACCGAGTTGATTCCAACGATCGTCTCGTCTGGCACCAATGACTCAATGTACTTTCGACCGTGACTATCCAGAGTCCAGCTAGTGGCAAGAGCCAATAACCCGCCATTTTTCAATTTATAGGGTGTATTGCCAGTAAGGGCCCCAGCAGTGGGTTGACCGAAGAACCGTACGTCACTTCTAGCTTTAAAGGCAATTGCCACCATCTCACCAGCGCTGCCAGTTGATGGCCCCACAATGATTGCCGTTGGTGCACGCCTAACCGCAAAGACTTGTTTCGATTGGACTGCAGGAACTATCTGTTGATTCCCAAAATCAATCGCCCCAAGGTTTGAGCGCACTGTGGTGCGTGCACCTGCGGCTGACTCATACTGCAGAAGGATTCCATCCGCCAGCAGTGGCAAGAGGCCCGACAGCATAGGGTACATATTGCCCCCGCTGTTTTCAGTGAGGTCGACAATAATTCCGCACTTCGTTGCTTCGATTGCCTTGTCAACTTGACTTCGCAGTTTCCCGGCGGCAATTCTGGCTAATTCGGAGTCCATGGATAGAAAGCCCTTTACGGAAACCAAAGGGACACCATCGATTTCAACGACCTCGCTAGTTTTCGACGAAGTGAATCGGTCCAACACAGATGCATTGAAGGACTCCACTTGAGTACGTGAAAAGTAGGTCGAGTGCCCATCAGCAAGAGACGCAGCCATGTACGAAAGGGCACGATCAAGGTCAATTTCGTTGCCAGCTTTATCGGCAATAGCTGTTGCTTCTGTTTGCATTGCGCCCCAATTGACTTGGCTACCAACTATCGAGTTGGAGCGCATTAGTTCAATAGTCTCTGAGACGATTGCTTGCCGATCAGGAGCGAAAGGGCTTGTTTGATATCTGTACGCGCCAACGCCCCAGTAGGCGAAAAGTGAAAAAACTACAACTACCCACGCAAGTCGAAAGCGTGAACGTAGAAGAATTTCAATTTTTTCAGGCATTGGGATCGATGGCCGTGCGACAGCTGCCACTGTCCCGCACTCTGCCGTCAAACACCTGGTAACTCAACCCTTCGCAGCAGCGTCTCCGCCTTCACCTTCCGGCCAGTCGCGGATATAGGCTTTGAGCATCTTGTTCTCAAAATTCTGGCTATCAACCACGGTCTTGGCGACGTCGTAGAAGCTGATGACACCCATTAGCATGCGGTTGTTGATGACCGGCATGTAGCGGGCGTGGCGCTCCAGCATCATGCGGCGCACTTCGTCCAGCTCGGTTTCCATGGTGCAGATCAGCGGGCCGGAATCCATGGCGCGGTAGACGGTGGTGGTGCCAAATGATCCGCCGTTCTTCACGGTGGCCAAAATGACCTCGCGGAAGGTCAGCATCCCCACCACCAGGCCGTGGGAAATGACCACGAGCGAGCCCAAATCTTTTTCTGCCATCAGCTGGGCAGCGTCTGCCAGTGTGTCTTCGGGTGTAGTGGTGTAAAGCGTGCCGCCCTTGACGCGCAGAATATCGCTGACTTTCATGGTTTTTTCCTGTGGCGCATGGTGAAAAATCTCACCCAAATATAGCCCACAATCACCAGATCACCACACAAACACCCTTGCGGAGACTTTATGCCCGGCTACGCCGACCCTGGTTTTGACACATTGGCCCTGCACGCAGGCGCCTCACCCGACCCCACCACGGGTGCGCGGGCCACACCGATCCACCTGACCACGTCGTTTGTCTTCGAGTCCAGTGAACACGCACAGTCGCTGTTCAACCTGGAGCGCGCAGGGCACGTCTATAGCCGCATCAGCAATCCGACCAATGCGGTGCTAGAGCAGCGCGTGGCGGCGCTGGAAGGCGGTATTGGTGCCATCACTACTGCCAGCGGCCAGGCGGCGCTACACCTGAGCATTGCCACACTGATGGGCGCGGGCTCGCATATCGTAGCCAGTACTGCGCTGTATGGCGGCTCCCAAAACCTGCTGCACTACACCATGCGCCGCTTTGGCATTGAGACAACTTTCGTCAAACCCGGCGATATCGATGGCTGGAAGGCCGCCATACAGCCCAACACCAAGCTGTTCTTTGGCGAAACCGTGGGTAACCCGGGGCTGGACGTGCTGGACATTCCCACGGTTTCTGCCCTAGCGCACGAGGCCGGATTGCCGCTGTTGGTGGACTCCACCCTTACCTCCCCCTGGCTGATGAAACCCCTGGAGCTGGGTGCCGATCTGGTCTACCACTCGGCCACCAAGTTTTTGAGCGGCCACGGCACGGTCGTAGGCGGCATCGTGGTCGACGGTGGTAGTTTTGACTGGGCCAAGGCCTACGAACAGTCTGGAAAATTCGAAGAACTGGCCGCTCCCTATGCGGGCTTTCACAACATGAATTTCAGCGAGGAAAGCACAGTAGGCGCCTTCCTGCTGCGCGGGCGGCGCGAAGGCCTGCGCGACTTTGGAGCCTGCATGAGCCCCCACACGGCCTGGCTGATCTTGCAGGGCGTAGAAACGCTGGGCCTGCGCATGGAGCGCCACATGCGCAACACCGAGAAGATCGTGCAGTTCCTGGCCAGCCAGGCCTTTGTAGGCCGCGTGGGCCATCCCCTACTGGAGAGCCACCCCAGCCACGCGCTGGCGCAAAAGCTCTTGCCACGGGGCGCGGGCTCGGTGTTCAGCTTCGACCTCAAAGGCAACCGCGAGCAGGGCAAGAAATTCATCGAGACGCTGAAAGTCTTCAGCCACCTGGCCAATGTAGGCGATTGCCGCAGCCTGGTGATACACCCCGCCAGTACGACACACTTCCGCATGACGGACGCGGCGCTGGCCGGAGCCGGCATCACACAGGGCACGATCCGTCTGTCGATTGGACTGGAAGATGCCGACGATCTGATTGACGACCTCAAGCGCGCGCTCAAGGTCGCGGAAAAGGCAGGAGCCTGACCATGGAACTCACCGTCAATAACGCTAAGACCTATTGCTACACCGGCGGCAAGCCTTTGGATCCCGCCAAGCCCACCATTGTCTTTATCCACGGTGTGCTCAACGACCACAGTGTCTGGATTCTGCAAAGCCGCTATTTGGCCAATCACGGATACAACGTACTGGCAGTCGATCTGCCCGGCCACTGCCGCAGCGCAGGCGAGGCGCCGTCTTCGGTAGAAGAAGCCGCCGACTTCATCGCCGGCTTGCTGGATGCGGCGGGTGTGGCCCAAGCTGCCCTGGTGGGCCACAGTTGGGGCTCCCTGATTGCGCTGGAGGCGGCCTCGCGGCTCAAGGAGCGCATCACCCACTTGGTGCTGGTGGGCACGGCCTTTCCGATGAAGGTCTCGCCCGTATTGATCGAGACCTCCTTGAAGGACCCGATGACGGCACTGACCATGATCAATGTGTTCTCACGCAGCACACTGGCCGCACCGCCAAGCGCACTGGGGCCGGGCACCTGGGTGTTTGGCGCAAGCATGGCACTGGGCAAGCGGGTGCTGGCAAGCAATACAGCGGTCAACCTATTCCACCGGGGCTTTGTCGCCTGCGATCGCTATGCCAATGGAGAAGCCGCCATGGACGCTCTTACTTGCCCGGTGTTGTTTGTGCTGGGCGCGCAAGACCAAATGACCGCTGCCAAAGCCGCGCAGCCATTGATAGCAAAGGCAAAAGCGTGCGGCAAGACCGTAGAAGTGATCAGCTTGGCGGTTGGCCACCACCAAATGAACGAAACACCGGACGAGACGCTGTTTGCGATCCGTGACTTTTTACGTAGGCCGCCCGCAACCAAGGCAAATTGACCGCCGACAACTGAAGGACTAATATCCCACCCAGTTGGACATTAAATGAAAAACACGACGAGAAGAAGCACACGGCTCTCGCTGCTCGGGCCTATCTGCAAAAGGGCACTGGCTGCATGCTGCACCACTTTGGTGTGCGCACTCGTGGGCGCGGTAGATCTTCAATTGCTTGCCGATGAAAATCCACCGTTGAGCTTCTCCGAAAACGGCCAGGCGAAGGGTCTGGCCGTAGAAGTTGTGCAAGAAATCCAACGGCGTGTAGGCAACACCAATCCGATCGAAATTCAACCCTGGCCACGGGCCTACCGGGCAGCAAGCAACGAACCCAATGTTGGCATCTTCGTCATGGCACGAACGCCTGCCCGCGAAGAGTTGTTCCAGTGGATGGGCCCGGTTTCTGCATCTCGGGCATCCCTCTATGGCAAGCGTGGCTCGGGCATCCGCATCAACAGTCTGGAAGACGCCAAGTCGGTAGAGCGGATCATGGTGGTGCGCGATTTCTACACCCACCAACTGTTGCAAAAGCTGGGCTTCACCAACCTTGAGTTGGTACCCAAACCAGAAACCATGGTGAGAATGGCCATCAACGACCGGGCACCAGTCATGTTCACCTCCAACGCAACGCTGCCAGACATGCTTGAAAAAGCAGGCGCAAAACCCAACGACCTGGAACTGTTGTACACCGTCACCAGCATTCAGACCTACGTTGCGTTCTCGCTTGGCACACCAAAGCCCACGGTTGCCAGGTGGCAGGCCGCGCTGGACAGCATGAAACGCGATGGCAGTTACGCCAACATCTACGCCAAGTGGTTGCCCGGCGAAGCCCCCACCAAGATCAAGCCAGAGCCCAATATTTCGCCCTAGGGGTTCAGGGCCATGCACTGCACCGTGTGCAAAAAGGAATACGCATGCCGACCACTGTGTTGAAACTGGCTCCACATTTCTCGCTGCGACGCTCCACACGTTTGGCACTGCACAGCATGGTGCTATGCCTATGCGCTTTGGCCCACGGCACCGAGCTCCAATTGCTGACCGAGGAAAACCCACCGCTCAATTTCTCCGAAAACGGTCAACTCAAGGGTTTGTCGATCGATGTCGTGCAAGAGATCCAGCGGCGCGTGGGCAACACCAATTCGATTGAAATACAACCCTGGGCCCGAGCCTACCGCACGGCCAGCACGGTGCCCAATGTGGCGCTGTTCATCATGGCACGCACTCCCGCCCGCGAAGACCTCTTCCAGTGGGTGGGGCCCGTGTCAGCATCCATCGCGTCGCTGTATGGCAGGCAAGGCTCTGGTCTGCGCATCACCAATTTGGATGAGGCGCGCGCAGTCGAGCGCATCCTGGTTGTTCGCGACTTCTATACCCACCAGTTGCTGCAAAAACTGGGCTTCACGAACCTCGAGTTGGTGCCCAAGCCAGAAACCATGGTGAAGATGGCCGTCAACGGACGCGCCCCTGTCATGTTTGCAGCCAATGTGACCTTGGCAGACCTCCTGGAGAAAGCCGGCGCAAAACGCAGCGATGTGGAATTGCTCTACACCATCACCAGCCTCCAAACCTACATAGGCTTTTCTCTGGGAACGCCAAAAGAGGTTGTCGCCAAATGGCAGGTCGCATTGGACAGTATGAAACGTGATGGCTCCTACGCCAACATCTACGCCAAGTGGTTGCCCGGCGAAACCCCCACCAAGATTAAGCCAGAGCCCAATATCTCGCCCTGACCCGCAGCCCCTGAAGTACTTCAGTACCTTGGTCTCACCGTGCCTCACGCAGCGTACGCGGGGTTACGCCAAACCACCTGCGCACGGTGCGGCTGAAATTGGAGGTATCGGCATAGCCCAACTGGGCGGCTACCTCATCGACACTCAAACGCTGTTGCTGCAAAAGCCACAGCGCTCGAGTTTTGCGATCGGCATCCAAAAGCTTCTGAAACGAAGTGTCTTCTGCACGCAAATGGCGTATCAGGGTTCGCTGCGAAACACTGCAAAGGGCCGCAACCTCGCTGAGTTGCGGGTAGCGCCCATTTCTGGACCTCAGGAGTATGTGCGCCACTCTATCGGTGTAACTGGCTGCAGCAATGGCAGAAAGCACCGCGTCGCAGGCTTGGCAGGCGTTGGCATGGGCTAGCGGATCGGCACCAATACATGGCAGTGCCAGTGTCGCCCCAGCAAATTCGAACGCCAGGGCTGGCTGCGCAAAGACAACCTCAAGGGGCGCAACACGGGCATATTGTGCAGACCATGGCGGCCTGCGAATGGGCAGATGCACGCCCACTCCGGCAGGCCAGTGGCCGACCGAAGCCTCTATGACCCGCAGGAACGCCGCCACCACGGTATCCATAACGAAGGCGTTTGCAGCCCCCCAGTCAGTGCGCTGGGTTGCCTGTAGCCTGGCACCCCCCGAATGGTGGGTCAATGTCCAGGCAAAGGTGTCATCCCGCAGTGCGCCAAAACGCGCCAGCACGCCAAGAGCAGCACCCAGGTCTGGCGCGGTGATGGCCGCATAGGCCAAATCGCCATGGGCCGAAACTGGTGTTTGCCAACCCAAGTCCAGCCCCAACCAGGGCTTGCCGGTTGCTGCTATGGCGGACTGAACCAGGCAAACCACGGTGTCGTGCTCCAGTCGGGCGTCATCGCGTACCAGGGTGTCCCAGTTCAAGCGGGCGCGCGCCAGAACCCGGGCGCTATCAACGTCGGACCGCTCAAGCAACATGCGCAATAGCCGTGCGTAAACAGGGTGTACGCCAGATTGGCTAGTAGCGGCAGCATTGGGGGAAACCATAGCTTGGCACTTTAAGACGAATTCTTGACGGTTACATCGGTGGTTACCCACTCCCGGGCAGGCCACACTGCACAGTATTGTGTAGGCGCAGACCCCATGCGCCATTTACAGGAGACCTTGTACATGACCGACACCCTTGCCTCGCCGCAGCCACCTGCCGGCCCAGCCATGCCCTACCGCGACCACAAACGCCTGGCGTGGATCGTGTCATTGCTTGTGCCGGTGTCCATTGCCGCCGGGCCGCTGCTGTGGCAATGGCATCCGGTCACGATGATGCTATGGATACCGGTGGTCTTCACCTACCTGGTGGCCCCCCTGCTCGACCTGGCACTGGGAACCGACACCAGCAATCCACCCGAATCTGCCGTGCCCGCCCTGGAGGCTGACCCCTATTACCGGCGCGTAACCTTCGCTCTGGTGCCCTTGCTGTGGGGTGCATTCATCTACGCCGCGTGGTTCAGCCAAACAGCACCGCTGACCTGGCTGGGCATGCTGGGTCTGATCATCTCGACCGGCGGCGTGGGGGGGTTCTGCATCAACCTGGGCCATGAAATCGGCCACAAACGTGCTCCGCTGGAGCGCTGGCTGGCCAAGCTGATCCTGGCGCCCACGTTCTATGGGCACTTCACCGTAGAGCACAACCGCGGCCACCACCGTGATGTGGCCACGCCCGAAGACCCTGCATCGTCTCGCATGGGGGAATCCATTTGGAAGTTTGTGTGGCGCGAGATGCCGGGCGCGTTTCGCCGCGCGTGGACCCTGGAGCGCGAACGCATGCGGGTGGATGGCCAAGCCTTCTGGTCATGGCACAACGAAATCTTGCAGCCCGCGATGATTACGGTCTTGCTGTGGGGCGGCTTGTGCGTGTGGCTAGGCGCGGGCGTGCTGTGGTTCTTGGTACCTGCGGCACTGTGGTCCAACTTCCAGCTCACCTCGGCCAACTACATTGAGCACTATGGGTTGCTACGCCAGAAAAATGCGCAGGGTCGTTATGAGCCGTGCAAACCACAACACTCGTGGAACAGCAACCACGTGTTCTCCAACTGGGCCACCTTCCACCTGCAACGTCACTCGGACCACCACGCGCATCCATTGCGGCGATTTCAGTCACTGCGCCATTTTGAAGAAGCTCCACAGCTGCCCAATGGCTACTTCGGCATGTTTCCACTGGCCTACGTGCCACCGCTGTGGTTTGCGGTCATGGACAAACGCTTGCTGGCTGCTGTGAACCGAGACCCGCGCCGCATCAATTTTGACCCCACCCAGCGGGAACGGCTGATGGCCAAGTACGGCTTGTTGGAAGTTTAGGCTGCTATGGACCAGAGCGGCGCGGTGCGGTTACGAGGGTGGGCAGACTCCATGCGCCACCGGCTGCGATCAGCTTGCACATGCCCGTAGTGGATGACTCCGTGTGGATGAAATCCTTGCCGTCCCAAGTCCAGGTCTCACTTGACCAGCAGTCCCCCAAGCCCCGCCCCTTGTGCGAAGCCGAAATGCTGCCGTCACTGTAGTCCGAGCCGGAATCCGTCACCAGCACAGGGCGAAAAGGGGGTGCGCTATTAATCACCCAAAATCCGGCGCCAAAGTTGTACGCGGCCAGCCAGCAAGGCATGGAGACCAGCAGCTTGCTGGCGCTCAGCCGGTAGACGGTTAGCTCTTCCTGCGCCCCTTCTTCGGGCTCAGTCAGCTTGGGGCAATTGCCTTCACTATTCACCGAGGGCAACAGTGCGGCGCGCAGTGCCTTGCCATGCTTTTTGACAAACTCTGCATCACCCGGCAGCGGCTTGGCGGGCGCAACAGCCACGACCACCGGTGCGGGCAAAGGTGGAAGCACACCTTCATCGCCGCGAGGACCTTTGCGGATCAGAGCACTGGTAGTACCAATGCGCCCCTGAAACTCATCCATCTTCAACAGCGCCGCAGCCGCTCCCTTGTCGGAGAGTTGCCAAATGTTGTCGCCAGCCACCCACTCAATGGTGCTGGCCCGAGGCAGCGCTGCCAGCAAGGCATTCACCTGCGCAACGGACAAGGCAGCAATCATGGTCGATTTGGTTTCAATGACGATCTGCCCCACCGCACGACCATTAACGCGCATGCTGAGCTTAAGAACCGCTGGCAGCTTGGTCGCGCTGCTATCCGAGCCATAGTCGCCCAGCATCAACTCGCCCGTCACCTTTTGACCGGGCCCAGCATTGCGCGTCAGCAAAACAGTGACGGGATTAGGTTCTCCATCATTGCTATAGCCAGCAACTCGGCAGGTCCGGGTGTTGTCACACACCAGTTGCCAGTCGTGGAGGGAAAAACTCAGGCCACTGGCAGCGGAAGTAGTAGCAGCTTGCGCGCCCGAAGACAACATGGCCAGGCAAGCCACAAAGAAACCTTGGAGTATCAAAAACATACGGTTCATGAAGTTTTGGGGGATGCAGACTGGTCACCCCAATTGCAGTAAGGGTTGGTTGCCAATTGGGAGTTGAAGTAACGCGCATCGTTGCTCACCTCGCGCCCCACCCATACCGGCTTGGAAAACGCCGCGTCTTCGGATGCCAGCTCAATCTCTGCAACCACCAGTCCGTCGTTCTGCCCCAAAAACTCATCCACCTCCCACACGTGTTCGCCTTGCGCAATCTTATGGCGGACTTTGTCTATGGTGGGGCCATCACACAGGGTCAACAACTGCTCAGCATCTGCCACGGGAATTGCGTACTCAAACTCCGCCCGCGTGTTACCTTGGTTGGCACCTTTGACGGTCAGATAGGCTTGATCGCCTGCAATGCGTACGCGCACTGTCCGGGCCTTGTCACGGTTCAGGTAACCCTGGCAGATGCGGGTGCCGCTACCCGTGCGCCACGCGTTGCCTAGCACCAAAAATTTTCTTTCGATTTCAATGGCCATAGAGCCCCTTGTTGGTAGACAGTCTGAGGGTCAGAAAACGGGCTATCCGGCCTTGCGCGCTGCAAAATACGCAGCACTCACCCGGTCGAACTCTGCACCCGCCTCGACCTTGCGCGAAGCCGTTTTTCCGCCGCTCCACTCCTGTTTTATTTCGGTAACAGCCACATCTTCTTCAAATGGAGACTCGCTCACCTTGACCGAGTAGTTCTTTTCCTGGATGTGCACGCGGTACCAGGCGCTAGAGCCGTCGGGATGGGTCCAGTAGGGTTTTGGGCTCATAACACCTCGCGCAAAGTAATGGAATGCCAACGGCCGATTTGCCAGATTCTTTCAGAAGCAGTTGTTCGCTCAACCAGCCAGGCACTTAACAGTGGCTCCAGGCGGGTGGTATCCGGGTCCACCAACAGCACATAACGCGCCTCGGCGCCGGGTTGCAGCACCTCGCGCAACTGCCCAATCCAATCGAATGAAATGAGGGTTTGCAACAGAGGCTCCAGGCGCAATGGGTCTACGTGCAAAGTCTTGCACAACTGCTCCAGGGTCAGGCCTTTGGCATCTGCACCACGTGTGCGCTCCAGTTGTTGTACCACCTCGAGCGACAACTGAAAACGCCAGCCATGTGGCAAACGGCGCAGCGTGCTACCCGCCAAAAGGCTGGGTAAATAGGCCGTCAGCGCAGCACCCAACAAGACCGTCACCCACGCCACGTAGATCCAGATCAGCAAGATGGGCAATGTGGCAAATGCGCCGTACACCGCAGAATAGGTCGGCACACTGCTCAGGTAGGCGGTGAGCCCACGTTTGGCCAGCTCCATACCGGTAGACACAAAAAAGCCGCCCATCCAGGCGTGGCCCCAGCGCACATGGGTGTTGGGCACGTATCTGAACATGGCCGCCATGCCCGCCGCAACCAGCACAAACTGCAACACATTCAGCAAAAACGACACCCCACCAGGCAGCACGCCCACCACGCCCTTGGAATACGACACTGCATACGAGGTCATGCTCAGGCTCAGCGCCAGTAAGAGCGGCCCCAATGTGATGGCGGCCCAATAGAACATGACGCGCTGGGCGAACGGCCGTGGCTTGCGCACCCGCCAGATGTTGTTCAGCGTGCGGTCTATGGTGAACACGAGAGCCAGCGCGGTACCCAGCAGCGCCGCCAGCCCGACCACGCCCAGTTTGCTGGCCTTGCCCGCAAACTGGTTCAGGTAACCCAATACCTGGCGGGCGATGTTGTCGGGCACCAGGCTTTCAATCAACCACTTTTGCAACACATCCTGGAACTTGGCAAACATGGGAAAAGCCGTGAAGATTGCCAGCGCCACGGTGATGAAAGGCACCAACGCAATGGTGGTGGTAAAGGTAAGGCTGCTGGCGGTGAGACCCAAACGGTCTTCCCGAAAACGCTCGCGTAGCGTGCGGAATGCTTCGAGCCAGGGTACTTGGGCGACTTCATGGAGCCAGCCTCTTAGACGATCAATGTTGTGCATGCCGCTATGATGCCACCGACTATGAACACGCCCGAATCCCCCCAGCCCACTACTACCTCCGTCCAATTAACCCGCTGGCTCGCCGTCGGCAGTGTTCTGGCCCTGATTCTGCTGGCCCTGGCATGGGAACTATTCCTGGCCCCGTTGCGTCCAGGCGGCTCCTGGCTGGTACTCAAGGCCTTGCCCTTGTGCATTCCCCTGGCCGGCCTGTTGAAGAACCGCATGTACACCTACCGCTGGGTCAGCCTCGTGGTGTGGCTTTACTTTATTGAAGGCGTGGTGCGCGCCTGGAGTGACAAGCCGCCCAGCAACTACCTTGCCATGGTCGAAATTGTGCTGTGTGTCACCTTGTTTGTAGCCTGCGCCGCCCATGTGCGCTTGCGCCAAGCCAATGCCCGCACCCAGACCGCCGCCGAAACACCCTCTGTGACACCTTCCACGCCAAACCCCACACCATGACCTCAGCCCACAGCGCCCTTCTGGATCAACTGCGCCAGACCGTGGGCGCCGCCCATGTATTAACCGATGGCGACCTCAGCGCCTACGAGCAGGACTGGCGCAAACGCGAAACCGGCAAATCCCTGGCTGTGGTGCGTCCCGCCAACACAAATGAAGTGGCTGCGGTGGTCAAAGCCTGCGTGCAAGCCGGCGTCAGCATCGTGCCCCAGGGCGGCAACACCGGCATGGTGGTGGGCTCCACGCCCGATGCCACGGGCACCCAGGTCGTTCTGAGCCTGCTGCGCATGAACAACGTGCGTGCGCTGGACGGCGGCAACCTGACCGTGACCGTGGACGCCGGCTGTGTGCTGCAAACTCTGCAAGAGGTCTGCGAAAAAGCCGGCTTCCTGTTCCCCCTGAGCCTGGCCGCCGAGGGTAGTTGCACCATCGGTGGCAACCTGGGTACCAATGCCGGTGGCACGCAGGTGGTTCGCTACGGCAATACCCGCGAGTTGTGCCTGGGCCTGGAGGTTGTCACCGCCCAGGGCGAGATCTGGGACGGCTTGAGCGGCCTGCGCAAGGACAACACCGGTTACGACCTGCGCCATTTGATGATCGGCTCCGAAGGCACGCTGGGTGTGATCACCGGTGCCACGATGAAGCTCTATCCCCTGCCGGTGGCGCAACTCACCGCCATGGCCGCCGTTCCATCGCTGGATGCCGCGGTGCAACTGCTGGGCCTCGCGCACCAGCACCTGAGTGCGGGACTGACCGGTTTTGAGGTGATGGGAAAATTTGCTCTGAGCCTGGTGACCAAGCATTTCCCCCAGCAGCGCGTACCGTTCCAGGACAGTGATGCGCCGTACTGCGTAGTGCTGGAGAATTCCGACCAGGAATCCGAAGCCCATGCCCGCGAACGCTTTGAGCGCCTGCTGGAAGTGGCCATGGAAGAAGGCTGTGTCGTCGACGCTGTAGTAGCTGAGAGCATCACCCAGGCCCGGGCGCTATGGCATATCCGCGAGAGCATTCCGCTTGCCCAGGCGCAAGAGGGGCTCAACATCAAGCACGACATCTCGATTGCCGTGTCCCGCATCCCCGAATTTGTACGCCTGACTGACGCCCAGCTGGAGCAGGCCTATCCCAGCGTGCGCCTGGTCAACTATGGCCACCTGGGTGATGGCAACTTGCACTACAACGTGCAAGCCCCGGCCGGTGCAGATGCCGAGGCTTTCTTGCGCAATGACGAGAAAGGAGTGAATGCCATCGTCTACGACATGGTGGACCAGTTCAAAGGCTCCATCTCTGCCGAGCACGGCGTGGGCAGCCTCAAGCGCGACAAGCTGGAACAGCACAAATCTCCCGTGGCGCTGGACATGATGCGCGCCATCAAGCAGGCGCTGGACCCGCTGAACACGATGAACCCGGGGCGGGTGTTGCGGTTTTGAGGCAGTTTGGCATCCATATTGCTATCACATTAGTAGCAATGTGACCATATTTCTCGGGGGCTAGGGCCACATTTGGCTTGAAGCCTTTCCTTTTAGCGGGCTCTGGCTAGCCCCGCTCCCCAGTTTGCAACCGCCACAGCGCGGCGTACCCGCCTCCCAGTGCGAGCAGTGCGTCGTGTGTGCCGCTCTCCACAATACGCCCAGCCTCCAGCAGGTGGATGCAGTCCGCTTGGCGCACGGTGGACAGGCGGTGGGCAATGACGATGGTGGTGCGGCCCTTGCTGACCACATCCAGTGATCGCTGAATGGCGGCCTCCGTCTCGTTGTCGACCGCGCTGGTGGCTTCGTCCAGAACCAACACCGGCGGGTTCTTCAGAATGGCGCGTGCCAATGCCAGGCGTTGGCGCTGGCCGCCACTGAGCTTCTGGCCGCGCTCGCCAATGCGCGTGGCAAAACCCAGTGGCAACTGGTTGATGAATTCGGTGCACTCCGCGGCGCGCGCCGCTTCGGCAATTTGCGCGTCAGTGGCACCGGCAGCGCCATAGGCGATGTTTTCGGCCACCGTGCCATCGGTCAAAAACGTGTCCTGCGACACATACCCCACGGCGCGGCGCAGGTCTTGCAGGTTCAAGCCATCGATGGCCTGACCATCCAGCAGGATGCGGCCGGTTTGGGCGGTGTAAAAGCGCAGCAGCAGCTTGACCAGTGTGGACTTGCCTGAACCCGTGGAACCCACATAGGCGGTTGTCTTGCCCGCGGGGATGGTCAGGTCAACATCCTGCAACGTCGGTGTGTCGCCATAGGCAAAGCCCACGTGCTCAAAACGTAACTCGCCCTTGACCTTGTCGATGGGGAAGTGTTGGCCTTCGTAGGGAATGTTGATGGGCGTCTGCAGCAAGCCCATGGCCCGGTCAATGGACGACATGGAGCGCTGGTACATGTCGGCCACATCGGCCAGACCGGTCAGCGGCCACAGCAGGCGCTGGGTCAGAAACACCAGCACCGAATACGCGCCCACCGCCAGTTCACCCTGGATCGTCAGCCAGCCGCCGTACAACAATGTCGCGGTAAACCCGGCCAGGATGGCGGTGCGGATCACCGGCGTGATGGCCGAGCTAAGGCGAATGGCACGTGCGTTGGCCGCACGGTAGCCGTTGCTGGCCTGTGCAATGTGGTCTGCCTCGGCACCTTCCGTGGCAAAGGCTTTGATGGTGGCCAGGCCCAACAGGTTGTTGTTCAGCCGGGCGCTGACATCACCCGCCGCCTCACGCACCTCGGCATAGCGCGGTGCCAGCCGCTTCTGGAACCAGAAGGCACCAAACAGAATGGCCGGCACCGGCAGCAAGGCAATGACCGCAATGCCGGGCTGCAGCGCAAAGAACACGGCACTGATCATCACAGAGGAGCAAAACACCTGAATGATCTGGTTGGCCCCACCATTCAAGAAACGCTCCATCTGGTTGATGTCGTCGTTCAGGATAGACATCAGGTTGCCCGTGCGCTGATTCTCGAAGTAGGCCATCTCCAGCTTCTGCACATGGCGGTAGGTATCGAGCCGCAGGTCGTGCTGGATGTCTTGCGCCAATCCGCGCCATTTCAGGTGGTACAGGTACTCAAACAACGACTCCCCGCCCCAGATCAACACGTTCAAGCTGCCCAACACCAACAGCTGGTGCCAAGTACTGGTGATGCCAAAGTCCACCAGGATGTGCCGGGCCAGAAAACTCTGGTCACCCTTTACGACCACATCCACCGCCGCGCCGATCAGTACCTCGGGAAGGATGTCAAAGAACTTGTTGAGTATGGAGTAGAGGGTGGCCAGACGGATGTCGCGGCGGTAGGGGCTGGCGTAGCCCAATAGTTTTCTGAGAGGATGCATAGTGGTCACTATTGTGTATGAGCGCTTTGCCTAGAATCCAGCGATGGACCGCATCCCCCTGTTCCCCTTGTCCCAGGCCTTGTTGCCCGACGGCATGTTGCATCTCAATATTTTTGAAGTGCGCTATCTGGACCTGATCAAGCGTTGCCAGCGCGAGGCCATTCCCTTTGGTGTGGTGGGCCTGGTCCAGGGCCACGAGGTACAGATCCCGGACGAGGTGCCGCAGCTGCACCGCTTCGGCACACTGGCCCACTTGCAAGAGGTGAATGCCGTTCAGCCAGCATTGCTGCAGGTGCAGTGCAAAGGTGGGTTGCGATTTGAATTGCTGGACCATGTGCGCGGACCGTTTGGTGTGTGGTACGCACAGGTGCGCTATCTGGCCACCGACGCACCCGACCCCATTCCTCCAGAACTGCAGCCATTGGCCAATATGCTCGGCCGGCTCATTGCCGATGCACAACAGGCCGGGGCGCGCCAGGAACTGCCCATCTTTGCACCCTATCGCCTGGACGAAAGCGGTTGGGTTGCCAATCGGTGGACCGAGTTACTGCCCATTGGGTCGGACGCCAAACAGCAGCTGCTGGCAGAAGAGGACCCCACGCAGCGCTTGCGGAAAATCGCAGATTTCGTCGAATACTAGGAAAGTGTCCGCAAACAAGCGACTCCAGTCTCACCAGGCGTGCGCCAGCTGCAGTTTGCGCACGCCGATCCACTCCAGTTCAAGAAACACGCCAACGGTGACCGCATTCACCACGAGGAATGCAACGCCGAAGCCGGTTGAGACGATCTGACTGCTCAGCAAAAGCGCGACGCAGCCCATCACCCAAAGCGCATTGCATCCGATCAACACCCAGACAGCACCCGCAGGAATCGTGCGGCGGGTGGCAGCCCAGGATATCAACAGTACAAACCCAACCAGCATGTAGCTGGACCATGACAACAGCTCAGCAGGCAAGCCCAACAGGGGCGCCAGGGCATCGGCAAACGCAAAAAGCACCGCGCCAGTTGCCACGCCACTGGCTGCATCCGCCCAAAGCACCCTGCGCAGGAAATGGGGCGAGGCGAAAAACGAGGACAAAACAGAAGTAGAAGTTGAGGACATGAAGGACTCCGAGGGTTGATGACAACCGCACCGCGGTGTCTGGTGTGAATCATCGTGCTCCCCGCGCCGCAAGGCGATAACCTGGGAGGTAATGGGCGCACACCCGCTTCACGCTTTACCATCGCGCTATGCCTGCTACCAGCCAACCCCCACGACCCTTTGGTGCACACCTGCGCCATTGGCGCCAACACCGGCGCCTGAGCCAGCTTGATCTGGCCACGCACGCCGCGATTTCCACCCGACACCTGAGTTTTGTGGAAACCGGTCGGTCTGTGCCCAGCCGCGAAATGGTGTTGCGCCTGTCGGAGCGGCTGGATATTCCCCTGCGCGAACGCAACACGCTGCTGGTGGCAGCCGGTTATGCGCCCATGTACCGCGAGCGGGCGCTGGACGACCCAGCACTGAGCCCTGCACGCCAGGCGGTGGAGCTGATTCTGAAAAGCCACGAACCCTACCCAGCCCTGGCGATCGACCGCCACTGGAACCTGGTCGCCGCCAACAGCGTCGTGCCACTGCTGTTGACAGGCGTTCAGGACACCGCATTGCTGCAGCCGCCCATGAATGTGCTGCGTTTGAGTTTGCACCCCGAAGGCTTGGCGCCACAGATTGCCAACCTGGGCCAATGGCGGGCGCATTTGTTTGAGCGCGTGCGCCACCAGATTGCCGCATGCGCCGACCCTGCGCTGGTGGCCCTGCTGGAAGAGCTGCAAACCTACCCCATGCCTGCGGGAGCCGACCTCAAGCTAGAAGGCGAACACCCTGGCGTGGTCATGCCTTTCCAGTTTCAGACGCCCCACGGCGTGCTCAGTTTCATCAGCACCATTACCATCTTCGGCAACCCGGTGGACGTGACATTGCAAGAGCTGGCCATGGAGACCTTCTTCCCGGCCGATGACTTCACCAGGCAGGCATTACGGGCCTTGGCAGCGCGGGGCTGAGCGGTTGGCAGGCGCCAACCGGCACAGGCGCGGCGAAGCACTAGAATTTGCCGATCACCCCCCAGCACCGCACACAGCATGTCCAGCCCCAATCTCCCTCGCCCCGTTCGCTCCCAATACGAAGATTTCATGCGCCACGTCTACACCACGGGCGTGGCCAAGACCGACCGCACAGGCACGGGCACCCGCAGTGTGTTCGGTCACCAGATGCGTTTTGACCTGAACGAGGGCTTTCCGCTGGTCACCACCAAGAAGGTTCACCTGCGTTCCATCATTCAGGAACTGTTGTGGTTCCTGACGGGCTCCAGCAGTAACAACTGGCTGAAGGAACGCGGCGTCAGCATCTGGGACGAATGGGCGCGGCCAGACGGTGACCTGGGCCCGGTCTACGGCGTGCAGTGGCGCAGCTGGCCTACGCCCGATGGTGGTCATATAGACCAGATCGCGCAAGTCATCCAGACGCTCAAAAGCAACCCGGACTCCCGTCGCATCATTGTCAGCGCCTGGAATGTGGCCGATCTGGACAAGATGGCTTTGATGCCCTGCCATGCCTTCTTCCAGTTCTATGTGGCCCCGGCCACAGAGCCCGGCGGCAAGGGTCAATTGAGCTGCCAGCTCTACCAGCGCAGCGCCGACATTTTCTTGGGCGTTCCCTTCAACATCGCCAGTTATGCGTTATTGACACACATGGTGGCCCAACAATGTGACCTGGACGTGGGCGACTTTATCTGGACCGGTGGAGATTGCCACATCTACAGTAATCACCATGAACAGGTTGAGCTGCAACTGAGCCGCGCGCCCTTCCCCTACCCCACGCTCAACATCAAGCGCAAGCCTGGCTCTATCTTCGACTACCAGTACGAAGATTTTGACGTGCTGGACTACCAAAGCCACGCCGCCATCAAGGCGCCCGTCGCGGTTTGATAACTCGCAAGCAAGTGCTGGCCTTGCTGGCCATCACGCTGATGTGGGGCATCAATTGGCCCATGATGAAGTATTCACTGCGCGAACTGTCGCCGCTGTACTTCCGCGCGCTGACCATGAGTGGTGGCGCTGTGTGGCTGTTCTTTTTCTACCGCGCACGCGGTTTGCGCATGGTTCCGCAGGGTGCCGAATGGCGAACGGTGGTGAGGCTGGGTCTGCCCAATATGCTGGGCTGGCACACAGCGGCCATTCTGGGCGTGAAAGAGCTGGCCTCGGGGCGCGCTGCCATTCTGGGTTTCACCATGCCGATCTGGACCGTGTTGCTGGGCACATTGTTTTTGGGTGAAAAGCTGACTGTGCGCATCAGCATTGCGGTACTGGCGGTGGCAACTGCCATCGGTTTGTTGATATCCAATGAACTGGGTGCGCTGGCCGGGCGGCCGGTGGGCATAGCCTGGATGGAGCTGGCCGCGGTTCTTTGGGCGGTGGGCACACTGATGATGCGCCGTGCCCGCATTACCCTCCCGGTAGAGACATTGACGGTCTGGATGCTGATACTGACCAGTCTGTGCCTTTGGGCTATTGCCTTTGTGATGGAACCCTGGCCCCAGTGGAATTTCTCCGCGCCTATGTGGGGTAGCCTGCTATATGGTGCATTGATCAACTACGGCTTCTCGCAGATCATCTGGTTCGGCATGGCGCGCAATCTACCGCCTGCCACCAGTGCCATGAGTATCATGGCGGTGCCATTGGTTGGCACACTGGCAGCTACGGTGATTGTGGGAGAGTGGCCGCACTGGGAAGACTACGTGGCCATGGTCTGTGTGATGGCTGCCATTGCCGCTGTATTGTTGCCAACGCGCCAAACACAAACGCCCAGGCAGCCAGCAGTTTGACCCCAAGCAAAGCACCATACAAAATCTTTAACCTATGCAACTGCACCTGATACTTGCCAAGGCCCGCAACGGCGTGATCGGCAAAGACAACGCAATGCCCTGGCACTTGCCAGAGGACATGGCACATTTCAAACATGTCACCTTAGGCTGCCCAGTGATCATGGGCCGCAAGACCTGGGACTCCATCCCCCCCCGCTTTCGGCCCTTGCCAGGGCGCTTGAATATCGTCGTTACCCGCCAGCAGGGTTGGAGCGAAATTGGCGCTCAGCCCTCTTCAAACCTGGATAGTGCGCTATCACTTTGTGAGCAATTTGATAATGTGTGGGTCATGGGCGGTGCGCAAATCTACGCGCAAGCCCTGCCCTTGGCAAACACCGCTGTGGTTACCGAAATTGACGCCGACTTTGAAGGCGATGCGTATGCGCCACAATTCGGGCCAGAGTGGCAGGAGACAAGCCGGGAAACCCACACCTCGGTCAACGGGCTGAGCTTTAGCTTTGTCACCTATAACAACACCAACCCACAGAGATAACCCAAGATGTCAGGACACGGATTTCACGTACACGGCCCCCACGACCACGAGCTGGAGCACGCGCAAAAAGGCGCACACGCCGACCACGGTGGCCATGAAGGCAGCGGCATGATCAACCAGATTGCCATGTTCACGGCCATCATTGCCACCATCGGTGCCATTTTTGGCTACATGGGTGGTGCAACCCAGGCCAATGCGGGGCTGTACAAGAACAACGCCGCCATCAAGAAGACCGAAGCTTCCAACCAATGGAATTACTTCCAGTCCAAAAGCACCAAACAGTCTCTGGCTGAAATGTCCCGCGACCTTTCCACCAAGGAAGAAGACCGAGCCAAGTACCAGGCCAAGATAGACCGTTACGAGAAGGAAAAAGCGGAAATCAAGACCGGAGCAGACAAGCTGGAAGCCGAGGCCACGGAATGGGACCGCAAGAGCGACGAGCAAATGCACCAGCATCACCGCTGGGCCCAGTCTACAACCGTATTGCAGGTGTGTATTGCGCTGGCGGCAATTGCACTGCTCACCAAGAAAAAATGGCTGGAATACGGCATGTTTGCTGCTGGTGCCGCAGGGTTGGCCATAGGCGCCATGGCTGCCTTTCACCTCTGAGCCCAACCTGCCTGCACGCTGAAGCCCGACCATGGAAGCTTTTGATGAAACAGGCTTTAGCAGCGTAACCTACAAGGTCCTCTACCAGATCGCCGAAAGTGCGACCCGTGAGGAAACCTTGTTCGAATTTGGCGGCACTTTACATCGGCTGCTGGCAGAGCTGATTCCGGCCAAAAACCTCTACCTTTGTCTGGCCAGCGCGCGACCGGGGCGTCTGAACTTTCCCTACTACCTGGACGAGCGCGACGGCAACTCCATGCAGGAGATGGATGTGCCCATGCGCAAAGGACTCACAGAGTTCGTGCTGCGCAGTGGCGTCACGGAGTTGATCAGTCAGCAGCGCTACCAGGCCTTGCAAGCGAGCGGTGAAATCACCGAGGCCACGGGCGACCTGAGCTTCAACAGCTGGCTTGGCGTACCACTGCATATCAAAGGAGCGATAGGCGGTGTATTGACGGTACAGAGCTACGACGCCAGCGTTTCCTACCAACCGTCTGACGCCCACCTGCTGTCGTTCGTAGCCCGCCATGTGAGCACGGCCATTGAGCGCAAGCAGTCGTACGACGCATTGCGTGCCGCGCACATGGAACTGGAGCGCGAAACGCGGCAACGGCGCCAGAGCGAGGCCATGTACCGTGTCTTCTACCAGTTGGCAGTGCAGGCGGCTCAGGGCGATTCGCTGCACGACTTTTGCGCCAAGGTGCACGAATTGATAGCCCAGCTGGTAGTGGCCCCGCACTGCTTCATTTGCCTGATTGATGGGGAGCGCAACCTCAAGAACTTCCCTTACGACGAGGACCACTTCAACGGCGTGCCGCTGGAGAAGGTAGACGTCCCCATGCGCTTGGGGCTGACCGAATTTGTCTACGCCACGGAGCGCCCCCAACGAATAGACCAGGCGCGGCTTGCACAGCTCAAGCGCGACGGATTGGTAACCCAGGCACAAGGTGACTTGAGTTTTTCCGCATGGTTGGGAGTGCCTCTGAGGGTTCGGGGCATAGTCGATGGTGTGCTTGCCATCCGCAGTTACGACCCGAACGTCACCTATACCGAGGACGACGTCGAAGTCCTGACCCATGTGGCCCACCATGTCAGTGGTGCCATTGCACGCATACAGGCCTTTGAAGCGGTGCACCGATCCGAGCTGGCGCTGAGGCGCACATCCTTTGAGCGCGAGGCCATGCTCAACACGGCGCTGGTGGGCATCAGCTTCAACATCAAAGACCGAATCGTCTGGGTCAACGAAAAGTGTGCCGAAATGTCCGGCTTCAAGCGGGAGGAACTGATAGGTCAGTCGCCGCGCATTTTTTATGAATCGGACGAAGCGTTTGCTGCCGAAAAAATCAAATCCGAAACCAGTCTGCGTGAGCACGGTACCTACAACGGTGAGCGCTACACCCGACGCCAGAACGGTGAAAAAATTTGGGTTCTTCTGGCTGGGCGCTGCGTAGAAAACAATGACCCCGATGCAGGCGTGATCTGGACGCTACTGGACGTCACCGCCCGCAGGCAGGCCGAAGACGACATCCGCCAGGCGCTGGAGCGTCAACGTGAGCTCAACGTGCTGCGCTCCCGGTTTGTTGCAATGACCAGCCACGAGTTTCGCACACCGTTGGCTTCCATCCTGTCCTCTGCCGAACTGCTACGGTATTACAGCGAACGCGTTTCAGCGGCGGAACGCGACAACCTGCTGCAGTCCATAGAAAGTGGTGTGCAGCGTATGACGCTCATGCTCGACCGCATTCTGCTGATTGGCAAGGCAGAGGCCGAGATGCTGGAGTTCAAACCCAAACCCATTGATCTCAAGGCTTTGTGTGAAGAACTGATCAAAGAAGCAGCGGTGCAACATGCTGATGCGAGCAGCACCATCACGCTGGATTGGCAGGTCGATGCATCGGCCTGCGCTTTTGACGAAAAGCTGATTCGCCACATTTTCAGCAACCTGCTGTCCAACGCGCTCAAGTATTCACCTGCAGGTGGCAGCGTTCGCTGGCGGGTTTACTCCGATGGTGAACGCACCGTCTTCGAAGTACATGACCAGGGCATTGGCATACCTGCAGACGAACTGCACCACCTGTTTGACTCCTTTCACCGGGCCAGCAATGTGGGTGCGATTGCGGGAACCGGACTCGGTCTGTCCATCGTCAAAAAATCTGTGGAGCTGCATGGCGGAACCATAGCCGTGCGCAGCACAATAGGCGAAGGAAGCTGCTTTACCGTTACCCTGTAGTCGCCCGTACAAACCAGACCTCAGTACAACCATGCAAAACTCCCACCAGGAGCCTGCACCCAGCGTGCAAAGCCTGCAGCAGACCATTGATCGACTGCGCGCGCGTGAAAGCCATCTGCTCAACCTCTTGAGCCTTGCGCGGGATGCGGTAGTGGCCATGGACACCCAGGGCCTGGTTACGGACTGGAATCCTGCGGCGGAAAAGCTATTGGGCTTCAGCCGTGAACAGGCTGTGGGCGCAAAGTTGTCAGAGCTCATTGTTCCGAAGGCACAACGTGCTGCTCTGGACGATGCTATGCAGCGCTGCGTGCACATGCACCAACCCAACACCCTGAATCAGCTGATCGAAGTGGAGGCACAGCACCGCGACGGTCAACTGATCGCCATTGAGCTGGCCATTGGCTCTGTTTCCTCGGGTCAAGACCTGGGGTTTGGCGCAGTCCTACGCGATATCTCTGACAGGCGGGCCGCGCAAGAGGCCATCAAGCTGTCAGAAGACTTCAACCGCGTGGTAGTGGAACACCTGGGTGAAGGGATGTCCATCAACCAGAATGGCGTTGTCCTGTATGTCAACCGTATGGCCTTAGAAATCCTGAAGCGGCCCATGGAATCGGTTGTCGGGCACAGCGTATTGACCTGGTTGCATCCAGACGACCACGCCTTTGTCACCGAACTGCGCCGGCAAGGTCAGCAGGGCGAGAACATTCCGGACCGCTTCGAGATCCGTTGCATACAACCCGACGGGAGCGTGCGTTGGCTGGAGGCCCACGCCTCGGTCATCCCCTGGAAGGGAGAGACCGCGTCGATGACGTTTTTCTCGGATATCACCGACCGCAAGACGATGATCGACACGCTGCACCGGTCAGAAGAGCGCTACCGGCTGGTAATCGAAAACGTGGGTGAAGGCATGATCGTTCTGCAAGGCGAACACATAGTCTTTGCCAATGCGCGGGCGGCAGAGATTGCACGCATTTCGCACGAACAATTCCTGAGCGTCGGCTTTTTGCACCGCGTGCACCCGGATGACCACGCCATCATCCAGGAGCGCCGGCGTCGGCGGTTAGCGGGTGAGGATGTCGTCAACCAATACCAAATCCGGCTTTTGCAGCCGGATGGAGAAATCCAGTGGCTGGAGATTGGGGTCACTGTTGTGCCATGGGAAGGGCAACCTGCAACCCTTACGTTTTATTCTGACATCACCGACCGCAAACTGCTGGAGGAAGAGCTGCACCGCACCTCTTCGGAGCGTGAGGCCATACTCAACAGCGCGCTGGTTGGCATCGTGCTTTCACGCAATCGAGAGCAGGAGTGGGTCAACGAAAAGTTTGCAGAGATGGTGGGCTACCACCGCGATGAGCTGATTGGCCAGTCATCCCGAATGGTACATGCCAGCGAAGCTGAGTGGCTGGCCGTTGCGGCACCTACGCGGGCTGCCCTGTCCACTGTTGGCACGTACACAGCAGAACGTCAACTCAAGCGAAAGAACGGTGAGCTATTCTGGGCCCATCTGGCCGGACGCTGCGTGCGCCCATTGGACCCAGACTCTGGTGTGATATGGACCTTTCTTGACATTACCGAGCGCAAGCAGGCTGAGCAGGAAATCCGCGACGCACTGGACCGCCAAAAGGAGCTCAACGAGTTGCGCTCGCGCTTTGTGGCCATGACCAGCCACGAGTTCCGTACACCTTTGGCCACCATTTTGTCGTCTGCCGAGCTGCTCAAATACTACGGCGATCGCCTGCCTGCCGTCGAGAAGACCGAGGTGCTTCAAAGCATCGAAAGCAGCGTTCAGCGCATGACGCGCATGCTCGACCGCGTGTTATTGATCGGCAAGGTGGAGGCCCACATGCTCGAATTCAACCCGGTGGCACTGGATCTCGCAGCGCTGTGCCACGCCCTGGTCGAAGAAGCGCGAACGCAGCTGCCCGACTCCCGGTGCACCGTTCGTACCGACATTGAAAGCGGCGTAAGCACTGGGATGTACGACGAAAAGCTGCTGGTCCATATTTTTGGCAACCTTCTATCCAACGCCATGAAGTACTCGCCCAATGGTGGGGAAGTGAACTTCAAGGTTTACCGGCAGGCCGATGAGATGGTTTTTGAAGTTTCGGACCAGGGCATAGGCATACCCAGCGACGAGATTGCCCATTTGTTTGAGTCGTTCCACCGCTCCAGCAATGTTGGCAACATCCAGGGAACCGGCCTGGGCCTGGCCATCGTCAAGAACTCCGTGGATCTGCATGGTGGACGCATCGAGGTGCGCAGCGAGCTCGGCAAAGGGACCTGTTTTACGGTCCGCCTGGAAAGCAAAGAGGCCTGAAGGTGGACACCCCGGTTGGCGCCGGCGTTATTCACACCCAACGGGTGTCGGTGAGTGCAGCGCTGGTCGCGGCCGGAGCTTTCTTTGTAGTTTTGGCAGCAAAGAATTTTTTCGACCATGACTACATAACCGGCGGCTTGTGCATGATCGCCATGACCACTGCGCTGGCCTATGCCCACGCCATTTATCGCGCACGCCCTCGTCCGATGTCAGACCCGGTTCTGAGCGCCATAGCGGTTTGTGTGTTGACCGTAACCATCGATAGACGCGGGCTGGTTGGCGTTTTGTGGACACCACCGTTGATGTTGATGTTGCACCTGGTTGCCAACAAGTGGGCATCAGCAGCTTTTGACGCTGCGGCCGTGGTGATCGCGGTAGCCATGAGCTACTACCAGTTCGACGGTGTCACCGCCTTCAGGGTAGGCGCAATCCTGTGCATCAGCAGCGCGTTCGTGCATACCTATGCCCGCATCATGGCGTCCCACCAGGCCAGACAGGAAGAGCAACGTCAGCACCTGGACCTGATGGTGCGCTGTGCCAATGTCGGTGGCCTCGAGTGGGATGCGGACTCGCGCACCATGCACGCGTCCACGCGCCTGTTGGACATGCTGGGCAACCCGCCCCTCGCCAACCAGCCTGGTTGGGATGTGCTCGAGTATGTCCATCCTGATGACCGCCAGCGCATGGTTGATGACTTCTTTAGCCTGGTCGACAGCCATGCCCAGCCTGGTGAAGTGCGTCAGACCCAGTCTCACAACTTTCGCCTGGTAACCACACAAGGACAAACGCTGTGGGTGCATGCAGAAGCCATTGCGGTGGCCTCTCCTAGCGGCAGCACGCAGAAATTCATCGCAACCTTTTTGGACGTTTCACAGTTGCGCGCAGCGCAGGCAGACACATTGGCCGCTCTGCAACGGCAAAAGGAACTCAATGAGTTGCGAGCCCGATTTATCGCCATGGCCAGCCATGAGTTCCGCACGCCCTTAGCGACGATTCTGTCCTCGGCACAGTTGATCAAGCAATACCAGGATCGCCTGGCCACCCAGGACCGAGAAGAACTGTTGCAGAGCGTAGAGACGGGTGTTCAGCGCATGACGGCCATGTTGGACCGCATTCTTCTCATCAACAAGGCAGACGCACAAATGCTGGAGTTTGAACCGCAGCGACTGGATGTCATTGCGCTGTGCCATGCCATTGTGGACGAAGCCGAACAACAGTCCGCCACCCCGCAGATCGGCGTGGACAGACAGTTCACCCTGGTCGACCCCATGGGCGACTATGACCCCAAATTGCTGCGCCACATACTGGGCAATCTCCTGTCCAACGCCATCAAGTATTCCGCAGGGCGCGGCCAGGTTGTGTTCCGCATTTACCGCGAGGCTTCCCACACCGTGTTTGAAGTTCAGGACCAGGGTATTGGCATCCCGGCCAGTGATTTGCCAGAGCTTTTTGAACCATTTCACAGGGGTAGCAATGTCTCAGACATCAAAGGTACCGGCCTGGGCTTGACCATCGTGAAAAAATCGGTAGAAATGCACGGTGGCGACATTAGTGTGCAGAGCGAGCTCGGGCACGGTACCTGCTTTCGTGTCACACTGGCATCCACGACTTCTTCCACTGTTTGAGACTGAACATGGCACGCATACTAGTCATAGACGACGAAGCCCCGATTCGGGAGAATTTGGTGCGTTTTTTGGCGCTGGAAGGGCACCAGGTTTTACAAGCCATTGATGGGCGATTGGGCCTCGAGGCGATACGCGCGCACAAGCCCGACTTTATCTTTTGTGATGTGATGATGCCCCAGATGGACGGGTTTGAGGTACTGGCCGCAACACATGCTGATCCGGCGCTGCGCGGCATACCCTTTGTCTTTCTTTCTGCCAGCGCCGAACCCGAAAAACTGGAGGCTGCGTTGCAGCAGGGCGCTACCGGGTATGTAACCAAACCCTTTAACCTGGCGAACCTGCGCCAGTTGCTGGCAACCCAATTGGCCCACCTCCCCCAACAACCTCCTGCCCTATGAGCCAACGCATTGTTATTGCCGAAGACGAAGCCGACATCCGCGCCAACCTGACCCGTCTGCTGACGCTGGAGGGCTACAAGGTTTGGGCCGCGCCCAATGGCCGGGAAGCCTTGCAAATGGTGCGCCAGCAATTGCCGGACATCGTGCTCAGCGATGTCATGATGCCCGAGATGACCGGCCACCAACTGGTTCAAGCCTTGCGCGCTGATCCGCTGACCGCCCACATACCGACCGTGCTGCTGACCGCAAAGGCAGATCGGAGTGATGTACGCGAGGGCATGAACCTGGGCGCAGATGACTACCTGACCAAACCGTTCCAACGCGATGAGCTGCTGGACTGCATACGCGCCCAGCTGGAAAAAGCCGCAGCATTGCAGGTGGCGGCCCGCCAATTGGCCAGCCAGGCCCACCAGATGGCACACTTTGATGCAGTCACCAGCCTGCCAAACCGTGGCCATTTGCTACTGCTGCTGGGTCAGGCACTGAAAGAACAGAAGGGCCACGGTGCCGCACTTTGGGTGATCGGCCTGGACAGTTTGCCGCAAATGGCACAGATCATGGGCGCTGGACTGCTGGACGATGCAGTACGGCAGATGGCCCAACGACTGAGCCAGTTGGCAGAGGCGTCTGAACACCTCAAAGAGACCCGCTACACCGTCGGGCGACTGGGCGAAGACCGCCTGGTCTTGCTGGTACCCAGTTGGCCTACGGGCCGTCCGCTGGATGCACTGGCGCTTTCCTTGCTGGAGGCCATGTCCGCAGCCATCCTTCTGGAAGACAAGGAGCAATTCCCGGTGGTCTCCGTCGGCGCTTGCGCCCAAGCCATGGATGGCGAGCGGCCCGACGCCATGCTGGCCCGATTGGACATCGCCTTGGCAGCGGCCAGGGCGCGCTCAGCACATCGCATGGTGGTGCACGAGCCCTCCTCCACATCGGATCTATCGGCTACTTTCCGCCTCCACAACGACCTGCACCGCTCCGTGGAACGGCAGGAGTTGCAGGCATTCTTCCAGCCGCAGGTGATGGCCCGGGACAGCAGCCTGATTGGATTCGAGGCCCTGATGCGCTGGCGCCACCCCGAGCTGGGCCTCATATCACCGGTGCGATTCATACCCATCGCAGAGGACAACGGGCAGATCGTACCCATGGGTGCCTGGGTGCTGCAGGAGGCCTGCAAGCAGGCTGTGATCTGGCAAGCGAGCATGCCTGCTGGCGCAGTACCCCTGCGGGTCGCAGTCAACCTGTCATTGCGCCAGTTCAGCGACCCCATGTTGCTGCACCATGTGCGCAACACACTCGAGAGCACAGGCTTGAACGCGACCCAACTGGAGTTGGAGATCACCGAGAGCACGGCCATGCTGGACCTGCAACACACACTGGAAGTACTCAAGCAGCTAAAGGGACTCGGCCTCAAGCTGGCGATTGACGACTTCGGCACAGGCTACTCCAGCCTGGCCTATCTCAAACGTTTTCCACTGGATGTGCTGAAGGTAGACCAGTCATTTGTGCGCCAGCTTTGCACCAACCGGGAGGACCAGGCCATTGCCGGTGCCGTCATCAGCCTGGCCCACAGCCTGGGTCTGGATGTGATCGCCGAAGGCGTGGAAACCGAAGACCAGCATCGGCTGCTGCGTGATATGGGCTGCGACCAGATCCAGGGGTACCTGCACGGAAAGCCGATGCCCGGCGATGAAGTCGCACAATGGATACAAAGGCGCGACCATGGGGCGGTATTCCCCTAACACCCGTCAGGAGGCATGCCTTGATACCACCTGCCAAAGCCAAAATCCTGGTCGTCGAAGACCTGAATGAGATGCGCGACATCTTGCGCCGCCTCCTGGGCGTGCTGGGTTTTGCCAATGTTTCCACGGTAACCAATGGTTTTGAAGCCTGGGAGCAGATGCAGATCCACAACTTTGACCTGGTCTTGTGCGACTGGAATATGCCCAAAATGTCAGGCCGCGAGTTGCTGGAAAAAGTGCGCGCTACACCGTCGCTTCACCACCTGCCCTTCATCATGATCACGGGTGAAAATGCCTCTGACATGGTCAGAAATGCCATTGCCGGGGGGGTGACCGATTTCATCGTCAAACCGTTTACAGGCGCATTGCTGGAACACCGGGTCAAACTGGCACTCTCACAGGCCCGACCCGCACCCAAAGTTGTTTAAGCGTCTATCAGAGCAGCCGGTCAGGCCAGGATGCGCGGCAACCTTACGGTAAAAACAGTGCCCTGCCCCAGGGCGCTTCTGACATCCAGACTGCCGCCATGCAGATCCACCGAACGCTTGACGATTGCCAGCCCCAACCCGGTACCCACGATGTTGCCAACATTGGCCGCACGGTGAAAGGTCTCAAACAGGCGCGGCAAATCCGGCTCGGGGATACCAATACCTTGGTCCCGGACGTGGAAGACAAACTCCTGCTCACCTGCATGGACGTCGAAGCCTACCGTGCCACCACCCGGTGAATACTTGATCGCGTTGGATAGCAAGTTGCCGAAAATGTGGCGCATCAGTTTTTCATCAAAACTGGCATGCAACGCATCCCCCTGGATACTGAAGTTCAGCGAATGTTTGAGAGGGCCCGCACCTTGCAGTTCAGCCATCTGCTCCTGCACCAGCGTCTGGCACAAGGTGTCCAAGGCCATGGGAATCGGTTTGAATTCCATGCGCTCTTCTTCATCCTTGCCAATCACCAGAATGTCTTCCAGCATCTTGGTCATCCGCTTGACAGCCAGTCCGATGGAGCCAAACAACTCGACCCGCTCCTGCTCAGGCAGCCGCGCATAGTAGTGGGACAGCAGATCCGTGGAAGACAGGATGGTCGCCAGTGGCGTTCGAAATTCGTGGGACGCCATGGACACAAAGCGCGACTTCAACTGGTTGAGTTCCCGCTGTTTCTCCAGCGAGGTCCGAATCTCTTCTTCTGCCTGCCTGCGCTGGGTGATATCGCGAATAAAGGCACAAAACTCGAACTTCTGTGGGTCGCTCAAGGAGACGCGGGTAATGGCTAGCTCGATCGGAAACTCGCGTCCACTCTGGTGCATGGCGGTAATCTCGATGCGCCTGTCAATTACCTTGGACGCACCACCCTGCATGTAGCGCTCCATTCCGCGCAGATGGGCATCACGGTGCTGATCGGGAATGATGGTCTCGTGCAGAGGGCAGCCAATTGCCTGCTCCGGGGTCCAGCCAAAGATCAGATGGGCCTGCGTGTTCCACCCCACAATGGTCCCGGATGCATCCACGCGGATCACGGCATCCAGCGCTGTATCCACAATGCCCTGCAGCTTTTGTTGGCTTTCAGCCAGCATGTCCAATGTGGCCCGCATCTCGTGGGTCCGCAAAGCGATACGTGCCTCCAGATCGTTATTCAATGCCTGCAGTTCGTTGTCGATACGCTCTCGCTCTGCAATATCCTTCACGAGCTGAACCTGCGTTTGCAGCAGTTCAGCATTGGCCTGGTCCGCACGCTGTTGTGCCTCTGCTGCCGCCGCATAGGCCGATGCATTGTCTAGCGCAATAGCGCCATAGGCGCACAAGGTGTGGAAGATAGAGCGCTCGCGCTCGCCGTAAACCTGCGGGTTGGGCGACTGAATGGTCATCACACCCAAAACTCTATCGCCCACCATGAGGGGTGCATAGAGCATGCTGCGGGTCGGTAGGGTGCCCGGAATCCAGCTACTGGTAATTTTTCCCAGTGGCACCTCGACCAATACCTCCTTGCGTTCCCGTGCGCAACGGGCAGACACCGCCGTCGGACTGTCCAGCGCAACGCGGGACAGCGGAAGTGGCATGCCCGCTTCAACACCAAAGACCATTTGGAGAAAGGGTTCCCGTGCTTCTACCAGGTAGACGGCGAAAGCGGTCGCATCGAGCAGTTCATGCACATGGCGGTGCAAAGCGTCAAAGACGGCCGCAGCGTCCAGGCTGGCGGTGATTTCACGGCCAATCGTACCCAGCGTCTCCAGGGTGGCCGCGGTGTCCTTTAAGGTTGCCGCCAGTTTGCGATGGTGTTCGGTATCGGCACGCGCCTGCTCCACCTGCTGGCGCACTTGCAGCGCCAAAGCACGCCTTTGCGCCTCCAGTCGGCGCGAACGGTTCCGCGCGGCACTGGCCGCCAAGGCGTTTTGGTAGGCAGCAGCGTAATCACCGGCTGCAGCGTGGGCCGCGGCAACCTGGTCCATCAACTCGGGCGATACATCGTAGCCACCAATGCCCCCTGCGATGCCTAGGGCCTGGTCCAGGTAATGCAGCGCCATGCGGGATCCCGGCATACCGCCAACCGTGTCCAGGTCGTGCCCCAAATGCATCTGCGCAAAGATACGCAAAATCTGAATCTGACCTTCAGCATTGCCCTGCTGCCTGGCCAGGGATAGCGCCGCTTCGGCCTTGACAAGCGCCTCCTGCACGCGCCCCAGGTGAAACAATGCGCTGGCCTGCCCGCGCCAGGCTTTGATGGCAAGGTCCGGCTCGGTCTGCGTGCGGCCGTGCTCCGCCAGCTTGGTAAACCACTCCAAGCCCGCAGCGTAGTCCCCAACATCCAGCGACAACTGGCCCAGATTGCCCAAGCCAAGCTCGTAATTGCGTGAACCGGCCTGGGCACCCATCAGCACCAGCGCTTCCTGCATATACTGGCGGGACTCATCGTGACGGCCCAGCAAACGCATAGCGTCACCCAACTGCATCAGACAAAACCCAATGCTGGCTGGCCAGGTGGTCTTGCGGGCCAGCACCAGCGCTTTTTCGCTCCACTCCAGCGCAGCATCGAGGTCACCCAAAGTGGCAAACGACTCTCCGGCATTGGTCACGCAAACTAGTGCCTGGCGGACCTGACCGCTTTCCAGAGCCGATTGGTAGGCCACCAGATCATGCTTGATGGAGCCGCCGGGGTTGTTCGTCAACCCGGCAACATTGGCCCGCGCAGCCGATACCCAGGCCATCACGGCCACGGGCAACCCTTGTTCCAACGGGAACTGGCGTTGCAGTTCGGCCGCGGTAGCAACCGGTTCGCGAAACGAGGCATTGACCAGCATACGTGCGGCGGTGGCCGCCTGGCGCAAGGGGTCCCCAGCCGACTGGTAGGCGAGTGCCGCCTGGTCCAGGCACTCGGCGACCTGCAAGCTGTTCCCACGGTCTACGCAAATGGATGCCTGCAGCCAGTGGGCATCACCCAAACCCGTCGCGTCCTGCAGACGGGCATATTCCGCCGTGGCAGCGACAGCCATTTCCAACGCCAAGGCACCATCACCAAAAAGAAGTTTGATTTCTGCCCGTAGCAGTTGAAGTCTGGCCAGGTGCCGGGACTGCGCCTGCGCTGACAGGCCTGCCTGCGCGAGCAAACGCTCAGCCTGAAGCGCCAGCGACAGCGCCCGTTGGCAATCCCGCTGGCGCAGATGCCATGCGCACGCGACTGTCAGGTCCAGGCTGCTGTCAGGAGGTGCCGCAACCAGGGCATGTTCCAGCGCGGCAAGGTCCTCGTTAACTATGAAAAGTTCCATCGCCAGTGAGTGATTGGACAGGCTTTGCATCATACAGATGCCCGACCCTTCCTTGCACGAATTGCACAACGCAAACCCCCACCGAGTTTTCTGGGGTACCCTCGTGCGTTTCCAAAAACACCTGCCCCCGAAAGACTTGCACAGCCATGAAACTAGCCACCTGGAATGTCAACTCCCTGAGCGTACGCCTGCCCCAGGTACTGGACTGGCTGCAAGCCAACCCGGTCGATGTGCTTGCCCTGCAAGAGCTCAAGATGACGGACGACAAGTTTCCGGCGGCTGCATTCAGCGATGCGGGGTACCACGCCCAGTGGTTTGGGCAAAAGACGTACAACGGCGTTGCCCTGCTCTCGCGTTCTCCTGCCAGCGACATCGTCAAAAACATCCCCGGCTTTGACGACGACATGGCCCGCGTGATAACCGGCACCGTACAAGGCGTCCGCGTGATCGGTGCCTATTTCCCCAACGGCCAAGAACCCGGGAGCGAAAAATTCGAATACAAGATGGAGTGGCTCAAGAGCCTGCGCCAGTGGATCAAGGCCGAGCTGGAGCTACACCCCAAGCTGGTGCTCATGGGCGACTACAACATCACCTTTGACGATGCCGATGTATGGGACCCCATTGGCCTGCATGAAACCATCCACTGCACCGAAGAGGAGCGTTACCACCTGCGGGCACTGGTCGCGCTGGGCTTGCATGACAGCCACCGCCTGTTTGACCAGCCGCCAAAAAGCTACTCCTGGTGGGACTACCGCAATGCAGGATTCACCCGCAACCGTGGCCTGCGCATTGACCACATCCTGGTCAGCCAGGCGTTAAAGCCCGCGGTGCAGGCATGCACCATCGACAAGCAGCCCCGCAAGAACGAACGCCCCAGCGACCACGCCCCCGTCGTGGTGACGCTTGATTTGCTATAACTTGTGTAGCAATAGTATTAGCAAATACGGGGGCTAAAGCCGAATTTTTCTTACATCAGCACGGTATCGGCACTGGTGAAGTCCAGGCCCAGATCATGGGCTACGGCTTCATAGGTAACCTTGCCTTCGCAAACATTCAGACCCTGGCGCAGGTGCACGTTGTCGCGCAGCGCCGCGCGCCACCCCTTGTCAGCCAAAGCAACAGCATGGCCAATGGTGGCGTTGTTCAGCGCAAATGTTGAAGTGCGAGCCACAGCGCCGGGCATATTGGCCACGCAGTAGTGCACCACACCATCGACAACAAAGGTGGGCTCAGCGTGTGTAGTGGCGTGCGAGGTCTCGAAACAGCCGCCCTGGTCAATCGCCACATCCACCACCACGGCACCCTTCTTCATGCGGGCAATATGGTCACGGCTGACCAGCTTGGGGGCGGCGGCACCCGGTACCAGCACACCACCGATCACCAGATCGGCATCCAGCACAGCTTCCTCAATGCTGGATGCATTGGAGTACAGCGTGCTGATACGGTTGCCAAATACCAGGTCCAGCTGGCGCAAGCGGTCCACACTCTTGTCGATGACTGTCACCCGAGCACCCAGACCCACAGCCATTTGCATGGCATTGGTACCGACCACGCCGGCGCCCAGAATCACCACATGACCCGGCGCCACACCTGGCACACCGCCCAGCAGCAGGCCGCGTCCGCCATGCTCTTTTTGCAGATGGGTGGCACCGGCCTGAATGGCCATGCGCCCGGCCACCTCGCTCATCGGTGCCAACAGCGGCAAGCCGCCGTTGGCACCGGTAATGGTTTCATAGGCGATACACACCGCGCCAGACTTGATCAAGGCGGCAGTCTGCGCGGGGTCCGGTGCCAAATGCAGGTAGGTATAGAGGATTTGGCCCGGTCGCAACTGAGCGCATTCAGCCGCCTGCGGCTCCTTGACCTTGACCACCATATCGGCACCCGCAAAAACTTCAGAGGCCGTCGCCACGACCTCCGCTCCAGCAGCGGTGTACAGCGCGTCGTCCAGGCCAATAGCCGCGCCAGCCAGAGTCTGCACCATGACCTGGTGGCCGTGGTTTACCAGCTCGCGCACACTGGCGGGCGTCAGGCCGACGCGGTACTCGTTGTTCTTGATTTCCTTGGGGACTCCGATACGCATGGCGATCTCCTGTTGTTAGGGAATGAATGAATCGCCATTGTGCGCAGGAATGGGAAAAACAGTAGCTCTAGGTATTCAATGCGTGCGACATAAAGCAGCCTAATAGTCTGACGCAGGTTCAGTTCCCCGGAGATAAAAAATCCGCTATTGATTAGATAGCGGATACCTTAATACCGACGGGGGCTGGAGCTCAATTTACTCCAAACCCAGCTCCTGGATCTTGCGGGTGATGGTGTTGCGGCCTATGCCAAGCTTTTGCGCCGCCTCGATGCGCCGGCCCTTGGTGTTGGCCAGAGCCGCAAGAATCAGGCGCGACTCAAACCGGTGTGTCAGCACGTCCCACACATCGGTTTTGCCAGCGCTGAGCAGGGTGATGGCCTCAGCCTCCAGGTCCGACTCCCACCCAGCCGATCCACCCAACACCATCGGAGCCAAGCCAGCGATGGGTAGAGCGGACTGCGACACCTGTGGCACAGCCTCACCCGTGTTGGTCACCGTATTGCGTGGGGCCACAGCGGATTGATCCGTCACAGTGTCTGGCATACGGGCACCTACCTCCGGCGGCAGGTCTTTGGCTTCCACCATCTGCGCGGGAGCCATCACGGTCAGCCAGTGGCAGATGTTTTCCAACTGGCGCACATTGCCCGGAAAGTTAAAGCCTTCCAACCAAGCCAGGGCCGCGTCAGATATCCGCTTGGGCTCCACCCCCAACTGCTGGGCGCTCTGCTGCAGGAAATGCCGGGTTAGCACCGAGATGTCTTCTTTGCGCTCACGCAGGGCAGGCAGGCGCAGGCGAATGACGTTTAGACGGTGGAACAAGTCTTCGCGAAATCCACCCTCCTTGACCCGCTGTTCCAAGTCCTGGTGGGTTGCTGCAATCACCCGTACATTGGTCTTGACAGCACTGTGGCCACCCACACGGTAGAAGTGGCCATCGCTAAGCACCCGCAGCAGACGGGTCTGCAACTCAAACGGCATATCGCCGATTTCATCCAGGAACAGCGTGCCACCGTCGGCCTGTTCAAAGCGGCCGCGGCGCATGGTTTGCGCGCCCGTGAAGGCGCCGCGCTCATGGCCAAAGAGTTCGCTCTCCAGCAGGTCCTTGGGTATCGCCGCCGTGTTGATGGCCACAAAAGGGCCATTGGCGCGGGGCGAATGTTTGTGCAGCGCACGCGCCACCAGTTCCTTACCCGAGCCCGATTCACCGGTAATCATGACCGTCACATTGCTCTGGCTCAAGCGGCCAATCGCACGGAACACGTCCTGCATGGCCGGCGCCTGGCCCAGCATTTCGGGCGCTTCACTCATGCGTTCTTCCGCAACTTCTTCGCGCTGGCTTTCTTCCACCGCGCGGCGAATCAGCTCCACCGCCTTGGGCAGATCAAACGGCTTGGGCAGGTATTCGAAAGCACCGCCCTGGAAGGCGCTCACTGCGCTGTCCAAATCCGAGAACGCGGTCATGATGATGACCGGCAACCCCGGGTGTTTGGCTTTGACTTTCTCCAGCAGTTCCAGGCCCGAGCCACCCGGCATACGGATGTCACTCACCAGGATCTGGGGGCCTTCATCGTCCGCGGAAGTGTTCAGCGCCGCCAATACGTCGCGAGAATTCGAAAAACTGCGCGTGGGCAGGTGTTCGCGCAACAGCGCCTTCTCCAGTACGAAGCGTATGGACTGGTCATCATCTACTATCCAAATTGGCTTCATTGTTTTTGCGTCCCCTACAGTTTCAAGGTAACGGAATCAATATTTTGAAATCCGTACGGCCTGGCACGCTATCGACCTCGATCAATCCATGGTGTTGCTGTACAAAGGTTTGCGCCAAAGTCAGCCCCAGCCCGGAGCCGCCTTCCCTGCCCGACACCAGCGGATAGAAAATGCGGTCCTTGATCGAATCTGGCACGCCAGGTCCGTTGTCGATGACATGCAATTCCAATGCCAACCGGTAACGTTGTTTGCCAAAAGTTATCTGGCGCAGGACGCGGGTGCGAAAAGTCAGGCTTGCATCGCCAGCAGCCATACGCTCAGCGAGCGCCTGGCAGGCGTTGTGCGCGATGTTGAGCACAGTCTGTATCAACTGCTCGTGGTCACCACGAAACTCGGGGATGGATGTGTCGTAGTCGCGAATGACACGCAGACCTTTGGGGAACTCCGCCAAGATCAATGAACGCACACGTTCACACACCTCATGGATGTTGACATCACTCACCAGGTGGGGCCTGCGGTGTGGGGCCAGCAAACGATCGACCAGGCTTTGCAAACGGTCCGCTTCACGAATGATGACCTGGGTGTACTCCGTGAGATCGGTGGACGCCATCTCCATTTCAAGCAATTGCGCCGCGCCCCGGATACCACCCAAGGGGTTCTTGATTTCGTGCGCCAGGTTGCGGATCAGTTCTTTGTTGGTCTGCGCCTGTTCGGCCAGACGTTCTTCGCGGTCCTGACGGGTCTGTTGCTCCAGGGGGACCATCTCGACGATGATGGCCTCTAGCGGTTCAGTCCACGTGATGATGACGTGCACAGGCATGGGCTCGCCAGCGCCACGCTTGAGGAAGGCGTCATAACGCAACACCGCAAAGGCATTCTCACCAGCACCACTCAGCGCGTTTTGCAGCAGCGAAGGCTCCGTAAACATATCCGCCAGGCAGGAGCCCACAATGGCGCGCCGCGAGATGCCAAGGGCGTCTTCCAACGGAGCGTTGGAAAAAACCACTTCGGCATTCGGGCCGACCACGGCCACCAGAGTGGCCAGCAGGTCAAACGACTGGTACTGGGTGGACGCGTCCAAGTCGCTTATTTCAACGCGGAACTGGACTGCGGTATCACCGACGGCACGCGGCTGAGTTCGCGGCGTATGCCGTCTATATCGCGCTCATTGCGGCTGATCTTGGCCTTGAGGTCGGCCACACGGTCCAAATACTTCTGGTTGTTCCGGGTCTCGGCACCCTGTTTTTCAGGTTCGCCGTTGTTGTATTCCTTGAGCAACTCGACCTGCAGGGCCTCTGCCCGCTTGAGCTCGGACTCCAGAATCAGGCGCGAGTCAGAGTCCTTGGCACGCTGCTCCCCTGCATCAACCCGTTGGCTCGGCTGTGTCGCGGCTGCCACACGTGTGCCACCGCCGCTGGGTCTTTGGGCCTGAACAACCGTGACGTTGCCGCCAGAAATCAGCTTGCAGTTTTTGGCCTGGGCCTCCGAAACCGTATTGGTGTATTCGTTGCCGCACCGGTAGATACGGTCCTGGGCCCAAGTGGCAGAACCACTGGCCGCAACCAACAAGGGAATCAGTAAAAGAGGGATATTCATTCTGTGTCCACGCAACAAAGTGCAGGGCTGGATAGTCAGTATGCGTCAAAAAGCGCGAAAAACAAAATAACCGGCAGGCTATTGGGGCATTGGACACACTTCGTAACAACAGGTTCCAAAGAAAAAGGACGGCATGTGCCGTCCTTTTTGCGGTTGGGGAAAGGCGTTGTTGAACCAGCGCCTGCCCTGAGAGTATTACAGAGAGAAGTACATGTCGAATTCGACAGGGTGAACCGACATGCGGTAGCGGGTGACTTCCGTCATCTTCAGGTCGATGTAAGCATCGATCATGGAATCGGTGAAGACACCGCCCTTTGTCAGGAACGCGCGGTCCTTGTCCAGGTGCTCCAGCGCCTGATCCAGGCTGTGGCACACGGTCGGTACCTTTGCATCTTCCTCGGGAGGCAGATGGTAGAGATCCTTGGTGGCTGCTTCGCCGGGATGGATCTTGTTTTCCACGCCGTCCAGACCCGCCATCAACAGGGCGGAGAAGCCCAGGTAAGGGTTCATCAGTGGATCGGGGAAGCGCGCTTCCACGCGACGGCCCTTGGGGTTTGCCACAAATGGGATACGGATCGAGGCAGAACGGTTCTTGGCCGAGTAGGCCAGCTTGACCGGAGCTTCGAAGTGCGGAACCAGGCGCTTGTAGCTGTTGGTGCCGGGGTTGGTGATGGCGTTCAGGGCACGTGCGTGCTTGATGATGCCGCCGATGTAGTACAGCGCAAAGTCGCTCAAACCAGCATAGCCGTCGCCAGCAAACAGGTTCTTGCCGTCTTTCCACACGGACTGGTGCACGTGCATGCCGGAACCGTTGTCGCCGTGGTAGGGCTTGGGCATGAAGGTAGCGGTCTTGCCGTAGGCATTGGCCACGTTCTGGATCACATACTTTTGCAGCATGGTCCAGTCAGCGCGCTCTACCAAGGTGGAGAAACGGGTGCCGATTTCGTTCTGGCCAGCGCCCGCCACTTCGTGGTGGAACACTTCAACGGGGATGCCCAGGGATTCGAGAATCAGGGACATCTCAGCGCGCATGTCTTGCGTGCTGTCAACCGGTGGCACGGGGAAGTAGCCGCCCTTGACGGTGGGACGGTGGCCACGGTTGCCACCTTCGAGCTTGGAACCCGTGTTCCATGGCGCCTCGTACTCTTCGATTTCGTAGAAGGTATTGCTGGGCTCGGTGCTCCAGCGCACGCCGTCAAACAAGAAGAACTCTGGCTCTGGGCCGAAGTAGGCCGTATCGCCAATGCCGCTAGCCTTGAGGTAGGCCTCTGCGCGCTTGGCAATGGAGCGCGGGTCGCGGTCATAGGCCTTGCCGTCCGATGGTTCCACCACATCGCAGTTCATGATGATGGTGGTTTCTTCGAAGAAGGGGTCGATGTTGGCGGTGTTGGGGTCCGGCATCAACAGCATGTCGGAGGCCTCAATGCCCTTCCAGCCAGCGATGGACGAACCGTCAAATGCGTGGCCAGAGGAAAACTTGTCTTCGTCAAAATGGGACACGGGCACCGTGGTGTGCTGCTGCTTGCCACGGGTATCGGTGAAACGGAAGTCAACAAACTTGACTTCGTTTTCTTTCACCATCTTCATCACGTCTGCGACGGTCTTGGCCATCAAATACTCCTGTTACAAAAAAAACGCACGGTTATAAAAGGTTTGCCCCATCCACAATGCAGCTTCTATGCCAACCACTGCCAGGGACCCGAATTTGGTAAAGCACCCTATTCTGCACCGATAAACCGGCTTTTCCGCCGTACGGCTACAAAGTCAAATCCCGGTAGTAAAGGCACCAATCGCACATGCACCAAAATGGGGTTGTCGTACAAAGCACGCATTTGGTGCACCAATATCATTGCACCAATTTTGGGCTTTCCGCGGCTTGCGCAGTGTCCAACAAGCGTGCACGCATATCGGTTTGCGGCGCGGGCATATTCTCAGCACGCCGAATACTCTCCAAAATGGCCAGGCAATAGTGCGCGAACCACAGTGATGAAAAGGCAAACACCAAGGTGTAGATCCAAATCGCCAGAGGAGCCAAAAAAACAAACCAGGGCGGGAAAAATGCCACCGACCCCCACACCAGACTGGGCGCAGCGCCCAAGTAGCCCGACAAAACCCCCATGCCCAACAATTGCGGGCGGTAGCGTTTCATGATGGTGTGGATTTCCTCACGGCTGGCGTGGGTGGCCAAGGCATCAAAAGCCATCACACGGTAAGTCAACCAACCCCAGATCAAGGGTGGCAGGACCAGAACCAATGGCGGCACCAGCCAAAGAGGAATGGAAACCACCAGAGCCAGCAACGCCATTGCGACAGAACCCAGAGACCAGGCCGCACTTTGCAAAAACGAGGCACCGTTGCGCTCCTCCAGGCTGGCAAAACGACGTTGGGCCACCAGGCGCACCAGCAGCGGCGTCATCAACACCGCAACCACCAGCAGGCACAGGATGACGATGACAGGTGTCACTGTAAAAATGACAATGAGCGGTGCCAGCACCGTCTTGATGCGGCCCAGGCCCGCGCTGTCGAGCCAAGCCCAACCATGGTTAACAAAGGCAGATGACTCCAGCACCAGGCGAACCTGGTCCATGGCGTAGTCCCAAAACAGATAGCCTGTACCCACCGTGACACCAATGACAAGGACCAGGGGCAGCAGGGACAACAGGATCACCCTGGGCCGCAAGCAGTACAGTGCGGCACGCCAGAATGCGTCAACAAGCAGATTCATGCGCCAAGCATAACGCGGCAAAGCGTGGGGGCAATGTTTCTATGCCCGCCCTGCAAGTCGCTTCAAGCCCTGCCACTGCTGACTCCAGAAGCCGCGGCCATAGTCGCGACCCTGTTCAATCTGGTCGCGCACACCGGTGGGGTCAAAACGCAGCTCAAAATTGGCCGTGCCAAACATCATGTCCCACCAGGGCAGCAGCACACCAAAATTGGCTCCGCCCAGGGTGTTTTTGCCATGGGACTCATGGCCAATTCCCACGGAATGGTGCAGTCGGTGAAACCGTGGGCTCACCCACAGCCGCTCCCCAATACGGCCAAACCACAGCCGCAAGTTGGCGTGCTGAAAACTCTCACTCAGCTGTGCAATCGCGGTAATGGCCACAAACTGTCCCGGTGCCACACCCACCATTTGCGCCACCACCACCATCAGCGTGTCTCGTAGCAAATCGTCCAGCAGGTGGTTGCGGTTGTCGCTCCACATCGTCATCTGCCGCTGCGCATGGTGCAATGCATGCAGGCGCCACCACCATTCAAACTGGTGTTGGCCGCGGTGGACCCAATAGTTGCAAAAATCCAGGAACACCAGGTACAACACAAAGCTGACCAGCGGAAGGTCCGTCACACCAGGCCACACGGCGTCCAGGTGAAAGGTCTCCCACCCCGCTACGCGCAGGCTACCCAGCAAGCTGTCAAACAAAGGCGCGGTCGTGAAAAACAAGACCAGGCGGAACAGACCCAGACGGTGGATTACCGTATACAGCATGTCCGTGCGGATGGTGGCGCGGTCCGTAACCGGCTCCACCGGCCGCCAGCGTTGCAGTGGCCCCACCACGGCAATCAGCACCATGATTTGCAACAGGCCTACCAGTAGCCAGCCGGTGGCGTCAAAGCCGCTTTCAAGCACGCTGGCCAGGCCCAGTTCAAACATCAGCGGCTGCACCACCGCCTCAAACAACCATTGCTGTGCGCTGGCGAAGAGGTCTGTAATTGAGTCCACAAAAGCGTTCACGGCTAAATCACCTGTCTTGCAAGCGTGTCAATTCTTCTGCGCCGCAATCCAGCCGCTATAGGCAGGATGTTCACGCAGGGTCTGAAAGCAAAAGCCCTTGGCTTTGAGCCCTGTAATCAGCGGCTCCAGCACTGCGGGCGCCCACGGGTCTTTGCGGGACCAGATACCCAGGTGCGCCATCAGAATATCGCCACTGCGAATACTGCGTAGCGCTTTGTTCAACAAGGCCTCATTGCTGTAGGACTCACTGGGCAACTCGTCGCCCAAAAAGCCGGCTGGCGCCCAGGCCACGTGGGCATAGCCGCAGGCCTTGGCAGTGGCCAACAGGCGGGGGGATGTTTTGCCACCCGGCGCGCGAAACAGCGGCAGCGGCTTTTGGCCCGTAAGGTCTTGCAAGCGCTGGGCGGCCGCGTCGATCTGGGCGCAATACTGGGCTGCGGTCCACACCGACTCCTTCCCTTCCTGGGGGCCTGCTGAAGGCCGCATACGAAAACGCGCGGGCTCGCCAGGTACATCGGCCCGCCAGTACACGTGGTCCATGGTGTGCGAGGCAAAGGCATGCCCCTCGGCGGCACGCGCTTTCCACCAGGGGGCCCAATCACGGCCCAGGCTTCCGTCGCCCGTCTTGGTGCGCTCGTTGGCGCCGAAAAAAGTGACCTTGACGTCCTGGCGCTTGAGCACCTCGGCCATCAGCGGCGCAACCTCCATGTGGCCAGTATCCAATGTCAGATACACAGGGCGTTTGCAGTCACTTTGGGCCACAGCCCCCGTATTCACTAGGCCTACAGCTACAAACAATGTAGCAACCGCTTTTGGACTATTGAAACCCACGGCCCGCCTCACCCGCCGCAACGGCAATCAGCGCCGGGCTGCATGGTCCAGCGTCCACACACCGTGAGGTGACTTACCCACTTTCACCTGCCGAACCACTTTGCGGGCGGCGGTGTCGATCACGGTGAGCCGACCAGCCCAACGCGATGTCACGTAAATGAAGCGGCCGTCCGCCGTCACGTCCATGCAATCCGGGCCGCTGGGTGCCGGGTAGGAATCCACAACGCTCAGGGTCTGAAGGTCAATCTTGCTGATGGTATTGGCCACCCGGTTGCTGACCAGCACGTGGCGCTTGTCCCCCATGGAGCGAAAGGCGTGGGCGCCCTTGTCCGTCTTGATGGTTTGCTTCAGCTTCGGGGTGGGCCCGCTCACGTCAAAGACCTCCACACCATCACTGCCGGTCAGCCCCACCAAAATCAGCTTGTCATCGACCGTGCCAAACACATCGGCTGGCATGGGGCCCGTTTTGGTGCGCCATTTGATGGTCTGGGTATTGAGGTCGATGGCTACCAACTCATTGCTGTCCTGCATGGTGCAGAAGATCGTCTTGCTGGTGCTGTCGATCCAGATGTGGCTGGGCGTCTTGCCAGTCGGTATGCGTTTGGCCAGCACCATGTCGGTGCCATCCCAGCGGTAAATGTCCACATGGTTCAGCCGGTTGGCGGCGGTCACAAACCACTTCATGTCCGGTGAGAAGCTCAACTGGTAGGGGTCCAGAATGCCGCGCACGGTGCGCTGTACTTCGGCGGTGGCTGGGTCGATGAAGGTCAGCGAGTCGCTCAATGCATTGGCGATGATGAGTGACTTTTCATCCGGCGTCAGGTACATGTGATGCGGCTCTTTGCCGGTGGTGATGCGTTTGGTCTCTTTCCAGCTGACCGCATCAATGACGCTGACGGTGGCATCCAGCGAGTTCAGCACAAACAACGGCGGCTTGGGCTGCGCCCAGCCCATAACTGGCAGGGCAAGGACTCCACATAACGCGGCCAAGGCGGCAGAACGGGGCAATACGAAGGCTATGCGACGACGAACAGCGGAAAACAGGGGCGAGATGGGCTTCACAGGGGATCACTTTTAGGGTAACCAGCGAGTTTAATCGCCTGGCACCTGCTTTCCCTGGGGAATCCCCTCTGTAGTGATGTGGATCAAGGGAAAGGCGTTAAAAAAACGTCGAGCACTGGCTCAGACGCCCTTTGCCGACAGCTTTTGCAAATCATCCGCCCGCAACCAGCGCCACTGGCCCGGCGCCAGATCGGCCGGCAGCTCCAGCGCACCGATGCGCGAGCGGTGCAGGCCCTCCACGCGGTTGCCCACTGCAGCCAGCATGCGCTTGACCTGGTGGTATTTGCCTTCGGTCAGGGTCAGGCGCAGATGCAGGCGTGCGCCGCCGGCATCCACAATCTCGCAGGCGGCTGCCTTCACAGGTTTGGGGTCATCGTCCAGCACCACACCGGCCAGCAGGCGCTGCACGTGCTTGTCGTCCAACGGATGTTTGGCGGTCACTTCATACACCTTGGGGCTGTGCTTCTTGGGGGAGCTCATCTGGTGGATGAACTGGCCGTCGTCACTCAGCAGCAGCAACCCTGTAGTGTCCTGGTCCAGACGGCCCACGGCCTGCACGCCCTGCACCGCACTCTTTTGGGGGCGCAGCCGCAAGGGGGATGGCAGCAGGGTGTAGATGCTGGGGTAAGTTGAAGGTTTTTGTGAGCATTCGGTGCCGGCGGGCTTGTTCAGCAACACATAGGCCTTCTCAAAATACTCCCAGTCCACACCCTGGACCCGGAAGCGCAGGCCTGTTGCTTCAAATTCCATAGCAGAATCCGTAACAGCGACCGGGGCTTCAGCCTCATTTCCCATATAGACCTGTACAAAACCCTGTTGTACCAGCCCCGCGCACACGCGCCGTGTGCCAAAGCCCTGTGAATAAAGTATTTCCTGTAACTGCATGGTGTCTCGTGGTGATTGGGGCCAATGGTAATCCGTTCGGACTAATGGCTCGCCGCAGGAAACAGGTGCATTTGCTTACAAACCGCAGTAGACTGGAATCAACGAATACAAGCCACGCAGAGGGCCTAACGCACAGGGTTCGGACCATGTTTTTTGCCTTGTTTTTTCTCGCGGGCCTGGGTGTAGGAGCCGGTTGTCTCTACATCTTCCAACGGCGCCGGGCACGCAAGCAACGCCGCATCCCCCGGGATTGGCCTTTGGCCGTGCGGCCATTGGTCAACAACCGTGAAAAGCTGGTCTGGGTCTGGCTGGCCAAGGTCATGTTTGACCAGCAAATATTGGTCAAACTGCCAGTCACCCGCTTCACCGCCCCCAAGGCTGGCACCGACGCCTCCCACTGGTACCACCTGCTTAACGGCGTGTACTGCTCGTTTACGGTGTGCAGCATGGAAGGGCAAATCATTGGCTGCATTGATGTGCCCGGCCCCCAGGGCCTGTCCATGAGCAACCAGACACTCAAGCACAACCTGCTGTCGCACTGCGGCATTCACTACCTGGTGGTAGACCCGGCCAACCTGCCCCACCTGATTCAGATACGCACCGCTTTTCTGGGTGAACATGCGGCACGTGGCAACGGGCACAGCAGCCAGTTGGAGTCGCATTTCCGGGATGTACGGGAGAATCTGCAGGCCATCGTGGACCGCAAGCGCAACGACAAGAACAGTGCCATGGCTCAGCTGGACGCCACCATGCCAAACACGTCCGACTACGCCGAGAGCCAGCAACTAGCCCCTGGTTGGGAACAAAATTCCTTCGTGACGCCGCTGGACAGCCGCTCTGCCGGTCTGGGCCGCTAGGCAATTTCAGCCCAGGGATTCTGCGATCGCAGACAACCCGCCTGCACCAAAAAAGTCAGGGTAAACCCCTGCGGAATTTATTGGCTGAGCGGTATGCATTACGTGTCATGTGGTGATTCGCTTTGTGCATAATTCCACACTTTCATTCAAAGGATCTTTGTCCATGAAACTCAAGATACTCGCTCTGGCCGCTACCCTGGCATTTGGAGCAACCGCACTGCAGGCCAAAACATTCAAGTGGTCCAGCGCCAGCGACATTGCCACCTGGGACATCCACTCCCAAAACAATGCTCTGCAAAACGGTATCCACGCTGCGGTGTACGAAAGCTTTGTTTACTACAACAGCAAGACCTTCAAGCTGGAGCCCGTGTTGGCAACTTCATGGAAAGAGATCAGCCCCACCCAGATGCGCTTCACCTTGCGCACCGGCGTGAAGTTTCATGACGGCAGCCCCCTGACGACCGACGACGCTGTGTTCTCCATCCAGCGCGCCATGATGCCTACCTCCAACTTCACACCCTACATCCAGGGCGTGGACAAAGTGGTCAAAGTCGACGACAAAACTTTCGACGTGTTCACCAAGACGCCTAACCCCGTGTTGCTCAACCAAATGACCGAACTGCGCGTCATGAGCAAAGCCTGGGCAGAGAAGAACAAGTCCGTGGCCCCCAAGGACATCAAGACGCAAGAAGAAAACTTTGCACACCGTAACGCCATGGGTACAGGCCCCTATGTGCTGAAGGAGTGGCTGCCTGACCAGAAGCTGGTGCTGACGCAAAACAAAGCTTGGTGGGGCAAGGCCGACACCAACGTGACCGAGATCGTCTACACACCCGTGAAAGCCGTAGCAACCCGTATGGCGGCCCTGCTCTCCGGTGAAGTGGATCTGGTGCTGGACCCCAGCCCGCAAGATCTGCCCCGCGTGCGTGCCAACCCCGAGCTGAAGGTGATGGATGGCGTGGAAAACCGCACCATCTTCTTCGGCATGGACCAGCACCGCGACGAGCTGGTGGGCAGCAATATCAAGGGCAAGAACCCCTTGAAAGACGTGCGCGTGCGCAAGGCGCTGTACCAGGCTATTGACGCTGACGCCATCACCCGTGTCACCATGCGCGGCCTGGGCCAAGCTACTGGTGCCCTCGTGTCACCACAGGTAACCGGCTGGACAGAAGCCGTTCACAAACGCCACCCATTTGACGTAGCAGCTGCCCAGAAGCTGCTGGCCGATGCGGGCTACAAAGACGGTTTCGAGGTGGACTTTGCCTGCCCCAACAACCGCTACATCAACGACGAGCAGATCTGCCAGGCCGTTACCGCCATGTGGTCTCGCATTGGGGTGAAGGCCAAGTTGCGCACCCTGCCACTGGTCACCTACTTCCCCATGATCCAGCGCAACGAAGCCAGCATCTACATGCTGGGCTGGGGTGTTCCGACCTTTGATGCACTCTACAGCTTGCAATCTCTGGTGCGTTCCGTGGGCGCCGGTGGTGACGGCAACTACAACGTAGGCCGTTACAGCAATCCCCAGATGGACGCCCTGGTGGAGCGTACCAAGAAGGAAACAGACCTGAAGTTGCGCGCAGAACTGCTCACCAAGGCACTGCAGTTGCAAAACGACGATGTTGCGAATATTCCATTGCACAACCAGGTCATTCCTTGGGCAATGAAGAAGAACATCCAAGTCGTACACCGTGCAGACAACCGTCTGGACTGGCGCCTGATCCAAGTCAAGTAAAACCGCTTTACCTAGCGCAACAGGGTCGCAGCAGTTTGCTGCGACCCTCATTTTTTTGAACCTATGTTTGCATTCATAGTACGGCGCCTGGCGCAAGCGGCATTGGTGATGGTCACCGTTGCCCTGATTTCTTTCATGCTGTTTCAGTATGTCGGCGATCCAGTTGTATTCCTGCTGGGCCAGGATGCAACCCAAGAACAGATTCAGGAACTCCGCCAGGCCCTAGGCTTGGACCAGCCATTTATTGTGCAGTTCTGGCACTTCCTCGTGAATGCGGCCCAAGGAGAATTCGGATCCAGCCTGCGCCAGGGTACAAAGGTGTCAACGCTGATCGCAGAACGTTTTCCTGCAACACTGGAGTTGGCTTTGGTTGCTGCCGCTCTGGCGTTAGCCGTTGGCATTCCCATGGGTGTCTACGCTGCACTACGAAGAGGCACCTTCCTCAGCCAGGTTTTCATGACCCTGTCACTGGTGGGCGTTTCTGCTCCAACCTTCCTGATCGGCATTCTGCTGATTCTGGTGTTTGCCGTGACCTTGGGCTGGTTCCCCAGCTTCGGGCGTGGCGAAGTGGTGCAAATTGGGTGGTGGACCAGCGGATTGTTGACCGCAAAAGGCTGGCACCACATCGTCTTGCCCGCTGTCACATTGGCCATCTTTCAGCTCACACTGATCATGCGGCTCGTTCGCGCAGAAATGCTGGAAGTGCTACGCACGGACTACATCAAGTTTGCCCGTGCGCGGGGGCTGACCACACGGGCTGTTCACTTTGGCCATGCGCTCAAAAACACCCTGGTCCCCGTCATGACCATCACCGGGCTCCAACTGGGCGGGCTGATTGCATTTGCCATCATCACCGAGACAGTGTTTCAGTGGCCCGGCATGGGCCTGCTGTTCATTCAGGCTGTCACCTTTGCCGACATCCCTGTGATGGCGGCTTACCTCTGCCTGATTGCGCTCATTTTTGTGGTGATCAACCTGATTGTGGATTTGCTGTACTTTGCCGTCGACCCGCGTTTGCGCGTAGGCAAATCCGGCGGCCACTGAGCACCACACCCAAAACCAAACACTTCTTCACCCCTGAGGGATCTTGAATTGAAAACCCTGTTTCACCAATGGTGGCATGGCGATGTGGCATACAGTTTTCGCACATCCCCCACTGCCGTATTCGCCGCATTCATTGCGCTGATCTGTATCGTCGGTGCCTTATTTGCGCCCTGGATTGCGCCCCACAACCCATTTGATCTAACGACACTGCAACTGGACAATGCCCGGCTTCCGCCCTCCTGGAGCCTTGGCGGGAAAGCAGAATACCTTCTGGGCACCGACGACCAGGGGCGCGACATTTTGTCCGCCATCATGTACGGTGCCCGCATCTCTCTGGCCGTGGGTGTGGCGTCTGTGGTGTTGTCCCTGTTAGTCGGCGTGAGCCTGGGCCTGCTGGCGGGCTTCCTGGGGGGATGGATTGACGGCTTGCTGATGCGCTTGTGCGATGTCATGTTGTCCTTCCCCGCCATCCTGGTTGCGCTATTGATCGCAGGCGTGGGCAGAGCCCTGTTCCCCAACGCCCACGAGTCGCTTGCATTTGGCGTGCTGATCGTCTCCATCTCGCTCACAGGGTGGGTGCAATATGCACGGACCGTGCGGGGCAGTACCCTGGTAGAGCGCAACAAGGAATATGTACAGGCAGCCCGTGTGACCGGGGTGGCACCGCTGCGCATCATGCGCAAGCACGTGTTACCCAATGTGTTGGGCCCAGTGCTGGTGCTGGCCACCATCCAGGTGGCAACAGCCATCCTCACGGAGGCAACCCTTTCGTTCCTGGGCGTAGGCGCGCCACCCACATCTCCTTCCCTGGGCACTTTGATCCGCGTCGGCAATGACTACCTGTTTTCCGGCGAGTGGTGGATCACAGTATTTCCCGGCGCCATGCTGGTATTGATCGCCCTCAGCGTCAACTTGTTGGGCGACTGGCTGCGCGACGCCCTCAACCCCCGTTTGCGGTAACCCCTCATGAGCTTGCTTCAAGTAAAAAATTTGGTGGTGGAATTTCCATCACGCAAGGGCACCCTGCGTGCGCTGGACGACATTTCCTTTGACATTGCACCCGGCGAAATCCTGGGCGTTGTGGGTGAATCCGGTGCAGGCAAGTCCCTTACCGGTGCTTCGATCATTGGCCTGCTGGAACCACCGGGTCGGGTGGGCAGTGGCCAGATCCTGCTGGAAGGCCAGCGTATCGACAACCTGCCCTACGCACAAATGCGTGCCATACGTGGCCGCAAAATTGGCGCCATTTTCCAGGACCCGCTGACCTCGCTGAACCCGCTGTACTCTGTGGGTCGGCAGTTGATCGAAACCATCACCACCCATCTGCCACTCAATGCCAGCCAGGCCCGAGCCCGCGCCATTGAGCTGCTGAAAGACACCGGCATTCCAGCGGCCGAGGAGCGCATCGACCACTACCCCCACCAGTTTTCGGGTGGTATGCGCCAGCGTGTCGTGATTGCACTGGCACTGGCTGCAGAGCCCAAACTCATCGTCGCCGATGAGCCCACCACGGCGCTGGATGTGTCCATCCAGGCGCAGATCATCACCTTGCTCAAGACCATCTGCAAGGAGCGCGGCGCCGCAGTGATGCTGATCACCCACGACATGGGTGTCATCGCCGAAACCTGTGACCGTGTCGCCGTGATGTACGCTGGCCGTATTGCCGAAATCGGACCCGTGCACGATGTGATCAACCAACCGTCGCACCCCTACACCGCCGGCCTGATGGCCTGCATTCCCGACATGAGCCAAGACCGCGAAAACCTTCACCAGATTGACGGTGCCATGCCCCGACTCAATGCCATTCCACAAGGCTGCGCCTTTAACCCACGGTGCACCAAGACTATCGCCAAGTGCGGCGTGCAGCGACCCGACTTGCTGAAGGCCGGCAATACCTACGCCGCCTGCTGGCTGCATGAAGCAGGGGGTGCCGCATGAGCACGGCTACACAACCTTTGGTCCGTGCCACGGACCTGGCCAAAACCTTTGACGTGTCAGCCCCCTGGCTCAACCGTGTGATAGAGCGCAAACCCAAAATGCTGCTCAAGGCGGTCAATGGCGTGAGCTTTGACATTGAGCGCGGAAAAACATTGGCCCTGGTCGGAGAATCCGGCTGCGGCAAAAGCACCGTGGCGCGCCTCTTGGTGGGCCTGTATGAACCTACGCGGGGTGGATTCCAGTTCGACGGTGAAGATGCCCACGCAGCCTTCAAAACGGCAGAGGGCCGCAAGCTGCGCCGGCGGGTGCAAATGGTGTTCCAAGACCCTTATGCCAGCCTGAACCCACGTTGGACTGTGGGCGACATCATTGCCGAGCCGCTCCGGGAACATGAAATCCTGTCCGACACCGCCGAGATCGACCAGCGCGTGGGCGAATTGCTGCAGTCCGTGGGTCTGTCTGCCCTGGACCGCGTAAAGTTTCCCCACCAGTTCTCGGGTGGGCAGCGTCAACGTATTTCCATCGCGCGGGCATTGGCCACCCAGCCGGAATTTCTGGTCTGTGACGAGCCCACATCGGCGCTGGATGTCAGTGTGCAGGCCCAGGTTCTGAACATCATGAAGGACCTGCAGCGCAAGCACGGTCTCACCTACCTGTTTATCTCCCACAACCTGGCGGTGGTGCGCCACGTGAGTGACCAAGTGGGCGTGATGTATTTGGGTGGACTGGTGGAACTGGCAGACAAGCACACCTTGTTTGACACGCCGCGCCACCCCTATACCCGCATGCTGCTGGACGCCATCCCCAAAATGCACGACACCGGGAAGGCACGCACTGCCGTGGCGGGTGAGGTGCCCAACCCGCTCAACCCCCCAACGGGATGTGCGTTTCACCCCCGCTGCCCCCATGCCAATGCACGTTGCAGCAGCGAAAAGCCGGAAATGCTCATGCAATCTGGCGTGCGTGTGGCGTGCCACGCGGTGCAGGAGGGGCGAATTTAGGGCATGGATTGCTCCACCAGGCTGGCATGCAAAGCTGCGCCCAGGGGCAAGATGTCATCGTTGAAATCGTAGCGGTTGTTGTGTAGTACGCAACTGCCTATGCCGTTTTCCACGCCCTGCCCTATGCGCATGTAGGCGCCGGGCTTGGCTTGCAGCATGAACGAAAAATCTTCGGAGCCCATACTCGGCTCCAGATCACGCACGACATGGCCGGTGCCCACCAGGCTTTCGGCGACACGGGCCGCAAACAAGGTTTCATCGGGTGTATTGATCGTTGCAGGGTAAATGCGCTCGTAATGCACGGAGGCTGTCGCACCAAAGCCCAGAGCCACGGCGCTGCACAATTCATTGAGTCGGCGCTCCACCATGTCCTGCACGGTAGGGCTGAAGGTCCGCACGGTACCCACTAGTGTTGCCTTGCTCGGCACCACACTCATCGCACCGGGATCACCCGCGTGCATGGCACAAATGCTGACCACCGCGCTGTCGATGGCGCGCACATTGCGCGAAACAATGCTCTGAATCGCGGTGATGATATGGGCCGCAACGATCACGGGGTCAATAGTCTGGTAAGGGTGTGCACCGTGGCCGCCGCGCCCGGCGATCTCAATCGTCACGCGGTCAGCAGAAGCCATCATCGGACCCGCATTCAAACCGATCGTGCCTGGGCGCAGACCCGGCCAGTTGTGCATGCCGTAGACGGCTTGCACCGGAAAGCGATCGAACAGGCCATCGTCGATCATGGCTTTTGCGCCGGCATAACCTTCTTCGCCTGGTTGAAATATCAACACGGCAGTGCCATCGAAATTGCGGGTCTCTGCCAAGTAGCGCGCGGCACCCACCAGCATTGCCGTGTGTCCGTCATGGCCGCATCCGTGCATCAGGCCCGACTTGGAGGACTTCCAGGCAAAGTCGTTGAGCTCCGTCATGGGCAGCGCGTCCATATCGGCCCGCAGGCCAATCATTCTGTCGCTATTGCCGCCCCGACCTTTGATGGTAGCCACCACACCCGTCTTTCCGATGCCGGTATGGATCGCGTCCACGCCGCACACCTGAAGCGACTCCTTGACTCGCGCAGCGGTGTAGATCTCTTCAAAACCCAATTCGGGGTGGGTATGCAAGTCACGGCGAAAGGCCGTGAGTTCGGGATGAAATTGAGAGATGTGGGCAAAGGCCCGACCATTGGCTTTGAGCGTTGAAACTGCCTGCGAACCCGTCATCAGTGCCCTCCGGCGGCGGCCACGCACGATGGCGTGTCGGTTAAAAGCCCCAGAATACCCCACACGGTCCTGCGTCTGGCATGCGGCTTGACCACAAAAAACAACAGCTGGTAGCGCAATCACAAGCTTGAACGGCCGTTCAAGGGTGGTAGCCAGGGTCTAGGGGCCCAATAGACCCTAAGATACACCCGAAGCGGCCAAGGGGAGCAAAGACGGGCAATTTCGCTGGGTAATAACACCCTGCGTATCAGCCTGCAGGTGTACAAAAAGCCACGGCTAGAATCCGACCAATACGCTCAAAACCATGTTCTCATTCCTACGGTTCAAGAAAAAGCAAGCATCCGATGACGCAGCCGCCGCTGCGGCAGCCGAAGCCCATGCCAAACGCATGGACCTGGAAGAGCGCAAGGCGTTCCGCCAAGAAATGCTCTACCAGTCCATCCGCGAGAGCTTTCTGGCCATGGAAGTCATTGGCAGCATGTACAAGTTCAAGGTCATGCCGGTGGATGTGCGCCACCACCGCTTCATTGCAATGATCGATGTCGCCAAGTCCTTTGTCACCGGCAAGGAAGCCAAGACCAAGAGTTTTGCAGCGTTAGAGAAGCTGATGCGCTCCAATGCCTACAAGCGCTTTGGGGTGTTGATCGAAGGTATTTACTGGCGCGTCAGCGAGACAGAAAGCCAGTTTGACCGGCTCTCCCGCACTGCCGATGGTGCAGAGTCCGTGGTTGAAGGCACACCTGCCGAGAAAATCGTGCGCCAGCGCCCTGCTAGCCCCACCATGGAACAAGGCGATGGCGATCAGCCCCTGGCGCGCCACGCCTACCAGCCGGTTTCGGACGACGAAGCCAAGGCCTTTATGGAAGCACTGCAGAACGGTCTTACGCCGCCCGTGGTGCGAGTGGGCGAATGGGAATACCAATCGGATCTGGCTCCGCTGGACAGCGGCATCATGATTGGTGGCACGCAGTACGGCAAGTTGTAACTACAGCTTGTCCAACGACAGCGGTTGCGGATCAACAGCCGTGCCGCCTTGCGACTTCAGCAGCTCGATACGCTCCAGGAACCGAGTGGCGGCTATATCTAATGGTTTGAGCTGCAACAACCGACCCAACGCAGAGATGCTCCCCTCCCAGTCGTGGCGGTAAAAGCAGGCTACAGCCTCATTGCTGAGAGAAGCCAGTTCTGTATCCGAACAGGGCGTGAAGACTGCGATGGCTGCACTCTTTCCCTTGACGACAACCTTGTCCAGCAGCCGCAGTTTGATGTCAGCAGGCAACTGCCGAGCGGTTGTTTCCGATACAAGGATTCCGGTACCAAAGGCCTTGTTGGCCCCCTCCAGGCGAGACGCCAAATTGACGGCATCACCAATCACCGAATACGAAAAGCGCGACTGCGAGCCAATATTGCCCACCACCACACGCCCGCTGTGCACGCCAACGCGCATCGCAATGGGAGGCAAGCCCCGGCTGGTGAGTTGCTGAACGAGCGCCGCCATGGCGATCTGCATCTCGGTGGCGGCGCGCACCGCGTTTTCTGCATGGTGTGGGTCATCCAGTGGAGCACCCCAAAACGCCATGACTGCATCGCCTATGAATTTATCCACCGTGCCGCCGTGCTGGTGGATGATGGTCGTCATGGCATTGAAGTATTCTGTCAAAACGTCGACAGTGGCTTCCGCCGTCAGACGCTCGGACATGGCCGTGAAATTGGCTAGATCGGTGAACATCAAAGTGAGTTCACGGGCTTCGCCGCCCAATGTCAGCAGTTCTGGCCGTTCGATCAGGCGGGCCACCACCGCTTCAGGTACGTACTGCGAAAACATCATCCGCATCTGCAGTGCACGGCGCCTGCTGGTGACGTAACCCAGCACGACCGCACTGCCATACACCGCCAACAGTGATACAGATAGGTACAGCGGGGCCAGCCACAACTTGAAGCCTGCAAACAGTGTGTACGAGAGAGCCCAAACACCCACGGCCAAAGCGCCAGCCGCTGCAGCCGTTCCGCCGGGGCTGACGCGCAGCCCCACCAAACCCAAGGTGGCCAACATGGCGATCAGCAATGCCAGCCCCAACGCTGAATCCACGGTTTTGAGACCACCACCCGTCCACTGGTTGCTGATCAGATTGGCCTGTACCTCGACCCCCGGCATCAAGCGGTCCGCACCGTCGGAAACGGCAAACGGGGAATTAAACATATCGCTGTATGAGCCCGTCAGCTCCACCGCCGTGCGCACGGAGCGCCCGATGAGCACAATCTTGCCCTGGAAAAAACCGGGCGGCAGCAGGCCCGGCTCCAGCGCCTGGTAGTAGGAGCGGGTGTCAAAGGTAGCCCGGGGCCCTACATACTCAATGAGGTAGTGCCCCTGGGCTTGGGGCGACCAAGACTTACCGCCGCCCCGGGCCAAGGCCACCAGTTGGGAGGAGAACGTGTCGTCGCGGCGCAGGTGGCGGCGTATCACGTAGTCGTCATCTGGCGAGACCTGCACCTGCCCAGCCACTGCCAGACCGCCCAGAAACTGCTTCAACGGAAACACATCAGTCCACAGCGTCGCGTTGCCACTCTCCGTCTTCTCACGGTTGGCCGCCAGCACCACGGGCAACCCGGCCTTCAGCGCAGTGGCAAAGGCTGCATCGTCTTCAGGCTGGGAGGGCTCGGCAAAAACAATGTCAAAGCCCACAGCCATGGCGCCGTCGGCACGCAGGCGGTCCAGCACCTGGGCGTGGAGTCGGCGGGGAAAGGGCCATTGGATCTGCAGTTGCGCGAAGGTGGGTTCGTCGATGGCCAGGATGACCACCGGCACCTCGACCTTGCGCGAGGCAGCAACCGAGGTGAACAGGTCGAACACCCGGTTTTCGACCCCCTGCCACGTGCGTGTGGTGGATGCCAGCCACACCAGTACCAGGGCCAAGATCCCGGCCACGAAGACCGCGGCACGCAGCCGCGCGGTCTGGCTAAAAGCGGTACCGCGCATCAAAAACATAACGATCCGACTGCCGTGATGACTTGGCACCAGCCAGATTCAGCGCTGCCAGGCCCAGGGCCCAGCGCTTGTCTGCGGTCTCCCACATACCGATCAGGTCAATGCTCCAACCTGCGGGCCACCGTGTCAGGTTTTCTTTCTCCTCAAACCGTTCCGAGCGGTACACTGCCCGAGCGCCGACATAAGTCCGGTTGGCGCTGGCCCAGGTCGCCCCCACCACGAGCGTATCGCGCGGCAGATAGGGGATACGTTTATCGGTCACACGGCCCGACATCGCATCCGAATCGGCGTATTCGCTGGTCGTATCTTGGAATGTGTATTTGAAGTAGGTCGACAACTGGTGCGTCCACATGCGGTTGGCGCCCAGGGAAAAGGCGTTGAGTGTGCCGTCCTCAAATTCGGGTGTGTCTTCAAGAACATCCACCGCAGTCAGGTTCAGGTTCTGCGCATTGCGCAGGGCCTCCAGAAAAGGCAGGCTGGGTGTGCGCAAATCCACGCCGGGCGAGACCAGGTTGTGGATCTCCTGGCGATCTGCCTTGACGGTAAAAAAAGTATCGTCGCCCGCCGTCCAACCCAACTGCAACACGCCGCGTTTGACCCGTCCGCCTGCTCCCAATAGCTGGTCCTCCAGCGGAATGCCTGCCGTCTCCACACTGTTGAGAGTGCCCACGCTCAGGGGTCGCACCCAGTCCTGGTAGGCAGCGCGCAGGCTGAGGTTCGGCGTGGGCTTGTACGCAAAGCCCACGCGCGGCGCCCATTGGTCGGTGGTCGGGTTGGTGCGCAGGCTGGTAGAGGAGGATGCGTCACTGAGTACCAGCTCCGGCGCATTTTCACCCACGGTGTTTTCGGTGGTACGGTTAAACGCCAAGGTGCCATCCAGCAGCAGGCCAGGCCATATGCGGTGCTGAGCGGCCAGTGTCACCGCTGCAAAACGGCGGCCAATGTCATTGGTACCACCGAAACGGAGGTAGTCGTCCAATTCCACCATCCCATTGCGAAACGTCAGGACCGGGCCTGCACCCTGGGTATCGTTTTGCTGCGTTTCCTGGACCGTTTCCACGCCGAAGGCCAGGCGCGTATCCGGGCTGACATCTACCGTATGGCGCAGTTGCACATCGCTGGTTTTTTTCTCGGGTTGCGCATACATGCCCAGCAGGGCCACCCTGCGCTGGCTGCTGAAGATCACGGGGTAAGCACCCAGATCCGTCACTTCTTCACTGCCCCCCAACTTGAACCAGGTCTGCGAGACGGGTGACCAGCGGTAGGACAGCCCCAGTGCGCTGTGGCGCACGCGATGCGCCAGCGTGGTACCGACGATAGGCTCGGCCTCCGTCACACCAAGCACCTTGTTGTTCCCGTCGACACGCACCCGGAACTCATTGGTGTAGGCAAACAACCCCAGGTTCTCGGTGGCTTGCATGCCAAAGCCCAGCGTGGCGACCCGGGGCTGCACATCGGCTTTGCCGCTAGGGTCTATGGTCGCAGGCTCGCCGAACGAAGCGCCAATGTCGATCGGGAATCCGGTCGCACTGCCCTGCTGCAGTTGTACAAAGTAGGCCATGGGAACCGATGCATTGGCCAGCCCATTGAACGTAACCGACGGTAGACGCAATTGCCAGAAGGACTTGTCGACGTTGTAGCCCAACGTACCGTAATGGCCCGGGCGCTGCAATAAGGTGGAAAACCGATTGCTGGCACCAAAGGCCAGTGGATCACTCAGGTAGCCCTGGAAGAGTTCCGAATTCTTGTTGAACTCTCCCGCATAACGATCCGCCAGAAACAAATGGCTGCCGCCCCAGTAGGGGTAATAACTCTCCTGAGCCAGCTCCAGCGCCCATTCTTCGAGGCCGAAGAAGGCCAGCGCAGCACCAAAGTTGGCACTACCCTTCTGGTTGCTTGCCAGCTGGTTCAAAGACTTCAGGTAGGGCAACCGTTTGACGGCGTCGCGCGAGGCCTGCACGGCGTCGCCCGCACGGAACTGGTCGGTATAAATCTGCGACAGCAGCAGGTAAGGCACAGGGTCCTTGTCATCCAGTGCAGAGGCCTGGCGCAGGGTTTCTTCGGCGTCACCCGCGCGACCCAGCTGGTAATAGGCCACGGCGGTATAGGCCTTGGCCCGGGCATAACGCGGCTCCATGACCCCCGCGCGCAGAAACGCGTCCAGCGCCACCTCTGGCTGCCCTTGCTTCAAACGCAACAGGCCCAAGCCAGTCCACGCGACGTAATCCGCCGGGTTGCGCTCCAAGGCTGCCTTGAAGGCTGCATCGGCCTCTCCAAAGCGGTTGGCAAAAGTCTCCAGGGTGCCCAGCTCGCCTGCATAACCGGCACCCTGGGGCTCCAGCTCCAGTGCCTTGCGCAAGTTGTCACGGGCTGGGCTGATTTCCTCACGTTCATTCTGTGCGCTACCAAGGCCGAACCAGCCTCTACCGTCCTTGGGCGCAACCGCCACGGCGCGGGTGTAGGCCTGCAGTGTGGCCGCGGCATCGCCCTGGCGGCGCGACAGATCACCCAGTGCCACCAGTATGCTGGCCGTGTCTGTATTGCGCGTCCGGGCCAGGGCCTTGGCGCTGTCAAACATTCGGTTGGCCAGCAGGTGTACGCGGGCCAGTTGGGCCTGCAGCTCGGGGTCACCAGGGTGGCGGCCCAGACCGACCTCCAAGGTATTGGCGGCCATGTCGAATTCGCCCGCCACAAGTTGCACGTCCGACAGCATCAGGTAAGCCGGAGGTGTTGTGCCTTGCACTGCATCAACCAGCGGAGCCAGTAACTGGCGAGCCAGAGCAAGGTTACCTGCCTGCATTGCTGTAAAAGCAGGCTGCAGGTGGGGTGGCACCTCGCCCGCGGGGAGATGGCGCAGCGGGTCGGCGGTCAGCGCATTGACCCACTGGATGCGGTCACGCGGGTTACTCAACTGGATCTTGATCGGTGTGCGGCCGACCTCGGCGATGGCCGCCTCGTTGTTGGTGACCGTCACGCTGCCCTGGGCATTGGACAGCTCCACCGTACCGGACAGCACGGTCAGCAGCGTCTTGCCACTCGCGTCTACATCCAGCTCCCAGTCGGTACCGCGTATGCCGGCCGTGGCGGCAGGCGTCTCCAGGTTGAGGCGGCTGCCATCGCTGCGCTTGGTTTGCGCCCATACCCGGCCCAGCGACAGCACAAGGCTCGTGGGCTGGGTGGTGGTAGCCAGGCTCTTGACCTGCAACACCGAGTTCTGATTGAGCCGGATCTGCGTATCGTCCGCAAACAGCAGCGCCATTTTTGAGGCCTGCAGCGTGCGCACATAGGCACCGCCCGCCAGCAGTTGGGACGGTTTGGCCGCCAGCCACTGCTGGCTGTTGGCAGCCTGTTGCTCCCCCGTGCCCTGCACATCAACAATTTGTGCAGCCGACCCCGCGGGAATGGCTGCCTGTGCGGCTAACGCCCCCAGGGCGAGCAGAAGTGATACGGTGCCAGCGCGGCGCTTGCCATTGAATCTCATAGTGTTTCTCGCAACAAAAGGAGAAAAGGAAGAACCTGGCAGCTACCAGGCCAATGCATTCTAGGATTGGTGCCACACGTTCGCCACCCTTATCAGACACGCCGCCTAAAATGCTTCGGTGAACGCCCCACTGCCCTCCCTTTCCTCCCGCCGCCCCATCCGTGAACTGCCCGACGAGCTGATCAGCCAGATCGCCGCCGGTGAAGTGGTCGAACGCCCCGCATCGGTCGTACGCGAGCTGGTGGACAACGCGCTGGATGCTGGTGCCACCCAAATCACCGTGCGCCTGTTGGCCGGCGGTGTGCGCCTGATCAGCGTGGAAGACGATGGCATGGGCATACTGCCCGAAGAACTGCCTTTGGCATTTAGACGCCACGCCACCAGCAAGATCGGCAACCTGCAGGATCTGGAGTCCGTGGCCACCATGGGATTTCGCGGCGAAGCCCTTGCTGCTATCAACTCCATAGCGGACTGTGCAATATTGTCGAGGCCTGGCGGCCAATCTGCCGCTTACCTTCTGGATGGACGCACCGGTGAACTAAAACCCGTAGCCCGTAGCCAGGGCACCACGGTCGAAGTAAAGGAGCTGTTCTACAGTACCCCCGCACGGCGCAAGTTTCTGAAAACCGACGCCACCGAGCTGTCGCACTGCATAGAGTCCGTGCGCCGCCACGCGCTCGCCCGGCCCGATGTGGGTTTTGCCATTTGGCACGAGGGCAAGCTGGTGGAGCAATGGCGCCGCTGCGACGACCCATCGCTTGCCACCAGCCTGAACCAGCGCCTGGCCGACGTACTGGGTGCGGACTTCATCGCGCAGTCAATTGCCGTGGACTGGCGCCCTGCCAGCGCAGCAAGGGCATCGGATGAACCGGGCGCAGAGCCAGCACAAGGCGCAAGCGCCCTGCGCGTATGGGGCCGCGTAGGCATCCCCGACGCCGCCCGCTCCCGCGCCGACCAGCAGTTCTGCTACGTCAACGGCCGCTTTGTGCGCGACAAGGTGCTGACCCATGCCGCGCGCAGCGCCTACGAAGACGTGTTGCACGGCCACCGCCAGCCCATCTACGCGCTGTACCTGTCCATGGACCCGACGCGGGTGGATGTCAACGTACACCCCACCAAGATCGAGGTGCGCTTCCGCGACAGCCGCGAAGTGCACCAGGGCGTGCGCCACGCCGTCGAAGACACGCTGGCGGCACCGCGTGCGGGCAATGCCAGCGCTGCGGACAGCGCGGGAGTACCCGACGCAGCGTTGAATGCTGTAGGGGACCTCTCACCAGAGGGCTCTAAGCCAAATCGGCCTGTAGCCCCCATGTATTCTGCGCAACCCGCTATTAATTTTGGAGCAAGACCAGAACCCATAGGCCACCGCGTCAGCGACATCAGCGCCCTATGGCAACCCAGCTCTAGCGTCCCCCCCGAGGGGGGCTGGGCGGCAGGGCGTTCTGCGCAGGTAACGGTGGAGCCCGGGCAGCGGGCGGGGGACACGGAGCATAACGCCCTGCCGCCCAGCCACCCGGCGAACGAAGAAGAAGCCACGCAAGCTTGGCCCCTGGGCAAAGCGATAGCCCAGTTGCAGGGCATCTACATCCTCGCCGAAAACAAACAAGGCCTGGTCATCGTAGACATGCACGCCGCCCACGAACGCATCGTCTACGAACGCCTCAAGAACCAGCTAGCCCAACAAACCGCTGAAGGTGCCAGCACCACCGTGGCGCAACTCACCAGCCAGCCCCTGCTGATACCAGCCACCTTTGCCGCCACCCCCAGCGAAGTCGCCACCGCCGAAGCCCACTTCACCACGCTACAAACCCTGGGCCTGGAGATCAGCCCCTTCTCCCCCAAGACCCTGGCCGTGCGCGCCGTTCCCACCACCTTGGCGAAAGGCGATGCGGTCGAACTGGCCCGCAGCGTCCTTGCCGAACTGGCCCAACACGAAGCCAGCACCGTCATCCAGCGCGCACAAAACGAGCTACTGGCCACGATGGCCTGCCACGGTGCCGTGCGTGCCAACCGCAAGCTCACGATTGAAGAAATGAACGCCCTCTTACGCCAGATGGAAGCCACCGAACGCAGCGACCAATGCAACCACGGCCGCCCCACCTGGCGCCAGCTCAGCATCCGCGATCTGGATGCGCTCTTCCTGCGCGGCCGATAGACCGTCAGATCGCTGCGGCAAGACACACAGGCGACCGATAAACGGCGTGCCACGGTCACAATCGTTTCACTTTGCAAACCAAACACTTCGCCCAACTGGTAGGTCTCTCCGCGCTGTGGGGGGCTTCCTTCATGCTCATCCGCATCGCCGCTCCGCTACTGGGGCCCAATGTGCTGGCCGCTTTGCGCATCGGCATGGCCACATTCACGCTGGCGGTGCTGATGCGTGCCATGCGCCACAGCTGGCCCACCGAACATTGGCGCGAGCTGGCACTTATCGGGCTGCTGTCAGTCGCGGCACCGTTTCTGCTCTACGCTTGGGCGGCATTAAAGCTACCTGCAGGCTACAGCGCACTGCTGAACTCCACGGCTGTGGTGTTCGGTATTTTTGCCTCCGCCCTGTTCAAAGAAGACCGGTTGACGCTGCGCAAGCTTTTCGGATGTGCACTGGGCTTTGCCGGTGTTGGCCTGATTGTTGGATTGGGCCCCGTGGAACCCTCCGTGGGCGTGTATGTTGCAGCGCTGGCCTGCGTAACGGCGTCCGCCTGTTATGGATTCTCGACCCCGCTGATGAAACGGGCCCTGAGCCGCATGCAGCCGCTGCAAATTGCGGCAGGCCTGCACGCGCTGTCTTTTGTGATGCTGATCCCGGGTGCCGCCTGGACCTGGAGCGCGGCACAGTTCACACCCATGGCCTTGCTGGCCGTGGTCATCATGGGCGTGGTGACTTCGGGCATTGCCTATTGGATGCACATTCGCATCCTGGCCCATGTGTCCTCGGTGGCGGCCATGAGCCCGACTTTCATGATCCCGGTGTTTGGGGTTATCTGGGGCCATGTGTTCCTGGGCGAGGCACTGGGCGCCGGCATTTTTGCGGGTGGCGCACTGGTTTTGGTAGCCAGCGCACTGATCACCGGGTTTAACCCTTGGCAGAAGTGGCTGGACGTGGCCGACACCAAGTTATAGTGGGGCGTTATCCACACGCTTTGAAAGGCTATTGACACCATGCAAAAGATCCTCGCCACCCTGATCGCCGGTTTGTTCGCCACGGGCGCGTTTGCTGCTTCACACGGGGGCGCCATGAACACAGCTTCGGCTCCCGCTGCAGCCAAACCAGCCGCACCCGCAGTAGCCGCCACCCCTGCAGTCGCCGCAGCCCCCGCCCCGGCAGCTGCTCCGGCCGCTGCAGCATCCAAGCCAGCAAAAGCCGCCAAGAAAAAGAGTAAGAAGAAAAGCACCAAAGCCAAAAAGGCCAAGGCAGCAGCTTCCGCCCCCAAGTAAGCAGGTCTAGCCAAGCGCGAAAAGCCCGCTCTGCGCGGGCTTTTCGCATTCTGAAGGCCCGCTAAGTCGCACCCGTACGCACCCGTAGAATGGCAGGCCCATGCCCATGCCCCCAGACCCGTTAAGCGCCCCCTCACGCGGCGCGCGCATCACCGCCGAGATTTCCGCCCTTTGGCAACTGGCATGGCCGATTCTGGTGGGGCAATTGGCCAATGTAGGCATGGCCGTGGCCGATGTGGCCATGGCGGGCCATGCGTCTGCGCAAGACCTGGCAGGTGTGGCGCTGGGCTCTTCCATCTGGATGATTGTGGTCGTGACGCTGATGGGCATCATGATGTCGGTCAACCCCACCGTGGCGCACTATGTGGGCGCGGGTGAGTTTGGCCGCGTGCCGCATGTTGTACGCCAGGGCCTGTGGAAAGGACTGGGCGTGGGCTTGGTGGCCTTTGTGCTGGCCAACCTGGCGGCGCTGGTGTTTGACCACATGGCACTGGAGCCCGTGGTGCGCGACATTGCCACGCGGTTTGTGCTGGTTGCCAGTTTTGCGCTGCCCGCCTTCGCCTGTTACCGCGTCTTGTATGGCTACAGTGCCAGCCTGAACCAGACCAAACCCATGATGGCAATTGCCATCGTTGCCCTGCTGCTCAATATCGTGCTGAATTGGGTGCTGATTTATGGCCACTGGGGCTTTCCCAAGCTGGGCGGCGTGGGTTGCGCCTGGGCCACCATGCTGTGCACCTGGTTCAACCTGGGCGGCCTGCTGTGGTGGATGCAACGCAGCCCGGCCTACCGCAGCACATGGCCGTTTGACCGATTGGAGTGGCCACACCGCCAAAAAGTGCATCGCCTGCTGAAGCTGGGCCTGCCCATTGGGGTGACCTACTTTGCCGAGAGCAGCGCCTTCAGCCTGATTGCGCTACTGGTGGCGCACTTTGGCAGCACCCAAGTGGCGGCCCACCAGATTGCACTGAACTTCTCGTCTTTGGTATTCATGTTACCCCTGAGCCTGGGCATTGCACTGCTTAGTCGCGTGGGGCATGCACTGGGCGCAGGTGATGCCGAGGCGGCACGTTTCCGCTCAAAAGTGGGCGTGGCACTGTCTGTAGGCTTGGCCGCCTTGACGGCCGCGCTGATGGCACTTTTCAGCCACCAGATCGCTGGGCTCTACACAACCGACGCAACCGTGGTCCAAATTGCGGCCACTCTGCTGTTTCTGGCCGCGCTGTTCCAGATATCGGATGCGGCACAGGTGTCCACCAGCTGCGCCATCCGGGGCTACAAGGTCACCCGCTCTCCCATGGTCATCCATCTCACAGCCTTTTGGGTGTTTGCGCTGCCGCTGGGTTGTGTGCTGGGCCTGGCACCCGAATGGCTGCCCTGGCGCCCCGATGTAGCCATGCAGGCACAGGGCTTCTGGATTGCGCTGGTGGTGGGCTTGACCGTGGCCGCGGGCTGCCTGGGATTCTTGCTGCACCATGTGGCCAACCGACATATTGAAGAAGCCGCTGCCCGTGCCGTCCACTAGCTCTCTCACGCGCATGCCGCCGGCACTGATCGTGCTGACGCTGGCTCTGCTGCTGGGCGTTCAGCCCATCACCACCGACCTGTACCTGCCCGCACTGCCGGGGCTGACGCGGGAGCTGGGCGCCAGCATGGCGCAGGCGCAACTCACACTGACCGCGTTGTTGTTGGCATTTGGCGTGTCGCAGCTGTTTTGGGGCCCGCTGTCGGACCGATTTGGACGTCGACCCGTATTGCTGATCGGCATGTCCGCCTATGTGTTAGCCTCACTTGGCAGTGCGGTCTCGCCCAGCATGGATGTGTTGATCATCTGGCGCGCCCTGCAAGGCGCAGCCATGGGTGCGGCGGTGATGTGTGCCCGCGCCATTGTGCGCGACCTGTACACACCGGTGCAGGGTGCCAGTGTGATGTCCAAGGGCCTGAGTGGCCTGGGTGTCATCGCCTGCCTGAGCGCTCCGCTGGGCGGCCTGCTGACGGCGCTGTTTAACTGGCATGCGGCACTGCTGGCGCTGTCGGTGTTTGGCGCGGTGAGCCTGGCCTTGATTGCGCTGCGTTTTGAAGAAACCATTCCCGCCAAAAACCCACAGGCCCTGCAGTTCGGCACGCTGATGCGCACCTGGCTGGGCATTTTGCGCAACCCCACCTTTCTGGCGTTTACTGCCTTGTCGACCTTTGCCTACAGCGGGCTGTTCACCTTTCTGGCTTCGTCGTCATTCGTATTCATCCGTGTGCTGGGCCTCACGACCACGCAGTATGGGCTGGTGATGTTTGCCAACTCCTTCATCTACCTGTTGGGCACCTTCTTGTGCAGGCGCCTGCTGCTGCGTTTTGGCGTGCGCCGGACCGTGGCCATAGCGGGCGCACTGACGCTGGCAGGGGGTGGCACGGTGGCTGCACTGGCCTTTGCGGGCGTGCAATCGGTCTGGGCCATTGAAGTACCGTTTGCACTCTTCATGCTGGCCCACGGCATCCACAACCCCTGCGGGCAAAGCGGTGCCGTGGGACCATTCCCGCAGGCAGCGGGCGCGGCATCGGCACTCAATGGTTTTCTGGCTATGGTCAGCGCCTTCGCCACCGGACAGTGGCTGGGTGCCCATATGGACGGCACAACGGGCCCACTGGTCATGGGCATTATGTTCTGGAGCGTGCTGATCGCACTGAGCGCCTGGACCCTGGTACAGCGTTATGGCAAACACTGAAGACACCCTGCCCTTTTATATTTGCCTGGCCGGCCCCACCGCGTCTGGCAAGACGGCTGCCGCGCTGGCGATTGCGCGCGAACATGATTGCGAGATCATCAGCGTGGACTCGGCCCTGGTCTACCGCGGCATGGATATCGGCACGGCAAAGCCCAGCGCCGCCGAGCAGGCCCTGGTGCCCCACCACCTGATCGATATCCGCGACCCGCTGCAGGCCTACAGCGCCGCCGAATTTGTGCGCGAAGCCAAGGCGTTGATCGTCGACATAACCGCTCGTGGCAAGCTGCCGCTGCTGGTAGGCGGCACCATGCTGTATTTCAAAGCCCTGTTTGATGGCATGGACGACATGCCCGCCGCCGACCCCGCCGTGCGCGCCGTCCTGGAGCAGGAAGCTGCAGAGAAGGGTTGGCCCGCGATGCATGCTGAGCTGGCCCTGGTCGACCCCATCACCGCCCAACGCCTGGCACCGGCAGACAGCCAGCGCATCCAGCGTGCGCTGGAGGTGTACCGCGTTTCGGGCCTGCCGCTGTCACACTTCCATTCCGCCAAAGATACTATCAAATCAATAGCTGACGAATCAGGTTCCACGGGGGCTAGAGGCTTTATTTCCTTGGAACCCGAAGACAGAAGCTGGTTGCATGGCCGTATTGCCCAGCGGTTTGACACCATGCTGGAGCAGGGATTTGTGGACGAGGTCCGGGCCTTGCGGGCACGTGGCGATCTGAATCCGGACTTGCCGTCGATGCGCTGCGTGGGCTACCGCCAGGCCTGGGAGGCCTTGGACGCGCACGAATCCTCAGGCTCTGCCGGGCCTTTGCCCACCGCGAGCTTACGGGAGCTAGGCATCATCGCCACCCGCCAGCTGGCCAAACGTCAAATCACGTGGCTGCGCTCGATGCCGCAGCGGCAGGTAGTGGCGGCGGACCAGGCTGGTGCGCTGGATGAGGTGTTGGAAAAAGTGCAGCAACTGATCCGCTGAGATCAGTCAACTTTGGCACCCGTCGCCTTGACCACGCCTTGGTACTTGGCCATCTCGCTCTTCATCAAGGCACCAAACTGCTCCGGCGTGCTGGGCACGGGCTCGGCCAACAGGCCAGCAAAACGGCTCTGCGCCTCCGGCGAATTCAGCGCGGCCACAAAAGCGGTATTGAGCTTGGCGATCACATCCTTGGGTGTACCCGCCGGTGCCACCAGCCCCCACCAGGTGTCGATGGCAAAACCCTTCAAGGTATCGGCAACAGGCGGCACATCGGGCAGCGCCGCCGATCGGGTGGGCGTGGTCACCGCCAGAGCCTTCAACTTGCCGGACTTGATGCCCGGCGCAGCAGTCGCCAGGTTGTCGAAGTTGAAGTCCACCTGGCCGCTTAGCAACGCAAACTGTGCCGGGTTGCCGCCGTTGTACGGAATGTGCAGCGCAAAGATGCCGGCCTGGGCCTTGAACATCTCGCCCGCCAGATGCCCGGCGCTGCCATTGCCGCCGCTGCCGTAGTTCAGCTTGGCGGGGTTGGCCTTGGCGTAGGCGATCAGGTCTTTCACTGTGTTGATGTTGAGGCGCTGCGCGGTCTCGGCATTGACCACCAGCACATTTGGCACGCGCACCATCTGGGTGATGGGGGCAAAGTCAGTAGCGGCGTTGTAGGGCATCTTGGCGTACAGCCATGGGTTGACCGCGTGGGTGGCGGTGGCGGCAATGCCAATGGTCAGGCCATCGGGTGCGGCCTTGGCCACCACATCGGCCCCGATGTTGCCGCCCGCGCCAGCCTTGTTGTCGATGATCACCGTTCCCAGGCTGTCCTTGACGCGTTCAGCCAGCACCCGCGCGGTCACGTCGATAGGGCCACCGGCCGCATAGGGCACGACCAGCCGAATTGGCCGGCTCTGCGCCCAGGCGCCGTTGAATGTAGAGAGCAGCGCTGCGGTGGTCAGCGCGCTGGCGAGTAGGGTTCTGCGGTGCATGGTCATCGCAACATTGTGCCTCCACTATCATGGCCCATTCCTCTATGAACCTACAGATCCAATCCTTAAGCAAACACTATGGCGATACGCCGGTCTTTGCGAACGTGTCCTTAGACGTTGCACCGGGCGAATTCGTCGCCATCGTGGGTGAATCGGGCGTGGGTAAATCCACATTGCTGAACTGCATGGCCGGTCTGGACAGCTGGGACAGTGGCACCGTGCTGCTGGACGGCACCGACCTGGGCCAACTGGATGACGATGCTCGCGCTCTGCTGCGCCGCAAAAAGGTCGGCTTTGTGTTCCAGGCCTTCCATGTGCTGGGCCATTTGGATGTGACGCAAAACGTGGCCCTGCCGCTGTTGCTGCTGGGTACGCCGGACGATGCCCGTGTGCAGGCCATGCTGGAGGCCTTGGGCCTGCAGGGCATGGGTGGGCGTCTGCCCCAACAACTCAGCGGCGGCCAATTGCAGCGTGTTGCCATTGCCCGTGCCCTTGTGCATCGCCCCACCCTGCTACTGGCCGATGAGCCCACTGGCAATCTGGACCCGACCACGGCCAGCAAGGTGATGGAGGCGCTGGTGGCACAAACCCGCGCCCACGGCACTTCTTTGGTGCTGGTTACCCATTCCGAGGCGGCGACCGCCCGCGCGGACAGGGTGCTGCATCTGCGGGCCAACGGAATCGCACCGTTCAAGGCGTGAATCGCTGTTCTTTTGTTACAGCTGGTTGCTTAAGGATGCCTCCATTAGTCCATATGGACTATTGCGATGCAGCAATAGCTAAACCACAATAACATGTCACTTGTTATTAACCCACCATACATCCCATGAACATCAAATCACTGGTAGTTGCCGCCGTAAGCGCAGTTGTACTGTCTTCTGCCGCCCACGCATCGTTCATCACGTTTACAGACCGTGCTGCATGGGAACTCGCCGTTGGCGGTTCTTTCTCACAAGAGTCTTTTGACGACGCCATCACCACCGGCTTCACGATTCAAGAAGTAGGCAGCGGGCACTCCACTGGCATCAACGGCGGTGTTTACCATGACCGTACAGTGAACTCCACCACCTTCACCAATTACAACTTCAGCTCCATGATCAACGCCTTTGGCGCGAACTGGGATCTGCGTCCAGGTGGTGCTGGCCAAGGCCTGCAGTTGCTCTTGGGTGGCCAACTGGTCACTCCCCAGATTGCCAACACTTTCTCCGGCGGCTTCTTCGGTGTGGTTTCCACCACCTCTTTCAACGTGGTGACCGTGCGCAGCGGAAACTTCCCCGGTGTTGCTGAAACCCACGATGTAGACAACGTGGTGTTCACATCTGCTGTTCCTGAGCCAGAATCCTATGCCCTGATGTTGGCTGGTCTGGGTCTGATGGGCGCAATCGCCCGCCGGCGCAAGGCCAAACAAGCCTGATAAGACCTCGGTCTTGTCCATCAAAAAAAAAGGAGCTTCGGCTCCTTTTTTTGTGTCTGGCCCAAAAGTAAAGCTCCAAACCCTGGGCCTAGGTGTGGAGCGCCGGAAAGAAACTAAACAGCGGGCTCAGACTTTTCCACGCGCCGGGTGCCAAATGCGGCAGACCTGCCAATCCGCGGCCCCGGCGCTTGAAGTACATAACCCAGCCGGAAACGATGGAGAACAACACGCCCAAACCAAAGACCAACAACACGACTTGGTTCCAGACGCCAAACTCACCCCGGTGAAAGGGAATGCCGATGGCCGTAGCTTTACCAAACGCGGTCTGTTGATCCCAACCGCTGTAGTACAGGCGCTGGCAACTGTAGGCATCCAGCAGCAATCAGCCAACTGGCGGCCAGCTCTATCATCCAACGCCAGCCGTCGCCTTGCAGCAGGCTGGAATGCAGCTTGCGGGACCATTCGCGAAAGCGGTCTTCTTGCGCCAGCGAGCCAAGCACCTCAGCGGTGTAGGGGTTGACGTAGACCACCATTGCCTTGCCAGGAAACCCAAAATTCGGCCGCAGAAAAGGCGCTGGCTTTGCGGCCATTGCGCTGGAAGGCACAGCGGCAGCAGGCTTGTCACCACCATGGTTGTGCCCGCCTCCCGCTGCTGCGGCCGGGTTCGCTCCCATCGGTGGCATATAGGCAAAGCGCGCGCTGTCGGTAGGTTCGTGGGCCGGTGACAGCGAATGCAACACCCACCGGTGCGACGGTATCCAGGTGGCCGTGCAATTGGGCCTCGATCTGCGGCGTGAAGATGTAAAGAATGCCTGTGAGTGCGGCCAACACTGCAAAGGGCGAGGCAATCAAAGCCGCCCAAAAATGCACGCGCCACAACAGGCTGCGCCGCTGGGCAACAAGGGCTGACGGGTTGGTAGCAGATGTCGACATGGCTACTTGCCTCCAAACGACCAGGTCAAACCGACCATGGTGCTGCGCGGTGCGCCTGGTGAATAGGTGTTTTGCGTGTTTGGTGAATAAGTACCTGTTCCGCTGTAGGAGCTGGAGGCACTATCGGAGTAGGCAACATCGGTCAGGTTGCGCACCTGCAACCAGGCCTCGACACCTTTAGCCAGGGCATAGCTGCCCTGCAGATTCCAAAGGGTATGGCCAGGGTATTTGACGGTGTTGGCATTGTTCATCCAGTACTCGCCCTGGTGCACCACGCCCAGCGCAATGCGTGCACCCGGTACTGGCTTGTAGGCCACCTGCGCATTCACCGTATTTTTGGGTGCCTGCGGCATGTCGTTGCCTGAAAAATCGACAGTGGAGGACAGGACGTATCCCACGTACTTGTGGTTGGCGCGCGTCCAGCCGAAGCGCCAGTCCACGATGGTGCCTTCCTGACTCAGGCCCAACTCCAGCCCTTCGCTGCGGGTTTGCCCGGCGTTGCGGTTTTCGCTGTTGCCGGGCGCTATGGTGTAGCTGACGATGGTGTCGGTTCCGTCCAGGCGGTACAGCGCGGAGTCGAGCTTCACGCCACCTGGCAAGGCCGAGCGCCAACCGATTTCGCTGTTGTTGTAGGTGGATGGGCGCAAATCCGGAATGGCCGATTTGCCATAGAGCTGGCTTACTTCGGGGGGCGTAAAGCCCGCGCTGATGTTGCCGTAAAGGCTGTTGGAAGCATCCACCGCATAAGTTGCGCCCAACTTGGGGCTGAAGCGGGCAAAGCTGCGCACCTCATTGGGCGAACCGAAGCTGGCACCGGGCTTGAGGTTGTTGGTGAAGTCATAACTGATGCCGTCATAACGTCCGCCCAGCACAAGGCGCACGCGCTCTGCGGGCGTCATTTCCAGCTGCACAAATGCAGCGTCGTTGCTGATGTTGGCACGGTAGTCGCGCACGCCGGTTGGCGCGGTGGCATTGGACACTTGGTAACTCAAATACCGCCCGCTGGCTACATCGCGCACGATACGCAGGTTGTCCGATACGTAATCGTTCTTGCTGCGGTCCAGGTAAATACCAGTGACAAGCTTGGCCCCCAGCCACGATAGCTTCTGGTCATGCTTGAGATCCACCCCCAGTGAATCCACATGGTTGTTATTGATAGTCCCCGAGCAGGTGGCCGCTACGCAACCCGAAATGGTGTACGACGGCAATTGGCCGTGGTCGTTGTTGCGGTAAAACGCTGTGGCCGTGGTCTGGCCGCCTTCGGTGGTAGCGCCTTCCCATGCCAGGTTGGCGCGCGTGGCCTTGTCTTTGCGCCAGGTAAAGGTGTTGATGCTTTTGCCGCGGTTGGTCTGGTAGTCTTTCTCAAACACACTGCCAGTCATTTCGGCAAACAGGTCGGTCTTGATCAGAGTGGCACGCAGCCACGATGTGGCGCCCAGGTCATAGTCGGCGCGCACCGACACCGAGTCCTTGCTTCCCCCGCTGTATTCTTGCCAGTTGCTGGACTCCCGGCGCGAGCTGTAGTGCGCGAACGAGAGGCCGATCTTGTCCCAGGTGTTGCTGGCTGCCGTGTCCACGCGCGAGAAGCGATCGGTGTTGTCAAGCCGCACGCCCAGGGTTCCTGTGGGAGTGTCCGACGCGCGGCGGGTCAGAAAGTTGACCGCGCCCCCCACCGCATTGCTGCCATACAGAGACGATGCGGCACCCTTGACCACCTCAACGCCACGCGCAGCATTCATGTTGTTTTCGTTCAGCGCGTTGTGGTTGAACACACCCAGCGGGCGAATCGGTATGCCATCTTCCAGATACTGGTACACCGCGTTGGTGCTGACGGGCTGACGGATGCTCATGCTGTGCTGCTCATTGCCAAGGTCGTTCCAGAACACACCCGGAATGCGGTTGATGATTTCGCCAATCGATTTGGGCTTGTCTGTGTCCCATTGCGTGCTTTTGACCGCACCAATGGACACCGGTGTTTCGGAAAGCTTGGTTTCGGTGCGGGAGCCAGAGACAACCACTTCATCCAACTGGGCCAGCTGGGTTTGGGCAAAGGCAGAAACGTAAACGCCGGCCAACGACATCGCCAGCAAGGACAGGGGGTACTTTTTCATAGAAAACTTCAAAATTCAAAGGGATAAGCCACGACGGACGGCCAGAAGCCCGCGAACGCGTCACGGCCAACCGGGTGCGAAGGGGTTTAGCTGCTCTTCGGCAGCAGATCTGCCGCCAGCCCCCGTACTATGGGCAACTGACGCTACAGATTCGATAGCTCAGATGGGAGCCGGAGGGCCGCGTGGCGCGGCCAGTCGATAGAGGGATGCTGCGTAATCTGACGCATCCGAAATGACAACCTCACGGGATTGCCCCTGGGGAAGGAAAAGATACGTTAACTGTGCGGGCGGCAGCGTGCAACTGTCGTTGGCAAACAAACAGTAGGCGCAATGCACAGACTGGGCCATCGAACCTGGCAGGTTGGCTGGCTGTTTGGATGTGTCCGCAGTCGTGCAAATCGCCCCGTAGCCCGGTGCGCCGCCCTCGCTCCAGGCCACTGCATGCGAAATTGTCGGAACCAGGGCACCCACCAGGGCCACGCACAGTGCCAACCACACCGCCCAGGGGCGGAGTCGCTGTGACAACAGGCGGTGTATTGGCATCACTGGCAGGCGCTACTGTCGGGCGTAAAGCAGATCGGGTTTATTGCTTGTGCGCACCATGGCCGCCGGCGCTGGCACCAGCTGGCGGGGTTTGCGATACGGGCAGCTTGAGCTCCAGCTTGGTCTGCGCACCTTTGGCGTCCTTGAACATCAGCGTCACGGGGATGGTGGTGTCCTTCACCAGTGGGGTCTTTAAGTCCATTAGCATCACGTGGTAACCGCCGGGCTTGAGCTCGACCGCCTTGCCCGCGGGCAGTTCCAGGCCATCTGCCAGCGCGCGCATCTTCATCACATCACCGTCCATCTTCATCTCATGCACCTCTGACACGCCGGCCACGGGTGAAGAGACACCCACCAGCCTGGCGCCATCTTTTGCAGTGAGCGTCATGAAGGCGCCTGTGGCCTTTTGACCTTGTACGGTGGCGCGGGCCCAGGCTGCCTTAACGTCTACGGATTGGGCCCACACAGCGGTGGTGGACAGGGTGGTGGTTGCAAAAACGGCCATCAAGGCCAAACGCTGAAATTTCATGGTGGTGACTCCGGGTTAAATGGTTTGGGTAAGCACTTCAATGGTTGTGGCCGCCAGCGGCAGCCTGGATGTCCAGCACCTCCAGCAGCGCGGCGGGGCTCTTGAGGCCCTTGGTAGAGGTACCAGTGGCGGGCACCTCTAACCAGGCGTTGACGCCTTGGGTGCAAGACTGCACCACCTTGAACCACAGTGGGCCCGGCTTGGTGGGAGTGGTGCCGCGCAGCACAAATTCGTCGTAGAAGTCGGCCGGCAAAGCGTTCTCAGAGCCATTGGCCATCCAGCGAATCTCCAAAATACCCTCGGTGAAGGTCTTGCCGTGCGCGGTATAGGGCTGAGGCAGCTTACCCACCTGTGTGTAGAGCGTCCAACCCGGTTTGGGCATGGGTTGCGCGCCGGTAAAGCCTGCAGGAATGGTAACGGTGATGCCGGTGGTGGCCGCGCCATCACAGCCGTGGCCCACGCGCAGCGTGGCCCGATAGCTGGCACCTGCAGCCGCGGCGCCATCCTGCAGAACGATATGAGAAAAAGCAGTGCTAGCCCCCGAGGATGCTAGGTATGCAGCTACCAAATAGATAGCAAATGGATATTTCATGGGTAATCCGCTGAATCGACAATACAGGTTGCGGCGGGTAGCCTTGGCAGCCACTCATGCCCACAACACGGTGAATCAAACCACCACAACCAGCCACAAGGGCCGGTCGCGGTCTCAGGCGGATGCGGGAGGCCCGCGGGGCGGGAACGGAGCGGCAGCGCGGTGGTTGCTCTGCGGGTCTGCAGACAGTTGTAGTGCATAGGTCAGCCCCATGGGGGGCAGCACTTGCAAAGAAGCATGGGGAGGTGGTGCGCCGACCGCGGCACACAAAGGGCAATCCAGCGTGTTGGCTTGCGAGCCGGTTAAGTCGCCATCACCTTGGTCAAACTGGATAGAGATGGCACCAGCGGCCGAACACACCAGTTGCATGCCCTTAGGCTGCACCAGCGGTGACGCAATGGCCACCCCCATGGACAACGCAAACCACACCAGCACGAAGCGGGCAAGGTGATGGGCGTTGCGCAGGGTTTGCATCAACGGATTATCGCAGCACGGCCGGGCTCCAAAACTTACCTACCTCCAAATGCGCGCGGCTCGAAACGAAACACTTTGGGGTCTTTGGGGTCCACCGTCGCTTTGATCCAACCCATCCAGGGCGACCCAACCGTTTCCACCCGGGTGAAATTCGCCACAACTTCCTGCGCGGTAGCGTTGAGCAGCGGCTGGTTGATCTGATGGCTGTGCGAATCACCATGCACCAAAACCACCTGTCCCGCAAAGGCCAGCGTTTCCTCACGCAGTTGGTTCAAAAAGTCGCGGTAACCCGGATGCGCCTTACCCGCGGCTGCGGCCTCAAAGCCAGGATTCGCCTGAATGACCATCATGATGCCAGCGGCATGAATGGCACGTGCCCTTGCAAAAGCCTGTGCCAGCCAGAGGCGCACCACCGGGCTGCGTTGCAAAAACTCCTTCGAGGGGCCGCTACCCCGTTTGGTGCCGTCGTAGTTGTTGTAGCTACCCGGCAGATTCAAGCCCACAAAAACGACGCCAGCGGCCTCCCAACGGACGTGCTCACGGTAGGCCGCAAAGGCCGGGTCCTGGCTTTGGCGTACCAGCGCAAACTGCCGCTGGCCCAGCGTTTTCTCCGTGCCAAAAAACAGCGTACGCAGCTTGTCCAGGCGCTCCTGAGGATCGTACGATCCGTTGCTGCTACGGTGACAGTCTGTCCATTCGTTGTCCCCCGGAACATAGATGAGCGGATGCCGAGACGCCATGAACACACCCAGAATGTCAAGAAACGCTTCATCGGTACAGGGCGATCCGCCGCTCTTGATGTCGCCATCATGGATCACAAAGGCTAGGTCTTCGGAATCCATTTCCGCCATCAGTCCAGGCAACAAGTCGCGCTCGCGCTGGCTATAAGGTGTATCGCCAAACAGTCCAATGGTGATGGGTTGTGCCTTGGTTTGGGCTGACGCAATAGTTGTCAGGCACCACAGCAGGATCAGGATAGGGAGTCGGTAAACCATGGGTGTCGTCGTGAAAGAGAATGCATTGGACGAAGTGTCCGCTATGTCCTAGCCTATTGGAACATGCCACCAAAGACTCAACATGCTGCGCAAAAATGCCAGTATTAGAATTTCTGTCGCTACAACCAAGGGGAGCCTTTTCGATGAAGCTTGCAACGATTCTTGTGGTGATGTCCTTGACGACCATGGCCACTACCGCACACGCGCAATCCAATCCCGCAGCTGTCTGCCCGCTCAGTGCTGCTGATATTTCCAAGGCATTGCAGACCCCCTTAGAGGAGGGCAAGTTAGGCCTTGAAATCCCCGGCGCGGGCGTGGTGACGCGCGACTGCCGATACAAGTCAAAGAACTTTTCGGTCATGGTCAAAACCAGTCGCTACAGCAACCCTGCCGCTGCACAGGATGCAGCCAAATTGCTGGCAGGCAAGTTGCGCCCCATCCCCAATGACCCAGATGGCGCGGTCATTCAGGAAGGCCAAGGCGATGCAACGACGCCAGCGGTCTTCTATGTACGCAATGGTGTCGCGGTCGAGTTGCGCGTTTTGGGGATTTACTACAAGGATCTGAAGTCCAAAGAGGCCGACCTGCGGGACATGCAGACAAAACTAGCTGCCATCAAGCGAATTTCTTAGTTCGCCTCCCCTGCCACTCTCATATGCCCCCGGAGCATAGGGGCCCACTGGTGGTGTGCAGCGCAGCATGGAAAAATCTGGCAACACTGGCAAGAGTTGGCGCAGAATGGTTTGAAGTTGGTACGGAAAACGTCTCAGAACGCTCCCCCCACTAACTCAACTCAGAGGCACTGACCACCATGCAATTTGCCGAAGAAGACACCCTTATTCCCGTGGCGCCAGACTGGCGCCCCAAGAACACCTGGTGCGTGCTGATGGTGGATGACGACGCCGAAGTACACACCGTCACCCGCCTGGCCCTGCGCGGCTACGAGTTCCAGGGCCGATCCCTGGAGTTCATCAGCGCCTTCTCTGGCAAAGAAGGCCAGCAGATCTTTGAAGACCGCAAGGACATCGCCCTGGCCTTGGTAGACGTGGTGATGGAGCGAGACTTGGCTGGGCTGGAGCTGGTGGACTATGTGCGCCGAACCCTGGACAACCACCGCACCCGCCTGGTGCTGCGCACCGGCCAGCCAGGGCTAGCTTCACGCAAAAGCAGCTTCGATGCGCATGAGATAGACGACTTCCGCGAAAAGACGGACCTGACCATACACAAACTGAGGGCGTTGTTGGATAGCCAGTTGGGTGCGTACCGGGAGCCGGGGCTGCTGCAGTAGGGGATAAACTGCCTGCAGGGTGTATTTGCTACATATTTTGTAGCTATATGTCATTATTTTGCGGGGGCTAGAGGCCTAAACTACCAAATGTCCTTTGGTAGAACCGCTTGGACCGCGTGGTCTTTTGAATTGGGGCGAAACTCAGACCCAGGGACACCGTCGCCAAGATTTGACAAAGTTGGATTGGGTTTGGCTCTCGCCGCGCAACGCCTCCAGGCTGTCAATTACCTTAAACACTAGCAATGGGCTTGCAATCCTCTGCATTCAAATTCCAAACCCTGGATGCAGGTACACGCGTGGCTGGCCCATGCTCCAACCATGTGCTGTCAGTTCATCTTGGAGTCTGACGCCTGCGCGCGTGTAATGCAATTGCGTGCCCATGGGTGCATCAAGCTTGGGCAGCACATCACGCAACGCAGCCAAGGCGCCGTCCCGCTGCGTCGTGTCTATGTCTATGCCACAAAACTCGACGAGGCGGCTGCCGTCAGAACGGGCGTCCCCGAGGGACGAGCCCCCACCCGAAACAGATCCAAGGCCGGCAGCCGCCAATACGGGGTCAATGCGGTCCTCGAATAGTTCACCGCGCTCCATGGGCTGTATGTTGCCGAGAATCTTGACGTAGATGAAATCCTCTGGATCAAAGCCCAGGCTTGGCGGATGCTTGGGATGGCGCTTGAAAACAGCTGCAAGTGACTGGAGTATGCCCATGGTGAATGCTAGTGAAGGGGTATTGGGGACCGCCGATTGTCCATCAGCAGCCTTCACCGATACCAGGCACAGCCGCCGCCATGATCGGGTCCGCATACAACTTTCCACCAAACAAAAAGTCTTTGGTACCCACGTCCACAAATCCCCAACGCTTGTAGAAGTTCCGCGCCACTTCATTGCGGTCGTACACACCCAGCCAGACTGTCTTGCAACCGGCGCCCCGCGCCACGGCGTGCACGGCCTGCATCAGCGCCGCACCATAACCCTTGCCAATGACACACTGGCTCAGGTACAGGCGTGACAACTCCACCGGTGCAGGGCCCGTCACGCAGGGCGGTGGTGGGGTGTGGGCGATGAGGGCATAACCTACGTACTGCCCCTCCCCGGCCAGCGCCACCAACAACACGGAAGTCGGGTCTAGCACGATGGCCGTGAAGTTATCGGGCGTGAAGGCCTCTGCCACATAAGCCTCTATGTCATCTGGATCATCCAGCAGGCGGTAGGTGTCGCGAAAGGTGGTGGTGGCCAGCTCCACCAGATGGGGCACGTCGTGCAGGGTGGCTGGGCGAATGCTGAGTTCTGTGGGCATGGGATCGTTTGCAGTTTTGCCCGCAAGCATAGCCTTGCTTTGAGCGGGTACGATGGCGAGGCCAATCCCGGCAAATCCATGAGACCACCCATGATCCCCAGTGACGAACAAGCCCACGGTGTAAGCCAGAACCGCGCACTGCTGCCGCTGATGGTGGTGTCAGCACTGGCGCTGGGCTGGATACTGGTGCCGTTTTACGGAGCCATCATGTGGGGCGCCATCATTGCACTGTTGTTCATGCCCGTGCACCGGCGGCTTTTGGCGCGGTTCAAGTGGCAGCGCACGCCGACTGCCCTGCTCACCATGGCCTTGATTCTGGTGGTGCTGATTCTTCCGTTTGCGCTGCTGATGGCCGCCCTGGCGCAAGAGGTGTCCCACTTCTACACACTGGTGCAGTCGGGCGAGGTCAACCCCACCCGCTACTTCCGCGATGTGTTCAACGCGCTGCCTGACTGGGTGGGCGCGCTGCTGGACCGCTTTGGCCTGGTCAACTTCTCGGCCCTGCAGCGCCGGGTCAGCGCCGCGCTGGCGCAGGGCAGTCAGTTTCTGGCCACACAGGCGCTGGGCATTGGCCAGTTGACGGTTGAATTCATCACCAGCCTGTTCATCACCCTGTACCTGGCGTTCTTTCTGCTGCGCGATGGCGAGAGCTTGGCCCGCACCCTGCGCAATGCAGTGCCACTGGCACCGGAGCACAAAAGGGAGTTGATCAGCAAGTTCACCACCGTGATCCGAGCCACGGTCAAGGGCAACCTGCTGGTGGCGGTTATTCAGGGCGCGCTGGGCGGGCTGGCATTTTGGGTGCTAGGCGTTGGCGGTGCATTGTTGTGGGCGGTGCTGATGGCATTTTTATCACTGCTGCCAGCCATTGGCGCAGGGCTGGTATGGCTGCCGGTGGCCTTGTACTTCTTCGTAACGGGTGGCATCTGGCAAGGCATTGCGCTGTGCGCCTGGGGTGTGCTGGTGATTGGTCTGGTCGACAACCTGCTGCGCCCCATTCTGGTCGGCAAAGACACCCGCATGCCCGACTACGTGGTGATGATCACCACGCTGGGCGGCATGGTGGTGTTTGGCATCAATGGCTTTGTGATCGGCCCGGCGATTGCCGCCATGTTCATGGCGGTCTGGCACATCTACGCCACTACGCGGGCAGATACTGGCGCATAAGCCCCTGTGCCGCCGGGCCAGGCGGTCAGCACCTCGTACCCTGTGGGCGTTACCGCCACCATGTGTTCCCACTGGGCTGACAGAGACCGGTCCTTGGTCACCACGGTCCAGCCATCGGCCAGTTGTTTGGTGTCGCGCTTGCCTGCGTTGAGCATGGGCTCAATGGTGAACACCATGCCCACCTCCAGCCTGAGGCCGTGCCCGCGCTGCCCGTAGTGCAACACCTGCGGGTCTTCGTGGTAGACCTGCCCTATGCCGTGTCCGCAGTATTCGCGCACCACGCTGAAATGCTCCCGGTGTGCAACCGACTGGATGGCATGGCCCACATCACCCAGCGTTGCGCCGGGCTTGACCTGCTGGATGCCGGCCAGCATGGCTTCATAGGTCGTTTCCACCAGGCGGCGGGCCAGCGGGCTGGGTTCGCCCACAAAGAACATGCGGCTGGTGTCGCCAAACCAGCCGTCCTTGTTGACCGCCACGTCAATGTTGACGATGTCGCCTTTTTTCAGAATCTGGTCTGGCGACGGGATGCCGTGGCACACCACCTGGTTGACCGAGGTGAGTATGGTCTTGGTGTAACCCAGATAACCCACGTTGGCCGGTATGGCGCCCTGCACCTGCACGATGTAGTCGTGGCAAATGCGGTCCAGCGCCTCGGTGCTGACCCCCGGCACAACATGGGGCTCGATCATGGCCAGCACCTCTGCAGCCAGCTGGCCGGCCCGCCGCGCCTTGGCTATGCCTTCGGCGGACTTGATGACAACGTCGGGCGCCATCAGTGCTTTTCAACCGTAGATGCCGCGCGCTTGCCCGGCGGAGGGTTGACCGCCCCGGCAATGTCCAGGCCCCCGTTCAATTCTGCCCGTATCAGCAGCTGGCAGATTTCGCGGTGGTCCAATTCTGGGTGCATCTCGGTCAGCATGCCAACCCGCATCCAGTGTTCTGCCTGTGCATTGATAGACCGGCTGAGCGCAGTGCCCACCACCCGCAGGTTCTCATGCATTTGATCCGAAATTTTGACGATACCCATCCGTTAACTCCATATGAAACGTATACGTATTGTATATGCTTCATATAATCAATCGAGCAGCAGATTCTGCTCGCACGAAAGAGTACCCACAATGAACACCAAGTATCTGGCCGCTTACGCAGGCACATCCGTCGTCATGGTTGCACTGGACATGCTGTGGCTGGGGCTGATCGCCAAGCCGCTGTACCAGCAAGGCATTGGGCACCTGATGACGGACACACCCAATGTCCCGGTCGCGGTGTTGTTCTACTTGCTCTATGCGCTGGGCGTCGTCATCTTTGCGGTGAGCCCGCAAACGGGCGGCGCAGATTGGACCAAGACCATCACCATGGCCTCCTTATTCGGCTTCTTTGCATACGCCACCTACGACCTCACCAACCTTGCCACCCTGCGCGATTGGCCATGGAGCCTGGCGCTCATCGATATTCTTTGGGGCACATTTGTCAGTGCAATGGCCGCAGCGGGTGGCAAGGCCGCCATGGACTTGGCAGCCCGCCAGTCTTGACAGACACTACCCGATCAAATGTACCTTTGCAAACCAAGGAAAACCATGTAGCGCTACCCCCGTGCCCCAAATACAGGAACAACCCGTTCGGCGTGGATCATCACACTGGCAGCACTTTTCTTGGCCGCCCCCTGCCTGGCCGGACGGCCGCTTGCGGTGGACGACGCCAACGTCAATGCAGTAGGTGCTGGGCATGTTGAGGTTTGGTACGAACGACAACCCGGCAACACCGATGTTGGCACGGTCGCCCCGGCCTTTGGCGTGGCAGAGGGTCTCGAAATCGGTGCAGCATTTGCGCGCGACTCGACCAATGGTGTGTCGACCAACCTGGTGCAGGCCAAGTTTAGGTGGACCGCATCGCAAGAGGACGGCTGCAACGTCGGCACCACATTTGGCATTCAAAACACTCCGGGCAGCGGTACCAACACGCCATTTGTGGTCGGTCTGTTCACCTGCAACTCCACATGGGGATCGGTGCACGTAAATCTGGGAACCCAGCACCCTTCCGACGGCCCTTCTGTCGGAACCTGGGGCATTGCCTTTGAACATGCGTTTGAGGCCTTCACTGCGCATGTTGAAACATTTGGCCAAGAACAGACCAGCCCCAAGCTTCAACTGGGGGTGCGCAAAGACATAGCCAAAAATATTCAGCTGGACGCCACGGTAGGGCGTGCTGACAACGACACCGTGCTGAGCCTGGGCATGAAGTTCATGTTCTAACCCACCGTACAGCAAGCCATGCCAAGAGCAGCCACAGCAGCACAAAACATGCAGCCGCGGTATAGCTGACTGGCTTGCTGGCGGTTTGTAACGCTTTGGCCCGTGCGGACTCCAACACCTCGGGCGGCGTGAGCCGCACCACCAGCGCCAGGCCCAATGGCACGATCAGCAAATCGTCCAGATAGCCAATGACAGGAATGAAATCGGGGATGAGGTCAATAGGGCTGAGCGCATACGCCGCCACCAGCAAGGCCAGCACCCGGACATAGACCGGTGTGCGCGGATCGCGCGCCGCGAAGTAAACCGTGAGCGTGTGCTGCTTGAGTTGCCGGGCTTGGGCCTTTAGGGCAGCGAACATGGATATGTCACGCAGGCCCGACCACCCTATTGCGCCCCTGGTGCTTAGCCAAGTACAAATTGGCATCTGCAAGTTTGACAAGTTCATCACTTGCAATGGGGCTATCAGGAGCCATAACACTGACACCCAAGCTCAGTGTGACCCATTCGCTGACGGAAGACTCAGCATGCGGGATATGACACGCAAGTGCAGCCTCCCGTATGTTTTCAGCCAGTATCAGCGCGCCTTGCAAATTGGTGTCCGGAAGCACACACACAAATTCTTCGCCACCATAACGAGCAACAAAATCAGCTGGGCGTTTCAGACAAACCTGGAACAGGCTGGCCAAGCGCCGGAGGCAATCATCTCCAGCTTGGTGTCCATAACAATCATTAAACCGCTTGAAAAAATCGACGTCGATCAAGATTAGGCCAAGTGCCAGCTTGCTGCGTTGGGCCCGCCCAATCTCAATGGCAAGGTGTTCATCAAAGTAACGACGGTTTCGCACCCCAGTCAGGCCATCGATGAATGCAAAATTGCGCAAAACATCGGATTGCCGCTTGAGTGCGATGTGCGCCTTTACGCGGGCCCGCACAATTTTTATGTTAATGGGTTTGGAAATAAAGTCCACAGCACCAACCCCTAGACCATGCTCTTCTGAGGCGTCGTCAGTATGGGCTGTAACAAAAATCACTGGAATATCGGCAGTCAGCGGATTGGCTTTCAAGTGCCTGCAGACTTCGTAACCATCCATTTCCGGCATCATCACGTCCAGCAACACCAAGTCTGGAAGCTGTGTGGCGCAAATTACCAGAGCCTTAGCCCCGCCGGTAGCCATAAAAATCTGGCAGTCTGCAGAAAAAGCTTGTGTTAGAAGCTGGATATTGATTGTCTGGTCATCGACGATCAATAACTTCGGTTTGGGTTGTGCAATTACATCGAAATCGACAGGTGCGCTCATAGTCAACTACTCAGGCTAGTGTGGCCAAAACTTCAATCAATGCTGTGGAATGTTGCAGCGCGTCCTCAAGCTCCAGGTTTTGCAGCGCCTCCTCTAGCGGCGCAAGCCTGTCATGCAAAGCCTCGGAAAGTTCTGGCCTTAAGTCAGCGTAGCGATCCAGCGCAACAAAATCACCGTTGCCCAGAAGAACATTCAACTCTTCAAGACGGGCTATCAGCATGCGGGCGGTCTCGCTCGAAACTGCGACCAATTGTGATTCCGTAGCAGTAGGTGCTGCGTCCACCGGTTGGCCCACACTCGCTTGAGCCTGCAAGTGGGCAATCACCACGGCGAGCGCTACTTGCGCTGCCGCAATGGCCTGCTCAAGTGGCGCTATCAAACTAAGAATGGTCGGCATGGGGGCATTGGTCTTGCACTGCTTCTCCAACTTGGCCGCAGCTTCGCTCAGCGCGGTAACACCAAGTAGCGCAGCATTGCCCTTGATGGTGTGCATTTGCATAGTTGCAGCATACAGATCAGAGCCCACCAGGTTTTTGAACTCTGCGACAACATGGGGCAAAACTTTCATAAACTCCACAGCAGCACGCAAATACAGCGATGTCATTCCCGACATACGCGCCAACGCACCACTGAGGTCTATGCCTGGCACCGTAATATCTTTGCGGTTTGAATTAGATCTCGCAGTCTCAGTGCTTGAACCGGCTGTTCCATTGGGCTCAAAACCAGATACCGCCAGCAAAGTTTTTACCAAGTGGTTTAGGTTAAAAGGCTTGCCAACGTGGTCATTCATGCCCGCCTGAAGGCAATCTTCTCTGTCAGATGCCATCGCATTGGCCGTCATGGCAATAATGGGTAAGTCCGCAAGACCCAATTGCTCCCGAATCACCTGGGTAGCCGCATAGCCATCCAAAACCGGCATTTGAATATCCATCAGTACAGCATCAAACTGTGGGCGTGCGGCAAGCACAGCATCAACACCCAATTGCCCGTTGGCAGCCAAGGACACCAATGCACCTTCGGAAATGAGTAGCTCCTCGGCCACTTGCTGGTTGATCAGGTTGTCTTCAACTACCAATAATCGCATTCCGTTCAAGCGACGTTGGCTGGCAGGCCCGCGTTGACCCGCACGCATGCCGGCATGGCTTTCATCGGGTTGCAACGTAGCATCAAACAGCATAGAGGCGGTGATGGGTTTGACCAAAAACCCGTTCAGCAATGTTTGTTCTTCCTCGGTGCGCTGGGCCATGGTTTCGCGGCCATTGGCCGTCACCATGATGATCATCAAGGGCTGGTTGCCCCTTGCTGCGTTCATCTGCCGCAGGCGCCGCGCAGTCTCCCAACCGTCGATCCCCGTCATATTCCAGTCTATGTAAACCACATCGAACGGGAACCCACCACTCTGAGGATAGGACTCAACCAAACGAATGGCGTCCTCGCCACTATGGGCGAATTGCGTTGGCCAATCCCAAGATTGCGCCATCGCAACCGTCAGCTCGCATGCCACGGTGTTGTCGTCAACCACCAAAACACGGCGTGGCGCGGCGCTGAGCCGCGGGCGCGCCTGCAACTCGTCTGGCACATTCGTGACGATGGGGAACTCCAGTGTGAATGAGAAAAGACTGCCCTTTCCCAACTCACTGTCCAACTGCAACGCACCGCCCATGATTTCAATCATGCGCTTGCTGATGGCAAGTCCGAGACCGGTTCCGCCAAACTTGCGCGTGGTAGATGCCTCCGCCTGAGAAAAACCAGAGAATATTCGCGCATGGTTCTCTGGCGCGATACCGATACCAGAGTCGCGCACGCCAAAGCGCAAGCGCACTGCGGTATCCGTCAGTTGCTGGCTGTGCACAGACACAACCACTTGACCTACCGACGTGAACTTGACTGCATTTCCACCCAAGTTGATGAGAATCTGCTGCAGCCGCATTGCATCACCGAGCAACACTGGCGGAATATGCCGGTCCAGGTCATACAGAACCTCTATACCTTTTGTTCCAACATTGGTTGACAGGATGACCGCCAGGTCACGCATCAATTGATCGACCCTGAACGGCTGGGGATCCAGAGTCATCTTGCCGGCTTCAACCTTGGAGAAGTCCAGAATGTCATTGATCAGGCCAAGCAAAGACTGCGCGGCGCTCTGTGACTTATCGGCATAGTCCAGCTGCTGGGGAGTGAGGTCGGTCCGATGGAGCAAACTCAGCATGCCGATGATGGCGTTCATCGGCGTCCTTATTTCATGGCTCATATTGGCCAGGAACTGGCTCTTGGACTTGGATGCAAGTTCTGCAGCTTCGGTAGCTTGCACCAATTCTGTTACGTCCACCCGGAAGCCTACCGTTTGCCCATCTGGCAACTTGCGCTCAAAGATGCGAAGCGTCCTGCCATCGCTGAGTTTCTGCACCAATTGCGAAAGCGGCTGGCGGTGCACAGCCATACGCTCTTGCACCCATTCAGCCACACGACCAACTGCGGCTTCATACTGCCCACGCTCGGCACCGGTGCGAATGATGTGTTCAAAAGTGTTACCAGCGACCATGACGTCGGCACAAAGGGGGTAGTGATCTTTGTAGCGTTGGTTACACAACACCAACTTGTCGTCTACGTCGTACAAGGCAAAGGCATCGTCCAGCGCGTTGATCGAGTTAACCAACAGCTCGCTCGCCTTTTTGGACGCCTGCTCGGCGTTTTTTCGGGATGTGATGTCGGTGTATGTGGTGATAAAGCCGCCCGAAGGCATGGGTCCGCCGCGCACCTCCATCGCCATTCCGTTGGGCCTGACACGGTCAAAGTGGTGGGGCACTGTAGGTAGCTTGGCACGGTCAATAATGGCTGCAACGGTAGCATCTACATTCTCAGTTCCGTACTCTCCGCGGGCGCCATTGAAGCGGATGATGTCTTCAAAACGGGTCGTTCCCACCTGGGTAAGTTCATCCGGGAACCCTAGCATGCGTCCAAATTCAGTGTTTACAACCCGCAAAACGAGATCGCGGTCGAACACACTGAGCGCACAGGGCAACTGCTCAATAACAGTTTCCACCAGTTCAGATTTGGCTTGCACTTCAGCCTCAAGCCCTCGACGCTTAGTTACATCCTGAATGGCACCGACCAAGGCAACGCCCTTGCCATCCACAAACTCGACCTCGCCCACCGTGCGCACCCAGATAGCGCGGCCGGTGGCAGTGATGAAGGGCAGCTCCAGGTCCCACGGCGCCCCGGTTTCAATACCCAGCGAAACCGCCTGCTCGATGATAGGGCGCGCCTCGGGGGCATAGAAGTTGATGGCAGTAGCCAAGTCAGGCACAAAGTCGTCACCGACTTCATGGATGCGCCTGGTGACAGTGCTCCACTCAATATGTCCCTTCAACAGGTCAACACGCCAGCCTCCTACCCCAGCAACACGCCCGGCACGGTCCAGGAAAGCCTGGCTGGCAGACAGTTCAAGCTCAGCGGCTTTGCGCGCGCTAATGTCAGTGCGAATCGAAACATACCGCTCTACGAACCCGTCATCACCTACGAAAGGGGTAATGATGTTGTCCACCCAATAAAGACTGCCATCTTTGGCACGGTTGCAAACGTCAGCGCGCCACGACTTACCCACAGAAATATCGGCCCACATACCATCCCAAAACTCCCGGGGATGCGTACCAGAGTTCAGCAGCCTGTGGTTTTGACCTAGCAACTCTTCACGTGTGTAGCCGGATATGTCACAAAAAGCATCGTTGACCTCTGTGATATTCCCATCGCGGTTGGCCACCGAAACAATGGAGTGCATCTCAAACGTGTTTAGCAAAGTAGTGGCCTCACGCATGGCCACTTCCAAGCGCTCCTGGGTTCGTTTTTGGCTGGTGATATCGGTACCGATTTCCATGTAGCCGCTGTGATTGCCGGCCGCATCCAAGGTTGGTTCCAGTTCAAGGTCTAGCCAATGGTCTTGGTCGTCTGCACCGCGCACTACAACCTCGCACCGATGGGCCAAGCCTTGGCGCGCCCGCTTTATCAGGTCTTGCGTAGTTGCTGGTGGAGTTTTTTCATGGTTCACGAGATTGATTGCTGGCGAACCCAACACGCTATCGGCAGAGTGACCGGTTAGGCGCGTGAATCCTGGATTGGCCCACTGAATGTTGCCCTGCAAATCCACAATAACCACCACGTTATTGGTGTGCTGCGCCACCCGGGCCATACGATCCAGGTCCCTTGTCATGCGGGTGGCCAGGTTTTGCGCTCTAAGTCGGCCGGCCGCCAGAAGCCAGGTTGCAAGCGCCAACATGAAACTCATCAACAGGCCGCCGATGCCAGCAATGGCGATACTGGAGCGGTCTTGTGTTAGCGCATAGTCCGGCGTGGCGCGCACCGCGAGCGTCAATTCACGGCCCGCAACATAAACGCTACTGAGGCTTGTTAGCACTTTGGCTGAAGTTGTGCCTCCTGCGGCTTGTTGTTCATACCCCTCGTCAGCATAGACCAATTTGCCAGCGCCGTCCGCTGCACCGTCGTGGATGGCAATCATCAGTTGGGCATTTACCGCGGGGCTGGTCGTGCTGAGCAACTCAGTGGCAACGATAGGACAGTAGACCAGACCAATCAGCGTCGGCTGTATGGTGCCAGCGAGTACAGATTCAACGCTTTCCTTATAGACCGGCATAAACAGCAAAAACCCTGGCGTCTTGTACTGGTCTTGCACCAGCGTGATGCTGCCCGAGAGGGCCGTTTGGCCCGTGGCAATCGCCCGCTCTGCCGCTTGGCGGCGCACAGGCTCTTGCCCAATGTCAAAGCCCAAGGCGGCTCGGTTCGTTTCAAGCGGCTCGATATTTTTTATAACCAGGAGATCGGCCGCATCGCCCGCACTACGAACCTGAAACTTGTTGGCAGTTTCCAGTTGCACGCGCTGGGTAAAAGCTGAAATATCGCTGCGTTGGATTCGTTCAATAAACCCAAAGCCCCTCACGCCCGGAAACTCCGCCTCCATGTCGCGCGCATCCACGTAAGCTTTGAATTCTGCGACAGATAGTTGCTCTCCACGGCCTGCTGCAAGGTGCGCGGCATAGCTTGCACGCAAACCCGAGAGCCCGTAGACCGGTTTGCTGAACCGCTGCACCACTTCAACCTTGATGGCGTCTACATGTCGATCAAACTGCAGCTTGGCCGCCCGGTCCAGGTAGTGGCCAATGTAGATCACGGCCGCAGCCGCAAGCAACAGGCCAAAAGCTTGTGCAGCCGCCGTCATGGCGACGGCCTTGCCAAAGGTGAGCGCACCCTTGGGTGATTTACCACCGGTCACACGCGTTGACTGCCAGATGGCGCTGGTAAACGCCATGCTGCGCCAGTACAGCACGGGGCTGGCCAAAACCAGCACTAGCGCCAAATCCAAAAGCGCCTGTGCCGCGCCGGGAACCCGTGGCACCAGCATAGGTAATGCGAAAACGACCAGCGCTTGCGCCACGCCTACCGTCGCGACTACCTCGAGCAACAAGGTAATCGGACTGGTTTTCATCTTCATACCGTGCTCCTTTCGCTAAGCAGCGAACGCATGCAGGTGGGGCCTATGCCACGCGGAAATTGGCGATTTCATCTTGCAGGGTATCGGCCTGGCTGGTAAGCGCCGCAGCGGCGGAGGCAGTTTCCTCCACCAGTGCTGAGTTTTGCTGGGTGCCTTTGTCAAGGTCTTGTATGGCGCGACCTACTTCCTCCACTCCCGAAGCCTGCTCGCGGCAGGCAACAGAAATTTCTGTCAAAAACTGGTTAATCTGGCTGGCATTGGTAACTACTTCTTTCATGCTCATACCCGCTTCTTGCACCACCCGGGTGCCAGCCTCCACTTTTTCCACGCTGGCCGCAATAAGCGACTTGATTTCACGGGCAGCGCCAGCGCTGCGACCCGCCAGGCTACGCACTTCACTGGCGACCACGGCAAAGCCGCGCCCTGATTCACCTGCGCGGGCGGCCTCCACCGCGGCATTCAGCGCCAGGATGTTGGTCTGAAAGGCAATGCCGTCAATGACTCCAATGATGTCGTTGATCTTCGTAGAAGATGTGTGTATGTCGCGCATGGTCAGCACCACTTCGTCAAACACCTTGCCGCCCTTTTCAGCCACATGGGCGTTCTCGCTGGCGAACACCGACGCCATGTGGGCGCGCTCAGCGGTGTCACCGACCGTTGAACCGATTTGCTCCATGGCCGCTGCCTGTTCTTCCAGATTCGCAGCTGCCGCTTCGGTGCGAGCAGAAAGCTCCTGGCTAGCCGCAGATACTTCGCCGCTTGCAGCGTGTAAGGCCCGTGCCGAATGGCGCACCTTGCGGATCAGCATATGCAGCGCGTCATAAGTGGTGCGCAGGTCTAGCAACACGCGCGCAGGCTCGTCATTGCCAAGCGGCTCATGGGGAAAGCTCCGCAGGTCGCCGGTAGACACTTCACCCAGATGTTTGCTAATGAGCGAAAGGCCTCCACTGGAGACCAAGTAAAAGCTGAAGAAAAAATAGGCCGCGAGTGAAACAAACACAACGAATACCAAAGAGCTGATCAGCAGCTTGGTTTGCATAGCCTGGACTCGGGTATTGATGACTTCCTCGAGCGCGTTTAGCAGGCGCTCGACCAACGCAAATTGCGCGTCAATCGCCGTATTGGCCGCGGTCGTGTATTTGTCTACATCAACATCTTTGCCACGTATGACCGAACTGCGCGCCAACGCAAAAAAAGCCGCAGTATCTTGCAGTGTTTGTTTGGAATCTGTCTTTGCGCTCAGGTTTTGGTTGTAGGCATAGGCCTTTGCCATGCTGGCAGTCATGGTGGCCAACTGATATTCCGCGATGGGAATGGCATCGTTTAACGCTTGTTGTTGCTCAGGAGATGCGCTGCCCGCCACGATGACTGCCCGCCCCAGGCCACGCAGCTTGCCACTGTTTTCCAAAATATCGGGCACCCGAAACAGCGCAGCATCCATGAGGTAGTAGCTGTCAATGTCGGGGTCCAGCGTCAGATTGGAGTTGTCGGTTGCGGTTTGCAGCAACGCAATAAGGGCGGCTATGTGCTTAGAGTGCGTTACGAAAACAGTCTGAAGATCAGCAGCCTTCTCTGTATCTGAGAGGGCTGTTTGCACAGCCGCAAAAGCGGTTTCGGTTTTGAGCGTACTGCCCAGCCGCTTATCCACTTCGGCCAGTTTGGTCCGAGCTGCCTCCAGATTGGAGCGTACCTGTGCCATGGTGGCTGGCGGAGACCCGCTGGCAACGGCTGCCGCTGCATCACGCCGCAATTGCTGCGCCGCCGAGATTACAGGAAACACCTCACGGGTGTATTGCACTCCCAAGAGTTCTTTTTCAGAAAACGCAATCGCGCTTGACTCTGTGGAATAAAACGCCCAGCCAACCCAGGCCAGTGGTAGCAAGAACATCAGGCATATCAGCAGAGCCTTGCCCGCAAACGGCAAGTGGCCCATTAGCCGCACCCCGGGAGCCCAAATTGCTTTGCGATAGTAAGCACTGGTGTCTAACTGGCGCGCAGGCCCTGTCAGGAAGGCCTGGAGTTCAGGGCTCATTGGCTGGAGGTTGGGCATTGATTGTTTCCCTTAGAGTTGTTTCATTATTGCCGCAAAGTTGACTAACTATGTGAATCAAAAACCGGGGATTTACGGACTTTCGCGAACAAAGCCACGAAGGCAGGCAGGCAGGCGCAACACTACCGCAAACACCGAAAATACTACTGAATTGATAGCGAAATAATCATATTTCACGGGGGCTAGCGGCACATTTTTCTTACAATCACCTCACCAAACTACCTGCAGCCCACCCTGCACCACCCGATACCCCCGCGTGCCCATGGCCCGCGCCTCGGCCTCGTCGTGCGTGACCAACACAGTTGCCATGTTGAACTCCGCAATGCGCTGGCGAAACTCTTCGCGCAGTTGCAGGCGCATCTCGGCATCTAGCGCGGAGAAGGGTTCGTCCAGCAGCAGCACACGCGGGCGGGTGATGAGCGCGCGGGCCAGGGCCACGCGTTGCTGTTCGCCACCCGATAGCTGCGTCACACGCGCATGGGCAAAGTCTTGCAGGCCAAAGCGCGCCAACATGGCGCGTGCCTGCGTGCGGGCCTCCGGTTTGCGCAGGCCCTGCTCTACCAGGCCAAAGGCCACGTTGTCTTGCACGTCCAAATGTGGGAACAGCGCAAAGTCCTGAAACATCAGCGCAAAGCGGCGGCGCTCGGGTGGCTGCCTGGTGATCTCTTCACCATCAAACACGACACGACCCGCATCCAGTGGCTCCAGCCCGGCAATGATTTTGAGCAGCGTGCTCTTGCCGCTGCCAGACGGGCCGAGGATGACCACTGTCTCACCGGGTGCCACGGTCAGGCTCACGTCGCGCAGCAGCACACGGGACTGCCAGTCTTTGGAAATGGATAACAACTCAAGCATGGCGCGATACATCCTTGGAACGGGGCGCAGGTGCGGCCCACTCGATCAACACAAAAGCAAGCAGCGCCAGCCCCATCAACAGGCAGGACAAGACCAGCGCCGCATCCCGGTTGGTGGCACCGGGGCGGCCCAGGTACTCATACACCAGCGTGGTCAGCGTGGCCCACTCGGGGCGTGACAAAAACAGCGTGACCGCAAACTCGCCTACCGCCGTGGCAGCTGCAAAAGCCATGCCCCTGCGCAGCGCAGGGCGCAGCAGTGGCAATGTCACACGGCTGAACACATGCCAGGGCGTGGCGCCCAAAGACCGCGCGGCCTGCGTCAGGTGCACGGGCATGCTGTCCAGCCCCGCAGCAATCGACTTGGCCACAAACGGGTAGGCCAGCAAGGCATAGGCGCAGACCAGCAGGCCAAAGCTGGCCGTCCATGTGGGGTACAGCAGCAGCAGGCCAAAGGCCACCATGACTGGGGACACCACAAAGGGCAAAAACACCAGCGTGCGCAGCAGCAAAGACTTGCGCGCTGCCAGTGCGTGGGCCAGGCCCAGCGCTGTAGCCAGCAACACGGCCAGCACGGTAAAGCGCAGGCTGTTCCACAGTGCGGCCAGCGTGGCGGTGTCCCACAACACAGTCCAGGCGGCAGCGCCTGCAGTCGCGGCACGCCACACAATGGCCATCAACGGTGCCGCGCAGAACAGGGCCAGCACGGCCAGCGCCACCCAAAGACAAGCCCACTGCAGCACACCCTGCGGCCTGCGCCGGGCGATGGTGTCCGCACGCGCCGGTGCAGCCAGACGCCGCTCGATCAGCGCATAAGCCAGTGCGACCACACCGGTCAACACGAGCATCCACAGCGCAAGCGATGCGGCCTGCGCCAATTGCAGCTCATGCGCAACCAGGGTGTAAATCTCTACCTCCACCGTGGCATATTCCTGCCCGCCCAGCACCAGCGCCAGGCCAAAACCACAGGCGCAGTACAAAAACACCAGGCACATGGCAGACGCCAGCCAAGGCGCAATGGCCGGCCACTCAATGCGCACAAACACCCGCCATGGCGTGGCACCCAGTGTGCGTGCTGCCGCCACGCGCGACGCGCTGACCTGGCCCAGTGCCTCGGTGGCGGCGCGTACCAGCAGGCACAGGTTGAAGAACAAATTGCCGTAGATGAGCAACCACGGACCGCCCTGCAAATCAGGACCGCCCCAGCTTTGCAGCAGACCCTGCGGCCCCAGCAGCGCAAGCACACCCATGGCGGCCACCAGCGTGGGCACCACAAAGGGCAGCATCAGCGCGCGCAGCACCAGGGAGCGGCCCGCAAATTCAAACCGGGCCAACACCCAAGCTACCGGCAAGCCAAGAGCCAATGCGGCCGCGCTGCACACGGCCGCCTGCGCAAATGTCCAACCCAATCGCCAACGCAAATAGGCGTCTTGCAGCGGCGCCCACAGCGAGACCTGTCCGCCCTCCAGCAACAGGCGCAGCGCAGGTGCCACCAGGACCACGAGCAGAAAGGCCAGCGGAAAGGCGGCCAGGGCCAGGCGATTGCGGGTCGTTGACAACATCCTGCTGTGTTTACTTCAGCACAACTTTGGTCCAGCGCCGCACCCACTCAGCGTTGTTGTCAGCAATGGCTTGCGCGCCGGGGCTGTCGTGTCGGGCAGGCTCCACAGCGTGGCGCAGGGCATCCACACGCGGCACGTTGGCGTCAGACGGGAACATCCACATCTCGGTCTGTAGACCCTTCTGCACGGCAGGTGTTCGCAAGAACTCCACAAACTTGGTGGCAGCCGCGCGCTCTTTGCCGCCTTTGACCAAGGCCACCCCCTCCACCTGGCGGAACACGCCGCCGGCCAAGGCCAGGCTGGCCGTGGGCGGCTCACTCAGCTTGGTCTTGCTGTAGAACAACTCTGCTGCTGGGCTGCTGGCGTAGCTCACCACCAGCGGGCGGGAGCCGCCGCTGTGGGTGAAGTCGGTGTAGTAGGCCTCGCTCCAGCCCTTGGCCACCTTGACGCCGTTGCTGCGCATCTGCGCCCACCAGGCAAAGGCCTTTTCTTCCCCCATGGCACCTATGGTGGCCAGCAGGAAGGCATTGCCGGGGCTGGATGTGGCTGGGTTTTGCACCACCAGCAGCTTGGCATAAGCGGGCTGGGTCAGGTCTTCGAGCGATCGGGGCAAGGCCAGGCCCTTTTTGGCAAACCAGGCCTTGTCGTAGTTGAGCGTGACGTAGCCATAGTCCACCGGCACCAGCCCCGCTGGCAAGGCAATGGCGGCCACGCTTGCGGGTAGCTTGGCGGGCGGACCATCGTACACATCCAGCACTTGCGCGCCCAGGGCCTTGGCAGCCAGCACGTTGTCGATGCCAAACACTACATCGGCCACGGGGTTGGCGCGGGTCAGTATCAGCTTGTTCAGCATTTCACCCGCATCGCCCGCCTTGGTGATGCGCAGGGTGACACCCGCCTCTTTTTCAAACTGCGCGAGCAAAGGCTTGGGCAAGGCAAATGAGGCGTGGGTCAGCACACGTAGTTCGGCAGTTTGGGCGGCAGCTTGGGCTGCGCCAATGCCCAAGGCCAGCAGCAGGCTCCAATGGGCTGCGACTATCAAGGTTTGGATGCGGTGCTTCATACGGTTTCCGGTTTCGAGACGATGCGTTAGGCGCTTACAGGTCAGGCTTGGCGACCATCAGGTAGAAGATGGCCAGCATGGCCACAAATGCAGGGTAACCCAGGCCTTCCCACCATCGGGCATACCGCCAGTACAACGCGGGCAGCTCCTGGCCACTGGCATGTGCGGCTTGTGCCATGGCAGTCATGCGCAGCTGCAACCACACAACCGGAATCCAGCACAGGCCAGCCAGGCCGTAAAAAGCCAGCGTCCACACAATCCAAGAGGTGCTCAGGGGCAAGCCGATTAGTTGCATGAGCCACAGGCCGGTGACGGGTTGCACCACAATGGCAGGCGTGGTGAACCACCAGTCGGCCCGCACCACCAGGCGCGACACCACGGCCTGCGCCGCAACCACGCCGCTGCGGTTGGCAAAAAACAAGTAAAACGCGGTGCCAAAGCCCGTGCCCACCAGCACCACACTGGACAGGATGTGTATCCATTTAACGATCAGATAGGTGTTCATGTGGATTTGCGCGCCAACAGCCACAGCACGACGGCGATGGGTACGTTTTTACTCAAGGGGCCCAACGGGTGCAGCCACAGGTAAGGGCTTAGCACTGTGGCAACCAGCGTCATCACCATCATGGTGGCCAGGGCCAGCAGGTAGGCTGTGCGCGTAGGGCGCAGCCACAACCATAAGCCCAAAATCGCGTCCAAGGCCGCACCGGCCAACACCAGCGCATTGACCACCGCCGTGTTGGAAACGCCACCTGCAACCAGCAGCGCACGGCTCTGGCCTTGCAGCTCCCACACGCTCACCACAGCGGTCCACAGCCAGACAAAGACCAGGCTAAGGCGTAAACATGAACGCTCTGCTGGTGTCATGGCCCCTCTTCCACCACGTCGGTCACCATACCCCACTTGGCGAACTCGGGCGCAAAGTCGACCAGCTTGTTCAAACCCACACAGGCAAAGGCACCGCAGGCCATGGGCTCGCCACCCGCAAGCCGCCGTGCCAGGAGGATGGCGGCCATGCAGGGGATCTCGGGGCCATGGTCGTTGTCTGCGGCGATATGCCACGCACGCTTGGCCGGCATGCCAGCGGCATCCAGGCCCGCCACACGCACTACCATGCCACCCAGCGCAGAACCCAAAGGGTCAAACAGTTTGGCGGTCGTGTTGAGAAGGCCTGCCAAGCTTGAGGGATTCTTCAGCAGCCCCACTTGCCGCAGCCAGGCCAGCACGGCAAACGCCCGCTGGGCCAAGCCCACCTCTACCGCGGCTAAAAACTCCATGCGCTCGCGCACCCGGTAGCGGGCCGGGAAAAGCTCCAGATCGGGGATGTCGCACAGCGCACCCAGCCGGGGGCGCAGCCGCTGAAACGCCACACGCTTGGGATTGGCCCAGCCAATATGGGTCTGCCACTGTCCGCCATGCCAAATCTGAATGGGGCCTCCGCAGTAACTCAGCACCGCACGCAGGGTGGCTACGCCGCGCGGTGCTGTCTGAGCCGGGGCGATGCAAATGTCCAGCGTATCCAGGCGCTGCCAACCTGCACAGAGGCTATCAACCACGGCCGACGAAAGGGCAGGCACGGTACTGGCACCGGTAATGGCCACACGGCCTGTGTCCACAAACGCCGCATGCAATGCCCTTGGAAAATCACATACAAAACGGCGACCGTCGGCCAAATCGATGTAGTGCACGCCAGCTTGGGCACAAGCACGCGCCACGGCATAGTCCTGCCCTTGGAATGGTCCTGCGGTATGGATGAGCAAGCCCACGCCGTGGTTTTGCAAAGACTGTGCAAAACCCGTGCTGTGCATATCCACGGCTACGCCCTGCGCACGTCCTGGCAGCGCGGCAGCAAAGGCCGCAGCACGCGGGCCATCGCGCCCAGCTACCAGCAATTCGATGCGGTCATCACCGACCAGGGCACGGCTGATGCGCGCTCCAAAATTGCCATAACCCCCCAGTACCATGACCTTCATCGTCTTTTTATCCTTGCCAGCGCCCTTTTGACCAGCACGCACTATAGTGCGCCGCGACTGCAGTCTCGGGTTTCCCATCACAATCGCGCCATGTCTTCACCGCTTTGGCCCCTGCTGACCACCTTCTCCTGGCAAGAGCTGCGCAAACACCCCTGGCGCACCGCGGCGGCCATAGTGTCGGTGATGCTGGGCGTGGCGCTGGCGTTTGCGGTGCATGTGATCAACGCATCGGCCCTGGACGAGTTTGCGCAGGCGGTGCGCTCGGTGGGTGGCCAGCCTGATCTGGAGCTGCGCGCCCGCACCGGCGCGACTGCAGGTATTGACGAAGCCCTGCTGGGCCGAATGGCCCGCCACCCCGATGTGGCGCTGGCCAGCCCGGTGCTGGAGCTCAGCAGTTATGCACTTAACACGCAGGACCAGCAGGCAAAGACACCCAAATTCGGCGAATCCCCGCGGCTGCAACTGCGCATGATCGGTGTGGACGCCATCCGGGTGGGGCAGCTCAACCCGGATCTGATACCCCTGCCTTCGGCCACCGCCGACCGCCTGGACATATTTGCGCCCGACACCGTGTTTTTAAACGTCAGTGCCCGCAGCCGCATCACCGGCGACATGGTGCAGTTGCAATGGGGCTTGCAGACCAAGACCGTGCGGGTAGCTGGCACCGTGCGCGCGGCGGGCCCGCCGCTGGCGGTGATGGACATTGCTGCGGCACAAGACCTGTTTGAGAAGCCGGGCCGCCTGACCCGTCTGGACCTGCGGTTGCGCGCCGGCGTGGACCGCACGGCCTTTGTACGCACCGTGCAGAGTGCGCCCGACTGGCCGTCCAACGCCCAACTGGTGGAGCCTGGCGACACGTTGGAGCGCATGTCGACTTTGTCGCGTGCCTACCGGGTCAACCTGACAGTGCTGGCGCTGGTAGCGCTGTTCACCGGGGGCTTCTTGGTGTTCTCCGTGTTGGCGCTGAGCGTGAGCCGACGTGCACCGCAGCTGGCACTGCTGGGCGTATTGGGGCTTACCAGCCGGCAGCGGCTGCATTTGGTGCTTTTGGAGGCCCTGGCGCTGGGCCTGGTCGGTAGCGCCTTTGGTGTTGCGCTGGGCAGCGGCCTGGCTGCAATGGCTCTGCGCCTGTTGGGTGGGGATTTGGGAGGTGGCTACTTCTCTGGTGCCACACCGGCTTTGCAGTGGAGTCCGCTGGCCGCGTTGGTGTTTGCAGCACTGGGCGTGGCCGCCGCGCTGGTAGGCGCCTGGTGGCCGGCGCGCTGGGCGCAGGGCCTTCCGGCGGCGCAGACGCTCAAAGGCCTGGGAACGACCCAGTCCTCGACCAGCCACATCGGTTTGCCTATTGGCCTGTTGCTGGCCGGTGGCCTGATGGCGCTGATGCCACCTGTGGGTGGTGTGCCGCTGGCTGCCTATGTGAGTGTCGGGCTGATCCTGGTTGGCGGCATTGCAGGCCTGCCCTGGTTGGTCGGCGTGGTACTGGACCGCGTGGCGCCGATGGTGGCCCGCCAGGCCTTGCCGCTTTTGGCGGTAGAGCGCGCTCGCCGGGTGCGCGGCAGTGCTGCCGTGGCGGTGAGTGGCGTCGTGGCATCGTTAAGTCTGGCCGTGGCGCTAACGGTGATGGTGGCCAGCTTCAGGACATCCATCACCGAGTGGCTGGACACCGTGTTGCCAGCCGAGCTGTATGTGCGCAGCGCCGGCAGCGCCAGCACCCAGGATACGGCCTATTTCGAGCCCGCCTTTGTGCAAGCCGCAGCCCGCTTGCCCGGCGTGGTGCGGCTGACCACCCAACGCAACCAGCAATTCCTGCCAGACCCGGCCCAGCCCGCAGTGGCCCTGATTGCCCGGCCGCTGGGTCCGCAGATGGGCACCACACACGGCTTGCCGATGGTGGGGGATTCGCTGCCCTTGCCTGCAGGCCAGATAGGCATCTATGTGAGCGAGGCCATGGTCGACTTGCACGGCACCCGCCCTGGCACGGTCTACCCAGCTCTGTCTGAGCATTTCAGGGCTCTAGCCCCCGATAAACATAACGATGACGCTACGTTTTTTGTAGCAGGCGTGTGGCGTGACTACGCCAGGCAGTTTGGCACCATCGCCATGGACCAGGCGGATTTTGTGCGCCTGAGTGGCGATACCCGTGTCAACGACCTGGCGTTATGGCTGCAGCCCGATGCCGATGTGCCCGCGATCGAGCAATCCCTGCGCCAGTTGGCCGACACGCAAGCTGGCACGCCCAACGGAGAGGCCGGCCGGCTGATGGACTTTGGCTCCGCCCGCGAGATTCGGGCCACCACGCTACGCATCTTTGACCGCAGCTTTGCCGTGACGTACTGGCTGCAGGCCGTGGCCATTGGCATTGGCTTGTTTGGCGTGGCGGCATCGTTTAGCGCCCAGGTGCTGGCACGGCGCAAGGAGTTTGGGCTGCTGGTGCACCTGGGCCTGACACGCCGCCAGGTGCTACGGGTAGTGGCCACCGAAGGCCTGGCCTGGACCACACTTGGCGCCGTGGCGGGTATAGGGTTGGGGCTGGCTGTAGCCGTGGTGTTGGTACATGTTGTTAATCCGCAAAGCTTTCACTGGAGTATGGAAATGACGCTGCCAACGCTTAGACTGCTGGCACTGGCAGCTGCCGTGGTTGTGGCGGGCACACTGACGGCCTGGCTGGCTGGGCGTGCCGCTGCTGGGCGCGACGCCGTGCTGGCGGTGAAGGAGGATTGGTAAGCGGCATGCCGACACTGTTTGAATTTCTGCCCATTGGCGCCTACCGCACCGGCCCGAGCGGGGAAATTTTGCGGGCCAATGCGGCACTGGTTCGCATGAATGGTTTTGACAATGAGGCCGAGTGGCTGGCCGCCGTCAACCAGGGACCGGACTTCTGGTATGTAGCCCCCAATCGCCGCCAACAATTGCGTGACCTGCTGGATCGGGACAACGCGGTGATCGATTTTGTGTCTGAAGTCCGCAGTCCCCGCCGCAAAGAGTCATTCTGGGTACGCGAAGCCGCCCACGCCGTACGTGACGTGGATGGTTCGTTGAAGTACTACGAGGGCACGATTGAGGATATCACCGCCAGCTACCTGGCCCAGCTGGCACTGACCCAGAGCGAAGAACGCTGGAAACTTGCGCTGGAGAGTACCGGTGACGGCGTGTGGGATTGGTATGTGCAGACCGGCGTGGAGTTCTACTCGCGCCGCTGCAAGGAGATTTATGGCTTCAACGATGACGAGATTGCCAACCGCTCCGATGCGCTGGACGGCCGCACCCACCCCGACGACATCGACCAGATGCAACGCGACCGCGAGGCCCATTTCAGCGGCGAGACCCCGACTTACTCGAACGAGCACCGCATTCTGTGCAAGGACGGCAGCTGGAAATGGGTGCTGACCCGCGGCATGGTCATCAGCCGCGACGCCCAGGGCCTGCCGCTGCGCATGATTGGCACGCACACCGACATCTCGGACCGCAAGAATGCCGAAGCCCTGGTCTGGAAGCAGGCCCATTACGACGCGCTGACCGGCCTGCCCAACCGCCGCATGCTGCGCCAGCGGCTGGACGCCGCAATACAGCGCAGCCAGGAGTTGCAGCAATCACTGGCCATTCTGTTTATTGACCTGGACCACTTCAAAGAGGTCAACGACACTTTGGGCCACGACAACGGCGACTTGCTGCTGGTGCAAGCTGCACAGCGCATTCTGGACTGTGTGGGGCCTGATGACACCGTGGCCCGCATGGGCGGCGACGAATTCACCGTGGTGCTGTGCAATGCCGACAACGCCAGCCGGGTTGAAGGCGTGCTGCAGCGCATCCTGGCAGGCGTTGCCAGCGCCTTCCAACTCGGGGGGGAACAGGTGTTTGTGTCCGCCAGCATTGGTGTGGCGCACTACCCCCACAACGCAACACTGGTCGAAGAGTTGTTCAAGCACGCGGACCAGGCCCTCTATGTGGCCAAAGGTGCAGGGCGCAACCGTTTCAGCTTTTTTACACCCGCCTTGCAAGAGGCGGCGCAGCTGCGTGCGCGCCTTGCGGCCGATCTGCGCGTAGCGCTGCAACAGCAGCAGTTTGAACTGCTGTACCAACCCATCGTTCACCTGGGAACTGGAAAAGTCCGCAAGGCCGAGGCATTGCTGCGCTGGCACCACCCGCAACGCGGCACGGTCAGTCCGGCGCAGTTCATTCCGATCGCGGAGTCCACTGGCCTGATCATTGGAATCGGGGAATGGGTTTTTGAGCAAGCGGCCCAGCAGGTGGCGCAGTGGCGCACACGGTATGGCAGCGACTTCCAGATCAGCATCAACAAGTCGCCCGTGCAGTTCCACCAGCCCGAAAAAACGCGCGTTGCCTGGAGCGCGCATTTGCTGTCGATGGGTTTGAACGGCTCCAGCATTGCGGTAGAAATCACCGAAGGCCTGCTGCTTGATACCAATGAGGATGTGACACAACAGTTGCGCGCACTGCGCACCGCGGGCATGGCCGTATCGTTGGATGACTTTGGCACCGGTTACTCATCGCTGACCTACCTGCAAAAGTTTGACATTGACTTCATCAAGATCGACCAGTCATTCGTGCGCAACCTCAAGCCAGCATCTACGGATATGGCACTGTGCAAGGCCATCATTTTGCTGGCCCACGACCTGGGCATGCAGGTGGTGGCAGAGGGTGTGGAGACCGCAGAGCAGCGCGATTTGCTGATGGCCGCCGGCTGCGACTATGGCCAAGGGTACTGGTTTGCACGGCCGCTGCCGGTGGCGGCGTTTGACACCTTCATGCACAGCCATTCTGACAAAAAGTGGCCCTAGCCCCCGAATAATATACCGCTATCGCTACAAAATCAGTAGCAATCTATTCGTGGCGCAACGCATCAATCGGGTCCATGCGCGCTGCCCGTTGCGCCGGGAAGTATCCAAACACCACGCCAATCACGGCGGCAAACACAAACGACATCACATTGACGCCCAAGTTGAAGGTGTAGGGCACCTCCATCAGCGCAGCCAGGCCCAGCGATGCACCGGTGGCGATCACGATGCCAATCAGCCCGCCCAGCGCCGCCAGCACCACGGCCTCGATCAGGAACTGCAACAGCACCTCGCGCTCCAGCGCGCCTATAGCCAGGCGCAGGCCAATCTCACGGGTGCGCTCGGTCACGCTGACAAGCATGATGTTCATGATGCCGATACCACCCACCAGCAGGCTCACCGCGGCCACCGCACCCAGCAACATGGTCAGCACCCTGGTGGTGCCCGATAAGGTGTCGGCCAGTTGTTTGGTGTCCAGTACGTTGAAGTTGTCTTCATCAGCGCGGGCCAGCTTGCGCCGCTCGCGCAGCAATTGGGTAATGCCAGCAGTGACCCGCGTGGGGTCACTGCCCTCCTGCATGGATACCAGCAGGGTGTTGACCCGGTTGTTGCCGGTGATGCGCCGCTGCAGCGTGCGTATGGGCAGCAGCACCATGTCGTCCTGGTCGTCGCCAAAGGCGCCCTGCCCTTTGGATGCCAAGAGGCCAATGACTTCGCACGAAATTTGTTTCACCCGCAACTGGGCGCCCAGCACGGCCTGGCTGGCAAAGAGCTCGCGCCGCACGGTCTCGCCAATCAGGCACACCGCAGCGCCGCCACGCAGTTCGGCCTCGGAAAACTCCCGACCGCTGGCCAGCTTCCAATTGCCGGTGAGCAGCCAGTCGTTGGTGCTGCCAATGGCATTGCTGCTCCAATTGCGTCCACCGGCCACCAGCGTGGCACTCGTACGTGCCTCTGGAGCCACCGCAGCGATGCCGCCAATCTGGCTGGCCACGGCCTCGGCATCCGACTCTTTGAAGGCCAAAGACGAGCCACCGCCGCCCGGCCCCATGCGCTGGCCTGGGCGCACCTGCAGCAGGTTGGTGCCCAAGCTGGAGATCTGGTTTTGCACAGCCAGCGTGGCACCATTACCCAGCGTCACCATGGTGATCACAGCACTGACGCCGATGACAATGCCCAGTATGGTCAGGAACGAGCGCATCAGGTTGCGCCGTATCGAACGCAGGGCCAACATCAGGGTGTTGAGCAGCATCAGTGCTCCTGCGGCTCGGTGGCCACTTGCAGGTCGTCTTTCATGCCGTCCTTCATTCCGACAGGGTGCGGGTTGCGTTCATCACTGGCCACCACACCATCCACAAAACGCACGATGCGCCGGGCGTAGGCGGCCATGTCAGGCTCGTGCGTCACCATCAGCACCGTAATGCCTTGGTTGACATTCAAACCCCACAGCAGCTCCATGATTTCGCGGCTGCGCTGGGTGTCCAGGTTGCCAGTGGGCTCATCGGCCAACAGCACAGCCGGCTCGGTGACGATGGCGCGTGCAATCGCCACACGCTGCTGCTGCCCGCCCGAGAGTTCGGCCGGTGTGTGGTGCTCCCAGCCCTTCAGTCCGACCGATTCGAGTGCTTTGGCTGCCATGGCGTGGCGGTTGGCCGCTGGTTCACCCCGGTACAGCAAGGGCAGCTCCACATTTTCTTGCGCCGAGGTGCGTGCCAGCAGGTTAAAGCCCTGGAACACAAAGCCCAGGAAGCGACGCCGAAGCCGTGCACGCTGGTCACGGGTCAGTGTTTCCACATGCGTGCCTTGGAACAGGTATTCACCGCTGGTCGGCGTGTCCAGGCCACCCAGGGTGTTCATGGCAGTGGACTTGCCCGACCCGCTGGGGCCCATGATGGCGACAAAGTCACCGGCTTCAATATCGAGGTTTACCCCCTTGAGCGCCTGCAGCAGGGTAGCCCCCTCACCATAGACCTTGGTGATGTTGCGCAGTCGGATTAAAGGATCACTCACGGTGCAGCTCCGGCTGCGCGCTGGTCGGTGATGACCTCCATGCCTTCCTGTATGCCCTCCCCGCTGATCTCGGTCATCCGGCCATCGCTGATGCCCACGGTAACCGGTATAGCAACCGCCTGCCCGCCCCTGACCACCCAGACCTGTTTGGCGGCCACACCTGCGCCACCCGCAGATTTGCGGCCGCCACCGCCGCGCGGCATGCGGGGGACCAGTTTGGAGACCACGCCACCGCCAGACGAGGCCGCAGGTGCACCGGCGCCGGCTTCAGTCGCTTTGTCGTTACTAGACGGTGAAAACCGCAGCGCCGTATTGGGCACCAGCAGCACACCCGTGCGTTCGGTGGAGACGATGGTGGCCGAAGCTGTCATGCCCGGGCGCAGACTCAAATCACTGTTGTCCACGGCCAGCGTAGTGGTGTAGGTGACCACGTTATCGGTTTTGGTGGAGCCTATGGCCACACGGGTCGTCTTGGCCGGGTAAGGCCGCGCCGGGTAGGCGCTGACGGTGAAGCTGGCTTTTTGGTCGGGCTGGACCGTGCCCACATCGGCCTCGTCGACACTGACTTCCAGGCGCAGCTTGGCAATGTCTTCAGCAATACTGAACAGCGTCACCGCCTGCAATGAGGCAGCCACGGCATTGCCCGGATCCACCGTGCGGGTCAGCACCACGCCATCAATGGGTGAACGGATGGATCCTTTGGACAAATTGGTCTCGTCGGTGGATACCGTGGCGCGGGCCTCCGCCACATTGGCGATCGCACTGGCCTCGGACGCCACAGCCCGCTCCACATTGGCTCGCGCAGTATCCAGCTCAGTGGCCGAGGGCACCTTGCCACCCGACAGGCGGGCGACTTCTTCAAGCCGCGCCAGGCTGGCCTGCGCCTCCCTGCGCGAGGCGGCGCTTAACGCCTGCTGGGCCTGCGCCGCTGCCAGGCCGGCGCGCGAGCGCAGCACCTGGTCTGCCAGCTTGGCAGTGTCCAGCTCCACCAGAATCTGGCCCTTGGTGACCCGGTCGTTGACGTCCACCGCCACACGTTTGACGGTGCCAGACAGTTCACTACCGATATTGACGGCACGGGTAGGCTGCAGCGTCCCGTTGGCTAGCACAGTCAGCGTCAGGTTCCCCTTGCGCACGGGCTCGGTCACGTAGACGGGCTGGGCATCGGCGTCTTTTAGCTTTTGCCAGTACAACAATCCGGCAGTCAGCAAGCCCATTGCAGCCATTGCGATCCACAGGCTGGGCTTTTGCCACCAGCTGCGGGTGTGGTCGTCACCCAGAATGGTCTTGATGTCGGTGGCCGTGGGAGCGCTTTTGGTGGTGGTGGTGTCTGGGGTAGTCATGGGGTGTCGCACTTCACGGTACGGAGGGTTCTGCTTCGGGAGTCCAGCCACCGCCCAGGGCCTTGTACAACCTGACGTGGTCGGCGCTCTGGCTGGCACGGGTGGCGGCAACACTGTCCTGTGTGGAGAGCAGGGTGCGCTGGGCGTCGAGCACGGCGCGAAAGTCTATGAGGCCACTGGCATAGCGCTGGCGGGCCATCAGGTCTGCGTTGCTGGCGGCGGTGGATGCGGCCTGCAGGCGTTGGGCCCTCTGCGTGTCGTATTGCAGCGCAACCAGCGCGTCTTCCACATCCTTCAGGGCTTGCAGCACGGTGGCCTCGTAGGCAACACGCGCTTGCTCCAGCCCGGCCTCTTGCGCGCGTACCTGGGCCCGAGCTGCGCCACCATCGAAAAGCGGCACCGACACACCGGCCAGCAGGGACTGCATCAGCGCCGCGCCATGGGTCAAGGTGCCCAGCGTGAGCGCACGCAGCCCAAGCGAGCCCGATATCTGGAAGCTGGGGTAGCGTGCCGCATCCGCCTGCGCAACCTGTGACAGGGCCGCAGCGATGCGGAACTCGGCCGCGCGGATGTCTGGACGCTGGCGCAAGGTTTGAGCGGGTATGGCCACGGCGAACCCAGTGGGTGCCAGTGGGATGGCAGCTGCCATCAAGCTGCTCTGCAAGGCACCCGGTGCCTGACCCGTGAGCACGGCCAGGCTGCTGATGGACTGTGCCGCACTGGTAGACAGCGCAGGTATCTGGGCGGCGGTCTGCTCGCTGGCTGCCAGGGCCTGCTCCACGTCCAGCGACGACACGAGACCCGCCTGCGCACGCCACCGTGCGATCTGCAAAGTCTCGCTTTGCGCGGCCAGATTGCTGCGGGCAATGGCAAGCCGCGCCTGCAATCCACGCAGCTCAATGTAGGTGACCGCGATCTCGGCAGCCAAGGACACTTGCACCTGGGCCAAATTGGCGAGGGTGGCTTGGGTGTCGGACTCGGCCGCACGCAGAGCACTGCCTTTAGCACCAAACACATCAGGCTCCCAACTGGCATCAAAACCCAGCTGGAAGGAGTCGGTGGCGTCGTTGCTGCCGGACCGGCTACGCTGTGCCGATGCCGATGCGCCGACATTCGGGCCCAAGCCCGCTCCCCTCACGTCACGTACCGCACGCGACTGCTGCAAAACAGCCTGGGCCAAACGCACATCGGTGTTGCGCAACAGTCCTCTAGTAATCAAATCGGTCAACGTGGGATCGTTGAAGTGCTGCCACCAAGCGGCCAGCAAGGGCGTTGATGGCGACAAGGTCGTTTGCGCCAACGCTGCAGACCATTGCGCAGGAATCGGTGTCTCCGGTAGGCCCGCGGGGCCAAGGGGTTGGCCTGCGCAGCCACCCAAGGCCACAGCGGCGAGGATCGCGTAAAGAGAATGGTTCACAGTCTTATTGTTCAGGTGGCCCGTGTCTGCAGTGTGCAAACACATGAAATCTTGTAAAGTTGGGCTCAGAATCTGCCGGGTGCCTGCATGCACACTACGGTGCTGCCCAGAAGGTGTCTGTCAGTTACCGCACAAAATGGGGCGGCACAGACGCGGCGCTGCATACGCATCCACCCATCCAAGGAAATCCCAGCCATGCAAACCGCCCTATCCCACACACCTTGGCTCAGCCGAGCCATCGCCCTGATCGAAGCCGACTACCAACGCAGCGCAGACACGCACCTGATCCCGCTGCCCCTGCCCGCTTTCGCGCGCCACGGCATAGACCTGTACCTGAAGGATGAATCCACCCACCCCACCGGTAGCCTGAAGCACCGACTGGCCCGCTCGCTATTCCTGTATGCACTGTGCAATGGCTGGGTGCGTGAAGGCTCCACCATCGTGGAGGCGTCCAGCGGCTCCACGGCGGTCAGCGAGGCCTACTTTGCAAGGCTGCTGGGCTTGCCCTTTATTGCGGTGATGACGCGCAACACGTCACCCGAAAAAATAGCGCAGATCGCCTTCTACGGAGGCCGCTGCCACCTGGTGGAAACTGCAGCCGAGGTCTACGCACAAGCCCATGCTCTGGCCCAACAAACCGGCGGGCACTACATGGATCAGTTCACCTATGCCGAACGTGCCACCGACTGGCGGGGAAACAACAATATTGCGCAGAGCATGTTCAGCCAGATGGCACATGAACGCCATCCTGTTCCCCGCTGGGTCGTGGTCGGCGCGGGTACAGGTGGCACCAGCGCTACGATTGGTCGCTACATACGCTACCAGCGTTTTGCGACCCAGGTGTGTGTGCCCGACCCCACGGGCTCGGTATTCGGTGCCTACCACCGCAGTGGTGACGCGACCCTGACCGGCGTGGGCTCGCGCATCGAGGGCATAGGCCGCCCACGGGTCGAAGCCAGCTTCATTCGCACGCTGGTGGACCGCATGATTGAGGTACCCAATGTGGAATCGGTTGCGGCCATGCGTGCGCTTTCCAACCTGTTGGGCCGCAAGGTCGGCCCTTCTACCGGTACCAACTTCATCGGCATGTTGACGCTGGCCCAGGAAATGCGCAATGCGGGCGAAACGGGCTCGATACTCTCACTGCTGTGTGACGCCGGTGAACGCTACTTGCCCAGTTACCACAGCGCGGAGTGGGTCACCAGCAATCTGGGTGACTGCACGCTGGCGGAGCAACGTGTGCAGCGTGCCATTGGCGCGGACGCGCCGGCGTGAGCGTGCTTCCGATGGCTTGGCCGCGCCGTAGCTTTCTGGGCGCGAGTATGGGGCTGGTGCTACAGCCCCAGGCCCTTGCACTGCCCCCGGCTCGGCTGCAATTCCCACGCGATGCGGGCGCCCACCCCGACTACGCCACCGAGTGGTGGTATGCCACGGGGTATATCAACGGCGAAGGGGGCGTGCCTTTCTTCGGCTTTCAGGTCACGTTCTTTCGCAGCCGCATTGCCAAGACCCAGGACATGGTGTCCAAATTGGCTGCGCGGCAGCTGATTTTTGCGCACGCCGCCATCACCGACATCAAGGGAAAGAAGCTATGGCACGACCAGCGCATGGCCCGCTCATCAGGCGCTGAGCCAGGTACCAATCTGCTGGATGATGCTTTTGCCAGCACGCAAGATACCGCAATCACGCTGCAGGACTGGTCGCTGCTTCGCCGATCCGACGGCCACTTGCATGCGCGCATTGCGGGCACCGATTTCTCGATGGGTTTGACACTGGCTGCCACACAGCCCGTGCTGTTGCAGGGAGCGCAGGGCTTGTCGCAAAAAGGCCCTGACCCCAAACACAGTAGCTACTACTACAGCCTGCCCCACCTTCGGGTCAGCGGGGACCTGACACTGCGCGGCAAGCGCCAGACCGTGGGTAGTGGTAGCACCGCCTGGTTAGACCATGAATGGAGCCAACAGGTCATGCCGCCAGGGGCTGTGGGGTGGGACTGGATGGGTATCAATCTGTTTGACGGCAGTGCCTTGACCGCCTTTCGTTTACGCGACAAAGCGGGCGACGCCGTCTGGGACGGTGGATCCTTCCGCGCAAAGGACCAACTGTTTACCTTCCGCCGTGGCGAGGTGGTGTTCAAACCGCTACGGGTGTGGAAGAGCCCTTTGAGCCAGGCCAGCTATCCGGTGGAATGGGTGGTACGCACTCCGGCAGACTTCTACACCGTGCGGGCCGTGCTGGACAACCAGGAGATGGACAGTCGGATGTCCACGGGCGCCATCTACTGGGAAGGTCTGTGCGAGGTATCGGACAGCAATAACCGGCTTGTGGGACGCGGCTATTTGGAGATGACCGGCTACGCAACGCCCATGCGCCTTTAACACTGGCACAAATGCTTGGCAGGCACAAAAAAGCCCGCAGGCTGCGGGCTTTTTGAAGGGCCTCTGGGGCTTACTTCATTGCCATGATCCAGGAAGCCAGCTTCTTGGCTTCGGCGTCGTTCACCTGCGCATTGGCGGGCATGGGCACAGGGCCCCAAACGCCGGAACCGCCCTTAATGATCTTGGAGGCCAACATGTCAGCAGCCTTTGCGTCACCTGCGTACTTTTTGGCAACATCCTTATAGGCAGGGCCTACGACTTTTTTGTCGACGGCGTGGCAGGCCATGCAGTTCTTGGACTTCGCCAACGCCTCATCGGCAAATGCAGGGCTGGTAACTGCCAAGGTGGCAACTGCTGACAAAACAGCCAAAATAGTACGTTTCATTTCTCTTCCTTTTGGGTTAGATGGGGCTTGGGTGCACGGGCCGCAATCCTTCAACGCAATGCCAGCTGCACTGGTTGACTTTCGCGCAGCCCAAGAATAGCAGAGTCGCCCGATCACAGCCCGAAGGCAGGCCTATGATCACAGCCTGCGCTGCGCGCTTGCATCCAGTGCTTTCGACCCCATTTAACGCCCATGACAACAGAACGCGCCAAATCCCAAAATCCAAAATCTCTGTCTGGCCTGCTCCCCTTTTTGCGCCCCTACCGGGGCCGCATCGTTTTGGCATTCGTTTTCCTGGTGATGGCCGCGCTGGCCACTTTGGCCTTTCCACTGGCATTGCGCAGCCTGATTGACGGGGGATTGGTCAAAGGTGACAAAGGCGAACAGATGATGGCCATGCGCGATCACTTTGCCCTGCTGTTTGGTGTGGCGGTCGCGCTGGGGCTCTCGTCCGCGGCGCGGTTTTACATGGTCAGTTGGCTGGGCGAACGCGTTACCGCAGACCTGCGCAATGCGGTCTACAGCCATGTCCTGAAGCAAAGCCCCGAATTCTTTGAGACCACACAAACGGGCGAGGTTTTGTCACGCCTGAGTGCCGACACAACCCTGGTGCAGACCGTGGTGGGGTCTTCGCTGAGCATGGGCCTGCGCAACCTGGTGATGGGAATTGGCGCCCTCGGCATTCTGGTGTGGACCAATCCCTATGTCATGTTCCAGGTACTGGGCGTGCTGGTACTCATCGTATTGCCCAGCGTGTGGTTTGGCCGACGGGTACGCAAGTTATCCCGGGCCAGCCAGGACCGCATAGCCGACTCCAGCTCTATTGCCGCAGAAATTCTGAACGCAATTCCAGTGGTCCAGAGCTACACCGCAGAAGGGCGAGAGACGCAGCGCTTCACCCTTTCAACTGACAATGCCTTTGAAACAGCCGTGCGCCGCTCCAAGGCCCGCTCCGTATTGGTCGCCTTTATCATCATCGCTACGTCTGCCGCGCTGCTGTGGGGTCTGTTTCAGGGCACACAAGCAGTCGTAGCCGGGCGCATTACGGCAGGCCATTTGGGTCAGACCGTTGTTTACGTGATTATTTTGGCCAGCGCCTTTGCCATCTTGGGTGAGGTGTATGGCGACTTGCTGCGCGCGGCCGGCGCCACCGAGCGCTTGATGGAGCTGCTGGGTACCCAGTCGCCCATAGTCTCACCACAAAACCCCACGATAGCCCCCGTTCCATCTGCGGGTAGCGCTATCAAATTTGAAGCAATTGACTTTAGCTATCCCTCCCGGCCACAACAGAAAGCCTTGTCGAATTTCTCGCTGGCCATACAGCCGGGTCAGACAGTGGCCATCGTGGGTCCCAGTGGCGCTGGCAAAAGCACCGTGTTCCAGTTGCTGCTGCGTTTTTATGACCCGGCGCAGGGACGCATCGTATTGGACGGCGTATGCACCCGGGACATGTCGCTGGAGGACTTGCGCCAGCGCGTCGGTATCGTGCCCCAAGACGCGGTTATCTTTTCCAATAGCGCATTGGAGAACATTCGTTACGGCAAACCCACTGCGTCGGACGAAGAAGTGAAAGCTGCGGCCAAGGCGGCTTTTGCCGACGAGTTCATCTCAGCGCTGCCCGAGGGTTACAACACCTTTTTGGGCGAACGGGGGGTGCGCCTCTCAGGCGGCCAACGCCAGCGTATCGCTATTGCCCGTGCCATGTTGAAGAATCCACCCTTGCTGCTGTTAGATGAGGCCACAAGTGCACTAGATGCCGAGAGCGAGCGCATGGTGCAGGCGGCGCTGGAATCGGCCATGCGCGATCGCACCACGCTGGTCATTGCCCACCGTCTGGCGACGGTTCAGAAGGCAGACCTGATAGTGGTACTGGATCAAGGACGACTGGTGGAACAGGGCACCCATGCCGAACTGGTACTGCAAGGCGGTATATATGCCGGTCTGGCAGCGCTGCAGTTCAATGCCTGACAGCATCTTCTCCCGAGTGTGTAGCTAGACAAGCTGGGGTTGAATTTGGTGGACGGCCCCCATAGAATAGGGTGATCCACTCTGGGAGATCGCCATGGACGTCAACTCGGTCAGCAAGCCTGCTGTGCAAGCCATGCCTGCGCCTAAGCGCACCACAGAATCCCGCCCTGAACCTGAGCGTGAAAACAAGCCGCCAGAGAGCCAGGTACGTAGTGAAGCGCAGACTCCACCGAAGCCAGTCATCAACACGCAGGGCCAAGTCACCGGGCGCACCTTGAACGTGACTGCCTGACCGGGGCGGAGCCGATAAGGCATGGCCATGGTAGCCATCACCGCAACCAATAGCGCAACTCCGTCTGTTCAGGCGAGCGTGGGGCGGGCTCGGCTGGCACAGGCAAAACGAGAAGCCGAGCAGGCGGAGGCAAATGCCCGAGATCTGCGGGCTCAAGCCGACGATGCGGAGCGACAGGCGCAAAGTAGCCAAGAAAATGTTCGCCGACTATCCTCCCGCAACCGGCAAGAGGAAGTGACTTACGCGCAACCGCGCACTGGCAGTACCAGCGAAGTACCGATCAAGGTGCAAAAACTGATTGAGCAGATGTACAGCGCTACAAGCGACAAGCGCGCAGAAAGTGGCAATGCACTCAAGACCAATGTGAATGCAAGCCCAGTGGTGAACTCACAGGGTCAGGCCACCGGCAGGATTGTGAACGTGAGCGCTTGATGCGCTATTGCAATTGCTCTTTACCGACCATTGGCATGGGGAATGCCAGCACTTCAATGCCCTCGTCGGCCAACGCATGCGTTTCATCTAAAGTAGCAGTACCCCGGATACCGCGCGCCTTCACTTCACCATAGTGCATTTTGCGGGCCTCTTCTGCAAAATCACACCCTACGTCGGTCGTTTCAGCGGCAAGTTTTTGGGCCAACGTGAACCAGGCCTGCGCCAACGCAGAGTTGTTGGGCGCGGTAGTTGTTGATGGATCTGCTTGCTCCGGCTGAGGTTCACGACTGCCAGACAGCGACAGGCGTGGAGCGCTTAACTTTTTGACTACGGACGGATCGCCGCACATGGGGCACTGCACCAGCGACCTCTCTCGCTGGTCAACAAAATCGGCCTCAGAACCAAACCATGCTTCAAAAGTGTGCCCAAGGGAGCACTGCAAATCCAGCACTTTCATGGTCTATGGGTTAGTACGATCTGTCAGGTGCCCAACATCTGCCGAATAGCATTGCCACACAATGCCAACAGGCCACCGGGAAACAGACCCAAAACCAGCACCAAACCACCGTTGATACACAACACCACACGAACATCCGTCGGCGCCACGACACTACTAGCAGTGATGGGCTCGTCAAAGTACATAACCTTGATCACACGCAGATAGTAGAACGCGCCAATTAGCGACATCAGGACTGCAAATACGGCAATACCGAGGTGGAATGCCTGACCGGATGCCACCAGAGCCTGCAAGACTGCCAACTTGGCATAGAAACCCACCAAAGGAGGAATGCCAGCAAGCGACAAGAGGCAGACCGCCATGACACCGGCATACAAAGGGCTGCGCTGGTTCAGGCCCGCCAGATCGGCGATCTCTTCACTCTCAAAACCTTCTTGCGATAACAGCAGCAAGATGCCGAAGCTCGCGAGTGTCGTCAACACGTAAGTGATCACGTAAAACATTGCGGAACTGTAGGCATTGGCGGCATAGGTCAACGAATCACCGCCAACCACGCCTGACATGATGCCCAGCAACACAAAGCCCATTTGCGAAATCGTGGAAAACGCCAGCATGCGCTTGACATTAGTCTGCGCGATAGCAGCAAGGTTACCGACCAACAGAGACCCCACCGATAGCGTCAGCAGCATTTGCTGCCAATCCGTAGCGAGCGGACGCATTCCCTCTACCAGCAATCGCATGATCATCGCAAAGGCCGCCAGCTTGGGAGCGCCACCAATCATCAACGTGATGGCTGTGGGTGCGCCCTGGTAGACATCAGGAATCCACATGTGGAAAGGAACCGCACCCAACTTGAAGGCCAGACCCGCAACGATGAATACCAGGCCAAACACCAGGACTTGGTGGCGAATTTGTCCAGACGCGATGGCATTGAAGATGGCCGTAATATCCAAAGAGCCAGTGGCTCCGTAGACCATGGACATGCCGTATAGGAGGAAACCGGACGCCATTGCGCCCAGCACAAAATACTTCATGGCCGCTTCTGTAGCAGACGCGTTATCACGCCTTAGGGCCACCAGCGCGTAACTAGACAGGGTCAGAAGCTCAAGACCCATGTAAATCACCAGCAGGTTGTTGCCAGAGATCATGACCGACATACCCAACAACGCAAAAATGCTGAGGGTAAAAAGCTCACCGCCGCGCAGCATGCCACGGTGCGCCGAATAGGGACGCGCATACACCAGTGTCACCATGACGGCTATCGTGGCAAAACACTTCAGCCAGTTGCCCATTGCATCACTGACGACCATGTTTCCGAAGCCGTACAAGGTTTCGCCACTGAGGGCCAGGTTCGCCTGCAGATAAGCCACCACAGCCAGCGTCAGCAAAGTAACAACGTATGTCTTGCCCCGCATGGCAGTCTTCACACCGAGGTCCATCAAGGCAATGACACAGGCCATTACCAACAGAACCAAATCCGGTGTAGCAATGATCCAACTGATTTTGTCAATCATCTTTCGTCTCTCAATTCAGTTTGATCAGTTCAATTTGGATATCGCAACATGCTTGAGCAGTTGCGCAACAGACGCGTCCATCACGTCCGTAAACGGCTTGGGGTACACGCCCATCCACAACACGGCAGCAGCAAGCAGCGCCAACATCAGGAACTCCCGCGCGTCAATGTCCTTCAGCGCTCTCACGTCATCGTTGGTGACAGGCCCCAAATACACCCGCTTGAACATCCACAACGTATAGGCGGCACCAAAGATAAGCGCTGTTGCAGCGGCAAATCCGATCCAGAAGTTGAACTTGACGGCGGCCAATATGACCATCCACTCACCGACAAATCCAGCAGTGCCTGGCAAGCCACAATTGGCCATCGCGAAGAACAACGAAAAAGCGGCAAACTTGGGCATGGTGTTGACCACACCACCGTAACTGGCGATCTCGCGCGAATGCACGCGGTCGTACAGCACGCCAATGGACAAGAACATTGCGCCTGACACAAAACCGTGCGCAATCATCTGTACGAGACCACCAGACATACCCAAGTCGATAAAGAGGAAGAATCCCAGAGTCACAAACCCCATGTGCGCGACGGATGAATAGGCTACAAGCTTCTTCATATCTTCCTGGACCATGGCCACCAGGCCCACGTAGACCACGGCGGTAAGCGATAGAGCGATCATTAACCACGCCCATTCATGGGCAGCATCGGGCGCAATAGGCAAAGAAAAACGCAGAAAACCATAGGCTCCCAGCTTCAACATGATGGCCGCAAGCACCGCCGAGCCACCGGTTGGGGCTTCCACGTGTACATCAGGCAACCAAGTGTGCACTGGCCACATGGGCACCTTGACAGCAAACGCCGCAAAGAAGGCAAAAAAGAGCAAGGTTTGGCTGCGGCTATCCAGGGGCAAGGCGTGCCAGGTCGCCAAATCAAAACTTCCACCCGACTTGGTGTACAAGAAAATCAGGGCGATGAGCATCAACAAAGAGCCCATCAACGTGTACAAGAAGAATTTGAACGCCGCGTAAATCTTGTTTGGACCGCCCCAGATACCGATGATCAGATACATGGGAATCAAGGTGGCTTCGAAGAACACGTAGAACAGCAGGCCATCCAAGGTGGAAAACACACCAATCATCAAACCGCTAAGAATTAAAAACGCGGCCATGTACTGATTGACGCGGCGGGTAATGACCTCCCACCCGGCAATGACCACAATCACATTGATAAACGCAGTTAACAGCACAAACCACAACGAAATGCCATCCACACCTAAGTGGTATTTAACGTTGAAGCGGTCAATCCAAGCGACGTTTTCTACAAACTGCATGGCAGCGGTAGATGTGTCGAACTGCGTGTACAGCGGCAAGGTCACCAGAAAACTAACCACCGCACCCACCAGGGCCAGCCAACGCACAGCTCCTGCCTGCTCGTCACGCCCCAGCGCCAGCAATACCAGTCCGAACGCGATCGGCGTCCAAATCGCCAGGCTCAACAATCCCATATTCTTCTTCTCCTACTTGAGCCAAACAAAATACGTCATGAACACGAAGATGCCCAAAATCATGACCAGAGCGTAGTGGTACAGGAATCCGGACTGCAGCTTGCGCACCGACCCAGAAATCCAACCCACCAATTTCCAGGAGCCGTTCACCAAAGTACCATCAATAATGGCTTGATCCCCACCCTTCCATAAGCCGGTTCCCAGTGCACGGGCACCACGAGCCAGAATGTTCTCGTTGATCCAATCAAGGTAGTACTTGTTTTCAAGCAGGTTAAAAACCGGCAAGAACGTTTTCTTGATCGCCACGGGCCATTCAGGCTTCAGCATATAGAAAACATAGGAGAGAGAGACTCCGGCCACAGCTAACCAAAACGGCAAAGTCGAAAGTCCATGCAAGGCCATAGCGACCGGTCCATGGAAAGCTTCACCCAACTCTTTCATTGCAGGATGCAATTGGGCGTTCACAAAAATCGCATCTTTGAAGAAATCGCCAAACAGCATCGGTTGAATCGTCAGATAACCAATAAACACCGACGGTATGGCTAACAAAATGAGCGGTACTGTTACGACCCAAGGGGATTCATGGGGAATGTGATGATGGTCATCATGATGACCATGGTCACCATGGTCACCGTGGTGATCGTCGTGTTGCGCGTCAGGATTCTGGTCAAAACGTTCTTTGCCGTGGAACACCAGGAAATACATTCGGAATGAATAGAACGCCGTCACAAAAACACCGGCCATGACAGCAAACTTTGCGAATCCGGCTCCGGGCAAATGGCTCTCCATCACTGCCTCAATGATGCTGTCTTTCGAAAAGAAACCCGAAAACAAAGGGGTTCCAATCAAAGCCAACGAGCCCAATAACGATGTGATCCATGTAATGGGCATGTATTTCCGCAGCCCTCCCATCCACCGGATATCCTGATTATGGTGGCACCCCATGATCACGGAACCTGCTCCAAGGAACAACAAAGCCTTGAAGAAAGCGTGCGTCATCAAGTGGAAAACTGCCACAGAATACGCAGAGACCCCCAAAGCCACCGTCATGTAACCCAATTGCGACAATGTGGAATAGGCCACAACACGCTTGATGTCATTCTGGATGATGCCCAAGAAACCCATGAAGAGCGCAGTTATAGAACCTATCACCATGATGAAGCTCAATGCCGTGTCACTCAACTCAAACAAAGGCGACATACGCGCCACCATGAAGATACCGGCGGTAACCATGGTGGCGGCATGGATCAATGCAGAAATCGGGGTCGGTCCTTCCATGGAGTCAGGCAGCCATACATGCAGTGGGAACTGGGCCGACTTACCCATGGCGCCAATAAACAGGCAAATGCAGATCACCGTGATCAGCATCCATTCCGTGCCTGGCAAAGTCAAACTGGCCAACTCGCCCGACTTGGCAAAAGCTTCGGTGTAGTTCAACGTGCCGGCATATGCCGCAATCAATCCGATGCCCAGGATAAAACCGAAGTCCCCCACCCGGTTGACCAAAAATGCCTTCATATTGGCAAAAATTGCTGTGGGCTTGTTGTACCAAAAGCCAATCAGCAGATACGACACCAGACCCACCGCTTCCCAACCAAAGAACAGCTGCAACATGTTGTTGCTCATGACCAGCATCAACATCGAGAAAGTAAACAGCGAGATGTAAGAGAAGAAACGGTTGTAACCCTCGTCTTCTTCCATGTAGCCAATGGTGTAGAGGTGCACCATCAAGGAGACAAAGGTAACTACACACATCATCATGGCCGAGAGACCATCAATCAGAAAACCGATTTCCATTTTCAACCCCCCCACCACCATCCAGGTGTAAAGGGTTTCATTCAGGCGGGCGCCGTCCATGGCAACCGACTTCAGGGTCATGACTGACACGATAAAGGCGATCAGAACACCCAGGATCGTGACGCAGTGGCTTGCGCGACGGCCGATGACGTTGCCACCGAACTGTGTACCCAGAACACCGGCGAGTACAGAACCAACCAACGGCGCCAAGGGCACCCATAGCAACGTAGAAGCAGATAGGGTTTGACTCATGTTGTTCTTAACCCTTGAGCGTATTGAGTTCGTCCACACTGATGCTGGACTTGTTGCGGAACAGCAGCACCAAAATAGCCAGCCCTATGGCGGACTCGGCAGCTGCCACCGTCAAGATGAAAAACACGAATATCTGACCGTGCATGTCATTGAGGTAATGGGAAAACGCTATGAAGTTCGTATTCACTGCAAGCAACATGAGCTCGATCGCCATCAACAACACGATCAGGTTGCGTCGGTTCAAAAAGATACCTACGACAGACAAGGCAAACAGAATGGCGCCTAGCGACAAGAAGTGACCTAATGTCAATATCATGCTTTTTTCTCCTCTGAAGCTGCGTCAGCTACAGGTGCAGGGACTGCAGCCTGGGTAGCTGCGTACTTGACAACCGAGAGCCTGTCTTTCGCTTTGACGCGCACTTGATCCGATACGTGGATAAACCTGGAATCCTTGCGCGAACGCAGTGTTAGAGCAATCGCAGCAATCATGGCCACTAGCAAAATGGCGGCCGCAACTTCCAGTGGGTAGATGTACTGGGTATACAACAACTTGCCCAGCTCTTTGGTATTGGACGCCCCCGCAACTGCTGCAGTACTAGGCTCTTCCAGTACACGAAATCCACCCATCAACACTGCAGACATTTCAAGTGCAATGACCACGCCTACGAGCGCTGCAAAAGGGAAGTGCTTCCAGAAATCGCGGCGCAAATTCTCAAGATTGACGTCCATCATCATGACGACAAACAAGAACAACACCATCACCGCACCGACATAAACCAAAACCAGGGTGATCGACAAAAATTCAGCCTTGAGCAGCATCCAGATCATCGAAGCCTGAAAGAACGTCAATACCAGATACAGCACAGCGTGAATGGGATTGCGCGCCGTGATCACGCGAAATGCGGCCAATAGCATGATCGCGGAGAACACATAGAAAAGACCAGTCGTGACACTCATGATTCAGATTCTTTCTTGCGACGGGTCAGCGGTATTTGGCATCGATCTGTCGATTAGCCGCAATCTGGGCTTCATAGCGATCACCTACCGCGAGAAGCATGTCTTTCGTGAAGTACAAATCAGCACGCGATTCACCGTGGTACTCGAATACCTGAGTCTCAACGATCGAATCCACTGGGCAACTCTCTTCGCAAAAGCCGCAAAAAATACACTTGTTCAGGTCGATGTCATACCGGGTGGTACGGCGTGATCCGTCGTCACGCATTTCGGACTCAATCGTGATTGCCATCGCTGGGCACACGGCCTCGCACAACTTGCAGGCAATACAACGCTCTTCGCCGTTTTCATAGCGACGCAACGCGTGCAATCCACGAAAGCGCGGGGACAAGGGCGTTTTTTCCTCTGGGTACTGCAGTGTGACCTTGCGGCGAAAAGCATAACGACCTGTCAAGGCCAACCCCTTGAACAGCTCCCACATCAAAAAGCTACTCAGAAAATCCTTCAGCGAAAACGCCAACGGCTTTTGGGCAACGGTATTTGCAGACATAGATGTGCTCTTACTTCCAAATGTTGTACGGCGCAGGCAACTGCATCCAAGCGCCTACAACGACCAACCAAACCAGAGTCACGGGTATGAATACTTTCCAACCCAAGCGCATGATCTGGTCATAACGAAAACGCGGAAACGTTGCCCGCACCCAAATAAAGAACGACATGAACATGAAAGCCTTGAGACCCAGCCAGATCCAGCCAGGGATCCAGTTCAACAGAGGCGTGTCAATCGGAGACATCCAACCGCCGAGGAACAAAAGAGTACCCAGCAGGGATACCAGATAGAAATTGGCGTACTCGGCCAACTGGAACATGGCGAAAGACATGCCCGAGTACTCGACCATATGGCCCGCAACAATTTCAGCCTCTCCTTCAACCACGTCAAAGGGATGGCGGTTGGTTTCGGCCATGCTTGAAATCACGTAGACAACAAAGATAGGCAGCAAAGGCAGCCAATTCCAAGAGAGGAAGGTCAAGCCCATGTCGGCAAAGTGCCCCTGGCCTTGCCCCATCACAATGTCCGTCAGGTTCATGCTGGACGACACCATCAGGACGACCACAAAGCAAAAACCCATTGCGATCTCGTAGCTGACCATCTGTGCAGAAGCCCGCATGGCCCCCAAGAAGGCGTACTTTGAATTTGAAGCCCATCCGGAAATAATGATTCCGTAGACCTCCATGCCAGCAATCGCCATCAAAAATAGCAATCCCGCATTAATGTTGGACAAGGCCACATCCGGGCCAAAGGGAATAACGACCCATGCTGCCAGGGCAGGCGTAATCGTCATCACGGGCCCCAAAAAGTACAAACCTTTATTGGCCGCGGCTGGAACCAGAATCTCCTTGGTCAGCAACTTCAGCGCGTCCGCGATCGGCTGCAACATGCCAAACGGTCCCACCCGATTCGGACCGTGACGCACTTGCACGTAACCCAACAGTTTGCGTTCCCAAAGCGTGGTGTAGGCAATCACGCCCATCAGGGGAAGCACAATTGCGAGAATCTTGATTAGAGTCCAGATCACAGGCCAAGCCAGCTCGGCCCACCAGGAAGCAGCAACCAAACCCAATCCAAAATTGAACAGCGCGTCGATCATGCCAACACCTCCTGCGCCACACCCACCTTGGCAGCAGCCCGGCCGTCGGCAGTCAATTGCAGGGACGATGCACGCCGGACAATGCTGTCCAACTGGTAGATGCTGGCCACACAGGGTTCCACAGCGTTGCTTGAAGATGCGATTGGCCAAGCACAACTGTTGTTGAGCCTTTCAGCTGGCACTTGGGTCGGCACGCCATCTTCGTTGTGCATGTGCATCTGCTGCAAGACCTCTTGCGCCGATTCAAACTCGAATCCGGGCAAACCCAAAACATTGGCCAATGCACGCAGCACCTTCCAGCCAGGTCGGGTCTCTCCCAAGGGCTTGACCACCGCATAAAAGCTTTGCACCCGCCCCTCGGCACTGACAAACGTCCCCGGTGTTTCCGTGAACGGTGCAATGGGCAAAAGCACATCACTGAAGTCCATGTTGGCCTTGAAGGGGCTTAGGGTTACGACCATCTCGCATTGCTTCAGCGCAGTGACTGCAGCAGCACCAGCAGCCGAATCAAACTCGGGCTCGTTGTTCAGCAGAATCGCAGCCTTCAAACCACCAGACAACATTTGCCCGGCGTTCAAACCCTTGCTGCCAGGCATAACGCCAGCCAGTTGCGCACCGACGGTATTGGCAGCTTCGGTCAGGTAACCAAAGCTAGCTCCCGTTTGCGTGCCAATCCAGTCTGCCAGCGCCAAAATCTGGCTTGCCTGTGCATGGTGAGCTGCTGCATTGCCCAGCAGAATGGCTTTACGCTCGCCACCCAACAAAGCTTGGGCAATACTTTTTGCGACATCGTTTGCCTGACCATCGACTGGGGCGGTGACGCCCTTCTCTACCGCGATGACCGCTGCAATATCGGCCAAGGCCTGTAGCCATTGGGCTGCTGGGGCCATCAGGCTATTGCGAATCGGCATGCCCCAATCTGCGCTCTGTGCGTTAACCACGCTGATCACGCATCCACGCTTGTTGGCCTGACGAATTCGCTGGGCAAACAAGGGATGGTCTTTGCGCAGATTGGATCCAACCACCAACACGCGTTCTAGGTTGGACAGTTCCGCGATGGGCATTCCCAGATAGCGAACGCCTGTATGACCGCTTGCAAACTCAGCGTTGCGCAGGCGGTAGTCTATGTTTTCGCTTCCAAGGCCGCGCACCAGCGCTCCTGCCAAATAGAGTTCTTCCAGCGTGCTGTGCGGACTCACCAAAGCACCAACGGTAGCCGGTCCATGAGACGACTTGATGCCCTGCAGACCATGCGCCACATATTCCAGCGCTGTCTGCCAGTCCACGCTCTTCCATTCGCCGCCCTGCTTTAGCATCGGCGCTGTGAGCCGCTCGCTGCTGTTCAGGGCTTCGTATGAGAAACGGTCGCGGTCTGCGATCCAGCATTCGTTGACGGCCTCATTCTCCAACGGCACAACCCGCATCACGGTGTTGTTCTTGACTTGCACCACCAGATTGGTTCCTGTGGAGTCGTGGGGGCTGACCGACTTGCGGCGCGACAACTCCCAAGTACGGGCACTGTAGCGGAATGGTTTGCTGGTCAAAGCACCCACCGGGCAGATATCGATCATGTTGCCCGACAATTCCGAATCAACGGTCAAACCGACAAAAGACTCGATTTCGGCATGTTCACCGCGGTGCGACATGCCGAGTTCCATGGCGCCAGCGATCTCCTGCCCAAAACGCACGCAACGTGTGCAATGGATGCAGCGGCTCATTTCCTCCATGGATACCAGAGGGCCGATATCCTTGTGGAAAACCACACGCTTCTCTTCTTCGTAACGCGAAGAAGAACCTCCGTAACCCACAGCCAAATCCTGCAACTGGCATTCACCGCCTTGGTCACAAATGGGGCAATCCAGCGGGTGGTTGATCAGCAAAAACTCCATGACGGACTTTTGCGCCTTGATCGCTTTGTCGCTCTTGGTGCGAACAATCATGCCTTGCGTGACAGGCGTTGCACAAGCGGGCATAGGCTTGGGCATCTTTTCCACATCAACCAGGCACATGCGGCAATTGGCCGCGATGCTTAGTTTCTTGTGGTAGCAGAAATGGGGAATATAGGTGCCCGCCTTTTCGGCCGCATGCATGATCATGCTGCCTTCGACAATGTCAACCTTCTTACCGTCGAGTTCGATTTCAATCATCTTGTCACTCGTTTAGACGTAGGCGGGGACCATGCAGGTCTTGTGCGTTACGTGGTGCTCAAATTCGTGTCGGAAGTGCTTGATCATGGCGCGCACCGGCATGGCCGCAGCATCGCCCAAGGCACAAATAGTGCGACCCTGGATGTCTTCTGCAACACTATCCAGAAGATCCATATCGGCTGGGCGTCCATGGCCGGTTTCAATGCGATCCACCACGCGCGACAGCCATCCTGTACCTTCACGGCAAGGCGTGCACTGGCCGCAGGACTCATGCATGTAGAAATAACTCAATCGCTGCAGGCTCTTGACCATGCAGCGGGTGTCGTCCAATACGATTACCGCGCCCGAGCCCAACATCGATCCGGCCTTTGCGATAGAGTCGTAGTCCATGGTGCAATCGATCATGATGGATGCGGGCAAGACGGGCGACGAAGATCCACCGGGAATCACAGCCTTCAGCTTCCGTCCAGCACGTACACCACCCGCCAATTCCAGCAACTTGGAAAACGGAGTACCCATGGGTACTTCAAAATTGCCAGGCATTTCTACATCACCACTGACGGAGTAAATCTTGGTACCTCCGTTATTGGGCTTGCCACATTCCAAATAGGCCTGCCCGCCGTTGCGAATGATCCAAGGAACCGCTGCAAAGGTTTCAGTGTTGTTGATCGTGGTGGGTTTTCCATAAAGGCCAAAGCTGGCAGGGAATGGAGGTTTGAAGCGTGGCTGGCCTTTTTTACCTTCCAACGACTCCAGTAAGGCCGTTTCTTCGCCGCAGATGTAGGCGCCAAATCCATGGGCCGCATGCAACTGGAAACTGAAGTTACTACCCAGAATGTTGTTACCCAGTAGACCGGCTGCGCGTGCTTCTTCCAACGCCTCTTCAAAGCGGTTATAGGTAGAGAAGATCTCGCCGTGGATGTAGTTGTAACCCACCGAAATACCCATTGCAAAAGCAGCAATGGCCATACCCTCAATGACGATATGAGGATTGAACTCCATGATGTCCCGGTCTTTGCACGTACCGGGCTCACCTTCGTCCGAGTTACAAACCAGATATTTCTGACCAGGGAACTGGCGGGGCATAAAGCTCCACTTCAATCCTGTAGGAAACCCAGCTCCGCCGCGCCCACGCAAGGCAGACTCCTTGACCGCTGCGATAACCTGATCCTGCGTCATCGGCTCACCACCACCGATACCCAGAACCTTACGCAGCGCCTGGTAACCACCACGCGCCTCGTAGTCCTTAAGGCGCCAGTTCCCACCATTCAAACCGGCAAAGATTTGTGGGTTGATATGGCGGTCATGGAAGCAGGTTTGCACGCCAGTGGCGCGAAACTGGGAAAGAATATGCTGGGCCGTCATCATTTGTTCTCCACCGCCCGCAAACCGTCCACCAACTGATCAAGTTTCTCTGGCGTCATGAAGCTGCACATTGAGCGATCATTGACCAGCATGACGGGAGAGTCGGCGCACGCACCCAGGCACTCACTTTGTTGCAGGGTGAAAAGACCATCTGCAGTGGTCTGCCCCATGGAGATACCGAGCTTCTTTTCCAAATAATGCAAGGTGCTCTGGCCTTCGCGCAACTGGCACGGCAAATTGGTGCACACATTGAGCTTGTACTTTCCAACAGGACGTTGGTTGTACATGTTGTAAAAGGTCGTGACCTCATGCACGGCCATGGGTGGCATACCCAAGTACTCAGCCACTTGGGCTTCGCTATCCGTACTTACATAGCCCAGCTCCTGCTGCACAATGGCCAGACAGGCCATCACGGCAGATTGGGCTTGGTCGGCGGGGTACTTTGCGACTTCCTTGGCAAAGCGTGCCTTGGTAGATTCAGAGATCATCGATCAATCTCTCCAAAAACGATATCCAGGGTACCGATGATGGAGACCACATCGGCAATCATGTGGCCCTTGGCCAGTTCATTGAGTCCAGCAAGATGCGGGAAGCCAGGCGCACGAATCTTCAGGCGATAAGGCTTATTAGCACCCTCGCTGACGATATAGACACCAAATTCACCCTTGGGGTGCTCTACTGCCGCATAGGCCTCGCCCTCGGGCACGTGAAAACCCTCGGTAAAGAGCTTGAAATGGTGGATCAACTCTTCCATGCTGGTTTTCATGGACTCCCGCGAAGGTGGTGCGACCTTGTGGTTATCAGTGATCACTGGACCAGGGTTGACGCGCAGCCAGTCCACGCATTGTTTGATAATGCGATTGGACTGCTTCATCTCCTCCATACGAACCAAATAGCGGTCATACACGTCGCCTGTGGCACCAACTGGAATATCGAAGTCCAGTTTGTCGTACACGTCGTAAGGCTGCTGTTTGCGCAAATCCCAGGCCAGGCCGGTGGCACGTAACATGGCCCCGGTGAATCCCAGATTCAGCGCGCGCTCGGGCGTCACAGGACTGATACCAACACAGCGCTGCTTCCAGATGCGGTTTTCGGTCAACAGCGTGTGGTATTCCTCCAGACACTTAGGGAATCGCTGCGTGAAATCCTCAATGAAGTCCAACAAGGACCCCTGTCGATTCCGATTAAGCTCCTTAACCGCTTTGGCGTTACGCACCTTGCTGGCCTTGTGCTGGTTCATGGTGTCCGGCAGATCGCGGTATACACCACCCGGACGGATGTAGGCCGCGTGCATGCGGGCGCCACTGGCCGCTTCGTACATGTCAAACAAGTCCTCACGCTCACGGAACGTGTAAATGAGGATGGTGGAACTGCCGCAATCGTTACCGTGTGAACCGAGGTACATCAAATGGTTCAACAAGCGCGTAATCTCCGCGTACATGACACGGATGTACTGCGCGCGGATAGGCACTTCAATGCCAAGCATGCGCTCAAGGGCCAGGCAATAAGCGTGCTCACTGCACATCATGGACACATAGTCCAAGCGATCCATGTAAGGCAGGCTTTGGATGTAGGTCTTGGTTTCAGCCAACTTTTCAGTGGCGCGGTGCAAGTTTCCGATGTGCGGGTCCGCGCGTTGGATCACTTCGCCATCCAGCTCCAAAACCAGGCGCAAAACGCCGTGGGCTGCCGGGTGCTGGGGTCCGAAATTGAGGGTGTAGTTCTTTATTTCAGCCATGGATCAAAGCGCTTTGTGCAGCCCCCCATAGTTGTCTTCACGAATGATGCGCGGCGTAATCTCGCGACTCTCGATGGTGACGGGCTGGTACACGACACGAGCCTGTTCTGCGTCGTAGCGCATCTCAACATAACCACTGGTTGGGAAATCTTTGCGGAAGGGATGGCCAATAAAACCGTAGTCGGTCAGGATGCGCCGCAAGTCATTGTGGCCGTCAAACATGATGCCAAACAAATCAAAGGCTTCGCGCTCATACCAATCGGCAGAAGCCCAAACATCGGTAACAGACAACAGCAAAGGCATGGAGTCGTCAGTTGCAAACACTTTGAGCCGCAAACGCTGGTTCAGGCTGACAGACAATAGTTGTAGCACCACACAAAACCGAGGCCCTTCATAGGTGCCACCCTTGTATTCGGAGTAGTCCACGCCACACAAGTCGATCAACTGCTCGAACTTGCAACCCGATGTATCGCGCAAAATTTGCGCAGCAACGTGGTAGTCATCGGCAGACACCACCACCTCGACTTCGCCCAGCGAGATGGAGCTGCGTTTCAACCTATCACCCAAAGCCGCAACAACGGCCGCCTGAGTGGTCTCAGGCGTTACGGAAAATGTTGTCATAAACCCCTTCAGGCCCGCGCAATGGTTTCGGTGCGGCGAATCTTGAGTTGCAATTGCATGATGCCGTAAATCAGCGCCTCAGCTGTCGGTGGGCAACCCGGCACATATACATCTACCGGCACGATGCGATCGCACCCACGGACAACGGAGTAGCTATAGTGGTAATAGCCACCACCATTAGCACAAGACCCCATGCTGATAACACGGCGCGGCTCGGACATTTGATCGTAGACCTTGCGAAACGCTGGCGCCATTTTGTTGGTCAATGTACCCGCCACAATCATCAAATCGGACTGACGCGGACTGGCGCGAAACACTTCAGCGCCGAAGCGAGCCAAGTCATAACGTGCAGTTGCCGAGTGCATCATTTCCACAGCGCAGCAGGCCAGGCCGAATGTCATGGGCCACACGGAACCAGTCCGTGCCCAGTTCATCACCGAGTCGTAACTGGTGGTGACAAAGCCCTCTCTCAGAACACCTTCAATCATTTGTTACTCCCAGTCCAGGGCACCTTTTTTCCACATGTACACAAAGCCAATGGTCAGCACACCCACGAACTCCAACCCGATCAGAAAACCAAACAAACCCAACTCCTTGAGCGCAACCGCCCATGGAAACAGGAATGCCGTTTCAAGATCAAACAGAATAAAGAGAATTGCGATGAGGTAGTAGCGAACATCAAACTTCATGCGGGCGTCTTCAAACGCCTCGAAGCCGCATTCGTAAGGGGAGTTTTTCGCCTCATCCGGCCGGTTGGGCCCGAGGACGTAGCCTATGACTTGTGGCGCAACGCCGATGGCGAGGCCTACCAAGATGAACAAGAGTGCAGGAAGATATTGATCGAGGCTCATCTTGTGCGTTTCTTATCACCATTTCAGGCCTGCTCAAACTATGCCAAGCAGGTCAAATACCATTTGGTGCCGTCGGCGAGACTCGAACTCGCACAGCTCTCGCCACTACCCCCTCAAGATAGCGTGTCTACCAATTTCACCACGACGGCGGCTTTTTTTGTCTGCGTAGCGTGAGGAACCCGAAGGTGATTTGCATTTCAGACAAGCATAGAGTTTACCCTGAATTTACCCCTTGCTTCCCGGGGACAAGGCAATAAATACAGGGTTTGCTCCGCGATTACTTGGCTGGAATTTGGCCAACACCCGACGCTGCAACTGCAGGTGCAGAAGCAGCCTCTACGGGAGCAATTGCCGCTGCGCTCTCCAGAACACTGGAGGACGTTGTTGGCCGCAGATTGCCAAAGTAAGCCAACGCCAAAGTGCAGACAAAGAAAACCGTGGCGGCAACCGCGGTCGTACGCGACAGGAAATTGGCGCTACCGCTGGCACCAAACAGGCTACCCGAACCACCGCTGCCAAAGGCGGCTCCCATATCAGCGCCTTTGCCATGTTGCACCAGGATCAAACCGATCATGGCCAGAGCCGACAGCATTTGAACCGTCAGGATAATCGTCAAAACAACACTCATTCTCTACTCCAAAAAAAGAAAAAAACTACCGGCACCAGCGCAATCAGCGGGCCGCGGCAATGATGGATAAAAAGTCTGCGGCTTTGAGGGAAGCTCCCCCGACCAATCCGCCGTCAATGTCTTGCTGGGAGAGCAGCTGTGCGGCATTGCCCGCATTCATGCTTCCGCCGTACAAAATGTGCACTCGGTCCGCGTGCGCAGTTGCGGCATGCAACTGGGCGCGCAGCACGGCATGCACTTGCTGTGCCTCTTCCGGGCTGGCGGTCTTGCCAGTGCCAATGGCCCACACCGGCTCGTAGGCCACGACGATTTCACTAATGCAATGGCCATTGGTATGGATCACAGCTGCGAGCTGGCGCTTAACCACCTCTTCTGTACGCCCTGCCTCTCGCTCGGCCAGCGTCTCGCCAACGCAAACGATAGGAGTAATCCCCGCCGCCAATGCACGCTGCACCTTGGTCGCCACCACGACATCGGTCTCTCCATGGTACTGGCGACGCTCTGAGTGGCCCACCAGGCAGTAGCGTGTAGCAAACTCCCGCAACATACCTGCCGACACTTCGCCGGTAAATGCACCTGCCTCGTGCTGGGACAGGTCCTGCGCACCCAGTGCGATTGGGGTTCCAGTCACCAACAATTGCACCTGCGCCAGATAGGGCGCGGGCACGCAGACGGCCACCAAGCACTGGGCGTTGGCAGCACCAGCAGCCAACGCCGCCACCAAGGCGGCATTGGACTGCAAAGAGCCATTCATCTTCCAATTACCTGCAATCAGCTGTTTCTTCATGCTTGCTCTTCCCAACTCAAAACAATCTTGCCTACATGCTGGTTCGACTCCATCAGGGCATGGGCGCGAGATGCGCCACTACCGCTGGCATGGTCTGCGTCCACCGCATGGAACTCACTGTGCACGACAGGTTTAACCCGACCAGCAACCAATAAGGGCCAAACACGCTGCAAACACGCCTTGGCGATGGCTGCCTTGAACGCTACCGGCCGTGCACGCAAGGTCGAACCCGTGATAGTCAAACGCTTGCGCATGACCAGAGCAGCATTGAACTCCGATTGCACACCGCCTTGCACGGCGATGATGACCAAGCGGCCATCTTCAGCCAGGCACTGAACTTCCTTGGCGACGTAGCCTCCGGCCACCATATCCAGCACGACATCAACACCACGACCATCGGTCAGGCGCAAGGCCTCGACCTGGAAGTCCTGGGTCTTGTAGTTGATGGCATGGTCGGCGCCAAGCGCCAGGCAAGCAGCACATTTCTCGTCGCTGCCGGCAGTGGCAATCACAATGGCACCCAATGCCTTGGCAATCTGGATGGCCGTGACCCCGATACCGCTGGTTCCACCCTGCACCAAGAGGGTCTCACCGCTTTGCAAAGCACCGCGGTCAAACACATTGCTCCACACGGTAAAGAATGTCTCCGGCAGCGAAGCCGCCTCCACATCACTCAGACCTTGAGGAACCGGCAGACATTGGCCGATGGGAGCCACGCAATACTCTGCGTAACCACCACCCGCCACCAATGCACACACGCGGTCGCCCACATTGAGCCCGGCTTGCGCCATGGCCTGCACATCGCCACTTTCGATCACACCAGCAATTTCCAACCCAGGGATGTCGGACGCCCCCGCAGGCGCAGGATACATACCCGCGCGCTGCAGGACATCCGGCCGGTTGATACCACTTGCGCGCACGCGCACCAGTACCTCGCCCACGCCGGCAACTGGCAAAGGACGATTACCCAGACGCAGCACATCCGGGCCGCCAAAGGATGAAATTTCAATAACTCTCATAGCCATTTCAACCGATAGCCCCCGTCGGTATTACCCAAGGAGCTATCAAATTGCTAGCGGATCGTTGATTAACCCTGTTCAGTCGTTTGAACAGGGCGGTCCAGCAGAGCCTTCATGGACAGCTTGATGCGACCCTTTTCGTCGGTTTCCATGACCTTGACCTTGATGATCTGGCCTTCGGTCAGGTAGTCGGACACCTTCTCGACACGTTCGTGTGCGATCTGACTGATGTGCAACAGACCATCCTTGCCTGGCAACAAGTTGACCAGAGCACCGAAATCCAGCAACTTGGTGATAGGACCTTCGTAGACCTTGCCGATTTCGACCTCAGCTGTGATCTGCTCGATCCGGCGCTTGGCTTCTTCCGCCTTGGCTGGGTCGGCAGATGCGATGGTGATGGTGCCGTCTTCGTCGATGTTGATTTGTGTTCCGGTTTCTTCCGTCAGCGCGCGGATCACGGCGCCGCCCTTACCGATCACGTCACGGATCTTCTCGGGGTTGATCTTCATCGTGAACAGGCGGGGAGCGAAGTTGGATACTTCGGTCTTCGCTTCGCTCATCGCTTCCTGCATCTTGCCCAGGATATGCATGCGCGCTTCCTTGGCTTGGGCCAAAGCGACTTGCATGATTTCCTTGGTAATGCCCTGGATCTTGATGTCCATCTGCAGTGCGGTAATACCGTTGGTGGTACCGGCAACCTTGAAGTCCATATCGCCCAGGTGATCCTCGTCACCCAGAATGTCGGTCAACACCGCAAAGCGGTTATCTTCCTTGATCAGGCCCATGGCGATACCGGCCACATGGGCCTTCATGGGCACGCCAGCGTCCATCAGGGACAGGCAGCCGCCGCAAACGGAAGCCATCGACGAAGAGCCGTTGGATTCAGTGATTTCAGACACCACACGCATGGTGTACGGGAAGTCTTCCTTGGAAGGCAACACCGCGACCAGGGCGCGCTTGGCCAGACGACCGTGGCCGATTTCGCGGCGCTTGGGCGTACCCACGCGGCCGGTTTCGCCCGTGGCAAACGGAGGCATGTTGTAGTGCAACATGAAACGGTCTTCGTAATCGCCGCTCAGTGCGTCGATACGCTGGGCATCACGCTCGGTACCCAAGGTGGTCACGACCAAGGCCTGCGTCTCACCGCGGGTGAACAGGGCGGAACCGTGGGTACGGGGCAGCACGCTGTTGCGGATTTCGATCGCGCGCACGGTGCGTGTGTCGCGACCGTCGATACGGGGCTCACCCGCCAGAATCTGGCCGCGAACAATCTTGGCTTCGATCTCGAACAACAGACCCTCGACCGCGACGGAATCAAATGCGGCACCATCAGCCTTCAGACCGGCCATCACATCTGCATAGGCTGCGCGGCATGCCTGGGTACGGGCTTGTTTGTTACGGATTTGGTAAGCGGCTTCCAGCTTGGCTTTGGCCAGGCCATCGATCTTGGCGATCAGGGCTTCATCCTTGGCAGGGGCTTTCCAGTCCCAGACCGGCTTGCCAGCGTCACGCACCAATTCGTGGATCGCGTTGATGGCGATATTGCCCTGCTGGTGACCGAACACTACGGCGCCCAGCATGATTTCTTCGGACAGTTGCTGGGCTTCGGATTCGACCATCAGAACAGCGGCTTCGGTACCGGCAACAACCAGATCCATGATGGAATCCTTGCGCGCAGTCTGACCGGGGTTCAGAACGTACTCGCCATTGACATAACCCACGCGGGCTGCACCGATGGGACCGTTGAACGGCACGCCAGAGATGGACAAGGCGGCGCTCACGGCGATCATGGCGGCGATATCGGCATCGACTTCAGGGTTCAACGACACGGTGTGGATCACCACGTGCACTTCGTTGAAGAAACCTTCTGGGAACAGAGGGCGAATGGGGCGGTCGATCAGGCGGCTGGTCAGCGTTTCAAACTCGCTGGGGCGGCCTTCGCGCTTGAAGAAGCTGCCAGGAATCTTGCCTGCGGCATAACTCTTTTCCAGGTAATCGACAGTCAAGGGGAAGAAGTCCTGGCCTGGCTTGCCTTCAGTCTTGGCAACAACGGTTGCCAGCACCACAGTGCCGTCCATGTCCAACAGCACGGCGCCAGTGGATTGGCGCGCAATTTCGCCGGTTTCCATCGTGACGGTGTGTTGACCCCATTGGAAGGTCTTGGTGACTTTGTTGAAAATGCTCATTGTTTTATCTCCTGATAGTGCGGGAACCCGCTGGCAGGTAAAGGCCACCTGCCAAGCCCGGAGGCAACAACGCAGAACACGATGCCATTCCAGAGAAACTCAAATTGCGGTTCGAAAAACCCGCCAATTTCCTTGGAATGACACAGCTTCGCTCTGTTTTTGCCGTCTCCGAAGTAAAAAACGCCTGAGCTAGTGAACTAACTCAGGCGTCTGTCATATGGTGCAGCGCTTACTTACGCAGACCCAATTTGGTGATCAGCGCAACATAACGGTCGTGGTCTACGCGATTCAGGTAGGCCAACAGGCTCTTACGTGTGTTCACCATACGGACCAGGCCGCGACGACCGTGGTGGTCTTTGGCGTGGGTCTTGAAGTGGGGCATGAGCTCGTTGATACGCGCGGTCAACAGTGCAACTTGCACTTCTGGGCTGCCGGTATCGGATGGGCTACGGGCGTTGTCTTTGACAACAGCGGCTTTGACGCTGGATGCGATCATGTCTATTTCCTGTCAGATGGGGTCTGCAGCGCCAAACAGTGGCTGCGTGTCCCCGGTTTTTGAACTTGCGCCAGGTGCTGGAACTGCTCCTGGCGTGCGCCTTGCCGAATGCAAAGCCTGTCAATTATAGCCCGAACCGCACAAGTCTGTTCGAAGTCCACGCCACCGCAAAGCTCAGGGCCGCTGCATTTTGCAACTCGTGGGCAACTCTGCAGCCTCTGGCGCCAAGGTCTTGATGACCCGAAAGCCGTAGCCAGAGCCTTCCGCGTCAAATTTAACGCCTGCTGTGCCTTGGCGATCCATAACCCCCACCACCAGCGGCTGTTGGAACTGGTGGTCTGCGGCACGCATGCTGCCCGACTGACCGCCCAGGCTTACTTTGACCTTCTCCAACTGCGCAGCCAGAGCAGCGGCATCCGGGTTGCCCGGTGATCCTGCCGCCCCCTGCTTGCCAGCCGCCTCCAGCGACTGCGCCAGGGCCTCGACCAGCAACTGCATGCGCATGTGCACGTAGTCATCCGATGCCAAGGGGTAACGCACGCGGAAGGCCTTGTAAAACGCTTCGCTGCCCGTCGTCTGCACATTGGGCAACCAGTCCGCTACCGCTACTACCCTCCCTATGCCAGCTTCACCAATGGCCGCAGGTGCGCCCAAAGCGTTGCCGTAAAACGTGTAGAACTTGCCTTCAAACCCCACATCCTTTGCGGCCTTGACCAACAGCGTCAGATCGTTGCCCCAATTGCCAGTGATAACGGCACCTGCCCCGCTGGCCTTGATCTTGTTGGCGTAGGGCAAAAAGTCTTTCACGCGGGACATAGGATGCAGCTCTTCACCGACGATGGCCACGTCGGGCCTTTGCACACCCAGTTGACGGCGTGCCTCGCGCAGCACGGACTGGCCAAAGCTGTAATCCTGACCAATCAGGTACACGCCTTTGAGAGCCTTGTCGTCCTTGATGACGTCCATCAAGGCAGCCATGCGCATGTCGGCATGGGCATCGAACCGGAAATGCCAGTAGCTGCATTTCTCATTCGTCAGCACCGGATCCACAGCCGAATAATTGAGAAAGACCACGCGACGCGCAGGATCGCGTTCATTGTGTTTATTGATCGCATCAATCAAGGCTGCCGCGTTGGCCGAAGAGTTGCCCTGCAGCACAATGCGCGCGCCGTTGTCAATCGCTGAACGCAGCACCGATAGAGCCTCTTCGTTCTGGCCCTTGCTGTCGTATCGCTCCAGCAGAAGCATCTGGTTGCCACCAGCAGACGCAGGCAGCTTCACACCACCGCGTGCATTGACACGCTCAACCGCCCAGGCCAAGTTGCGAAAAACAGCCTCGCCTGCATTTGCATTGGGACCCGTCAGGGCCTCCACCATGGCCAGCTTGATGGGTGCGGTAGCAGGCGCTTGCGCCAAGGCCGTGCCACTGGCAAAAGGCAGCACACATAGCACCGCCGATACGGTTTTCAAGACCCAACGATTAACAAAAAACATGTGATTCTTTTCTTGAAAAATGAAAGAAGAGTCGCAGCTTAGATCCATGCGGCGCTCGCTGTGAGAGCCGCGCAGTGTACTAGGAGTACCCACCATGTTTTTCGCTACGACTGCCCGCCCCCAAATGAACCGCCATGCCTACGCCAATGCAGGCCGCACACTGGAGCGCTTCATGGACGAAGCACTGCGCGCCAATACCAACAAGGCAGCAAGCTACACCCAGGACGACACCAGTTTCACACTGACGCTGGACATGCCCGGCATTGCCAAGGACCAGGTGAGCATTTCCATTGAAGGAGCCGTGGTGCGCATCAGCAGCAAAGAAGGAGCGCCACGCCGTTATAACGCCGCGTATGAATTGCCACTGGACATCGACACCGCTACCAGCGAAGCCAAACTGGAAAATGGCGTGTTGACCTTGAAGCTGGTCAAAAAAGTACCCGTGAGCAACGCCGCCGAACTGACGATCCAGTAAAGCTGGTCTACAGGCTATCCAGGGGCCAACGCGGCTTGACATCAAACGCGTAGGACCTGCTAGCCTGTTGTTGACCACTTTGCAGGCGCATGGCAGCGGCCATGGCAATCATGGCTCCGTTGTCGGTGCACAGATGTAGTTCAGGGTAGTGCACCCGTACTTTGCGCTTGGCGCATGCGGCGTTGAGTTGTTCACGCAGGCTGCGGTTGGCCCCCACCCCGCCAGCCACCACCAGGCGCTGCAAACCCGTTTGTTTCAGCGCCGCCACGGATTTTTTCACCAGTACTTCGACGATGGCCGCCTGTGTAGACGCGGCCAGATCATTGCGCTGCTGCAATGGCAACGCAGAAAACCCTTCGGTACTCCCCCCATTGGGTTGCGCGCTGGGCACAGGCAAGCCGGCGGCCAAAGCCGCCTCCGACGCGATCATGCGCTGCGCCTGCACCAGTACCGCGGTCTTGAGCCCGGCAAACGAGAAATCCAGGTTGCCACTGTGCAGCAAGGGCCGCGGCAGCTTGTAGGCCGTGGGATCACCCTGCTCTGCCATCCGGGCCAAGGCCGGGCCACCCGGGTAACCCAGTCCCATCAGCTTTGCGGATTTGTCAAAAGCCTCGCCGGCCGCATCGTCAATCGTCTCCCCCAGCAGGGCATAACGCCCGACCCCATCCACCCGCATCAGTTGCGTGTGTCCGCCAGACACCAACAGCGCTACGAACGGAAACTGCGGCGGATCGGCACTCAAAAAGGGCGACAGCAAATGTCCCTCCAGGTGGTGAACTCCCAACACCGGCTTGTCCAACGCCGCACCCAGCGCACAGGCCACGCCAGCGCCCACCAGCAATGCACCTGCCAGACCCGGGCCACGGGTAAACGCCACCACATCCACATCAGCCAACAACCGACCACTTGCTGCCAGCACCTCCTGGGTCAGGGGCAATACACGCCGAATGTGGTCTCGGCTCGCCAATTCAGGCACCACACCCCCGAAAGCCTGATGCATGTCGATCTGGCTGTAGAGGGCATGCGACAACAAAGTGGGCATAGAGCGGCCCTGCCATTGCACCAAGGCCACGCCGGTTTCGTCACAGGAGGACTCAATGCCCAGCACCAAAAAATTTTCATCAACCATAGGCACAGAGTTTAGGCTGCCCGCGTTGCGTCTGCCACTGCGGGCAAAATGGCACACATGCCCTCACCCACCCTGCCCTATTCCGACGAGGACGTTGCCAGCATCGAGCGCGCCACCCTGGACGCCGTGGCACCGCCAGCCATGGAAGAAATGGATAACTGGCTGCTACCCTTTGACACCTCCACCATAGGCCGCGCCAAAAGCGCCGTGCCCCTGCGCCACCACCGGTTGGAAGCCCACCAACTGGCCCACATCGAAAACATCTACGCCGTGCGCGGGCTGCAAGCAGCCTTTCGCCTAGCCGATGCGGCGGAGCTGTCCAACATTCACGCCGAACTGCGCAGCCGAGGGTATCTCGCACAGCAACCCACCTTGGTACAGGTGGCCACGGTGCAGCAGCTGCGCGGGGTCTGCAGCGGCACACCCGCCGATGTCAGCACCACGCCCACAACGCCATGGTCAACTGTTTACCTTGGCGATGGATTTGACCCGGTGGACGGCGCCCACCGCATTCAGGCGTTAAGCCGCAGCCGCCACGTGGTTTATGCCAGCGTGCAGGAAGCGGGGCAGGCAGTGGCAGCGGGCACCGCATCGCTCAGCCAAAGCTGGGCCAGCATTCATGGCATGCGCACCGCGGCGTTTTGCCGCGGCCGTGGCTTGGCCGCCCGCGTATTGGCCGGCTTGGCCGATGTCGCAGCGCAGCGTGGGCTGGAGCGCGTGTTCCTGCAGGTGGAGGAAGACAACGCCAGTGCGCTCGCGCTGTACAGCCGCGCCGGATTCAGCTCAGCCTGGCGTTACCATTATTGGCGTAAACCCTAGTACTGGCGCGAAAATTGCTTGAACTACCCCATGCCTGAAGCCTTGCGCATTGTTGTTATTGCACCAGACCTGGACATCACTGACCCCAGTGACACCCATGCACTGGACCAGGCAGAGCGTTCGCGCAGCCTGCGTATTGGCTTGTTGGAAAACGGCTTCAATCTGGTGGCCACGTTGCCCGCCGACACCTTTCTGCACGAGCGACTCGCCCAGTTGCTGCCAGACATCATCGTTGTGGATGCAGAAAGCGATGCCCGCGACGCCTTGGAACATGTGGTCATGGCTACGCGGGATGCACGCCGCCCTATCGTCATGTTCACCAATGACAGCGACACATCCAACGCACGTGCGGCCGTGGCGGCAGGTGTTTCAGCCTACATCGTGGCAGGACTGTCAACCGAACGGATACGCCCAATTCTGGACGTGGCCATGGCCCGGTTTGAACAGGACCAGGCTCTGCGTGCAGAGCTGGCCAATGCCAAGACCGAAGTACAAGACCTGAACACCGAGCTGAAGAACCGCCGCATCATCGATCGCGCCAAGGGCCTGCTGATGCAGCGCCAAGGCTTGAGCGAACAGGCCGCCTATGAGAAGCTGCGCAAGTCCGCCATGGACAAGGGACTCAAGGTGGTAGACGTGTCCCAGCGCATGCTGGATGCGATGGACTTGTTAGGCTAGGTTCATGGCCCGGGCCAGGGCGAACACGCTGTTCACACACAAACCCGGCACCGCCTGGGCAGGCTTGCCCCGCGACACCGCACAGTCCCGGCCATACTGGGTGATCACGTAGTGGGCACAAGTCACGCTCCTGCCAGGCCCCAAAATGGCGGTGGATCGCTTAACCTCCACCGCGCCCAGTACTTCGAGCCGCGCCAGTCGGTTGCGTGTGGATATTTCAGGGGCACTGACGTCGTGCGCCAACTCACGGATGGACATCGCTCTGTTCTGCGAAGCCAGGTGGCGCAGTATTTCCAGAGATTCGGGCCATTGCTCGACCGGGACCTTGCGATTGGTATGGGCCTTGGTGGTTTCGATGGTGGAGGTCATGGAGTAGTTGTCGGCAAAGTGCAAGCACTTCTTGAGCCCAACACTCGTTTTGGTGCAGTGCACAAGCTTGGTGCCGAGAACACCCTGCAGCGGTGCCTGTAAGAAGAAATGGCCTCCAGCCCCCGCTCAATATGACTTTATCGCTATCAATGCAATAGCAAGTTAGCCATAAAGACCCAGCTCAGTGCCAAAAAAATATCTGGCACGCTCATTGCGTATATCCCTGCAAGACCAAGGATGGTCGTAGACAAGCAGGACCCAACGGCGGGTACTGCGCGTCACCCCCCGGACAAAGGCGTCCCCACCGGTACGCGGCTTTTTTGAAAGCTGTGCGCCGTGTGAGGACGCCTTTTTTCGTTCCTACATGTCACCATTTTTTGAAAGCTGCTTGCCATGACTGATTTCTTGCACAACCATCTCAGCCGCCGCAAAGTGTTGCAGTCCGCCGCCCTGGGTGCCGTTGGCATCACACCGGCACTGCGCTCTGTCGTGCATGCCGCAGGCTCTGACGCGCCCGAAAAAACCGAGGTCAAGATTGGCTTCATCCCCCTGACCGACTGCGCCAGTGTGGTCATGGCCTCCGTACTGGGTTTCGACAAAAAGTATGGCGTCAAGATCATCCCCAGCAAAGAAGCCAGCTGGGCCGGTGTGCGCGACAAGCTGGTCAACGGCGAGCTGGACTTTGCCCACTCGCTGTACGGCCTGATTTACGGTGTGCACTTGGGAATCAGCGGCCCCAAGAAAGACATGGCCATCATGATGACGCTGAACCACAACGGCCAGGCCATCACACTGTCCAAGAAATTGGCCGACAAGGGAGCGGTAGATGGGCCCGGTCTGGCCAAGCTGATGGCTTCTGATAAGCGGGAATACACCTTTGCCCAGACCTTCCCCACCGGAACCCACGCCATGTGGCTGTACTACTGGCTGGCTGCCAACGGCATCAACCCCATGCAGGATGCCAAGGTCATCACCGTGCCGCCACCCCAAATGGTGGCCAATATGCGCGTGGGCAACATGGACGGCTACTGCGTGGGCGAGCCCTGGAACCACCGCGCCATCATCGACGGCATTGGCGTCACCGCAGCCACCACCCAGGACATCTGGAAAGACCACCCCGAAAAGGTGCTCGGCACCACGGCCGAGTTTGTCAAGAAGTACCCCAACACGGCCCGCGCCGTGACGGCCGCCATCATCGAAGCCGGCCAGTGGATCGATGCCAGCCTGTCCAACAAGAACAAGATGGCTGAAACCATTGCCGACAAGAGCTACGTGAACACCGGCGTGGACGCGATCAACCAGCGCATCCTGGGCCGCTACCAGAACGGCATGGGCAAAACGTGGGACGACCCCAACCACATGAAGTTCTTCAACGACGGCACGGTGACCTTCCCCTACCTGTCGGACGGCATGTGGTTCCTGACCCAGCACAAGCGCTGGGGCTTGCTCAAGGACCACCCTGACTACCTGGCCGTGGCCAAGCAGATCAACCAGATTGACATCTACAAACAGGCCGCCACCGCTGCCAAGGCACCCATCCCCAAGGACGCGATGCGCTCCGCCAAGTTCATGGATGGGATGGTTTGGGACGGCAAGGACCCCAAGAAATACGCAGACGGTTTCAAGATAAAGGCCTAAGCAACAGCCCGGCCCTCAACTCAGGAGATCACCATGGTCAGCGCAGTCTTCCACTCACCCTTAGCCGCCGCCGGCGAAACCTTTGCTATGAAAATAGAAGCAACTCAGGCATTACCGACGGGGGCTACGAGCCAAAAACCCTCAAGTCCTTCGGTACAAAAGTCATCGACCGCTGCAGTACCCACGACATCCGGCTCTGGTCGGGACTGGCGCGGCCTGGTCATGACCGTGTTGCCACCGCTGATGGGCCTGGGCCTCCTGGTTGGCATCTGGGCGCTGGTCAGTATCAGCACCGCCAGCAGCATTCCCAGCCCGTGGGAAACGTGGAAGCAGGCCGTTGAGCTGTTCAGCGACCCCTTCTACCGCAAGGGGCCCAATGACCAGGGCGTGGGTTGGAACGTGCTGATGTCGCTCGAACGCGTCGCCGTAGGCTTTGGTCTGGCCGCCGCCGTGGGCATTCCTGCAGGCTTTGCGATCGGCCGCTTTGAATTTCTGGGTCGCATGTTCAACCCGCTGATCAGCCTGTTGCGGCCGGTATCGCCACTGGCCTGGCTGCCCATTGGCCTCTTGGTGTTCAAGGGTGCCAACCCGGCGGCCATCTGGACCATCTTCATCTGCTCGATCTGGCCCATGATCATCAACACGGCGGTCGGCGTGCAACGCGTGCCGCAGGACTACATGAACGTGGCCCGCGTGTTGAACCTGTCCGAATGGAAGATCGTCACCAAGATTCTGTTCCCTGCCGTTTTGCCCTACATGCTGACCGGTGTGCGCCTGGCCGTGGGCACCGCCTGGCTGGTGATAGTGGCCGCCGAAATGCTGACCGGTGGTGTGGGCATTGGCTTCTGGGTGTGGGACGAGTGGAACAACCTGAACGTCAAGAACATCATCATCGCGATTTTTGTAATCGGCATCGTAGGTCTGGTTCTGGAATACGCACTGATCAAGATTGCAACCGCGTTTACGTTTGAAGAGGTGAAGTCATGAGCAGCTTGAAATACATCGAGATCCAGAACGTTGCCCAAACCTTCAAGACCAAAAAGGGCATGTTCCCTGCGCTGCGCGACATCAACCTGACCGTGGCCAAGGGTGAATTTGTGACACTGATCGGCCACAGCGGTTGCGGCAAGTCCACCTTGCTGAATCTGATCGCCGGGCTGACCATGCCGACCGAAGGCGCGCTGCTGTGCGCCAACCGCGAGATCGCGGGCCCCGGCCCTGAGCGTGCAGTGGTGTTCCAGAACCATTCACTCTTGCCCTGGCTCACCTGTTTTGAAAACGTCTACCTGGGTGTCGAACGGGTGTTTGGTGCAGCGTCCAAAAGCACCGGCGCCCCGTCGGAAAACAAGGCGCAGCTGATTGCCCGCACCGACGCCGCATTGGCCATGGTGGGACTGACCCCCGCCGCACAAAAACGCCCCGGCGAAATCAGCGGCGGCATGAAACAGCGCGTGGGCATTGCCCGAGCCCTGGCCATGGAGCCCAAGGTTTTGCTGATGGACGAACCCTTTGGCGCCCTGGACGCGCTGACCCGCGCCAAACTGCAAGACGAACTGCTGGAGATCGTGGCCCGTACCCAAAGCACCGTGGTCATGGTGACCCACGATGTGGACGAAGCGGTACTGCTGAGCGACAAGATTGTGATGCTGACCAATGGACCCGCGGCCACCATTGGTGAAGTGCTGGCGGTGGAGCTGGAGCGCCCCCGCAACCGCGTGGCCCTGGCCGACAGCGCGCAATACCTGGGTTACCGCAAAGCCGTCATCGACTTCCTGTACACCCGCCAGGCTCACGTCGAAAAAACCGCCGCCTAAAACGGGCGTCAGATGAAGGCTGCGCGGCAACCGGCGCAAACCGGTTGTCGCGCAGGCCATAATGTCACGCATGGAGAACATCCAAGCGGGGCAACAAGACCCCATCATTTCACAGGAGCGTTGGAATCTGATCCTGCGCGGCATGGACGCGGCCCCCTGGGACTGGGACCTGATCACCGGCGAGGTCTACTTCTCCTCTAACTGGTGGCACATGCTGGGCTATGCGCCCGGCGAGCTTGCAGCAAACTCCCTGCTGATTGCCAGTTTGTGCCACCCTGAAGATGCGTCGCTCATCGAACAGACCTTTACCACCGCACTGCAAGGCACGGGCAACCTCTGGCAGATAGAGTGCCACTTGCGGCACAAACAGGGCTATTACGTGCCCATTGCATTGCGGGCCCACATCCAGCGGGATGACCAGGGCCGAGCACTGCGCCTCTCCGGCACCAACACCGACCTGACCGAACGCAAACGCGTAGAAGCCAAACTGCAGGACAGCGAGGCCCGTTACCGCGCGTTGGTGGAATGGTCGCCTATTGGCATCGGTGTGCACCAGAACGGCCTGGTGGTCTTTGCCAACCCCGCAGCGGTCGCCATACTGGGTGCCGCCAATGAAGCCGAGTTGATCGGTCTACCCATCAACGACCTGGTAGACCCGCGTTTTCGCAGCATGGTGGCCGACCGCATCGCGCACGGCCTGGCCACTGGCAACCCCATGCCGGTGCAAGTAGAAAAGTTCATCCGACGCGATGGCCGCTCCATCGACGTGGAGATCCAGGCCTGCCCCATCACCCACAGGGGCGAACCCGCCATCCAGGTCAATTTTGTGGACGTGACCGAACGCGAAAAAACCGAGGCCACATTGCGCGCGAGCGAGGCCCGTTTTAGAGCGCTGACCGAGCTCTCGTCCGACTGGTACTGGGAGCAGGATGAGAACTTCCGCTTCACCGTGCTGGGTGGCAAGGTGCACAACAGTACCGGCCTGACCATGAACCAGCACCTGGGCAAGACCCGCTGGGAAATACCCTGCCTGAACCTGACCGAGGCCGATTGGGATGCACACCGCAAGATCCTGAACGCGCACGAATCCTTCCGAGACCTGGAAATCCGCCGCCCCGACACCGCCACCGGTATGCACTGGGCCAGCGTCAGTGGCTCTCCCATGTTCGATACCGAAGGAAACTTTCGCGGTTACCACGGCATTGGTCGCGACATTTCCCAGCAAAAGCAAGCCGGTGATGAAATACACCGCCTGGCCTTTTACGACGCACTCACAGGCTTGCCCAACCGCCGCCTGCTGCTGGAACAGCTCAAGCGCGCCTTGCATACCAATGCACGCCACCACATGCATGGTGCGCTGCTCTTCATCGACCTGGACAACTTCAAAACCCTGAACGACACCCTGGGTCACGACGTGGGCGACCTGCTGCTGCAACAGGTGACCCAGCGCCTGACCGCTTGCGTGCGCGAGTCCGACACGGTGGCCCGCCTGGGAGGTGACGAATTTGTGCTGGTGCTCGAAGACCTGGAGACCGAAGCCCATGCCGCAGCCCTGCAGGCCGACAGCGTGGGCAAGAAGATACTGCTCACACTGAACCAGCCCTACGATCTGGCTGGGCGCGAGCACCACAGCTCACCCAGCATGGGCATCACCCTGTTCGACGCGCGCAGCACCAGCGTGGACGACCTGCTCAAACAGGCCGACCTGGCCATGTACCAGGCCAAGGCGGCGGGACGCAATACGCTGCGCTTTTTTGACCCTAGCATGCAGATTGAGCTGGAGAGCTGGGTGGCCATGGAGTTTGACCTGCGTGATGGCCTGCAAGGTGGTGAAGAACTGGTGCTGTACTTTCAGCCCACCGTGGGTGCCACTGGGCAGGTCACCGGGGCTGAGGCACTGGTGCGCTGGCAGCAACCCCTGCGCGGCCTGGTGATGCCCGAGAGCTTTATCGCACTGGCCGAGTCCACGGGCCTCATCGTGCCGCTGGGCCGTTGGGTCATCGGCATGGCCTGCCAACAACTCGCCACCTGGGCGCTGCTGCCCAACACCGAGAGCCTGAGTCTGGCTGTGAACGTGAGCGCCAGAGAGCTGCGCGAGCCCGGCTTTGTGCCCGATGTTGTGAAGCTTCTGAAGCAATGGAATGTGCGGCCCAACCTGCTGCGCATTGAGCTGACCGAAAGTGTGCTGGCCGACCGGGCGGACGACATCATCAGCAAGATGAAAGAACTCAAGGCCCACGGCGTGGGCTTTTCGCTGGATGATTTTGGTACCGGCTACTCGTCATTGAGCTACCTCAAGCAGCTGCCACTGGACCTGCTCAAGATCGACCGGTCGTTTGTGCGCGACGTGCTCAACGACCCCAACGATGCCGCCATTGCACGCACCATCGTGGCGCTTGGCACCACTTTGGGTCTCAATGTGGTGGCAGAAGGGGTCGAAACCGCGGAGCAACGCGACTTTTTGGCCAGCATAGGGTGCTACGCCTACCAGGGCTACTTGTTTGGAAGCCCGGTGCCCATAGAAGAGTTCAGCCAGTTTTTGACTCCGCACACCAGCAGTGCGCACCAATTTGAAAATTAGCTGGCACGGGTTTCGCTTTGGTGCATGGGTTAAACCCATTAATAGGAACTGTGCACCATGTCGGGATTTGGTAGTTTTCTGAAGAGCGGCCACGCGCCAACGCTCTATGCCTCCTTTTTGTACTTTGCGTTTTCGTGCTGCATTTGGGTGCTCAACGGCGCCATGGCGCCCTTTATTTCGGAAACCTTTAACCTCAGCCCCGCCGAAAAGGGGCTCATGCTGTCCATCCCCATCATTGCCGGGGCGCTGATGCGTTTTCCACTGGGACTGCTGTCGCAGTACATCGGCCGCAAGAACGCCACGCTGGTCGAAATGGGCCTGATCATGGTGGCCATGTTGTTTGGCTTCTTCTTTGTGAAGAGTTTTAACGACCTGCTGGCCATGGGTGTGCTGCTGGGCATTGCCGGCGCCAGCTTTGGTGTGGCGCTGTCGCTGGGCTCGGGCTCATTCCCACCCCGGCACAAAGGCCTGGCCATGGGCCTGGTGGGTGCGGGCAATGTGGGCACGGCGGTATCGGTGTTGATTGCACCGCCACTGGCCCAGGCCTATGGCTGGGTGGCGGTGTATGGCTTTGCCGCCATTGCCATCAGCATCCCCATGGTGGTGATGGTGATCTTTGCCAAAGAGCCAGACGACCGCGATGCCCACGCATCCTTCAAGGAACACATTGCCTGCCTGTTTGAGAAAGACGGCTGGGCCTTCAGCCTGATCTACGCAGTGACATTTGGCGGCTTCATCGGCCTGGCCACTTTCTTGCCCACCTACTACTACGACCAGTTTGGCGTCAGCAAGGTCCAGGCGGGCCAGTTGACCATGCTGGCCGCCTTCATGGGCGCCGCGGTGCGTGTGCTGGGCGGCTGGATTTCGGACCGCTGGGGCGGCGTCAACACGCTGAATGTAGTGCTGTGCACCGTCACCATCACGCTGGTGCTGTGTGGCCTGTCCACCGGCTCACTGGCCGTGACCACGCTCTTGGTGATAGTGTGTTTTGCGGCCCTGGGCGCGGGCAACGGTGCCGTGTTCCAGCTGGTGCCCCTGCGCTGGCCCATGTCCACCGCCGTGGCCGGCTCCATGATCGGCGAGATCGGCGCACTGGGCGGCGGCCTGGTGCCCAATGCCATGGGCTTGTCCAAGCAGTATGTGGGTAGCTATTCGGGCGGCTTCTTTGTGTTTGCAGCGCTGTCTGTGGCGATGCTGGTGATGTTGCGGGTGATGCAGATTCGGTGGACTAGGACGTGGGCGGAGAAGGGTGGGCGAGCGCGGACCGCGTGATCCAATCGCAGTGAAGAAGTACGCAATGTGTTCGTACATCCTTTCAGCGCACGCTAGTTTGCGAAGCAAGTTAAATGAAACGGGTAAACGTCAACGCTACTCTACATTGTGCGAAGATTAAAGGGTCAATAGCAGTTGCTATCCCTTCTTAACTTTGCACGTTCCCATGAAGCAATTACTCTCAGCTTGTCTGTTTGCACCGTTTCTGTTTGTGTCAGAGGACATCCACGCGAGGTCAATCAATGCGACTGAGGTGTTAGCCGCAAGCGTCCGTACCAAGTGCCCGGCACTTGTAACTTCGATGCTCAAGGACCAGCAGTCCGCGCTGTTACTTACTCAGTACCCCATAGACAGCAAAAGGGTCTGCGATTGCGTCGAAGAGACTACGGCCCGAGATGTGCGAATGGTTCAATACCTCACGGGTGACGAAAAAATAGTTTCAGAACGAATAGCGTCGCCATCGACTAGTGAATACCTGAAGTTTCGCGTCATAAGCTCGCTTTTTTCCTGCATTGCACCGGCATTGAACGCGACGCTGGAACAGGTTGAATTGCCTACGCCACCTCTCGCCGATAAGTGACGGCTAGTCACGTTGGAGAATAGTGGCAGTGCGTAAATCAGGTATTACTTTGACTACCAAACTCCCGCTGCGCAAACGCCCAAACCATCCGCGACGCATCCGGCCCCTTGGGGTCTGAATAGGCTTGTGATGCGGCACCGCCGCTCCAAGCGTGTCCCATTCCATTGACCTCGCTCAACGTCACTTGCAAACGCCGCTTGGGGCCGAACCAATCCATCGTCGTAAGCGGGTAACGCTTGCCCCGGCGCACCACCCGCGCCGCTATGGGTTCTGCATGGGTGCGGGCTGCCCAGGCTTGTGCCGCGCGCATGCCATTGGCCTTCAACACCACATGGTCGGCACTGCCCTGTATCACCAGCAAGGCGGGTAATGCTTCTGCAACTTTGCCAGGAGGCGAAAGTGTCTGGCGGTAGCGCCCGCGCATGGCGGACAAGGCGGTGGCTGATGAGCTGGCAGACGTAGGCTCCACACCCGAGTGCATGACCACCGCAGCAAAGCGTTGCGGAAAATGCAGGCCCACCAGCGCGGCCATGCTGGCGCCCGCAGACATACCCGCAATGGCAACACGGCTGGGGTCTATGGGGTACAAGATACGGGCATGGTCCAGCGCGGCCACAATGCTGGCGGCCTCCAGCTTGGCGCGGCCGTTGCGGGTATCAAACCAGTTCCAGCATGCCTGTGCATTGGCCAGCCGGTCCCGCTCGGGGTATAGCACCATAAAACCATACAAGGCCGCCAGCCGGTTCATGCGGGTGCTGGCTGCAAAGTCGCTGGCGCTTTGGCCGCAGCCGTGCAGCATGACAATCAGCGGACACAACCTGGTTTTGGACAAGCCCGTGGGTTTGAACAGCCGGTAGCGCCGCATGCCTGCGGGGCCGGTGGATATGCCCGATCCCCAGCTGCCGCCGACGGACGCGGCAGCCGCTGGCGACTTGCGCGCCGTGGTGGTGGGCGCAAGTTTGGCGCGTTTGAGCGCCTTCTTGCCTTCACTGACGGCCTGGCGCAGGACCCAGCGGGTTTGCCGCTGAACCATGCGTGACCAGGCTTTGCTGCCGCTTGCGCGCCGGGCCATCACAGCCCACGCGTTTTAAGCACCATCCAAGGTCGGCGGTTGCCCGCCGGGGCCTGGCACCATTTTTTTGCGCAACTCGGCATCCAGCCCGGGCGTCGCGTGCATGTCGGTATCGACCAGACCTGCGTCGATGTCGCGCTTGGCCTGTTGCATAACCGGGTCTGGCGCCTCGGCCACGTTGTTATGGGATTCGTCCCGCTCATGGGGCAGCGGCAACGCCGGGTGGGTATCGGCGTCGCTGCCAGGGGGTGGAGTGGTCGTCGTTGGGGTAGAGGGGGTATGTGCCATGGCAAAAGCTTAGGCCCGGTGAGCCGTTGGGTCCGTTGGATGGCGCACCAAACGCTTGACAGGATGCAGCAGTCCAGCCAAAAACTACAAATTCAAGAGCGGCACCGCCATATTCCACGGGGGTTACAGCCTATTTTGGCAAGAACAACAACCAGTACACCAGCAACAGGTTCAGCAACACCGACACCGCCAGCCCCACCTTCCACAGCGCCGTGGGGTCGCGCTGCAACAGCGGCGTGGCCGAGGGGGCAGACAAGGGGCGCGATGCGCCCCGCTCCAACGCCAGGCGGAACTCTTCCGCCGTCTCAAAACGCTGGCGTTTGTCGCGGGCCACGGCCTTCATCAGCACATGGTCCAGCCAGATGGGAATCTCGGGGTTGTGGCGGCTGGGGGCCACCGGGTCGCGGTAGTAGCGGCCCACTTGGTAGGGCAGCACCTCGCCATAGGGCAGCCGGCCGGTCAGTAGCTGGTACAGCGTGACGCCCAGCGCAAACAGGTCGCTCTGTGCATCGGGCAGCTCCTTGGGCACATCGGTGCGCTGGCCGCCGCTGCGGGCGCTGGTTTTGCAATTGAAGCCCCATTGCTCGGGGTTCACATAACTGGGCGTGCCGGCGTGTAATTCGCGCATGGACTGCGGCTCGCGCCCGCTAAGCGCCACGCCCAGGTCCAGCAAGCGCAACACGCCGTCTTCACCCTGGTGCAGGTTGGCGGGTTTGATGTCGCGGTGGATGACGCCCTGGCGGTGCAGGCGGCCCAATGCCTTGAGCGCCTGTATGCCCACAGCCAGCGCCTGGGGCAGCTTGAAGCGTTTCTGCTGGGCCAGTGCCTCTTCTAGCGTCTCGCCACCATGCCAGTCGTACACCAGGTAGAAGGCACTGCGAGCGCGGCCGCTGGGCAAATCAGTGTGGATCTGGACCAGGTTGTCCGCCACACGGGACGACTGCATGCGTTTGGCCAGCCAGGCCTCGTGGGCCAGCATGGCCAGTTCTTCGCGGTCGTGGGCGCGGGCGGGGTGCAGAGCCTTGATGATGTAACGCTTGTCCGGGTCTTCGCCTGCTGCGGGGGCCTGCACCTTGGCCTGGTAGACAACATTGATGCCGTTGTCGGCCACGGGTGCGGTGATGGTCAGGCCGTCCAGCACCTCGCCCACCTTGAGCAGTGGCGGCACAGGCAGGCTTTGGGCGGTGCGGTTTTCGTCCTGCAGCGTGGCATCCAGCAGGCCCAGCACACGCACCACCAATGCGGTCACGTTGTCTTTGCTGCCGGCCTTGAGTGCGGCGTCCAGCAGGGCCTCAGAGGCTGTTTGGGACGAGACTTGGGCATTGTCGCCCTCGACCAGGGCCTGTAGGCGCTTGTCGCTCAGCGAGCCATACACACCATCAGTCAGCAGCACAAACACATCACCCACCTGCAGATCCCCCTGCACATAGTCCACCACCACGCGCTCTTCCAAGCCCACGGCGCGCACCAGTTGGTGTTTGAAGTCGGGGTGGTTGACCACGTGGTCGTGGGTGATCTGCTGCATCTGCCCCCCGCGCAGCAGGTAGGCGCGTGAATCACCCACATGGGCCAGCGCGTAGGACTTGCCGCGCAGCACCACGGCTGTGAGTGTGGTCATGCCCACTGCGGGCTGGCGGCGGCGGTTGATACCGCACAGCCAGGCGTTCTGGCTGCTGATGATGCGATCCAGCGCCACAGTGGCGTCCCAGGTCTCGGGCGTGCCAAAGTAATCGCGCAGCAGGCTGACCACCGTGGTCTGCGCCGCCTCTTTGCCCATGCCCCCGCGACTGACCCCATCGGCCACCGCGGCGATGACGCCCATGCCCTCCAGCCCCGGCTCTGGCATCAGGGCGCCGCAAAAGTCTTCGTTGCTGTCCTTGGTGCCCGCGCCAGAGGCGAAGCCGATGTCGAGTTCAAATGCCATATGCACCAAGGGTAAGCAATATCAATGCCCGTGTATGGGGACCACGGGGGTGGGTATTCCCTAGTTTGGTGCATTGCAGCACATGGCGCGCTATTGCGGTGCTTTGGGCGTAGGAGCCTGAGTGGCAAAGCGTTTTGCGCAGGTAAAGGAGGAGCCCGCGCAGCGGGCGGGGGACACGGAGCAAAACGCTTTGCCACTCAGGCTGCTGCGCCCCTCCTATGCACCGGTCAGCATCTGCATGCTGTGTTCATAGTGCGCAGATAGCTGCTCCAACACCGCCAACAAACCCTCACTCGCCTCGGCCACACCGTTCAACTGCGCCGCATCCCCTGCCCCTGGCGCTGCCTTGGTTGCCGCCAGCAGTGTCAACCAGCCAACACCAGCCGACTCCAGCGCGGTGTGGATATCCGGCGTACTCAGCGGCAAACCATTGAGGTAGGTCAGCGCGGCTTCAAACGCGGCGCGCGACTCGGCCATGCCGGTGGCGCTGCGCGTCTGTAGTGGCGCATCGCCCAGCAGTGTCAACACGGCGTATTTGGCAAAGCGCTGCGACAGCATGCGCTGGCGCCCGGCCAGGTTGAGCACGCGCAGTGGGGGCGCGGGGCTGGCGCTTTCCAGCTGGCCAGTCAGGCGCTCGGCGCCTTGCAAGAGGTGTTCGGCCAGTTCGTCCAGCCGGGCATAGGCTGCCACCGTAGCCTCCGCGGCCGGGCTCGCACGCAGCACGGGCTGCAGGTCAGCCCAGGTCTGCTGCACCTGTCCCAGCAGGTCGCCATAAGTGGCCTGCGACAGGCTTTTGCCCAGGTAGGCCAGGTTGGCATCGATGCGCTGCACGGACTCTGCCAGCTGCTGTGCAAAAGGCCCTGCCCCCACCACACCTTGCAGCACCTGCAGAGTGACCAGACGTTGGGACAACATACGCAGCTGGCCGCAGCGGTTCACATCTTCTGCAAAACGGGCGAACTGCACGATGTGCTGCGACACCTGGCCCAGCCGCTGGTTGGTGTGCATGGAAGCGGTACGCAGAATGTGGAAGGCATCGTCGTCCGACAGCTGCTGGGTCTGCATCAATATGCCCTTGGCCCGCTCCACCAGCTTGCGTTCTTCAAAACGGGTGGAAATATCGGCCAGCGCTTGGGCGTGGGCCTGGGCCCGGCGAAAGCGCGCCTGGGCCAGGTGCACCAGGGCGCGCAGGCGAGCCGCGCCATACCCATTGACCTCATAACCATGGATGCCGGATGCCAGGGCGCGATCCATGTGGCCCACATCCGCATCCGCGGTGAACACAATAACGGCGCAGGGCGCCATCTCTGCAATGGCGGCGGTGGCCTTGAACAGCCCCTCGTCGGGCGCGGGGGCGTCACAAATGAGCACATCAGGTGCATGGCGCACCACTTCCTGCAGCAACTTGGCGCGGTCTTGCACCGAGGCCAGTACTTCAATACCGGCGGCGACCAGATCAGCCGCCAGTGGGTGGGCCGTTTTTAAACCATTCACATGGACCAGGGCAGACGTCATAAAAACACGGTTCTCAGTAGGGAAACAGGTGACTGGCATGCAAGACACACACCAGCGCCACGGGTTATGGGGGACAAAATCTGGGTTAACACCATCATATGGCACAGCTCTTGCATAAGGGGTAGCGGGCGTAACGGCGCGCCTTTGACCCGAGCGTTGCCTGCGGGTTCTGCATACAACGACGAATGCATGTTGAGTTTGGTGTACCGGCCTGGTGGCCGTGTTTGAACTATTTCCTTTTCTCTTTTTGTTTGGCAGGTGGTGCATCCACGTGCTGATGGTTTTCGATACCAGGAGTGGCCGCAATGAAAAAATCCAAGTTGGTAATGATAGGCAATGGCATGGCGGGCGTTCGCACGCTGGAAGAGCTGCTGAAAATTGCACCCGATCTCTACGACATCACCGTCTTTGGCGCAGAGCCCCACCCCAACTACAACCGCATCCTGCTCTCGCCCGTGCTGGCCGGTGAGCAGACGATTGAAGAGATCGTGCTAAACGCCTGGGAGTGGTACACCGAAAACCACATCACCCTGCATGCCGGCTGGACCGTGACCGAGGTGGACCGCGTCAAACACGTGGTGCATGCCACCAATGCCGCCGGCGAAAAAATCAGCACCGAATACGACCGCCTGCTGATGTGCACCGGGTCCAACGCCTTCATCCTGCCCGTGCCCGGTAAGGACCTGCAAGGCGTGATCGCCTACCGCGACATTGCCGACACCAATGCCATGATTGAAGCGGCTACCAAGTACAAGAACGCCGTCGTCATCGGCGGTGGCCTCTTGGGCCTGGAAGCGGCCAACGGCCTGATGCTGCGCGGCATGAACGTGACCGTGGTGCACGTGATGCCCACGCTCATGGAGCGCCAGCTGGACACCGTAGCCGGCAAGATGCTGCAGAAGTCGCTGGAAGACCGGGGCCTGAAGTTCCTGATCGGTGCGCAGACGCAAGAACTGGTGGGTGGTGAAAACGACGGCAAAGGTGGCCGCGTCACCGCCATCAAGTTCAAGGATGGCACCGAGGTAGCGGCCGATCTGGTTGTTATGGCCGTGGGCATACGCCCCAATACCGCGCTGGCCGAATCTATGCGCCTGCATTGCAACAAGGGCATTGTGGTCAACGACACCATGCAGACCACCACCGATGCGCGCATCTACAGCGTGGGTGAATGTGCAGCCCACCGCGGCATTGCCTACGGTCTGGTGGCTCCACTGTTTGAGCAGGCCAAGGTGGCCGCCAACCACCTGGCACAGTACGGCATTGGCCGCTACCAGGGCTCGTTGACATCGACCAAACTCAAGGTCACCGGCATCGACCTGTTCAGCGCGGGCGACTTTGCCGGTGGTGAAGGCACCGAAGAGCTGGTGATGAGCGATCCCTACGGCGGCGTCTACAAAAAACTGGTCATCAAAAACGATAAACTCGTCGGTGCCTGCCTGTATGGCGACACGGTGGACGGCAGCTGGTACTTCAAGCTGCTGCGCGATGGCCGCTCGATCAGCGACATCCGCGACAAGCTGATGTTTGGCGAGAGCAATATTGGTGATGCCGGCCATGAGGGCCACAGCAAAGCCGCCACCATGCCTGACGATGCCGAGGTCTGCGGCTGTAATGGCGTGAACAAGGGCACCATCTGCAAGGCCATCCGCGAGAAGGGTCTCTTCACGCTGGATGAGGTGAAGAAACACACCAAGGCCAGCGCTTCCTGCGGCTCCTGCACCGGTTTGGTAGAACAGATCATCATGTTCACGGCCGGTGGCGACTACTCTGCCACACCCAAGACCAAAGCCATGTGCAGTTGCACCGACCACGGCCACCAGGCCGTGCGGGATGCCATCCGTACCAACAAGATACTCACCATTGCTGACACCTTCAAGTTCATGGACTGGAAGACGCCCAATGGTTGCTCCAGCTGCCGCCCGGCCGTCAACTACTACCTGATCAGCACCTGGCCCAAAGAGGCCAAGGACGACCCACAAAGCCGCTTCATCAACGAACGCAGCCACGCCAACATCCAGAAAGACGGCACCTACAGCGTGATCCCGCGCATGTGGGGCGGCGAGACCACGGCCAGCGAACTGCGCCGCATTGCCGACGTGGTGGACAAGTACAAGATCCCCACCGTCAAGGTCACCGGCGGCCAGCGTATCGACTTGCTGGGCGTCAAGAAAGAAGACCTCCAAAACGTGTGGAAAGACATTGGCATGCCATCCGGCCACGCCTATGCCCAGGCGCTGCGCACAGTCAAGACCTGCGTGGGCAGCGAGTGGTGCCGCATGGGCACACAGGACATCACCCAAATGGGCAAGGACCTGG
>CAUPQG010000005.1:0-235232 GCA_963513355.1 uncultured Rhodoferax sp. | reverse complement strand
GTGCTAACCATCGCGTACTTTGATAACCTGAGACTACCCCGGCTGTCATGACCTCAAACTCTCGAACCGCCCGGTGCGGACCCGCATGCCGGGTGGTGTGGCAGGGGTGCAGCCTAGAATGGCTGTCCCCTATGCCGATGGAAGGCGACAGATACCGCCGACCAAGAAACGCAGTCTGACGTTGCCGCGGTCCGCACCAACCGGTCTCGTGCTGATACCCAGTAACGCCATCCCGTTGTTTGCCTGGCAGGTGCGTTTTACTTTTTGGGAATCGGGCTATTCACCGGAAAGTCCTTTTGATTTGTACGGTTAAACTTCGCCGTCTGGAAAGAGTTAAGACGTTTGATGTTTGGGTGAAGGAAACGTGATGTTGTTTGGAAAACTCCTGCCGCGTGAAGGCAATTTTTTTGAAATGTTCAATCAGCACGCTGACCATATCGTTGCGGCGGCACAAGCTTTCTCAAGGTTGGTCGCCAATTACAGCGACCTTGACTTGCGGGCCAAATACAACCAGGAGGTGGATGACGCCGAACGCGCTGCTGACCGTGTCACGCATGAATGCAACAAAGCCATTCACGTTACCTTCATTACACCCATTGACCGGGAACAGATCCACTCGCTGATCAACACGATGGACGACGTGGCTGACCTTATCCAGGACTCGGCGGAAACCATGGCGTTGTACGACGTGCGACACATGACTGAAGAAATCACTCGCCTGACGGATCTGAGCGTGAAGTGTTGCGAGCGTCTGCGCGATGCCGTCAAGTTGCTGGCGCACATCGCCGAACCCAGTACCGCGGAGGCTGCGCTTAAGACGTGTGAGGAAATTGACCGATTGGAGTCCGATGCGGATCGTGTGATGCGCACGGCCATGAGCAAGTTGTTTCGCGAAGAGCCCGACGTCCGTGAAGTCATCAAGCTCAAAGCAATCTATGAGCTGCTGGAAACCATTACCGACAAGTGTGAGGACGTCGCCAATGTGATCGAGGGCATCATCCTCGAAAACTCCTAAACTGGTTGCCGATACAGCTATGGATATCGTACCGACGACCCTGTGGGTAGTGGTGATGCTGGTGGTGCTGGCATTGCTGTTTGACTTCATGAACGGTTTTCATGATGCGGCCAATTCGATTGCGACCGTGGTATCCACGGGTGTGCTCAAGCCGGGACAGGCCGTGTTGTTTGCAGCTTTTTTTAACGTAGTGGCGATACTGGTGTTTCAGCTCACTGTGGCGGCGACGGTTGGTAAAGGCATTGTGCAGCCGGGTGTGGTGGATACCCACGTGGTGTTTGGAGCATTGGTGGGTGCTATCACTTGGAATGTCATTACCTGGTACTACGGCATTCCCAGTAGCTCTTCGCATGCACTCATCGGTGGAATTGTTGGGGCGGTGATTGCCAAGGCCGGTGCCGGCGCGCTGGTTTCGGCCGGTATTCTCAAGACAGTCGCCTTCATTTTTGTGTCCCCTTTGTTGGGATTTGTCTTGGGTTCACTGATGATGGTCGCCGTTGCCTGGACATTCCGCAGAACAAGGCCATCCAAAGTGGATAAGTGGTTCAGGCGGTTGCAGCTCGTATCTGCTGGTGCTTACAGTTTGGGTCATGGGGGCAATGACGCCCAAAAAACCATTGGCATTATCTGGATGTTGTTGATCGCAACTGGTTATACCGCCGCTGGCGATGCTGCCCCTCCCACCTGGGTAGTGCTGTGCTGTTATGCGGCGATAGGAGCGGGCACCATGTTTGGCGGATGGCGCATCGTCAAGACCATGGGGCAACGCATCACCAAGCTCAAACCGGTAGGTGGGTTTTGTGCGGAAACCGGCGGCGCCATCACCCTGTTTTTGGCGACCACTTTGGGAATTCCGGTTTCAACCACCCACACCATTACAGGCGCGATTGTTGGAGTGGGGTCTACGCAGCGCGCCAGTGCGGTGCGCTGGGGCGTAGCAGGCAATATTGTTTGGGCATGGATTTTCACCATACCCGCCAGTGCCTTTGTAGCGGCAGTAGCGTATTGGATCAGTCTGCAGATTTTTTGACCAGACCTGGTTGAGAAAGCTTTTTGGCCTCATCCACCTGGTATTCAAAAAAGTGCTGGAAGCTATAAGCCAGGCTAGCCATTAGTACCGTGGTTCCCAGCAGGAGGGAGACCACCAAAGCACCGATGGTTAGCCAGTTGGTTTGCCCAGCTGGTGCATGGGCTGACAAGCTCGGGTTAAAACGCGCATTCCACTTTTCTGCGTCCATAAGTCCGTAGATAAGTGCGTTGATGGCGCAGCCCGCAATGGTGAACCCCAGCATTGGAATCAGCACCCAACTTAGCGGATCGTCCAGACCGATCGTACGGGCCCGGTGAACACCATACAAGCCCAGAAATGTAGGTATGGGCAGCAACCAGGCCAGGCGATTTGCAAAGCCGAAAAGATAGAAGCGGTGCAGCCCGAAGGGGCCCGCTGCGAAAGTCAACCATGCGGCCAGCGTTTTGTTTTTCATGCCTGCGATTGTGCCGGAGCCTGGGTGTTGCCCAACCCAATGACACGGTCCATCAGCACGACGTCCAGCCAGCGCTCGAATTTCCAACCGCAGTTGGCCAAGACGCCAACATGCTGGAAGCCGCAGGCTTTGTGTACGCCCACAGAGCCCACATTTGCAGAATCCCCAATGACCGCGATTAACTTGCGTACGCCGGCACGCTCGGCCTGCGCCATGAGTTCCGCCAGCAGAAGCCGACCCAGGCCTTTGCCCGCTGCGGCTGGTGCAAGGTAGATGGAGTCTTCTGCAGAAAAACGGTAGGCAGGGCGTGGCTTGAACCAATTGCAATAGGCAAAACCCAACACGCCGTCTGCCGTTTCAATGACCAGATAGGGCAGGCCCTTGGATAACACGTCTGCACGCCGAGATACCATTTCCTGCTCGGTCGGAGGTGTTGTCTCGAATGTGCCGGTGCCATGCAGCACATGATGGGTGTAGATCGCGGTAATGGAGGGGATGTCGGTGTCGAGGCTGGGGCGAATCTTGGTCATGGATGGCGAACAGGTTATAATGGAGAGCTATTCAGAGTGTCACTGGCCGGGTGGTCAGTTGCGTGTCTCAAACTTTGAATGTAAAGGTTGGAAATCATTTCCACCACCCAAAGGATAAATCATGGTCGTCATTCGACTCGCCCGTGGCGGTGCAAAAGCTCGCCCGTTTTTCAATATTGTTGTGGCTGACAAGCGCACACGCCGTGATGGACGCTTCATCGAGCGTATCGGTTTTTACAACCCCATCGCTACGGCCAACGAAGAGAGCATCCGCATTGCGCAGGATCGCTTGACCTACTGGAAGGGTGTTGGCGCCCAGGCTTCCCCCACCGTGGAACGCCTGATCAACCAAGCCGCCAAGAAGGCCGCTTAACAAGCCACTGTGCCCAGAGGAGGGCTGCGCCCTCTGACCGGCCCCTACGCGTATGCTCACCGGACTCGAAGCTGCTGAATTGCCAGCGGACGCTATTGAAGTCGGACGGATTGCGGACGCGTGGGGTATCAAGGGCTGGTTCAAGGTCCTGCCTTACAGCGCGGACCCCGAGGCGCTTTTTTCCTCGAAACGCTGGTTTTTGTTGCCCACCGAGCGCGGTGCGCAGTCATTCACAGGCGTTGCCAGTCTTTCCATCAAGGAAGCCAAAGAGCATTCCGACACCGTGGTTGCCACCGCCCATGGTGTGGATGACCGTACCGCCGCTGAGGCTCTGCGTGGTTCCCGTATTTTTGTCTCACGCGCCAGCTTTCCGACTGCGGCAAAGGACGAATACTATTGGGTGGACTTGATCGGTTTGGACGTCATCAACCGTGAAGATCAGGCCTTGGGTGTTGTCAAGGAGCTCCTGTCCACCGGGCCCCAAACTGTGCTGGTGCTGGAGTACAGTCAAGACGATGGCAAGCCAGGCGAACGTATGATTCCATTCGTGGCCGCCTATGTGGACGATGTGGACCTGAAGTCGCGCCGCATTCGCGTGGACTGGCAGACCGACTACTGAGCGAGGTGCGCATGCGCTTCGACGTTGTCACACTATTTCCTGAACTGTTCACCCCGTTTTTGTCGGTAGGTATCAATCGTCGAGCCTTCGAGTCGGGCCAGGTGGAAGTGCAATGCACTAACCCGCGTGACTTTGCGACCGGCAACTACCGACGTATAGACGACCGCCCCTTTGGCGGTGGCCCGGGTATGGTGATGATGGCCCAGCCGCTGGAATTGGCTTTGGCACATATTCGTTCCCAGCGCACCGATGGCGCGCCGGTGGTATTGTTTTCCCCCATAGGCAAACGACTGGACCATGCCGCGGTGCAACGCTGGTCCTCCAGCAGCGGCGCCATCCTCGTATGTGGTCGTTACGAAGGCATAGACCAGCGATTTATCGACACCCATGTGAACGAGCAGATCAGTCTGGGTGACTTTGTGTTGTCTGGCGGAGAAGTACCCGCCATCGCCCTGCTGGATGCCGTAGCGCGTCTGCAGCCGGGTGTGTTGTCAGATTCCGACAGTCACCACATGGACAGCTTCAATCCCGCCCTAGATGGATTATTGGATTGTCCGCATTACACGCGTCCCGAAGAGTGGGCGGGTCTTGGGGTCCCCGATGTCTTGATGTCAGGCCACCACGGTCAGATCGAGCGTTGGCGGCGTGACCAGCGGCTCAAACTGACTGCCGAGCACCGCCCGGATTTGTTGGCAGCGGCTCGCCAGGCCGGCTTGCTCAGCCGCGAGGATGAGGGCGCCTTGCGATCACAGCAATGAACTTGCTATAATGCAAGGCTAACCAGATCCTCTGCACGGCCAAGGCCACGTGTTGATAGTCACGCCGGTTTCGCACCCTTCGGTGCAGGCGCATGCAAGATCACGAAAGAAGTCCAATGAACCTGATTCAAATCCTTGAGCAAGAAGAAATTGCTCGCCTCGGCAAGTCCATCCCCGAGTTCGCTCCTGGCGATACCGTTGTTGTTAGCGTTAATGTGGTTGAAGGTAGCCGCAAGCGCGTCCAGGCCTACGAAGGCGTTGTGATTGCCAAGCGCAACCGCGGCCTGAACAGCGGCTTCATCGTCCGCAAGATCTCCAGCGGCGAAGGCGTGGAGCGCACGTTCCAGACCTACAGCCCGCTGATCGCCGGTATCGAAGTCAAGCGCCGCGGTGACGTGCGCCGTGCCAAGCTGTACTACCTGCGCGATCGCAGCGGCAAGTCGGCACGTATCAAGGAAAAACTGCCAGCCAAGAAGACAGCGGCTTAATTGCCCAAGCCCTTGTTTTCAGCAAGACCGCCCGGCGCAAGCTTGTGGCGGTTTTTTTATGACCACACCACCGCCGCCTCCGCTGAACTTTGACCCACGCCTGGTGCCAGTGGTAGGGGTTGATGAGCAGCTGCCCAAGGTGTCAGCGGAAGCATTGCAGGCGCAGGATCTAATGCGGCGTTTTGCCAGCGCCCAGGTCTGGACACCCGAACTGCTGGCCGAGCCGCGGTTCTCGCAACGCGCGCCTGTGCATGCGTCAGTACTGGTGCCACTCGTCAAACGCGATAGCGGTCTGACCGTGCTTCTTACGGAGCGCACCACCCATTTGTCCAGTCACTCGGGCCAGGTTGCATTTCCGGGCGGCAAGGCTGACCCGGAGGATGCCGATGCTGTCGATACAGCACTGCGTGAAGCCGAGGAAGAAGTCGGTCTGGAGCGCCGCTTTGTGCAGGTGCTGGGTACACTGCCCATTTACACCACAGGCAGTGCCTTCCTGGTGACGCCCGTCGTCGCGCTGGTCGACGCTGCCCACTCTGTAACGGCCAACCCGCACGAGGTTGCCGATGTATTTGAGGTTCCCCTTGCCTTCCTGATGGACCCCGCCAACCATCGCCGACACGCGGTGGACTGGGCCGGATCGCGTCGGGAATGGTTGTCCATGCCCTATGTGGACGCTGGGGCCGAACGGTTTATCTGGGGAGCAACCGCGGGAATGCTGCGCAATCTCTATCGTTTTTTGCTTGTTTGAGCCATGGCAGGACATGCCGTGGAGAGGTGTTGTCCGCTGCGGTGCTGATGCCGTGCGGTTGGGATCGCTATCATTGCCCCCATGAGTTTTCTCTCCATCCTATTTGCATTGCTGCTGGAGCAGGTGCGTCCCCTAGGGCAGGGCAATCCAATTCACTTGGGCGTACGCAATTGGACACGCTGGGTGATCCGGAATCTGGATACTGGCAAGGCCCACCATGCATGGTTGGCCTGGTGTACCGCCGTTGTGTTACCAGCTGCCTTTGTTTTTGCGGTCCATTGGTTGTTGGTCTGGTTCTTGGGTTGGATCGCGGCCGCGGTTTGGAGCATTGGTTTGCTTTATGCCACTTTGGGATTTCGCCAGTTCAGCTACCACTTCACAACGATACGTGACGCGTTGTTGGCAGGTGACGAAGACGTGGCGCGGAAGGAGTTGGCGCAATGGATGCGCATGGATGTCAGCGCGCTGCCGCGCAGTCAGATCGTGCGCCATGTCATCGAGCATTCTGTGCTGAATGCGCACCGCCATGTATTTGGTGTCTTCGCCTGGTATTCGTTGTTGGCAGCGCTGGGGCTTGGGCCAGCCGGTGCTGTCCTTTACCGCATCGCCGAATATGTTGCGAGATATACCAATCGACCCCTACGCCCGGAAAGTGCTCCACTGAGTGATGAACTCAAGGTAGCGGCCAGCCAAGCCTGGTATGCCATGGACTGGGTCCCGGCCCGGATCACGGCCCTGGGTTTTGCCTTTGTCGGTAGTTTTGAAGATGCGGTCGACAGTTGGCGCCAGCGCGAGGCACAGTTCCCTGGTGACAACAATGGTGTCGTGTTGGCGGCGACGGCAGGTGCCGTCAATGTGAAACTCGGTGACGCTGACGACCCGGGAACGGGTGCTACGCCACAGCCCGTGCATCTGCGTGCGGTAGTGGGCCTGGTATGGCGCACCGTGGTGATGTGGATGGTTTTTCTGGCGTTGCTTTCGCTGGCGCGGTTACTGGGTTAGTAACGTTTCTCAGAAAGCTCGGCAAACAGGTTGCTATAAAGTTTATAGCGATTGGTGCTTATTTCACCGGGGCCAGGCGGCAAATATCCATCCGATACCTTTTGTACTGCGTTGATTACCCCACAACCCGGCTCGTGTAGATGGCTGCAGTTATAAAACTTGCAGTCGGTCGCGTGGGCCTTGATGTCAGGCATGAGGCTGGCCAGGTGCATGGGCTCGATGTGGTTCAAGCCGAACTCCTGAAAACCCGGCGAATCGATGACGGCCGTGGTACGGGCTGTATCTACCCAGTACAGGGTAGTGCTGGTAGTGGTGTGCTTGCCAGAGTTCAGCGCGGTAGAGATCGCATTGGTCAATACCTGCGCCTGCGGTATCAGCCGGTTGATCAGTGTGCTCTTGCCGGAGCCTGATGGTCCCAACACCAGGGTCGTCTTCCCGGCCAATACGGCGTCCAGCTTGTGCTCGGTTTTCGGATCATCATCGCCTTGGGGCTTGAGCGCCATCGGCATCACGGTATAGCCCATGTCACGGTATACACCCATGCGGGCCCAGGCGCGACCAAAGGGTTCAGCCAGGTCGCTCTTGTTCAGCGCAATGATGGGACGTATGTGCTCGGCCTCGGCGGCGATCAGTGCGCGGGATAACTGGCTTTCGGAGAACTCGGGCTCGGCCGCAATCAGTATCAGCACCTGGTCCAGGTTGGCGGCAAACATCTTGGTGCGGATTTCATCCTGGCGGTAAAACAGGTTGCGTCGCGGCTCCACTTTCTCTATCGTGCCTTCGTCCTCGCTGGCCTGCCACAGCACGTGGTCGCCGACCACGGTCTGGCTTTTCTTGCCACGCGGGTGGCAGATCAGACGCCGCCCGTCGGGTGTTTCCACCCACACGTGACGGCCGTGGCCAGCGATGACGAGGCCGGTTTCCAAGGGGGTGGGGCTTGCCATGTGCTCTGGCGCTCAGTGCGCCGTACCCAAGATACGCCCCAGACGCTCGGTGGCCGGCGGGTGCGAGTAGTAGAACTGCACATAGACCGGGTCGGGTGTCAGCGTGGATGCGTTGTCCTCAAATAGCTTGAGCAGGGCGCCTGCCAGTGCGGGGCCACTGGTTTGCGCAACGGCATAGGCGTCGGCTTCGAACTCGTGTTTGCGTGACAGTTGCGCAAACAGCGGTCCCATGAAGCTACCCAGCAAGGGCAGGACCATCATGAACAGCAAAAGCGCGAGCGCGTCATTGCGAGCCCCCAGGTTAGGCAACACGCCAAGGCCGGTGTAGAACCAGAGCTGTTGGCTGAGCCAGCCCAGGGCAAAAAAACCCAACAGGCTGATCGCAAACATGGAAGTGATGCGTTTGATCACGTGCTTGTGTTTGAAGTGCCCCAACTCATGGGCCAGCACGGCGTCTACTTCGCTTGGATTCAGTTGCGCTAGCAGCGTGTCATAAAACACCACGCGTTTGGATGCACCAAAGCCGGTGAAGTAGGCGTTGGCATGGGCGCTTCGCTTGCTGCCGTCCATCACAAAGAAACCCTTGGACGTGAAGCCGCACCGCGCCATCAACTGGGAAACGCGGTCCTTGACCTGAGGGTCTTCCAAGGGCTGGAATTTGTTGAACAGCGGTGCAATCCATGTCGGGTAAATCAGCAGTGCCAGCAGGTTGAACGCCATCCACACGCCCCAAACCCACAGCCACCACCACGGTCCTGTGGCGCCCATCATCCAGATCACCAAGGCGATGAAGGGCAAGCCGATCAACCCAGACAGCAGCAGGGACTTGGCGAAGTCCTGCAACCAGAGTTTCATATTGGTCTTGTTGAAACCAAAACGCTCTTCGATGACAAATGTCTGGTACAGCGTGAACGGCAGATCCAGCAGGCTGCCTATGGCCACAAACATTGCCAGCAAGGACACCTGTTGTATCAGTCCGTGGCCCATCAGGTCGCCAAGCCATTCGTTCAAGAAGGAGAGTCCACCCAGCAGCGTCCAGGCCACCACTATGGCTGTGCCCCAGGCCAGTTCAAGCAGGCCAAATCGTGTCTTGGTGATGGTGTAGTCTGCGGCTTTCTGGTGGGCCACCAAGGTAATCTTTTCCGCAAACGCAGCGGGCACGTTGCTGCGGTGCCTTGCCACATGGCGGATCTGGCGACTGGCCAGCCAGAACTTCAGGATCAGGCTGAGGGTCAGGGCCAGCGCGAAGGCGACCGTCGTGTTAAGGGAGGCGGCATTGCCAGAGAAAAGTTCGTTCATGGTCTCTGAGTTTAGGCCATCAGCGACAATTGACCCCATGGAAGCACCCAACACCACTAGCACTTTAAGTAAATCCGATAAAAACCTGGTCTGGCTCGATTGCGAGATGACGGGTCTGGACCCGGAGGCAGAGCGCATCATCGAAATTGCCGTTATCGTGACGGGCCCCAATCTGGAGAATCGCACGGAAGGCCCTGTCTTTGCGATCCACCAGAGCGACGCCCAACTCGACAAAATGGACGCCTGGAACAAAGGTACGCATGGCAAGAGCGGTCTTATCGAGAAGGTCAAAGCTTCGACCGTGACTGAAGAAATGGCGCAAGATGCGTTGATTGCGTTTCTGAAACAGTATGTACCTGCCAATGCCACGCCCATGTGTGGCAATTCCATTGGGCAGGACAGACGTTTTTTGGTCAAGTACATGCCCAAGCTGGAAGCATTCTTCCACTACCGTAACCTCGATGTGAGTACGCTCAAGGAACTGTCAAAACGCTGGCGACCCGAGGTGCACGCTTCCTTCAAGAAGCAGCAGCGCCACACGGCGCTGGCCGATGTGCATGAGTCGATTGATGAACTGGAACACTACCGCCAGCATTTTCTGAAGCTCGAGTAACAGGCTCCGGAAACAAATATTAGGTAGAAACCCGAATTCGTGGCATAATGCGAGGCTGCACTGCAATCAGTAGTGCATATTTGTACATCTCCCTTCATTCACCGGGTTCGCAAAGTCGGACCCCAAGCTCTGAACAGTTTTCAGACGCAGGTTCCGTTTGATGGTTGATGTTTTTTAACCATTGACGGAGTTGTTGCAGTTTCTGCAGCACTCGCGTGTGAGTAAAACTATGACTGACGCTTTTGAAGTGACAGGTGCTTTTGCGCCTGCCGAAATTTCCAACGACAACCCTTCTTTCGCCAACGACACTGCTTCCGCAGCCGACGTTAGCACTGGCATGGATACCCCTGAAGTGCCTGAAGCCCCCAACGGGTTCGTGCTGCTGGGCCTGGCTCCCGAGCTGGTCGCCGCTGTCAAAGACCTGGGCTACACACAGCCTACCTCGGTTCAATCCAAGACTATTCCTTTGGCTTTGCCCGGCGACAGCGCAGGCGACAAGGCTGGCAAATTCATTGACTTGATGGTCTCCAGCCAGACCGGCAGCGGAAAGACCGCAGCCTTCTTGCTGCCCGTTTTGCACACATTGTTGAAGCAACAGGCGCAAGCCGAAGCTGACGAGCGTGCAGCCTTCGAGCGCGAAGTGGCAGAAGCCCAAGCCCGCGGTGAAGCCCCTCCCAAGCGATCCAAGCGCAAGGACCCCACCAATCCTCGTAACTTCAAGGCTCCAGCTCCTGGCGCCCTGATCGTTTGCCCTACTCGTGAACTGGCACAGCAAGTGGCCAACGACGCGATCGACCTGGTGCAACATTGCCGTGGTCTGCGTATCGCCAATATCGTTGGCGGTATGCCGTACCAGTTGCAAATTGCCAAGCTGCAAAATGCCAACTTGGTGGTTGCAACACCTGGCCGTTTGCTGGATCTGCAACGTTCCATGCAAATCAAGCTGGATCAGGTGCAATTCCTGGTGGTGGACGAGGCCGACCGCATGTTGGACCTGGGCTTCTCGGATGACCTGGCTGAAATCAACCAGCTCACCATTGGTCGCAAGCAGACCATGATGTTCAGCGCCACCTTCGCGCCACGTATTCAGCAGTTGGCTGCCCGCGTGATGCGCGAGCCACAGCGTGTGACCATCGACAACCCACAAGAAAAACACGTCAACATCAAGCAAGTGCTGTTCTGGGCCGACAACGCCCAACACAAACGCAAGTTGTTGGATCACTGGCTGCGCGACACCGGCATCAATCAGGCTATCGTGTTTGCCAGCACCCAGATTGAGTGCGATGGCTTGGCCAATGACCTGCAGCAAGACGGCTTTGACGCCGTAGCCCTGCACGGTGCCCTGAGCCAGGGTCTTCGCAACCGCCGTCTGATGGCGCTGCGCAATGGCCAGGTGCAAGTTTTGGTAGCTACCGATGTCGCTGCCCGCGGTATCGATGTGCCCACCATCACCCACGTGTTCAATTTCGGTCTGCCGATGAAGGCTGAGGATTACACCCACCGCATTGGCCGTACCGGCCGTGCCGGTCGCGATGGCCTAGCCATCACCTTTGCCGAAATGCGCGATCGCCGCAAGATTTTCGACATCGAAGCCTACACGCGCCAACCCATTAAGGCAGAAACGATTCCTGGCCTGGAGCCACAACAGCGCGCTCCCGAGTCACGTCCCAGCTTTGCAGGTCGTGCCAACCCAGGTGGCGGTTTCGGTGGTGACCGTGACCGCAAGTACAGCAACGGCCCCCGTGAAGGTGGCTTTGGTGGCAACCGTGGCAATGGCGGTGGTTTCGGTGGACGCCCACCAGCTGCAGGCCCGCGTGAATTTGGCCACGCTGCGCGCGACTTCGGTGGCGCAGCCCGCGAAGGCTTCAGCTACGAGCGCAAGGGTGGTTTCAACGACCGCTTCGCTGGCAGTCAAGGCGCCCCACGTGGCGACGCACGCCCCCCGCGTGGGGACTTCCAGGCGCCCCGTGGTGATTTTGCTGCGCCGCGTGGCGACTTTGCAGCCCGCAAGCCTGCCTTCAGCAAGCCCATGGGTGTGAAACCCGGCAATGCAGGCAAAGTGTTTGTGCCCCGCGACGCCAAGAAGCGTGCTGCCCGCACGTTTGACTGACCTCCGCTGACGGCAGGCCCGTCAACCCCAAAAAAAAGGACCTTCGCAGGTCCTTTTTTTATGCACTTGTCTTTCGGTCAGGCCATGCCGTTACGGCTAGCCAATTCGACAAAGAGGCCGGAATGGTCGAGGTCGGCCAACCCGTGTTCAATGCCCTGCGCGTACAACTGTTCGAACAACGCAGTAATCGGCGCATCAAAACCCACTTCTCCAGCCGTTGCCAGTGCGTTGCGCAAATCCTTCAGTTGCACCGACATGCGCCCCCGCGGCGTGAAGTCGCGCTCAACCATGCGCTGGCCGTGTACTTGCAGGATGCGGCTGTCGGCAAATCCCCCTGTAATGGCTTCTTTGACCTTGCCCATATGGGCGCCACCGCGTTCACATAGCAAAAGTGCTTCGGCGACGATACCAATCGTCGCACCCACAATCATCTGGTTGGCCAGCTTGGTCAGTTGGCCGGCGCCGGTAGGACCAACATGGGTAGCGCGGCCAAAGACGCTCAAGATGGGCAATGCCCGCTCGAAGTTGCTGCTCTTTCCGCCAACCATGATGGCTAGCGTTCCGTTGTCCGCGCCGATGGTGCCACCCGACACAGGTGCGTCGAGGTATGCGATATGCCGTTCGTTGAGTCTGGCCGCGTGGTCCCGGGCCTCTGCCGGTTTGATGGACGACATATCGACCACCAGACAAGTGCTCTGCAGGGCGTCTGCTACACCCATGTCAAACAGCACTTGACCGATGATGGGACCGCTGTCCAGCATGGTGATCACTATGTCCGCGTCGCGCACGGCGTCAGTGGGCAGTACATGGACTACCGCCCCGGCACTGGTCAAACGTTGCGCCTTGCTTAGTGTGCGGTTCCAGACATGGACTGTGTGTCCGGCCTCGCACAGACGGCGCCCCATGGGAAAGCCCATCAGACCAATACCCAGTACTGCTATTTTCATGCTGTCTTCCTCCGCATGGCATCAGAATACCCCGCCATTTGCAGTGATGGGTGGCTGTAGGACTGGAATTGCTGTCAGGCGACTGACGAGCCAGGATTTGCGTCTTACATCAGCAGGTGTTCACCCGCGTTGTCGCCGCCCAGTGTCACGTAATTCACTTTACGGATGTCCATCAGCTTCTTGCCACCGGCATAACTGATGGAGCTTTGGATGTCCTGTTCCATTTCGACCATGGTTTCTGCGAGTTTTCCTTTGATGGGCTCCAGGATGCGCTTGCCTTCCACATGCTTGTACTCACCTTTGTTGAAGTCGCTCGCCGAACCGTAATACTCCTTGTACAGCTTGCCGTCCACTTCCACGGTCTGGCCGGGGCTTTCTTCGTGACCTGCCAGCATGGAGCCAATCATGACCATGGTGGCGCCAAAACGAACGCTCTTTGCAATATCTCCGTGCTCACGAATGCCACCATCGGCAATGATGGGCTTGGTGGCGACACGGGCACACCACTTCAGCGCACTCAGTTGCCAGCCACCGGTACCGAAGCCTGTCTTGAGCTTGGTGATACACACCTTGCCTGGGCCAATACCGACCTTCGTGGCATCTGCACCCCAGTTTTCCAGATCGATTACGGCCTCGGGAGTCGCTACATTGCCGGCGATGACGTAACTGCCTGGCAACTTGTCTTTGATGTAGCCAATCATGTTTTTCACACTGTCGGCGTGCCCATGCGCGATGTCGATGGTGATGTATTCGGGGGCCAGTCCCTGGGCCACCAAGGCGTCTACCGTCGCATAGTCTGGTGGTTTGACTCCGAGGGAGATGGATGCAAACAATCCTTTGGCTTTCATGTCTTTGACGAACTGAACGTTGTCAAAGTCAAAACGGTGCATGACGTAGAAATAGCCGTTTTGCGCCAGCCAAATGCATATTTCCTCGTTGACCACGGTTTTCATGTTGGCGGGCACTACGGGCAGGCGGAACTTTCGTCCGCCCAGTTCTACCCCGGCGTCGCATTCTGATCGGCTCTCCACACGGCACTTGCGTGGGAGTAGCAGGATGTTGTCGTAGTCAAAAATTTCCATGGCCCAAGCTCCTTAGTCTGTGATTTCAACAATAGGCACTTGGACGGGACCCGGCAAAAAAAAAACCGGGTCCCAATTGCTTGGGCCCGGTGACTGATTGTATACAAAACTGATAAAAGGTGTGCGCAATCCTTACATTCGGCCGAGTAATGCGTCTTTGACCTTGGGGTCAACGGGAAAGTCACCCATCCAGACCCACATTGCCGCCCTGAACAACTCTGCGTCCCGGTAGGGCTGCCCCTGCAACTTGTTTCCAAGGTAAATAACCATGCCAGACACGGGTACCCAATCCAGCGTCAAGACCTCTCCGGGCTTGAGCAGGCGATTCGCCTTAAAGACCTCACCAATGCTCATCAGGCCAGGGATTAGTTTGGCGCGATCATTTTTGCCCGCCGTTTCATCCACACTGCGATTGAACATCTTGACAATCGGGCCTGTGTCCACTTCCTTGACGGCGGTCAATACCAGCCTTTTGGGGCCGGGCACTGCAAACAACTCGTCCAGCGTTTTGAACTTTTGTTTGGCATAAATTTGGGCCACATAGCTGGGTGCTTTGCCATTGGACACCAAGCCCGCTCCATTGAGCACAAGCGTATTGTTGTAGATGCTCAGTGTTTCTTCTACCTTCACGCCGCCCACATCGAGTGGGGCGGACATGGCGGTGGATTGAAACAGCAAACTGGCGGTTGCAAACAGAAGTAAATTGAGAAGCTTGGATGTAATTTTCATTCAGCACAGCGCCTTCACGTGGTATGGGCAGGGTCATGATACTGGGTGGAAACAACTTTTCACGCCCATTCGGGAAGACACCTAGACAGCGGCCAGGCCACTGACCTTGGGCTTTCTACAATCGGGCATGTTCTCCACGTCCCCTACAGCCATCGGCTCCAATTCCCCACTGCTCGCAGCCCTCAACGCTGAACAACGTGCCGCAGTCACATTGCCCGCAGAACACGCACTGATACTGGCGGGCGCAGGGTCTGGAAAAACCCGGGTGTTGACCTCCCGCATCGCCTGGTTGTTACAGAATGGTTACGCGGCTCCAGGCGGAATTCTGGCGGTTACCTTCACCAACAAGGCAGCCAAGGAAATGATGACGCGCCTTGGCGCCATGCTGCCGGTGAACGTGCGCGGTATGTGGATAGGCACCTTCCACGGTCTGTGCAATCGCTTCCTGCGGGCCCACTACAAGTTGGCCAATCTGCCCCAGGCCTTTCAGATACTGGATACGCAAGACCAGTTGAGCGCCGTCAAACGCCTGTGCAAGCAGAACAATATCGACGACGAGCGGTTCCCTGCCAAACAAATGCAGTGGTTTATCAGTGGCTGCAAGGAAGACGGTCTGCGCCCCAATATGGTGGAGGTGCGCGACGAGGAGACCCGACGCAAGGTCGATATCTACCAACTGTACGAAGAGCAATGCCAGCGTGAGGGCGTGGTGGATTTTGGCGAGCTCATGTTGCGTTCCTACGAGTTACTGCGTGATAACGACCCCATCCGCGAGCATTACCAACGCCGCTTTCGCCATATCCTGATAGACGAGTTCCAGGACACCAACAAGCTTCAGTACGCATGGATCAAGATGCTGGCCGGGCAGGGGGCCAACGCCAGCCCGGACGTGCCTGGCGGTGCCGTGATCGCCGTGGGTGATGACGACCAAAGCATTTACGCTTTCCGCGGGGCGCGGGTTGGCAATATGGCCGACTTTGTGGCCGAGTTCAACGTGCAGCACCAGATCAAACTGGAGCAGAACTACCGCAGCTACAGCAACATCCTGGACTCTGCCAATGCGTTGATCAGCCACAACAGCAAACGCTTGGGCAAGAATCTGCGCACCGATCAGGGCGCAGGTGAGCCTGTGCGGGTGTACGAAGCATCTACTGATTTTGCCGAGGCCCAGTGGATGGTTGAGGAGATGAAACAACTGGTGCGCGACAACGGCACCGAGGTTGGATTTGAGCGCAAGGAAATCGCTGTGCTCTACCGCAGCAATGCGCAAAGTCGGGTGATCGAGACTGCGCTCTTCAATGCCGCAATGCCTTACCGCGTTTACGGTGGCCTGCGTTTCTTCGAGCGCGCTGAAATCAAACATGCGCTGGCCTATTTGCGTCTGCTGGAGAACCCCAATGACGACACCAGCTTCATGCGGGTGGTCAACTTTCCGGCCCGCGGCATCGGTGCGCGCAGCCTGGAGCAATTGCAGGATCTGGCGCGAGTACAGGGCTGCTCACTGCACGACGCTGTGAGCGTCCTGCCCGGACGCGCCGGTGCCGTGATTGCCGGTTTTGTCGCCAAGATCGATGTGCTGCGCGAGCAGACGGCCGGCATGAATCTGCGCGACATCATTGCGCATATGCTGGACCACAGCGGCCTGGTCGAGCACTACAAGGCCGACCGCGAGGGTGCGGACCGGCTGGAGAATCTGGACGAGCTTGTTAACGCCGCCGAGAGTTTTGTGATGCAGGAAGGTTTCGGCCGCGATGCCGCAGCCATGACCACGGTGTTGGCTGCGGGGCAGAGTCCCGCCAGCCAAGGCCTGGATATGAGTGCCCCGGAACTGCCACCCGATGTGCAGGGTGATACCGGCGAGACCTTGTCACCACTGGTGGCCTTTCTGACCCACGCTGCTTTGGAGGCAGGCGACAACATGGCAGAGGCTGGGCAGGATGCCATCCAGTTGATGACTGTGCACTCCAGCAAAGGGCTGGAATTTGATGCAGTCTTCATCACCGGTATGGAAGAAGGCCTGTTCCCGCACGAGAACTCCATGAATGACCGTGATGGTCTGGAGGAGGAGCGTCGGTTGATGTACGTGGCCATCACGCGCGCCCGAAAACGGCTGTACCTGAGCCATTCGCAGTCACGCATGCTGCATGGGCAAACGCGCTTCAACATGAAGAGTCGCTTCTTTGAGGAGTTGCCAGAAACTGCACTGAAGTGGTTGACGCCCAAGAACCAGAATTTCGGTCGGAGTTGGAATGCCGACTCTGCTATGCAATCAGGAGCAAGCTATTCAGGTTCTACGGGGGCTGGAGGCTTTTTTAACCAAACCGTTGTGCGCAAGGAAGACCCGGGCAAACATGGCTTGCGACTGGGCATGCTGGTGTTCCACGCCAAATTTGGCGAGGGTACGGTTTTGACGCTGGAAGGCGCTGGCGATGATGCGCGTGCCCAGATCAACTTTCCGCGCCATGGCACCAAGTGGCTGGCGCTGAGTGTGGCCAAACTGACACCGGTGCCCTGAAAACAAAAAAGCCCGGCGAGCCGGGCGTTTTTGGAAGGGAGGTTAGGGAGCTTAGCGCGCGTTGGCGTTGGCTACCTGCAGCAGTTTGGTGACATCCTTGTCGTTCGGCAAGGCATAGTCATAGGCACGGATGATGCGGCTGTCTTCGGTACGTACAAACTTCAGGCTGACATAGGTGAAGTTTGCAGCTGCCGAGTAAGTGCCGACCAACACCATGTTGGCGTTATGGCTACGGGCAATATCCTTGATTTCACGGGACAAGAGCAATTCGCCAGTCTCTTCGCGGATGAACACGTCGCCACGGAGTTTCATTTCCTTGACGTTGAAACCAGCCGTAGCCATCTGTGACGCATATTGCTCAGACAGTGTACGACCCAGTGGTGCCGTGCGGCGCATGTCATTGACATTCACGACAGTCGCTACCAAAACGGGCGAATCGCCACCGGGAAAGTCCGCAACCAGCTTGTTGATCGCCTCTTTGTTCAGCGCCACGAATTTGCTGGCAGCCGCTTCGTCGTAGGTGGGGTCCGTGCGGACATTGCTTGGAGTGCCGCAGGCACCCAACAAAGCCACAGCGGTGGCAGCGGTGAGTATCAGTTTGAAGTTCATGGGCCTACTACCTTCATGACGGGAGCGGGAGCGCGGTATTGCACCAAGGTGGTGTCAGCCTCTTCTACGTAGTAGATGTCGGTCTTGCGCACCAGGTAACGACCACCTTGGGCAATCGTGGTGGTCAGAATCAGTTCAGTGTGGGTGGGACCACCCGAGCCTTCGCTGGCAATGTAGTCTGAACCCGCTGCAAGGGCCAAACCACCGGCCATCTTGTCACCCACGGGGGCGAGGCCCAAACCATAGGCAGCATACAAACCGGCTGTAATCATGGTGAAACGACCCGGCACAAAATGGGGGCGTGGGCTGTTGTGTCGCACCACTTGGGTCTGGTAACTGACTTCCAGCGCTTTGTCTGGGAACTGCTGAACCACACGGCCGCTCTTGACCAGATCGGTGATCAGGAAGTTCTGAAACGCCCGGTCGAATGCGGTAGCGTTGGTGGGTAGTGCGACATACAGGTTGCCACTGACACCCAGCTTGCCCAGCGAGTCAAGCGTTTGCTTCACCACATCGTTAGAAACCAGAGCCCAATGGCCAGCGGAACGAACTTTGGGCTCAACCGTAATAGGAAAATTTGCAGAAACCGGAATCGGCGAAGACGCACAGCCGACCAGCATTGCCGCGCCGGCGACAACTGCCATCTGCATCAGAGTTTTGGGAATCAAGGTAGCCCCCTTTATCCAAGGTTATTAAAACAAAGACGCCATTGCCGCGCCATCAACGTGTTTCATTATCAGGCGATCAGAACCATAAAAACAAGACAAATCAACACCTTCTACCGCTTTTTTCATGTTGTTTGGGGGATTTGTTGTGCCTTTGGCAACACCTGGGGATTTCAACCCCCGTATTCGCGCTCCATCTCTTTGCTGCCTTTTTTGCCGCTGATTTGCCAGGCTGTGCGCTCACCGATCAAGCGCGCCAGGTATTCAAGTTCTTCATCTGTGTGGTTGATGGCGCGGGCTGGGGTTATGGCGGCTCTGCCGTCCAGAACCGGCTCACCCCAAACGGCTTGGTGGTAGCTGGACTCGGATACTTCGCGGTCATTGCCTGAGGCCAGGTCCACAACGCCGTAGCAGTTGCAGAAATAGGTCCGACCGCCTTGTTTGGAGAATATTTCCGTGTAAACCCCTGTGCCCCGGATGCCTGCGGTGAGCGTGGGCGTCACAATTTGGCGACTCGTTCCCTTGCCCCAAACGCTGACCACTGCGCCTGTGAGCAGGCGCAACAAGCTGACTGCGTTGATGGTAGGACCGCGTTCGATGACCATATTCGAGTTTTGGCGCACATGGAACGCCGAGTTGCCCACCACAAATATCAGCGTGGAGCGGGGCCCTGTGGCAATTTCATCGCCCGTTTGCACGGACTGGTTAGGCAACAGCGGTCGACCATTGACGGTGGCGTCGCCTTGTAGTTCCACAACATTGCCACGCGCCTGTGCATGGGCAGCACTCAGGCTGCCCACAGCCGACCAGGCAGCAGCGGCTTGTAGAAAACTGCGCCGCTGAAACCACAGGACTTCACTTTCGTTTCGTCCTTCTAAGTGGTGCTGTGTCATATGTCATCTCCTGGAGTGAAATCAAAACTGCTCTGGAACGTGAAATAAATGGATGTAAACACCATGGTCGCAACCAGCATAGCAGCTGGGTAGGCAAAAGCGGCCACGGCCTCAGGACTGCCCAGCATGGCAACCAATACAGCCATGACCATGCCGAAACCAAAAAACACGCCCATCCATACCAACCCGTAGGTCACAAACGCCCGGAAATTCCCGGCAATGGCTGCCACACTGAAGAACAAGCTCTTGACGGGCGCTGTATCGTGCCAATGGATGAGTGCCGAGGCATGGCAAAACAACAGGGTTAGCGGCATGTTCAGCCCGGAGGCAAACAACATCGCCAGCTGGAAATCGATCTCCTGCCGTGCTTCGGCGGACGGGGCTTGGCCCAACAGCATGAGTTTGGCAAAGCCTCCGCCGTCAATCAACGGTGTGGCACACAGAATAAGCACCATGCTCAACGTGTAAAGCCCGCCCAAGACCAGCATCCTGCGGCGTTGCAATGGGCCGGTCCGGAAGGCGATCACCAAGATGGTGGGCATGGGGAACTTGCCATCGCTGGCCTGGCGTGCGGCAGCCAGCAAACCCAGTGTCACACCAGGCATCAGCACAAAAGCTACTGCATTGCCGACGACAGGTACCACGCTCAACACGGACATTACTGCCAGGAAGATGAAGAACAGCCCTGACAGGGCCAAGGGTTGTTTGAAGAAAGTTCGCATGCCCAGTTTGACCCACTGGGCGCCGCTGCTGGCTGGGACGAGGTTGAGTTTCATGCCGCGCCAATAGATGTAAAGGTCATAGGGTAGAGGATACGCTGGCGCAGTACGCGGTGGAAGTGATCGGGGTTATGGGCCTGCAAAACAGCCGCCTCACGGGGCAGGTGCAGGTCCCACAGCCGGGATATCCAGAAGCGCAGCGCTGCGGCGCGCACCATCGCCGGCAACAACTGACGCTCCTGCGCGGTCAGAGGGCGCACGGAAGCATAGGCTTCCATGAAGGCACGTGCGCGCGCATCGTCGCTGGCACCCGTGGCCAGGTCAATGCACCAGTCGTTCAGGCACACGGCAACGTCAAACAGCCACGTGTCAACGCCGGCGAAGTAAAAGTCGAAGAAACCACTCAGAACGGGCTGGCCGGTGTCGCCCTCAGCGGTCTCGAACATCACGTTGTCGCGAAAGAGGTCGGCATGGATGGGGCCGCGGGGCAGTGCGCTGTAGGCGGAGAACGTGGCCACGTGGTTCTGGTAGGCCAGTTCGCTTTGCAGCAGGGCGGCCTGGTCGGCTGGCACAAAGGGCAGGATGACCGGCACAGTTTCATTCCACCAGTCCAGCGCCCGCAGATGGGCTTGCGTCATGGTGAAGTCGCGTCCGGCCAGGTGCATACGGGCCAGCATGGCACCGACCTGGGTGCAATGTGCAGCCGACGGGGCGAGTTCGCTCTTGCCCCGCAGACGGTTGACCACGGCAGCGGGCTTGCCCTTGAGCGCATGCACCACATCACCATCGCGATTGGTGGCCGGGTCGGGCACCGGAATGCCATGGTGGGCCAGGTGCTTCATCAGCCGCAGGTAGAAGGGCAACTGCTCCATACTGAGCCGCTCAAACAGCGTCAGTACATAGGCCGCATGGTCGGTGGTGGCGAAATAGTTGGTGTTTTCAATGCCGCCGGAGCAACCCGCCAGCGTCTGGAGTGAGCCCAACTGAAGGCTTTGCAAGAATTCCGCAGCCTCGTCGAACGAGACCTCTGTGTAAACCGCCATGTGTCAGTGAGCCCGAAAGTCAGAAGCCAGCCCGCATTTGTCAGGGTCAGGCCGGGTGATGGTAGTAAGTGCGCGTGTGTTCCCGGATTGTAGAGCCGCCCTCAGGGCAAAATGCATGCATGACTGATAAGAAAACCCTGCTGCTGGTGGATGGCTCCAGCTACCTTTACCGCGCTTTTTTTGCTGGCGGCGGCGACATGAGTATCACTTTGGCCGACGGAACCGTGCAAAAGACCGGCGCGATCCGCATCATGGTCAACATGATGCAATCACTGCGCAAGGAATACCCGGCCCATTACGTGGCCTGTGTGTTTGATGCCAAAGGCCCGACCTTCCGCGACACCATCTACCCACAGTACAAGGCCAACCGCGATCCCATGCCGGACGATTTGCGCAGCCAGATCGCGCCTATCCACGAGGTGGTGCGCCTGCTGGGCTGGCCGGTGCTGGATGTGCCAGGCGTGGAGGCTGACGATGTCATAGGCACATTGGCCGTCGCTGCCGCAAACCAGGGTATCGAGGTCATCATCAGCAGTGGTGACAAGGACCTGGCGCAGCTGGTCAACGAACACATCTCCATCATCGACACCATGAACGGCAAGCGCCGCGACCTGGCTGGGGTTGAGGCGGAGTTTGGCGTGCCCGCGCGCCTGATGCTGGATTACCAGACCTTGGTGGGCGATACCGTTGACAACGTACCGGGCGTCTCCAAGGTGGGCCCCAAGACTGCGGTGAAGTGGTTACAGGAATATGGCTCGCTCCAAGGCGTGGTGGACAACGCCGCCAACATCAAAGGTGTTGTGGGCGAGAACCTGCGCCAGGCCCTGGGTTGGTTGCCCACGGGCCGTACGTTGCTGACCATCAAGACAGACTGTGATCTTGATGGATGGGTTCCAGGCCTGCCTGCTATGGATTCCATAGCTATTGGAGTCCAGGATACGGGGGCTCTAAGGCTGTTTTGTGAAAAGTACGGATTCAAGGGGCTGGCCAAGTCCTTGGAGGCCCAGCAGGCTGCAGCCAATAGCTCCAGCCCCGCAACCCAGTCTGGCCGAGCCTCCAATAGCGCGCCAGGCCTGTTCGACGTACCTGAAGCCGCAGTGGCACCGCGCGCTAGCAAGCTAGCGTACGAAACCATCCTGAATTGGGAGCAGTTCGACACCTGGTTGGCCAAATTGCAGGCTGCCGAGCTGGCCGCGCTGGACACCGAAACCACCTCACTGGACGAAATGCGGGCCGAGATCGTTGGCATTTCCTTTAGCGTCACAGTGGGTGAAGCCGCCTACATCCCGCTCACCCACCGCTACCCCGGTGCGCCTGAACAACTCAATCGGGATGAGGTGCTGGCCAAACTCAAACCCTGGCTGGAAAACCCATCCGCAAAAAAGCTCGGCCAGCACATCAAATACGATCGCCACGTTTTTGCCAACCACGGTATTGAGGTGCAGGGTTATGCCCACGACACCATGTTGGAAAGTTATGTGCTGGAAGTGCACCTGCCGCATGGCCTGTCCAGCCTGGCCGAGCGCCACGCAGGGCGCAGCGGCATCAGTTTTGAAGACCTGTGTGGCAAGGGTGCCAACCAGATTTCCTTCGACCAGGTCGATATTGCCAAGGCCGCCGAGTATTCGTGCGAAGACTCGGACCAGACGCTGGATGTGCACCGCGTGTTGTGGCCCCAACTGGAAGCCAACGACAAACTCAAGTTCATCTACGAACTGGAGATTGCCAGCAGCGAAACGCTGTACCGCATCGAGCGCAATGGTGTGTTGATTGATGCGCCGACCCTGGCCAAACAAAGCCATGAACTGGGCCAGCGCATCCTGCAGCTGGAAACCGAGGCGTATGAAATTGCAGGCCAGCCGTTCAACCTGAGCAGTCCCAAGCAATTGGGTGAAATCTTCTTTGACAAGCTAGGCATGCCGGTGGTCAAGAAAACGGCCACTGGCGCGCGCAGCACCGACGAAGAGGTGCTGGAAAAATTGGCAGAAGACTATCCGCTGCCCGCCAAGCTTCTGGAGCACCGGGGGCTGGCCAAGCTCAAGGGCACCTACACCGACAAGCTCGCCCAGCTGGCGCTGCCACGCACGGGCAGGGTGCACACGCATTACGCGCAGGCGGTGGCCGTGACCGGGCGTTTGAGCAGCAACGACCCCAACCTGCAGAACATCCCCATCCGCACACCCGAAGGCCGGCGCGTGCGTGAGGCCTTTGTTGCGCCTGCGGGTAGCGTGATTGCCAGCGCAGACTATTCGCAGATCGAGCTGCGCATCATGGCCCACATCAGCGATGACGCCGCGCTGCTCAAGGCCTTCCACGACGGACTGGATGTGCACCGTGCCACCGCGGCCGAGGTTTTCAGTGTGCCGGTAGACCAGGTGAGTAGCGAGCAGCGCCGTTACGCCAAGGTCATCAACTTTGGTCTGATCTACGGCATGAGCGCCTTTGGCCTGGCCCGCAATCTGGGCATAGACAACACGGCTGCCAAGAACTACATCGCCCGCTATTTTGAGCGGTACCCCGGTGTCAAGAACTACATGGAGTCCACCCGTGCGCTGGCCCGCCAGCAAGGCTATGTGGAGACCGTGTTCGGCAGACGCCTCCAACTCGGTGGCATCCAAAGTGCCAAGGGTGCACAACTGGCAGGGCTGGAGCGCGCGGCCATCAACGCCCCCATGCAGGGCACGGCGGCGGATCTGATCAAGCTCAGCATGAACAAGGTACAGCAGGTGCTGGACCTGGAGAAACGTGCGACCAAGATGATCATGCAGGTGCATGACGAACTGGTGTTTGAGGTTCCCGAACACGAAGTCGATTGGCTCAAGACCGAGATACCGCGGCTCATGGCTGGCGTTGCTGCGTTGAAGGTGCCGCTGCTGGCCGAGGTCGGCGTGGGTCCCAATTGGGACAAGGCGCACTGACGCAATTTATTACAAATGAGTGCGACCTTCGGGTAAGCTGTGAGCGCGAACGCCAGAGTTTCGTCCGGTTTAACAGGAATGAAGAAGGAGCACTCCATGCCTCAGTTTTCCAGTTTGCGCAGCCGCATCATCTTTGTCGTGGGTTTGCTGACCTTTATGGGTCTGATCATCCTGACCATTACCAACATGGTGATCGCCAAGCACCATGCGCTGCAATCCCTCAACTCCCAGACCACTGCTTTGGCCAGATCCCATGCTGAAAGCATTGGCTTGTGGGTTGCGGCACGCCAACAGGTGGTCCGCAGCATGGCGGCCACGGCGGACATGCCCGACCCGGTAGAGGCATTAAAACAGGCCAAGATTGCCGGCGGTGTAGACACAGCCTATGTCGGGTTCCCCGATAAACGCATGATCTTCTCCGAGAAGCAGGACTTGCCCCCCGGCTACGACCCCACTGGCAGACCCTGGTACCAGCAGGCATCCTCTTCCAGTGGCGTCGCCTTGACCGAGCCCTATGTTGACGCTGCCACCAAAAAGCTGGTGATCACCTTCGCCGGTGCAGTCAAAAACGGCGGCACCGTCAAGGCAGTGACGGCGCTGGACGTGTTCATGGACGGCGTGGCCTCCAATGTGGCCTCCATCCGACCAACGCCCAACACGTTCGGGTTTATCGTCAGCAAGTCTGGCAAGGTGATGGTGCACGAGAACGTCGGCATGGTGCTCAAGCCTGTGACCGACATTGCCCCGGCACTGGGGGTTTCCGCCCTGACCAGCCAGTCCAAGGACAGCCTGACCGACATCACCGTGGACGGCGTCGACCGTCTGGTCCATGTGGAACCCATCCCGGGAACCGAGTGGTTGCTGGTGGTGGCTTTGCATAAGGACGAGGCGTTGGCCGGCATCACCGCCATGTCACGCGCGTCGTTTGTCAGCAGTATTGTGATTTCGCTGGTGGCCGTCGCCCTGATGGGCATGCTGCTGACCCGTTTGCTGAAACGCATGCTGGTACTGCGCGACACCATGCACGAGATTGGTGCGGGCAGTGGTGACCTGACACTGCGCCTGTCTGCCGATGGCACTGACGAGTTGGCCGCCATTGGCCAAAGCTACAACCAATTTGTCACCAAGATGCAGGGTGTGCTGGCGCAGGTTCGCCAAAGCGCAGAGGGTGTAGCAACCGCCAGCGCCGAGATTGCCCAGGGCAATAACGATCTGTCCGCCCGCACGGAGCAACAGGCCAGCGCGCTGGAAGAGACCGCAGCTTCCATGGAAGAGTTGGGCTCAACGGTCAAGCAGAACGCCGACTCTGCGCGGGAGGCCAATGAACTGGCCATGACCGCCTCTACGGTGGCCGTGCAGGGTGGTGAGGTGGTGGGCCAGGTGGTCGAGACCATGAAGGGCATCAACGACAGTTCCAGGAAGATCAGCGACATCATTAGCGTCATCGACGGCATTGCGTTCCAGACCAATATCCTGGCCCTGAATGCCGCGGTGGAAGCTGCCCGTGCCGGCGAACAGGGTCGCGGATTTGCGGTGGTGGCGTCCGAGGTGCGCTCACTGGCGGGTCGCTCGGCAGAAGCCGCCAAAGAGATCAAGCAACTCATCAACGCCAGTGTTGAGCGGGTCGAGCATGGCACGGCTCTGGTGGACCAGGCCGGCGTCACCATGACCGAGGTGGTTAGCTCCATTCAGCGGGTAACCACCATCATGGGTGAGATCAGTGTTGCCAGCCGCGAGCAGGCGTCGGGCGTGTCCCAGGTGGGCGAGGCTGTAACCCAGATGGACCAGACGACGCAGCAGAATGCCGCCCTGGTCGAAGAAATGGCCGCCGCTGCGACAGGGCTCAAAGGGCAGGCTCAAGACCTGGTCCAGGTCGTGGCTGTGTTCAAGCTGGGTGATGCAGCCCAGCATGGCCTGCCAAAGGCCATGACCCGCAGCGCAGCCGCGCATAGGTCGCCGGTACCCAAGGCTATGGTCAAACCCGCGGCCGTGCGGTCGTTTGCGCGCCCCCCCGCCGCCAAAATTGCACTGGCGCCTGCCCCAGCCAAGACCAGTACCAGTACCAAGGTCACCCCGGCTGGTGGCGACGATGACTGGGAAACCTTTTGACCCAAGTCGGTAGAACCCCTCAACCGGCGCTGGGCGCATATCCTGCCTACACTGTTACGCTTTTAACCCCACCACGGAGATAGACATGCTGGATGATGTGAAGAACGGACTGGATTCGCTGTTGCCTGGAAAAACCACGGAGGCTGGTGCCACCCGACGTACCGCGCTCAAAACAGCCGTGGGTGTGGGGTATGCCGCTACCGCCATGCCCATCATGGCCCTGACAGCGGTCAAGACATCTGACGCGGGCCTGATCACTGGCACGCCAGTTTTTGAGGTGGATAGCTACCCTGTTCCGTTTTTCTACGCTGCGCCCGCTGGCAAAAAGAATCTGCCCGTCATTTTGGTGGTGCAGGAGATTTTTGGCGTGCACGAGTACATTGCCGACACCTGCCGCCGCTTCGCCAAGGCAGGTTACCTGGCCATAGCCCCCGATCTGTTCGCACGCCAAGGCGACGCCAGCAAGTACTCCGATGTCAGCAAATTGATTGCCGAAGTGGTGTCCAAGGTGCCCGATGCGCAGGTCATGGCTGACCTGGACGGCGCCGTGCAATGGGCCGCTGAAAACGGTGGCAACACCAAGCGCCTGGGCGTGACCGGTTTCTGCTGGGGCGGACGCATCACCTGGCTGTACTCCGAGCACAGCAAGAACGTCAAGGCCGGTGTGGCCTGGTATGGACGTTTGGTCGGTGCGGCATCTGCCATCACGCCCAAACACCCCGTGCAACTGGCCGCCTCGCTCAAGGCACCGGTGTTGGGTCTGTATGGCGGCCAGGATGGCGGCATTCCCCTCACCACGGTGAACGAAATGAAGGACGCATTGGCAGCAGCCGGCACCAAAGGCAACAAGGCCGCCAAAGCGAGCGAGTTTGTGGTGTACCCTCAAGCCCCCCATGCTTTCCATGCGGATTACCGTCCCAGCTACCGTAAGGAAGCCGCGGAAGACGGTTTCCAGCGTGCGCTGGAGTGGTTCAAGGGCCATGGCGTCTGATTCGCCTTCCCGGCTCAGCCAGAACCGCCTCTCGGGGCGGTTTTGTTTTTGTGGCTTTTGGTGTTTTGGGGCTCCAGCCCCCTAGAAATCTACGTACTACGCTATGACTTTGGTAGCAATTTTGATAGGAACCCTGGTGGCAGGGATAGGCTCGGTGTGGTTGGCCGCGGCCCTGAGTTTTGGCGTGTTGGCGCGGTACACCCAACACATGCTGAGTCTGGCGGCCGGCGCGCTGATGGCAACCGCATTCCTGCACCTGCTGCCGGAGGCGTTTGAGAGCCAGGCCCGTGCGAACGATCTCTTCCTGACCCTGCTGCTGGGCCTGGTGTTCTTCTTTTTGCTGGACAAGGCCGAGCTGTGGCACCACGGCCATGAGCACCACCACCCCGGTGACGATGAACACCATCACGGTCACAGCCATGGACATGGGCATAACCATGCACCCGCGCAGCCTGGCAGCTGGGCCATCCTTACCGGCGACAGCGTGCACTGTTTTGGCGACGGCATTTTGATTGCCTCCGCATTTATGGCCGACATGCGTCTGGGTGCCATCGCCGCCTTGGCTGTGCTGGCCCACGAGGTGCCTCACCACATGGGCGACCTGATGGTCCTACGCTCAGGCGCCAGCAACAAGCGCATGGCCCTGGTCAAGGTCTCGCTGGCCGGAGCGGTGACAGCCCTGGGTGGCCTGGTCGGCTACTGGCTGGTCGATGCGCTGCACGACTACCTGCCGTACTTCCTGGTGGTTGCTTCCAGCAGTTTTGTCTACGTGGCGCTGGCCGATTTGATACCCCAGCTGCAAAAGCGCCTCTCGTTAAAAGAAACCCTGGCGCAGGTCACCTGGCTAGCGCTGGGCATAGGGGTGGTCACCCTGTTGAGCAGTTTGGCCCATAGCGGCCACGCCCACTGATCCCTTTTACCCCTGTGCTACCGGGCGCGACGGGTCACTGCACCACTCGCTCCAGCTTCCGGCAAACAGCGCCGTGCGCCCCAGCCCGGCGATTTCCATGGCGATGATGTTGGGCACGGCGCTCACACCGCTGCCGCAGTGGTGCACCACGGTAGACGGGTCGCGGCCACCCAGCAGCACATCAAACTCCGCTCGCAACTCGGCAGCGGGGCGAAAGCGCCCGTCAGCCGCAATGTTGAGGTTGAACGGACGGTTCAGCGCACCGGGTATGTGACCGGCCACCGGGTCCAGCGGCTCCACTTCACCGCGAAAGCGCGGCGTGGCGCGCGCGTCGATGATGGTCTGGCCGCCAGGCCCAGTAGACTTGCCGACCTGTTTTGCTACAGTATCGATAGCGGTCAATACAGTCTTCTCGGGGTCTAGGGCGTAATTTGATGCAGAGCGATTGGGCGCGGGCCCACTCTCTATAGCACCACCGGCGGCTTGCCAGGCTTGCAGGCCACCGTCCAGCACAGCCACGTTTTCATGGCCCGCCCACTTTAGCATCCACCACAGGCGACCGCAGTAGTTCGCGCCCTGGCGGTCGTAGACGATGGCCTGCTGGCTGTTGTCAAAACCGACCGAGCCCAGCCACGCTGCAAAGGTTTCGCGTGCGGGCAGCGGGTGGCGACCGCCCGACGCACTACTACCGGGTGCGGGCTTGCCGGTGACCGGGTCCTTGGCGGCGCTGAGGTGTTTGTCCAGGTGGGCATAAACCGCACCGGCGATGTGGGATTCAAGGAACATGGCCTCACCGGCGGCAGGATCGGTCAGCAGAAAGCTGCAGTCAAACACGGTGTGGGCTTGGCCGCTGGCGCGCAGGGCTAGCAGTTGCTCGACGGAAATCAGGGTGGTGTAGTTCATGAGTACTTTCCTTTAGCGAGAGCGTGGGTGCCACATGCTAGTGGTCTTCTGCTGGAGTATCGGGCAGGGCGCGGGCACGCAAGGCCGTCGCCAGCACGCCGCTGGCCACGATGACCGCAATACCCGCCCAGCCAATGGGCGCTATGTATTCACCAAACAGCGCCAGGCTGTAGATGGAGGCGAACACGATGCCGGTGTACTGCATGCTAGCCACCACCAGGGTGGCGCCCTGGCTGTAGGCGCGGGTCATGCACCACTGGCCCAGCGAGGCCAGCACACCAATGGGGATCACCCAGGCTGCAGCCGTCCAGCTAACCTGTGACCAGGGCGTGAACCCAGTGGCCAGCGCACCCACGGCGCCAACCACCGCAGTGCCGACCGAGAAATAAAACACGGTGCGCACCTCGGGTTCGCCCGCTTTGCCCAGCGCGGTGACCTGCAGATACGCCAGGGCCGCGCCCATGCCGGATAGCAGGCCAATGACACCGGCAAACAGTTGGTCCTGGTCAATGGTGGGGCGCAGCGTCATCACCACGCCAGCAAAGCCCAGTAGCACCGTGCCCATCAGTGGCCCCTGCCGCTGGGGCTGGCCATAGAGCAGGGCGCCACCCACAATGAAGGCCGCGACCCAGACACCACTCATGTAGTTCAAAGTCATGGCAGTGGCCAATGGCAGGTAGGCAATGGCGTAGAACCAGGCGCTCAGCGACAGCACTCCCACGGTGCTGCGCCACAGGTGCATCATGGGTACGGGTGTACGCAGCGGTGTGCGACGTGCCCGCAGCACCACCGCCATGAAGACCACGCTGACGATGCCCCGGTAGAACACCAGTTCCGCTGTGCCAAAACTGGTGGATGCGAACTTGATTCCGACTGCCATCGTGGCAAACAGAAACGCCCCAAGAACCATCCACAGTGCTTGCACTAGAGGCCCATTTGTCGGCGGTACCAACTGTGGAAGTGGGGCATGCCGTCTTCCATCGGCGTCTGGTAGGGCCCGGCTTCGTCGTCGCCGCGGGCATAGAGGGCGGCGCGGCCGGCGTCCATGCGTTCGCCAATCTCGTCGTCTTCCAGGCAGGTCTCGTCATAGGCGGCCTGCTGGGCTTCGACAAACTCACGCTCAAACGCCGCGATTTCTTCGGGGTAATAGAACTCGACCATGTTCATGGTCTTGTTGGGTCCCATGGGGTGCAGCGTGGATACGGTCAACACATGGGGATACCACTCCACCATGATGTGGGGGTAGTAGGTCAGCCAGATCGCACCTTGCTGGGGCGGAACACCGTTGCGGTAGTCCAGCAGGGCCTTTTGCCAGCGTGCATACACCGGTGAACCGGCGCCAGTGCCCGCGCGGGCCAGCTGCGCGGCAACGCCCACGGTCTGTACCGAGTAGTTGTCGGCAAACTGCCAACGCAGGTCGTCGCAGGTTACAAACTGGCCCAGACCGGGGTGGAAGGGCCCCACGTGGTAGTCCTCCAGGTAGACCTCGATAAAGGTCTTCCAGTTGTAGTTGCACTCGTGCATGACGACCTTGTCCAGCACAAAACCGTTAAAGTCCAGCGCCGCACGCGGGCCCATGCCAGCCAGATCGGCCGCTACATTGCGCCCGTTGCCTTCGAACAGCAAACCGTTCCACTCCTGCAAGGGGTAGTTTTTGAGGTTCAGGCAGGGGTCTTGCTCAAAATGCGGTGCGCCAATCAGCGTGCCGGCTTGCAGGGGGGCACCACCGGTATTGGCACCGCTGTAGGTCCAGCGGTGCAGAGGGCAGACGATGTTGCCGCCCGCGCTGGCGACCTGGCGGCCGTTGTCGGTGGCGGGGTGGATCAGAGAGTCGCGGCCCTTGAGCATCAGTGCCTGGCGGTGGCGGCAGACGTTGGAGATCAGCTCCACGCTGCCGGCGGCATTGCGCACCAGTGCCCGCCCTTCCTGCTCTTGGGGCAATGCGTAGTAGTCGCCCACATTGGGGACGCTCAAGGAATGGCCCACATAACGGGGGCCGTTCTTGAAGATCGTTTGCATCTCGCGCTGGTAGAGCGCGGTATCAAAGTAGCTTGAGACGGGTAGTTGTGACGGAGTGGTGGTGGGCTCTGTCGAAACCCGCATGCCCAGGGGCTTTACGGGGTTTTGGGGCTTTTTGACTCTCGGGGAGTCAGTTCTGCACATTGTTTGCACAATTCTCGGTCCTCTGTATGCAAAACCCCCGTTGCCGGGGGTTCGGTGAGGCAGCTACCTTGAGAGCTGCCTAGGGGAGGGGATTGTACCCCGGGGACATGGTGCACCCAAGCCCGCCAAGCGCCTAAAATCGCGCTTTGCAGTTTTCTGCCCCCTATTTCTCAATCCTCGCTCCATGCCCAAGGCCTCTGCCAAACCCGATACCGTTGCCGATCCTTCTGCTGCGCTCACCCTGCCCGCTACCTACGAGGCCGCCATGGGTGAGCTGGAGCAACTGGTGGGGCGGCTCGAATCCGGTGCCATGCCCCTGGACCAGCTGCTGGCGGGCTACCAGCGTGGCGCGCAGCTGCTGCAGTTCTGCCGCGACAAGCTGCAGGCGGTGGAGGACCAGATCAAAGTGCTGGATGACGGCACACTCAAGGTCTGGAAGCCGCAATGAGCGCCCCTAACGTGACTTCTTTTGATCTCGATGCCTGGTGCGGCCTGCGCCTGCAGCAGGTAGAGCAGGCGCTGGACCGCTGGGTCACCGCCGATGTGCCGCAGGGCCTCAGCCATGGAGCACCGGCCCAACTGGTCGAGGCCATGCGTTACTCCGTGCTGGACGGCGGCAAGCGCCTGCGGCCCCTGCTGGTGCTTGCCGCGCACGAGGCCGTGTGCCAGGGCGATGGTGCCGCCACGCGTGAGGCCGCGCTGCGGGCGGCCTGCGCGGTGGAGCTGATTCATGCCTACTCGCTGGTGCATGACGACATGCCCTGCATGGACAACGATGTGCTGCGCCGTGGCAAGCCCACCGTGCATGTGCAGTTTGGAGAAGCCGGCGCTCTGCTGGCCGGCGATGCGTTGCAGGCCCTGGCGTTCGAATTCCTGACCCCGCAGGATGGCTCGGTGCAACCCGCCACCCAGGCACGCCTGTGTGCGCTCCTGGCTCGGGCAGCGGGCAGCGCGGGCATGGCTGGCGGCCAGGCTATTGACTTGGCCAGTGTGGGTCTGCCACTAACCGAGTCGCAGCTGCGCCAGATGCACGAGCTCAAGACCGGAGCCCTTTTGCAGGCCAGCGTCGTCATGGGGGCCGAGTGTGCGGCACCCAGCACCCAGGCCTTGCAGGCCTTGAAAACCTATGGCGCGGCCATGGGCTTGGCCTTTCAGGTGGTCGATGACATACTGGACGTGACGGCCGACTCCACCACTTTGGGCAAGACTGCCGGCAAGGATGCCGACAACAACAAGCCCACTTACGTGTCGCTGATGGGTTTGCAGGCCAGCCAGGATTACGCCCAGCAGTTGTTGGGACAGGCCCTTGCAGCGCTGGACGCCAGTGCCTTGCCGCATACCGAGGCCCTGCGTGCGCTGGCCAATATGGTCGTCAACCGGGCGCACTGACGCCCTGGTTGCCCCTTAACATTTGATGAAATAGGCCGCTAGCCCCCGAGTAAATTGCGTAAGCAGCTACAAAAAATATAGCAAATGTCAAAAGATAAGTACCCCCTGTTGCATACCATCAATGACCCGCAAGACCTTCGCGACGTGCCCCGCGCACAGCTGCGCGAGCTCAGCGACGAACTGCGCAACTACCTGCTCGACAGCGTGGCCAAGACCACGGGGCACCTCAGCTCCAACCTGGGTACGGTGGAACTCACGGTGGCCTTGCATTACGTCTACAACACGCCAGAAGACCGCATCGTCTGGGACGTGGGCCACCAGACCTATCCGCACAAGATCCTGACCGGCCGGCGCGACCGCATGGCCACGCTGCGCCAGCTGGGGGGCCTCTCCGGCTTCCCACAACGCACCGAGAGCGACTACGACACCTTTGGCACGGCGCACTCCAGCACGTCCATCTCTGCAGCCCTTGGCATGGCGCTGGCGGCCAAACACAAGGGTGAAGACCGCCGCGTGGTGGCGGTCATTGGTGATGGAGCCATGACCGCTGGCATGGCCTTTGAGGCACTCAACAACGCTGGTATTGCCGACACCAACCTGCTGGTCATCCTCAACGACAACGACATGAGCATCAGCCCGCCAGTGGGCGCGCTGAACCGTTATTTGGCCCAGCTGATGAGCGGGCGTTTCTACGCTGCCGCCAAGAACGCGGGCAAGACCGTACTCAAGGGCGCGCCGCCACTGTTTGAGCTGGCCAAACGCATCGAAGAACATGCCAAGGGCATGGTGGTTCCGGCCACACTGTTCGAGAAATTTGGCTTTAACTACATCGGCCCCATTGATGGCCACGACCTGGATTCACTGATTCCGACGCTGGAAAACATCAAGCAGCTCGAGGGTCCGCAGTTTTTACATGTCGTAACCAAAAAAGGTAAGGGCTACGGTCTGGCCGAGGCTGACCCGGTGACCTACCACTTTCCTGGGAAGATTGACCTGGCCTTGGGCGTGCAAAAGCCCGCTGTGGCACCCAAGCCCACCTTCAGCCAGGTGTTTGGCCATTGGTTGTGTGACATGGCCGAGGCTGACCCGCGCCTGGTTGGCATCACGCCGGCCATGCGTGAAGGTTCGGGCATGGTGGAGTTTCACAAACGCTTCCCCGACCGCTACTTTGATGTCGGCATTGCCGAGCAACACGCAGTGACATTTGCCGCGGGCATGGCCTGTGAGGGCTTGAAGCCGGTGGTGGCGATCTACTCCACTTTCCTGCAGCGGGCCTACGACCAGTTGATCCACGACGTGGCCATCCAGAACCTGCCAGTGGTGTTTGCGCTGGACCGCTCGGGCCTGGTAGGTGCAGATGGTGCCACCCATGCCGGTGCCTATGACATTGCCTACCTGCGCTGCATTCCCAACATGAGTGTGGCCTGCCCGTCGGACGAGAACGAATGCCGTCAGTTGCTCAGCACCGCATTTGCGCAAAACCATCCAGTGGCCGTGCGCTATCCGCGCGGTGCCGGTGTTGGTGCCGTGCAGCAAGCCGGGTTGGAAGGTCTGCCTTTTGGCAAAGGCGAGATCCGCCGCCAGGGCAAGGGCATTGCCATCCTGGCCTTTGGTACGCTGCTGCATCCTGCACTGGAAGCGGCGCAGGCCCTGGGCGCAACGGTCGTCAATATGCGCTGGGCCAAGCCTCTGGACACCGAGCTGCTGCTGCAGGTGGCGCGCAGCCACCAGGCACTGGTCACTGTGGAAGAAGGCTGCACCATGGGTGGCGCCGGTAGTGCGGTTCTGGAAGCCCTGGTGGCCGCTGACATCGCCATGCCGGTGTTGCAATTGGGGCTGGACGACACGTTCATCGAGCACGGTGACCCCGCACGTTTGTTGACGTTGCAGGGGCTGGATGCCGCCGGTATCCAGGCGTCTATTGCGCGCCGATTTGCCGAGTTGTTGGCACCTGTTGCGCGCGTTGCCTGATTCTTTTGCACCCGCGAGCCGCGTGTGCAAACAAATTCCGCATTCAATCCTTTCAGAATCCTGAAGAGCAGCCTTCAGGCTCCTTTATCGAGGGAAAACCCCCACGGGTGGGTTTGTATCGGTTCCTACAATTCGCGTTGACTCATAGCAGTCCTTGCAGTGCGGAAGTTCCTGCGCGGCGAGATTGTTTCAATCCTCTCTTGGAGTACACCGAATGGATCGTCGTTCAATTATTAAAAACGCTGGCATCGCTGGCGTGCTGGCTGCAGGCGCGGCACCTGCCGTACATGCGCAGGCCGCTGTGCGCTGGCGCCTGTCGTCCAGCTTCCCCAAAGCTTTGGACACCATTTTCGGCGCTGCAGAAGTGTTTGCCGCAAAGGTCAAGGCCATGTCTGGCGGCAAGTTTGAAATCTCTGTGCACGCCGGCGGTGAAATCACTCCTCCATTTGGTGTGGTCGACGCCGTCCAGCAGGGTTCCGTCGAATGCGCGCACACTGCGCCCTATTACTTCTTCGGCAAGAATGAGGCGTTCGCACTGGGTTGCGCCATCCCCTTCGGCCTGAACAGCCGCCAAATGACGGCCTGGATGTACGAAGGCAACGGCCTGAAGCTGATGCGTGACTTCTACGCCAAGTACAGCATGGTCAATTTCCCCATGGGCAATACCGGTGCGCAAATGGGTGGCTGGTACCGCAAGGAAATCAAATCAGTTGCTGACATCAAGGGCCTGAAGATGCGCATCGGCGGTTTCGCTGGTAAGGTGCTGGCACCCATGGGTGGCGTGCCGCAGAACATTCCCGGTGGTGAAATCTACACCGCGCTGGAAAAGGGCACTATCGATGCGGCCGAGTGGGTCGGTCCCTACGATGACCAGAAGCTCGGCTTCAACAAGGTTGCCCCGTTTTACTACTACCCCGGATGGTGGGAAGGTGGTCCCCAGCTGGATCTGTATATCAACCAGAAGGCGTATGACGCGTTGTCGCCCGAGTACAAGGCCATTGTGGAGTCTGCTGCGGCCTTCGCCCACACCGAGATGCAGGCCAAGTACGATGCACGTAACCCTGTGGCGCTGAAGCAATTGGTTGGCGCTGGTACCAAGTTGCGTCCTTTCCCCAACGACGTGATGGCTGCAGCGTTCAAGGAAGCCATGAGCTTGTACACCCAGCTCAACGACACCAATCCCGACTGGAAAGTCATCTACGCTGATTATTCCAAGTTCCGTGCAGATGCGAATCTGTGGTTCCGTTTTACCGAAGCCCGTTTCGACAGTTTCATGCAATCGCAAAAGCTGTAATCAGTTTGATGCAACAAAAAAACCGCGCACTGCGCGGTTTTTTTTTTGGGTAGTTGAGGGATGATTAATCAGTCATGCAGGGAACGGGCCTTCAAGACCTCTTCGATCCGCTGAAACTCCTGCAACATGGTTGGCGAAATGGCATAAAAGACAGTCAGCCTGTTGGAGTAGGTCCGCGTGTAGAGGCGGGGGGCAATCAACCACTCAAAGTGACGTACGCGTATCAATTTGGCATACGACAACTCATTGAGCTCCACGCGTTTGCGCCAGACCCAAGTTTGCTGAAGCGCCTTGTCGTCCAGGGTCGTAACGCCGTTCAGGATATGCCAGACGGTATAGGACATCATGCAAAGTGCCGCTACCAGCCAGCCGCTGGAATTCAGCGTCCATTCCAGCAGGCCCGTAGACCACATGTGCGCGCCCCAAACCACAGCCAAGGTCACCATGGCCAAGGCCAGCAACTTGAAGGGGAGTGAGAACGCAGGGCAGGCCTGCGGCCCACCCTGTGGCGCGAATGTGAATGCTGGTGAACCCGCGAGTGCCATTGCCGTCATTTCTTGAACAGTTCGTCGATCTTCTTCTGTTCGTCTTCAGCAGCCTTATCGGCAGCTTTGCTAGCCGCTTCCTCAGCCGCAGCGCCTTCCAAAGGCACCGGTGCGGATGCTGGGAGTTCGCCAGGCTTCAATTCGGGAGCTGGCGGGGCTTCTTCGGCTGGCATTTCAATGACAACCTTGTCGACGTCAATCACCACTTCTTTGTCCAGGAACATGGTGACCGATTGCGGGACAAAGATCACGATCACGACCAGGATGACCTGCATGGCGACCCAGGGAATGGCCCCTAAGTAGATATCGTTTGATTTCACCGGCACGGGTATGCGTTTGTCTTTAAACAGGGTGTCCGCAATGCCTCGTAAATAAAAGAGCGCAAAGCCAAATGGTGGATGCATGAAGCTGGTCTGCAAGTTAACGCACAAGAGCACGCCAAACCATATCAGGTTGATGTCCAACTCTTTGGCCACCGGCGCCAACATGGGCACGATGATGAAAGCGATCTCAAAGAAGTCGAGGAAGAAGGCCAGGAAGAACACAAACACGTTCACCACGATCAGGAAGCCGATCTGCCCGCCGGGTAGACCGGTCAGCATGTGATCGACCCACTTATGACCGTCCACACCTTGGAAGACCTGGCTGAACACACGGGATCCGATCAGGATGAACACCACCATGGCCGTCAAGCGCATCGTGCCAGCCATGGCTTCCCACAACAGGGCCTTGCTCAGGCGTTTGGACATGGCCGCCAGAATCAATGCGCCCAACACGCCCATGGCTCCGGCTTCAGTGGGTGTGGCGATCGCCGAGCTTTGGAAGGGCAGGCCGCCCATGGATCCCAAAACCGTGAAGATCAGGATGGCAGAAGGAACGATACCGCGCAGGCACTTTTTCCAAAGGGCCCAGCCGTTGAGCGTGCGCTCGGTGATCGGAATGGCTGGCAAGTAGTCGGGCTTGATGCGGGTGAGTAAAAAGGTGTACAGCGCAAACATGCCAACTTGCATCAGGGATGGCCCCCACGCGCCCTTGTACATGTCGCCAACCGGGACGGCCATTTGGTCGGCCAAAACCACCAGCACCAGTGAAGGCGGCACGAGCTGGGTGATGGTGCCCGAGGCGGCCAACACACCAGTGGCGTAGCGCATGTTGTAGTTGTACCGCATCATCACCGGCAACGAAATCAGTGCCATGGCGATCACCTGGCCTGCCACGGTGCCGGTGATAGCGCCGAGAATGAAGCCAACAATAATGACCGAGTAACCAATGCCGCCTCGCTTGGGTCCGAACAGTTGGCCCATAGAGTCCAGCATGTCCTCGGCCAGCCCGCACTTCTCTAGGATCGTCCCCATGAAGGTGAAGAACGGAATGGCGAGCAGCAATTCGTTGCTGAGGATGGAGAAGATCGCAATAGGCAGATTGCCCATGAAGGCTGCCGGGAAGTAGCCCATCTGGATGGCATAAAAGCCGCTGGCCAAGCCCAATGCCGCCAATGAAAATGCGACCGGGAACCCGATCAGCATGATGACGACCAAGCCCGCAAACATTACCGGGGGAAAGTTTTCCAAAAGCATATCGATGTCCTGAGTCTGTAAGTGGGGTGGCGCTTATTGCAGCGGCTTCTCGTAATGCGTATCCATCTCGTACTGGCCCATCAGGTAGGCGACGCGCTTGACGATTTCAGCCAACCCCTGCACCAGCACCAGAGCAAAGCCCAGTGGCATGGCCAGCACGACGGGCCAGCGGATCAGGCCTCCGGCGTTTTGCGACATCTCACCAGAGGTGTAGGTGTTCATGAAGTAGCCCCAGGACAGGACCATCAGCAGGGTGACTACGGGCAGCAAAAACACCACCAAGCCAAACAGGTCCACATATACAGGCTTGTTGCCTTTGAGCTTGCCGTAGATCAGGTCTACCCGCACATGCTCGTTGAGCTTGAGCACCAAGGGTGCGCCAACCATGACCATGTAGGCAAACAGGTACCACTGAATCTCCATATAAGCGTTGGAGCTCCAGTCGAAGCCATACCGAACAAATGCGTTCAGCGCGGAGATCAGGGCTGCAAACAGCACGGTCCAGGATGCAAGCACCCCAAACTTTTTGCTGATCCAGTCCATGCCTAGCGCGAGTTTTAAGAGTGCTGCCACTGCGGTTCTCCTTCTGCTTTCATAAAAATACACGCGCGAACAGAGCCACGCCTGCGACCCGCCAATGGTGCCTGAAAGCCCTGTAGAAAACCTGACACATGCACTTGGTGTTTACCCTTGCGCGCGATTGTGGGCACCAGTGGATGGATAGAATTTCCTGGAGCAACCAACCAACCAAGGACCTCCATGTTCAAACACATACTATTACCGATTGACGGTTCCGAAGCATGCATCCGTGCAGTAGAACAGGGGGCAGAGCTGGCTAAGGCCCTCGGTGCGAGCGTAACGCTCATGACCGCGATTGAGCAAAACCCGGCCGGGCTTGCGGGCGGTGTTTACCGGGCGGAGGACAACCCCATGCACCAAGCGGCGCGTGATGCCGCTGCGCATTGGCTGGGACAGGCCAACGCCATCGTAGTCCGGCATGGCATACAGCCGCAGCAGATGGTTTTGCAGGAACGCACTATCACCAAGAGCATTCTGGCAGCCGCTACTTCGGCGGGTGCAGACCTTATCGTGATGGGCTCGCATGGCGCGGGTGCCTTGGAGCGTTTGCTCATTGGAAGCCAAACGCAGCGCGTATTGGCGCATACCCAAATTGCGGTGATGGTGCTGCGATAGTGGTGCGTGTGTAGACGTACAGACGGTGGGCCCGGGGGTGCCTACCATTTGTTTTCAATCTGATTGAAAACCTAAGCGCCTACCCATGAACCGTCACACCCCCCAACAGATGCAGTTTGTGCTGTATTCCACCCATCAACTCGTCAGTAGCAATGGTTCTGGATTCTGGTCCAACACCGAAGGCTGGGTGGAGTTCAAAGAGGCGACCCGTTTCACTGTGTCCAGTGTGCCGGCTTGCAATATGCCCATCAACGAAGGCCTGGACGCCAAGTGGATCATGTGGGAGCCAGGTTCGCTGGGTTGGCAGACCGATGCCGTGCAGCCGCGTGCATTGCAATGCTGAACTGTGGGGCATCGCACAGAAGGTTTTGACCAACAGAGGCACCCTTGGGCTTTCATCCCACTGAGAGCACCATGCAAAATCCTCCCCACCTCACCGACGTCAAAACCCTGCGCAGCGATGCCCGCAAGCACCTGGAGCACGGGGCGGTTACCGCCGACTACAGCGCAGACCGCGAGGCGGTGATCCGGCTACTCAATGAGGCGCTGGCCACCGAATTGGTCTGTGTGCTGCGCTACCGCCGGCACTACTTCATGGCGCGTGGCATCCATGCACGCGGCATAACAGCCGAGTTCCTGGCCCATTCCAACGAAGAGTTGGTGCATGCCGATTTGCTGGCCGCTCGTATTGTGCAGCTCGGTGGAGAGCCCGACTTTGCGCCAGACAACTTGACCGACCGCAGCCATGCGCAATACCTCGCCGGCACCACGCTGCTCGACATGATCCGCGAAGACCTCGTGGCTGAACGTGTGGCCATTAACAGCTACCGCGACATGATCCGCTACCTGGGCTACGACGATCCTACGACCAGTGACATCCTCAAAGGCATTTTGGCGGTGGAAGAAGAACACGCGGACGAGCTTGCCGACCTGCTGGTAGATCTGCCAACGTCCGTGTAAGGGTCATGGTTACTACGGCCTCGCAACGCATGGAGCACGACTCCTTGGGCGACATCGCCGTCGACACCAATGCCTTGTGGGGTGCGCAGACCCAGCGCTCGCTGGAACACTTTGCAATCTCCACTGAGCGCATGCCGCAGGACCTGCTGTACACGCTGGCTCGCACCAAACGCGCAGCCGCCCATGCCAACTTTGCGCTGGACCTGCTGGATGCCTCGCTGGCCCAAGCTATTGGGCAGGCCGCCAACGAGGTGCTGGCGGGTCTTCATAGTGATGCGTTTCCACTCTCGGTATGGCAGACCGGCTCTGGCACACAGACGAATATGAACATGAACGAGGTGCTGGCCAACCGCGCTTCCGAGATACTGGGTGGCCCCCGGGGAATGGGCCGCCGGGTGCATCCCAATGACCATGTCAACCTGGGTCAGTCGTCCAACGATGTATTCCCCACCGCCATGAACCTGGCTGCGTTGAACGGTCTTACGCAAGCGTTGTTACCGGCGCTGAATGCGCTGCAGACCACCCTGATGGCCAAGGCCGATGCATTTGCCACCGTCGTCAAGCTGGGGCGCACCCATTTGCAGGATGCCACCCCCATCACCCTGGGGCAGGAGATATCGGGCTGGGTGGCACAGCTGGTGCATGGCCAGGAGGCCATCGAACGTAGTCTGGGCCCTCTGTTCGGGCTGGCTGTGGGTGGAACAGCAGTCGGCACGGGTCTGAACACCCATCCGGACTTTGGGGCACTGGTGGCCGCCCACCTGGCGCGTGAAACTGGGCTGGCATTGCGCTGCGCCGACAACCGGTTTGCCGCGCTTGCCGCCCATGACGAGCTGGTCAGTGCGCATGGCGCGTTGAAAACCCTGGCGGTGGCGCTGATGAAGATCGCCAACGACGTGCGCTGGCTGGCCAGTGGCCCGCGTGGTGGCCTGGGTGAACTGCGACTGCCCGAGAACGAACCTGGCAGCTCCATCATGCCGGGCAAGGTCAACCCCACACAATGCGAGGCGTTGACCATGGTGTGTTGTCAGGTCATGGGCAACGATGTGGCGCTGGGCCTGGGTGGAGCCATGGGCAACTTTGAACTCAATGTGTTCAAGCCGCTGATCATCCACAACTTCCTGCAAAGCGTGCGCCTATTGGCAGATGCCATGACCAGCTTTAACCACCACTGCGCCCAAGGGCTGGAACCCAACCGAACACGTATTGCGGAATTGGTTGCCAACTCACTGATGCTGGTGACTGCGCTGAGCCCGCATATTGGTTACGACAAAGCGGCGAGCATTGCCAAACATGCGCACCAGCACGGTACGTCGCTGCGGGCTGCTGCGCTGGCCTTGGGTGCCGCCAGCGCCCAGGATTTTGATGCCTGGGTGCTGCCGCAAAACATGGTGTAGGCCGAGCCCCGGTTACAGCATGCGAAAGGCAATGATCGCAGTAATGGTGGGTGGCGTTGCCGCTATGAACAGACCCAGTGGATGAATGGACTCATCCTCAAAGTTGCCACGCAGAATGGCAAAACCGGCCGGGTTGGGCGCATTGGCAATCACCGTAAGCCCGCCCCCGGTAACCGCACCTGCCACCAGCGCGTATTTGAATTCATCGCTCAGACCTTCCACCAAAGAGCCCAGATAGGTCAGCGCCGCATTGTCCGTAATTGCCGTCAGTGCCGTGGCGCCTGCATACACCGTGGAAGCATCCATGCCCAGCAAGAGCGGCTCCAGCCACCACTGCTGTTGCCCCCCTAACACGACCAGGCCAGCCAGAAAAAACGCAACCAACAGGCCTTCGCGCAACAGCAGGCGCTCGTCCTGAAACTTGGGGTAAGCCTGTGCGAAGCCAATAAAGAACAAAAACAAACCGAGGAAGGCTGCCGGATGGTGCGCCAATATGACGACGCCCGCCAGAAAAGCGACGTGAACCAGTATCACCCACGCAGGCATGGCGCCATCATTTGTTTTGACTGCTTTGGGTAGACGGGTCAGCTCACGTTTGAAAAGCATGGTGGTCACCATGGCATTTACGCAGACGGCCACAGCAGCTTTCCAACCAAAGTGGGAAAACATGTACCAGCTGTCCCAGTTCCACTTGGCTGCCACCATCAAAACGGGTGGTGCCGCGAAGGAGGTCAAGGTGCCCCCTATGGACACGTTGACAAACAACACGCCCAGTGTGGCGTACTTGAGTTTGGTGGAAATGCCCACACCAAAAACCCTGTCACGCAGCATCATGGCGGCCAGTGTCATGGCCGCAGGTTCTGTGATGAAAGAGCCCATCAGCGGCAGAAACGACAAGGCCACAAAGTAGAAGGCCATGCCGCCTTGCAGCGGGACAAAACGCGCAATCACACTGACGCACTGTCGGCCCAGGTGCAGCACCGCGCGGCTGCCTGCCACCACCACAATGGCGAACACAAACATGGGTTCGGTGAAGTTGCGGGTGTCCAGGTAGGTAGCCGCCGCATGGGTGCCCAGGATGGCGATCATGGCAAACATCATCACCATGGCCCAGAAGCCAAACACCACCTCAACTTCTCCGAGCAGGTGCCACAGGCCAGCATGCGCGGGCCGGTGGTGGGCCATCCACTCGAAGAACTTGGTCGAAAAAGTGTGCAGTATGGCGATGCCGAATAGCGAAGCCCCTACGAGCTGCATCGTTGTCATGACAGGTCCTTTAATGATGAAGGCGCTGTGGCATTTGACGCAGCGGTCAAGGGCCAATCTGGGCTCCGTCCAAGGGGTGCGTGACAACCGCATGCGCTAGAGAGTTTGGCGCCAATGCAGATCGAGACGTATTGGCTCGACTTCGACGGGATGGTCAGTACATGCATTTCTATTCAGGTTCCAATTTGATCGACTGGGGCGGATTGTGGAATTGCATGCAGATACGTGCAAACTCAAAAATTTTTGCTTTGAATATCGAATTTTTTGATATTTAGGGTTTACCCTTGCGTGTCTGTCAGCGGGATCCCGATGGTCACTTTCATAGGCGTTGCTTGGTCGATCACAGTTCGTCTGAGTACCATCAGCCATAGAGGCTGCACACCCAATTCCATGTAAGCTTGTGAACCCTATGACTACCGACTCCAAACCCCCTGTAGATAACTCACCACAACCTGTCCTGGGCGACTTTGTGGTGCCAAGTTATGCACCCGACCAACCCCTAAAGAAATGGGCGCCTTTGAAATGGGCGGTGCGCGGCGGTGCGGCATTGCTGGTGGTGACCGTGTTGCTGGGTGCCACGGCCAATTTCCGGTGGGCCCGGGACGTGGATGCGCGCCTGGCCGCACTGGAGGCTGCAACACCGACTACGCGCCCCCAGCGTTATGACGAAGAAGAATTGAAGACACTGCCACCGGTGGTGCGGCGCTACCTGTCGCAGGCGCTGAACCCGAACCAGCCGCTGGTGCGCCGGTTGTACCTGGAGCAAACGGGTAGCTTCAACCGCAGCAGCAAACCCATGGTCGAACAGTGGGAGCCCTTTACCGCCCGTCAACGGGTGGCCACCAAGCGGCCTGGTTTTGTTTGGGATGCGGCCATACGCATGTCACCCGGCATTACCGTGCGGGTGGTGGATGCCTATGTGGCGGGTGTTGGCAGCCTGCAACCCTCGGTGTTTGGTTTGATTGACGTGGGAGGTGTCCAGGGCACGGTTGACATTGCCCGCGGGGAGTTGATCCGCTACTTCGCCGAGAGCGTGTGGTACCCCACCGTGTTGTTGCCCAGCCAGGGCGTGCGGTGGCAGGCGGTAGACGCACAGTCCGCACAGGCCACGCTGATCGATGGCGACTTGACGGTGAACCTGTTGTTCAGATTTGGAGCAGATGGCATGGTGGAGCGCATCAGCAGCACCGAACGCAGTGCCCTGCTGGATGGGCGCATGGTCACCATGCCGTGGGAAGTGCGTTTGTCTGCCTACCAGCTACAGGATGGCATGCGTGTACCGTTTGAAGCTGAGGTCGCTTGGTTAACACCCCAGGGGCGCTGGCCCTATTGGCGCGGCACAGTCGCCAAGATGGACTACGACATGCCGCGTTAGGGCTGTTGTGCGGCCAGCACAATACTGGCTTGCTTGTCCGCCTGGATGTCCAGGTCCCTGCGGCAGGCTTTGCCCAGGTGCCAACCGGGCAGTGCATTGCAGCGGTTGACCGCTGCGGCCTGGGTAGCGATTGCGCTGCGACGCAACTCACCGGCTTTGGCAGCGTTGCGGACTACCGCATAAAACGCAGTCAACATCGCCACAAGCAATAGCGCGACCAGTGGGATGGTCCATGTGGATTCAGAAAACCTGGTGAGGGTCCATCGCATGGAGGACTCCTATGTTGATTGCTATCTTATTAGTAGCTTTGTGACTATGTTTTACGGGGGCTGGTGGCCTATTTCGCTGCATGCTGCTTGATCCAGTCCACGTACTGGTCCATCCAGCCCAGCAGGAAACTGCGGGAGGTTTCACCGATGCGACCGCTGGCGTCGAACAAGTCTTCTCGGGCCTGGATAAAGGCCTCGGGTTGTCCCAGTGTGGGCACATCCAGATAGGCCAATACGTTGCGCAGATGCTGCTGCGCCAGCGCCGTGCCCACGGCCCCCACCGAGACACCCATTATTCCGGCCGGTTTACCCGACCACGCGCTCTGACCATAGGGTCGGGAAGCATGGTCGATGGCGTTTTTCAGCACGCCGGGCAAGGAGCGGTTGTATTCCGGTGTGATGAAGAGAAGCCCATGGGCCTTATGGATTTCCGCCTTCAAGCGCACCACGGACGGGGCGGGGAGGTCGTCGTCGTCCTGGTTGTACAGCGGCAGGTCATCAATTTGTGACTGCTCGAAGGTGAAGTCTGTCGGTGCCAGCAGGGCCATGGCATGGGCCAGCTTGCGGTTGAACGAATCGCGGCGCAGGCTGCCAACCAATACGGCGATGGTGTACTTGCTCATGGCGTGCTCCAAAAAGACTGCATGGTGCGCGCAAGCTTCAGGCAAGACCGTGCTGTGGCGCACAGTAGCAGGTGTCATCTCTGCAGGCGTTGTTCTTAGTGCCTTAACCAGTCACGCAGGGCGCGCAGGGACTCCCGTAGCCTGCGCACCCATGCCTGTACGGCACGCCAGCCCGCAGTGGCTTTCATATGCGCGATGAGTGCATCTTTCCAGGGCTTCCAGCGGCCATACAGGTTGGCGAACCATCTCAGGCGCATCAAGGCGGGGTGGGTCAATGCAAACAGCCGTGCTACCGCGGCGGTACCCAGCATCTTGGCGGCCAGCACCACGCACAGGCCCAGCACGGTATGCCCCTTGCCGATCCAATACAGCGCCAGTAGCTTGACCGGGAACAGCAGGACGGTCGGCACCAGAAAAACCAGTAGCGCACCGTAGGGCGGCAGGCTTGCAATCAGCGCCTCCATGCGGGCCCACAGGGGCAGGCGCGCCAGCCGTCCGATGAGACGTTGCAGTGGCTCCCAACCCCATTCCTCAAAGATCAGGACCAGCGCCAGCACGGGCCCGATCGAGATGTTGAACAGACCGCGCAGCAGGCGTTTCAGAAAGGACATAGTCGCATCAGTGTGCACCAGCCGCTGGCGTCCGCCTAAGCTTGCGGGGCAAACCGCTATCTATGCCGGGGTAAGCCAATGGTTTGCCGTCCAGATGCCGGCCACCGTCAGCAGCAGGGAACCCGCCACATGCAGACCGGCTGTGCCCAGCGCCAGCAAATAACGCTGCTGCATCAGCAGGTTCACCACTTCGGCACTGAAGCTGGAGAACGTGGTCAGCCCGCCCAGAAAGCCGGTGACCAGGGCCAAGCGCCACACGGGGTCCAGTTGCGGCAGCGCCTGGAACACGGCCACACAGATGCCGATCAGGTAACCCCCAATCAGGTTGGCGGCCAGCGTACCCCAAGGGATGGCGCCGCCTGGTGTCAGCCACAGGCCCAAGCCCCAACGTGACAAGGCGCCCAGGCTGGCCCCCAGACAAATGGCAATGGCAGCGAGCATCGTTGTCGTACTTTCTTTTTGCTAGTGGGGGCGGCGGTACCTGATCATAATTGGCCATGAACCTGCGATTTGTAGAAGCCTTTTACTGGGTGGCCTCGCTCAAGAGTATTTCCCGGGCAGCCGACAAGCTGTTTCTCACCCAGTCCGCCATGTCCAGCCGCATTGCCACGCTGGAAGAAGAGCTGGGCGTGCTGCTGCTGGACCGGCGCGACAAGCAGTTCAAGCTCACCGCTGCGGGTGCACGGTTTCTGGTCTATGCGCAAAAGCTGCTGGAGCTGCAGCGCGAGGTAAAGGCCGAAATGGGCTCGGGTGCACCCCTTGCGGTTTCCATGCGCATTGGGGCCATTGAATCGGTGCTGCATTCGTGGCTGATTCCCTGGCTGGAGAAATTGCGCCAGGAGCAGCCGGGCCTGGAGCTGGAGCTGACGGTGGAAACCACACCCATCTTGATGGACCAGATACAGCGCGGTACGCAGGATCTGGTGTTTGCGGTGTTGCCCGCCTCGGCCGATGCGGTGCGCAACCGGGCGCTTCCCAGCATGGAGATGGCGTTTGTGGGCAACCCCAACCTGCACAAAAAAAGAAATTACCGGCTCGATGAACTGGCAGAAATGGAGTTGCTGACCTTCCAAAAAGGCTCGCAACCCCATGTGACCCTGCTGGACCTGTTCCGTCAGAACCACATGGAACCCAAAAGGGTGCATGCCATCTCGTCCATTTCGGCCATGGTGCAACTGGTGCAGGGCGGCTTTGGCGTGGCCATGTTGCCCAAGGCCGCCGTGCAGCGCCTGACGGGTTTTGCCAGTCTGAAACTCCTGAGCTGTGATGCCAGATTGCAGGCCCTGCCCATACACGCCAGTTACCGCAACGACCCGACCTCGCAGACGGTAGAGACCGTTGTCAAGTCTGCGCTTGCGTTCGTCGAAGGTGCATCCCGTGCACCAAAAAAACCTGGCAAAAACCCCATAAAGGGTTAACCCTGTATATCAAAAAAATCGATGCCAGTAGCGAAAAATTTTGAATTTGCCGAACGCCATACAGCCTCCCACAATTCGCCCATCGTCATCGAATTGACATGTGAACCGGGGAATTCAAGTGAGACTTGCATCGCAATCCATCGCATCGGTCATCGGCTCTGAAAACGCCGGCAACGCGCAGCATGTGCGCAAGCTGATCCGCCAGGGCACCTGGCACTCACATACCAGCGGCCTGGCGAGCGACCATGTGCAGGGCAATGTAGTCATACTCCCCGAAAGCCTGGCCACTGATTTCCTGCGCTACTGCCAGCGCAACCCCAAGCCTTGCCCCCTGTTGGCCGTGTCCGAGCCTGGGCAGTCCAAGCTACCCACATTGGGTGGTGACATTGATATCTGCACGGACGTACCCCGTTACCGCGTATGGAGCAATGGTGAGGTCGTGGATGAGCCCACTGACATTTCCGCGCTCTGGCGCGACGATCTGGTGACCTTTGTGCTGGGTTGTTCTTTCTCGTTTGAGCAGGCTCTGCTGGAAGCGGGTCTGCCTTTGCGCCACATCGACCAGGGTAAAAACGTTGCCATGTACCGCAGCAATATCCAGACTGCGCCGGCCGGCATTTTCAACGGGCCCATGGTGGTCTCCATGCGCCCCATGAAAGCCGCCGCAGCCATCCGTGCGGTGCAGGTGACCTCGCGTTTTCCCAATGTGCATGGTGCGCCGGTGCATTTGGGTGATCCTTCTTTGATCGGCATCACCCGCCTTGACGCGCCCGATTATGGCGACGCGGTAGAGGTGATGGACGATGAAATCCCCGTGTTCTGGGCCTGTGGTGTGACACCTCAGGCAGCCCTGGTCCAGGCCCGCCCGGCGTTTTGCATCACCCACGCGCCTGGGGCGATGCTGATCACCGATTTGCTCAACCAACAACTCGCTTCCTTTTAACCGCAACCAACCGAGGTAAAACCATGAAAAAACTAGCCTTCATCATCGCCTGCGCTTCCACGCTGGCAGCGCCAATGGTCAGCGCACAGACCAAGTGGGATTTGCCCACCGGTTATGCCACCAACACGTTCCAGACTGAAAACGTGCAGCAGTTTGCCGATGACGTGGCCAAGGCCACGGGTGGCAAACTCAAGATCACCGTTCATGCAGGCGCTTCGCTTTACAAAATGCCCGAAATCAAACGTGCTGTGCAAAGCGGCCAGACCCAAGCCGGTGAGTTCATCCTGTCCGCCTACGCCAATGAGAACCCATTGTTTGGCGTGGACTCCATCCCGTTTCTGGCGACTAGCTACGGCGCTGCCCAGCGGCTGTATGTCGCTGCGAAGCCAGCAACCGAGAAGCTGCTGGATAGCCAGGGCATGAAGCTCTTGTTCTCGGTGCCATGGCCCGGCCAGTCTTTGTACTCGGTCAAGCCCATCACCAAAATGTCTGACTTTGCAGGCACCAAGATGCGTGCCTACAACCCCGCTACAACCAAGATCGCCCAGCAGGTCAAGGCGCAGCCCGTGACCATTCAGTTGGCTGAATTGGGTCAGGCGCTGGCTACGGGTGCGGTGGACAACTTCCTGACGTCCAGCGCAAGCGGTATTGACAGCAAGTTGTACGAACAAACCAAGTTCTTCTATATCGTCAATGCATGGTTGCCACGCAATGCGACGGTGGTGAACAAGAAGGCCTTTGACGCCTTGGACAAGGCAACCCAAGAAGCCGTGCTCACTGCCGCTAAAGCCGCTGAAGTGCGTGGCTGGGAAGCCAGCAAGGCAAAGGACTTTGCCTATGTGAAAGAACTGGGCAAGAACGGCATGACAACGGGCCTGGCGACTGACGAAGTGCGGGAAGGCTTGAACACCATTGGCGACACCATGGTGAAAGAGTGGATGGCTGCTGCCGGTCCCGATGGCATCGCCATTATCGAAGCGTACAAGAAGCGCTAAGCCAACCGCATCACACGTAGCCGGGTCGGGCCACTGCCCCCGCCCGGTGCGTGACAAGCAGCCTGCTGCGCAGGCCTGCAAACCCCTTAAACCAAACTTGTGTTGTCCTCCAGGAGTACGCCATGAACACGCTCGTCAAAAATTTCTACAAGTTGCTGCTGGCCCTGTCGGGTGTGGCCATGGTTGCCACGTTTGGCATCATCATGCTGGGCGTTGCCGCCCGTCAATTTCTCTGGGACATACCCGGCCTGGACGCCTATGCGGGCTACGCCATAGCCGCTACCTTGTTCCTGGCGTTGCCTGCATCGTTGCGCCATGGTGACCACATCCGCGTCAACATGGTGCTGCAAAAGCTGCCTCCCCGCGTGCTCAACATACTGGAGTACTGGTGCCTGGGTGCGGCTTCGGCTCTGACTGTTTTCTTTGCCTGGTATGCCGGGCGCATGGTGTGGCAGTCCTACGTTTACCACGACGTATCTGCCGGTGCCGATGTCACCCCACTTTGGATTCCCCAAGTGTTCATGCTGCTGGGATGCATTGGTTTTGCGGTGGCGTTTATCGATGCTTTGATCAGCCGCATACAGGGTCGAGTCTTCTTTGACGAAGCAGACGGCGAATCCGCCCGCGCCGAATAACCCCCCCTATCTAGAACAAAAGCGAGAACACCATGGATATCTTGATTGCAGGGGCATTGATTCTGATGCTCTTTATTGTGCTGGGCTCCGGCCTGTGGATTGGCCTGTCGCTGCTGGGGGTTGCGGTGATCGCCATGGAGCTGTTTACCCAGCGCCCGGTGGGCGACGCCATGCTGCTCACCATTTGGGGGTCGACATCGAGCTGGACCCTGACCGCCTTGCCACTGTTTTTGTGGATGGGTGAAATCCTGTTCCGCAGCAAGCTGTCCGAAGGGCTGTTCAAAGGCCTGGCACCCTGGCTGGGCTGGCTGCCCGGTCGTCTGCTGCATGTGAATGTGATTGGCAGCACCATTTTTGCGGCGGTGTCGGGCTCTAGTGCGGCCACCTGCGCCACCATTGGCAAGATATCGCTGCCTGAGCTGAAGAAGCGTGGCTACCCTGACGATATCTCCATCGGCACCCTGGCTGGAGCCAGCACGCTGGGCCTGTTGATTCCGCCTTCCATCATCATGATTGTGTATGGCGTGGCAGCCAATGTGTCGATCGCCAAGCTGTTCATGGCCGGCGTGATTCCGGGCCTGGTGTTGGCTGCGCTGTTCAGTGGCTACATCATCGTGTGGTCGCTGTTCAACAAGGACAAGATACCAGCCGCCGATGCGTCCCTGAGCTTTGTGCAGAAGATTTACGAGGGCCGCAACCTGATCCCTGTGGTCTCGCTGATTGCACTGGTGCTGGGCTCCATTTATTCGGGTGTGGCCACTGCCACCGAAGCGGCGGCCCTGGGTGTGGGCGGTTCTTTGCTGCTGTCCGCCATTGAGCGGTCACTGTCCTGGTCTACCTTCAAGGCCGGTCTGTTGGCCGCCTGCCGCGTGTATTGCATGATTGGATTGATCCTGGCGGGTGCTGCCTTTCTGACTCTGGCCATGGGCTTTATCGGGCTGCCGCGGCACCTGGCTGAATTCATTGGCGGCCTGAATTTGTCGCCCCTGATGTTGATTGTTTTGTTGATCGGCTTCTTTGTTGTGTTGGGCTGCTTCCTGGATGGCATCTCCATGGTGGTGCTGACCATGGCGGTGCTGTTGCCCACGGTCGAGAAGGCCGGATTCGACCTGATCTGGTTCGGCATCTTCATCGTGCTGGTGGTGGAAATGGCGCAGATCACGCCGCCGGTGGGCTTCAACCTCTTTGTGTTGCAGGGGCTAACCAAGAAGCAGTTGATGTACCTGGCCAAGGTGGCCTTCCCCTTCTTCATGGTGATGGTGGTCATGGTGTTCCTGACCTACTTTGTCCCTGACATCGTGTTGTGGATGCCCCGCAACATGAGTTGACGTTCCGACCCCGCCTGGGGTTACCAGGCACCTCCCCCCTTAACCTCTTCGGAGACTCCTATGAAACTGATTCTGATTGCTGCGCTTTGCGCGGCCACGGTAGCGCACGCCCAAACCTCCTGGAAACTGGCCACCGGCTACCGGGCCGAGTCGTTCCATACGGAGAACATCGCCCAGTTTTCCCGCGAAATAGCCACGGCGACCAAGGGGCAGCTGGCGATTGATCTGGCCCCCAATGGCAGCCTGTTCAAGCTCGCGGATATTCGCCAGGCGGTGGAAGAGGGCAAGTTGCAGGCGGGCGAGACCATCATGACCAGCATGGTCAAAGACATACCCATCGCCGGGGCGGATTCCATCCCCTTTGTGGTGGGGTCTTACAAACGTGCACAGCGGCTGTGGGAGTTGCAACGCCCCGGCATGGAGCGCGAATTTGCACAACGGGGCCTGAAGATTCTGTACACCGTTCCCTGGCCTCCACAAGGGCTGTACACCACGCGCCCGGTCAAGACGATGGGTGATTTCAAGAACATGAAGATGCGCACCTACAACCAGACCACGGTGCGGCTCGCAGAGATGCTGGGGGCCACATCGGTGGACGTGGCCATGGTCGACGTGGGCAAGGCTGCTAACGAGGGTCGCATGGACGCGATGATCACATCGGCTGTGACTGGGGTGGAAAACAAGGTATGGGGCCCCCTCAAGCACTACTACGAAATCAGTGCCTGGTTTCCAAAGAACATTGTCTTTGTCAATGCCAAGGCCTTTGATGCGCTGACGCCTGATGCCCGCTCCGCGGTACTCAAGGCGGCGGCTGAGGCGGAAGGCCGCGGCTGGCTGGCCAGCGAAGCGGTAGCCCAGTCAGCAACCAAGGAGCTGCAGGCCAATGGCATCAAGGTAGAGCGAATCTCCGGTGAACTGGAGAACGATCTCAAACGCATGGGCGAACGCTTTTCCCGCGAATGGGTGCGCTCTGTAGGCCATGCCGCGAGCGACATCTTCGTACCGTATTACTTCAACTAGACCTGTTGGTCACGTATTTTCAAAAGAAGCAACATCATGCAAACACCAAGCAACACCCTCGACCGCAAACTCTGGCAATTCTGGATTGACCGCGGCGGCACCTTTACCGACGTGGTGGGCAAACGCCCGGACGGAACCCTGGTCACCCACAAGCTGTTGAGTGAGAACCCCGAGCAGTACCGCGATGCGGCGGTGGCCGGCATACGCCATCTGCTGGGTCTGAAGAAGGGTCAACCTGTGGCCTCCGATCAAGTGGAGTGTGTGAAGATGGGCACCACCGTGGCCACCAACGCGCTGCTGGAGCGCAAGGGCGAGCCCACGCTGCTGGTGACCACCCGCGGCTTCAGGGACGCGCTACGCATTGCCTACCAGAACCGCCCCCGCATCTTTGACCGCAACATCATGCTGCCTGAGTTGCTGTACAGCGCGGTCGTGGAGGCGCAGGAGCGCATGGGTGCCCATGGTGAAGTCGTCCAGGCCCTGGATGAAGCGCTATTAAAAGAAGAGCTGACCAAGCAATACGCACGGGGGCTGCGCAGTGTTTCCATCGTATTGATGCACGGCTACCGCTATACTGCCCATGAACAGGCGGCTGCCCGTCTGGCGCGCGAGATCGGTTTCACCCAGGTGAGCACCTCGCATGAAACCAGCCCGATGATGAAGTTTGTCAGCCGGGGCGATACCACCGTGGTGGACGCCTACCTGTCACCCATCCTGCGCCGTTATGTGGAGCAGGTGGCTGGTGAAATGCCGGGTGTGAAGCTGTTCTTCATGCAGTCCAGCGGTGGTTTGACAGACGCGCACAGCTTTCAGGGTAAGGACGCGATCTTGAGCGGCCCGGCCGGTGGCATTGTGGGCATGGCGCGCACCGCGGCCATTGCAGGCATAGAGAAGACGATTGGTTTTGACATGGGCGGCACTTCCACCGACGTGTCGCACTACGCCGGTGAGTTTGAACGCGAGTTCGAGACACAGGTGGCCGGTGTGCGCATGCGTGCACCCATGATGAGCATCCACACCGTGGCGGCCGGTGGTGGCTCATTGTTGGCGTTTGACGGCTCACGATTCCGTGTAGGACCGCAGAGTGCCGGTGCCAACCCTGGCCCCGCCAGCTACCGCCGTGGCGGCGCACTGGCCGTGACCGACGCGAATGTGATGATGGGCAAGATTCAGCCGCGCTACTTTCCCAAAGTGTTTGGACCCCATGCAGACGAAGCCCTGAGCCTGGAAGCAGTGCAAGCCAAGTTTGGCGAGTTGGCCGAGCGGACCCAGCGCCCGGCCGAAGAGGTTGCCGAAGGCTTCATCAATATTGCCGTGCAGCAGATGGCCAATGCCATCAAGAAAATTTCGGTGGCCCGCGGTTACGACGTCACTAGCTATACGCTGCAGTGTTTTGGTGGTGCTGGTGGGCAGCATGCCTGTCTGGTGGCCGACGCACTGGGCATGACCCGTGTGTTTGTTCACCCCCTGGCCGGTGTGCTCAGCGCCTATGGCATGGGACTGGCCGACCAGTCGGTGATACGCGAGCAGGCGGTCGAGGTCAAACTGAACCCCGAAGCCCTGGCTGCCATCGTGGTCCAGTTGGATGAGCTGGCTGCCCATGCGCAGGGCGAGCTGACGCGGCAACAGGTTAACCATGGTCACATCACCACCCACCGCCGCGTGCATGTGCGTTACGAAGGCAGCGATTCCGCGCTGGTGGTGCCGTACCCAACCGGTGGTTCAGACGCCGCTGACGTGATGGCGCACATCGTGGCTGGTTTTGAGACGGCGTATCGCCAGCGCTTTGCCTTCCTGATGGAGGGCAAGGGCTTGATCGTGGAAGCGGTTTCGGTTGAAGCCGTCATTGCAGGTGATGCACCCGAAGAGCCCCGCCACACCATGCACCCACCGCGCGACCTGCAGTCCAGCGGTGCCGTGCGCGAGATGGTGCACATGTACTCTGGCGGCGAATGGGTGCAGGCAGCGCTGGTGGTGCGCGAAGACTTGCGACCCGGTGACGTGATCCCCGGACCGGCCATCATTGCGGAGAAAAACGCGACCACCGTGGTGGAGCCCGGCTGGCAGGCAACTCTTACAGAGTTTGACCACCTGGCCCTCGTCCGCACTGCAAAGCGTGCTATCAAATATGCAGTAGGCACTACCGTGGACCCGGTGCTGCTGGAGGTGTTCAACAACCTGTTCATGAACATTGCCGAGCAGATGGGCCTGCAACTGCAGAACACCGCTTACTCGGTCAACATCAAGGAGCGCCTGGACTTCAGTTGCGCGTTGTTCGATGCCGCCGGCAACCTGATCGCCAACGCCCCCCACATGCCGGTGCATTTGGGAAGCATGGGCGAGAGCATCAAGACAGTGGTGCGCGAGAACGCCAACACCATGCAGCCGGGTGACGTGTATGTGCTCAACGATCCCTACCATGGTGGCACCCACCTGCCTGACATCACCGTCATTACGCCGGTCTACATGGACGGCAAGCCCACGTTTTACGTTGGTAGCCGCGGTCACCATGCCGATGTGGGCGGCACTACACCGGGCTCCATGCCTCCATTCTCCAAGCGCATTGAGGAAGAGGGCGTGCAGATCAACAACTTCAAGCTGGTGGACCGCGGAGTGCTGCGCGAGGCCGAGATGGTGGCGCTGCTCAGCAGTGGTGAATACCCCTCGCGCAACACCCAGCAAAACATGGCCGACCTGAACGCGCAGATCGCCGCCAACGAAAAAGGTGTGCAAGAACTGCGCAAGATGGTGGAGCAGTTTGGCCTGGATGTGGTGCAGGCTTACATGCGCCATGTGCAGGACAACGCGGAAGAGTCCGTGCGCCGCGTCATCACCCGCCTGAAAGACGGAGCCTTTACGCTGCCGCTGGACAACGGCGCGCAGATACAGGTTGCGATCCGTGTCAATGCCAAGGAGCGCAGTGCGGTGATCGATTTCACCGGTACCTCGCCCCAACAGATCAACAACTTCAATGCACCCACAGCGGTGTGTATGGCGGCGGTGCTGTATGTGTTCCGCACGTTGGTGGACGACGACATTCCGCTGAATGCCGGTTGCCTGAAGCCGTTGGAAGTGATCATTCCGCAAGGCTCCATGCTCAACCCCAATCCACCGGCCTCGGTGGTGGCGGGCAATGTGGAGACATCGAGCTGCATCACCAATGCGCTCTATGGTGCCTTGGGTGTCATGGCGGCCAGCCAGTGCACCATGAACAACTTCACCTTTGGCAATGCGCAGTACCAGTACTACGAGACCATTTCGGGCGGATCGGGTGCAGGTGTGACAACCAATCTCGCAGGCGAGGTGGTTGGCGGCTTCAACGGCACCAGTGTGGTCCAGACCCATATGACCAACTCGCGGTTGACCGACCCTGAGATCTTTGAGTTCCGCTTCCCGGTGCGTCTGGAGAGTTATGAAATCCGCGCCGGTTCGGGTGGCACCGGCAAGTGGCAAGGTGGCGACGGTGGTGTGCGCCGTGTGCGTTTCCTGGAGAACATGACGGCCAGCATTCTGTCCAACGGCCGCAGCCACGGCGCGTTTGGAATGGCGGGTGGCCAGCCTGGGCAGGTGGGTGTCAATCGGGTGCTGCGGGCCAATGGTGAGGTGGAGCAATTGGGGCATATCGGCCAGGCCGAGATGCACGCTGGCGACATCTTTGAAATATCCACACCAGGGGGTGGTGGGTACGGCGCGTAACGCCGCCACCAACAGCACCGACCGGATCGGGGATCAACCATGAACTCCAAAGACAGTGTCGACGTGGCCGTTGCGCTGACGGAGCGTCTGCTGCGCGAACAGCAGATGATCTTCGACCGGGCGGCGACGGGCATCCTGTTCACCAGGGACCGGCGCATCCAGCGTTGCAACCCGGCGTTTGAAGCCATCTTCGGCTGGGAGCATAACCAGATGCAGGGCCAGCCCACGCGGGTCATGTATGCCAGTGACCAAGCCTGGGCAGAGAATGGTGCATTGGTCTACCCTGCGCTGTCCACGCATGGACGATTTGATGGTGAGCTGTGTTATTGCAACCATCGGGGTGAGCCCATTTGGTGCCGGGTGACGGCCAGTTGGGTCCATGCGGAGAACCCCGATGAAGGTGCGGTGTGGCTGATGGAGGACGTCACGCTGGCGCGCTCGGCCAGCATCGCCTTGCAGGAGAGTGAGGCGCGTTTTGTGCGACTGTTCGACCAGTCCCCCATGCCCATGGGATATTCCTCCAGTAGCGATGGCTTTGGTTCCACGGTCTGGAACGACGCCTGGTTTGAAACTTTTGGCTTTGACCGCGCCACGGCGCAGGGGCGCTCAGGTTTGGAGTTGGGTGTGTGGGTCAATCCCCAGGGGCGGGCACACCGGTTGGACCGCGCTTTGCGTGGTGAATCCATTCACAACGAGGAAGCCCAACTCCAGCGCGCCGATGGGGTCATTCGCTGGGTGTCGCTGTCCAGCAGATCATTTGTGGAGGCTGACCGTACGCTGGTGGTGTTCACTTACTTCGATGTCACCGAGCGTCGGCTCGCGCAACAGGAAGTGTTGGAGCTCAATACCCAGCTGGAAGCGCGTGTGGCACAGCGCACCGCAGAGTTGCTATTGGTCAACCAGGAGTTGACGCAGACTTTGGCCACGCTGGAGCGGGCCAGAGACCAGTTAGTGCAGTCCGAGAAACTGGCCGCTTTGGGTTCGCTGGTGACAGGTGTTGCCCATGAATTGAACACGCCCATTGGAAACTGCGTTACTGCCATCAGTGCGTTTGACTACCGGGTTGCCGAATTTGCAGAGATGGCGCAAGCTGGGTTGAAGCGTTCAGATCTGCAAAGGTTTCTGGAAGACTCCCGTGAGGCTGCAGATTTGATGATCCGCAATGTCACCCGAGCGGCAACGCTGATCAGTAGTTTCAAACAGGTTGCGGTAGACCAGACGAGCTCGCAGCGCAGGCATTTTTCACTGGCTACGGCGATATCAGAAATACTGTTGACGCTCAAGCCGATGGTTGCCAAATCGGTCTGCACGATCACATCTGATACGCAGCATGATGCGCAGCTCGACAGCTTTCCGGGCCCCTTGGGCCAGATACTGACGTACTTGATTGAGAACGCCATTTTGCATGGCTATGACGAGGGGCGAACCGCTGGCAGTATTTCGGTTGAAACGCGGTGTGTAGGGACTGAACATGCCAGCATCACCGTGCGTGACTGGGGTCGGGGGATTCCGGCAGACCACATGCGCCATTTGTTCGAGCCTTTCTTCACCACCCGCCTGGGTCAGGGTGGTTCGGGCTTGGGCTTGTACGTTGTGCACAACATTACCACCGGCGTGCTGGGCGGCACGGTAGAGGTAGGTAGCGTGGAGGGCGCTGGCGCCACCTTTACGATAACCATTCCGCTGGTAGCGCCGGCCTGCAAGCGCTTGCTGGACCGGGTGGTACCGGGCGTGTAAACCCAGCCGCGTGTTGTTTACCTAAGCGGCAGCATCGGTAAAGGTCTTGACGTCGGGCAGATGCTCTTTGAGGTAGTCGTGATTCAGTTGCAGCGCTTTGAGCACATCGGCTGGCAGCGCGTCAATGGTGTCGGATGCGTTCGTGTCGGTCTCTACGGCAATTTCGGCCAGCAGCATGGCGACATGGACCACTGCGCCGAGTCGGCAAAATGGCTTGTGCGCCAGAGGGTCTGACGAAGTTGCCAAGGCGAGGCAGACTTCGGGAGGGAAGTTCCAGCGTTTGGCCAGTTCAGCAGCGACTTCCCCTTCGGTGAATCCGACCAGTTGCGACTCGCGCTCCCATCGGCCCCCCGGGGCATGGGGCAGGCGCTCTATGGCTTCGACTTTGTTGGGTTCTTTTTGAGCAATGATGAGTTCGCCCAGGCGGATCATGAAACCGGTGAGCCATGATTGCTGCACATCGGCTCCGATGGTACGTGCCAGCCAATGGGCAAAACCCGCGCAGGCCATGCTTTCTTTCCAGAACTCTTCGCGATTGAGCCCGGGCGCCACAGGAAACGTGTCAGTCATACAGGCAGCCAGACACAACGTGCGCACCTGGTTCAAGCCCACCATCGTGATGGCATCGTCTACAGAACTTACCTTGCGCGCCAAACCAAACCTTGCGCTGTTCGCCAGGCGTATCAGCTTGACGGTCAAAGCCTGATCGCGGGAAATGGCAGATCGCACCTTCTCAAAGGGGATGTCATCGTCGTTGAGTGATTGCACCAGCAACCGCGCCACTTCGGGCATGGTTGGCAAATGAATGTCCTGGAAGTAGTCTGCAATCGATGGCATAGTTTGCGTGTCTCCTCAACGTGGTGTATTTGTCTGGATAACCAGCACTAGCTTACCTACGAAAGGCGTGGGCGGCAAAGGTGTTGCAGAAAAATTTTTTGATCTGTAGCCAAATACGCAGCGTGCGCGAAGTCATTGGGCGCACTACCTGTATTGCTCTTACTTCACCACTACGACCGGGCTGGCTTTCCACTGGGCAAAGCTTTGGCTGATCAGTTCGTCGAGAATGCCATTCTTCTTGAGTAAGGCCAAACGCGCGTCTATGGCCTCGAGTTTGTCTGCGCATTGCCCTTTGCGGGTCAAAACCATGTAGTTCGGTGTTTCCACGAGAAATGGGGACATGGCGACAAAACGGTCTTCATCGCCGCGCTTGAGTAGATGTGCCATGCCCGTGTAGTACCCGGTGATGAAGTAGTCCAGGCGGTCCGCATCGAGTTTGCTGAAATTATTCGCGGGGCTGTTGGCTTCCTCAATACTCAGGTTTGTTTCATGTATTCGTCAAAGCCGTCACCAAAGACATTGCTGCGCGTTATGCCACCTCTGAGCCCAACCAGGTCTGATCGGCTGTTGAACGTGATGGGGCGTTGGCGTGCCGTGAAGACGGCAATGGGATTCATGAGGGCTGCCGTTTTAGGGTACAGCAAATACGTTTCGCGCTCAGGTGTTTTCTTCAAGGTAGCCACCATGTCGATCTCACCCCGTTGGGCAGCCACCAAGACCCTGGGGAAGGGGCCCAGGTAGCGCAATTCGTAAGGAATTTTCAGGTCATCCAAAACCCGCTTGGCAATACTGATGGACGCGCCCTGCATATTGCTTCCGTCGTACCAGTGCAGAGGTGGGTAGTCGGGGTCTGCAGCCAGGACCAAACGCGCGCATTTGGCTTGGGCGCCCAATGCGGTGCTACTGAAAAGTACCATGCAGCTCAGCTTGATCAGCGCCAGGCGCTTCATGGGTCTTGCTCCTTGTGGTTGTTCTGGGTGAACGGTGCAGCGCGAGCATACGCCGACGGGCTTGTTACAGCAATGGCAGTAACGCGCATTAAAAAACCCGCCGAAGCGGGTTTGTATTGACAGCGTGCGTGCGCTTATTTTTTGGCGGCACTGGCTGCACCTTTGGGTGCGCTGGCTGCAGGTGCAGCGGCGGGTGCAGTGGCGTCAGCCTTGGCTTTCTTTGCATCTTCCTTCGCCTGTTTTGCAGCCTCTTTTTTGGCCTTGGCTTCTTCTGCCTTCTTTGCCTTTTCTTCGGCCTTGGCCTTCTTGGCTTCCTCAGCCTTCATTTTGGCTTCAGCTTTGGGGTCTTTCTCTTCTTCCTTGGCGGCTGCAGGCGCAGCAGCTGCAGGTGCTGCTGCGGGCTTTGCGTCTGCTTTAGCAGCTGGAGCTGCTGGAGCGGCGGCTGCGCCCTTGAACGCTGCGCCGTTGACGGTCATGCCTTCGGCAGAGAACTTGGCGGCGTTGCCTTCACCGACGCCTTTGACCCGCTCCACGAAATCGTTCCAGTCCTTGAAGTTGCCTTTCTTGCGCTCGTCGAGGATCTTGGTGGAGATGCCAGGGCCAATGCCTTTGATGGCATCTAGCTCAGCCGCCGTAGCTTTGTTGACATCGACTGCAGCAAAGGAAAGGCTTGCGTACAGCATGACCGCGACAGCGAGAATTTTCTTGAACATGTGCATTCCTTCAGAGTGGGATAGAGGTAATCGGATGGATGGCACCAGTGTCTGGTGTCCAGATCACAACGTGCCATGTGCAATCACGGTTGACCGTCAGCGCGACATGGAGAGCGCTTGCACGTAGGCACGTACACCACTTTGAACATTGGAAAACACGTGTTGGCAACCCGTGCTGCGCAAGGCGCTGAGATCGGCCTGCGTATAGCTTTGGTATTTGCCACGCAAGGCGTCAGGAAAGGCAATGTATTCGATCAGACCTTCGGCAGCTGCTTGCTGCAGGGACAGTGCACTCTCGCCACGCTGTTCTCGCAGGGTGTTGACGACGGTGAGGGCAACATCATTAAACGGCTGGGCCTGGCCCGTGCCCAGGTTGTAGATGCCAGACTCCCCTGGATGGTCGAAGAACCACAGGTTGACTGCAACGACATCATCGATGTAGACAAAGTCACGCATCTGGCCACCGGCTGCATAACCCCCGTATTCACCAAACAGCTTGACCTTGCCCTCGGCGTGGAACTGGTGGAACTGGTGGTAGGCCACGCTGGCCATGCGGCCTTTGTGCTGCTCGTGCGGGCCATACACATTGAAGTAGCGAAAACCCACCACCTGGTTGGTCTTGCCGGCCTTGGTGCGCTGGAAGTCGCTGCCGCATTCACGGCGCATGCGCTGGTCGAACAAGAGTTTGGAATAGCCGTAGACATTGAGCGGCAGTTCAAAGGCCGGCTCTTCACGGAAGGTGTCCGAGCCGCCATAGGTGGCAGCGGACGATGCATACAGCAGGCGTGCGCCACGTTTTTGACAGGCATGGAACAACTGACATGAGAGGGTGTAGTTGTTGGCCATCATGTATTTGCCGTCCAGCTCCATGGTGTCGCTGCAGGCGCCCTCGTGGAACACGGCTTCAATCTGACCGTAGGAGCCACCGGCAAAGGCGTCATAGAAAACATCGGCGTCTACATAGTCGGCAATGCGCAGGCCCGCCAGGTTGCGAAACTTGTCGCCTTGCTTGAGGTCGTCTACGGCAATGATGTCGTCAATGCCGCGCGCGTTCAGGCCTTTGATGATGTTGCTGCCAATGAAGCCGGCTGCGCCCGTTACAACGATGCGTGTCATGTTTCTTGTCCTTCTTCAGCTGTTGGTGAACAGCTCGTCATAACTGACGGTAGCCGTACCGAACTTGCCAACGACCACACCACCGGCACGGTTGGCGATCGGTACAGCGTCGCGCAGGCTCATGCCCGCAGCCACCAGGGCGGCCATGGTGGCGATCACGGTGTCGCCTGCACCCGTTACATCAAACACTTCACGGGCGACGGCGCTGACATGCAGGTCGCCTTGGTCGTCGAACAAGGTCATGCCTTCTTCGCTGCGGGTTAGCAAAATGGCATCCAGCTTGCACGCGGCGCGCAATGCCTGCACTTTGGCGCGCAGGGTGTCTTCGTCTGTCCATACGCCGATGACCTGTTGCAATTCGGCGCGATTGGGGGTGATGACGGTTGCACCGGAGTAACGTGCGAAGTCGCTGCCCTTGGGGTCGACCAGGATCGGTTTGCCAGCGGCGCGTGCGCGGGCAATCATGTCGGTGATGTGGCCCAATCCGCCCTTGCCGTAGTCCGAAAACAATACGGCGCCATGTTTTGGCAACAGGTTCTCGAACGCAGCCGTTTGTGAGGCCAGCAGCTCGTTCTTGGGCGTATTCTCAAAATCCAGACGCAGCAACTGCTGTTGGCGCCCGATGACACGCAGCTTGACCGTTGTTTTCAGGTCAGCATCGCGACCAAAGTGGGGTTGTATGCCGGTTTTGGCCACGAGAGCTTCTAGCTTGTGGCTCGCCTCGTCGTCGCCCACGACAGTCAGCAAAGAGGCTTGTGCGCCCAGCGTTACTACGTTGTAGGCGACGTTGGCTGCGCCACCGTTGCGCTCTTCTTCACGGGTGATGCGCACCACGGGCACTGGCGCCTCAGGAGATATGCGGTCTACGGCTCCGTACCAGTAGCGGTCCAGCATCACGTCGCCCACCACCAGCACTTGCGCGGTGGCCATTGTTTCTTTGGAAATAGTCTTCATAGTTCTTCTACACGGCGGGCGGGATAGCTATCCCAGGCCTGGCAGCCGGGGCATTGCCAAAAATGCTGTTTGGCTTCGAACCCACAGGCCGCGCAGCGGTAACGGGTGAGTGGTTTGACAGCATGGTCCAGCGCGCGTTGCACCTGGGGGTGGAATTGTTCGTGCTCCAGCTTTTCGCCGGCGATCCATTTGGCTGCAGCTACCAATGACGGTTCGTTCTCCAGATGGCGTGCATACCATTCGCGGGCAGTTGCGGTAGGGGCGCCACTGGCAGCTTCCAGCGCAACGATGGCGTCCAGTACATCCAGTGAGGGCGTGTGCGCGTAGGCGGCTTTCAGGCGTGCCAAGGTTCGCACACCCTGTCCCGCGGCAATGGCGTAATGGGCCAAGAGGGGCGCTATCAAAGCTATGGCAGTTGGAGCAGTGGCTAGCGCTTGGGTGAGCGTTTCGCAGGCGAGTGCGGGCTTGTCTTGCAGGTGTTGGAGCCTGGCCAGGTCCATGCGCGGGCGCGGAGCATCGGGGGCAATGTGCATGGCCTGGGTAAGGCGCTCCTCGGCTTGGGGCAGATCGTTGGCGGCAATACAGGTCGCGGCCTGTTCACAAAGGTAGTGCGACAACCGCCCCTTGAAACTGCCCTGGCCCTTGGATTCCAGTCGGTGTGCAATTTGTGCGGCGTGTTCCCAGTCGCGGGAGCGTTCGTAGTTGGCAAGCAGTGCCAGATGGGCTTGAGGCTCAAAGCGGGTGCCGTCGAGCTTGAGCAATGCCTCTTCCGCACGGTCCAACAGACCAGCCTTGAGGTAGTCCAGTGCCAGCGCGTGTTGGGCGCGGTGTCGGTCGTCCTGTGTCAGGTCTCCGCGTGACAACAAATGCTGGTGTACCCGTACCGCGCGCTCATACTCGCCGCGACGGCGGAAGAGGTTGCCCAGCGCAAAGTGCAGTTCGGAGGTGTCCGGGTCGCTTTGTACCGCCTCAATAAAGGCGTCAATGGCTTGGTCCTGTTGCTCGTTCAGCAGGAAATTGAGTCCCTTGAAATAGGCCTTGGGGGCTTGGCGGTTTTCAATCCGCAGTTGGCGCAGGTCAAACCGCGATGCCAGCCAGCCGAGTACAAAAACAATGGGCAAGGCCAGCAGTAACAGGCTCAGATCAAATTCCATAAGGGGGCTGCTGCGGTGCTGAGGGTTTTTCTGTGGGTGCCAGGCTGGTTGCTGCCGCGTTTTCCTTGCGCGCAAGTGCGGCTGCACGCCGATGCTGCCACCAGCGGGGCACCATGCCCAGTACGCCAATTACCAAACCGAGCGCAAAGGCGCTCAACACCACCAGCACCAGCGGAGCGGTCCATTGCTGGCCGAAGAAAAATCGAACGGTGGCATCGTGCTGGTTGTTCAGCGCGAAGGCGAAGAGGGTAAAAAAAATGGCCGCTTTAAGCGTCCACTTCAAGAACCATGCAAGTTGTTTCATTGATCTCCTCGGTGTCGAGGGATTCTAATCGCCGCTGATGCGCCAACAGGCGAATCACGTGCTGGTTTTGGCTTCGAGTTCAGCGGTGCGCTGGTCTACGGATTCGCGCAGGGCTTTGCCAGGTTTGAAATGCGGCACACGCTTCTCGGGAATTGCCACGCTTTCACCACTGCGGGGGTTACGGCCCATGCGGGGTGGTCGGTGGTTGATCGAAAAACTGCCAAAGCCACGAATTTCAATGCGGTGCCCTGCGACCAAGGCGTCGTTCATGGCGTCCAGAATGGCCTTGACGGCAAATTCGGCATCGCGATGGGTGAGCTGACCAAAACGGTTGGCAAGTTCTTCAACTAGATCGGAGCGTGTCATAGGAGCAAATTTCTATCCAAGAAAAAACGACCGGTACCCAAACACACGTTTGGAGCGCCGGCCGTTTGTTCAATTCAACAGCATGTCAAATAATCGTGAGGGACAGAACCGTAGCTCCGCCCACAACGGATTAATTGTTGTTGTCGAGCTTGGCGCGCAACAAAGCGCCCAGGCTGGTGGTGCCAGCGTTTTCGCGGGCAGAAGACTGGCTCAGAGCTGCCATGGCTTCGCCTTGGTCAGCCATGTCCTTGGCCTTGATGGACAACTGGATGTTGCGGGTCTTGCGATCCACATTGACAACCACAGCGGTCACTTCGTCGCCCTCTTTCAGCACGTTGCGAGCGTCTTCAACGCGGTCGCGGCTGATTTCGGAAGCGCGCAGGTAACCGATGATGTCATCGCCCAGGTCGATTTCAGCGCCCTTGGGGTCAACAGTCTTGACCTTACCGGTCACAACCTGGCCCTTGTCGTTGATCGACACGAAGGTAGTGAATGGATCGGAATCCAACTGCTTGATACCCAGGGAGATGCGCTCGCGGTCCACGTCCACAGCCAAGACCAACGCCTCAACTTCTTGACCCTTCTTGAATTCACGCACGGCGGCTTCGCCGGTTTCGTTCCAGGAGAGGTCAGACAGGTGCACCAGACCGTCGATACCAGCAGCCAGGCCGACGAACACGCCGAAGTCGGTGATGGATTTGATCGGGCCCTTCACGCGGTCGCCGCGCTTGGTGTTTTGAGCGAACTCTTGCCATGGGTTGGCCTTGCACTGCTTCATTCCCAGGGAGATGCGACGCTTGTCTTCGTCGATTTCCAGAACCATGACTTCGACTTCGTCACCCAGGGCAACGATCTTGGAAGGTGCAACGTTCTTGTTGGTCCAGTCCATTTCGGACACGTGGACCAGGCCTTCGATGCCTGGCTCGAGTTCCACAAACGCGCCGTAGTCGGCGATGTTGGTGATCTTGCCGAACATGCGGGTCGACTGGGGGTAGCGGCGGTTCACGCCCATCCATGGATCATCACCCAGTTGCTTCAGACCCAGCGAGACACGGTTCTTTTCGGTGTCGAACTTCAGGATCTTGGCAGTGATTTCCTGGCCAGCAGTCACCACTTCGGATGGGTGACGTACGCGGCGCCACGCCATGTCGGTGATGTGCAGCAGGCCGTCGATACCGCCCAGGTCCACGAACGCACCGTATTCGGTGATGTTCTTGACCACGCCTTGAACCACAGAACCTTCCTTGAGGGTCTGCATCAGCTTGGCGCGCTCTTCGCCCATGGAGGCTTCGACCACGGCACGGCGGGACAACACGACGTTGTTGCGCTTGCGGTCCAGCTTGATGACCTTGAATTCCATGGTCTTGTTTTCGTACGGAGACAGATCCTTGGTAGGACGTGTGTCAACCAACGAGCCTGGCAGGAAGGCACGGATGCCATTGACCAGAACGGTCAGACCGCCCTTGACCTTGCCGGAAGTGGTACCGGTGACGAATTCGCCGGATTCCAGGGATTTTTCCAGAGACATCCACGAAGCGAGGCGCTTGGCGGTGTCGCGGCTGACGATGGTGTCGCCGTAGCCGTTTTCCATGGCCACGATGGCGACGGACACAAACTCACCTACTTGAACTTCGAGTTCACCCTTGTCGCTCTTGAATTCGGACAATGGAACATAGGCTTCGGATTTCAGGCCAGCGTTAACAACGACGAAGTTGTGTTCGATACGAACGACTTCAGCGGTAACGACTTCACCGATACGGGTTTCCGAGCGTTTTTGTGACTCTTCAAATAGGTCTGCGAAAGATTCTGACATTTGCTTATGCGGTTTTAACCGCAGGTTAAATCGCGGTTTTTGCCGCGGGTAAAGTTGTTGAACCACACCACCAGTGCGCTGCTGCGCGAGAGGGGCGGTATGGACCGACCAGTCTTATCAAACGGTTTGAAAAGGCTGTTTGCCTTGCCACCAGTCCAACACCAGATTCACCGATTCTTCAACCGTCAAATCCGAGTTGTCTAGCAACCGGGCGTCTCCTGCGGGCTTCAGTGGTGCAACGGTCCGGGATGAATCCCGGGCGTCACGGGCCTCCAGGTCCGCGCGAAGAGATAGGAGTGTAGTTGAAATACCCTTAGAAATCAACTGCTTATATCGCCGCTCGGCCCTGCGCTCAGCGCTTGCGGTAAGAAACACCTTGAGTGGGGCGTCGGGGAAGATCACCGTGCCCATATCCCGCCCATCGGCCACGAGGCCCGGTAATTGGCGAAAACTGTGTTGCAAATCGATCAAAGCGTCGCGTACGCGGGGCAATGCGGATACCTTGGAGGCGTTCATGCCGGCTTCCTCGGTCCGTATGGTGTCGCTGACATCGTCGCTGTCCAGCAGCACCCGGCCGTTGGTGAAATGGATATGCAAGCCCTTGACCAGCTCGGCGATAGCCGCTTCGTGCGTCACATCCAGTCCCAGGCCCGCGCGCTGGGCCGCCAATGCGGTGATGCGATACAGCGAGCCGGAATCCAGAAAGTGGTAACCCAGTTTTTCCGCCAGCACTACAGCCAGCGTACCCTTGCCGGAAGCTGTTGGGCCGTCCACACAAACCACGGGAATGGTGGGTTGGGGTGCGTGAGCGACCGAAAACAACGCTTCAAAGTAGTCAGGAAAGGTCTTTGCCACGCATTTGGGGTCTTCTATGCGCACAGGGATGCCGGCCGGATTGAAGGCCGCCAGCGAGAAGCACATGGCAACCCGGTGGTCGTCGTAGGTGTGGATGCTGGCCGCACTCCAATCAGCAATGGCTGCTGGGGGAGTGACCTGGATGTAGTCCGCACCCTCAACGACTGTAGCGCCCAGCTTGCGCAGTTCAGTGGCCATGGCTGCAATACGATCCGTTTCTTTGACCCTCCAGCTGGCGATGTTGCGCAGGGTGGTCGTGCCATGAGCGTACAAGGCCATCACCGCCAGGGTCATGGCGGCATCGGGAATATGGTTGCAGTCCAGGTCAATCGACTTCAATGGCCAGCTGCCGCGGGAGATTTGCAGCCAGTTGGGCCCGCTCTCGATACGCGCACCCATTTGCTGGGCCGCGTCCATGAAACGGATGTCGCCCTGGATGGAATCGGCGCCTACGCCCAGAATCCTTATGGATTTATGGTCACTAGCCCCCGTCGCTATTGCACCTAGTGCTATAAAATAGCTAGCAGACGAAGCGTCGGCCTCGACATGGATATGGCCGGGTGACTGCAAGCGGCAGCCAGCGGGAATGGTGAAACGCTGCCAGCCGTCACGCTGCACCTGCACACCAAAACGCGCCAACAGCTTTAGCGTGATCTCGATGTAGGGGCGAGAAATGAGCTCGCCAACCACTTCGATCACGATGTCTTTCTGTGCAACCAGGGGCAGGGCCATCAGCAATGCCGTCAAAAACTGGCTGGACACGTCGCCCCGCACCTGGATGGGGGCATCGAGTGCCAGGTTGGGCGTGCCAATATGCAATGGCGGAAAGCCCGGATTACCCAAGTAGTCGATGCTGCAGCCGAGTTGGTGCAAAGCATCCACCAGATCACCAATCGGGCGCTCGTGCATGCGCGGGATACCGCTGAGCTCAAAGTCACCACCCACCACGGCCAACGCTGCGGTCAGCGGGCGCATGGCCGTGCCCGCATTGCCCAAGAACAGCTTGGCGTGAGATGACACCGGTTTGCCACCCAATCCGTCGATCGTTACCGTGGTGCCGACTTGGCGTATGCCGCAACCCAGTACACGCAGCGCGTCCAGCATGACGCGGGTGTCGTCAGAGTCCAGCAGGTCATGCACGGTCGTTGTGCCAACGCACATTGCCGCCAGCAATAGAACCCGGTTGGAGATGCTTTTGGAGCCGGGGAGGGTGACCGTGCCAGAGGCACCGGTCAGTGGGGGAAGATCTAAAAATGCGGTGGAATACATCAGGGATTGTGTCGGGAGGTCATGCTCCACGTGCCGCGCGTGATGCTGGCCTGTTCCAGCAGACCTTCAAGCGCCTCGGTGTTGCCGCTGGAAATCATCAGTTCAAGCGCATGCAGGTTGCGCTGGAAAATTTTGGACTGGGCCAACAGCTCTTCCCGGTTGGAAATCAGAATGTCACGCCAGACCTTGGGGTCGCTGGCGGCAATGCGGCTGAAATCCCGAAAGCCTGGACCTGCCAGTGACAGGTAATCCTTACCCTGGGGTTGACCGGAAATGGCATTCATCAGCGCAAAGGCAATCAAGTGCGGAAGGTGGCTGACGGCTGCAAAGGCGGCGTCATGCTGTTCGGGCGACATCTTCAGAACACGGCAACCCAGCGCGGTCCACACGTCCACCGCCTTTTGCAACTGCACGGTCAGTGTGCGTTCAATGGGTGTCAGGATGACCTGGCGGCCGGCATACAAATCGGGGTCGGCGTTGTCCACGCCCGAGACTTCCTTGCCGGTGATTGGGTGGGCAGGTACAAACGAGCCCACGTGTTCGCGCAGGGCGCGGCGGCCGGCATCGATCACGTCGCGTTTGGTGGAGCCCACATCCATGACCAACATCTTGTCAGTGACCAGGTGTTTGATGGCCTTGAAAGTGGCCTCAGTAGCGGCCACAGGTACCGCAATCAGCACAATATCGGCACCCGAGACTGCCAGCAGCGCCGAGGGCGCTTCAACGTCGATGACACCCATCAGTCGGGCGCGTTCCGTCGTGCTGGGCGACTTGCTGTAGCCGACTACACGTTTGACCAAGCCCGCGCGCTTGAGCGCGAGTGCAAACGATCCCCCCATCAGGCCGCATCCAATCAAGCCAAGCTGTTCAAACATAAGAGTCCCTGAAGATTGGCATCAATCGGCCACTGGGTAGGTACCCAGCACTTTATAGAAGGCGCACAGACGTTGAAGCTCTTGAAGCGCCAACGCCACGTGGGGCTGCGAGGGGTGGCCTTGCAGGTCGATATAGAAATAGTATTCCCATTGGCCGGTTCGTGCCGGACGAGACTCGAAACGCGTCATGGACACGCCGTGGGCCTTGAGTGGTACCAGTAGGTCATGCACGGCACCGGGCTTGTTGGGCACAGACACGATCAGGCTGGTGCAGTCTTTGCCCGACGGTGGAGGGGTACCCAGTGTTTGCGGCAGGCAAATGATGGCAAAGCGCGTGCGGTTGTAGGCTTCGTCTTGAATCGCGTGCGCAGCGATATGCAAGCCAAACTGGGTGGCTGCACGCTCGCTGGCCAGACCGGCCCAGGCCGGGTTGGTGGTGGCCAGGCGCGCGCCTTCGGCATTGCTGGATACGGGGCGACGTTCCGCATGCGGCAGATGTTTGGTCAGCCAGGCTTGGCACTGGGCCAGCGCCAGAGGATGGGCCAGCACTGCTTCAATATTGTCCAAAGAGTTTTCCAGGCGCAGCAGGTTGTGCCGCACCAGTAACGTCACTTCACCGATGACATGGGTCGGCGAATGCAGGAAAAGATCTAGCGAACGGGTAACCATACCCTCGGTAGAGTTTTCGACGCCCACCACGCCATACTGGGCGCTGCCGGCGGCGGTGGCGTGGAACACCTCGTCAAAATTGGCGCAGTAAATAAGATTGGCCGCGCCGCCGAAAAATTCAATGGCGGCCTGCTCACAAAAGGTGCCGGCGGGACCCAGTACCGCTACCCGCTGTGGCGCCTCCAGAGCCAAGCAAGCTGACATGATTTCACGCCAGATATCGGCCACATGGGCGCCTTTCAGCGGACCAGGGTTGGCGGTCTGAATCTTCTCGATGACTTGCGCTACACGGTCCGGTCGGAAGAACGCCGTGCCTTCGCGCTTCTTGACTTCTCCGACCTTCTCCGCGACCAGGGCCCGGTCATTGAGCAAGCGCAGTAATTGCTGGTCGATGGCATCAATCTGGACGCGCAGCTCCGACAGATTTGGCAGTGGTGCACTCGGGTCTGTCATGGTACTTATTGTTCGCTGGCCTCGTTGCCGTCTGCCGCGTCAGACACATCGCCATCACCAGCGGCGTTGGCATCGTTTTCCACAATACGTTGCAGGCCACTGAGTTTGGAACCTTCGTCCAGACCGATCAAGGTAACGCCTTGTGTAGCACGCCCCAGTTCGCGGATTTCACTAACGCGGGTGCGCACCAGCACGCCCTTGTCGGTGATTAGCATGATTTCGTCGTCCACATGGACCAGCGTGGCGGCCACCACCTTGCCGTTGCGTTCGCTTTGTTGGATGGCGATCATGCCCTTGGTGCCACGTCCGTGGCGGGTGTATTCGGTGATGCTGGTGCGTTTGCCGTAGCCATTCTGGGTTGCGGTCAGCACGCTTTGCTGCTCGTCTTCGGCCACCAGCATGGCAATCACGCTTTGGCCTTCGTCCAGCATCATGCCGCGCACGCCACGGGCATTGCGGCCCATGGGGCGCACATCGTTTTCATCAAAACGCACGGCCTTGCCACCATCGCTGAACAGCATCACGTCGTGTTTACCATCGGTCAGCGCGGCCCCGATCAGGTAGTCACCGTCATCCAGGTCCACGGCAATAATGCCGGCCTTGCGCGGGTTGCTGAACTCGTCCAGCGCTGTCTTCTTGACTGTGCCCATGCTGGTAGCCATGAACACATACTGGTCGGCCGGGAAAGTGCGCTTTTCGCCGGTGAGTGGCAACACCACCGTGATTTTTTCGCCCTCTTGCAGGGGGAACATGTTGACGATGGGGCGTCCGCGCGAACCGCGCGAGCCTTGCGGCACTTCCCACACTTTGAGCCAGTACAGGCGGCCCCGGTTGGAGAAGCACAGGATGTAGTCGTGGGTATTGGCCACAAACAACTGGTCTACCCAATCGTCTTCCTTGGTGGCGGTGGCTTGTTTGCCGCGTCCGCCGCGTTTTTGTGCGCGGTATTCGTTGAGCGGCTGGCTCTTGATGTAGCCACTGTGGCTCATCGTAACCACCATGTCGGTGGGGGTGATCAGGTCTTCGGTGGATAGATCGTAGGAGGAGTGCTCGACCAGGCTGCGGCGTGCACCCAGCTTGGATTGACCGAATTCCTGTTTGATTGCGCCCAGTTCTTCACCGATGATGATGGAAACCCGCGCAGGCTTGGCCAGAATGTCCAGCAGATCGTCGATTTCGGCCATGACCTCTTTGTACTCGGCCACGATCTTGTCCTGCTCCAGTCCGGTCAGGCGCTGCAGGCGCATTTGCAGAATTTCTTGCGCCTGGGTGTCCGACAGGCGATACAGCCCATCGCTACCCATGCCGAAGGCTTTTTCCAGGCCATCGGGACGGTAGTCGTCGGCATTGATCAGGCCGCCATCGGCACGGGTGCGGGTGAGCATTTCACGCACCAGCTTGCTGTCCCAAGGGCGTGTCATCAGCTCCATCTTAGCGACCGGTGGGGTGGGCGACTCGCGAATGATGCGGATGAAGTCGTCGATATTGGCCAGTGCCACGGCCAGGCCTTCGAGTACATGCCCGCGTTCGCGCGCCTTGCGCAGGTTGAACACGGTGCGGCGTGTCACGACTTCGCGGCGATGCTGCAAAAAGACCTCGATCAGGTCCTTCAGATTGCACAGTTTGGGTTGACCATTGATCAGCGCCACCATGTGCATGCCAAACGTGTCTTGCAACGGCGTTTGGTTATACAGGTTGTTCAGCACAACTTCGGGCACCGCGCCACGCTTGAGTTCGATGACCAGGCGCATGCCGGACTTGTCGGACTCGTCCTGGATGTGGCTGATGTCTTCAATCTTTTTCTCGTGTACCAGCTCAGCCATGCGCTCTTGCAGGGTTTTTTTGTTGACCTGGTAGGGCAGCTCGTCCACGATGATGGCCTGGCGCTGGCCCTTGTCGATGTCTTCAAAGTGGCAGCGTGCGCGCATAACGACTTTGCCGCGGCCGGTGCGGTAGCCGTCCTTGACCCCATTAATGCCGTAAATGATGCCAGCGGTGGGAAAGTCGGGTGCCGGGACGATTTCCATCAGCTCATCGATGGTCGCTTCCGGGTTCTTCAGCAGATGCAGGCAGGCATCCACGACCTCGTTCAGGTTGTGCGGGGGAATGTTGGTTGCCATACCGACCGCAATACCGCCCGAGCCGTTAACCAGCAAATTCGGCAAACGGGTAGGCAAAACCAGGGGTTCTTTTTCGGAGCCGTCGTAGTTGGGCCCGAAATCGACGGTTTCCTTGTCCAAATCGGCCAGCAGTTCGTGCGCAATCTTGGCCAAGCGGATTTCGGTGTAGCGCATGGCCGCAGCATTGTCGCCATCCACCGATCCGAAATTGCCCTGGCCGTCCACCAGCATGTGGCGCATGGAGAAGTCCTGTGCCATGCGAACAATGGTGTCGTACACCGATTGGTCACCGTGCGGGTGGTATTTACCGATGACATCGCCAACGATACGGGCCGACTTTTTGTAAGCCCGGTTCCAGTCGTTGTTCAACTCATGCATCGCAAACAACACCCGGCGATGCACCGGTTTGAGGCCGTCGCGTGCATCGGGCAGCGCGCGCCCCACAATCACGCTCATGGCGTAATCGAGGTAACTGCGCCGCATTTCCTCTTCAAGGCTGATGGGCAATGTTTCTTTTGCGAACTGGGTCATGGATGGCTTAAGGCTTTATCGAGGTCAACCTCGGATTCTACGGCCCGGCGGATGTCGTTAGATGGCAACATTTGTGCCAATTGGGCGATGTACATTGCAACGGTGGTCAAAAGTAGCCGTTCTGGTATGGCACAATGACCGGAACGTCCCTATTTGGGGCGTCCCTAAAATTATTCGCAGCGATGCTGCAGTTTGTTACGCAAAAGGAACGCCATGAAACAATTGAATCGAGTAGCAATCGCCCTCGCTGCCGCAGTGCTCGCTACCGCTGCTGGTGCACAAGAGATCCAAAACTGGAGAAACAACTCCGGTGAAGTGTGGAAAAACAATGCTGGCGAATGCTGGCGCAGCAATTTCTGGACACCTGCTACTGCAGCTCCTGGTTGCGATGGTTACATCGCTCCTGCTCCTGCTCCAGCACCAGCGCCAGCTCCCGCTCCAGCACCAGCTCCAGCCGCTAAACCAGCACCAGCACCAGCTCCTGCTCCAGCCGTTGCCAGCAAAGTGACCTACGCTGCTGACGCATTCTTCGACTTTGACAAAGCCGTGCTGAAGCCAGAAGGCAAAGCCAAGTTGGACGACCTGGCCAGCAAGGTCAAGGGCATCAACCTGGAAGTCATCATCGCTGTGGGTCACACTGACTCCGTCGGTACAGATGCTTACAACCAGAAGCTGTCCGTTCAGCGCTCCGAAGCTGTGAAGGCTTACTTGGTGTCCCAAGGTATCGAAAAGAGCCGCGTGTACACCGAAGGCAAGGGCGAGAAGCAGCCAGTTGCTGACAACAAGACAGCCGAAGGCCGCAGCAAGAACCGCCGCGTTGAAATCGAAGTGGTTGGTACACGTACCAACAAGTAATTCGATTAGCCCAGGCTAATCCCCAAAAAACCCGCTTCGGCGGGTTTTTTGTTGTCTGCAAGGGAAGCTTCGCCCCCAATCTGGACATAATTGACGCATGAACGACACAGTGAATGCAGATCCGGCTGAGCTAGCCAAATTTTCCGAGTTGGCCCACCGCTGGTGGGATATGGACAGCGAGTTCCGCCCGCTGCACATGATCAATCCCCTGCGCCTGGATTGGATCCACGCCATTTGCCCGCTGACTGGACTTCGCGCGCTCGATGTGGGTTGCGGCGGTGGCATCTTGGCGGATTCCATGGCCAGAAGGGGTGCCAAAGACGTGCTCGGCATCGATTTGTCGACAAAAGCGCTCAAAATTGCCCAATTGCATGCCTTGGAGGCGCAAACCCCCAATATCGCTTACCGGGAGATTAGTGCTGAAGCATTGGCGGCCGAGTCGCCAGCCTCGTTCGACGTGGTTACTTGTATGGAGATGCTGGAACATGTGCCTGACCCAGCTTCCGTCGTACAAGCCTGTGCCGATCTGGTCAAACCCGGTGGCTGGGTCTTCTTTTCCACCCTGAACCGCAATGCCAAATCCTTCATGCTTGCCATTGTGGGGGCCGAGTACTTGCTCAACATGCTGCCCCGTGGCACACACGAATACGCCAAAATGATCCGCCCGAGTGAACTGGCCAGCTTTTGCCGTCGCGCCGATTTGGATGTGCGCCAGACCAGCGGCCTGGAATACAACCCATTGACGACCCGCTACTCCTTGAGTCGCGATACCAGCGTCAACTACCTGTTGGCCACCCAAAAGCCTTTCTAGTGTTGTCTACCACCGTGTTTTTTCCTGATGTTGCGGCCGTCTTGTTTGACCTAGACGGCACTCTAATAGACAGTGCACCAGATTTGGGCGCTGCTGCGGACCAGATGCGCGTGGCCCGCGGTATGCCATCCCTGCCCTTGGCTTCCTACCGCCATATGGCTGGAGCCGGAGCCCGTGGCATGCTGGAGATTGCCTTTGGCATTGCTCCGAATGAAGCGGGTTTTGATGCCATGCGCGAGGAGTTCTTCTCCAACTACGCTTCTTGCATGACCGAGCGCACCTACGCTTTTGACGGGGTTCAGGAATTGATCGCCCATTTGGAGCAGCAAAAATTGCCTTGGGGCGTGGTGACCAACAAATCCTCTCGCTTTACCGATCCGTTGACCCGTGCCATGCCCTTGTTCGCCAATGCGGGCGCGATAGTCAGCGGTGACACCACGCCCCATGCAAAACCCCATCCCGAGCCTTTGCTGGAGGCGGCCCGGCGACTCGGCGTGCCGGCGCAGCGGTGTGTTTATGTAGGTGATGACGAGCGCGATGTGGTAGCGGGTTTGGCCGCGGGTATGAAAACCGTCGCTGCCAGCTATGGCTATCTCGGTAAAAAAGCCGAAATTCAGGCTTGGGGGGCCCATGCCGAGATTAATTCACCCCTTGCACTCTTGCAATTGCTGACTAGCGCCTAAAATAGAGGTCTTGGGGCTGCACTGGTTTCGACGTGGGTTCGGACGCGCAGCAGGGCATGTCGAGGTTCTGTCACCTCGTAAAACCGCAGAAAAAAACTAACTGCAAACGACGAACGTTTCGCACTCGCTGCTTAATTGCACGTGAGCCTCACAACAGCAAGCCGATAGGCTGGGCAAGGGTGGTGTAAGCCGTCCAGGCTGTGGGGTAATTTCATTCGGCTGGGCCCGCCTTGGGTGACTTAGGGCGGGTCGAGAAAATAGGTTACTGGCGTTTTGCATAGCGTGCCACTGCGCGATGCAAAAGGCGAGACTTAAATCAGACGGCTACACATGTAGAACTGTTCGAAGAAGGCTTGCGGACGCGGGTTCAAATCCCGCCAGCTCCACCAAATCCGCTAAGCCCAACTGGTAACCCAGTTGGGCTTTTCTTTTGCCCAACTGACAGGTCCGCTCCCATGCGGTCCTTGCGCGAACGATGCCATGGAAATTGTTAGCTTTCTGATTGACTTCATCTTGCATGTGGACAAACACTTGGAGACGTTTGTCCAGAACTACGGGGTATGGGTCTATGCCCTGTTGTTTGCCATCATATTTGTGGAAACCGGCGTGGTGGTCATGCCTTTCCTGCCGGGTGACTCCCTGCTGTTTGTGGTGGGTGCCATGTGTGGTGCGGGGCTGATGAGTTTTCCGATTGTGGTGAGCGTGCTGCTCGTGGCCGCCATTCTGGGAGATCAATGCAACTACACGATTGGCCGTTATTTTGGGCCAAAGGTGTTCCAGTGGGAGCAGTCGCGTTTTTTCAACAAGGCCGCATTTGACAAAGCGCACAACTTTTATGAAACCTATGGCGGTTTCACCATCATTGCTGCCCGCTTCATGCCTTTTCTGCGCACCTTCGTGCCATTTGTGGCTGGGGTAGCGCAAATGAATCGCGCCAAGTTCACGATGTTCAACGTGGTGGGTGCTGTGGTCTGGGTGCTGGGCATTTGCACCGCGGGTTACTTCTTGGGGAGCTTTCCCTGGGTCAAGGAAAACCTGGACAAGATCATCTGGGCGATGATTCTTATACCTGGCCTGCTTGTATTGGCTGGTGCTTGGCGCGCGCGGCGCGCGGCCTAGAAAGCAACGTGCGGGCTTAACTCCTGACCCGATTGCGTGCCAGCGGCGGGTTTTTGGAGAAATAGCGTTCGATGCCCCGCATCAAAGCGTCGGCCAACTGGTTCAAAAACTCGTCACTGTTGAGCTTGGCCTCTTCAGTGGGGTTGCTGATGAAGGCTGCCTCTACCAGCACACTGGGAATATCGGGTGCCTTCAGCACCGCAAAGCTGGCCTGTTCCACTTTGGGCTTATGCAGTTTGCCCACCCGGCCAATCTCTCCCAGCAGGCTACTGCCCAGCTTGAGGCTGTCGTTGATCTGGGCCGTCGTGCTCATGTCCAGCAGCGCACGCTGCACCGTGGCATCTTTGCTTTGTACATTCAAGCCGCCAATCGAATCCGCCTTGTTTTCCTTGGCCGCCATCCAGCGCGCGGCGCTGCTGGATGCGCCCCCCTGACTGAGCGCAAACACACTGGCACCCTGCGGGTTGGGTGTGAAGAAAGCATCGGCATGCAGGCTGACAAACAAGTCGGCCTGCACCCGGCGGGCTTTTTGCACCCGCACTTGCAGCGGTACAAAAAAATCGGCGTCGCGTGTCAGGTAGGCACGCATGGCGTTGCCGTTGACCGTGGTGGCGTTGATGCGTGCACGCAGCAAATGCGCCAGGCGCAGCACCACGTCTTTTTCGCGGGTGCCTCCAGGGCCAACCGCGCCAGGGTCTTCGCCGCCATGGCCGGGGTCCAGCGCAACGATGATGAGGCGGTCGGTCGCCGCAGGCTCAGGAAGGGTGGCAGGCGACTTTTGGCTATTCAGGCCACTAGCCACCGTATTTGCTGATGGTGTTGCTATCGATTGTGTAGCGCCTGGGATGGTGCCTTGGGTGGCGGTGGTGCCGCCCGCTGGTTCTGGCTTGCGTGTTTGCTGGGTGATCAGATCACCCAAAGGGTCGCTAGTGCCTGGTGCTGCATGGGTTGCAGGCTTGGCGGGAGTTGCTGTGGGTTGACCACTCTCTTGCAAGCGCTGCGCAATCAGCGCCTCCAACGGGTCGGCTTCCTGGGCAGGGTACAGGTCCAGCACAAAACGGTGCTGGTAGGCCGCGACCGGTGTCAGTGCAAAAACCTGCGGCCGTATCGGCAACTTCAAATCCACCACCAAGCGCACCACATTGGGCGCAAACTGGCCGACGCGGATGCCGGCAATGTTGGGGTCGTCCGCACGCACCTTGGCCACCAGTTCCTTCAGTGCCGGGTTCAGCGTGATTCCTTCAATGTCCACCGCCAGGCGTGGCGGGCTGGGTACAAACGTCTGTTTGGTGTTGAGCGCACTGTCGGATTCAATCGTCACCCGCGAGTACTCTGGCGCAGGCCACACGCGCACGGTGATGATGGTTGCGCCATGGGCCAGCTCCGCCAGCCCCAAGCTCAGCACAAGGCTGCCGCCCGATTGCAGCAGGGTGCGGCGTTTCATCGTCAAGGCTGCGGTCCCCCGGTTGCGGTGGTTTGCAAAAGGGCCACCCCCGTGGGCGTGTTGGCGCGCAGGGTCACTTGGCGTGTGGCTTCCGCGGAGGTGACGATGGTGATGTCCATGTCCGCGCAGGGTAGCATGGCGCCGGCCTTCTCGGGCCACTCGGCCAGCTTCAGGCCCGGGCTGGCAAAGATGTCCCTGAACCCAGCGTCTTCCCATTCGCGCGGGTCGGCAAAACGGTAGAAGTCGAAATGCCAAACGTTCAGCGTGGGCAGTTCATAGGGTTCGACCACCGCATAGGTCGGGCTTTTGATGCGGCCGGTCACACCCAGCGCATGCAGCAGGTGTCGCACCAATGTGGTCTTGCCTGCACCCAGATCGCCATGCAAGGCGATGAAGGCGTTGGCCACATGGGGTGATGACGCTAGTGCCTCAGCAAACTGTTGGGTGGCCGCTTCTTCCGGCCAGTGCAGGGTTTTTACAATAGGGGCGTGACGATCAATAGCGCTCAATTCGATGGCAACCGGCTGGTTTCGCAAATGCAGGCCTGGGCCCGGGAATTGGGATTCTCCCAAATTGGCGTGGCCCCTGTCGATTTATCGTCGGCAGAGGCCGGATTGATGGAGTGGCTTGCGCACGGTTTCCATGGTGACATGGCCTATATGGCCAGCCATGGCCTCAAGCGCGCCCGCCCGGCCGAGCTGGTGCCGGGCACGCTCAGCGTCATCACTGCCCGCATGGACTACCTGCCGCGCAACACAGCCGAGGACTGGACCTCGGTGGAGCTGGACCGATTGAATCGTCCTGGCGAGGGCATCGTTTCCGTTTACGCCCGGGGGCGGGACTACCACAAGGTCTTGCGCAGTCGGCTGCAAAAGTTGAGCGAACGCATTGCAATGGAGATCGGCGCCTTTGGTCACCGTGCCTTCACCGATTCCGCGCCCGTGCTGGAGGCCGAGCTGGCTGCCCGCAGCGGCCAGGGCTGGCGCGGCAAACACACACTGCTGCTGAACCGCGAAGCGGGCTCCATGTTTTTCCTGGGTGAGATTTATGTGGACGTGCTGTTGCCCGCAAGCAGCCCCGTGCAAGGCCACTGCGGCACCTGCAGCGCTTGTATAACCGCCTGTCCCACTCAAGCCATCATCGCGCCGCACAAGCTGGATGCGCGCCGCTGCATCTCGTACCTGACGATTGAACATGCAGGCCCCATACCAGAGGAGTTTCGCGCCCCCATGGGCAACCGCATTTATGGTTGTGACGATTGCCAACTGGTCTGTCCCTGGAACAAGTTTGCGCAGCGTAGCCCGTTGAAGGACTTTGACCCGCGTGATGGATTGAGCGGGCAGCAACTGGAAGCGCTGTTTGACTGGACCGAGGCCGAGTTCCTGCAGCGCACCGAGGGCAGCCCGATACGCCGAATAGGCCATGAGCGCTGGCAGCGCAATATTGCTGTGGCGTTGGGGAATGCCTTGCGGGCGGGTGCTGAAGTGGGCCCGTTCTTGCAGCGGCATGCGGAGCACCCCAGCCCGTTGGTGCGTGAACACATTGCCTGGGCGCTGGCGCAAGGCGTCTGAAACGGCATCTGCCGTTCTGTTGTGACCAGGGAAAACATGGGGGAAGACGCCCTCGCCCCTGTGCGAAGATCCCGCCCTCACTTTAAGGCACAACCTTATGCGACTCCCCAATCTGCTGGCCACCAAAAATGGCCGTCTGACGGCTTTCTTTTTGCTCTACCTCACCGAAGGCATCCCACTGGGCTTTGCCGCCACCGCGGTGGCAACCATGCTGCGCCGCATGGATGTAGGCCCGGCCGAGATCGGCGCCTTTGTGGGCTCCTTCTACCTGCCCTGGGCTTTCAAATGGGCCTTTGGACCGCTGGTGGATGTTTTTTCGTCCGACCGCTTTGGCCGTCGGCGTGCGTGGATTCTGGTCACCCAGGTGCTGATGGCGCTCACGCTGTTGTCCACCGTGCTGCTGGATCTGCCACAGCAGCTGTGGCTGTTTACCATCATCCTGTTTGTGCACAACACCTTTGGCGCCATGCAGGATGTGGCCATTGATGCCCTGGCCTGCAGTACGCTGCAGACCGATGAGCGTGGCCTGGCCAACGGCATGATGTTCGCAGGTGCCACGATTGGCGCCATGCTGGGGGGCAGCGGTGTGCTGTACCTCAGTGGGGTGACTGGCTTCCAGCCCACCTTCTTCGTCGTCGCGGGTGCCATCCTTGCCGTTACCGCGTTGGTGGTGCTGCCCATGCAGGAAGCACCTGGCCCGGTGCGGGCCGCTGTGGTGGGCTCCAGGCTGGCGCGGGCCGGACGCGAAATGCGGGTGTTTGCGGTGGATTCATTCCGCTCTTTCTTGGGTAGCCCGGGTGCCTATGGGGGGCTGCTGTTTGCATTGTTGCCTGCAGGTGCCATGTGCCTGGGGCTGACCTTGCAGTCCAACCTGGCGGTAGAGCTGGGCCTGAGCAACGACGAGGTTGCCGCGCTGGGCGTGTGGTCAGCCATATTGAATGCTGGCTTTTGTGTGTTGGGCGGTTACGTTTCAGACCGGCTGGGACGCAGGCGCACGCTGGCGGTGTACTTGGCACTGATGAGCCTGCCGGTCTTCTACCTGATGTATGAGTTGTCCAAATATGGCTGGGTCACGCCAGTACCTGCGGGCGCCGAGAACCGGCCCCCGGTACCCGTGGCCCTGGTGACTGCGCTTTGGATTGCCACGCTGCTGTACTCCGTTGCGCAGGGCCTGATGTATGGCACCCGCTCGGCCATCATGATGGATGTGACCAACCCCGCTGTGGCGGCAACCCAGTTCACTGCCTACATGGCGCTGATGAACCTGGCCATCTCCTTCTCGGCCACATGGCAGGGCATTGCGATAGAAGCCTGGGGCTACCCGACCACCATGATGGTGGATGGCATTCTGGGACTGTGCTGCATCTTGGTCATTCCATGGCTCAAACCCGCCGAAGCGGGCGATAGCCCCTATGCCGATGCGCTGGGCCCCAAACGCGCACGCGGTCTGGCACTGGGTTTGGGCCTGGCCTGTATGGCCTGGGCGCCATATAGCTACTGGAGTGGGGTCTTCGGCGCCGCGCAGCCCATCATGGGTACGCTGTTTACCGTGGTGTTTATTGCATCGGCGCTTTTCTTGCTGGCCAGTCGTGCGGTATTGGCCGAGGGCGCGGGTTGGCCCGCGTGCGTGGGGGTGTGGATGGCGCCATTGTTGTTGTTGCTGTACGTGCGCTACTACCTGGAGCCCATCGCCAAATGGCTGCCTGAGGGCGTCAGCGCTGCGGCCTTCGTGAATGGCATGCAAAGCGCCATCGCTGGCGTGGCCGTGTTGGCGGGCGTGGTGCTGGTGTTGTTGCGTGGGCAGCCCTGGCAGATGATGCAGCCTAAGCAACCAGTAGCTGTTTGATACGCAGCATTGAGGGTTGCCATTTGCTATTATTTGTATAGCAGTACAGTTATATTTCTCGGGGGCTAGGGGCTGATTATCTTAAAAGACCTAGAGCCAGGGGCAAGCTGAGCATACCCAGCAGCGTGGACAGGGTCACCAGTCCCGCCACGTAGGCACCGTCGTACCCCATGCGCGCTGCCAGCACATAACAACTCGACGCGGTCGGCAGCGCCGAGAAAATCATCAGCACGGTTGTCTCTGCAGCATTCAAGCCAAACAGCCTTGCCACACCCGCGGCCACCAGTGGCAACAACAGGTGGCGTATGCCCAGTACCGACACCGCCAGCGTCTTGGCACGGGCCAGCGCACCCAGTTGCATGCCGGCCCCAGCGGCCATCAGGCCCAGTGCCAGCGACGCGGCACCAATACGTGTGGTGGTGGGTTCCAGCCAGTGCGGGATACTGAAACCCATCAAGTTGGCGGCCAGCCCGGAGGCCGTGGCGATGATCAAGGGGTTGCGCACCAGTTCGCCCACAAAACCCCGCTGTGCATGGCGGGCCATGGGCCATACCGCCCCCACATTGAACAGCGGCACACACACGCCTATCAACACCGCAAACAGTTGCAGACCCTGCGCGCCCGCCAGCCGGTCCGCTATGGCCAGGCCGATAAAGGAGTTAAAGCGAAATGCCACCTGTGCGCTGCAAGCATGGTCGCGCGGGTCGATCCAGCGTTTCAGCACGGGGATGTGGGGCAGGGCATAGGCCATCGCTATGCCACTGAGCCCCAGCGCCCAGCCCGAGCCCATCAGGCGCGACGCGGCGGTCACATCCAGCGGGCTTTTGACGATGGATTGGAACAGCAGTACCGGGAACAAAAAGAAGTACACCAGCGCATCCACCTGCGCCCACACGGGGCGGTTGAGGGCGGTGTAGCGGCATACCAGGTAGCCACACAAAATCAGCGAGAAGTCGGGGAAAAGCAGTTGGGCGTAGTTCACCGGTCAAGAATACCAGCCCTGTGCGTGTGGCTTTCTCCAGTCCGGGGCCTGCGGTACTATTTGCATTGCGTGACCGAGACTACAACTACTGGAGACCAACCCGCATGCGAAACCAACCACGACTGGCCTCGGGCCTGACCGCCCTTGCACTGACATTTGCAGCCAGCGCCGCCATGGCACAGGCCTACCCCAACAAAGTCATCAAGCTGCAGGTGCCTTTTGCGCCCGGTGGCACTACAGACATCATTGCCCGCACCATTGCTGACCCGCTGGGTAAAGTATTGGGCCAAAGCGTGATTGTGGAGAACAAGGCGGGTGGCGGCGGCGTGGTTGGGGCTAATGAGACGGCCAAAGCCGCGCCCGATGGTTATTCACTGGGCATGGCCACTGTGTCTACCGTGGCGGCCAATCCTGCCATCAATCCCAAGAACCCCTACAACCCGCTGACCGACTTCACACCCGTCATCAATGTGGCAGCTACGCCCAATGTGATTGCGGTGCACCCCAGTTTCCCGGCCAAGGACTACAAGACCTTTATCGCCGAGCTCAAGTCCAACCCCGGCAAGTACTCCTATGCATCGTCTGGCACCGGCGGTATTGGCCACATGCAGACCGAGTTGTTCAAGAATCTGACCGGAGCGTTCATCACCCACATTCCCTACCGGGGTGCTGGCCCGGCCCTGAATGACACCGTGGGTGGTCAGGTGCCGCTGATTTTTGACAACATGCCCTCGGCTCTGCCCTTTATCCAGTCCAACCGGTTGGTCCCCATCGTGGTGGCTGCGCCCCAGCGCCTGGCGCAATTGCCCAATGTCCCCACCTTCAAAGAGGTGGGGCTTGAGCCCGTGAACCGCATGGCCTTCTACGGCATTTACGGACCCAAGGGTATGCCCAAAGAGGTCGTAGACAAAATCAACGCCGCGGTGCGCAAGGTGCTGGAAGACCCCGCGGTGAAGAAACGTATCGAAGAAACCGGTTCGTTTGTGATTGGCAATACACCCGAGCAGTTTGGCGCCCAGATCAAGGCTGAATACGAGGTCTACAAGAAAGTGGTGGACACCGCCAAGCTGCGTTTGGAATGACGATAGCGGGCGCGATTCCGCCAGGCCAGGCCGAAATCGATGTTTTTGTCGATGCGCTTTGGCTGGAAGAGGGCCTGTCCAAAAACACGCTGGCGGCGTACCGACAGGATTTGACGCTGTACGCCGCCTGGCTGGCTGCCCGAGAACAGCACTCGCTTCTGCAGACTACCGAGTCTGATCTGCAAGCCTATTTTTCCGAGAAACACGCCGCCACCAAGGCCACCACGGCCAACCGGCGGCTCACCGTGTTCAAACGGTACTTTCGCTGGGCTCTGCGTGAGAACCTGGTCCCTGCCGATCCCACGCTCAAACTGCAATCTGCCAAACAGGCGTTGCGCGTACCCAAGACCCTGACCGAAGCCCAGGTAGAGGCCCTGCTGGCCGCGCCCGACACCGCGCAGGCCCTGGGCCTGCGAGACCGCACCATGCTGGAGCTGATGTATGCCAGCGGGCTGCGCGTCAGCGAGTTGGTGACGTTGAAAACCTTCAACGTGAGCCTGAACGACAACGTGCTGCGTGTGATGGGCAAGGGCAGCAAGGAGCGCCTGGTGCCCTTTGGCGAGGTGGCCAGCCAATGGCTGCGGCAGTACCTCAATGGTGGTGCCCGCGCCGAACTGTTGGCTGGCAAGCAGACCGACGATTTGTTCATCACCGTGCGTGGTAGCAATCCGGGCACCGCCATGTCGCGCGTGATGTTCTGGATGGTGGTCAAGAAGCACGCCGCGGCAGCGGGCATTACGGTGCCCCTGTCGCCCCACACACTGCGCCATGCCTTTGCCACACATTTGCTGAACCATGGAGCGGACTTAAGAGCGGTGCAGATGCTGTTGGGCCATGCGGATATTTCTACAACCACGATATACACGCACATTGCGCGGGAGCGATTGGCGACGCTGCATGCGCAGCACCATCCGCGGGGGTGACGGGCAGAGTGGCGGGTAGCTGATGGTTCATGCCAGGGCCCTACTGACATCACGTTGTCAGTAGGGCCTCCGCATACTTCAGGCTTCATTCACTCAATGCAAATCACCATGAAAAGTGCTATCAGCTGGTTCGAAATTCCTACCCGTCAACTGGACAAGGCCCAGACCTTTTACGAAGCTGTTTTGGGCAAACCCATGCGATCCGAAGACATGGGCCCCTCAAAAGGCGCTGTGTTCGCCTACGACAGCGATGCAGATGGTGTGGGTGGTGCGCTGATGATGGGTCCCACTGCGCCCGCTCCGTCAAACGGCGGTGTGTTGGTCTATCTGGATGCAACACCGTCACTGGATGCAGCGCTGGCGCGGGTCGTGGTTGCCGGCGGGCAGGTGGCTTTGCCACGCCAGGCCTTGCCGCCGGGAATGGGATTCTTCGCCCACATCACCGATCTGGACGGCAACCGGGTGGGACTGCATGCCCTTGTTTGACAAGTACGCTACGCGCAACAACTGGATCGCTGTTGCCAGTGCAGAGCACGCGCGCCGAGGTTGCCAGGAGCCCGGGCACGGGTTTATGCAAGTTTGCCATGGCAAGTGCGCTCCCCTCAAGCGCGTGCGTCCGGGGGACCGCGTGGCCTACTATGCGCCATCGGTCACCATGGGCGGCAAAGACCGACTGCAAAGGTTTGTGTCCATTGGAATAGTTCAGCCGGGTGATCCGTATGCGTTCGACATGGGAGGCGGGTTTGTCCCGTTTCGACGCGATGTGACTTATGTTGCGGCCAACGAGGCACCCATTGCGCCGCTGTTGGATCACTTCGTGTTTGTGGAAGACCGTGCGCGGTGGGGCTACAAGTTTCGCTTTGGCTTGTTCAGTGTGGTCGATGCCGATATGCTCCTGATCGCAAATGCCATGCAAGCGGATCCACAGCTTTTGCACCTTTAGCCTATTGCCCCATGCGCCGTACGGATCGACTATTTCAAATCGTTCAACTTATCCGTGGGCGGCGCTTAACTACGGCGGCATTTCTTGCGAAGCGACTGGAAGTTTCCGAGCGTACGATTTACCGCGCAGTGGCCGACTTGCAGCATCAAGGTGTGCCTATCGAAGGCGAGGCCGGTGTAGGTTATCGACTGGGAAAGGGATTTGAGATGCCGCCACTGATGTTTTCGGTGGACGAAGCTCGGGCGCTTGTCGCTTCGGTGCGAATGGCGCAGGTCTGGCAAGACCCGGCGCTGGCGCAAGCGTCACAGGTGGCACTGGGAAAAATTCTATCGGCCTTACCAACCGAATCACGTTTAGCAGCGCAAAGCATGGCCGTCTATGCGCCGCCCATCGGGCTAGAACCCTTGGTGCAAACCATACTGCAGACCTTGCGCGAAGCGGTACAGGCACACCGCAAGGTCAAGGTGCAGTACAGGGACGCATCTGACCAGCTAACGCTGCGAATCCTGCGGCCGCTGGGCTGCTTCTATTGGGGAAAAGTCTGGACATTGGCTGCATGGTGCGAGGCTCGAGACGGTTTTCGCAGCTTTCGTCTGGACCGGGTGGAGAGCGCGAGCCCCGTTGACGGCAAAAACGGACTTTTCAAGGACGAACCGGGAAAACGGCTGGGCGATTACCTGCGAAGCAACGCGCCGGCGCGTGCGCAGGAAAAATTGGACGGCACATCCTGACTCTGTGCACCCGGCCCAAGCTCAGCCTAAACCCCCATGGACTCCGCCCAGGCAAGGGATTGCAGATGGGCCCAGTTGACCTGACCATCGCTCAAGCCCAGCTGTGTAGCACTGCGCGCAAATGTCTCGTCATCACCGGTCTCACAGGCCAGGGTCAATTCCAAAAATGGCGCCAGCGGGCCGCTGCGGTTAAGCAGCGCTTGCGTGACAGACTCGGGCAAGGTTACGGTAGCGAGCGCTGTCTCCATGGACATGCCCAGCATCGTGTCCAACAGGGAAAACACACCCACCACAAAGGCGTTGTCACATTCCTCGGCTGGCAACAGCTCAGCAGCCAACAATTCCATCAGCCGGCCACGGGCGACGGCGGTGGTACCCACTGCGGGCGGCATATCGCCACCTTGTGAAGTAGTCAGCAACAGTGCCGCCCATTTGAACAAACGGTTCAGCCCCAACAGCATGACTGCGTGTTTGAACGATGTGACCTCGGATCGCATGCCAAAACCGGCTGAATTGATAAACCGCAGCAGGTTGAATGACAGGGTGGGGTCGCGCTTTAGCACTTCTTCAATATCCGCCGTGCTGGCCTGCTTTCGCACCAGATTGATGAGTTGCAGAATCACAGCCTGGCCAGGGCGAACCGATTGCCCCTGCACCACGACGGGCTTGGCAAACCAAAAGCCCTGGAAAAGCCCCACACCCAGCCCGTGGATCATGGCGTATTGGGCGGGTGTTTCCACTTTTTCCGCAATCAGGCGTGCGCTGGACTTGGCCTGCGCCAGCTTCACAAAAGAACCGACGGATTGCGGCCGTACGATCGACAAATCAAATTTGACGAAAGAGGCGAGCGCCAGCCATGCGGCATAGGGCTGGGTCAATACCGAGTAGTCAAATGCCAGCTGGAACCCCCTGCGCTGCAAATCCTGCAGATGGGGCAAGCGTGTGGCGATCTGGTCTACGTCGGATACGGCCAGCGGAGGTACCTCCAGCACGACGCGCTGGGGCGGTACCAGGTCCAAATGGCCGCCGGCCAGACTGTCATGGGTGCAGTTGATGAAAATGGTTTTGTTACCCAGGGGCGATTCGCCGCCCACGGCACTCAACACATTGAACAACAACTGTGCATCACTGGCGGCAGTGTGGCCTTGGGCCAGGGCCGAACGGTCAAACAGTTCGTAGCCAAAGACAGCACGGTTTTGGTCCAGAATGGCCTGGTGCGCAAAGGCAAACGGCGTCACGGAAAGAGGGGCTGGCAGGGAAGTCTTGTTCTCGGTCATGTGTGTGATTGTGGCCTGCAATCACTGGGCCATCAGCCGGCTCTCAAAATCCTGCAACGGCATGGGGCGACCCAGCAGGTAGCCTTGGTAGGCATCGCAACCCTGGTTGTGCAGGTGGTCGCGTTGGGCTTGTGTTTCCACGCCCTCTGCAATGACCGTCAGCCCCAGCGCGTGGCCCAAGGTGATGACGGCCAGCGCGATGGCAGCATCGTTGGGGTCGGTCATCAGATCGCGCACAAATGATTGATCAATCTTGAGCTGGTCCAGTGGCAGCCGTTTCAGGTAGGACAGGGAAGAGTAGCCGGTGCCAAAGTCGTCCAGGGAAAAACCCACACCGCTGGCCTTCAGAGCCGTCATTTTGAGTGTGGTTTCTTCTATGTCATTGACCAGCAGGCTCTCGGTGAGTTCCAGCTTGAGCCGTTTCGGGTTGACTCCGGTGTAGCTGATCAAGTCCAGTACGTATTCCACAAAATCGGGCTGTCTGAATTGACGGGCGCTGACATTGACCGCCAGTGTCAGGTCTTGCATGTGGGTGTCTTTGCTCCACAGTGCCAGTTGGGTGCAGGCGGTTTCCAGTACCCAGTTGCCCAGCGGCAGGATGAGCCCGGTGTCTTCTGCCAGCGGTATGAATTCGCCCGGCGAGACCATGCCCCGCTCGGGGTGGGGCCAGCGCAGCAATACCTCGGCACCCACCGTGCGGCCTTCGCGATTGATTTGGGGCTGGTAATACAGCACGAACTCGCCCTTCAAAACACCGTGGCGGATATCGTTTTCCAGCTTGACGCGGGTGGTGATGACAGCCTGCATGTCAGGGTCAAAGAAGCGCAGCGTATTGCGCCCCGCCGATTTGGCCTGGTACATGGCCAGATCGGCTTGCTTGAGCAATTCATCGGTGGATTGCTGCAGGTTTGAATACAGCGTAACGCCGATGCTGGGGGTGATCTGGTAGTCCAGCCCGGCGAGCTTGTACGGCACGCTGATGGCGGCGAGTATTTTTTCGCCAATCATCTCGGCCTGCGCGGCGGCCTCTTCGCGGTCTTCGCTGAGCTCTTCGATCATGATCACAAACTCGTCACCACCGAGCCTGGCGACCGTGTCACCCTGGCGTATGCAAGCGGTCAGGCGTTTGGCGACCTGCTGCAACAGCAGGTCACCCATATCGTGGCCTTGTGTGTCGTTCAGTGTCTTGAAGTTGTCCAGGTCAATAAACTGCAGGGCGCCCACACAGCCGCTGCGACTGCTGATGGCGAGCGCCTGGCGCAGGCGGTCTACCATCAGTCTGCGGTTGGGCAGGTTGGTCAGTGGGTCGTAAAACGCCAGTTTGTTGATCTCGTCTTCAGACGTCTTGCGCTGCGTGACGTTGCGGGACAGCACAATAAAGCGGGGTTCGCCATTGGTGGTGCCCAGTTTGCGGGTCAGGGAGATTTCAAACCAGAAGTTACCTTTGGAGGTTTCCAGCGCAAACTCCCGCCCCTCGGAATGCCCTTGTTCATTGGCCTCCTGTAAGGCGGCCATCACGGCGCGGGCGGCATCGGGTGGCAGCACGTCTGTGACGTTTTTGCCCAGGAAAAACTCCGCGGGCGGGAACGATGTGTTCGATCGCGGTGCATGGTAGTCGTGGTAGGTGCCGTCCAACCCCATTTCCAGCATGACATCGGGAATTGCCTCCAAGGTAGCCTTGAGCTTGTTTTGGGAGGCGGCGATTTCCAGGGTCCGCTCCGCAATCAGGCTTTCCAGCCCCTTTTCATGGGCCTTAAGCGCGACGAGCAATTTGCTGGCGAAAGCCAGCATCAGGCTGAACACCAGGGCGATGGTTGCATTGAATGCCAGACCGGGGGTATTGATCCAGCCGTTCACCGGTGCAACGCTGAGGGTCCATTTGCCGTTGGGCACCGTCAAACTGCGCTCCACTGCTGCTTGGGGCAGGGTTTGCGAACCGGCGATGGTCTCGCGCACGCCCGTGTCCGGATTGATGCGCCACAGGGAATAGGCCACACCGTTTGCCGAGAGTTGGTTGAGTCGCACATTCGAAAGCGTCTCGGGAAAACGGAGCACGGCATAGGTCAACCCCCAAAAAACGGGTTTCCCATCGGCTCCATCGATGAATATGGGCAGTCGGCCTACGGCACCCAGGCCGCCCTGCACCAGCTTCAGAGGACCGGCCAGTGTGAGCTTGCCCGTATCACGGGCCATGCGGGCTTCACGGCCTTGCTTTGGGTCCGTCAGCTGGTTGAAGCCGATTGACTTTTCGTTGCCTTCCAGGGGGGCGATACGACGTATCACGCCGCCAGGGCTGAGGCCCAGTACGGCGACGCCAGGGTACCAAGGCAGCATTTCGGCGGCCACGCCTTCAAAATCGGGAACATTGCCTTTGCCCTGGCGCACCATCGCCGCGATTGAGTAGGTGGCGGAGAGCGCCCGTTCCACGGTGGTTTGGATGTCGTGGGCATGGTCGCTGGCCATGGCTTCCATGCGCATGCGCTGCGATGCCATATTGCGCTGCTCCAGCGTCCATACCATGGTGCCGCTGGCTATCGCTGCCAGCACAAACACAATCAGCGCGACCACCATGGGGCGACCGTTTTTCGGTTCAGCGCTGGCTTGCGGTTTGCTCATCGGTTACGGTGGTGCTTGGTGTGGCGATGACGAATTTTTGTGGATTGTGCCTGTTGTCCTCTTGCTTAGGCACAAATAATGCCGCCCTGTGCCACGGTTTGGCAAGGCAGTATAGGCAAAAAGTCCCCTTCGCCCCCGTTAAATATAACGTAGTTGCTATATTTATAGTAGCGTCTACGTAGGTTCCCCGGTAGGCAGGGCGGCTAGTTCCAGGTCGGTAAAGCCTGCCAGCCTCCGGGCGGCCAGGTTAAACGGTGGTTTGAGGCGGGGCGCTGCGTGGCGGGCAGCCACCTCCGCGTAGAAGGCTGTAGGGTCCAGCGCTTCGCGATGGCACAGCCAGTGGTACCAGCGGTTGCCAATCGCTACATGGCCAACCTCTTCGGCCAGTATGACATCCAGTATGTCTACTGCGGCCAGCGCCCGCGCAGTGCCTACCTTGCGCAGTTTGGCCTGGATGATGGGAGTGGCGTCCAGGCCGCGCGCCTCCAGCGTGCGGGGCACCAGCGCCATGCGGGTCGTGACGTCATGGCGGGTGTTCTCGCACATGGTCCACAGGCCATCGTGCGCTACAAAGTCGCCATAGTCGTGGCCTTGCTCCAGCAAATGGTTGCGCAGCATCGTGAAGTGTTTGGCCTCTTCCTGGGCCACTTGCAGCCAATCGCCGTAATAGGCGGGGGGCAAGCCTTCAAAGCGCCATATGGCATCCAACGCCAGGTTGATGGCGTTGAATTCGATGTGGGCAATGGAATGCACCAGTGCGCAGTGGCCCTCAGCGGTAAAGGGCGAGCGACGGGGTACTTGCTGGGGATGCACCAGTTCAGGAAGTGCCGGGCGTCCCGGCTGCCCTTCGTAAGGGATGTGCACACCGCAGTCCAGCCCCTCTGGTGCAGTTTGGTCCCACTGCAGGGCCAAGGTTGCCGTAGCCTTCTGCTGGGGGTCGGCGAGGCAAAAAGCCGCTAGGGCGCGCTGTCGGAGTTCCATACTTACAATTCTAGGTAAGAACTGTCGTCTCACTCTGATTAGGAACCCCATGGCCATTTACGAACTCGACTCCATTGCTCCGCGCCTGGCGGAAACCGCCTGGGTGGCCGATAGCGCGCAGGTGATGGGAAATGTAGAGTTGGCAGAAGACACCAGCATTTGGTTTGGAGCGGTAGTGCGCGGCGATACGGAGGTGATCCGGATTGGCCAAGGCTCCAACATCCAGGATTGCAGCGTGCTGCACGCCGATATCGGTATGCCGCTGACGATTGGCAAGAACGTGACGGTCGGCCACCAGGTCATGTTGCATGGCTGCACGATCGGTGATGGTTCACTGATTGGAATTGGAGCGGTGGTACTCAATGGCGCGAAGATTGGCAAGGGTTGTATTGTGGGAGCAGGTTCGCTGGTCACGGAGGGCAAGGAATTCCCCGATGGCTCCATGATCCTGGGAAGCCCCGCCAAGGTGGTGCGCGAACTGTCGCAGACCCAACAGGACGCGCTGCGTATGAGCGCCGTTCACTACATAGAAAATGCCAAGCGCTTCCAGCGCGGGCTGAAGAAAATTGCCTGAGGGCAGGGAGCACACCGTGTCTGAATTGCACAAGTTTCTATTCGATGGCCTGCCCGTTCGCGGCATGCTGGTTCGTCTGACAGACACCTGGACCGAAATCCTGCGCCGGCGGGCGTCCAACAGTACACACGGCGCCTATCCCGATCCGGTGCGCGACATGCTGGGAGAAATGACAGCCGCCGCCTTGATGCAAGCCAATATCAAATTTGATGGTTCCCTAGTCTTGCAGATTTTTGGCGATGGCCCGGTCAAGCTGGCGGTGGTTGAGGTCCAACCCGATCTGGCGCTGCGCGCAACGGCCACGGTAGTTGGCGAAGTCAATAGTGCCAGCACGTTGAGCCAGATGGTCAACGTCGGAAACGAAGGGCGCTGTGCCATTACGTTGGACCCGACGACCAAATTCCCCGGGCAGCAACCCTATCAGGGCGTTGTGCCGTTGTTTGACGACAAACGCCAAAAGCTGGAAAAGGTCAGCGACGTGCTGGAGCATTACATGTTGCAGAGTGAGCAGCTGGACACCACCCTGGTGCTGGCCGCCAATGATCAAGTGGCCGCGGGCCTGCTGATCCAGCGCTTGCCCATGCAAGGCACAGACAATCTTTCGGGAAGCATGGTCAGCAAGGAAAATGAGGACCAGATCGGTCTGAATGAACACTACAACCGTATTGCCATTTTGGCCAGCAGCCTCAAGCAGGAAGAACTCTTGACGCTGGACGTGGACACCATTTTGCGCAGGCTGTTCTGGGAAGAATCACTCACCCGTTTTGAACCGTTGGAGGGGCCGACCGCTCCACGCTTTGCCTGTTCCTGCAGTCGCGAGCGGGTGGGGCGCATGATCGTGGGCCTGGGCCAGGAAGAAGTGGCGAGTATTCTTTCCGAGCGACCCGATATCGAGGTGGCCTGCGAGTTCTGTGGTGTGCAATACCGCTTTGATGCGGTCGATGCCGCCCAACTGTTCACACCGCCGGAGGTATTGCAGGACCCCGGTGGTTCACTGCCGCACTGAGGCGTCTTTTTTCAGCAGTGCGCTGAACAGGCGGTGCTCACAATCCGCATCGGAGCAGGTTTCGCAATTCCAGTGCCATGCAGCGCTTGCCGTCGTCGGGCGTTTGGTGGAAAGCGCGCGGCTGTATGCAATGGCCTGCAGGGCGCAATCCGTACGGGCTTGATGGATGCCGTAAACCACGGTGTAGGCAATGGATTGGGTGCCCAAGCTGTGTCGCAAGCTGGCGTCCGCTTGCAAGGTGACGGAATGGGCGTTTGTGCGGTGCTGGGGTAGGTCCAGACCCAGCAGCAAAGTGAGTTCGTAGGGATGTTGCGGTTGCAGCGCTTGGACTTCGGTGACTGTGCTGTTTGCCATGTCCGTGTCGGCTTGCAGCGCCAGGCGCAAGGCATGGACTAGCGTTGACTTGCCGGTGCCAGGGGCACCAACCACTGCAATTTTCATAGGCTCACGAACGGCAAAGTGCTCTATTTGGCGACTTGTACGTAAATTTCGTTGGCCTTGACCATCCCCAACTCCGATCGGGCTTTTTCTTCCACGATTTCCAGACCCTCGCGCAGGTCATGGATTTCGGCCGCTACACGCTCATTGGCGCGGGCGGCCTGTGCATTGCTTAGGTGTTGCTCGTCGAGCTTTCGCACCAGTTGCGCCACATTGGGCACACTGCCCCTGCCAAACCACAATTGGCCGTGCAAGATCACCAGCAAGGCGATCAAAGCTGCAGGAACAATGTGTTTGCCCATCTAAACGAATGCAGGGGCCATGTTCATTTCAAGTTGTAGAAGGCAGCGCGGCCGGGGTAGCTGGCCACATCACCCAGGTCTTCTTCTATGCGCAGCAACTGGTTGTACTTGGCCATACGATCGGAACGGCTCAAGGAACCGGTCTTGATCTGTCCCGCATTCATGCCAACAGCGATGTCGGCAATCGTGGAGTCTTCGGTCTCGCCCGAGCGGTGGCTGATGACGGCCGTGTAGCCGGCACGTTTGGCCATCTCGATGGCTTCAAAGGTTTCAGTCAGCGTGCCGATCTGGTTGATCTTGATCAGGATGGAGTTGGCGATGCCCTTGTCGATGCCTTCTTTCAGGATCTTGGTGTTGGTGACGAACAGGTCGTCGCCCACAATCTGCACCTTCTTGCCCAGGCGATCGGTCAGCAGCTTCCATCCATCCCAGTCGCCTTCGGCCATGCCGTCTTCGATGCTGATGATGGGGTATTTGTCGACCCAGGTGGCCAGGATATTGGTCCACTCTTCGGCGTTCAGGGTCAGGCCTTCGCCTTCCAGGTGGTACTTGCCGTCTTTGTAGAACTCGCTGGCGGCGCAGTCCAGGCCCAGGGCGATTTGCTCACCAGCCACAAAACCGGCTTTGTCAATGGCTTCCAGAATCATCTGGATGGCTGCTTCGTGGTTGGCCACGTTGGGGGCAAAGCCGCCTTCGTCACCCACGGCAGTGCTGATGCCCTTGTCGTGCAGGATTTTCTTCAGCGCGTGGAACACTTCGGCGCCATAACGCAGGGCTTCGCGGAAGCTGGGTGCACCCACGGGGATGATCATCAGCTCTTGCAGATCCAGGTTGTTGTTGGCGTGCTCGCCACCGTTGATGACGTTCATCATCGGCACGGGCATGGACATGCGGCCCATGCCGCCAAAGTAGCGGTACAGGGGCAGGCCAGACTCTTCGGCCGCGGCGCGGGCCACGGCCATTGAGACTGCCAGCATGGCGTTGGCACCCAGGCGGCTTGTGTTGTCGGTGCCGTCCAGATCGATCAGGGTCTTGTCCAGGAAGGCTTGTTCGGAAGCGTCCAGACCCAGCACGGCTTCGGAAATTTCAGTGTTGATATGTTCCACGGCCTTGAGCACGCCCTTGCCCAGGTAACGCTTCTTGTCGCCGTCGCGCAGCTCAATGGCTTCGCGGCTACCCGTGGATGCGCCGGACGGCACCGCGGCGCGGCCCATGGTGCCGGACTCCAGCAACACGTCACATTCCACAGTGGGGTTGCCGCGCGAATCCAGAATCTCGCGGCCTACGATATCAACAATGGCACTCATGCTTTATTTCCTAAGTTAAAAAAACGGTTGCGGTCGATTTTTGCATGGCTGGGTGGGCTGGAGCCATCGGCGCTGCCGATTGTTCTCAGCTGGTAACCACGCGTATCAGGCTGAAAAGTGGTTCTCCAGAAACCCATTCTTTTTGGTCACCTGGTCCAACGCGACCAAGGTTTCCAGCAGGGCCTTCATGTGTTTGAGGGGGACGGCATTGGGGCCGTCACACAGTGCGTTGGCAGGGTCGGGGTGGGTTTCCATGAACAGACCGGCAACACCAACGGCCACAGCAGCACGAGCCAATACAGGAACCATCTCGCGTACTCCGCCACTACTGGTACCTTGACCGCCGGGCAATTGCACCGAATGGGTCGCATCAAACACGATGGGTGCACCGGTGTCGCGCATGATGGCCAGCGAGCGCATGTCGCTGACCAAGTTGTTGTAGCCAAAGCTGGCGCCGCGTTCACAGGCCATGAAGTTTTCTTCGCTCAAGCCAGCGGCTTTGGCAGCAGCGCGTGCTTTGACGATGACATTTTTCATGTCACCAGGGGCCATGAATTGGCCTTTTTTGATGTTCACGGGCTTGCCGGACAGGGCCACGGCATGGATGAAATCAGTCTGCCGACACAGCAAGGCAGGGGTCTGCAACACGTCCACCACCGAGGCGACCTGCTCAATCTGGTCTTCGCGGTGAATATCCGTCAGAACAGGCACTCCGATCTCGCGCCTCACCTTGGCAAGAATTTCAAGCCCCTTGTCCATCCCCAAGCCGCGGTACGCCGTTTCGCTGGTGCGGTTGGCCTTGTCAAAACTGCTCTTGAATATGAAAGGAATGCCAAGGCTAGATGTAATTTCCTTCAGCGTACCGGCTGCATCCATCTGCAATTGCTCGGATTCGACAACGCAGGGTCCTGCTATGAGGAAAAACCGGTGTTCCAGTCCGATATCGAATCCGCACAATTTCATATCAAGCAACCGCCTTCAAATTTTTGCCCGCAGTCTGGTGGTCCAACGCTGCCTTAATGAAGGCATTGAACAGTGGATGGCCGTTCCAGGGTGTGGATTTGAACTCGGGGTGGAACTGGACGCCGATGTACCAGGGGTGGGTGCCTTTTGGCAGCTCAACCATCTCAGTCAATTGCTCGCGCTGTGTCAGGGCTGAGATCACCAGGCCGGCCTTGCGCAGTTCGTCCAGGTAATGGACATTGGCTTCGTAGCGGTGGCGGTGGCGCTCGGTCACCACATCGCCATAGATTTCATGGGCCAGTGTGTCCTTGGCCACATCGGAGCTTTGTGCGCCCAGGCGCATGGTGCCGCCCAGGTCAGAGTTCTTGTTGCGCGTCTTGATGGTGCCGTCGGCGTCTTTCCACTCGGTGATCAAGGCGATCACCGGGTTGGGACAATCGGGCTCGAACTCGGTGCTGTTCGCATCTTTGAGGTTGGCCACATGGCGGGCGAACTCGATGGTTGCCACTTGCATGCCCAGGCAGATACCCAGATAGGGGACCTTGCTCTCGCGCGCAAAACGGGCCGCGCAAATCTTGCCTTCAATACCGCGTTTACCAAAACCGCCGGGTACCAGCACCGCATCAAACTTTGCCAGACGCGACACACTGTCGGGCGTGATGGTTTCGGAGTCGATGTAGTCGATGCTGACCTTGACATGGTTCATCATGCCGGCGTGGCGACGCGCTTCATTGAGCGACTTGTAGCTGTCGCTCAGGTCCACATACTTGCCGACCATGGCGATGCTGACTTCGCCCTTGGGGTGCTCGGTCTCGTAGACCAGATCGTCCCAACGCTTCAGGTTTGCTGGGGGCGTGTTCAGGCGCAGCTTGTCGCAGATCAGGCCGTCCAGGCCCTGCTCGTGCAACATGCGCGGCACCTTGTAGATGGTGTCCACATCCCACATGGAAATGACACCCCATTCGGGCACGTTGGAGAACAGCGAGATCTTGGAGCGCTCTTCGTGCGGGATCGGGCGGTCCGCGCGGCACAACAGGGCGTCTGCCTGGATACCGATTTCGCGCAATTGCTTGGCCGTGTGTTGCGTGGGTTTGGTCTTGAGTTCACCGGCCGCGGCAATCCAGGGCACATAACTCAGGTGCACAAATGCGCTGTTGTTGGGGCCCAGCTTCAGGCTCATCTGGCGCACGGCTTCCAGGAAGGGCAGGGACTCGATGTCACCCACGGTGCCGCCGATTTCCACAATCGCCACGTCCACTGCATCGGGCTCGCCAAAGCGCGCACCGCGTTTGACGAATTCCTGGATTTCGTTGGTGACGTGGGGAATGACCTGCACAGTCTTGCCCAGGTAGTCGCCGCGGCGCTCTTTGTCGAGCACGCTTTTGTAGATCTGGCCGGTGGTGAAGTTGTTGGCCTTGCGCATACGCGTTTCGATGAAACGCTCGTAGTGGCCCAGGTCGAGATCGGTTTCGGCGCCGTCGTCGGTGACGAACACTTCACCGTGTTGCAACGGGGACATGGTGCCAGGGTCTACGTTGAGGTAGGGATCCAGCTTGATCAGGGTGACTGTTAGGCCCCGCGATTCCAGAATCGCAGCGAGGGAGGCTGAGGCGATTCCCTTGCCAAGGGAAGACACCACACCGCCGGTGACGAAGACAAATTTGGTCATGTCAGGGGGAGCTTGTAGGCTCAGGGAGGTGGTAAAGCGAGATTATACGTTTGCCCCCAGGCTCCGTCGTCAAAGCGGGTCGCTGCCCCACCCCCAAGGGGGCCTTCGCATCTTGGGGCGGCCCGGCGGCGCTCATGGTGTCGGGCTCTGCTACATTGCCACCGATGAATGATTTAGCTGGAAAACACATTGTTCTGGGCCTCACCGGGGGCATCGCCTGCTACAAAGCTGCGGAGTTGTGCCGGGCTTTGATCAAGGAGGGCGCTACGGTGCAAGTTGTTATGACAGAGGCCGCTGCCCAGTTCATTACGCCGGTGACCATGCAAGCCCTGAGCAACCGGCCGGTGTTCGACTCGCAGTGGGACGCGCGCCCCGACAACAATATGGCGCATATCAACCTGAGCCGCGAGGCCGACGCCATCCTGATCGCCCCGTGCAGCGCCGATTTCATGGCCAAGTTGTTGCATGGCAGGGCCGACGATTTGTTGAGCCTCATGTGCCTGGCCCGGCCCATAGACATGGTGCCGTTGCTGGTTGCCCCGGCGATGAACCGTGAGATGTGGGCTCACCCGGCGACCCAGCGCAATCTGGTGCAACTGGCGGCAGATGGCGCCACGATCCTGGGTGTTGGCAGTGGCTTCCAGGCCTGTGGCGAAACCGGGGATGGCCGCATGCTGGAACCGCAGGAATTGCTGCAAGATGTGATTGCATTCTTCCAGCCCAAAACCCTGGCTGGCCAGCACGTGCTGGTGACGGCAGGGCCCACTTTTGAAGCCATTGATCCCGTGCGCGGCATTACCAACCGGTCCAGTGGCAAGATGGGCTTTGCCATTGCCCGTGCCGCGCAGGAGGCGGGTGCCCAGGTCACGCTGGTGGCGGGGCCGGTGTCGCTGCCCACACCGCGCGGCGTACATAGGATCGATGTGCAATCCGCGTCCGACATGCTGACTGCCTGCGTGGCCGCAGCACAGAACGCCAGCCTGTTTGTGGCTACCGCAGCGGTTGCCGACTGGCGACCCGCCCAGGCATCGGACCAGAAGATCAAGAAAGACGGCACGGGCCAGACACCCACCTTGGCATTTGTGGAGAATGCCGACATTCTGGCCACGGTGGCGCAGTCGCCCCGCGCCCAAAGCGGCTCTTTGTTTTGTGTGGGATTTGCTGCTGAAAGTCATGACTTGCTGGCCCACGCCACCGCCAAACGCATCCGCAAGAATGTGCCTTTATTAGTAGGCAATATTGGCCCGGCAACCTTCGGCAAGGACGACAATGCGCTGCTGCTCGTGGACGCCCATGGTGCCCGGGAGCTGCCACATAACAACAAACTGGCATTGGCGCGGCAACTCATTGCCGAGATTGCCAGTCGCATTCCCTCTGTAACCCAGCATGCATAAACAAAAATGAAGATTGACGTCAAGATTCTAGACAGCCGCCTGCACGCACAGATGCCAACCTACGCCACACCGGGCAGCGCAGGTCTGGATCTACGGGCCTGCCTGAGCGAGCCGCTTACCCTGGCGCCGAATGCCTGGCAGCTGGTCCCCACTGGAATGGCCATTTACCTGCAAGACCCCGCCTACGCCGCGCTGATACTGCCTCGGTCAGGACTGGGCCATAAACACGGCATAGTTCTGGGCAATCTGGTGGGACTGATTGACAGTGACTATCAAGGACAACTTATGGTGAGCGCCTGGAATCGCAGTGGCGTCGCCTTCACGATCGAACCCATGGAGCGCATTGCACAGCTGGTCATCGTGCCGGTGGTGCAGGCGCAATTCAATATCGTGACCGACTTTGAAGCCTCCGAGCGCGGTGCAGGCGGGTATGGCTCCACTGGCAAACTTTGACAGCCTATTGCTACTATATTGATAGCTGTTTGAGCAGTTAGTACGGGGGCTGGAGGCTGATTGTTCTCAAATGCCTCTAGTGCAGAGTGCGGTCAGACGGCAGGTCGTCGTCTTCCTCGGTGTGCGCCACCTGCAGTTTGAAGAAACCCGTTCCGCAACTGCCGCGTCCAATTTCTTCTTCGGTAGCATCGCGCACCGCTTCAACCTTCAGGTTGATCCGGATGGCAATGCCTGCCAGCGGGTGGTTGCCATCCAGCACCACATGGTCGGGGTAGATGTCGGTGATGGTGTACAGGGCATCCTTGGGAGCTTCAGGGTGGCAGCCTTCGGGCAGGGCGCTGCCTTCCATGGTCAAACCTTCCTGCAGATCCGCGGGGAAAAGATGGCGGGGTTCCAGAAACAACAGCCGGTCATTGAAGTCGCCAAAGGCCTGTTCCGGTTCTATCTGCAGTTGAAGGCTGGCCCCAACACTGTGGCCTTGCAGAGCCTCCTCAATCACCGGTAGCAGGTCATTGCCGCCGACCAAAAACTCCACCGGCTCGTCCAAAACGTCCAGCTCCTCGCCCAAAGTGTCTTTCAGCGTCCAAGTGAGGGCAACGACGCATTGTGAAGTGATTTCCATAAGGCAGAATTGTCCCATGAACATCGATGAACCCCTGCAACTCCTGGGCGGGCTTGCTCCCAAGCTCTTTATGCAACGCCATTGGCAAAAAAAGCCCTTGGTTATTCGCCAGGCCATTCCCGGCTTTATTCCTCCGCTGGACCGTGCCGACCTGCTCGACTTGGCGGCCCAAGAAGAAGTGCAGTCGCGCCTGGTGGTACAGGCTACCGAAGGTGGAAAGCAGCCCTGGAAATTCAAACACGGACCATTCGGTCGAAAGGCTTTGCCGCCCTTCAAGCAGGCTGGCTGGACGCTGCTGGTGCAAGGCGTTGATTTGCTGGATGAGCGCGTGCATGCATTGATGAACCAGTTCCGTTTTGTGCCCGATGCACGTCTGGATGATGTGATGGTCAGCTATGCCACCGATGGGGGTGGCGTAGGCCCGCATTTCGACAGCTACGACGTGTTTTTGCTGCAGGCTCATGGCCAGCGGCGCTGGCGCATCGGGCGGCAAAAAGACTTGAGCCTGCAGCCCGACATGCCACTCAAAATCCTCGCCCACTTCGAGCCTGAAATGGAGTTTGTGCTGAATCCAGGCGACATGCTGTATTTACCGCCTCGTTATGCGCACGATGGCATAGCCCTGGGGGAATGCATGACCTATTCCATAGGGTTTCGGGCGCCGAGCCGGGGTGAACTGGCGGGGGAGTTGCTGCAACGTTTGGCTGAAGACGCAACCGATGCGGTGGGCGAGGGCTTGTACGCCGACCCCAAGCAGCCTGCGACGGCACAATGTGGAGAGATTCCTGATGCGCTTGTCGCATTTGCCCGCAAGGCTTTGGAAGATGCCTTGCAGGACCCTTTGGCGTTGCAACGGGTTTTGGGTGAGTATTTGACCGAGCCCAAGGGGCATGTCAGTTTTGATGCTGAAGCAAGCGGCGAGATGGCGGCCGGCTTGGTTCTAGACCGGCGCACGCGCATGGCCTACGATGCCAAACATGTGTTTATCAATGGCGAGAGCTTCCTGGCCACTGGGCGTGATGCGCAGTTGATGCAGTTGCTGGCCAATGATCGGACGTTGAGCGCAGTGAGTGTTAAGCGGCTGAGTGCACCGGCCCGCGAATTGGTGCAAGACTGGTTGGAAGCGGGGTGGGTCCATGGGGATAACTGACGGTGACAGTGCAGGCAACGGCGACGATGGCCTAAGCGGCCCGTTTAGCGGCCCCAAGGCATTCGCGCAAACCATTCGCGCAGCATTGGCCCGCGCCGCGCAAGATGGATGGCAATCCATGGTCTGGAGCGATGCCAACTTCGAAGATTGGCCATTGGGAGAGCGGGTTGTCTCGGATTCTTTGCAGGCATGGGCCGGAAGCGGACGGCAACTGATACTGCTGGCGCATAACTTTGATTCTGTTCTCCGTTACCAGCCCCGCTTTGTCACGTGGCGCAGAACCTGGGACCACATCATTGAATGCAAGGTGTGCAAAAACATAGACGCCAGTGAAATGCCTAGCGCTTTATGGAGTCCGCAGTGGGCCATGAGACGCCTCGACTTGGTGCGCAGCACGGGCATCGCCGATCTGGAGCCGGCCCGCCGTGTGTTGTTGAAAGAGGAATTGGACGAGTGCCGTCGCCAAGGTTCACCGGGCTTTTCTGCCAGCACTTTGGGGCTGTAACTGCAATTTAGAGGGTTTTCCCGAGTGTTGGTTTTGTATTCCTGTATACTTGTTGGTTAGGCAAAAAGAGATCGAATGCTTTTTGTCTGAGTCTGGGCGGCGCGCTGCTTTGACAATTTCCGAAAATTGTTTCGTTAACTCACTCTAGTTTTTAAAAATGAACAAATCACTCGTCTTGGCAGCCGTAATCGCTGCCGCTGCCTTGGCTGCTTGCGGTAAAAAAGAAGAAGCTCCTGCTCCAGTAGTTGCTCCCGCTCCAGCCGCTGCTCCAGCGCCAGCAGCTCCTGCTGCTTCCGCTCCTGCTGCTGACGCTTCTGCTCCTGCAGCCCCAGCATCTGCTGCCGCTTCCGAGCCAGCAAAGAGCTAAATCTAGCGCCCAGCAAAAAGCCACCGTTCGGTGGCTTTTTTTTCGCCTGCAACATCCTGACGGGGCTTTTGAAACCCCGACAGGTTGCGCGCTTTATTTGATGTCGTCGGCAAGCACCTTGACAATACGCTGCGCGCTGACCGAAGTTTCTGGTGCACCCTTGGCGTCGAGTACGGACACTGTGGTCACATTGGCTGTGCTACGCACTGCGATCTGGAACTTGGCAGCGTCGGTCGCCTTGCTGCTGCTAAATAGCTTGCTGAAAAATCCGGGCTCAGTGTTTTCGGCGTTCGGTGGTACGTAGCGCACAAAGTAGATGCCCTGCTTGCGGTCCCGGTCTTCCACCGTGAATCCGGTTCGGTCCAGTGCCAGGCCAACACGGCGCCAGGCGCCATCAAATCCCTCTTCAATACGCACTGCGGGTTGACCGTTTTCGGTGGATACCGACGCAATACTCTTCTTGGTTATGGTGGGAGCAGCGACCAGCGTCTTGGCCTGTGACTCAGCAACACCCAGTTTGACCATCAGGCGGCGCAGGAACTCGGCTTCCAGTTCCGGGTCTGCGGCGCGGGGTTGCCACACGGTGCTGCCAGACTCCTTGGCGGATGTTGTGGTGACGGTTTCAATCATGCCGCGGTGGCTGATGAAGATTTCTGTTTCGCCACTGGCATTGCGTTCCAGGCGGGTGCGAAACTTGTCGCGCTCTGCCGTGGAATACAGCGAATCAAACAGTTTTGCCAAGGACGAGCGGATCAAATCCTGTGGAATCTTGGCCCGGTTTTCGGCCCAGTCGGTTTCCATGATGCCCAGCGCATTCTGGTCCATGGCCAGCAAGAAGCCGTTGTCCTGCCAGAACTCTCTTACAGGTTCCCACAGCTTCTCAGCGGGGCGGTTGACCACCAGCCAACGTTGGTTGCCAGCGCGTTCGATGCGGACATCGCCCATTGCTACGGCAGCAACGTTAGGTGTGCCCGCCACCACAGCAGCGGGTTGACCCGCTTTAAAACCAGAAGCCGACACCGTGCCGCCCACCACCGCGTAGTGCGTGTCTTTGGACAACTGGGTCAGGTCGGGCGGCACATCCAGTGAGGGCGCCTTCACGCCGCCAGCTGCACTGCGATAGTCCACCTTGTCAGACTCAAGTACGGTACAGGCTGACAGCGCAATCGCTGTACTAACGAGCGTCAATTTAAAGAAAGGGTTCACGGAAATCCTTGAAATGGAACAGGAACTTAGATCAGACCGGTGGCGCGCATCACACGCTCCAGTGCAGGCTGATTGGCTTGTGTCAACGGGGTCAATGGCAGGCGCAGGGCGTCCGAACACAGGCCCATGCGGGCAGCAGCCCATTTGACGGGAATCGGGTTGGATTCTACGAAAAGAGTTTTATGCAAGGGCAGCAGCTGGAATTGGATCTCCATGGCCCGTTTCACATTGCCAGCCAAAGCGGCTACGCACAGTTCATGCATCAGGCGGGGTGCCACATTGGCGGTGACGCTGACATTGCCATGCCCACCGCACAACATCAAGGCCACGGCCGTAGGGTCATCACCGGAATAGATGGCAAAACCCTTGGGCGCTTCCTTGATCAGCCACTGCGCGCGTTCAATGTTGCCGGTGGCTTCCTTGATGCCTACGATGCCAGGCACCTGGGCAAGGCGCATCACGGTGTCGTGCGCCATATCGGCTACCGAGCGCCCGGGCACGTTGTACAAGATCAGGGGCAGTTCCACCGCTTCGGCAATCGCCTTGAAGTGCAGGTACTGGCCTTCCTGGGTGGGTTTGTTGTAGTAGGGCACCACCTGCAGTTGGGAGTCGGCGCCTACCTTTTTGGCAAAACGGGCCAGTTCGATGGCCTCAGCCGTCGAGTTGGCTCCGCAGCCCGCCATGATGGGTACACGCTTGGCGGCCTGCTCTACGGATACACGAATGATCTCGCAATGTTCCTCAACATTGACCGTGGGCGACTCACCGGTGGTGCCCACTACGCCTATGCAGTCCGTGCCTTCGGCTATGTGCCAGTCGATCAGTTTGCGCAGCGCCGGATAGTCTACGGAGCCGTCTTCCTGCATGGGTGTGATCAGGGCGACGATGCTGCCGGTGAGGGGGCCTTGGGGTTGGTTCATGTCGGTCATTTGTACAGTAATCGACTATTTTACCTAGAGTGCAATACGTGTCGGTTCTGGGGGTCCTACCCCGCCAGAGGTGGGCCGCGTGGCGGCTATGCGCTGCACCAAACGCGGCGGGTCGGGTAGGTAACCTTGTTCGTAGGCAACAACGTTCATGTCCGCACAGGTGCGCAACAATTCGCCGGGTTGCAGCAGGAAATCGGGTCTGCTGGGGCGACCATAAGCCTCGTTACCCGTGGCAAACGTTTCATAGAGCAGTACTCCCCCCGGCGCCACACTGCGGGCAATGGTCTCGAGCAAGGGACGCCACAGGTAATTGGTAACCATTACGGCGCCAAAGGTCCGCTGGCGCCCTTCGCGCATCAGAGGCCAGGCCCCGGCTTCGATGTCGGCACATACCAACTCAGCGTCAGGCTGGTGCTGTCGGGCCAGCGCAATATCCCGGTCAACACCGGTTACCGCATGGCCGCGTTCGGCAAACCAGGCCAGGTGCCGACCCGACCCACAGGCCACATCCAATACCGTAGTGCCAGGCGCCAATAGATGCGACCACCGAACAATCCATTCCGACGGATTCAAAAGCAGGCCCACACCTGGTTGGCCATTTGCACCATGAAGTCCGGCCGGGTATACAGCACAAAAACCCCGGCCAAGGCTGCCAAGGCCAGACTCCCGATTGCCAGACGTTTGCGCAGTGTCATGGCGTCACCGCGTCCCGTGGCAGAGGCCGCGAGATGGCCGCCTCTTTCACCGGGAGATTGACCAATGCTGCAGCCACACCCAGGGCGATGGCGATGTACCAGACGATGTCGTAGCTACCCGTCTTGTCATACAGATAACCACCCAGCCATACCCCCATGAAGGAGCCGATTTGGTGGCTGAAGAACACAAACCCACCCAACATGGATAAATGCGCAACGCCAAAAATTTGCGCCACCGTGGCATTGGTGGGGGGGATGGTGGAAAGCCACAACAACCCCATGACGCTGGAAAAAACATACACGCTGGCCGGAGTCAACGGCGCCAGCAGGAACAAGCTGATGGCAACCGCACGGGAAAAGTAGATAAAAGCCAGTATGTTTTTCTTCTGCATCTTCTGACCCAGTACGCCGGCGGCATAGGTGCCAAACACATTGAACAAGCCAATCAGCGCCAGCGCGTAACTGGCCACTTGGGGTGAGAGCCCCTTGTCTTTCAAATAGCTGGGCATGTGCACGCCAATAAATACGACCTGGAAGCCGCAGACGAAATACCCTGCCATTAGCAACTGGAAGCTGGGGTACTTAAAAGCTTCACGCAGCGCCTGGCTGATGCTTTGCTCGCGGGGTGCTGCATTTGCACTGCCAAATCCCGGTTCCCGCAGTCCCCAGGCCAGTGGAATCATCAACAGCGACGCCACGCCCAGCATCACCAGTGCCTCTTGCCAGCCAAACTGGCTGATCAAGAAACCTTCGGTTGGAACCATCAGGAATTGACCAAACGATCCCGCGGCCGCGGCGACGCCCATGGCCCAGGAGCGCTTGTCGGCACTCACGTTGCGACCGATTACACCGTAAATCACCGCATAGGTGGTTCCGGCCTGCGCCATACCGATCAGCACACCCGTACTCAGGGAAAACAGCAACGGTGTGCTGGCGTAGGCCATACCGATCAGGCCTAGTGCGTAGAGAACGGAGCCACCAATAATGACCCGAAAGGCACCAAACCGATCAGCCGCCATGCCGGCAAAGATGCCGGATATGCCCCATGCCAGATTCTGGATAGCGATGGCGAAGGCAAAAGTTTCGCGGGTCCAGCCCTGGGCTTGCGTGATGGGCTGCAGCCACAGGCCAAAACCGTGGCGTATGCCCATGGACAATGTGACGATGATCGCGCCACAGGCCAATACCTGGGCGGTGGAAAGGGGTTTAGGGGCATGGTGCATCGCAGGATTGTCGCCAATCTGCCGGGGTGGTGCTAGGGTCAATGTAAAGCCGTTTTCCCTGCTGGCTGTATTTGCATACAGCTGTGTCAGGGTGTGGCGATTACAATCACCGCCCTATGTCCGTCAAAGCTACCCCCGAATACTCCGAAGGTTCCATCCGGGTCCTCAAAGGCCTGGAGCCCGTCAAACAACGTCCGGGCATGTACACCCGCACCGACAACCCGCTGCACGTGATCCAGGAAGTACTGGACAACGCGGCCGATGAGGCCCTGGGCGGTTACGGTAAGAAGATCAAGGTCACCGTCCATGCGGACGGCTCCATCGCTGTGGAAGACGATGGCCGCGGCATCCCGTTTGGCATGCACCCCGAAGAAAAAGCCCCCGTCATTGAGCTAGTGTTCACTCGTCTGCATGCGGGTGGCAAGTTTGACAAGGGCAAGGGCGGCGCTTACAGCTTCTCCGGCGGCCTGCACGGCGTGGGTGTCTCGGTGACCAACGCCCTGGCCAAGCGGCTGGAGGCCACCTCGTACCGCGAGGGTCAGGTAGCCACCATCGTGTTTGAAAACGGTGACGTCACCCAAGCGCTGGAAGCGCGCAAAAACGGTGAGGGTGACCGCAAATCCGGCACCACGGTGCGCGTCTGGCCCGACGCCAAGTATTTCGAGTCCGCCGCGCTGCCTATGGCCGAGCTGACCCACTTGCTGCGCAGCAAGGCGGTGCTGATGCCTGGCGTCAGCGTGTCGCTGCTGATCGAGAAAACCAAAGAAACCCAGACCTGGCTTTACAAGGGCGGCCTGCGCGATTACCTGACCCAAACGCTCAATGGCGACCCCGTCATTCCGCTGTTTGAAGGCGAAGGTTTTGCTGACAGCCAAAGCGACAATTTCGCCGATGGCGAGGGTGCGTCCTGGTGTGTGGCCTTTACCGAAGATGGCCAACCCGTGCGCGAAAGTTATGTCAACCTGATCCCCACAAGCGCTGGCGGTACGCACGAGAGTGGTTTGCGTGATGGCCTGTTTACTGCGGTCAAGAGCTTCATCGACCTGCACTCGCTGCTTCCCAAGGGCGTCAAGCTGATGCCCGAGGACGTGTTCGCCCGCGCCAGTTATGTGCTGTCTACCAAGGTGCTGGACCCACAGTTCCAAGGTCAGATCAAAGAGCGGCTCAACTCGCGCGACGCCGTTCGTTTGGTCTCCAGTTTTGTGCGTCCTGCGCTCGAACTATGGCTGAACCAGCATGTGGACTACGGCAAGAAATTGGCGGAGTTGGCGATCAAAGCCGCCCAAAGCCGACAAAAAGCAGGCCAAAAGGTCGAAAAGCGCAAGAGCTCCGGCGTGGCTGTGTTACCTGGCAAGCTCACCGATTGCGAAAGCAAGGACATTGCCTACAACGAAGTCTTCCTGGTCGAGGGCGACTCCGCCGGCGGCAGTGCCAAGATGGGCCGTGACAAAGAAAACCAGGCCATCTTGCCCCTGCGCGGCAAAGTGCTCAACACCTGGGAAGTGGACCGTGACAGGCTGTTCGCCAACACCGAAATCCACGACATTTCGGTCGCCATTGGTGTGGACCCCCATGGCCCCAACGACTCGCCGGATATGTCTGGCCTGCGCTACGGCAAGGTTTGCATTCTGAGTGATGCGGACGTGGACGGCTCCCACATCCAGGTGTTGTTGCTGACCCTGTTCTTCCGCCACTTCCCCAAGCTCATCGAAACCGGCCATGTGTTTGTGGCACGTCCTCCGCTGTTTCGGGTTGACGCACCTGCGCGTGGCAAGAAGCCTGCTTCCAAGGCGTACGCGCTGGATGAAGGTGAGTTGGTCGCTATTCTCGACAAGTTACGTAAAGAAGGCGTGCGTGAAAGTGCCTGGAGCATCAGCCGCTTCAAGGGTCTGGGCGAAATGAATGCCGAGCAGTTGTGGGACACCACGCTCAACCCCGACACCCGTCGTCTGCTGCCGGTCACGCTGGGCGCCATCAATTTTGGCGACACCGAATCCCTGATCACCAAACTCATGGGCAAGGGCGAGGCTGCTGCCCGGCGTGAACTGATGGAGTTGCATGGCGATTCCGTTGAGGTGGACGTCTGATGGTCACAAAACTCAGCAACCTGTGGGTCGGATTGGCCCTGCTGGCTGGCCACGCCGCAGCGCACGCCGACATGTGGATATTTACCGATGCCAATGGCGTCAAACACTTCGCGTCCAGCCAACTCGACAAACGCTACCAGCTGATGTTCCGCGGTGTGCCCGCACCGAGTGTGGACACTGCCGAAGTGGTGGGCAACTCGCAAATGGAAGCCCGCACCGCCGAATACTCCGCCAAGAGTGTGGTGGCCATGGAAATCTCCCCAGGCTTTATGGCTGTCAAGCAGCACCTGCGCACGGCCGCCGATGCCAACCAGTTGGACATGGCGTTGTTGCAAGCGGTTATCCACACCGAATCCCGTTTTAACCCCTCTGCGGTATCGCCCAAGGGCGCTGTTGGTCTGATGCAGGTCATGCCAGCAACTGCCGAACGGTATGGTTTGGCCAATGACCAGCGTGGCACCGTATCCGCCAAGCTGACCGACCCCAAGACCAATATCCAGACCGGCGCGCGTTATTTGCGCGACCTGATCAAGATGTTCCCAGGCCAGTTGGAGCTGGCCGTTGCCGCCTACAACGCAGGGGAAGGCGCGGTGCAGAAGGCTGGCAACAAGATACCCAATTACAAGGAAACGCAGAACTACGTGCGCTCCGTCATGCAGCTCTACCAGCGCCTCAACCCACAATCCGGTGGCGGCGCAGCCGCAGCGCCCGCGGCGCGCGTAAAGGGTCAATTCCACGTAGCAAATGCCAACGTCAATTTGGGTTGGGAAGAGCTCAGGGGCAAGCAAGACAGCGATACGGGTGCCAAGAAAACATGGCGCGATCCCCTGCACACCTATGACCATGTGATTGGCGCTGGCCAGCCAAACAAGGCTTTGTCGTCCACCACAGAATTGTCGAATTAATTAGCATCCATGACCGACCAAGCCATTCTTGATCTGACAGCCGAACCACCCCGTGACGGTGGTGATGACGAACTCAATCTAGCGACCTACGCCCAACGCGCCTACCTGGAATACGCACTGAGCGTGGTCAAGGGCCGCGCCTTGCCCGATGTGTGCGACGGCCAAAAGCCCGTGCAGCGCCGCATTTTGTACTCCATGTCGCGCATGGGCCTGGGCTTTGGTGGGGCCAATGGCAACACCGGTGCCAAACCCGTCAAAAGCGCCCGCGTGGTTGGCGACGTTCTGGGTAAATACCACCCGCATGGAGACTCGGCCGCCTACGACGCCATGGTGCGGATGGCGCAAGATTTTCACCAACGCTATCCACTTGTCGACGGGCAGGGCAACTTTGGCTCCCGCGATGGCGACAACGCGGCCGCCATGCGCTACACCGAAGCGCGTTTGTCCAAGATCACCCGCTTGCTGCTGGACGAGTTGGACGAAGGTACGGTGGACTTTGCGCCCAACTACGACGGCAGCGAACAAGAACCTAAACTACTGCCAGCGCGGCTGCCGTTTGGTTTGCTCAACGGGGCTAGCGGTATTGCCGTGGGTCTGGCTACCGAAATCCCGAGCCATAACCTGCGGGAAATCGCTGACGCTTGCATTGCACTCATCAAGCAACCCGATCTGCCTGAAGCCGATTTGTTGGCTCTGGTACCCGGCCCCGACTACCCTGGCGGTGGTCAGATCATCAGCAACGCCAGCGACATTGCCGATGCCTATCGGACGGGCCGAGGCTCGCTCAAGGTGCGTGCCCGCTGGAAGATTGAAGACCTGGCGCGCGGGCAGTGGCAACTCGTGGTCACTGAGCTGCCACCGGGTGTTAGCACCAAGAACGTGCTGGAAGAGATCGAAGAGCTCACCAACCCCAAGGTCAAGACTGGCAAAAAGGCTTTGTCGCAAGACCAGACCCAGCTCAAAGCCAGTGTGCTGGCAGTGCTGGACACGCAACGTGATGAGTCCAATAAAGACGCTGCCGTGCGCCTGGTGTTTGAGCCCAAGACCAGCCGCATCAGCCAACAGGAACTGATCACTACGCTGTTGGCGCATACCAGCCTGGAAACGTCTTCGCCCATCAACCTGACCATGATTGGTCTGGACGGCCGGCCCACACAAAAGTCCTTTCGCCAGATGCTGCTGGAGTGGATTGCGTTCCGCCAGACAACGATTGAGCGCCGTTCTCAGCATCGGCTGTCGAAGGTAATGGCCCGCATCCATATTCTGGAAGGGCGTCAGCTTGTTTTGCTGAACATCGACGAAGTCATCGCCATCATCCGCCAGTCGGACGAGCCCAAGCTGGCCCTGATCGAACGCTTCAAACTGTCAGAAATTCAGGCTGAAGACATTCTGGAAATCCGCCTGCGCCAGCTGGCCCGGCTGGAAGCCATCAAGATCGAACAAGATCTGCTGGAACTGCGCACCGAACAGGGCAAGTTGGAAGAGATATTGGGCAGCCCATCCGCGCTGCGCCGTCTGATGGTCAAGGAGATCGAGGCCGATGCCAAGACCTTTGCAGACCCGCGCCGCACGCTGATCCAAGCGGAGAAGAAGGTTGTCGCAGAAGTGAAGGTGGTGGACGAACCCGTCACCGTGGTCGTCAGTGCAAAAGGCTGGGTGCGCACCCGTACCGGCCATGGCCACGAGGCTACGTCTTTCGCCTTCAAGGCCGGCGACGGCCTTTACGGCACTTTCGAGTGCCGCAGCGTCGATACGCTCCTGGTGTTTGGCTCCAACGGCCGCGTCTACTCGGTGGCTGTGTCGCTGCTGCCCGGCGGTCGGGGCGACGGCCAGCCCGTCACTACGCTGATCGAGCTGGAGAGCGGCACGCAACTGCTGTACTACTTTGCAGGCCCTGCAGCAGCAACGCTCTTGCTCAGCAGCACAGCCGGTTACGGCTTCATGGCCACGGTGGACAACATGGTTTCGCGCCAGAAGGCGGGCAAGGCCTTTGTGTCCGTCAACGATGGCGAGACGCTGTGCTGCCCCTCCCTGGTGTCGGGCGCACAGGGCAAGGTCACGGTGGCGGGCACGCCAGCCGCCGTGGTGCCCGTTGCCACCCATGTGGCCTGCGCATCAACCGGCGGCCGCATCCTGACCTTTGAGATCAGCGAACTCAAATCCATGGCCAATGGTGGCCGTGGTTTGATGCTGATCGACCTGGAAGCCAAGGACACCCTGGCGGGCGCCGCCGCCTACACCCGCAGCATCCGCATCGACGGTATTGGGCGTGGTGGCAAGGAGCGGGACGAAACGCTCGAAATCCGCAGTCTGAACAATGCCCGCGCAGCGCGTGGGCGCAAGGGCAAGGCAGCGGACCTGGGCTTCAAGCCCAACGCGGTGACCCGGGTCGAGTGATTTACCAAAGGGGTTTGAGCAAAATTTGGCTCTAGTCCCGGTAAATTATGATTGTGGTGCTATCAAAGTTATAGCTTCTGGAGTGGCAACACTAGGCCATTTCGGCGCTGGTCCACTTCAGCCCCAAGCACCACAGAAGGTACGCGCCCAAGGCTGTGCCGAACGGGAATCCAAAGAGCAGCAACACACCAAAGGCGCTGCCCACGGTGCGTCCCCAGGTCAAGCCCTGCGTTACCGCAGCACTCGCGCGGTAGACCGCAAAGCCGATCACCCCTGTTAACGCCAAGATAACCCACAGCGCGGCAGGTGCCTGCTTGGTTTCGCTGGGCACAAGCGTCAACAGGCCCAGACCCAGCACGCTCACTGCGATGAAGTACGACAACCATCGCATCAGCTTTCCTGCCTGGATGCGGTGCTTGGCCGCGTGGCCAACGTGCACCGGCGCTTGCCCTCCTGATTTGCCAGGTGCCATCGCCGCGTCGTTCGAGGCAGGCCGTTGGAGTGCTTCCAACAGGTCTGCCAGTTTGATCTTGGAACCTATGGGCTCCTTCATTTGCACCATGCGCGTCAACGCAGTTTTCAACTCCGCTTCTGTGGGGCGCAAGCGGCGCAGGGCACGCGCCAATATCGGCAGCACTTCATTCTTCAGGAAGCCCGTGTTGGCGCTGAACGCCGAGTTCTCGAAGCGCTCCGACACTTTGACCGAGAGCAGAAGAAAAGGCTCCATGAGGAGCGTTTGTCTGTTTGCGTCGCTCACCATCGTGGGATCAAGCCTGATGGCACGCTCCAGGTTCAAACGCTCTTGGTACACCTGTATCAAATTCGGAAAGGTTTGCTTCACCAGATCCAGAATCGCACTGGGGCGGGTCGCCACTTCAGCATATTGGGTGGGGTTGGCCTTGAGCACAACGGTACACACCATGCAAGCCCGCTCATAACCCACCAGGTCACCTTCGCCCACCGCAATGAAATACAGATGCCCGGCAGACCCCACGCGGTTCAGCGCAAATGGCCTTGCGCATGCACAAACGGGACAGAAGTCAGCGGCATAGCCAAGGTGACTCCTGACAATTTTCTTTCCCCAAATAATCACGTTAATTTCCTATTCTTTGGAGTGCTTATTGCAGGCGGTCAGCATCCCAGTGCTCGGCAATCTTTCCGTTCTCAATACGAAACATGTCAAACCAGGTGCTGGTGTATTTCTTGCCGGCTTCTTTGGGGTGCGGGAGTTCGCTCAAGAAAACGAGGGTCACCAAGTCGCCCTCCGCAAGTATGGCTACCAGCGGCGTTTTGATGCGTGGTTGGATGGGCTTGGGTTTGCTGAACTTTTGGAAAAACTCAACAAAGCCAGTCCGTCCGGTCGGCACGTTGGGGTTGTGCTGGATATAGGTTTCGGTCAGATACTTTTCCGCCAGGTCCAGGTTGCCGCCTTCAAAGACTTCGCGCCAAAAGTCATAGACCAATTGTTTGTTGGCTGCCAGCTTGGCGTCAGTACTGGCTAGCATCTGCGCATGGTTGGCGTTGGCCGTGACGGGCACCTGTGCGCGGGCATCGAATGACACGTGCAGTGAAAGAATCAATAAAACGTTGAGTAAAAGTGTTTTCATGGTTTGAGGCTTCAGGGTTGGTTGTTGTTTAGGGCGGACATCAATTCACCGCAAATTCGGCTTGCCATTTGCCGTCGGCATAGTTCAGCACATCGCCGCCACGGGTCACGCATAACTTTGCCGTGTTAGATGCATCGGGCAACATGGTTTTGCAGCCCGCAGGCGCGTCGGCAAATTTGCTCCAGGCGTCCTTGGCCCGGTCATACTGCAGAAGCTCTATCACCCCCGAGAAAGCACCCGCGTTCCAGCGAACCGCCTGCCCGTCTTGGGCGCTGGTGAATCGAACGTCCATGATGACGTACGGCGGGTTGTCGTATTTGGTCCAGCTCTGTGCGAGGTCTGTTGAGACAAAGAGCTTGGAGAATCCGCCCTTGATGCGGTACGCGGCCAAAGTGCCGTTGCCAGGGGCGACTTGAAAACCATGCACATCGGTGTCAGGGCCCACGGCACTCCACTGCATGGTTGAAGTGTCCAGTCGCCACAGCTTGGGATAGGCGTTGACGAAATAGAAGTTCTTGTAGGCCACGGCGCTCGGACGCAACAGGGGCTCGACCTCAACCGCCAATTCGCGCTGTTTGGCGATATCTGACAAGTCCGCAGCGCGGGCCACATAAATGCTCAACTGATCAACACTGCGGAACAGGTTGCGCACAACGACACCCCGGGCTGCAGTCACCAGCCACTGATCGCCGATGCGCGAGATGTCCGTGATTGCAAAACCTCGGTCCAAATTCGCAACCGGTTTCCAGCTCAAGCCACCGTCCGTACTCATGCGAACCACACCGTTTTCGAAACCGGCCAGCAGTGTGTCCTCCCATGCTGCCACGGCGGTCACGTGGTGCAAGGACCCCGTGTCCAACGCGCCCCAAACGCCGCCCGCATCGCGCATCCTGATCTGCCCCAAGGCGGCGCCAAAGTAGCTGCGCCCCTTTGCATCTGCCACCAGCTTTTGGGTCAGTGGCGGCGTAGCTGTTTTGGCCAAGGCCAGAAACGCATCAATATCCGTAGTTGCACGCAGCCGCTTGCTGATGGGCGCTGCATTGGCACGGCCTTCGTAATACACCAGCAGTGCGCCAATCAGGCCAAAGCGATTGGCAGGGTCAGCGTCTACGAAATCAGCAATCGCTGGGGGCACGCGGTCCACAACCCATGGGAGCACATCCTTGGACGGCAGGGCAGCTTGAAGCTCTGCCACCGTGGCCTGCGCTTTGGACCGTGTTTCGTCGTTGCGCAGGGGCAGCAGCACCAACTGGCCATCACCCACCGGCACCGGTACCAGGCTGCCCATGTCGGTCAGTTGGCCTGGGGCCACTGAAAGGTTAGGGTACTCCCTTAAATAGGAGTCGCGCCACTTCTGAATCTTGTACTCGCCCGCAGGCAACCACAGTCCAAATGTTTTGCCCTCGCGGTTGGGAATCTTGGCAAGCCGATAGTCCGTCATGTCGGCCACCGAGCGCAATACCAGCGCGTCGATGGGTTCACTGCCAGGCAAAGTGACAAGCACAAATCCATGGTTGGCAGAAGGGGGCTTTTCAAAGTCCGCCGCTTGAACGCCTGTGACAAACAGGGCGAATGCCATCAGCCGCAAGCAGTACTTAGTCCAGTTAGTCCAATGCATTGTTGTGTTCTCTACGGGCGTTATCGACCCCGATGGTGAAGTGAATCCTGAGCCCATGTCATGCGCAGGGCCTGTGTCGGGTGTATTGTGGCGGGCCAACCTTTAGGTCGGCTAAAGATCAGTGCACCGTGCCGCGCGGCAGGGACACCACAAACCTGCAACCCCGCCCCTTCAGGCCCTGTTCGACCCATGCCAAACCGCCCAGTTTGGCACTGGCTTGTTTGACAATTGCCAGCCCCAGGCCCGAGCCCGGTTGGTCGTGCCCCGTGCCTCGGAAAAAGCGTTCAAACACCAATGTCCGATGTTCTTCCGGTATACCGGGGCCATCGTCGGCTACACCCAATACCAATCGGTCGCCGTCCTCCGCCAGAGTGACCTCTACATGCCCCCCGGCCGGCACATACAGAATGGCATTGCCCACCAGGTTATGCAGAATGGACCGGAAGGCGTTGAGCTCAAGCGAATGCACGAGCGAATTGGGAGCGTCCAGGCTGAGCTCCAAATTCTTCTCCATGGCTGCCGGAGCCAGCATGGCAAGCGCTTGCTGCAGTTCCTGGGAGAGATCTACTGATTGCGCCGGTTGAGACCAATCACTGTCTACCTTGGCCAATTGCAGCAACTGCTCCACCAAGTGCGATGCCCTTGCAATGGCATGGTCCAAACGTGTTTCTGCCTCACGTCGCTCGATGGGGGTCGGCGCATGCACCAAGGCATGGGCCTGGGCCGAGACCACCGCCATGGGCGTGCGCAGCTCATGCGCCGCTTCATGTACAAAGGCGCTTTCGCGTTTGACCTTGCTGCGCAACTGGCTGAGCAAGGAGTCCAGCGAATGGATCAAGGGCTTTAGCTCCGCGTATCGCGGCTTCAATCCGGTGGGCGACAAATCGTCTGCGCTGCGGGCATCAATTTTTTCGGACATCTCGCGCAGCGGCCTCAGGCCCTGCGATACCGCAAACAAGGGCACCAGCAGAAAGGGAAGGGCGATGAACATGTTGAACGTCAGCTCCCCCGCCAAGCGGCGCAGTATCCAGAGTCTGGGCAACGGCGTACTGCCCACCAACACGCTCCAGCGTTTGCCTTTGGTGTGGTAGACCCGTAGCGTCTGTCCTTCAACCTCCTCTTGGGTGATGCCACCGAGCTCCCCGGTCAGTACCTCTTTCTTCGCCTCTTGCGGGGCGTACAGTAATTTGCCGTTGAGATCATGTAGCTGTATCAACACCAAGCGCGGTGTATTGGCGCGGCGGTGCATGCGGTTGACCTGCGCCTCGGATGCAGCGACCACCGCCACGGCTGCGGCCTGGTTGTCAAAAGCTTCCAGCGTTGTGAGGAGGTCATCCCCAAAGCCGTGCAATTCGCGGTCATGCCGAACGCTGCTGCTCGCGGAAAAAAAGGGCACTGCCAGCAAGAGCAGCCAGATCAACGCAAACGCAATCAACAGCGCAGACATCACACGCCGGACCAGCGTGGGGCGGAAAAATTGCTTTACGTTCATGCTTGAAACATATAGCCCACGCCGCGCACCGTGCGCACATGGTGGGCGCCAATCTTGCGCCGCAGGTTAGACAAGTGCACCTCAATGGCGCTGAATTCCAGGGGGTCGCCCAAGGGCTCCAGGCGCCGGGAGAGCACGCTCTTGGACACCACTTTTCCAGCCTGCCGCGCCAGCTCCAGCATCAGCTGAAACTCGCGGGGGGAAAGATCCACCGCTTGGCCCTTGAGCCGGACCAGATGTCGCCCCGGCTCGATTTCCAGGTCACCAAACGTCCACTGCTCACTGGACTGCTGCACCGATCGGCGGCACACCGCCCGGATGCGCGACACCAGCTCTGCGGTCGCAAAAGGCTTTACGACAAAATCGTCAGCCCCGCCGTCCAGCCCAGCGAGCCGGTCGTCCAGCTCGGCGCGTGCGGTGATCACCACGACCGGCAGGGTCATGCCACTGCGCCGCCAGCGCGCCAATAGCTCCATGCCATCGCCATCGGGCAGCGTCAGATCGAGCAGAACGCAATCAAACGCGCCGCTGGCAAATGCCTGCTGGGCGTCGCCCGAGCGGCGAAACCACTCGCTGCTCAAGCCCTCCGCCTTGAGCGCCTGCTGCAGCGCAAGCCCCAAATCCAGATCGTCTTCGATAAGTAGTAGATGCATGGCAACCATTATCTGGCCCCAACCTTTAGCTTGGCTAAGGGTTGTTGGCCCCTGTTTGGGGCGCCCGTTACACTCGGGCCGTGGGCTGCAAAGCCCGCACCCGGTGCCCGGTCCACCCACATCGCACGTTTGCCCGTGTTGTGTCTGATGAGCAAAAGCATTTTTTCTCACCCGCCACACCACTTTGGCTTTCAGGAACTGCGATATGCCAGGCTACCAGGTCAAGCTAGAGACCCACTTGCTGGGCACTTCCCATTTTGAGATTCGCTCGCTGCTGGACCGCCAGCAATACGCCGACCCCGATGGTGCCGCTTTGGCTGCGGGCATATCGTCGGCCAGCTGGCCGCTGTTTGGCATGGTGTGGCCCTCTGCGCGCATGCTGGCCAATGCCATGCAAACCCACGACATTGCGGGCAAGCGCATTCTGGAGATTGGCTGTGGACTGGCGCTGGCCAGCCTTGTCATCCACCGCCGCCAAGGCGACATCACCGCCAGTGACTGCCACCCGCTGACCGCAGCGTTTCTGGCTGACAACGTATTGCGCAACGACCTGCCCGTGCTCAAGTACCAGACTGGCCACTGGGGCCGCGAGAACCTAGGGCTGGGCCAGTTCGACCTCATCATTGCCAGCGACGTGTTGTACGAGCGGGACCAGCCCGAGACACTGTCGCAGTTCATTCACCTACATTCGGCCGACCCGGTCAACATCATCGTGCTGGACCCCGATAGGGGCAACCGCAACGGCTTTTGCCGCAAGATGGAAGCCCTGGGCTACACGCTGGACCTGCAGCGTGCGGGCAACATACAGAGCACAGGTGAGGCCTACAAGGGCCACTTCCTGAACTTCAGTCGCTCCTGAATTAATAGCTATAACGCTATATTTATCGAGGGCTAGCGGCCAATTTCGCTCAAACCGCCTCCACCAGCGCGGCTTCTGGCAGCGCATTGAGCTGGGCGATGATGGCCTCGTCCCGTTTCAAGGGGTAGGCAGCGGGGATCACCAGCGTGGTCGCACCCACCATGTGGGCGGTGGGCAGGTCGCGCAGCAGGATTTTGTCGATGCGCGTCTTCTCCAGTGGGTTGGTGGCTGCCTCGTACAGGATCACGGTGTGGTCCAGCGGGTAGTGCCGCGCAAGCTTGTCCACCAAGACCTGAATGCGCGCCTCCGTGGTCTCAAAACGCTTCAGGCTCAGCTCTCCCGCAAGGGAGGGTTGCCACAGGATGAACATAGCCGTGGGGTCAATGTTGCGTTCATAGATCATGAACTGCGTTGTCTCCATGGACTGCATGCCAGAGCGACCGGGGTCTATGCCCAGGTCAGCAACCAGACAATCTTCGGCCGATATGCCGGGCAGCATCTCGGCGCTAAAGCCCTCGGCCCGCGCATCCCTGATCGCCATGTGGGATATGCAAGCAAAAATGCCGGGGTGGCCATAGAAGGCCGCGCACACCGTCTTGCCCGCGCGCACTTCGGTCAATATGGTGTCGGCCATGCGGCGGTAGGTGTCGCGTCGGTCTTTGCCCTCTACATCGCACTCTTCGTAATAGCCCAGCACACAAATGAATTCCTTGGCTATGCCTTGGATCCATTTGCGCGTGAAGATGTTGGGCACAGCGGACACCACCACGTCTGCGGTCTCCAAATAGCTCTGTGCCAAGGGTGTTACTTGGCCCGCCATGCGCATGCCGGTGCCTACGCAGATGAGTTTGCCTTTTGGGGTTGTTGGGGTCATGTGGAATGAGCGCCTGAAGGTTGAAAAGCGGTGACGCGGTTGCGTCCTTCGTTTTTAGAAACATAGAGCGCTTTGTCGGCCGCAGCCAGCGTCTCTTCAAAGCTGGTGGGGCCATGGATGCTGCTGGTAGCTACGCCAAAACTGGCTCGTATCTCCAAGTTTAAACCGCTGGGGTGTGCACCTATTTCGGCTATGGCGGCTCGACAACGCTCTGCCAGTGTGAAGGCCTCTTGCGAAGGGTGCCGCGGCAGGCAGATTGCGAACTCCTCGCCACCCAGTCGTCCCAACAAGGCCGTATGGGGTAGCTGTTGCTGGACCGTGTCACACACGGTTCTCAGGACCCAGTCACCGGTGGCATGACCATAGGTGTCGTTGATGGCTTTAAAGACATCCATATCAAACAAAACCAGGCTGGCGGGTTCACGGACGTCTCGGAAAGCCTTTCGCGCACTGGCAATAAAGTGTTCCCGGTTGATCACCTGTGTGAGCCCGTCAACCTGGGCAGATCTGCGCATGCGGTTCTTGAGTTGCAGCGTACGCAGCAGCCATGCAGCCACGATCGCAAGCACCAGCAGGCCCAGTGTCATCACCAACACCAAGTTTTGGTATCGGCCCTGTTGCAGCGCTTGGTCAATCAACAGGCTCCTGTTTTTTTCTTCTAGCAGTGCCAGCTGGTTAGCACGGTCTTGGGAGTCGAAGCGTACGCGCTGGTAGGCGAGATTGCGTTGTAAACGATCATCCATCAGTTGCTTTCGCAAAGCCAGATGGGCATCGTAGAACTCAAGGGCGCCTCGCAAATCGCCCTTCGCCTGTTGGATGGCAGCCATCGTTTTGCTGGTCTTAACCTGCATGGCCAAAATCTTGCTCACCTGCGCGCGCCGGTACGCTTTCAGCCCGAAATGCGCAGCGCGCTGGGTATTGCCCAACTGCAGGTAGGCGCGGGCTACTGCCTCTTCGAGCTGGGTGACATAGTCAGAACCCTGGTTCAATCCAGCATGTTCATCGAATAGTGGCAATGCATTGGCAATACCCGCAGCGTAGTCACCAGTGTTGATTTGGTCCACAGCCGCATTGGACTTGTTGATCAGCACAAAGAACAGGTTCTCATTGGCCTTGCAGACGTCTATAGCTTCTTGCAGCAGCGCGCGTGCCTGGGCACTGGCCCCGCGCATAAAGTGCAGTTCAACCTTATCCGTCAGACCGACACAGGCTGCATAGGCCCCCGGCTTATCGGCACCGCGTAGCTCATAAATGCGCTGCGCAAAATCCAGAGCTACGTCGTAGTCTTCAAAGGCAATGGTGGTGGCTACGCTGCCTTGCAGTACGGTGATTTTGTCGCCAGTTTTTACGAGCACAGGCAATAACGCAATGGATTCGTTCATGGCCTGCAGTGCCTCTTCGTACTGGCCCAGAGACGTGTAACCGTCGATCAGCTCGTAGAGAAAGCTAGCCCGGCGTCCGGGCGTGGAAGCCTGGCGTATAAATGATTGGACCAAAGCTACGCGCTGCGCATGTTGCCCCCGAAAGCCGAGTGAATTGGCTAGCGACAGGTGGTAGCGCTCGTTCTGTACAGCCGTAAAGCTGGTTTGCAGAGCGGCGAGCTTTTTTAGGGGATCGAGTGCTTTTTCTGGTGCCGAGTACAGGTATTTGGACGTCTCAGCCAGCAGGGCATCTACCGTGGACAGTTCAGTGGCAGTCGCCACCAGTGGGGATGCCAAGACCAACACGACAAGCGACATGGTGCGCAACCAATTGCCCAGGTCAGTTGCGATGTGCATCAGCAGCGGCCTCGGTCATTGGGAAGCTAGACCGCTCCCGAGGGCTGGTAAACCGTGACGCGGTTGCGTCCTTCATTCTTGGAGAGATACAAGGCCTTGTCGGCCTGCACCAGGGTCTCTTCAAAGCTGTCTGTCAGATGGGCGCTGCGCGTAGCCACACCAAAACTCGCGGTGAGGGCAAAGTCAAAACCACTGGGGGCTGTGTCAATAGCGGCTATGGCGGCGCGACAGCGTTCGGCCAGGGCCCGGGCTTCGTCAGCGTGCTGCACGCTGGGCAGGCACAAGGCAAACTCTTCGCCACCCAGGCGCCCCAGCAGTGCGGTCTTGGGCAACTGCTCCTTCACAGTGGCACACACGGTTTTAAGTACCCAGTCGCCAGCGGGGTGGCCATAGGTGTCGTTGATCTTCTTGAAAAAATCCATGTCAAACAACACCAGACTCACGTTGCGCGCGGGATCGCTGAAGGCTTGGTGGGACGACGCAGTGAAGTGGCTGCGGTTGCTGACTTGCGTCAGCCCGTCGATCTGGGCAGACACACGGAAGATGTTCTTCAAGCGCAGGGTATTGAACAACCACGCACCGAGTATGGCCAGTGCGACTGCGCCTAGTGTCAGCAACAAAATCAGGTTTTGGTACTTGTTTTGCTGCAGCGCCTTTTCGATGCTCAGATTTTTGTTTTTTTGCTCCAGCAGTGCCAATTGGTTGGCTTTGTCCTGGGTGTCGAACTTGACACGCTGGTAGGCCAGATTTTTGTGCAACTGGTCGTCGAGTACCTTTTTCTTGAGTTCCAGGTTGATGTCGTAGTAACCAATAGCAGCAGCTAACTGGCCCTGAGCGCGCTTGATGGCGGCCATGGTCTCGCTAGTTTTTTCTTGCAGAATGAGAACTCGACTTCGCTGTCCGAGTTGGTAAGCCTTAAGTCCGAAGTGTTCTGCGCGCTCTGTATTGCCAATATTCAGGTACGCACGAGCGACGGCTTCCTCCAGTCGTGCAAGGTAATCTGATTCATCACCCAATACTGAGAATTGTTGCAAGAGTGGCAAACTGGCGGCAATACCTTCTGTATGGCTACCGGAGTCGATCAGATCAATTGCAGCAAGCGATTTGACAATCAGAGTGAGGAATTGGTCTTTATGCTCTTCGCAGGCCAGGATTGCAGTGGGCACCAATCCGCGTGCCACGGTTTGGTTGCTATGCACGTAGTTGGTTTCAACTATATTGGCTAGACCTAGGCATTCCAAGTAGGGATCGCTTGGACTACCCCGCAGTGCGTAAATGCGCTCAGCGAAGCTGATACCTTCTTCAGCGGCCCGCAGTGAGTTCAGCAGGTTCAATGCGCCTTGTAGCGCGACAATTTTTGAAGCTAGTCGTTCAGCTTTAGGAAGTAGAAGAACTGACTCGTTCATTGATTGAAGGGCGCGCTCATATTGGCCCAACGCCGTGTAGCCGTCGATCAATTCGTAAAGGAAACTAATACGCCGGTCTGGCGTTTTTACGTGCCCGACAAACGCCTCCACCAATGAGACACGCTCTTGATGCTTGCCATCTTCCCCTAGGGAGTGGGCAAGAGCCAATTGATACTTCTCGTTTTGGTCTGGAGTTAGTGTCGTCTCTATTGCTTTGAACTTCTCCAGAAGTTCATCACGCTCAATCTTTGAAGAACCGTAAGACCTTTTTAGTTCGGCGTACAGAAAGTCAAATGTTTGGACTTGCTCTGCCAAAGTAGTAAACGAAACTAGCAAGCCTAGGAATAGGCCCGCAAGTAATCGGACGGAGTTCATCCGGACGTTTGACTAAGTCGTTCAGAAGTAAGCTGGTCCTAGTGAGTTTCGTTTGTGTTGTGAGCGTTGATAAGAGGGAGCTCGCTAGCGTCTATCCCTATCAAACTTGCCATGGCTGCTTTGTCACCAGACATGAATGTCTGCTGCTCGTTCGCATTCAATCCAAACTGCGTCATTGCCGCAGCAGGATCTGCGTTGTGTGCAGTTATCGCGGCAGCGTTGGAATCCAGGTGGTTCAAGTAGTCGAGTAGTTTGGACATTTGCAAAGGCCTTGGAATAAAAGGAAGGGCTTGCTGGGGATCAGCAAGCCCTTCCGGATTCTATAGCCCGTGTAAGTAGTTGTATCCGCCGGGCGGCTGCACTACTGCCAGCCACCACCCAGCACCTTGTATAGCGTTACCAGGTTTTGCACTTGTTGGGCCTGCACCTGCGCCGCTGCCTGCTGCGCCGCAAACAGCGAGCGTTGGGCGTCCAGCACGTCAAAAGCGTTGGATGCGCCGTGTTTGAAGCGCAGGTCGGTCAGGTCCATGCGGGTCTTCTCGGCGGCCAGTTGGGCGTTTTGGGCGCGCAATTGCTCACCCAGCGTGGCGCGGCCGGCCAGGGCGTCGGCTACTTCGCGGAAGCCCGTCTGGATGGCCTTCTCGTACTGGGCCACGGCTATGTCGCGTGCAACCTTGGCGGATTCCAGATTGGCCTGGTTGCGGCCATAGTCAAATATGGGCAGCAGCAACTGCGGCACAAAGGTCCACGCGGATGTGCCGTTGCTGAACAAGGTATCCAGGTCGTTGCTGACCACACCCGCGCTGCCGGTCAGCGTGATGCGGGGGAAGAATGCCGCCCGCGCAGCGCCAATGTTGGCGTTGTTGGCCAGCAGCTGCTGTTCGGCCTGGCGGATGTCTGGGCGGCGCGCCAGCAGTTCAGACGGCACACCGGCTGGCAGATCTGGCAGCATGCCTTGGGCGGTGATGGGCAGCCCGGCCGGCAGATCTGCGGGCAGGGGTTGGCCCACCAAAAGCGTTAACGCGTTTTCGTCTTGCGCACGCAGGCGTGTGGTTTGGGCGAATGCCGCCTTGGCGCCTTCCAGCAGACTCTGTGCCTGGCTCAGTTCCAGCTTGGAGGCCGCCTCGTTGTCAAACTTCAGTTGCGTCAGGCGCAGAGACTCTTGCCTTGTGGCCAGGGACTCGCGGGTCACGCGCAGCAGTTCGTCGTTGGCCAGCATGCTCACATAGGTGTTGGCCACGGCGGCAATCAGGCTGATCTGTACGGTTTTGCGGGCTTCTTCAGACCCCAGCACTTGCGCTTGTGCAGCTTGGCTGAGCGCACGTACGCGGCCAAAGAAATCCAGCTCGTAAGCAGTCACGCTAAGGCCTGCGGTGTAGGTGCTGTTGACGGCACCCGATGCTGCAGGGCCACGGCTGCCGGTGATGCCGGCATTCAGCGTGGGCAGTTGGTCCGCACGGCGCACGTTGTACTGGGCGCGGGTCTGCTCAATGGCCAGCACGGCGATACGCAGGTCGCGGTTGTTGTGCAGCGATAGCGCGATCAACTTTTTGAGCCGGGCATCCTTGAAGAAGTCTTGCCAGGCAATGTCGGCTGCGGCGGTGGGGGAAGAAGCTACGCCGGTGGTACTGCTAGTGTCTGCCGGGAAGCTGCTGGACACCGGAGCGGCAGGGCGCTCGTAGGTAGGAACGAAGCTGCAGGCGGTGAGCGCCATGGCCGCACACAGCGGCGCAAGACGCAAGGCAAAGTGTTTGTTATTCATGGCTTTGCACTCCTGACTGGTGGCCATGGGCCGCATCAAACTGGCGTTGGCGTTCGCTGCCTTTGAAGATGCTGCGCACCACCACAAAGAAGATGGGCACAAAGAACACGGCCAGCACCGTGCCCAACAGGCTGCCACCAATCACGCCCGTTCCAATGGCACGCTGGCTGGCAGAGCCCGCGCCGCTGCTGATAGCCAGCGGCAGCACACCCAGCATGAATGCCATGGAAGTCATCAAGATGGGCCTGAAGCGCATATGCGCCGCTGCCAGTGCCGCCTGCACGGCCGTCTTGCCCTGGGCCTGCAGGTCTTTGGCAAACTCGATGATCAGAATCGCGTTTTTGGCCGAGAGGCCGATGATGGTGATCAACCCGACCTGGAAGTACACATCGTTCGCATAGCCCCGCATCACGGTCGCCAGCAGCACGCCCAGCACACCCACCGGCACCACCAAAATCACCGCCAGGGGAATGGACCAGCTCTCGTACAACGCGGCCAGGCACAAGAAGACGGCCAGGATGGCAAAGGCGTACAAGATCAGGGCTTGTGAGCCGGCGATTTTTTCTTCGCGTGACAAACCGGTCCATTCATACGCAAACCCCGGTGGCAACTGGGCAGCCAGTCTTTCCATCTCGGCCATGGCGTCGCCCGTGCTGTAGCCGGGAGCCGCCTGGCCACCGATGCGCATGGCCGGGTAGCCGTTGTAGCGAATGGTCTGCATGGCACCCTTGACCCAGCGGGTGCTGGCAAAGGCAGACAGCGGCACCGGCACGCCACGTGCGTTGGGTGTGGTCAGCTTCAAGATATCGTCGGGCTGCATGCGCGCTTCTGCCTGGGCCTGCACCACTACCCGCTGCTGGCGGCCCTGGTTGGGAAAGTCGTTGATATAGGCTGAGCCCAGCGCGGTAGAGATGGTGCTGTTGATGGAATCAAAACTGACCGACAGGGCACTGGCCTTGTCGCGGTCAATGTCAATTTGTAGCTGAGGAGCATCCTCCAGGCCGTCGGGCCGCACCTGGGTGAGCACCTTGCTCTTGGTGGCCATGCCCATGAGCTGGTTGCGTGCGGCCACCAGGGCCTCGCGCCCCTGGCCCGCGCGGTCCTGCAGACGGAAGGTAAAGCCTGAGGCCTGCCCCAGCTCGGGAATGGCCGGTGGGCTCAGGGGGAGGATGAACGCATCGCGTATGCCCGCCAGTCCACCAAAGGCGCGCCCGGCCAGGGCCTGGGCAGACTGCCCCTCGCCCTTGCGCTCGGACCAGTCTTTGAGCGTGATGAATCCGAAAGCCGCGTTTTGCCCCTGGCCGGAGAAGCTAAAGCCCAGCACGCCCACCATGCTTTGCACTTCGGGCTGCTTGAGCATGAATGCCTCCACCTGCTCGATGACGTTTTGCGTGCGCTCACGGGTAGCACCTGGCGGCAGCTGAATACTCACCAGCATGGTGCCCTGGTCTTCGTTGGGCAAGAAAGCGGTGGGCAGACGCACATACATCACACCCACCACGGCAATGATGGCCGCGTAGATGATCAGGTAACGGCCAGCGCGATTGAGCATGCGCGCCACCCAACCCTCGTAGCTTTTGGCCGTGCGGGAGAAGCCGCGGTTGAACCAGCCAAAGAAACCCGTCTTGGCATGGTGGTGCCCCGCCTCTACCGGCTTGAGCAGGGTGGCACACAGGGCGGGCGTGAGGGACAGGGCCATAAACGCCGAGAAGCCAATAGAGGCCACCATCACCGCCGAGAACTGGCGGTAGATATTGCCCACCGCACCCTGGAAGAATGCCAGTGGCACAAACACGGCAATCAGCACCACGGTGACGCCGACAATGGCGCCCGATATCTGGCCCATGGCTTTGCGTGTGGCCTCCAGTGGGGGCAGGCCTTCTTCACTCATGATGCGCTCGACGTTCTCCACCACCACGATGGCGTCGTCCACCACAATGCCAATCACCAGCACCATGCCAAACATGGTCAGCACGTTGATGGAAAAGCCCAGCGCCAGCAGCGTGGCAAAGGTGCCCAGGAGTGCCACCGGCACCACGATGGTGGGAATAACGGTGTAGCGCCAGTTCTGCAGGAACAGGAACATCACCAAGAACACCAGCACCACAGCCTCAATCAGCGTCTCGGCCACTTGCGAGATGGAGATCTTGACGAAGCGCGACGCATCGTAAGGAATGGTCCACTTCACGCCCTTGGGGAAGTAGGGTTGCAGTTCTGTCAGGCGATCGCGCACTGCCTTGGCCGCGGCCAGCGCATTGCCGCTGGGAGCGAGCTGCACGCCAATGCCGGCGGCGGGTTTGCCATTCAGCCGGGCCGATGTGGCAAAAGTCTGGGCACCCAGTTCGATGCGCGCCACGTCTTTGAGTCGAACCGTGGAGCCATCGGTATTGGCCCGCAGCACGATGTTGCCGAACTGCTGTGCGGTGCTCAGTTGCCCGTCCACCACCACCGTGGCGGCAATGGTCTGGCCGGCAACATTGGGCAGTTCTCCAATGGTGCCGGACGACACCTGCGCGTTTTGGGAGCGGATGGCTGCATTGACCTCGCCCGCAGACAGGTTGTAGCCACTGAGCTTGGCCGGGTCTATCCAGATGCGCATGGCGCGCTCGGTGCCAAACAGCTGGGCTTGGCCAATGCCGGGCAGGCGCTGGATTTCGGGCAGTACATTGCGCGACGCATAGTCACCCAGGGCCACGATGTCGATGTCCGGGTTGTCGCTGGACAACATCGTGAACAGCAAAAAGTTGGAGCGTGCCTTGTCCACCCGCACACCGGCTTGGGTTACGGCCGCAGGCAGGCGCGGCGCGGCGCGCGACAGGCGGTTTTGCACATCCACTTGCGCCAGGTCGGCATTGGTGCCGGGCTCAAAGCTGATGGTGATGGAACCCGTGCCGTTGGCCTGGGCCACCGATTCCATGTAGATCATGCCGGGCGAGCCATTCATTTCGCGCTCGATCACGCTGAGCACACTGTCTTCCAGCGTCTTGGCCGATGCGCCAGGGTAGCCTGCCGAAACAATGATGGTGGGCGGTGCCACCGGCGGGTATTGGGCGATGGGCAACTGCGTAATTGCTACGCCGCCCATCACCATGATGAACAGCGCAATCACCCATGCAAAGATGGGTCGGTCGATAAAAAACTGGGCCATGTGCTGTGCCTCTTATTTGCTGGCCGCGGCGGATGGAGCAACGGCTGGAGCAGATGCAGGAGCGGATGCAGCAGCACCCGCTTTCCAGGGTACGGTCTTGACCGGTGCACCGGGCACCATCATTTTCTGGAAGCCATCCACAATGACCTGCTCACCGGGTTTGAGCCCATCCAGCACCACCCACTGGTTGCCCTGGGCGTTGCCAATCTTGACCGGGCGGGGTGTGGGTTTGTTGTCGGCACCCACCACCAGCACGGTGTCGCCCTGGTTGCTGCGGGTGACGGCTTGTTGGGGCAACAGCATGCCAGCGGGAATCTCGGCCTGCGACAGGCGCACCCGCACATACTGGCCGGGCAACAACATGCCATCGGGGTTGGGCACTTCGGCTCGCAGCGTGATCTGGCCGCTGGTGGCATCGACTGTCAAATCGGTAAACAGCAGCTTGCCCTTTTGCGGCAGTTCGCTGCCGTCTTCCAGCACCACACGCACCGGCACCGAGCCATCACCCGCGCTGCGCACCTGCTTGGCGGCAATGGCCTTGCGCAGGCGCAGCACATCGGTGGTGGACTGGGTGAAGTTCACATAGACCGTATCGGTCTGCTGGATGACGGCCAGCTGTGTGGCCTCGGCCGCGCTGACCAGGGCGCCCTCGGTCACCAATGACTGGCCAATGCGACCGGAGATGGGGGCGTTCACAGACGCGTAGTCCAGGTTGATTTGTGCCGTTTGTGTGGCGGCCTTGGCTGTGGCTACATCGGCCTCGGCCTGCTTTTGCGTGGTCAGCAGGGTGGTGTATTCCTGCTTGCTGATGGCGTTGGCCTCTACCAGCGGTTTGTAGCGCTCTACCTGGGCGGTGGCCTGCGCCAGATTGGCCTGGCCCTTGGCAAGGCTGGCCTGTGCGCTTTCCAACGCGGCGCGGTAGGGGCCAGAGTCGATCTGGTACAGGGCCTGCCCGGCTTTGACAGAGCTGCCCTCGCGGAACAGGCGCTTGAGCACTACGCCGTTCACCCGTGCCCGCACCTGCGCCACGCGCACGGCGCTTACGCGGCCTGGTAGTTCGGTCTGCAGGGCCACGGCTTCATTGGCCACCGTGACCACGCCTACCGTTGCGGCCGGTGGGCCACCTGCACCACCACCTGCTGCGGGCGCTGCGTCTTTGGCTCCACAGGCGGCCAGGATGGCGGCCAGTGGCAGCAGGGCGAGCAGGGAAGGGCGGGTGTGGCGCGCAATGGCAGAAACGGTGCGGTACGAGGACATAGAAAATCCTTTTGGGGGGGCAAAAAGCGGGGAAAGGTGGGGGCGCGCAACACGAGCCTGTGTTGGCATTCTCCAATGTGATCGAGTTTACAGACAAACCCTTAGTCTGCTGCGCCTGGGGGCTAGAGGTCAGGTTTTCATTCTGCGGCTTCACCCACGTGTGTGGCACCGTACGGAAGCACCGCAGCGGCTTGATGAATACTGCGCGCTGACCCATGCTCACCGAACGCGCCTCCACCCCCATCGCCGCGACCGCTGAAGCAGCGCTGGGGGCTGCCATACCGCGGCGTCGGCCGTCGCCTTTGTCCTTGGCGGCGTGGAAACAGTTCGTCGCCGTGGCCAAGCCCTATTGGCTGGGTGACCAGAAGAAGACAGCCTGGACCTTGCTGGCGCTGCTGGTCCTGCTGATGCTGGCCGAGACGCAGTTCGCCGTGATGCTGAACAGCCAGAGTGGCGAGATGGCGTCCGCACTGGCGGGCAAGCAGGCCGACCGGTTCTGGAATTCGGTCTACGCATGCCTTGGCATATTGGCGTTTGCCGTGCCCATTTACGCCTTTTACTACTACATGCGCGACGCGTTTTCCAACCAGTGGCGCCGCTGGTTGACTGGCCGCTTTCTGGATGGCTACCTGCACGACCGCAAATACTATGCGCTGGGCTCCATGGGCGAGATCGACAACCCGGACCAGCGCATCAGCGAAGACATCAACACCTTCACCGGCCGATCCGTCCACTTTCTGCTGATTTCCTTGGGCTCGCTGATGCAGCTGGTCGCCTTCAGCACGGTGTTGTGGTCTATCTCGCGGTTGTTGGTTGGCGTGCTGGCGGTCTATGCGTTGGTGGGCACGTTTGTGGCGCTGTACTTGTTTGGCAAGCCGCTGATCCAGTTGAACTTCTGGCAACTGCGGCGCGAGGCAGATTTCCGCTTCGGGCTGATGCGCCTGCGCGAAAACGCGGAGTCCATCGCCTTCTACCGCGGCGAAGCGCAAGAGCGCGCAAAGATCGACACCAAGTTTGGCAAGGTGTTTACCAATTTTTCAAGGCTGATCAAGCAGCAGCGCGTGCTTAATATCTTTCAGCGCGGCTTCAACCAGCTGACCATCGTGTTGCCCAGCGTGATTCTGGCCGATGCCGTGTTGTCGGGCGACATGGAGATAGGCCGCGCGGTGCAAGCGACGGGTGCGTTTGTTGCGGTGCTGGGTGCGGTCGCGTTGATCGTGGACAACTTTGAGAGCTTGAGCCGTTTCGTTGCTGGCATTGACCGGCTGCAGGCCTTGTCAAAACTGGTGCTGACCGACCCTGTGGGGCAGCCCGCAACACCCAGCGAGACGCATCCAACAATCAAGACGGAGGTGGGTGAACATCTGGCCCTGTGTGCAGTCACTTTGTACACGCCCCGATACGAACGCCTGCTGGTCAAGGAGCTGACACTGGCATTGCGCCCGGGGGATGGGCTGTTGATCACCGGTGACAGCGGGTGTGGCAAAAGTTCGTTGCTGCGCGCCATTGCCGGTTTGTGGTGCGCAGGCACTGGGGTGATTCGCCAGCCACCCATTGAAGATGTTTTCTTTCTGCCGCAGCAGCCGTATATGCAACTGGGCAGCCTGCGCAGCCAGCTTATCTACCCCAGCACGAAGACGACCCTATGCGACGCGCGCTTGCTGGAGATACTGGACGAGGTGCACATGCAAGCGCTGGCCCAACACGTTGGCGGGCTGGATGCCGTGCACGACTGGGACAAGATGTTGTCGGTGGGCGAGCAGCAGCGCCTGGCCTTTGGCCGTGTGCTGGTGCGCCAGCCTCGTATCGTGATTCTGGACGAAGCCACCAGTGCGCTGGACAGCAGTAACGAGTGCTCGCTGTACGAGCGCCTGCGCAGCACCGGCACCACCCTCATCAGCATCGCACACCGCCCGGCTGTTTTGCGCCACCACACGCACGTGCTGCGGCTGGTAGGGTCAGGTGCCTGGGAACTGCATGTTGCGGAAGGTTACAAGTTCGACGGGCCGTTTTCTGCAGTAACCGTTTAATGGCTTACAGTCACGTGCGCGACAGGCCTCCACCACTGAGAGGTCAAACGTTTTTGCTTGATTCAAATGGGAGTACTAAGAATGAAGAAACTTGTGCCCGTGGCCATTGCCGCACTGCTACTGCTGTCTGCCTGCGCCGCGCCGCCCAACCTCAACATCGCCAAAGCTGCGTTGGCACCGACCAACGGAAACAATGCCAGCGGTACCGTGACCTTCAGCAAGCAAAGCAATGGCGTGCGTGTGGAAGGTGAAGTGCGCGGCTTGAAACCCAATGCCGAACACGGCTTTCACATCCATGAAAAAGGCGACTGCTCCAGCGGCGACGGCATGAGCACTGGCGGACACTTCAACCCCACCGCGCAGCCACACGGAGCGCACAGCCATGGCGAACACCACGCGGGCGACCTGGTCAGCCTGCAGGCCGATGGCAACGGGGTGGCGCGGTTCAGCTACACATCAACCACCATCACCGTGGGTGAAGGCGCCACCGACATCATCGGCCGCGGCCTCATCGTGCACCGCGATCCGGATGACTACCGCACCCAGCCGACTGGCAACGCAGGGCCACGCATTGCCTGTGCGGTGATCGCCAAGGGTTGAGTCCTGATTTGCTATATTTTTGGTAGCAACTGAGGCAATGAAGTCGGGGGCTAGGTGCCGATTTGGCTCACAGCGGCCTGCATCGTAATCGCCACCCCACCCAACACCGCATTCCCCGACAGCGGATCGCGCAGCTGGTCATCCAGCAGCGCATTCACATTTGCGCCCGGCCGCTCTGCTGCCACACGCATCTGCGCACCCGGTGCGTTGTGGCCCCAGCCGTGGGGCAGGCTCACCACGCCGGGCATCATGTCTGCGGTCACATGCACTTGCGCCTGCACGTGTCCACCAGCACTGCGGATGTCCGCAAGGGTGCCGTCTTGCAGGCCCAGGCGCTGGGCATCCGTGGGGTGTACCAGGGCGGTGCAGCGGAAGGGGCCTTTGGCCAATATGGGCAGGTTGTGCATCCAGCTGTTGTTGGTGCGCACATCGCGCCGACCGATGATGACCAAATCGGGCGCTGGCCCCCGTAAATCCTGGGCGGCACGCTGCAAATCTTGTAGCAAAGAGGGCGGTGCCAGCTCCACCTTGCCGCTGGGGGTGCGCAGCATTTCGGGGATGCGGGGCTGCAGCGCGCCCAGGTCTATGCCGCCGGTGGGGTTGGACGCCTGCACCTTGGCCAGCGTCAGCCCGTCGGGCTTGCGGCCCCACTGATCGCCATAGGGACCGCTGCGCAAGGCCACTTCCAGCGTGCGCTGTGGGCCCTTCAAACCCTTGGTGGCTTCGATCACCGCGTTGGCGTGGTCACCAAACAGGCGCTGGGCGTCTTCGGCAAACTGGGCATCGTCCAGCGTGTCGGCGTCCACATCCGCACCCATGCCGCGCACGATGGCGGCCAGCTTGAGCAGGGTCTGCCACTCTTCGGGCTGGCCCGGGGTAGGTGGCAGCACGGGCGGGCTGTAGCGCGCGTGGTTGCGCCACGAGAGCTGGGGAAAGGCGACGTCGTAGTGGAAGTCTTGTAGTGGCGACACGCCGGGCAGAATCACGTCCGCATGGCGCGTGGTTTCATTCAGATAGATGTCCATGCTGACCATGAAGTCCAGCGTGTCCAGCGCTTTGCTCAGGCGTGGGCCATTGGGGCTGGAGAGCACAGGGTTGGTGGCCACGGTAAACAGGATGCGTATTTGGCCTTCGCCCGGTGTCTCAATCTCTTCGGCCATGCAGGTGATGGGCAGCTCGCCATACACCTCGGGGGCGCCGCTCACACGGGCATGGTGGCGGCCGGTGGACACGCCTTTGCCAATGCCCGGTTTACCCGCGGTGTTGGACGCAAAGGCGGCCGACTTGGCAAACAACACGCCGCCTTCTTTATCCAGATTGCCGGTCAGCGTGTTGAGCACATCCACCAGCCAGCTGGCCAGCGTGCCGTACTCCTGGGTGCAGGTGCCGATGCGGGCATAGACGGCGGCACGCGGGGCGGCGGCGAGTTCGCGGGTCAGGGCGCGTATGGTCAGTGCAGTGATGCCGCAGCGCGCGGAAACTGCTTCGGGCGTGAAGGGAGCTATGGCCTGCTGCACGGCATCCACGCCGTTGACCCACTGGGCCACCGTACCCAACTTCTCCAGTTGGACCAGACCTTCGGCAAACAGGGTGTTGACCATGGCGGCGAGCAGAAAAACATCCGAGTTGGGGCGGATGAAGTGGTGGGCATCGGCCACCGCAGCGGTCTCGGTCTTGCGCGGGTCCACCACCACGAGCTTGCCGCCGCGTGCCTGCAGCGCCTTGGCCTTGCCACGGAAATCGGGCACGGTCCACATGCTGCCGTTGCTGACCAGGGGGTTGGCGCCCAGCACCAGCAGGTAATCGGTGCGGGTAATGTCGGGCAGGGCCACCGACAACCAGTGGCCAAACATCAGCCCGCTGGAGAGTTGTTTGGGCATCTGGTCCAGCGTGGAGGCAGAGAACACATTCTTGGTACCCAGCGCGCGGGCCAGCTTGCCAAAGTAGGTCAGCAGGCCGATCTTGTGGGCCGATGGGTTGCCCACGACGATGCCCGCCGCGTTGCGGCCATGCGCCGCGAGGATGGGCGGCACGCGCCGGGCAATCTCGGCATACGCCTCGTCCCAGGTGGCCTGCTCAAACACCCCGTTGCGCTTGATCAGCGGGGTGCGCAGGCGGTCCGGGTCTTCGTGCAAATCCTTCAGCGCCACGCCCTTGGGGCAAATGTAGCCGGCGCTGAAGACATCAGCATCGTGACCGCGGATGCTGATGACCTTGCTGTCCTGCACCTTGATCTCCAGACCGCAACAGGCTTCGCACAGGGGACAGATGCGGTGGTGGATGGTAGTGGTGGTGTCGGTCATGGTGTCCTCGGTCGGTGGCTATGTGTTAAAACCATTGTGCCGTGTTGCCCCTGAAGGCACTGGCACCAACATGACACCTCCACCGCCTCCGCCACCGCGTGCGCGTCTGCACCCCGATATCTTCAAACTGGGGCTGGTCAGTTTTCTGACCGATCTGAGCTCGGAGATGGTGTTCTCCATATTTGCCATTTTTTTCACCACGGTGGCCGGTGCCTCTGCTGCTCTGCTGGGCCTGATTGAGGGGCTGGCCGACTTCTCGGCCTCGTCCTTGAATTACGTTGCGGGCTGGTTGTCTGACCGGGGTGGCAAGCGCAAAGTGTTTGTCATCGCCGGGTATGGCTTTTCCACGCTGGCCAAGACGATTTTGTTGGTGAGCAGTTCGGTTGTGGGCCTGAGCGTGTTTCGGGTGCTGGAGCGTTTAGGCAAGGGCTTTCGCGGGCCACCGCGGGACGCGTGGTTGTCGACCATTGCGCCGCAGAAGACGCGTGGTTATGCCTTTGGTGTGCACAAGGCCATGGACAAGGCGGGTGCGGTCTTGGGCCCACTGGTGGCCTATGGTTTGTTGTCGTGGTTGGGTGAAACACCTGAGGCCTACCGCACGCTGTTTTGGGTGGCGTTTGTGCCAGCGGTGCTGGCCATAGTGGTGCTGGCGCTGGTGAACGACCAGCCCAGCCCTGCCAAACCGCATGAAGGCGTGGGCCAAAACTGGCGTCTGCTCAACCCCGAATTCAAACGCTTCCTGATACCGGCAGGCATATTTGCGTTGGGCTATTTCAGCCTGGGTTTTCTGTTGCTCAAGGCGCATGACACCGGTTTTAGTGCCCCGCAGATTGTGCTGCTGTACGCATTGTTCAACGCAACCTGTGTGTTGGTTGCGCCCTTGGCTGGCCGCTTGGGTGACAGGCTGGGCCGCAGCCGCATTGTCCTGCTGGGTTATGCCCTGTATGGCGCGATCAACCTGGCGCTGGTGTTTACCAGCAGCCAGTGGGGGATCATTGCAGTGTTTGCGGTCTACGGCCTGTTTTATGCCGTGGAAGACTCGCAGACTAAGGCCCTGATAGCCGATCTGGAACACGACCGCCGCGCCACGGCCATCGGTGTCTACAACTTTGTGACCGGCGTGTTGTACCTGCCTGCGTCACTCATTGCCGGTGCCCTTTGGGTTGTGGCACCTGACCTGGCTTTTGGTCTGGCCGCAGCGCTCTCCCTGCTGGCTATGGTGGTGTTTGTTTGGCTGCTACCACCTTGGCTATTGCACTCCAAGGAATCAGTTTGAAGTTCTGGGTGCCTTGCGGAAGGCGCTTGTGCCCGTCCTGCACCACCAGCAGGCCCTCGCCATAAGGGCCCCCCAACGCTGCGGAAGTCACCGCAAGTCCATCGGTCTCCGATGTTCCGTCTATTCCAGCTTGGGCGTTGATGCCCACACGGAACGCGCCACGCAGTGTGTAGGGCGCCACCGCGTCCAGTACTAGGTAGCTGTCATTGCCCTGTGAGGACACCACCAGGTAGTGCCCCTGCTTGCCGTGGTAAATCGCCAGACCCTCCACATCCGCATGCAATGCGCCGCCCACGGGCACCACCAGCTCGGGTTGGCCGCTGTCGCCAGGTTTGAGCGAGATGCGCCAGACGCCATGTTTCTCTTCGCCGACGAAGAGGGATTGCGTGCTTTCGTCGATCACGCAGCCTTCAGGTTGGCTGGCCAGTTGCGTGCGGCGCACCACCTGAGCAGTCCACGCGCCGGGTTTGCCACTGGGGTTCTGTACCCGCAGTTGCAGCAGGCGACCGTCTTTGTCGTTGGCGAATACATCCAGTTGACCGTCTGCATTGCGGCCGGTGCAGACGCCGTAGATGTCGTTCAGCTCAGTAGGCAGGCGGGCCAGTTCGCTGACCTGGCCGTTGGGCGTGATGCCAAACAACACAATGGAGTTTTCATCCCGCTGGGTCGCGGCAGCCAGGTCAAAGCTGCGCGGCCCGTACCGCAGGTTTTGCCGCAGGTCCACATTGTTGATGCGGCCCACCGGCAGAAATTGTCGCTCCTTGCCCCGCAAGTCATACACCGCCAGCCCGCGCTTCTTGTCCGTGCCCAGGACGAGGCTGCGGCTGGTATTGCGCGGGTGTACCCAGATGGCAGGGTCGTCGGCGGCATCACCCTGGCCTTTGACAGTGTCTGTCTGCGCGCTGGCCTGCACAAAGGGAAGCTGCGCCAGTGGGCGGGGTGGATGTTGTGTCAGCCAGGCGTCCAGACGTGCCGTGTCAATGGCCGTGTCGTGTACCACCAGTTCGCGCTGGCTGCGTTCTGCATCCGTGCTGTAGGCCCATATGCCGACTTTGGGCTCGGCAACAAAGAGTTGGCCAGAGTCGTCATGCACGCGGCAGGTTTTGGCATCCAGCGGTGTCGCCAACCGTCGCAAGGGCCTTGGCGGTGCCGCACCACCGCTTTCTGGCAGCAACCACTGCTCGCTTAACCCGTCGTCGGCCAGCAGGAAGGCGTGCAACAACTGTTGACCATCGCGATGCAGGCACAGTGCCTCCAGGTTCAGGGCTGGCCCGCTCCAGCGGGCCAGGGTTCTGAGGCGCTGACCTTGGCTGCGCACGAGCAGCAGATCACCGTTGTCTGCGTCGTGGAGCAGCGCAATTTGGGAGCCATCGGCCATGCTGCGTTGGTCCCAGCGCTTGCTGCGTACGGCCACGCGGTCGAGTACTTGGGACTGGGCGTCCAGCAGGCGCAGGCCCTGCTTGTCTACATCGAGCTTTTGCGACTGCGCCGCCGTGCAGGCAACCAGGGTGAAGCAAAGGGCCACGAGGGTTTTTGGGTACCACATCATCAATTCACCGCCACTTTCAGGCCGAACTTGTAGCTGCGTCCGTATTGCTCGAATTGTGCGTTGCGGGCCTTGTCGGCCTGGTATACATAGTAGTTGGCGTTGCCAAGGTTCAGCGCTTCGAAGCTGAGTTGCCAACGCTTGTCGATCTGGTAGCGCAGCGAGAAGTCCACCTGGTTTTGCGTGTCCACCATCAGGTCTTTGCTGGCATCAAGAATGTTGCCAGCTTCCAGCAGGTAAGGCGATTTGTGGTTGAGCGCCAAGCGGGTACTGATGCCGTGGCCCTCCCAACCCAGGCTCAGGTTGACACTGCGGTCGGACTGGCTGGGTAGTGCAATTTGGCGTGTCTTGCGCACACCTTTGTCGTAACCGCTGATGGTGGCATCGGAGCGCACAAAGCTGGCGTTTGCTCCCAAAATCATCCCGCCGCCCAGTGCCTGGCTGTATGCCAGCTCAATGCCCTGCACAGTGGCCGTGTCGCCATTGGCAAAGGTGTTGACCGAGCTGAAGTCTTTCCACTTGCCCGCAGTGCCCGCCAGATCGGTCTGGAATGCGAAGTCGTTGATCTGTTTGTGGAACACGTAAGCGGACACACCGCCCTCGCGGCCCCAGTCGTGCTCTACCCCAAAGTCTAGGTTGCGCGCGCGCAGGGGTTTGAGCTCGGGGTTGCCCAGCTCGGCCGTGTCGCCATCTACCAGCACGCTGGGCGCCAGTTGGCCGAAGCTGGGGCGCACCACGGAGTGGGTCAGCGCGCCGCGCAGGCGAGTGGCTTTGGACAGCTCTTGGCGCCACAACACGGAAGGTAGCCAGTGGTCGCTGCTGGACTTGAACGCCACGGGTTTGATACCCGTGGTGTCCGAAGCCCAACCGGTAGCGTCGAAGTCAATGCGCTCGTTGCGCACGCCGATCACCCATTGCGTAGCCCCGTGCTCGATTTGACCCTGCAGATACGCTGCGTTCACGTCTTCCTTCATTGTGAAATCGTTAACCTGGGAGTCCACCGCATCTCGAAAATCCGCCAGCTTGACCGTGCCGATGAGGGCACGCAGCTTAGCCTCGTCAATACCGGGGCCAAAGTCGTTCCAGGGGTAGTTGACCTTGTCCGCGCTGGCAAATGCGTTAAATGCCAATTGCGGCTTGCCCAGGTTGTAGGGGGCCTTGGCCAGTTGTTTGGTTCCGATGGCATAGGTTTCCAGCGCATTGTCTTTGCTGCGGCGTGCTGCTTTTAGACCACCTTTGATGTCAACCTCCATGCCTGCAAGTTCGATGCTGCGCTGCAGATCAAATTTGAGGTGTTGCGTCTGGTCGGTGGCGGTGCTGTCTTGCAGCTTGAGTTTGTCAAGAGCGTAGTTGGCACCATCGTTTACGCCGGTAGCGCCTTGCAGCACCGGCTGCATGGTGTCACGGAAACTCACACCTTTGAGGCTGGCTTTGAATCCGGAGGATGCCAGAGCGTTGGGCTTGTCTTCACTTGCGCGGCCGCTGCCGGCTTCTGCCCAAAGGCGCCAGTCACCCATGCGGTGGTCGGCACCCGCTGTGAGCGAGCTAACCCTGTTGATTTCTTGCCGCGCCTTCAAGCCGCGTGCGGCACTGGCATCACCAGACACGCCTTCGGCCTGCGCCTTGGAAAAGCTGATTTTGTTGGACTGGCGGGATTCATCGTCGGTGAAGCGGCTGGAAAAGCCGCGCAGGTAGAAGTGCGAGTCGGTATTGGGTTTGAAGTCGAGGTTCAGCGCTGCGCCCAGGCGTGCGCGGGTGATCTCGTAGCGGCGCATTTCAAACGCCGACAGCTTGTTGCCCTCCCACCCGCCACCGGTCTCGACGTTGTCGCTGGCAAAGCGGCGTGTGTCGGATGTCAGCGCAAACGCCACGCCCAGCGTGCCATCGTTAAAACGGTCGGCAAAGGTCACCGCGCCGCTGGGCGCGGATTTGGCAGCATTGGCGTCGTAGTTTCCACCCAGTTCCACGCGCAGCACGCGGCCTGTCTGGTCAAAGGCCGACCGCGTGTTGACCGATACCGTGCCGCCCAGTGAATTGGCGTCGTGCTCGGGGCTCAGTGTCTTGAGCACTTCCAGTGACCGGACCAGACCTGCAGGCACCACATCCAGACCAGCCGCGCGGCGGTCGGACTCAGCGGCCGGCACCAAGGCGCCGTTGATGGTGACGGCGTTGTAGTCTGGCCCCAGGCCGCGCACACGGATGAAGCGGCCTTCACCCTGGTCACGCTCCACCGATACTCCGGGCAAACGGGCCAAGGCCTCGGCTGCGTTGTTGTCTGGCAATTGACCAATGTCGTCGGCATGCACCACGCTGACCACACCTTGGGCTGCGCGCTGTTTGTCCTGCGCGCCGCGCAGGCTGGCGAGTTGACCCGTGACCGAGACGTTTTCCAGGTTTACAGGTTTTGTGGTTTGGCCATGGGCTGCAAATGCGGCGGCCAGGCAGAGGCTTAGAGCAGTGAGTCGGGGTGGGCTGAGTGTTTTCATGGCATTCCAGAAAGAGTTGTGGCAACAGGGTCTGGACCATAAAAACCGCAGATGGCGGATTCGTGACATTCTGGCTTTATGGCGTGTACGGAGCACGATGGGCCGGAATGTGAGCTTTTAAGACCCCCGTCACAGACTTGGCATGGCCGTGTAGTGTGCTGTCATATTGCATCCCTAGAATCCGCGGCCTATGCGAACCCCCTTTATTGACATTCGTTGGCTGCAGTTTCCGCAGGCTCCGGTTTTGCGTGTGCAGCACTTCGGACATGCCCTTTTGTTGTTGATGAGTGGCGTGTTGTGGCTGTTCGGGCAGTACGGCGCGCTCAAGCCGGTGCTGCAGTGGCAGTGGATAGATATTGTGGGTGAGGGCGGCATGGCCCTGATGTTGGGCGTGTGGCTGACCCAGGTGCGCGCCAGCCGCCCGGCCGGGGTCGTGACCAACTGGTTGTGTCTGGGCCTGGCCACCATGGTGCTGGGGGCCTGGGTCGACTGGATGGACGAGTTCTGGGCACTACCCAAATCCGTAGTGTGGGACAACTGGATGGAATCCACGCTGACACCCATGGGTGTTGCGCTGCTGACCTGGGGTCTACACCTGTGGCGGCAAGAGCAATTGGTGCTGAACGAACAACTGCGCCAGCGCGAGCGCATGTTCCGCGAACACCGCAGCCTGGACGGTGTGACTCAACTGGGCGATGCGAGTTATATGGCGCAGCAGGTAGAGCTGGAGCGCCGCGCCGCTCGCCCAGGTGCGTTGGTGATGCTGGGTTTTGACGGCTTTGACGCGGTGCTGCGCGAGCATGGGCTGGCCCAGGCCGAACGCATGTTGCAGTCCGCCGGACAAATCTTGTTGTTGAATTTGTCACCCGACGCATTGTTGTGCCGTTACGGCGCGGACCGGTTTGTGTTGTTGCTGCCCGGTTGTACGGAGGCCGAGGCCCATGCGGTGGCAGCCGATCTGCGCATCGCGTTGATGTCTTTTGTGTTCCACACCAGCCCAGGCGGTGCCCGCATCAAGCTGTCAGTTGCCGCGGCCTCCTGCAGCACTGAGTCGCAAGAAGCACCCCATGATGTCATGATCGGTTTGCTGGGACGCTTATGGACCTGAGTGGGGGGCAGCTACCCGGCTTGTTGCACCACAAGCCCGATGCCGCCGAACCCCTGGCTTGGTACCCTGCAGACGCCAAATTGATCCCCTGGGCCTACCAGGGTGCGGTGTTGACGGAGTACGCGCGCAGCCGCGGTTTGGCGTTGGACGAATGGGCTGGGCAAGCCAATGTGCGTCTCGGAGCGATGATGAGTACCCGTCAGCTCCTGGCCTTGCTGGCGCCCTTGCAGCGCAGCGCCAAGGACAGTGCCTTTGTGCTGGGGCAAATGGCGTTGCCCGGCCATTTCGGTCTGGCAAGTCAAGCCCTGCAGCAGGCGCAGACATTGACGGAGGCACTTCAATTGCTAGCCCGCTACGCCGCCCGCTTGTCGCCTTTGTTGACCCCGCGCCTGCTGGTGCAAGAGCAAGAATCTATCCTCTACTGGACTGATACCTGCGGCCTGCCCGGTGCGCAACGCGCCTTTGTGGTGGACATGCAGATGAGCGCGGTGACGGCGATGGCGCAGTGGCTGGGAGGCGCCCGCCTGCCGTGGCGCTACAGCTTCAACCGCACGCGGCCTGCCGACCTGTCACAACACGCCAGTTACCTGAGTGGTACCTTTGATTTCGGTTGCCATGTGGATGCCATGCGTATCCCGAGAGTTCTGGCTGAGCGCCCTTGGCGGGGCGGTGCTGCGTCTGGACGACAAATGACACTGCAGGCTTTGGATCAGGGGGCCGATGAACAGGCCAGCCAGCGCGGCTTGCTGGCAGCACTGTATGACTTCTTCTTGCCACGGGTTGCGGAAAACCCTTCGCTGGACGATGCCGCGTTGGCCTTTGGTGTGAGTGCTGCAACGCTCAAGCGTTACCTGGCCCAACATGGCACCAGTTTTCAGGCCGAGCTGGACCAGGTTCGCGCGCACTTGGCACTGTATTGGCTGGGCCTCAAGGGGCAGCCCAACGAAGTAGTGGCGCGGGAGCTGGGCTTTGGGGACGTAGCAAACTTTCGCCGTTCTTTCAAGCGCTGGACGGGCCAGACACCCAGTGCGCTGGCCCATGTGCTTGGGCGATTTGCCCCTATCGCCTAAGCAGATTTGCGGCGCAGCACCAGCAGGCCAAACAGCGTAGCGGTCAGGTACATGCTGACCGAATACAGCGCCGCCGGTAGGGCCAGTTGCAGATTGCCCAGCACCGAAAGGGCCACGTAGATTGCCAGTGTGGAGTTGTGGATGCCAATTTCAAAACTGATGGCCGTAGACATGGATTTGTTCAGCCCCGCCGCACGCGACAGGTAATAACCCACCAACAGACTGATTAGGTTAAAAACCAGTACCAGCGGACCCAGCGACGCAAACGACGCGGTCAATGCTGTCCATTCCTTGACGATGGCCAAGAGTGCAAATGCCGCCAGCACCAGTGCGCTGAATGCCTTCATGGATTGGCCCATGCGTTCGCTAAAGCCGGGCGCCTTGGAGCGCACCACCATGCCAATGATGACCGGCACCAGGATCACGCCCACCACCTCCAGCACCTTGCCAAATTGCAGCGGCACCACCTGGCCGGACTGCATGAACGTGGCGATGGCCCAGTTGGCGATCAGGGGCAGGCTGGCGATGGACAACACGGTGTTCACGGCGGTGAGCGAAATATTCATCGCTACATTGCCGCCAAACAAATGGCTGAACAAATTGGCCGACACGCCCCCGGGGGAGGCAGCCAGCAGCATCAGGCCCACGGCATACACCGGCTCCATGCCAAAGAGCAGGATCAGCCCGTAGGCGGCAGCGGGCAGCACCAGGGTCTGCAGGCCCAGGGCCAGCAGTACGGAGCGAGGGTGCTCGCGCAGGCGTTTGAAATCGTCCAATGACAAGGACAGGCCCAAGCCAAACATCACCAGTGCCAACGCCAGCAACAGCAGCGTTGGCAGTATTGCGGTGAGGTTGGTCACGCTGCGGCTACGGATTTATTGCCACGGTGCTGGGCCGGTTTGCCCAAGCGTGCATCAATAGCGGCTTTGACCTCCAAACGCATCTGGAAGTGGAAGGCTGCTTCGGCTACCAGGAACAGCGGGCCGACGATCAGGCCGGTCAGGTCATCCACAAAGGCCGGCTTTTTGCCCTCGTAGTAGTGGCCCAGAAACTGGATGGCCCAGCCCACAATGAACAGACCCAGGCCCGCGCTGAGCCAGATGGCAGTGCTTTGTGCCGCAAACCAGTAACCGGCTGCCACCGACAAGACCATCAGCAGTGTCATGGTCACGCCAAAGCGCAGGTCCAGGCGCAGGTAAAACAGGCAGCTGAGCAGGCTCACAATGGCCGCCAGTGTCAACGGCGCATCGCCCACCATCCAAGTAGGGCGCGACAGCAGCGTGGCCACAGCCACCACAATCATGGGAATGCCCACAAAGTGGGTGGCGACGTTGCGGCTGTCCTGGTGGTAGGCGGCGTATTGGCTCAGGTGGTCGGTCAGGTTTTTCATGGCAGTGGCCTCGGGTAAATGGCGATGCCGTGATCATCTGGCCGTTGCATACTGGGTGTCTGTCAAGTACCCGACACAACCCGTTTTGCCAGATTGGGGCTAACCCTGATGCCTGATATCGCCACCTACTTGCCGACTCTGCGCGCGGGCCGTTGGTTCGCCCAACTGCCGGAGGCGTTTTCTGCTGCCCTGCTGGACATGGCCAAGCTGCGCCAGTTGCAGACGGGCGATGCGCTGTTTTTGCGTGGCGGGTCGCCTTGCGGGCTGTATGCGCTGGTGCGCGGCTCCATCCGCATATCGGGCCTGGTGGATGCGCACCACGACACGCGCGAGGCGCTGTTGATCTTGCTGACCCCGCCCACCTGGTTTGCCGAGATATCGGTGTTTGACGGCTCCACCCGCACGCACGATGCCCATGCCGCCGAGCCCAGCACCCTGCTGCAGGTACCACACGATGCGCTGCAGGCCTGGCTGCAGAACCACCCAGAGTATTGGCGCGACCTGGCCTTGTTGATGGCCGACAAGCTGCGCATGGCCTTTGTGAACATGGAAGAGCAGGCCGTGTTGCCCGCAGCCGTGCGCGTGATGCGCCGCCTGGTGCAGATGGCGCAGGGTTACGGCCAGGGTGCGGACGAAGGCAGCTCGCGCCGCACCGTAGCCATCACGCAGGAACAGCTGGCGCTGATGATTGGTATCTCGCGCCAGACCACCAACCAGATATTGAACGACCTCAAAGCTCGGGACTTGATCCGCGTGCAACGCGGGGCGCTGGAAATTGTGGATTTGGTGGCGCTGCGCGGGCTTTGTCAGTAAAGCCTTTACGGCTCGCGTGACACGCGGATCTGCGTCAGCCGCCGCCCATCGCTGCTACCGGCGCTGCTGTAGCTGCCGGCACGGGCTGGCTTACCACTGCTGGCAATGGTGACCCACCGGTTCAGTGGCGCGCTGACCGTGCTGCTGAAGCGCTGGCGCTGGGTGGCGGGCAGGTCGGAGCTGGTGCGCTCATCCACGGCAGAGGATTGCACTTCAATCTCGATCTTGACCGGCAGCTTGCCCCCCGGCCAGTGGGGCGTGACGGTCAGGCTTTGGCCCGACTCCATCCAGGTCACCGCCTGGGTAACGCCGCCGGAATTGCTGCTGGCCGAGGCACTGGCCGCACTGAGTGTGGCGCTTTGTGACTCGATCTTTTGCACCCACTGCATGGGCATGGACTGGTTGATCTGCAAGCTGGCCTTCTCGCCATTGCGCACCCGAACTTGCTGCGGCGCAAAGTCCACCGCGCGATTGGCAGTGCCCACGGTGTAGGCGCCGCCACTGGTCTGTGGGTTTTCATCGTCCTCCTGGCCTTCTTTGACCTGGCGCAGCTCTACGGTCAGGTCCAGCAGAGCCTGGCGCACGACGACCGTGTTGAGTTTCTCCGCCGCCGTGGCCACGGGTGGCAGGCCCATTAGAGCGGTGATCGCGAGTGTTAAAGCGTGGGCAATGCGGGGTAAGCGTGGCATGGGTGGATTCTGCGCCGCCCCAAGAGTGGCAAACCACCAAAAAGCCTGTCTGCGGCGGGTCTTATATAAAGAATTGGCCACTAGCCCCCGTCGAATATGCACCAGTCGCTATCAAAATTATAGTAAATGGGTGACTAGTCCGTGCACTCCTCTGGCCCGGGGGTCAGCCAGGCCCCGGGGCCTGCTGCTTCGCTTAGGGGGTCAATGCTTACTGGGTTCGGGCGGTGCATCGTTAGGCATGTATTGCCCCGACGAAAGCGGATGCGGTTGTAGTCAAGACGCTCTTCTGTCCACGGCCCTGTCTCTGCTGCGGCATTTGCGATTTGCCGCTCCACGGTCTTGGGTAAGCGCCCACGGAATGGAGACTGCTCCGCAAAGCTACGGGGTGCGGTGGACGATATGTCTTTGCGCGACAGGTTCAAGTTGAGCGCGGGTGCGCCAGGTGTTTGCTCTTCGGCTGGGCTGCTTGGTTCCAATGGAATGGATATTCCGCTTGCCGAGGGTGCCGTGGCGACGTCTGCCGTGAAACGGGGGTCTGCCGGTTTGGTGGTGTCGCGCTGGCGGGTCGTAGCGGTGGGGTCTTGCATGCGTTGCGGTCGGCGGGCCTGCTCGGTGTCGGGCTTGGCAAGCACAGGTAGCGATACAGAGATGGAAGGCAGCCGCGTCTCCACGCGCGCCATGCGCATGCTGCTGTGCTGCCCCACGGTCCACCAGACCAACACACCCGCCAGATGCAAGCCCAGTACAACCAGGCCCACACTGGCTTGGCGGGTTCGCCGTCGTACGGTCAGGGGTGTGGAGTGGATGGTTAGGAACACCGGTGGCCTTGCGGTTGTTGCTAGGCCCGGCAGTATAGGTGGAGCGTTTGGCCCTTATGGCGTAGTAACAACCGGTAACCAGATTTCATTGCGCCGCATGAACCAGGGAGTGGCCGGGCCGTTGTAGCGGGACAGCACGGGCTCACCGGTCGATGTGATGTTGGCCGCCTTCATGGCCGCTTGCAGTTTGGCCAGGTGCTCGTTGTAGTTGGCTTCGGACCAGAAGCCCGAATACCGGATCACTGCCACGCGGGTGGCAGGCATTTCGCGCAGCATGACCCTTGAGTCGATTGGCTCCGGCGCGGTAGCAACCGTCACACCGCGGGGCAACACAAACTGCACCAGAAAACCTCCGGGCGCTGCTGTCTGGGTGACGGGTGCCGTCATGTCCAGCTTCACCGGCACGGCCGCCTGTGTCACCGGCGCCGTCATGGCGAGTTTGCGTTCGCCCTTGTTCTTGCCAAAGATGTATCCTGCCAGAATGGGGAATGCGCGGTTGCCAGCCTCACTGGCCTCGCCGGATACCACCACTTCTGCAACCGTGAAAGGCGGGTACTCGCGAATTTCAAACCCCTCCAGTTGTTGCACAACGGTGTACGACGGCTCTTCGATGGCATGGCTGGTCATGGTGGTGATGGCCAGCAGCAAGCCGGCAATAAGGGGATACAGTTTCATGGAAGGGGCGTGTAGGATGAAGGATCAATCTGCGAGCCCATCGTGCCACGTTACGGGCAACTGCACCTGCTGACGGGGTATTACCGCCACTAGCGATTAAGGAAACACCCATGCAAGACGACGACGAACGTTGCTGCGGCACAGGAACCTGCATCATTGATCCGCAAGGGCAATGCTGGTGCGGGCAGGTCTGGGACGGTGAAAAGATGTGCCGTCCCGCGCCTGTGGCCACTTCCTCACCGACCGATGCGCAAGAGGTGGAGCGCGGCCCGCTATCACAGGCGGATCACGGATGACCGAAGTGCCGCGTAGTGTGCCCATCACCATGGCCAGGCGGTTGGGCTTTGGTGGTTTGATTCACTTTAGTGGCTTGGCGGGATGGCTGCCCATGCGGCTGCAGCTGCGCGTTCAAGAGGCAGGCCGCACCCCATAGGTACGCATGGCGGACTCTATTTGCGATTGCTCGGTTGTTTCCTGGGGATACAGCCGATAGCTGGGAGCCAGAATCGCTTCAACGGACTGGACCTTCACCACCATGACACTGTGGATGGTGAAGCGCGTCCCGGCCTTGGCTTGCAGCGGGCGCACCCAATGTGCGTAGTCGGGCGTGTGGCGCGCAATGTTTTGTGCCGTGCCGATAATCTTGAACCCCTTTTGCACAAAGACATCGACAAAGCTCACACAAACGCTGGGGTTGGAGAGCAGGTTGCGCACACTGTTGGGCGAAGCGATGTTGGCGATGACGAGATGCTCCACATCAAAGGGTGCGAAAATTTCCTTGGGCGAGACGTTGGGTTGTCCTGCAGCGTTGACGGTGGCGAGCCAGCACAGAACGCTGCGTTCCATGGCGGTATGAACTTCGGCTGTAAGCATGGTGGCGGCTTCGAGCGGGTTCAAGCGGTCATCACCCGCGCCAACAACGCACCCTGGTAACGCGCCTCCAGCGGAATCTGCACCCGCAGCGGGCTGCCCGGCGCCACGCTGAGCGGCTCGCCTTCCAGGTTGCGCATCTGCTCCAGCGTGACAGTGTGGTTGCCGCTGGGGTGAATGATTTCCATCTGGTCGCCCACGGCAAACTTGTTTTTGACTTCTACTTCGGCCCAGCCATCGACCACGCCCTGCACCTCGCCGACAAAGTGGCTGTGGCCAATGTCGGAATGGCCGGTTTCGTAGTTCTGGTAGTCCTGCGATGGGCGGCGCTCTAGGAAGCCGCTGGTAAAGCCCCGGTTGGCCAGGCCTTCGAGCTCGGTGATGAGCAGGGGGTTGAAGGGGCGCCCAGCCACCGCATCGTCAATGGCGCGGCGGTAGGTTTGCGCGGTGCGGGCCACGTAGTACAGGCTTTTGGTGCGGCCTTCGATCTTGAGCGAGTTCACGCCGATCTTGACCAGACGTTCCACGTGCTCGACCGCGCGCAGGTCCTTGCTGTTCATGATGTAGGTGCCGTGTTCGTCTTCCATGATGGGCATCAGTTCGCCGGGGCGGCCGGCTTCTTCCAGCAGGTAGACGTTGTCAGCAGCGGGGTGTCGGGCACTGCCCCCGCAGGCCGCGAACGATTGCTCCGCTTCTTGTTGCGCGGTGTTGAAGTTGAAGCCGCTGTCCATCTTGATGGCTATGGCCTCGCCGGTGTTGGGGTTTTCGGCGCTGGCCTGGGTGCTGTAGTTCCAGCGGCAGGCGTTGGTGCAGGTGCCCTGGTTGGAGTCGCGCCGGTTGAAGTAGCCCGACAGCAGGCAGCGGCCAGAATACGCAATACACAAGGCGCCGTGTACAAACACTTCGAGCTCCATGTCGGGGCACTCTTGCCGGATCTTTTCAATCTCATCCAGGCTCAACTCGCGCGACAGGATGATGCGTTTCACGCCCACCTTTTGCCAGAACTTCACCGCCATGTAGTTGACCGTGTTGGCCTGCACGGACAGGTGAATCGGCACATCGTTGTAGTTGCCCTTGTCCATGCCCTCGCGCACCATCATGATCAGGCCGGGGTCAGCCATGATCAGGGCGTCGGGCCGCATGGCAATCACGGGCTCGATGTCGCGCAGGTAGGTGCGTACCTTGTCGTTGTGCGGAAGCAGGTTGCTGGTCACGAAAAACTTCTTGCCGCGGGCGTGTGCTTCGGCAATACCGGTCGCTATCTGTTCCAGCTTGAATTCGTTGTTGCGGGCGCGTAAGGAATAGCGCGGTTGGCCTGCATAAATGGCGTCTGCGCCAAAGTCAAACGCGGCGCGCATTTTGTCCAGAGAACCGGCAGGCAACAGGAGTTCGGGGGATGGGGTGGGGCTCATGGGCGCGATTATCCTGTGCCCATCCGGTGCTTTGCGCGTCTTGCGGGTGCGGCACCGCCAGAGATGACAATAGCTTGATGTACGACAAACAAATTCTGATCGCAGGTGGCGGTATTGGCGGCCTGGCTGCTGCTCTGGCCTGCTCGCGCGTGGGATGGGCGGTGCAGTTGATGGAGCGCGCGCCCGCCTTTGGCGAGGTGGGTGCCGGCATACAAATGGGCCCCAACGTGGTTCGGGTGCTGCAGGGGTGGGGGCTGGAGTCGGCCTTGAAACAGGTGGCGGCCTTTCCCGATCTGCTGCAGGTGCGTTCAGCCGAATCGGGTGCCGCATTGGGCCAATTGCGCTTGGGTGAACGCACGCGCACGCTGTATGGCGCGCCCTATGCCACCATCCACCGCGCCGACCTGCACCGCTTGCTGCTCACGGCGGTGGTGCAGCAGGGCAGCACCACCTTGCATGTGGGCCAGCGTCTGGCGTCTTTTGAGGATGCCGACAGTGTGGTGCAGGTGCGTACAGAAAATGGTCTGCAGCTGCAAGGGCAGGCGCTGATTGGCGCAGATGGTTTGTGGAGCAGCGTGCGCCAGCAACTGCTGCACGATGCGCCGCCGCGTGTCACCGGCCATCTGGCGTACCGGGCCATGGTTGCGCAGGCCGATCTGCCCGAGGCCCTGCGCAGCCAGGTGGTCACGGTCTGGCTGGGCCCCAAGTTGCATGTGGTGCAGTACCCAGTGCGTGGGGGTGAATGGCTCAATGTGGTCGCCATTGTGGAAGGCGCGGTGGCGCAAGGTAGCGACGTGCAGGACTGGGATCACGCCACCCACACCCGTGATTTGCAGGCAGCTCTGGGGCGCACCTGCACCCCTTTGCAAGACCTGATTGCTGCCATCCACACCTGGCGCTTGTGGGCCTTGTGTGACCGCCCGCCCATGGCTGGCGCGCACGAACAAGCCAAGGGCTGCGTAGCCTTGCTCGGGGATGCGGCCCACCCCATGCGACCCTATATGGCGCAGGGAGCGGGCATGGCCATGGAAGACGCGGCCTGCCTGCAGCGCGTGCTGGCCGAAGGCGGCCTGCCCATGGCGCAGCGGCTGCAGCATTACGCACAGCTGCGCTGGCAGCGCAACGCCCGGGTGCAGGCCCGATCCATCCGCAATGGGCAGATATTCCATGCCACCGGGCTGGTGCGCTGGGGGCGTGACCAGTCCATGCGTCTGATGGGCGAGCGCCTGATGGATGTGCCCTGGCTGTACCGCGGATAAGCAGCCTTCGGGCGTTTGAAGACATTGACGAAAGAGAAAACCATGCTGAAGACACGACGCAAACTTCTGGCGCTGGGTGGTCTGGCTGCGGTAACGGGGGGAATGCCCTGGGCACCGGCCGCAGCGCAAAACCGAACTGCTGCAACCACATCATGGCCTAGCAGGCCGATTCGTATCGTGGTTGGCTTCCCCGGTGGCTCCAGCCCGGATCTCACCGCGCGGGCGCTGGCCGAGCCTTTGTCCAAAGCACTGGGCCAGCCCGTAGTGATGGACAACCGTCCGGGCGCCAGTGGCAATATCGCGGCCGACATCGTTGCTAAGTCAACCGATGGCCACACCCTGGGGCTGATGATCAATGGCAACCTCACCATTGCCAAGCTGCTCAACCCCAAGACACCCTACGACCCACTCAAGGATCTCGCTCCGGTAAGTTTGCTCGGCACAGCACCGCTGGTACTGGCCGTGCCAGCAAGCTATGCAGGCACGGCACAAGACTTCGTGCGGGCTGGCTTGCAGGCTGGCAGCGCCTGGAGCTATGGCACGCCGGGCCAGGGCACGGTGGCACACCTGGGCATGGAGTTGGTCAAGGCCAAAACAGGTCTGAGCCCGGTGCATGTGCCGTACCCCGGCAATCCGCAGGTGGTGAACGCCATGCTGGGCGGGCAGATTCAACTCGCGCTGTTGCCACCGGGCTTGGCCATGCCACAGGTGCAGGCGGGTCGGCTCAAGGCGATTGCGGTTACGTCGGCCGGACGCAGCACGCTGGTGCCGGAGCTGCCCAGCCTAGCCGAGCTGGGCATACAGGGGGTTGATCTGGAGGTGTGGAATGCCGTGGCGGTGCCCGCTGCCATGCCACCCGCCGCGGTCGACAAACTGGCAACTTTGGTCAGCACCATCGTGCGCAGCCCCGAGATGCGCCAGCGCCTGTTTGTACAAGGCTGGCAGGTGGTGGGATCGTCACCCGAGGGGCTGGCCAACCGTATGCGCCAGGATGCTGTTCTGCTGGGTGGCGTGATCACCCGCCAGGCCATTCGCAACGAGTAGTGGTTGGCCCCCACGCTCCACCGCTACGCGGGTCGCTGCCCCCCGAGGGGGCTAAATCCGCTTGGGGCGGCCCGGCGCGGATTTGCAGTTAAGCGCCGGACAGGGGCGGCATGCCATGTTTGGCCCGTGCTCGTGCACAGGCGTCGCTGCCTTCTTCAAACTCGTGGCAGGGTGAGGGGCGCCACTCGTAGATGCCGCAGCCTACCCGCTGACCCAGGGTGCCACTCAGGGCCGCACAGCGGATGGGTACATAGTCGGTGCCGCGCATGCGCGCGGTGTTGCCATTGATTTCCTCCGCAAGACCATCGGGCACACGTCCACCCCTGCTGTCAAGCTCGTAGACGGAAAAGTCCACGCGAAAACAGGCGCAGCAGGCGCCGCAAGTCATGCACGCGGAATCGGCCATACGCGGTATTACGCCTGGCGGCCCAGCAGCAGGTATTCCATCAGCGCTTTTTGCACGTGCATGCGGTTTTCGGCCTCGTCCCACACCACGGACTGGGGGCCGTCTATCACGTCTGCATCCACCTCTTCGCCGCGGTGAGCGGGCAGGCAGTGCATGAACAGCGCGTCGGGTTTGGCGGCGGCCATCATCTCGGCATTCACACACCAGGCGGCAAAGGCCTTGCGGCGGGTTTCGTTCTCGGCCTCAAAGCCCATGCTGGTCCACACATCGGTGGTGACCAGATCGGCGTCTTTGCAGGCCTCCAGCGGATTGCTATAGGCTTTATAGCTACCGGAGCCCATTCCACGGGGGGTAACGGCCACTTTTTCATCCACCTCATAACCGCTGGGGGTGCTCACACGCAGGTGAAAGCCCAAAATGGCGGCGGCCTGCAGCCAGGTGTTGGCCATGTTGTTGCCATCGCCCACCCACACCACGGTTTTGCCGGTGATGGGGCCACGGTGTTCAATGTAGGTGAAGATGTCTGCCAGGATCTGGCAGGGGTGGAATTCATTGGTCAGGCCGTTGATGACCGGAACCCGCGAGTGCGCGGCAAAGCGTTCGATCTTGGTCTGCTCAAAGGTGCGGATCATCACAATGTCGGTCATGCGGCTGATGACCTTGGCGCTGTCTTCAATGGGCTCGGAGCGGCCCAGCTGGCTGTCGCCCGTGGTCAGGTGCACCACGCTGCCACCCAGTTGGTACATGCCGGCTTCAAAGCTCACACGCGTGCGGGTGGAGGCCTTCTCGAAAATCATGGCCAGGGTGCGGTCTACCAGCGAGTGATGGCGCACAAAGGTCTTGAACTTGTGTTTGATAAAGGCCGCGCGCTCCAGCAGGTAAACGTACTCTTCGTTGGTGAAGTCGGTGAACTGCAAGTAGTGCCGCACGGGCGGCGCACCTTGGGGTACCGTGCTGGGGATGCCTTTGAGCGGGTTCATGGCGTTTATTCTTTCAACAATGCAGAGATGAGGGGGCACAGGATAGCCGCGATCTGATCGGCCTCGGCCGTGGTCAGTATCAGCGATGGCACCAGACGCACCACGGTATCGGCGGTCACGCTGATCAGCAGGCCGGCGTCGGCCGCCCGTTGGGTCAAGGCACCGCAGGGCTTGGACAGGTCAATACCCAGCATCAGTCCCTGGCCACGGATTTCCTTCACTGCACCACTGGCCAGCTCGGCCGCCAGGCCTTTGTGCAGGGCGGCCTTCAAGTGCTCACCTACGGTGGCGGCATTGGCCAGCAGGTTTTCTTCTTCCATGGTGCGGATGGTGGTGACACCAGCGCGCATGGCCAGCGGGTTGCCGCCAAAGGTGCTGCCGTGGTTGCCGGGGGCAAATATGGTGGCCGCCTTGGGCCCCACCACCACAGCACCCACCGGCACGCCCGAGCCCAGGCCCTTGGCCAGTGGCATCACATCGGGTTTGATACCGGCCCACTGGTGGGCAAACCACTTGCCGGTGCGGCCCATGCCACATTGCACCTCGTCGATCATCAGCAACCAGTCGCGTTGGTCGCACAGGGCGCGAACATCGCGCAGGTAGTCCATGTGCATGGGGTTGACGCCACCTTCACCCTGGATGGCTTCAAAGAATACCGCCACCACATTGGGGTTGTTGGCCGTTGCGGCCTTGAGCTGCTCAATGTTGTTGGCCGGCACGCGGATAAAACCTTCCACCAGCGGGCCAAAACCAGCTTGAACCTTGGGATTGCCGGTGGCGCTGAGCGTGGCAATCGAGCGGCCATGGAATGCCTTCTCGTAAACCACGATCTCGGGGCGCTCAATGCCCTTGTCGTGGCCAAACTTGCGGGCCAGTTTCAGCGCCGCTTCGTTGGCTTCCAGCCCTGTGGAGCAGAAGAACACATTGGTCATGCCCGAGCGCTCTACCAGCAGGCTGGCCAGTTCTTCCTGCAGCGGCACGTGGTAGTAGTTGGATGTGTGGATCAGCTTGGTCACCTGGTCCTGCAACGCGGCCACCAGCTTGGGGTGGTTGTGGCCCAGCGTGTTGACGGCAATGCCTCCCAGAGCGTCCAGGTACTCGCGGCCGTTCACATCCCACACGCGGCAGCCCTGGCCATGGCTCAAGGCAATGGGCAGGCGGCCGTAGGTGTTCATCACGTGGGGTGAAGAGGGCGTGGCGGGAACAGCAGCGGTCATAGGGAAACTCCAGGTTTGTCGTCGTGAAACAGGTCGATGGAAAGGGATTCTAGGCGCTGCACTGCAGCACTTATTTGACAAATTGGCATCACTGTAATGATGTGCGGCCTGCTGCGGCCGGGTGACCTGCAGCGCGTGATGGGCCTACTCGGGCACGTAATTTGCACGGCGTGTCAGCAATGTGTAGTCCTGTGTCAGATAAAATCACTTCGCGGCGCAACGCATTCCGGGTGTTGCAAAACCCATCGCCGACAACACCATGCCCCTCACGCCTTCGTCTAAAGAACTCTACATCCTGGGATTGACCCGCAGCGGCAAAACGTTCCGCCCCAGTGACTGGGCTGAGCGCTTGGCGGGCGTCATGAGCCAGTTTCGCCCGGGTGGTCCGCAGCCGGGCAGCCATCTGGGGTATTCACCGTGGTGTGTGCCCACCTCGTTTGGCAATGTGAAGTGTGTGATCGTGCACCGGGATCTGCGCGATTACGACGTCATGGCATGGGACTTTTGCCTGAACTTTGCCAAAGACAACGAGCTGCAGGTGAGCGAGACGCGTCCCGAAGTTTAAGGACCCCCAGAGGGCACACAAACAAAAAAGCCGTTCAATGAACGGCTTTTTTGCTTTGCTGGCAGCGCACCCGGTGCAAACGGCAGGCCCCGAGAGGCCCGTGCGATGTGCCTGAGTGATCAGGCGTGCAGGTTTTACGCTGCGAGGGCCAAGGCTTTCACCTTGGTAGACAAGCGGCTCTTGTCGCGTGCTGCCTTGTTCTTGTGGAAGATGCCCTTGTCAGCCACGGTGTCAACCACGGCTTGCATCTTCGCAAACAGTTCGGTGGCCTTGGTCTTGTCACCGGCCAGAACTGCCTTCTCAACGTTCTTCACCGCGGTGCGGTATTTGGAACGCAAAGAGGTGTTTGCTGCATTGATTTTGATGTCCTGACGGACGCGTTTACGGCCCGACGCCAGGCGTGGGTTCTTTTTCTTGGGTTTAGTAGATGCCATATTAAGTATTCCTTGTGTCTGAGGATGATGCCAGCAAAGCCCGCGATTGTAGCATTTTGGTCCTGGGCAGGCAAACCGGTGCTCTCGCTGCTCTGCAGCGCTGGGGTGTCATCCACGGGGCTACACTCGCCGCGTGAGCCTTATCAAATCCGCCTCCATCGTTTCCCTGTTGACCCTTGCGTCACGCATCACCGGTTTGGTGCGTGACATATTGATGGCCTCCACCTTCGGGTTTAGCGCCATGACCGACGCCTTTTGGGTGGCGTTTCGCATTCCCAATATGTTGCGCCGCATGTTTGCCGAGGGCGCCTTCAGCCAGGCCTTTGTGCCGGTGCTGGCGGCCAGCAAAGAAAAAGATGGTGAGGAGGCCACCCGCGCCTTGATCAATTCCGTCGCCACTTTGCTGATCATGGCATTGCTGCTGACCTGTGTGGTTGGCATAGCGGGCGCTCCCATCCTGGTTTACCTGCTGGCCAGTGGCCTGAAGCCCGAAGGCTTTGACGCTGCCGTCGTCATGACGCGCTGGATGTTCCCCTACATTGCCTGTATGTCCATGGTGGCGCTGGGTGCTGGGGTGCTCAATACCTGGAAGAACTTTGCCATTCCTGCGGCCACGCCCGTTTTGCTGAATGTGGCCATGATTCTGGCGGCCTGGCTCGGTGCCCCCTGGTTCCAGCAGTTGGGCATTGAACCGATCTACGCCATGGCAGCGGGCGTGATGTTGGGTGGCTTGCTGCAGTTGGGGGCCATCCTGTTGGCCATGCACCGCATCGGTGTGACACCAAAGGTCCGGCTCAATATAGCTGCAGCCCGCGCCGCCTGGGAACAGCCTGCTACCAAAAGAATAGTGCACCTGATGGGCCCTGCGTTGCTGGGTGTCAGCGTGTCCCAGATCTCCCTGATTATCAACACGCAAATCGCTTCGCATTTGGCGGTGGGTTCGGTGTCGTGGCTGAATGGCGCCAGTCTCTTGATGGAGTTCCCCACCGCCATGTTGGGTGTTGCTTTGGGGGTGGTGCTGATGCCGCAGCTGGCCGCGGCGAAGGCAGCCAACGACGCAGACAAATTCTCCAGCATGATCGACTGGGGCCTGCGCCTGGTGGTATTGATGGCGGTGCCCAGTGCCATAGCGCTGGTCACCTTTGCCCAGCCGCTGGTTGCAGTGATTTTTCACAACGGCGCGATTACGGACAACGATGTGATGCAGACAACCGTGGCCCTGATGGGCTACGGCGCTGGTTTGCTGGGCCTGGTCGCCGTCAAGGTTTTGGTGCCGGGCTATTTCGCCAGCCAGAATATCAAGACGCCAGCCCTGATCGGCATCGCGGTGTTGATCATTACCCAGGCGTTGAACTTTGTGTTTGTGCCCCTGCTGGCCCATGCGGGCCTGGCCTTGGCCATTGGGGTTGGCGCCATGGTCAACGCGCTGTGGCTGTTGATCGGGCTTTTGCGCAACCGCACCTATATTCCGCAACCCGGCTGGGGCCGTTTCGCCCTGCAGGTGCTGGCCGCCAGTGCGCTGCTGGCGGTGTTTTTGATGTGGGCCAATGGCTCTGTGCCCTGGCTGGCCCTGAAAGCCGAGAAGTTTCAGCGAACTGGGTGGCTAGCCCTCTACGTATCTAGCGCTATTGCTATCTATTTTGTAGCTATTTGGGCCGCGGGCCTGAACTTGCGACAATTGCTGCGACGCTAGCACCCAAAAAGGTTTGCCGCCATGAACCTGTCCTTTGACCAACCCACACCGCTGGAATACTTCGCCTCGCTGGTGGAGAGCGATGGTGAATTCACGCTGTTTGAGGCAGCCGTCAGCCTGGCCCAGGACGAATACCCCGAGATGGATGTGCAAACGGTGCTGGGCGAAGTAGACCAGCTCCTGGCCCGCCTGCGCAGACGCTTGGCGGCCGATGCAGGCCCCGTGCAAAAGCTGCGGGTGCTCAACCAGTTTTTCTACCAGGATCTGGGGTTTGGAGGCAACGCCAACGATTTCTACGACCCCGACAACAGCTTCATCCACCGGCTTTTGTATACGCGCCGTGGCATCCCCATCACACTAGCAGTCTTGTGGATGGAGCTGGCTCAGGGCTTGGGGCTGGCGGTGCGGGGTGTGGGGTTTCCGGGGCACTTTCTGGTCAAGGTCAATCTGCCGATGGGCCAGGTGGTGATCGACCCCTTAACCGGCAAATCGATGAGCCGCGAAGAACTGTCTGAGCGGCTGGAGCCCTACCGCAAGCGCAGTGGCCTGCTCGACGAGCTGGAAACTCCCCTGGGCCTGTACCTGCAGACCGCACCCTCGCGCGACATCATCGCCCGCATGCTGCGCAACCTGAAGGAAATCCACAAGTCGCAAAACGACTGGCAGCGCCTGCTGGCGGTGCAGGAGCGGCTGGTGATTTTGCTGCCCCAGTCCTGGCCCGAATACCGCGACCGCGGACTGGCCCATGCCGAGCTGGGCCACATCGAACAGGCCCTGTCAGACCTGGAGTGTTACCTGGTGCATGCCGAAGACCAAGTCAACCTGGATGCCATTGCCGACTGGGTGGATGCACTGCGCAGGTCCTAGGGTAAAGCCCGCCCGGCGGCCCCAATTCCGCTGCCTATAATCCCGCAGCCCAACCGCCCAGAAAGCGGCCACGGGCCCGCCGGCACCTGCCGGCCAATCCCTTTCTCAACCCGACTCCAGGATTGCCATGAAGCTTCAAACCACGGTGCTCGCGGCCCTTGCCGCATGCTTTGTACCCCATGCCCTAGCGGCCTCCACGCCCGCCTTGCGCGGTGTGATTGCCCAGCCTACGGCGGCGGCCATCCCCAAGCTGTGTGAGCAAGGCATCGCCCAGGCCCGCGCCCGTATTGAGCAGATCAAGGCCGTGCCATTGGACCGCGTGAATGCCAAAACCGTTTTGCATGCCTGGAACGCGCTGGACATGGGCTTGCAGGACATTGGCGGCCCTATTGGCCTGTTGTCTGAAACCAGCCCTGACCCCGAGGTGCGCAAGGCCGCTGAGGCCTGCGATTTGCTGTTGTCGGCACTGCCCAATGAATACCTGCAAAGCGAGGCATTGTTCCAGCGCGTCAAGGCGCTGAAAACCAACGACCCGGTGGATGCAATGGCCCGCCAGAGCATTCTGGATGACTTTGAAGAACGTGGTGTCAACCTGCCCACGGCCAAGCGTGACCGGGCCAAGGCCATCTTCGAGCGGCTGGACAAACTGGCCCAAGACTTCTCGCGCAATGTGCGCGACACCAAGACCAAGCTGGCGTTTTCCGAGGCCCAGTTGCAGGGTGTTTTGCCCGCCGCACTGACTGGCCGTGCCAAGGACGAGCAGGGCAACTACCTTTTTGGTCTGGACTACCCCGAGTTTGATGCCATCATGAACAACGTGCAGGTGGAAGCCACCCGCAAGGCGTTCTGGACCGCATTCCAGCAACGCGGGGGCACAGAAAACCTGGGCCTGCTGCAAGAAGCAGTCACGTTGCGGCTGGAGCTGGCGCAGCTGATGGGTGAAACCAATTTTGCCGACTGGACCATCAAGCGCCGCATGGCGGGCACAGCGGCTAACGTAACCCGCTTCCTGGACGACGTGCAGGGCAAGGTGGAGGCCCTGGAGCGCAAGGAGCTGGACGAGTTGCGCGCCGAAAAGGTGGCAAACACGGGCGATAAGGACGCAGTGCTCAAACGCTGGGATGTTTCTTTCTACCAGCAGCGCCTGAAGAAGTTGCGCTACAGCGTGGACCAAAGCGCAGTGCGCGCCCAGTTTCCTGTCGACCCGACGATTGACTGGATGATGCAGGTCACCAGCAAGCTCTACGGTGTGAATTTCAAAGCCAACAAGAGCCTGCCTGTATGGCAGGCGGATGTGCGTGGTTACGACGTGTTTGACACAGGCAGCGGCCAATACCTGTCCAGCTTTTACCTGGACCTGTTCCCACGCGATGGCAAGTACAAACACGCGGCAGCCTTCCCGGTGCGGGGCGTCTCCGCGGTGGGTGGGCGCACGCCCATCTCGGTCTTGGTGACCAACTTCAACCGAGAGGGTTTTGACCAGAACGAGCTGGAGACCTTGTTCCACGAGTTTGGTCACATCATGCACGGCGTGTTGTCCAAAACGCGTTACGTGCTGAACGCGGGTACCGGTGTCAAACGTGATTTTGTGGAAGCGCCGTCACAGATGTTTGAGGAGTGGTCGCGCCGCCCTGAAACGCTGGTCATGTTTGCCCAAGTCTGCCCCACTTGCAAACCGATTGACCCCAAGCTGATGGAGCGCATGAATGCATCACGCGCCTTTGGCAAGGGTATCCAGTACGCCCGCCAGCGCCTGTACGCAGCCTGGGATATGTCCTTGCACACCCCCAAGGTGGTGGACGCCATGCAAACCTGGGCCGAGCTGGAGGGCAAAACCCCGCTGGGCTATGAAGCCGGGACCATGGTGCCTGCCGGTTTCGGCCATGTGATGGGTGGTTACCAGGCCGGCTACTACGGCTATATGTGGTCCGAAGTGTTGGCGCTGGATATGCGCTCGGCCTTTGGAAACAATGTGATGGACACCCGGCTGGGCACACGCTACCGCAAGCTGATTCTGGAAAGCGGTGGCCAGCGGGCGCCGTCCGAATTGGTGGAGGCCTTCCTGCAGCGCAAGCCTTCGCCCGAAGCGTTCTTCCGCGAAATCTCTGGCCGTTGAAAGACCCTGCAAAGTGACTCAGGCTACCCATCGCATCCCCGGACTGGTGTTGCGCGACCATACGTTTGTATTGCCATTGGACTACGCCAAGCCGGGCCGCACCATCGAGGTGTATGCGCGCGAAGTGGTTGCGCCAGGGAAAGAAGATGCAAATCTTCCCTACCTGGTTTACTTTCAAGGCGGCCCAGGCTCCGGCGCCCCGCGGCCGGCCGATGCTGGCGGCTGGATAGGGCGAGCACTGCAAGACTACCGGGTGCTGCTGCTGGACCAGCGTGGCACCGGGCGCTCCACGCCGGTCACTGCGCAAACACTGGCGGGGCTGGGCGATGCCCAGACGCAGGCCGATTACCTGATGCACTTCCGTGCCGACAACATCGTGCGTGATGCGGAGGCCATTCGCCAGCAGCTCGTGGGCGACCAGCCATGGAGCATCTTGGGCCAGAGTTATGGCGGCTTTTGCGCCATGCGTTACCTCAGTGCCTCGCCACAGGGCCTGAAGCATGTCTTGATCACGGGCGGCATTCCGTCCCTGGCACGTCCTGCAGATGATGTGTACCGCGCCACCTACCGCCGCGTGGCGGACAAGAACCGGCTTTACTACCAGCGCTACCCCGATGACGCTGCACTAGCCCGCAGAATCGTGGACCACCTGCGTACCCACGCGGTGCAGTTGCCCGGTGGCGGTGATTTGACTCCACAGCGCTTTTTGCAGCTGGGCCTGCACCTGGGCATGAGTGGTGGTTTTGAGGCCCTGCATTACCTGCTGGAAGAAGCATTTGTGACCGGTGCGGATGGCCAGGCCTTGCTGAACTGGAATTTTCTGTTCCACCTGGAGCAGATGCAAAACTTCGACACCAACCCCATCTACACGCTGCTGCACGAAGCCTGCTACACCCAGGGCACTGCCAGCCAGTGGTCGGCGCAGCGCCTGCTGGCCGAATGCCCTGAGTTCGCGTTGGATGGTGCAGAGCCCGTGCTGTTCACGGGCGAGATGGTGTACCCGTGGATGCTGGATGCCTACACCCAGTTGCGCCCGCTCAAGGACGCTGCGAACATTCTGGCCGCTCGGGCAGACTGGCCACAACTCTACGATGTGGAGCGCCTGAAGCAGAACACGGTGCCCGTGGCCGCCGCCGTCTACTATGATGACATGTATGTACACCGCGAGTTTTCAGAGGAAACCGCTGCGCTGGTGCCCAACATCAAGCTGTGGATGACCAATGAATACGAGCACAATGGTCTGCGCGCCGATGGCGGCGCAGTGCTGGGGCGTTTGTTGGGAATGGTGCGCGGCGAGATCTGACAGCGCAGCCTGTGCCATCAGACCGGTGGTGCGGTGCCCAGTTGTTTGACACTGCCCGAGCCCATGGTGGACGCGTTGCGCAGGGTGCCTTCGCCGTAGTAGCGCACGTCACCCGATCCGGCAATGCTGACGCTCAAGGCCTGGCGGACCCAGAGGGTTGCGTCGCCGGAACCCGCAATGCTGACTTTCGCATCCTGCGTGGAAAGTTTTGCGGTGTTGACATCGCCCGAGCCAGCAATATTCACCTTCATGGTTTTGGCAATGCCTTGAGCCTCAAAGCTTCCGCTCCCTGCGATAGACACCGTGAGGTTGTCGCTTTGCAAATCCTTGATCTTGATGCTGCCAGACCCGGCAATGTTGCCCGCCAGTTTGGATGTCGACAGGCGCGCCGCTGTCAGATCGGCAGAACCTGACAGGGATAGGGTGTCGACATTGCGCGCATACACCGTGACTTGAATTTTTGCGCTACCCGGCAGGTTCATGCCCTTTATAGTGCCAATGCGGAGTTGACCATTGGAGACTACGGTTTCTATCAGGGGTAGGAGGTTGTCATCGGCCTCCACCACAACGCCTTCGGTATTGCCCTGGATCAGCTCGATCTTGCCGTGCAGATCGACGGCAATGCTGTTGAAGGGTGCCAACTCGCGCTTGGCGCTACTGGGTTTGCCCGAGCCGGTGACAGTTTTATTGCCAAACCAGTCAGCAGCATGGACTGGGGTGATCGCCAGGCACAGCACGCCCGCTAGAAGCAAGGATGTGATGGCCGACGGAATGCGTGGGTAGGAAGTTTGCATGGTTGTGATGGTGTGAAGTGTTGATGCTTGGCGGCCACAGCGGTTCGCTGGTTGAAATGTAGTCATGCAGGCGCCGCCATTCACGCCCCATGCGACGGATGGCAGATCGGTGCGAAACGCCGCTGTTTTTGCCGGATGAGTCGACCTGGCGTTGGGCTCTAGGCCCTGCGCCCTGCGTCGGAGGGTGTGCCGGCGGCTTCAAACTGGTGCCATGCGCGGCGCAGCTGGGTGTCTGAACTGAATCCAGCCATTTCTGCTGCCTGCGTCACGTTGCGGCCGGACTGCAGCGCTGCTTGGGCTACTGCCAGACGGATGCGCCGCAGGTACTGCAGAGGTGCAATACCGGCATGGTCCAGAAACAGCCGGGTCAGGTGGCGCGGCGAGGTGTGTGCCACAGCCGCCATGCTGGGCACGGTCCAGTCGTTTTCGGGGGACAGGCCAACTGCGTCCTGCACGCGGTGTAACGCGGGGTGCATGTGGGCGCGGTAGGCCAGGAATGGGGACAGCTCGGGGTCGTTGGGCCCGCGGCGCAATGCCACGACCATGGTTTGTGCCACCTGGGCGGCCTGTGCAGGGCCACATTCCGCGCTGATGCGGTGCAGGATCAGGTCCAGGCCGGTGGTCACCCCCGCGCTGCTGTAAACCGGACCATCTTCTACAAACACGCGGTTGGCCACCACATCGCAGTGCGGTTCTGTCGTGCGCAACTCGTCCAGGTGCTGGTGGTGGGTGGTGGCGCGGCGTCCGGCCAGCAGACCGGCGTGGGCCGCCAGCACGGCCCCGGCGCAAATGGTCACCAGTTCCAGTTTTCCTTTGGCCAGCCTCAGGCCGCGTAGCCAGTGCAGCACGGTGCGCGATGCATCGGAATCAACGCGCAGCGCATCACCAGCTTCGCCGACCAGCACCACCCAGTGGGTGGGTGTGGGGGTATCAAGGCTGCCGAGGTCCGGCAGCGGTTGAAGCCCATCCAACACCACGCCGACAGAGCTGGCGATGCTGTGCAGCGGGCTGACAAAGTGCAGCGCAAATTTCGCCACCTGGCCATTGCGGATCAGCGCCTGGTTGGCCATGCGCAGCGCCTCGGCCGGGCCGGCCCAGTCCAAAATCAGGCTGTTGTGCAGCAAGACAAAGTAGACGTTGACGGTGGCGTTTGCGTGCATAGCGGTGGCAATCTTCAGGCGCTGCCTGCGCGGGCCAGCGCCTCGTCCACCGTGCACAGGGTGGCAAACCGGTCCTTCAGTACGGTGGCGGTGCGGGCCTTGATGTCGGCAGCGCTCAAGGGGCGGCCGTCTGGCTGCTCCATGTCATAAGTCAGGGTGGCGTCCAGGCAGTAGTCCACGCTCCAACCCAGGTCCGAGGCGTGGCGGGTGGTGGTTTCACAGCACTGCTCGGTGCGAATGCCGCTGATGATGACGCGCTGGATGCCGTGTGATGTGAGCCACACATCCAGCCCGGTGCCCACCAGTGCGCTGTGGCGTGTTTTGTAGAAGGTGGCTGCGGCGTCGAAGTCTGCCAGGCCTTTGAGCGGCACCACATGACCCGATTCGCGGGCAAAGGGGTTGTCGGGTGTCGCGGGGCCGTCGGTGTGGAAGATGCGGACGATGGGCACACCCTGCGCCGCGCAGCCGGCGATCAGCGCGTTCTGCGCCGCCAGATAGGCGGGCATGTCCCGCTCTGTTGAGTAAGGGCGGTTGCGAAAAGATTCCTGGACGTCGATCACAATCAGACAGGTATTCATGGAGTAGTTTCCTTGGAAGCAGTGGTTGAAGCCTTTATTTTTGCTTCTAGGGCCGCTGAAAACCATTCCAAACTGGACGTCATTCGATCATTTTAGGACATCATAGCGATGCCAGGACCGAAGCTAGTGCCGTAGCGCGGCCTGTGAGAAGACGGATAGGCGGCTGCCGTGCACCAGGGACTCCTGGGCTGGCATCAGGCTTTGCGCCCGCGGTGTGTGCACAGGCGTTGGCGCGGGGGCAAGCACCGGTTGCGGGGCGGGCGGTTGCAACTGGGTCACGGGTTGCAGCCACTGCAGAATGGGCTCCCATTGGTCCAGGTCCGCTTGCACCGCTGAACTGCGCTGGTCAAAGATGGTTTGGCCGCTGTCGAGGCTGCGTACATAGATTTGGGTCTCGCGCAAGGCCCCCAGAAACGGTATGTTCTGGCCCTCAGCCCACTCCTTCAGGGTTTCGGCGGCGCGAGTACGGGCATCTATGCGCATGCCGACCACGCCCAGCTTGCAGCGTCCGGTGGCCAAGCGGGGCAGTGCCATTAATTCCGCAATACAGGCAGCTGCGGATTCGCGGTCAAACACGGAGTGACAAACCGGGACGAGTATGGCGTGGGCCGACATCACGACCTTGGCCAGTTCGAAACCATGTATGCCGCCCGGGGTGTCCAGCACCACATGGGTCACGCCCACTGGTACCTTCAGTACGTTTTTTTGGTCCATGGCCCACGGCGCGATGGCGGGCAGTGCAGGGCTGCGGCGCTTGAGCCAGGTGCGGGTGGATTGTTGGCGGTCTACATCGCCCAGCATGACAGCCGCGCCTTGGCGCGCCAGCCAGGCTGCCAAGTGGGTGGCCATGGTGCTTTTACCACTGCCACCCTTGCGATTGATCACTGCGATTACCGGCATAACATCCGCTTTTCCACTATGGGATGGGCGGATTCTGGATGAAAAGACGCGATAAGTCCAGTAGCTGCGGGCCTCAGCAGCTATAAATATCCTAGCAATTCACGGGGCCGCAATGCGGGCCCCGGCTGGCGATGTGGGTATTTAGGCGACGACTACGGACACCGCGTCACCGCGTTCAGCAATCACACCAATGTTGTAGACCGTCTCGCCGGCTGCACGCAGCGTCTGGGCGCAGGCCTCAGCGCTGGCGGCATCAACGACTACTACCATGCCAATGCCGTTGTTGAAGGTGCGATTCATTTCGATGTCGTCAATACCGGCTGTCTTTTGCAGCCAGGCAAACAGCTCGGTCTGGGGCCAGCTGCCCTTTTTCAGGTGGGCAGCTGTGCCTTCAGGCAACACGCGGGGAATGTTCTCCAGCAGGCCGCCGCCGGTGATGTGGGCCAGGGCTTTGATGCCGCCAGCGTCTTCGGAATTCGGGTGGGCTGCGAGCGCGGCCAGCACGTTTTTGACGTACAAGCGGGTCGGCTCCATCAGCGCTTGCTTGAAGGGTTTGCCGTCCAGTGTGGCGGGTGCGGAGGCGCCCGCGCGCTCAATACACTTGCGCACCAGACTGAAGCCATTGGAGTGCACGCCGTGGCTGGCCAGGCCCAACACCACGTCGCCAGGCTTCACGCTGGCACCGGTCAGGATCTTGGATTTTTCGACCGCACCCACGGCAAAACCGGCCAGGTCGTATTCGCCGGCAGGGTACATGCCGGGCATTTCGGCGGTTTCGCCGCCGATCAGCGCGCAACCCGACAGCTCACAGCCCTTGGCAATACCGCCGATGACCGCTGCGGCTGTATCGACATCCAGCTTGCCGCAGGCAAAGTAGTCCAGGAAAAACAAGGGCTCGGCACCCTGCACCAGCACGTCGTTCACACTCATGGCAACCAGATCGATGCCCACGGTGTCGTGCATATTCCACTCAAACGCCAACTTGAGCTTGGTGCCCACGCCGTCGGTGCCGCTGACCAGTACGGGCTCTTTGTAGCGCTTGGGCACTTCAAACAGGGCCCCAAAACCGCCGATTCCGGCCATCACGCCTTCGCGCATGGTCTTCTTGGCCAGGGGTTTGATGCGTTCGACCAAGGCGTCGCCAGCGTCAATATCAACACCGGCAGCTTTGTAGGACAGGGGAGTGGGAGTGCTTGAATTGGTCATTTGAAAGGGTGGGCCGTGATCGCCTGGGCGAGCCCGATAGAATTTGCCTAGATTTTAGCTTCCACGCAACTGGTCCTTCGGACAATTGTTGGTCTTCGCTGAAACTGCTTTTTACGGTTTCTCCCAAATCTATGCAATTCACCCCTCCCCAAAAAACTTTTGCTGCCTGGAGTCTGATCGCTGCGCTGCTGGCATGTGTGCTGTGGCTCCTGGCGCCGGTGCTGACCCCATTTGTGGTGGCCGCTGTACTGGCCTATGCGCTGACGCCTCTGGTGGACTGGCTGGACGATGTGGGCCGTGGCCGTATTCCCCGGATGCTGGCGGTGATCGTCGTGGAGCTGGTCTTTATCGTGGCCGTGCTGGCGGTCTTGCTGCTGATGGTGCCCATCGTGGCCAAAGAGCTGCCGCTGTTGCGTGAGCAATTGCCGGTGCTGATGGACAGCGTGAACACCTCGCTCAAACCCTGGCTGGCGCAATGGGGCATACACCTTGCGCTGGATGTGGCCAGCATCAAATCCTTTGTGCTCACGCATTTGAGCGGCAATGTGGAGGATGTGGTGGGTTCCCTGCTGGCCTCGCTCAAGCTGGGCGGCAGCGTGGCTTTTTCCTTGTTAGGCAATGCCATCCTGATTCCGGTGGCGCTCTTCTACCTGCTGATGGATTGGGATCGCCTGGTCACACAGGTCCGTGAGTTGATCCCGCCACGACTGCGCGTCTCTACCGACAGTTTCATGGCCGAGGCGGATTCGGTACTGGGGCAGTACCTGCGTGGCCAATTGTTGGTGATGCTGATACTGGCAGTGTTCTATAGCGTGGGGCTGGCGCTGTTTGGCCTGGATCTGGCGTTGCCCATCGGCATCTTCACCGGGTTGGCCATTTTTGTACCTTATCTGGGCTTTGGTGTTGGTCTGGTTCTGGCGGCGCTGGCGGGTCTGCTGGAGTTTTCTGCAACATCCGGTCTGGGCTATACCGCCATCATGGTGGCTGTGGTTTTTGGTGCGGGCCAGGTGGTCGAAAGCCTGTTTCTGACCCCCCGCCTCGTCGGTGAGCGTATTGGTCTGCATCCTCTGGCCGTCATTTTTGCCTTGCTGGCCTTTGGCCAGTTGTTCGGTTTTGTGGGTGTGCTGATTGCGTTGCCGGTCAGTGCCGTGCTGCTGGTGGCCATCCGCCGCGTACGGACCGGTTATCTGGCCAGCGGCCTATACAAGGGCTGATTCTTTCTCACCATGATGAAACAATTGGCACTGGATATAGGGCTGGCGACAGGCCCGACCTTGGCCAACTTCTGTGCAGGCCCCAACCTGGCTGCGCTGCGCCATCTGGAGCTTTGGGTCGGCGCGAAGGCCCAGGCCGGTGCCGCGAACCGCTCACCCGTGCCTACCTACCTGTGGGGCCCATCCGGCAGTGGCAAAAGCCATTTACTCAAGGCGGCGCGCGAAGCCCTGCGTGAACAGGGTGCCCGGGTTGGCTGGCTGGATGCTTCTGTGCTGGAAGCGCCCGAGTTCAACGAATCCTGGGCCGCAGTGCTGCTGGACGATGTGCACCTTTACACCGCCGCACAGCAACACGCCGCCTTCAACTGGTTTGTGAATGCCCAGACCCACCAGCGCCCGGTACTGGCCGCTGGCGAATATGCCCCGGTGGAGCTGAAGCTGCGCGACGACCTGCGCACGCGCCTGGGCTGGGGTCATGTGTTCAGCCTGCAGCCGTTGAGTGAGCCCGAGCGCCGCGCCGTGCTGCGCCAGGCAGCTGACGCGCGCGGGGTTTTTCTGGGCGATGAAGTTATGGACTTCATGCTCACCCGCTTCAGCCGCGACCTGGGCAGCCTGATGGAACTGCTGGAGTTGCTGGACGGCTATGCCCTGCAAACCCAACGCGCCATCACCATACCGCTGATCAAATCCATGATGGACAACGCATGACGACCCGAATTGCCTTATTTGACCTCGACCACACCTTGATTCCGATTGATTCGGACTACGCCTGGGGTGAGTTCACCATAGCCTGCGGCTGGGTGGACCCTGTGGACTTCAAACGCCAGAACGACGCGTTTTACGCCCACTACAAGGCCGGCACGCTGGATGTGCATGCCTATGTGCGGTTTGCCACCGCAGCCATTTGTCAGCAGGGTGCTATTAATTCAATAGCTGCACATGCAGATTTCATGGGGGCTATCGTCCAGAAATCCATAAAGCCCCAGGCGTTGGAGCTGGTCCGCCAGCACCAGGCGGCCGGTGACGTGGTAGCCATCGTCACCGCGACCAATGAATTTGTGACCCGACCAATTGCCCAGGCCTTTGGCGTGGACGAGTTGATCGCCGTGGAGCTGGAGCGTGAGCCCGCGGCCGATGGCACCGGTTGGTTTACCGGAACCATACGCGGCGTACCGTCTTTCCGCGAGGGCAAGGTGGTGCGGGTGGAGGCCTGGCTGAAAGAAAGGGGGCTGGACTGGGACAGCGTGCACACCACCTTCTATTCGGACTCCATGAACGACCTGCCGCTGCTGGAAAAGGCCACGGTGCCGGTTGCCACCAACCCCGACGAGCGCCTGCGCGCTTTGGCCCAGGCACGCGGATGGCGCATACTTGACCTGTTTTGACTATTGAAAAGGGCGGGTGCAAGCCCGCTTTGGAAAGAGCGGCAAACCGTTCCGCATGAGAAAAGAATGATCAAAAAATTTATCGACAAGTTGCTGGGCAAGACTTCAGCGGGCGGCAGCAGCAAGAAGGCCAAGTTTGGCAAGCGGGTGGATGTGCCGGTGGCAACCCATGGCATTGACCCCAACCTGGTGGACGAACGCGCTATCAACGTGGTGCGCACCCTGCAGGATGCGGGTTTTGAAGCCTACGTAGTGGGCGGTGCGGTGCGCGACCTGCTGGTTGGCCTGCGGCCCAAGGATTTTGATGTGGCCACCAATGCCACGCCCGAGCAGGTCAAGGGTCTGTTCCGGCGAGCCTTCATCATTGGCAGGCGTTTTCGCATCGTGCACGTGGTCTACGGCCGTGGCCGTGAACACGAGGTCATCGAGGTCTCCACCTTCCGCGCCTACCTGGACAATGCCGCCGCCGAGCAGGTGGCTGGCAATGAGAAAACCAGCCGCAGCGAACTGGCTGGTATGAAGCACGCCGTGGATAGCAGCGGTCGCGTACTGCGCGACAACGTATGGGGCCCGCAGGAAGAAGACGCGGTGCGCCGCGACTTCACCATCAACGCCATGTACTACGACCCGCAGACGCAGATCGTCGTGGACTACCACAATGGCTTCAAGGACGTGAAGAACCGCGTCATCCGCATGATTGGTGACCCCGCCACACGCTACCGCGAAGACCCGGTGCGCATCATCCGCGCCGTGCGCTTTGCGGCCAAACTCAGCCCCCTGGGATTTGCGCTGGAAGCCAAGACCGCCGGGCCGCTGGTCAAGTCGCAAGAGCTGTTGGCCGATGTGCCGCAGAGCCGCCTGTTTGACGAAATGCTCAAACTGCTGCAGACCGGCCACGCGCTGGCATCGATCGAGCAGTTGAAAAAACTCGGCATGGCCCGGGGCATCTACCCGCTGCTGGACGTGGTGGTGGAGCGTGCCGAACAGCCCTTTGTCAACGCTGCGCTGAAAGACACCGACCGCCGCGTGGGCGAAGGCAAACCCGTGGCCCCCAGCTTCCTGCTGGCCTGCGTCTTGTGGGCCGATGTGCGTGACGGCTGGAACCGCCGCCTGGAGCAGCGCCAGCATTCGCATCCTGCATTGATGGACGCGATCGACGAAGTCTTCCATGCCCGCATTGGCGATGTGTCGGGCGGTGGCAAACTGGCCGGCGACATGCGCGAAATTTGGGTCATGCAGCCCCGCTTCGAGAAGCGTGTGGGCAGCACTCCGTTTGGCATGGTGGACCAACCGCGTTTCCGCGCCGCGTTCGACTTCATGCGCCTGCGTGCCGACATTGGCGAAGTGGAAGAAGTCCTGGCCGACTGGTGGCAGGAGTTCAGCATGGCCGATGACAACCTGCGCCAAGACCTGGTGGACCAGGTGCGTGAAGAACAGCAAAAGCGCCAGCGTGCACCGCGTGTGGTGCGTGTGCCCCGGGCAGACGCACCGGCTGTTGACGGTTCAGCGCCTGCCGCTGCCGGTTTCGCAGCGGCTCCCGCTGAGGGTGACGCTGCTGCACCACGCAAACGCCGCCGCCGCCGGCGTAGCGGTGCCGCAAAAGGCGCGGGCAACCCGGATGGTGGGGGCGTCAGCGGCAGTTGATCGGATAGCCCATGCGTGAACCGGTTACGGCCTATCTGGGCCTGGGTGCCAATCTCGGTGACCCTCGCGCTTCGCTGGCTTTGGCGGTGGAACAACTGGCCAGCACCCCCGGTGTTACCGTAGCTGCCCAGTCAGCCTACTACCGCACCGCACCCATAGATTCCGGGGGACCCGATTACACCAATGCGGTGGTGGCGGTGATCACCACGCTGACCGCGCCCGATCTGCTGAACTGTTTGCAGGCCATTGAGGCGGGAGCGGGTCGCGAGCGCCCCTACCGCAATGCGCCGCGCACCTTGGACCTGGACATCCTTCTGTATGGCAGCGCGCAGGTGAGCAGTGCGCGCCTGTGTATTCCGCATCCGCGCATGTGGCAACGCGCTTTTGTGCTGATGCCCTTGTCCGAGATTGCGCCCCAGCAGGTCACCGCGGCGCAGTTGCGCACTGTCGCGGGGCAAAGCATTTTTCGGCTGAATTGATCCAGTTCTTTTTGTAGCGCGTTGGCCATGGACCGCGCACGACTATGGTGCTATTCTCGTCGTTACAAGTTGTAAAGGCTTGGTCGGCAAAGAACTACAGGAGCATACATTTCATGGGCCTCAATCGTCTCAAAATCGCCACCAAGTTGTGGGTTTTCATCACCCTGATTCTTGTGCTTCTGGTTGGCATTGCCGGTGTGGGCTTGGTGCGAAGCGCCGGAATTTTGGCGGAAGGCCGGGCCCAACAGTTAGTGGCCTACCAGATGGTGAAGGTCGCCACCCGTTGGAGTGGACTGACCGAGACCAATGCTGCCCGCAACCACGCCATGATTGTGAGCAGTGACACGGCTCTTACCGATGCGTTCAAAGATGCCGTCACGGCGACGAGCAATGAAATATCGGTCATGCAGAAAGAGCTTGAAAGCTTGCCACTGACCGATGCTGACAAGACCCAGATGCAGAAGATTGCAGAACTGCGCACATCGGTGATTGCATTGCGTGACAAAGCCCGTGCCGCTCGCCGTGACGGCAAGGCCGAGGAGGCTTTGCAGATTCTCAACACCCAGTATTTGCCGACGATGGCAAGTTATGTCGCGTCCCAAAAAGAACTGGTCAAGATGCAGGAGCAGCACGTGTTGGATGTGCAGGCCGACACCGAGGGCCGTCGCCACGCCAACAGCATGGGTATTGTGGCGGGACTGGTCGTAGTGGTGGTGCTGATTGCGGCTGGAACCGTTTGGCTGGTGCGTTCCATTCGAGACCCGCTGGACCAGGCCAACGAGATCGCAGCACGCATCGCCCAGGGTGACTTGAGCGCGCGTATCAGCACCGAGCGCGAGGATGAGTTTGGCAACCTGCTGCGCTCTTTGGCCACCATGAACGACTCATTGGGACGCATGGTGGATCAGGTTCGCCTGAGTACGGACAACATCGCCACCGCCAGTGCCGAGATTGCCAGTGGCAATAACGACCTGGCCCAGCGCACCGAGCAGACCTCCAGCAACCTGCAGTCCACGGCTAGCAGTATGGACGCTCTCACTGCTACGGTGCAAAACAGTAGCGACAATTCCCGCCAGGCCAGCGCATTGGCTGCAAACGCGTCTATGGTGGCGCAACGGGGCGGCGAGGTGGTGACCCAGGTGGTGTCGACCATGCAGGAGATTGACGCCAGCAGCAAGAAGATCGCCGACATCATTGGTGTCATTGACGGTATAGCGTTTCAGACCAATATCCTGGCCTTGAATGCGGCAGTGGAAGCGGCGCGCGCTGGTGAGCAAGGCCGCGGTTTTGCAGTCGTAGCCAGCGAAGTGCGCAGCCTTGCGCAACGCAGCGCAGCCGCCGCCCGAGAAATCAAGGGTCTGATCGATACGTCGGTGGAGAAGGTCGAGTCTGGCACCCGGCTGGTGACGGACGCGGGCGCCACCATGGAAGACATCGTGCAGTCTGTGCGCCGCGTGGCCGATGTCATCGGCGAGATCACGGCGGCCGCCCAATCACAAAGCAGCGGCATTGCCGGTGTGAATGAAGCAATTGGCAACCTGGACCAAATGACCCAGCAAAACGCCGCGTTGGTGGAGGAAAGCGCCGCCGCCGCCGAGAGCTTGCGGGAACAAGCCGACCGCATGAAAGAGTCTGTGGCAGTGTTCCGTGTCAGGTGACGCTGGCGTGTCGCACGCAGTTGCGACCGTCGTGTTTGGCAGCATACAGCGCACGGTCTGCTGCTGCCACCAGGTCTTCCGGGCTGAGTGAGGCGTGTGGAACGGCTGACACCACCCCAAAGCTGGCGGTAAAGCGCAGGGGCTTCCCGTCAAACTCCACACGCAGGCGATCGGTGGCCTTGCGCAGTTCTTCGGCCAGGGTCAGGGTGCCCGCCAGATCCACACCCGTCAGCGCAATGACAAATTCTTCCCCACCGTAGCGGGCCAGGATGTCACCCGCACGGTCAATGCGGGGCCGCAACATGTCTGCCAATGCCCGCAGGCAGGCGTCTCCAGCCGGGTGGCCAAAGGTATCGTTGATGGCCTTGAAGTGGTCAATGTCCAGCAGGATGATGCTGAGATAGCCTTTTTGCCGCTCGGCCCGCCGCATCTCGGTAATGACTGCGGCATCAAAGTAGGCGCGGTTGCCAATTTGGGTCAAGCCATCGGTGGTGGACAAGAGCTGCAGTCGCTCATTGGCCTGGCTGAGCTGTGCCATGGCCGCCGCGAGATCATTGGTGCGGGACAACACGCGCTGCTCCAGCTCCTGGTTGGCTTCTTCCTTGGCGCGTATCAGCGCGGCCTGGCTGTCGCGGGCCTTGCGTTCCAGATCCAGGGCCACAGCCTGGGCATTCAGGCGCAGCGAGCGGTCATTGTTGATGCGGTCGGCCAGCGTGAGTGAAAGCAGTATCACCAGCAGCACAATGCCAATCTGTGACGCATTTTCGGTCCACGTGCTGGTCGGAATCCAGCCGAACTTGCTGGCGTTGAGTACCGTGATACCGATCAGAATGGCCGTCCAGGCCAGGCAATAAAGGCGTGCAAAGCTGGCACCCCGCCACCAGCGCCAGTAACCCAGGATCAGGGCAGTGGCGGTGATGGGCAAGGTGATGGCCGCCACAATCCGTATGCTCAAGCTGTAGGGCAACACAAAGCTGAGCGCTAGCAGCACCGCACTGCACACCATCATGCCGCGCACCAGGTACTTGGCGGCGCGCGAAAAACTGCCCAGTTTGAGAAAACTGTCGGTGAACAGGCAGGTGAACATGCCGGCGCTGGCTGCAAACGTGGAAATGGCAAAGCTGTTCCAGCGCACGGCGTTGGGCCACAGGTAGGCAAATGTGTAGCCTGTAAGTGTCAGGTGGAACAGCAGGTAACTCGCCACAAAGCCGATGTAGAACAGGTAGTTGATGTCGCGGGTGGCAAAAAACACAAACAGGTTGTAAACCACCATGATGAGCAAAATGCCTATCACCCCGCCCTGCACCAGGCTCTCGTCATTGCTGGCAGCAGAGAACTGCACCGGGTCCCAAATCCGTAGCGGTGCTTCGATGGTCCCGCTGGAGACCAGGCGCAGGTAAATGTCGTTATTGCCCGGTGCCAATTGCAAGGGCATGATGAAGTTGCGATGGCGCACCGCGCGCTGGGCGAAAGGCTGCTCGTCACCCAGGCTGTATTGGGTCTGGATCGCCTGGCCCACTAAGTGGTACAGGCGCACGTCGTCCAGAAACGGAATGGGCAACTCTACCAAGCGCGGCAGCACCTTGGTGCTGTTGTTGTGTAGCTTGAAGCGGAACCAATAACCATCTTGGGTAAAACCGAAGTTGGGTGACGGGCGCGTGATGGTCTGCCAGGCGTCCGTTTGGCCACGGACTTGGTCCAGAACCAGCGCACGGCTGCTGTCCACCAGAACTCCCATACCCGTTCGAATCTCCAGGCGGTGGGGGCCGTCTATGGCCAGTTCAAAAACCGGGAAAGTGGGGTCGACGGGGGCCGTCGAGGCTGCTGGCGCCTGCAGCGGGGCCGCGTATGCTGGCGGAGCAAATGCCAGCGCGAGCGCATAAAGCAGCAAAGCCAGACATTTCAAAAGCATGGCTAGAGTGTGCCAGTTTCAGCAGCAAAGAGAAAAGACCGGACAGCTGACCGGGGGTGCCGGTCGTCGCTTGGGCGACGTCCGGCGCCGCCATCAGGCCAGCTCGGCGATCAGTTCGATCTCGACACAGGCTCCCATCGGGATTTGAGCCACGCCAAATGCGCTGCGTGCATGGGCACCCTTGTCGCCAAAGACCTGGCCAAACAGCTCGCTGGCGCCGTTGGTCACCAGGTGCTGCTCGGTAAAGTCGCCGGTGGAATTGACCAGTGACATCAGCTTGACGATGCGTTTGACCTTGTTCAGGTCGCCTACAGCGGCGTGCAGCGTGCCCATCAGGTCGATGGCGATGGCGCGGGCTGCGGCCTTGCCCTCTTCGGTGGCCATGTTTTTGCCCAACTGTCCCACCCAGGGTTTGCCGTCTTTCTTGGCAATATGGCCGCTCAGGAAGACCAGGTTACCAGTCTGCACAAAGGGTACGTAGGCCGCAGCCGGAATCGCTACGGGGGGCAGGGTGATGTTCAGGCTGGAGAGTGTGTCGTAAATGTTCATGGTGGCCCCTTGGCGCAATAGTTGGTGGTAAAAAATGCCTATAGCCCTCGTAAAACATGATTGTGCTGCTATGTAAATAATAGCAACCGAGTCATCCTACAAGGTCTGCGATTGAGATTGTGACTGATTCAGCCCTTGGTTTTGTGTCTGGTTTTGGTCTGTCCACCCACCGGTATCGGCGGGTTCTACCGTCACGCCTACCGTCAGGCGGTGGTTGGCTCCGCCGTGGATGACACCACGCAGCGGTGACACATCGGCATAGTCGCGGCCCAGGGCCAGGGTGACATAGTCTTCGCCCGGGCTTCCCCAGCCCTCGCGGTTGTTCGTGGGGTCAAAGTCGCACCAGCGTCCACCTGTGGCACCGTCCCGCCCGTCGGGCAAATAGACTGACACCCATGCGTGGGACGCATCACTGCCCACCAGCCTGGGCTGACCGGGTGCTGGCTGGGTCAGCAGGTAGCCACTGACATACCGTGCTGGCACACCGTAGGCGCGCAGGCAGGCGATCATGATGTGGGCAAAGTCCTGGCACACACCGGTGCGCTGGGCCAGGGCCTCGCGTGCCGGGGTGTTGATTTGGGTGCTGTGGCTCTCGTACCGGAAGTCGTGGTGGATGCGTTGCATCAGGTCGCGCGCGGCCAGCAGCAGGGTGTCTTCGCGGGTGAAACTGGGGCGGCCATAGTCTGCAAAATCGGCGTGGCGCGGCACATAGGGCGACGCAAACACGAAGTCTGCCGCCGTATCGAATGGGCTTTTGGCGCAATAGCGAAAGCGCTCACGCACCTGCTCCCACGGCACGGTGTTGCCCCCCTGCCGCGGTGCCTGGGTTGCTACCAGGCTGCGGGCCACCACATGCAGCTGCGTGTGGGCGGCTTGCAGCGAAAAGAATGCCCGTGTATTGCCATACACGTCCAGCGTAGCGGTCTGCTGGGTGGGCTCGGGCGTGATGGTCAGCGTGTGGCTCAGTAGACGCTGGTTGTCCGTGTTCAGCGGTTTGAGGTAAGCCATGTGCTGCGCAATGCTCACCGCCGGCGAATAGTCGTAACAGGTTTCGTGGGTGATGTGCAGTTGCATGGCCAGCCTCGCTTCAAGCCCCCAGGCTTTGCCCGGCGTCGCCGGAATGGGTGAAGTACGTGGCGCTGATTTCTTCCGACACCTGGTAGGCCGCTTCACCACAGCCCCGCAGCAGGTCGCACAGGGCCGAGTAGCTGCCATCGGTGCCCGCATCGCACAGGGCTTCGAGCTGCCACAGCTTGGGATCTGGCACGCTGTGCGAGAGCAGGCCCAACTGGTCGGGCGCGCTGCCCGCCAGCTTGGCCAGGCGGCCCCGCAGGGTGTGCGCCACCCAGGCCAGCGCGCGGGGGTTGTCGCGGTCGAGCACCAGCAGATCGACCAGCGGCGCGATGTCGTGGCTTTGCTGGTACTGGCTGTGAAAAGTGATCGTGCTGTCAAACAGCGCCACCATGGCCTCAAAACCGCCTTCATGGAGCACCGAGCCATGTTCAAAACCGGTGGCCAGCGCGTGGGATAAAAACACCAGGCGTTCAACATGGCGGCCTATGCTGAGCAGGCGCCAGCCGTCATCGCGCGTCATGCGGTCGGTCTGCAGGCCGGTAACCGCGGCCAGGTGGTCGCTGGCGCGTTTGAGCGCCGTTAGCGCATGCAGGGCAGAGTAGTCGGCCCCCGTGGGGGTGTGGGCACAGCTCTGGAAGAAGGCATCTTCGGTGCGCTGCATCAGGCTCCAGTGCTCTTGCGACAGGCGCTCGCGCACAGCTGCACCGGCCAGGCGCACGGCGCGCAGGTTGTAGCCTACGCTGGTGGCCTGCTTGCCACTGCCCAGGCTGGCGATCAGCGAACGCTCGAAAACGCGGCGCGCCTGGGGCGCGGGCGTGAGCGCCGGCACGCCTGCCAAGACCAGGTTGTTGTTCAGGGCCATCTGGCCCAGCCAGCTCAGCAAGGTGGGGGACGACTGGTCTTCGCCGGCCAGGCTTTCCAGCGTGAGCCGTGCCAGGCGCACGGAGTTTTCAGCGCGTTCCGTGTAGCGGCCCAGCCAGAACAAGTTTTCAGCCGCTCGGCTGGTGACCTGGCGTGTGCGCTGAGAAATGACCGACGGTGTCAGCGGTGGACGCAGCAGCGTGGTCTTGTCCACATTGCCGTGGGTCATGACCCACACATCGGCACTGCTGCCACCGTGCTGCATGGAGGCCACGTCCGATCCGGTGCCTCCGGCCACGCGGGCCAGACCGCCGGGCAATACGCACCAGGACTGTGGTCCCTGTGAAACGGCAAACACCCGCAGCATGACCGAGCGCGGCACGATGCCTGCGCCCGCATCCGTCTTGTGCCAGGTGGGCACTTGCGACAGCGGCATGTAGTCCTGCACCGTGTGGTCGTCAGGCTGCAGCGCAATGCGGCCCGCCCACTCGGCCAATTCGCGCTCGGACAACTTGCGACCCAGCACCGCCTCAAAATTGCCGTGCATGGCCGAGCCTGGGTAGGTGGGTTTGATGGCACTGGCGTGCAGGCGCGGCAGCACGGCCTCCATGGCCGAACGTTCGCCGCACCACCAGGTGGGTAGCGCGGGCAACAGCAAGTCTTCGCCAAACAGATGCCGGGACAAGGCAGGCATGAAACCCAGCAAGGCGGGTGACTCCAGAAACGCAGAACCCGGTGCATTGGCCACCAGCACATTGCCAGCGCGGATGACCTGCAGCAGGCCAGGCACGCCCAGTGTGGAGTCGGAGCGCAGTTCCAGCGGGTCCATGAACTGGTCATCCAGCCGCTTGAGCAGGCCGTGCACGGGAACAAGGCCGCGCAGTGTTTTGAGAAACAGGTGCTGATCGCGCACGATCAGGTCGCTACCCTCTACCAGCGACAGGCCCAGGTAGCGGGCCAGGTAGGCGTGTTCAAAATAGGTCTCGTTGTAGGGCCCGGGGGTCAGCAGCGCGATATGGGCTTCCTGTCCGGCCGGGCTCATGGCTTTCATGCTGTCGATGAGGGCGCGGTAGGTGCCAGCCAGGCGCTGCACCTGCAGGTTCTCAAAGGCCTGGGGGAACAGTCGGGATATGGCGAGCCGGTTTTCCATCAGATAGCCCAGGCCCGACGGGGCCTGTGTGCGCTGCGAAACGACCCACCAGTTGCCATCGGGCCCACGGGCCATATCGAAAGCGGCCACATGCAAATGGCTGCCACCCACCGGCTTGACCCCGTGCATGGACCGCAAGTACCCCGGATGCCCCTGCACCAGCGCAGGCGGTATCAGGCCCTGGGCCAGCAGGTCCTGTGGGCCATAAACGTCTGCCATGACACGGTCCAACAGGCGCATGCGCTGCGTGATGCCCGCTTCGATGTGTTGCCAGCTGTCGGGCGAGATGATCAGCGGGAACAGGCCCAGTGACCAGGGGCGCTGGGCGCCATTGGTGTCGGCGTAGACGTTGTAGGTCACGCCGTTGTCACGGATCTGGCGCGCCAGAGACTCGGTGCGCAAGTTCATGTCGCCCAGGCCGTCAGACTCGGCTTGTGCAAAGAACTGCCGCCAAGCCCCGGTGATATCTGAGGAGTGTGCTATCGATTGTGTAGCGGATTCGGCTGGATGCGACCCTTGGGAGACACGGGAGCGCAATTCATCGAAGTGGCCCGCAGTGGCGTGCCTGGATGCCAGCGCATGGTCAAGCGCGGTCTGGGGTGTGTCGGCCACGGCTGAGACAGGGGCAGGGAAGTCAAAAAGGTTGCTCACTGCCCACAAGTATGCCGTAAACCGTTTACAGCCCCCCGGTTTTATCGCCTGATGGCGACGCTAAAACGCTTATGACTTGCGCGCGGTGACCAGCAGAACAAGACCGCCCACGATGGCTCCCACACCCATCCACAGCGGAATGTTGACGCGTTCGGTCTCTTTCACCTGCAGGGTCAGGGGTCCGATATTGGCGCTGGTGGTCTCCTTGGTGTAGCTAAAACCGCCATACAACAAGCCTAGGGCGCCGCCAGCGATCAGAAGCATGGCAACCAGTTTGAGGGGGTTCATGGTGGGGAATCCTTAAATGAGGACGATTGTGCAAAGCCTTGTTCTGCCCGTATGTGCGCAAGCCCACAGAGCCCGTGCACGTTTACCCGCATACTGGCCGCCACATGATCCGTATCGAACTCCAACTCGCCCTCAATTACCAGATCGACGCCCAAGGCGCCGATTTTGTCTTCAACATCCACGCCGCACAGACTGCCTGCCAGAAGGTGTCTTTCGAGAACCTGTGGATCAGCCAGAGCGTTCAGCCCCAGATCCACACCGATGCTTTCAGCGGCACGCGCTATATGCGCCTGCATGCCCAGCAGGGTGAGCTGAACGTGAAATACACGGCCACCATAGACCTTGCACACCATACTGCCGACCCTGCCCAGATTGCAGAAGTGCCTGTGCAAGCCCTGCCGCCCGAAGTGCTGGGCTACATTTATCCCAGCCGCTATTGCCAGTCGGACCGGCTGCTCAAGCTGGCCAATAACAACTTTGGCCACTTACCCCACGGCTATGGCCGGGTAATGGCCATACGCGACTGGGTGCATCGGCACGTGGCGTTTACATCCAACAGCTCTACCGGCACCACGTCGGCCATTGATACGCTGATTGGTCAGGTCGGCATCTGCCGCGACTTTGCCCATCTGATGATTGCCCTGTGCCGCGCGCTCAACATACCGGCCCGCTTTACCACCGGTACCGACTACGGCGCAGACCCCATGCTGGGCCCGCCCGACTTCCATGCCTACGTAGAGGCGTTTGTAGGGGACCGTTGGTACATTTTTGACCCATCGGGCACCGCCATTCCCATGGGTTTGATACGGTTTGGAACCGGGCGCGACGCAGCCGATGTGGCCTTTGCCACCATCTTCGGCAATGTGCAGGCCCATGCCCCGGTGTTGCTGGCCACGGCTTCAGTAGACGCGGCAGTGGGTGCGGTGTTGCCCCAACACACGCAGCAGGCCTTGTCTACCGACGGCAATCCTTTGCGGTGGGCAACACCTACACAGTCGATCGCGAACTAGGCTTCGGCCTTGGCCAGTTCTTCGTAGGCGTGCTGCAGCCACATCGTGAGGCGCTGGCGCTCCATCAAACGCAGGCTGGCGTCCCCGCCCGACGTGTCGGTCTTGGCCGCCCAGAAGCTGCTGTTGTTGGCGTCTATCTTTTGCACCACGGCGTCACTCAGGTGTTTGATGGAGATGACCTTGGCACCCAGGCCCAGCGCGCGCTCCAGCTGGCCCGAGCGCTCCAGTTGGCCAAAATCATCACCGCGCAACTGGTTGAGCACCAGCACGTAGTTCAGGTTCTTGCCATAACGGTCCAGCAGGCGGGTCAGCAGGTCGACCGAATCGCGGCCGGAGTCCATCACATGCCAGTAGTGCAGGGTAAAGCCGGTGTCATCGGCCATGTTCAGCACACCCGAATCGTCAATCCACTTCACCAGCGGCTCGTGGGTTTGCGCGGCCAGGTCCACCAGCACGCGCACTCCCGGCAGCTCTACTGCGGCTTCCACGATGTGGTCCAGCGCTTCAAAACGGTCAATCAGCACGGGCGATGCGTAGTCGCTGTAAAAACGCAGCAGCGCGCCATGGGAACGGTCGGTGTCAAAGCCGACAAAAGGAATGTTCTTATCGATGAAATACTGGGCCAGCAGGCGTGACACCATGGATTTGCCCACACCGCCTTTTTCGCCGCCGATCATGTGGATTTTGGAAGTTGCGGGGGGCGTGCCGCCTGGGGCGTTGAGGGAAGACATTTTTTGGGGATTCCGTTGGTTGGGCTGTTGGGGTATCAAGCAATATGGGTGCCACAGAGCTTACTATGCTGGCGTGACCAACAGATTTGCATAGCGAGGCTTAAATTTTGAACCCACTCTCCCGCACTTACGGTTCCACGGCCGCACGATGGATGTCAGGTCTCGCTCTGCTGGGCTCCCTGCTAGCCATGACAGCCTGCGACGACCAGCGCATCCGCGAACTGGAAGAAGGGGTTGCCACCGAAGGCGACGTGCGCATGAAATTTGGCGAACCCGAGAAGGTGTGGGACGGCGAAAACGGTGCCCGCATCTTTGAGTACAACCGCCAGCCCGCCGGCGCCAAGAACTACATGATCACCATAGGGCCAGACGGCAAGATGACCGCGCTGCGCCAAGTGCTGGCGCCACATGTCTTTGCCAAGATAGAACCCGGAATGCCCATGGAAACGGTGCGCAGAATGCTGGGCAAGCCCATGAAGGTGACGCCGTATGAGCTGAAGAAGGTCTGGCACTACGACTGGCGCTACATGGACGGCCCCAACGGGTCTGACGCCAAGATTTTTACGGTGGTGTTTAACAGCGACCTCAAGGTCTTGTCCACCGGATCTGTTGTTGATCCGGCACTTTCGCCGAATTGAGTGGCCACATTTGCGCCAAGTCATCAGGAGTTTGGGCGCAATGGCTCAGCCGCAAAGCATTTCCCCAAATTTCAAAGCTAGCAAATCCACGGTAGAGGATACGTTTTGCACACTAATAATCGCACTATCGTGCGAATTTTAGGTTTCCCTCCCTTCGGATTGAGCCTACATTACTGAGTTACCGCCAAAAAATTCAGTCCAGATTTGGCTTCACTCACGAGGTTTTCCCCAATGAAAAGACGCGTTTTCCTAGCTACGGCGCCAGCAGCAGCCGTAGGCTCAACATTCCTTTCTTCCGCTTTATTTTCGCACGTGCGTGCGCAAAATAAGGATTCTGACGATAGTTCCGCGCTGACGATTGGCTCCACTTCTGCCTTGAGCGGTCCGCTCGGCAGTTTTGGTTTGAACATGAAATTGGGCGCCGATGCGGCCGTGAAGCAAATCAATGCCAAGGGCGGAGTGCACGGCAGGCCTCTGCGGTTCGAAGTTGCCGACGACGCCTATGTGCCCGCCCGTAGCGTAGAGAATGCAAAAAAGCTCATCGCAAACAACAATGTGGTGGCGCTGATGGGTTGCCTGGGAACGGCCAACAATGCCGCCATCACACCCATGGTCGAGACGGCAGGTATACCCCACCTGGCGCCCTTGACTGGTGCTTCAAGTCTGCGCAAAGGCGAGTACCAAAGCGTCTTCCATTTGAGGGCCAGCTACACCGACGAAATCAATCGTCTGGTGCAAAGCCTTGTTGCCATGGGCATACGCGACTTGGTGATGATCTATTTGGACAACCCTTACGGAAAAGAGATTGCACAAGATGCGATGCGTGCTCTGGAACTGGCCAACGTCAAGGCCAATGCCATGGTGCCCCTGGCGGTTGATGGGTCCAACATGCAAAAGGCCATTAGCGATGCCTTGGCGGCGAAACCTTCAGCCGTTTTGTTGGGAACAGCCGGTGCTGCAACCACCGGCCTGGTGGCCGGGCTGAAGAAAGCATCGCCCATGATGGCCATAGCTGGCGTCAGTGCCGCATTTACGCAGGACGGCCTCAAGAGCCTGGGTGCCTCGGTGCAGGGTATTGCTATCACCCATGTCTATCCGGACGCATTGCAAGCCAAGCATTTGATCGTGCGGGACTATCAGCTCGCGATGCGCGCCATGAACCAGAGTGAGTTCACGACTGGCAGCTTGGAAGGTTACATCAGTACCCGGCTCATGGCGGAAGCGATGCAACGCGCGGGTCGCAATGTCACGCGGGAACGTGTCAAGCAAGCCTTGGCTTCTATCCGCAACTATGACATGGGTGGCTTTACCGTGAACTACGGTTCGACCAATGCACACGTAGGCTCGAAGTTTGTTGGTCTGGGCATCATGTCGTCAGACGGAAAACTCAAGACCTGAGGATGCCATGCGCAAAGCAACTGTATTGGCTCCCGCAGTCAATAACGATGTGAACCGCGCTGAGGTGATCGCCGTTGAAGCGCTGGACGCCTTGACGGGAAGGTTGATCAAGACCCACTGCGGGGTACCCGCAGAGTTCTTGGACTGGGTGGGGACCGACGCTACCAACTTTGCGCAGCAACTTGTGCGCCGGTCCATGAAGGAAGAGGGATTTGCACGCGCTATGCAGTCAGCACGTGCAGAAGTCGCCATCCTGCGGTTGGTAGCCGACACGGTCATGCCCTTGGTCCGACGCAGGCTCTTCGAAACCATGGCAACTCGCATTCACTTTCGGTCAGGAGTGGCGGGCACTGCGGGTCCCCGCGGCGAGAAACTGGTAATGCACTAGCCTTGGTCTGGTGGCAAGGCGTAGCTTTGAATCATGCGTTGATAGGCTTTCCACCCGCGCGACGGGCTATTCACATCGCCCAGGAAGGCTCTGTCGTAGAGTCCTTCCAAGACCAGTGCGTGTATCGCGTAAAGCACTACTTCAACATCCGTGTCAGGTGCGAGTTGTCGTTCTTCTACAGCCTGTAGCAAAGTTCGGCGCACCAGAACCCGCCAATCCAAAACGCGCTCACGAATCACTTGGCTCAGGTTCTCGTTCGCAAGGTCAAGGCTGAACGCCGTTGCTTCATAAATTGAAGCACCAACACTGTTGGTGTTAGCAAGGCGTTCAAACCAGCGCTCGACAATCGCGTTCAGTCTAGGCAGGCCCCGTGGCTTTTCCATCGCGGGCAAAAACACATCTGCAAGAAACCTGCGACCGTATTCGTCGATCACTGCCATTCGCAAAGACTCTGACGAACCCGCTCTGGAAAAAACCCCGCTCTTGGACAACTGAAGCCTCGTGGCCACACTCTTCATGGTGACTGCGCCCAAACCACTCTCGGTCGCAATTCTCAAGGCTGCATCTACGATGGCAGCTCGGGTCATCTCACTCTTTCGGGTTTTTGCTTCCATACGGGGGTCGAATAGTCAGTACGCAGGCACGCGCCCGGCAGTGAGCATAACGCAGGGCTACGGCGGATTTTTTGAGATTGCTAATCACATTTGCACATGGTTGATTGATCCCCCATCCACATACCAGTTCGCACCGGCGACAAAGCTTGCCGCAGGGCTGGAGATGAAGGCCACAACCCGCGCAACCTCGTCGGGCCTGGCCAAGCGCCCCATCGGGTTGCGCGCGACCACTTTCGCAAAGGTCTCGGGCTCTTCCAAGCGTACTTTGTCCCACAAGCCTCCGGCTGCCAATGTGTCGCCGGGGGAGACCGTGTTTACGCGCACAGTTGGCAGCAGCCGCGAGGCCAGGGACTTCATGTAGTGCGCCATGGCCGCCTTTGCTGCGCCATAAGCCGCAGAGCGTGGTGCCGCTAACGATCCGGCCTTCGAGCCTATGTAGGTAATGGCTGCATGTGGCGAGCGGGCCAGGAACGGAATCGCAGCTTCGGTTGCGTTGACGGTAGCCTGTATGTCTGTGTCCACTGCAGATTGCCAGCTGTCTGAAAGCGCGCTGACGTTCGGTACAAAGATATCGAATGCGCCCAAGCTATTGAGCCAATTCTCGAAGGCTGCTTTGTCCGTGATATCAAGGGCTCTTGCCGTCACTTTGCCCGGTAGCTCAGCAACCGAGGCCAGCATGGCATCGATGGGTGCTTGGCGCCGCGCACAAAAGGCCACGTTGCAGCCCTCTTCTGCAAATGCTCGAACGATGGCGGCGCCAATGCCGGAGGAGCCGCCAGTAACCACTGCTGATAGGCCTGAGAGATGAAGGTTCATGGGATGTGAGTGACTAAAAGTAAAAGTGATCGCGCCACGAAGAGTTCACGCCCGTGCCACCTCTTTATGAGATCAGACCTCACCAGGTTTCCGCCGCTGCGGTGCCTTGGTGATAGCGAAGTTGCCAACCGTTGTTTGTCTTGACCCACATGGATGACCGCAGGGTGTGGTTTACCAAGATGTTGTCGTTTCCCAGGTGCGCTGAGCGAAAGGTGAGAAGGGCAACCCCAGGCCCTAGTTCCGCGACTGCAAATGCTTCAGACACCACGGCGGGTTGAGTTTCTTGCTTGGCCAGGAAGTTTATGACGGTTTCTCTGGTGTATGCCCGACCGGAGCGGCCGACCTCATGAAACTGAGCGTGCAGCAGCTGGTTCAGCCGCTCGCGACTGCACCGAACGCCGGGGTGGTGGAGTTCGACTTCGAGGGCTTGGAGGTCTTGAAGTAGGGATGTCACGATGAGAGGGCTTTGTGCGGTCTAGCGTGAAGATGACCGGACCACCAAAATGAGAGGCGAAGCCGCCTCCTGATGTTGTGGGGCCGTGTCGATTGGCATGTTAAAGGACATCAGCACCCCCTCCAATGCCCAAGACCGCAAAGGCGATGGCAATGAACGCGCCGAACACCAACGCCCAATTCAAATCTCGGAGAAATGCACGACGGTGCACGTTGCCTTGATCGGTAAATTGCTGCGGCATTAGAGGTGCGAAGAAAGGAACGAGGTCAGCGGCTAGCCCCGAAGCACCAGTCCTGCGGTGCCCAAGCATCGAAAAGAAGTGGTATGCCGCACGCAAGCCAAAGAAGAAGCATGGAACAAACGCAACGATGGCGAGTAGACCAAGACCCAACATGAAATGACGCTCCATTGCTGCCCTTTAACGTTGGCCGTGAATGGGCAGCAACGGCGCACTCAGCATTAAAGAATGGCGACTATGCTGGCCACCGGTGTGAGTCCATTCGACGAACCTGTTAAACGACGTCATTGCGTGACCTTTCGACCGGTCATCCAGATGCCCTTCGCCTGGTCATAGCAGGCACCACACAACAATTTGGCGCCGAGTGTTTCCATGACTTCTGGCGTCCAGTCGCCACCCGCTGCGACTCTTGCCTTTTCACAAGACGTGCACCACGCATCTGGATGCAGAGACTTTGAATTTGCAGACCAATGAAAGCCAACTGGCACGCCGCAACTCAGCGATTCAACGATGTGTTGGCAAACAAAGCACTCGTCCTGCCACCCGTGGAGGCTGCAATTGAGTTTTCGTGGTTCAGTCATCGCCAGTCGTTTAACGTGAAAGTGAGCGGACGCCGAAGGCGGTCCGCTCGAATGACAGGTTAAAGCTCATATCGCGCCTGCACTTCTTCCCAGCCGCAGACTGCCAGAACCGCGTTCGCTTTGGCGACCACCTCAGACCATGCCGCCACTTTCATCATCTCTGCTAGGGAGTCCGGAAGCAAGTTAACCCGCTCGTCGAAGAACCTGTTGAACTCGGCGAGCCTTTCCAGCTCTTCGCCGGAGAACTCGGAGGCGAACGGGGGCGAAGTCGGATGGTAGAAATCATCAAACCATTGGTTCACGAGCTCGTTCGCGACATTAACCGGAGCATTGGCTTGGTATCGCAACTGATCCGCTGGCGCCGCAATGAGCTGCAGCAAATTGATGATGTTCACGCGATGCGGTCCCACGAGCTTTAACGTGATGTAGATGGGCGAATATTCTGGGCTCCCAGGATATCCGACGGGATATATCCAAATTTCACTTGCGAATGCTCATCGCCAATGAGGCTGTAAGACGCACAAAGGCTTGTTTCGCAGCCAATTCCCAAAAAAAGTGAAGTCATTTCCGTACCCTTAAACCTTGTCGCCTATCCTGGCGAAATTTGGTCAGCGCCGAGTTGATTTGCTCGGCGCTTCATTGCGCCCGACTATAGCCAGGTGGGCGATCTACTTGAGTATCGGCCCCCTCTACACAACTGGCTTACGCCGCGCACACACCATGGAAGCGCGCAAACGAACTGTGGATCAGGAGTCAATTCACTACGAAATATGTAGCAACTCAATGAGATTTGACGGGGGCTGGAGGCTTATTTCGCTTGAGACTGTTCAGCTACAGTAAATAAATGGGGTCAGAGCACACGTTCGCTTTGCGAACGGTAATTCGACCCCAATTTATCCTCACGTACTGCGCCGCAAATCCCGTGTAAACGGAAACTCTTTACTCGCGGCGACATTGATCGTCGCCGGAGGCACATGCATCACACCCGGCGTATGGCCGGTAGCGGTGAAACGTGTCAATCGGCGGCTTTCGGCTTCCATGGAGTTGATGGGGAAGTTCTCGTAACTCAACCCACCGGGGTGCGCTACGTGGTACTGGCAGCCGCCCAGCGAGCGTTTCATCCAGGTGTCCACAATGTCAAACGTCAGCGGCGCGTGCACGCCAATCGTGGGGTGCAGGCTGCTGGGTGGGTTCCAGGCTTTGAAACGCACGCCAGCCACAAACTCACCCACCGTGCCGGTGCTTTGCATGGGCAATGCCTGGCCGTTGCAGGTGATGACATAGCGGCTTTCGTTCAGGCCCTTCACATGCACTTCCATGCGTTCCAGTGACGAGTCCACATAGCGGGCGGTGCCGCCGGCCGAGCTTTCTTCGCCCATCACATGCCATGGCTCCAGCGCACAGCGCAGGGTCAGTTCGATGCCAGCCGATTGGATGGAGCCGACCAGCGGGAAGCGGAACTCCACGTGCGGTGCAAACCAGCTCGGGTCAAACGGATAGCCGGCGGCGCGCATGTCTTCCACGACATCGTCAAAGTCCATCTTGATGAAGGTGGGCAGCATGAAGCGGTCGTGCAGCTCGGTGCCCCAGCGGGTGACCGGTGCCTTGTAGGGCGTCTTCCAGAAGCGGGCCACGAAGGCGCGCAGCAGCAGCTGTTGCACGATGCTCATGCGCGGGTGTGGCGGCATTTCAAACGCGCGCAACTCCAGCAGGCCCAGGCGCCCCGTTGCGGAGTCGGGCGAGTACATCTTGTCAATGGAAAACTCGCTGCGGTGGGTGTTGCCGGTGGCGTCGATCAGGATGTTGCGCAGCGTGCGGTCCACGAGCCAGGGTGGCATGGACTGACCATACAGTTCGCGGTTGGCGTAGATCTGTTCAATGGCAATTTCCAGCTCGTACAACTGGTCGTTGCGCGCCTCGTCCACCCGCGGGGCCTGGCTGGTGGGGCCAACAAACATGCCGCTGAACAGATAGCTCAAGGACGGGTGGTTGTGCCAGTACAGCAGCAGGCTGGCCAGTAGCTCGGGTTTGCGCAGGAATGGGCTGTCGGCCGGTGTGGCGGCCGTCGGTCATGAACTTCTCGGCCGACAGGCGCGACTCGAATGCGGCGTTGTACAAGAACTCGGTGTTGGCAACCAGTTCTTTCCAGTTGTTGACGGGGTGGACATTGACCTCGATCACGCCGGGGTCGGGGGTGACCTGCAAGAGTTTGAGGCGGGGGTCGCGGGGTGGTGGGTAGCCTTCCAGCACCAGCTTCATGCTGAGTTCTTTGGCGGTGGCTTCAATCGCGGCCAGCAGATCCAGATAGTCTTCCAGCTTCTCCAGCGGTGGCATGAAGACATACAACACGCCTGACTTGGTGCCAACCGCTTCGGCCTTGGGGCCGCTGGCGCGGCGTGGGTCGCGCACCTCTACGCACAGCGCAGTGCGGGTGACCCAGTGGGCGGATTCACCACGCGCCGGTGCGCGCACGTAGTCTGCCGGTTCAGCTTGTGACGCGCGGCGTGCGGCCATATCGGCCAGCGTGGTGCTGGTGCCCAAAGTGGCTGGCACAGCGGCGGGCACGGTGTCGACCTTGCCGTTCAGCGCGTTCTGGAACTTGCGCGCTGCCTCTGGCAGCGACGTTGCGCCACTCAGGTAGGGCACATCGGCGCGGGCCGTCTGGCCGCCAACCGTGCCAACCGGGGGGGCTGCTGTGGCGTAACGTGCGGCCAGGCTGCTGTGCGCGGGCAGTGGGCCGCGGGGAGCGCTGGGGTCGGTCTCAATCAGATAGGGGAAGTCGGCCTTGCTGACCCAGGGCAGCGAGTCCAGGGGCAGGCGCAGGCCCATGGGGGAGTCGCCGGGCATCAAATACATGCGCTCATCGCGGAAGAACCAGGGGCCGGTGGTCCACTTCGGTCCGGCCAGGCTTGGGCCTTCACCGGCCTTGACCGGTAGCACGTAGCCGACGGCGGTATCGAGCTTTTGCTCGAACACGCGGCGCAGGCGGGCGCGTTCCATCTCGTCGTCGAGCTTGGAGTTGAACGGGTCCACATTCACCGGCAGGCGGCGTTCGCGCCACAGGTAGTACCAGCTGTCTTCATAGGCTGGCAGGATGTACTGGTCGGTTATGCCCAGACGTTTGCACAGTGTCTGGGTGAAGCGTTGGGCGTCAGCGCTGGTGTAGTGGGTGGGGTCGCGTTCGTCGGTAAACAGGCTGGGGTCGGCCCACACCGGTTGTTTGTCGGCACGCCAATAGATATTCAGCGCCCAGCGCGGCAGCTGTTCGCCGGGGTACCACTTGCCCTGGCCAAAGTGCAGGAAGCCGCCCTGGCCGTATTCGTTGCGCAGCTTGTGCACCAGTGCCGTGGCAAAGCCACGTTTGGTGGGGCCTAGTGCGTCGGTGTTCCATTCGGCGGCGTCGCGGTCGTTCACGGCCACAAAGGTGGGCTCTCCGCCCATGGTCAGGCGAACGTCGCCGGCAACAAGTTCCTGGTCGACCGCGGCACCCAGCGCCATCACATCGGCCCACTGTTCTTCGGTGTACGGCTTGGTGACGCGGGGCGATTCATAAATGCGGGTGACCTGCATGTGGTGGCTGAACTCCACCTCGCTCTCGTCCACGCCGCCTTCGATGGGCGCTGCACCTGAGGGCTGGGGTGTGCAGGCCAGAGGAATGTGGCCCTCTCCGGCCAGCAGGCCAGAGGTGGCATCCAGGCCGATCCAGCCCGCGCCAGGCAAATAGACCTCGCACCAAGCGTGCAGGTCGGTGAAGTCAACCTCGGTGCCGCTGGGGCCGTCCAGTGCTTTCACGTCAGATTTCAACTGGATCAGGTAGCCAGACACAAACCGCGCGGCCAGCCCGCAGTGGCGCAACAGCTGCACCAGCAGCCAGCCCGAATCGCGGCAGGAGCCCGAGCCCTTGCTCAGGGTTTCATCCGGCGTTTGCACACCGGGCTCCATACGGATGGTGTAGCTCACATCCTTATGCAGCATCTGGTTGATGTCCACCAGAAAATCGATGGTGCGGCGCTTGGTGTAGTCGATCTTGGCCAGGTAGTCATTGACCAGCGGTGTGCGCTCGCCGGCCATCAGGTAGGGCAGCAGCTCTTCCTGCAGCATGGGGGCGTATTGGAAAGGGAACTCTTCGGCCTCGGGCTCCAGGAAGAAGTCAAACGGGTTGTAGACCGCCATCTCCACCACCACGTCCACGGTGACCTTGAACTCGCGGGTCTTGTTGGGGAACACCAGGCGGGCCTGGTAGTTGGCAAACGGGTCTTGTTGCCAGTTCAAAAAATGGCCTTCGGCCGGCTCGACTTTGAGCGAATACGAAATGATCTTGCTGCGGCAATGCGGGGCGGGGCGCAGGCGCACGACTTGGGGGCCCAATCCCACCAGGCGGTCATAGCGGTAGTGGGTAACGTGGTTCAGTGCTGCGTGGATGGACATGGCGGGTCTCGGTTGGACTCTTGAAAGTCGGTCGATGCAAAAGTGGCGTACCGTTGGCTGCATGGTAGCAAGCTATTGCTAAGTACAGTCCGTTAAGCAATTCCTGCGCCACAGCTTTTTTGCCGGGTAGCATGGCCTGGTGCGCACATTCCTATTCCACTTCCAGGCCCATGCGCGGGTGCTGTTTGCGGCTCTGCTGGGGCTGGTGCTGGGCACGGCCCTGCAGCTGCAGCTGCAGCAAGGTCAGCTGTTGACATGGCAAGTCTATGCGGCAATTGTGCTCCTGGCCCCGGTCATCTATGCATGTAATGCTATTAAAAATGCAGCAATTGCATGGCGTTGGTTGTTTGCAGCCCTGGCGCTGGGGCTGCTGGGCTTTGGCGCCACCGGCCTGAGGGCCACGGTTTACCTGCACGCGGCATTGGACCCCGCACTGGAAGGGCGCGATGTGCGCATCACCGGTGTGGTGGCCCGGTTGCCACAGCGCAACGAAACAGGCCTGCGCTTTCGCTTGCACGTGGAGTCCGCAATGCTGGATGGCCAGCCGGTGAGCATGCCGCCGCGGGTGGATGTGGGCTGGTATGGCGACGCGGCGGCGCAGACGGCCGACACCAGCCGCATGCCACCGCCTGACCTGCGCGCCGGTGAGCGCTGGCAAATGACGCTTCGGCTCAAGGCACCCCACGGGGCGCTTAACCCCCACGGTTTTGACTACGAGCTGTACCTGTGGGAGCAGGGCGTGCAGGCCACGGGCTATGTGCGCACCAGCGCCAAAGACGCCGTGCCGCAGAACATGGGGCAGACCTGGCTGCACCCGGTGGTGCTGGCCCGCCAGGTGGTGCGGGAGCGCATCTACCAGCAAGTGCCAGAGCGTGCGTTTGCCGGCATGCTGGCCGCACTGGTGGTGGGCGACCAGGCCGCCATCGACCGGCTGGACTGGGATGTTTTCCGTGCCACGGGTGTGGCCCACTTGGTCTCCATATCCGGCATCCATGTGACCATGTTCGCCTGGGGCGCCGCGCTGCTGGTGGGCTGGCTGTGGCGGCGCTCGGGCCGCTTGTGCATAGCGCTGCCCGCGCCCAGTGCGGCGCTGATGGGTGGGGTGCTGCTGGCCACCGCTTATGCCGTGTTCTCGGGCTGGGGCGTGCCGGCCCAGCGCACCTGCCTGATGCTGGCCACCGTGGCGCTCTTGCGTCTGTCGGGTGCACGCTGGCCCTGGCCCCATGTATGGATGCTGGCCTGCGCCGTGGTGGTGGCGAGCGACCCCTGGGCTTTGTTGCAGGCAGGGTTCTGGCTGAGTTTTGTAGCGGTGGGGATTCTGTTTGCTACGAATGTGGGAGCAAATGAGCTTGATTTTACGGGGGTTAGAGGCCTAAAGCACCACATGCTCTCCGGCCTGCGCGAACAATGGGTCATCACCGTGGCATTGACGCCGCTCACCCTGCTGCTGTTCGGCCAGGTTTCCTTGGTGGGCCTAGTGGCCAATGCGCTGGCCATTCCGTGGATCACCCTGGTGGTCACACCGCTGGCCCTGCTCGGTGTGGCGGTGCCCATGCTGTGGGACATGGCGGCTGGCGCCATTGCTTGGCTGCATATGTATTTGCAGTGGCTGGCTGCATGGCCGTGGGCGTCGGTCACGGTGGCGGTGCCGCCACTGTGGGCTGGCGCGGCGGGTGTGCTGGGTGGCTTGTTGCTGGTCATGCCCTGGGGCTGGCGTATGCGGGTGCTGGGCTTGCCACTGCTGCTGCCGGTTGTGCTGTGGCGCGTGCCGCTTCCGGCGGCGGGCCAGTTTGAGTTGTTGGCTGCCGATGTAGGCCAGGGCAACGCGGTGCTGGTGCGCACGGCCAACCATGCCCTGCTGTACGACGCGGGTCCCCGCTACAGCCTGGAGAGCGACGCCGGTCACCGCGTGCTGGTGCCCTTGCTACAGGCTCTGGACACGCGGCTGGACACGCTGGTTCTGAGCCACCGGGACATGGACCACGTGGGCGGCGCGCCTGCCGTGTTGGCCATGCAGCCACAGGCTGCCCTGCTCAGCTCCATTGAGCCCACCCATCCCTTGCAAGCCTTGCGCACGGTCAAGCGCTGCGAGGCTGGGCAAAGCTGGGAATGGGACGGTGTGCGCTTTGACGTGCTGCATCCACAGGCGGCTGATTACGAGACGGCCGCCAAGTCCAACGCCATGTCGTGTGTGCTGCGCATCTCCAATGGTGCACACACAGCGTTGCTGGTGGGCGACATCGAACAGCCGCAGGAGGCAAAGCTGGTGGCGGGGGTAGGGGCCACGCTACTTCGGGCCGATGTGCTGTTGGTGCCACACCACGGCAGCAAGACGTCCAGCAGTGCAGAGTTTCTGGATGCGGTTGCGCCCCGCATCGGCATTGTGCAATCGGGCTACCGCAACCGTTTTGGCCATCCGGCGGCGCCGGTGCTGGAGCGTTTGCAGGCGCGCAATATACGCGTAGTGGATTCGCCCCATTGTGGTGCCTTCACCTGGCAATCGTGGCAAGTCCAAAATAGTGCATGCCTGCGCTTGCAGGGTCAGCGTTACTGGCACCACAATGTGCCATAGTGGTGCCAGGTGGTGGCACTATCCTTGCTAATCCTTGGTCAAGGCCAAGCTACAAGACCTTTGAACAGGTCGCAAACGGTATCAGGAGAGAGGTTTATGCAGAAGTTTGACGAGATGTACACCAGCTTGCCTTACCAGTTCTTTTCCAAGGGCGAGCAGGTGCGGGATCACTACAAAATCTACGACGCCTGGCTGGCGCGCCAACCTGGCGACATGATGGCCAAGCGGCGCGAAGAGGCCGAGATGATCTTCCGCCGGGTGGGCATCACCTTTGCGGTGTATGGCGAGAAGGACGAGTCCGGCGCGGGCACCGAGCGGCTCATTCCCTTTGACCTGATCCCCCGCATCATTCCTGCCCACGAGTGGGCAAGTATGGAAAAAGGTCTGGTGCAGCGCGTAACCGCACTGAACCGTTTCATCCACGACGTTTACCACGACCAGGAAATCATCAAGGCCGGCGTGGTGCCACGCGACCAAATCGAGAACAACGCCCAGTTCCGCCCCGAGATGGTGGGTGTGGATGTACCGCACCAGATTTACTCCCACATCTCCGGCATCGACATCGTGCGTGCCCCGGATGCCAATGGCAATGGCGAGTACTACGTGCTGGAAGACAACCTGCGCGTGCCCAGCGGTGTGAGTTACATGCTGGAAGACCGCAAGATGATGATGCGGCTGTTCCCCGAGCTGTTCAACGCGCACCGCGTCGCGCCCATCGCCCACTACCCCGACTTGTTGCTGGAGACCCTGCGCGCCAGCAGCCCCGCCACCACGGCCGAGCCCACGGTGGTGGTGCTCACGCCCGGCATGTACAACAGCGCTTACTTCGAGCATGCGTTCCTGGCACAGCAAATGGGTGTGGAACTGGTCGAAGGGCAGGACCTCTTTGTCAAAGACAACTTCGTGTACATGCGCACCACACGTGGCCCTCGCCGGGTGGACGTGATCTACCGCCGGGTGGACGATGATTTCCTGGACCCCACGGTGTTCCGGCCCACCTCCACGCTGGGCTGTGCGGGTTTGCTGGGCGCCTACAAGGCCGGCCATGTGACCATCTGCAATGCGGTGGGTACCGGTGTGGCGGACGACAAGTCCATCTACCCCTACGTGCCCAAGATGATCGAGTTCTACCTGGGTGAAAAGCCCATCCTGAACAACGTGCCTACCTACATGTGCCGCAACAAGGACGATCTGGCCTACACCCTGGCCAACCTGAAAGACCTGGTGGTCAAAGAGGTTCATGGCGCTGGCGGCTACGGCATGCTGGTGGGGCCTGCCTCCACCACTGCCGAGATTGAAGACTTCCGCAAGGCCATTCTGGCCAACCCCAGCGGTTACATCGCGCAGCCCACGCTGAGCCTGTCGAGCTGCCCCACCTTTGTGGAGAGTGGTATTGCACCGCGCCACATTGATCTGCGGCCCTATGTTCTGTCCGGCAAGACCGTGCAGATGGTGCCCGGTGGTCTGACGCGTGTGGCCTTGAAAGACGGCTCCCTGGTCGTGAATTCGTCACAAGGCGGCGGTACAAAAGACACGTGGATTCTGGAAGACGACGCCAGCCCTTCGGCCACGCAATCCCAAACCCAATCGCAATCCTGATATTCGCGGAGAACTCTCATGCTGTCACGCACTGCCGACCATCTTTTCTGGATGTCCCGCTACACCGAGCGGGCCGAGAATACCGCCCGCATGCTGGATGTGAACTACCAGACCTCGCTGCTGCCCCAGTCCGACGCAGTGGCACAGGTGGGCTGGCAGGGGCTGCTCAGTATCAGCGAACTGCTGCCCACCTATACCGACCGCTACGGCGCCATTGAGGCGCGCGACGTCATGGACTTCATGGTCAAGGACGAGAGCAACCCGTCCTCCATCATTTCCTGCCTGGGAGCCGCCCGCGAGAATGCCCGTGCGGTGCGCGGTGCGCTGACCACCGAGGTGTGGGAGACACAAAACACCACCTGGCTCGAAGTCAAACGCATGCTCAAGGCCGGCGAGTTCGAGGCCGACCCGGCGCAGTTTTTTGAGTGGGTCAAGTTCCGTTCCCACCTGTCGCGCGGCGTCACCGTGGGCACCATGCTGATCGACGAGGCCTTGCACTTCATGCGCCTGGGTACCTTCCTGGAGCGTGCCGACAACACGGCGCGGCTGGTGGATGTGAAGTTCCACGCGCTGCAAAGCGATTTTTATGGCACCGCCAACGAGAAAGACCAGGAGTACGACTTCTACCACTGGAGCGCTATTTTGCGCAGCGTCTCGGGCTTTGAGGTCTACCGCAAGGTCTACCGCGACGTCATCAAACCCGAGCGTGTGGGTGAGCTGCTGATCCTGCGCCCCGACATGCCACGCTCCATGCACGCCTGCTTGAACGGTGTGGTGACCAATCTGGCCCTGGTGGCCAGCGATCCTTCCAGCGAAACCCTGCGCCGTGCGGGTAAGTTGCGGGCTGAGCTGCAGTACGGGCGCATTGATGAAATCCTGGCCACGGGGCTTCATGCTTACCTGACGCAGTTCTTGGACCGCGTGAATGACCTGGGTGTTCACATTAGCCGCGAGTTTTTGGTTCCTGTGAGTGCATGATTGACCGGCTGAGGGACTTTTCGGCAGACTGGCTGTAATAACCCGGCAATAATGGCTTCACGTATTTACATGGGCCAGACTTGGTATGCAAAGCAAGGCAGTACAGGGCAGTAAGCCGTCAGACGCCGACCGTGAGTTGGACCGCGCATTGGCATCGGGTCCCTTGCGTGACATCGTCATTCCTCCATGCCCGGAGTTGCTGGTCGCGCTGCGATCCGAGATGGACAAGGAGGATCCCGATCCCCAGACGGTTGCTGATATTGCTGGCCGTGATGTGGCCATGTCCGCATCGCTGATACGCACCGCCAACAGCCCCTATTACGCACGCAGCCGGCCGGTGACATCGGTCAATGAGGCGCTGGGCCTGCTGGGCTTGCGCATGACCGAAAAGCTGCTTACCGCGTTCTTGACACGCAACTCGATCCGCGTGAGCTCCCCACTGTTGGAGCACTTCTGGGATACCTCTACCCGCCGCGCATTGGCCATGGCCCATATTGCGCGCCAGCTGTATGGTGTGAGCCCTGATCTGGCTTATACCTGTGGCCTGTTTTGCCATGTGGGCATCCCTATCCTGATGCTGGGCGTGCGCGGTTATGCCGGCACGCTGACCGAGGCCCTGGCCCGCCAGGACCGCAGCTTTACCGAAACCGAGAACGCAGCCCACAAGACCGACCATGCCGTGGTGGGTGCCCTGGTGGCCCGCACGTGGCGCCTGCCCACACCCATTTACCAGGCGGTGCGGGTACACCATGACTTTACGGTGTTGCAAGACAAGACGGTGCCGGCCGAAGTACGCATGCTGGTGGCCATGGGGCTGGTGGCCGAGCATTTGGTTACGCTGCACGAGGGTGTCGGTGAGCAGCGCGAATGGGCTCTGTACGGGCCTGCCTGTCTGGCCAGTCTGGCTATTGACGAAACCGAGGTAGACCACTGGCTAGATGATCTGCACGCGCTGTTTGACGGCGTTTCCCTAGGCTGACGAAGCCAGGCAGAAACGCCGGTTGGTGCTCTACAGCTGGACGATAGAAGCTTCCAGCTGCAGAGCCTTGATCTTTTCTGCGGCGGCTTCAGCCTGTGTCGGGGTGGAGTAGGGGCCCACGCGCACGCGGATCTGGCGGGTCTTGGCCTTGAGCTCTTTCATGACCGACGGCAGTCCTGCTTCCAGCAGTTTGGCATGGGCCTTGGCCGCATTTTCAGGTACCGAGAAAAGCCCGACGTTGATAAAAAATGACTTGCTGGCCACCGCCTGGCTTGACGCTGCAGCAGAGGCTTTTTTGGCCGGTTCGCCCGCAGGGGTTGCGCTGGGTTTCTTTGCAGTTTTGGCTTTTTCCGGCTCTTTGGCGGGCCGTGCCTGTGCCGTGGGTGCAGACGCTGGCGCGCTGCTCTTGGTGCTGGCGGGTTTTGCTGTTGCCTTGCTAGCGCTCGCGGCCTTGGCGGGCGGCGGGGCGGTGGGTGCAGAGGCAGCTGGTGCCGAAGTGGTTGGCGAAGAGGCGCTTGCGGCAGGCAGGATTGGCGTGGGAGCGCTGGTCAGTGGTTGGCTGGCGGCAGGCGCTATGGCGGGTGCTGAGGCGGGAATTTCAGATGCCGACGCAGGCGCAGAGGCTGCTACGGCGGAAGCTCCAGCCGCAGATGCAGCAGTAAATGCAGCAGCAGAGGCCGCCCCACTGGCGGCATTGGCGGGCGCTAGCATTGCAATGTCACTGGCCGCTGGCGTAGGTGCGCTGGCCGGTGTTTGCGGCAACATGCGTGCGGCGCTCGCGGTGTCGGTCGTTCGTCCGACTGCTACGTTCCCCGCCTCCAGAGCGCCGTGGGGCAAGACGGCCACGTTACTGAGTGCGGTGAATTGCTGGTAGGCCAAAGCCAAAACCAGCACAACAACGGCGTTGATTCCAGCGAGTGCAAACAGTCGGTTGCGGCTGCTGGCTTGGCTAAGCAAGGCGTCGCGCGCATCGGCCACATTTGCGTGGCCTGTTAGCGCTTTGGCCATGGCCTTGCGGCATTCGGTGTGAAACAGTGCATTGCCAAAGAGGCCGGGCAGCACAAAGGCAGCCAGGCCAAAGCCCAGACCCAGGGCCATCATCAGCGTATCGGAAAACTGGAACACGAGGCGTGCAATGCCAAACACCAGCAACGCCACCGCAACCAGAATGCCAACATAGGCCAGGGCTGCAACCCAGAGCTTGCGAAACACCAGCCAGTTCAGTGTCAGCAGGCTTGCGGCCGTGTTCCAGCTGATGCCCGCGTGGTCGGCGGCTTCGAAACGGGTGAAGATGGGAAGGTAGTACCCGCTGCTGACCGGGCCTATGGCCGCGCGGTAGAGCGTGGTGGTGACGTCTTCTTCCGGTGGTGGCGTTCTGGTGGTCAGCGAGGGTTCGATCATGGTTTATTTTGACATGGCGTTGGTCACTTCCTGGCCCAGTTCAATCACGGCCAGCGCGTAGTAGCTGCTCCAGTTGTAGCGGGTGATCGCATAGAAATTTTCTGTGCCCGCCAAGTACAGGGGTGGGCGGTCGCCGTCTTGCAACTCCACCAGGGCCAGCGGGCCACTGTGCTGCATGGCAGACAGGTCCAACTCTGCCCCCTTGGCCACCATGGTGGCTGCCGTGAAGGTGGGCAGGATGTCAGGTGCGAGCAGGGCAGCCTTGTCTTCGCCTTGCGCGTTCAGGCGCACCGCGAAGTGGGTCGGCATGCCGGGTCGCCACTGGAAAACCTTGAAGTAGTTGGCCACGGAGCCAATGACGTCGGCTGCGCTGTGGAACAAGTCCACGCGGCCATCGCCATCAAAGTCCACCGCGTATTTGGCCCAGCTCGAGGGCATGAATTGCGGCAGGCCCATGGCGCCGGCATAACTTCCGCGCAGTGCCAGCGGGTCAGTGCCCGTGCGTTGGGTGAGAGCCAAAAAGGCTTCCAGCTCGGACAGAAAGAATGCTGTGCGTGCTTCTGCGCGGGGATGCTTGCTGGGGAAGTCGAAGGCCAGTGTGCAAAGGGCATCCATCACCCGGTAGGTGCCGATTTGCTGGCCGTAAATGGTCTCCACCCCAATGATGCCAACGATGATGGCTGCGGGCACGCCGGTTTGCTGCTCGGCACGCTCCAGGGTTTCCTTGTTCTCGCGCCAAAACTTCACGCCTGCGTTGATACGCACAGGATCTATGAAGCGGCTGCGGTAGACAGTCCAGTTCTTCTGCGTGCCCACTGGTGGCGGTGAAATGGCACGTGCAATGCCCGGCATGTAGTTCGCCTGCCCAATCGCCTGGCGCACCCACTGCGCGTCCAAGCCCGTGCGCTGGGCAATGCCGTCCGCCGCTTGCATGGCATCCGTGCGGGTGGCGTAACGCGGGCCCACGGTTTCAGTCTTGCGCGGTGCTGCGGACTTGCTACGCTGGGCGCGTTTGCTGGGTCCTGCATGCCCATGGCTGGCGGGTGCAGCGGCTAACTGGGAGCGGGGCTTGGTCGGGTCTTTTAAGGGTTTATTGTCGCCGGCCCACGCAAATACTGCGTAAGTTGCTATAAAAATAAGAGTAATTGACTGAAGGAGGCGTGTCACGGTTGGAGAAGACTTACTGAAGTCGTTGCGGCCAAGGAAGGGAGCGAAACTCGCTTTGCAGTGTAGCCAGTTGTTGGGCCGAGGCATGGCGTGCATAGCGCCAGGCTTCCAGGCGCAGCAACCACTGCGCGATGCTGGTCAGGTCGGGGCTTGCGGGGGAGTCGCCTGCTGTGTGGGATTGCAGCAGCGTAGCGATCTGGCGCGGCGGTGCCGTGTCGGGAATGGCAAGCCCCGCTTTGCGCAGGCGCAGCACGGCCTCGCGCAGCAGGCGCAACCAGGGGTCTTGACGGCGGCGCTCCCACAACGTCCAGATGGCACCCCCCGCGCTGGCAGACACGACCAGCGCGATCAGAACATAGGTTAGGTCCTCCCAGCTAGGGGATTCGAATCCGATGTTGCGCAGCAATTCCAGTTGCTTGTTTTGGGAGTAGTTCAGCACCCACTGGTTCCAGCGGTTGTTGGCGGCCTCCCAGAGCGTGCGCAGATTGAGTGCAAATCTTGGGTTTACGTTCAGAATTGCCTGTGTGATCACACTGCGTGGCGCGGCAAGGCGTGTGAGCGTACCAGTGCGTCCGGGCGACACCGCCGAGGTTGGGTCTACGCGCACCCAGCCGCGTTCGGGCATCCAGACCTCGGCCCATGCATGGGCGTCACTTTGCCGAACCGTCCAGTAGCGGTCCAGGGCATTGAGGTCACCGCCCTGGTAGCCGGTGACGATGCGAGCGGGTATGTCCATGGCACGCATCAAAAGAACAAAGCTGGAGGCAATGTGCTCGCAAAAGCCCATTTTTCTATCAAACCAGAATTCGTCTGCGGTGTGGGTGCCGAAGATGCCTGGATCCAGTGTGTAGATGTAGCCCCCTGTGCGCAAGCGTTCGAGAACCGCATTGACCAAGACGGTGGTTTCCGCCCCGCGGTTTTGAGGTTCCGCGAGAATGTCGGCGGCTAGTTGGCGGGTGCGCGGGTTGAAATTGGCAGGCAGAGCTACATATTCTTGCAATCCACCTGTCCGGCGCTCAGGCCCATGGCGGAAGGTGGTATGGCTGCGGGCTGTGTAGCGCACCAAGTCAGAGACCGGTCGTTCGGCAATCCACTGTAGCTCGGGTGTCATGGTGACGCGATACCCTGCTAACTCTGGCTTGGTGTCAGCGACGTCGAGCACCAGAATCCAAGGCCGGTTATTAGGCTCCAGGGTAACCTGGTAGTTGAAGCTCGGCCCTTGAACCTGCAGCTGAGCGAGCGACTCCGACCGGGAGGACAACACGGGTTGAGGCGGACTCCATTCCCGTCCGTCAAAATTGGATAGTACGGGCCCCCGGAAATACATTTCGGCCGTGCGGGGAGTGGGCCCTTCAAAGCGAATGCGAAGGGCCACACTGTCGTCAAGCGCCAAGCTTGCAATGGTGCCTACCTGCATGCTGGCAGACAGGCCGGTGCGACCGGCCATGGCGTCGCCGGGCATACCCCAAAGCGGCGCTATGCGGGGAAACAGTATGAATAGTGCAACCATTACCGGTGCACCCAGCAGGGCCATCCATCCTGCCGTTTTTGCAGCCAACAACAATGGGGGACGCCCGACAGGCATGTGGCTGTTGACCAGGGCCGTGAGAAGCCCCAGTAAACCCACCAACATCGCCAGCGCGGTCAGCAGGCTTTGTGAAAAGAAGAAGTTGCTTAACAGTGTGAAGAAGCCCAGAAAGAAAACGACAAAAGTGTCCCTTCGGGCGCGCATTTCCAGGGTTTTGAGGCTCAGCAGGACTACGACATAGGTTACGCCGGCATCGCGTCCCATCAATGTGCGGTGTGTGAAATAGGTAGCGGCTGTAGCGATAACCAAAAGGCCCAGCAACCACCAGCGCGAGGGCAATGCAAGGCTGCGCGCTGCCAGGTACCCCCGCCACAACAGCACGCTACCCGCCATGGCGCTGCACCACAGTGGCAGTTTGCTTGTCTGGGGTGCGATCACCCAGGCGATGACCGCCAGCAGGAACAGCGTGTCACGCGCTTCGCGGGGGAGATTTTTGAGGGCTTGCAGCATGGTGGGTGGGGTGCCGGGGCGGTCTCAATCGGTTGCGCTCGTGTGGGTGAGGGCCAGGGCCTGCAGGCAATTGCGCCGGTGGGCCTCACCACTGCCAGTGGCTATCTCCTGGTTGCCCAGGCGCAGGCCGTAGTGAAGTCCTTGTTTGTCGGCCAGCAATACCCAGGCACACAGGCGGGACAGGGCTTGCTCCATCGCAGGGCCTCCTGCGGTGGCCCCGGCGATACCGGTGTGGGCCAGGTCCAGCCACAGCTCGAAACGTTGCACCTGTTGGGCGTCACGGCTGACCAATTCTTCGGTCTTGGCAGCTTTTTTCCACACCACGAGTTTGAGCGGGTCGCCTCGGCGGTATGCGCGCATGCCGTCAAATTCGCCGGTGTTTTGCCGCTGCACCGTGGCCTGGCCGCCCGCCCGTGCCTCGCCAGGGGGCAGGGGCGGCGGGTGCAGCTCAGGAGTCGGGTAGATCAGCACCTGGGCAGCGGGGCGCCACACCGTCCAAACGCGAAAGGTGCCCAGCGGGAATCGTGTCTCTGCTGTCAGTGCGGGTACACGGTGCAGGCCGCGGTGCGGTGCCTGAAATGCTACCTGCACCTTGGCGCGACCCTGGGCCGGTACATCGGTCCAGCTCCAGTGATCGGTCCCAAGAACAGCCAGGCCTATGCCATACCGTACGGAGCGTTTGTCGCTCAAAAGGTTTACGCCAACTGTGACGCTAGCCCCCGCAAAATGGTCCTCAGGTGCTATCAAAGTCATAGTAATTCCACGCAGCGTGCTGTGGCATACATGCATGCCCACCACGGCGCTGCCGGTCAATAGAAAGGTCAGCACATAGCCCAGATTGAGCTGGTAGTTGATGGACGCCACCAGCAGCACCAGCAAGGTTGCCCCCAACATGAAGCCCGGCCCGGTGGGCAGGATGTAGACATTGCGCTGGGTCAGTGTTGTGCTGTCGCGCAGCGGCAGCCGCGCTTGCCACCACTGGCGAAACCGATCTTTGACAAGCGTTACTGGATTCAATACGCAGGCTCCCGTGGAACCGGCTTCGCCAGGCCACAGGGAGCGCCCCCCCGGGGGGGAGGCGCCGGAGGCGCTTCGGGGGAGGGCCATTGTTTAGGGCAACGGCACTGCCGCCAGCATGGCACGCACTTGCTCTACTGCTCCGCGCCCTGAATCCCCAACCGGTATCAGCCGGTGCGCGATAGTCTGCGGCAGTACCGCCTGGACGTCATCGGGGGCCACATAGTCCCGTCCGCTCAACAGCGCCTGCGCCTTGGCGGCCCGCACGACCGCAATGCCGGCACGGGGCGAGAGGCCCTGCAGGAACCATTTGCCCGAGCGGGTGGCCGCAATCAGGTCTTGCACATAGTCCAACAAAGGGCCGGCGGCATGTACCGCCAACACTTGCTGTTGCAGTTGCTGCAATTCGCTGAGGGACAGCAGGGCCGGGAGGCGGTCCACCATCTCGCGGCGGTCGTTGCCCGCCAGCAGCTCCCGCTCGGCCTGGCGATCCGGGTAACCGATGGAGATGCGCATCAGAAAACGGTCCATCTGCGATTCAGGCAGCGCGTACGTTCCCAGCTGGTCCAGCGGGTTTTGCGTGGCGATCACAAAAAAGGGTTGGGGCAGCGGCCGGGTTTCACCTTCGATGGTGACCTGCTTTTCTTCCATGGCCTCCAAGAGCGCGCTCTGGGTCTTGGGGCTGGCGCGGTTGATTTCATCGGCCAGCAACACCTGGGCAAAGATGGGGCCGGGGTGGAAGACAAAGGCTTCTTTGCCGCGCTCGTAGATAGATACCCCGGACAGATCGCTGGGCATCAGGTCCGAAGTGAACTGTACCCGCGAGAACTCCAGCCCAAAGGTGCGGGCCAGGGCGTGTGCCAGTGTGGTCTTGCCCACGCCAGGCACGTCATCAATGAGCAGATGGCCGCCGGCCAACAGGCAGGCTACGCAATCCTGGATCTGCGTGGATTTGCCCACGATCACCGTGTTAAGCTGGTTGAGCAGGGATTTGAGTTTGTGTTGAGCGTCCATGGCAGGACGTTACCCGAAATTTTTGATTTGTGAGTGCATTGGTGAATAAGACCGGTTACTTTTCCCACCCCGATTGCTGGAAACACGAAATGGGCGCGGGACACCCCGAATGCCCCGAGCGGCTCTCCGCAATCGAAGACCGCTTGCTGATCAGCGGTGTGGGTGATGCGCTGGAGCGGCGCGAGGCACCGCCAGCCGCCATTGCGGACCTGGAATTGGCCCACGGCCGTATGCATGTGGCCGCTTTGCGGGGTTTGACTGATAGCCTGCGCGAGGAAATTGCTGCAGGTGGCCCACAACATGCACAGCTCGATCCCGATACCTCGATGAATGTGTACACCTGGGATGCGGCCTTGCGCGCAGCCGGTGCGGCGCTGGCCGCAACCGACGCAGTGATGGCTGGCGAGCTGGAGAATGCCTTTTGCTCCGTGCGGCCACCCGGCCACCATGCTTGCCGTGATCAGGCCATGGGTTTTTGCTTTTTGAACAATGTGGCCGTTGCGGCGCGGTATGCACTGGAGCGCCATGGCCTCAAACGCGTGGCCATTGTGGACTTTGATGTGCACCACGGCAACGGCACAGAAGACATCGTGGCCGGCGACCAGCGCATCCTGATGGTCAGTTTTTTCCAGCACCCGTTCTATCCAGAAGGTGGCTCCCGCTCACATGCCAGCAACCTGGTCAATGTGCCAGTGCCGGCTTACACCAAAGGACCGCAGGTGCGCGAGTTGATTGAGTCGCACTGGCTGCCACGGCTGGAGGCCTACAAGCCCGAAATGATCTTTATCAGTGCCGGGTTTGACGCCCATCGCGCGGACGATATGGGGCAAATGGGACTGGTGGAGGCGGACTACGCCTGGATTACCCAACGCGTCAAGGCAGTCGCACAACGCCATGCCAAGGGGCGTATCGTGTCCTGCCTTGAGGGCGGCTACAACCTGGACGCGCTGGCGCTGAGCGTAGAGGCGCACATTCGTGTACTTGCAGATTTGTAATGGCAAACATGGTTAAAACTTCCGCTCCCCAGCCCATTGACGACCTGAACGGTTGGCTAACTGCATTTACACAAACCACAGTCCTGCTGGAACTTGCTGCGCTTGCCCTGTGTGTGGCCCTGTCCTGGGGCCTGGTGGCGCTGATGCGACGCACCTTGGGCACCTATGACGGTAAATCCATACTGTTTGGTCAACGCGTGGTCGACGGTGTTCTGTTTCCCCTGGTTTTGTTGTGCCTGAGTTCTGTTGCGATGGCGGGACTTGGCGATTTCGTCAGCGTCGCGGTCTTCAAGGTGGCCATTCCTGTGCTGGTGTCACTGGTGGCCATACGCATGGGCGTCAAGGTGCTGCGTGTGGCCTTTGAAGATGCCCGTTGGGCGCGTTCGCTGGAGCACACCATTTCCTGGGTGGCATGGCTGGCCATGGTGCTGTGGGTCAGTGGGCTTTTGCCTGTGGTGCTGAACGAGCTGGACCTGATCAAGTGGAAAGTCGGCGGCACGTCCCTGTCCGTTCGCAGCATGATTGAAGGCCTGCTGACAGCCGGTGCAGTGCTTATCCTCACGCTTTGGGTTTCTGCCGCAATAGAGACGCGCCTGCTGCGCTCTGCTACCGGGGGTGAGCTGTCCCTGCGCAAGGCCGTCAGCAATGCGACCCGGGCATTGTTGATGTTCGTGGGCCTGATGGTGGCGCTGTCGGTGGTTGGTATAGATCTGACGGCCCTGTCCGTGCTGGGCGGTGCGATCGGTGTGGGTATAGGTTTTGGCCTGCAGAAACTTGCAGCCAACTACATCAGCGGTTTTGTGATTCTGGCTGAACGCAGCATGCGCATCGGTGACACTGTGCGGGTAGACAATTTTGAGGGCTCTATCACCCAGATCAATGCGCGATACACCGTGGTTCGCTCCCCGGCCGGCCGCGAATCCATTGTGCCCAACGAGATGCTGATCACCAGTCGGGTGGAAAACCTGTCTTTGGCCGACCCCCACGTGTACCAGACCACGGTGGTCTCTGTCGCCTACGAAAGTGACGTGGACCAGGTGATTGCACTCTTGCTGCAGGCCACATTGTCTCAAGAGCGTGTTTTGCGTGATCCTGCGCCTTCCATCTTTCTGTCGGCCTTTGGTGCTGACGGACTGGAATTCACTGTTGGCTACTGGCTGCGCGACGTGCAGAACGGGCAGATGAACCTGCGTTCGGATATCAATCGCGCCATTCTGGCGGCGCTGCGGGCCAACAATATCGAGATTCCCTACCCGCAACGGGTGATTCACCAGCGCTGATCCGTCCGTGACAGCAGACTCCCGTGGGGTCTTTTTGTAGGGTTATAATTCTAAAAAAGCACGATCGTTCTATTTTATGGGTTATGCTGTGACTGTCTACCGAGCAATGGCCCGGGCGGCGGGGCGGCATAGAATCAGTGCAGTTGACGTACACGTCAAGTAGACAAACCAATTTGTAACCATCTGGAGCGGCAGCATGAAAGTCCTGGTAAGCGTTAAGCGCGTGGTCGATTACAACGTCAAGGTGCGCGTCAAGTCCGACGGCAGCGGTGTGGATACCGCTAACGTCAAGATGAGCATGAACCCCTTTGACGAAATCGCCATCGAAGAGGCGGTGCGCCTGAAGGAAAAGGGCATCGTCACCGAAGTGATCGCTGTGTCCTGCGGTGTGACCCAGTGCCAGGAAACCCTGCGCACGGCCATGGCCATCGGCGCCGACCGTGGCATCCTGGTGGAGACTGCGGTTGAACTGCAGCCCCTGGCCGTAGCCAAGCTGCTCAAGGCTCTGGTTGAAAAAGAGCAACCCGGCATGATCATTCTGGGCAAACAAGCCATTGATGACGACTGCAACCAGACCGGCCAGATGCTGGCCGCCTTGGCCGATCTGCCCCAGGGCACCTTTGCCAGCAAGGTCGAAGTGGTCGATGGCAAGGTCAACGTGACCCGTGAAGTCGATGGCGGTTCGGAGACTGTTTCGCTGACCATGCCTGCAGTGGTTACTACCGACCTGCGCCTGAATGAGCCCCGTTATGTGACGCTGCCCAACATCATGAAGGCCAAGAAGAAGCAACTGGATGTGTTGACCCCTGAAGCCCTGGGTGTGGACGTGACTCCCCGTATCAAGACCCTGAAAGTGGTCGAGCCGCCCAAGCGCAGCGCCGGTATCAAAGTGCCGGATGTGGCCACACTCATTTCCAAGCTCAAGAACGACGCCAAAGTTATCTAAGGAACACCAAAATGACTTCCCTCGTAATCGCTGAACACGACAACGCATCCATCAAGGGTGCAACTTTGAACACCGTCACTGCTGCACTAAAGTGCGGTGGCGATGTGCATGTGCTGGTGGCTGGCAACAATGCCGGCGCCGCTGCCGCCGCTGCCGCGCAGATCGCTGGCGTGGCCAAGGTGCTGCATGCCGAAGGTGACGGCTTCACCCACGGTTTGGCTGAAAACGTCGCAGCCCAGGTGCTGGCCGTGGCCGGTAACTACAGCCACATCCTGTTTGCCGCTACGGCGTCGGGCAAGAACATTGCTCCCCGCGTGGCAGCCAAGCTGGACGTGGGCCAGATCTCTGACATCACCAAGGTTGACAGCCCCGACACCTTTGAGCGCCCCATTTATGCCGGCAATGCGATTGCCACCGTTCAAAGCTCAGACGCCACCAAGGTGCTGACCGTACGTACCACTGGTTTTGACCCCGCTGCTGCCTCTGGTGGTAGCGCCGCGGTTGAAGTGCTGACAGCCGTCGGTGCCAGCGCCAAGGCTACATTCGTCGGTTCTGAAATTGCCAAGAACGATCGCCCCGAGTTGACCGCTGCCAAGATCATCGTGTCCGGTGGACGCGCATTGGGCTCCAGCGAAAAATTCATGGACGTCATGACCCCGCTTGCCGACAAACTCGGTGCGGCATTGGGTGCTTCCCGTGCTGCCGTGGACGCAGGTTATGCGCCCAACGATTGGCAAGTCGGCCAGACCGGCAAGATCGTTGCCCCCCAGCTGTACATTGCGGCCGGCATCAGCGGCGCCATCCAGCATTTGGCAGGTATGAAGGACAGCAAGGTGATTGTTGCCATCAACAAGGACCCCGAAGCCCCCATTTTCAGCGTGGCTGACTACGGCTTGGAAGCTGACCTCTTTGTTGCGGTGCCAGAGTTAACTGCAGCGCTGTAAGGCGCGACCCGAACAGGGCATCCCACGGGATGCCCTTTTTTTGCTTTCCTCTCTCTATTTGTAATCCCCGGAGTTCCCCATGAGTTACGTTGCGCCCGTCAAAGACATGTTGTTCAACATCCAGCATTTGGCCAAGATTGACCAGATCGCACAAATGCCTGGTTTCGAAGACGCCGGTTTTGACACGGCGCAGGCCGTGCTGGAAGAGGCCGCCAAATTCAGCGAAGGTGTTCTGGCACCACTGAACTGGGAGGGCGACAAGAACCCGTCGAGCTGGAAGGATGGCGTCGTGACCGCAACGCCTGGCTTCAAGGAAGCCTTCAAGCAATTTACTGAGGGCGGTTGGCAAGGACTGCAGCACCCGGTCGATTTCGGTGGCCAGGGCCTGCCCAAAACCATTGGCTCGGTCTGCGGCGAGATGCAAAACTCGGCCAATATGAGCTTTGCACTGTGCCCCCTGCTCAGTGACGGCGCGATCGAAGCCCTGCTGACTGCTGGCTCCGACGCACTCAAGGCCACCTATCTGGAAAATCTGGTGGCCGGCAAGTGGACCGGCACCATGAACCTGACCGAGCCGCAAGCCGGTAGTGACCTGGCCGCCGTGCGCACCCGCGCCGAGCCGTTGCCCGACGGTACCCACAAGATTTTTGGCACCTAGATTTTCATCACTTGGGGTGAACACAACATGGCCGAGAACATCGTCCATCTGGTGCTGGCCCGCGTGCAGGGCGCGCCCGAAGGCGTCAAGGGCATCAGCCTGTTTGTCGTGCCCAAATTCATGGTCAACGCCGATGGCTCACTGGGTGCGCGCAATGATGTGCATTGCGTCAGCATCGAACACAAGATGGGCATCAAGGCCAGCCCCACGGCCGTGCTGCAGTTTGGCGACAACGGTGGTGCGATTGGCTACCTGGTGGGCCAGGAGAACCGTGGCCTGGAATACATGTTCATCATGATGAATGCCGCGCGTTACGGTGTGGGCGTGCAGGGCATTGCCATTGCCGAGCAGGCGTACCAGACGGCAGTGCGCTTCTCGCGTGAGCGCGTGCAAAGCCGTCCCGTGGACGGATCGGTTGCCTCTGGCGCGCCCATCATCCACCACCCCGATGTGCGCCGCATGCTGATGACCATGCGCGCCTATGTGGAAGGCTGCCGCGCCATGGCCAGCGTGGCCGCGTCGGCTTATGACGCAGCCCACCACCACCCGGATGCAGCGGTGCGCAAAGACAACCAGACTTTTTACGAATTCATGGTGCCCCTGGTCAAAGGCTACAGCACCGAGATGAGCCTGGAAGTCACCTCGATGGCAGTGCAGGTGCATGGCGGCATGGGCTTTATCGAAGAAACCGGCGTGGCCCAGTACTACCGCGATGCCAAGATTCTGACCATCTACGAAGGCACCACTGCCATCCAGGCCAATGACCTGGTGGGGCGCAAGACCTCACGCGACGGCGGTCAGACCGGCAAGGCGCTCGCGGCGCAGATTGAGGCGACAGAAGCCGAACTGCTCAAGAGCGGCACCGCGGACGCTGTCGCTATGGCTAAGCGCTTGAAGGCCGCACGCGAAGCCTTTGTCGATGTGGTGAACTTTGTCGCCGGCAACACCAAGGCCTGCCCCAATGCCGTGTTTGCTGGCAGCGTGCCCTACCTCCTGCTGGCCGGCAACGTGATGGCCGGTTGGCAAATGGCGCGTTCGCTGCTGGTGGCACAAGAACAAATCGCCGCGGGCACCGACGTGGCTTTTATGCAGGCCAAGATCACCACCGCACGCTTCTACGCCGACCACCTGCTGGTCAAGGCGGGTGGCATGCGCGACAGCATCGTGGAAGGTGCAGATTGCGTCACGGCTTTGCCATTGGATGCTTTCTGAGGATTGCTTCTGCTATTAAATCAATAGCTCCTGGTGCAGTATTGGCGGGGGCTAGAGGTGTTTTTTCAATAAGCCAATTGGTTCACAACAGGATTCTCCATGTCCAAGCTCCCAGCACCTCTTGACCGCCTGCCATTTCCCGTCATCGGGTCTCCCTTGTTCATCATCAGCAATCCCAAACTGGTGATCGCGCAATGTATTGCTGGTGTGGTGGGCTCCATGCCCGCGCTGAACGCCCGCCCGGCCGAACAGCTGGAAGAGTGGTTGATCGAAATTACCGATGCGCTGGCGGCCTACAATGCCGCCCACCCGGACAAGCCCGCAGCACCTTTTGCCATCAATCAGATCGTGCACAAGAGCAACGAACGGTTGGAGCATGACATGGCCCTGTGCGTCAAGTACAAGGTACCTATCATCATCACCTCGCTGGGGGCCCGTGAGGATATCAACGCGGCTGCCCACAGCTACGGCGGTGTGGTGCTGCACGATGTCATCAACAACAAGCACGCACGCAAGGCGATAGAGAAGGGCGCTGACGGCCTGATCGCCGTTGCTGCGGGCGCCGGCGGCCACGCCGGTGTGAAGAGCCCCTTTGCGCTGGTTCAGGAGATCCGCCAGTGGTTTGACGGCCCCCTGGCCTTGTCGGGTTCTATCTCCACCGGCGATGCAGTCCTGGCGGCGCAGGCCATGGGAGCGGACTTTGCCTATATCGGCTCGGCCTTTATTGCCACCGAAGAAGCCCGCGCCACGGATGCCTACAAACAGGCGATTGTGGATTGCGGCTCTGATGACATCGTGTACAGCAATTTGTTTACGGGTGTGCACGGCAACTACCTGGCACCCAGCATCCGTGCCGCCGGCCTGGACCCCGAGAACCTGCCGGTCAGCGACCCCAGCAAGATGAATTTTGGTGGTGGCAGCTCCGCCAAGGCCTGGAAAGAAATCTGGGGTTGTGGCCAGGGTATTGGTGTGATCAACAGGGTGCAAAGCACGGCTGAGTTTGTGGCTCAGCTTAAGCGAGAGTATGCACAGGCGCGGGCACGGCTGGCGCTGTAACACGCCGCGACCCATCACGAATAGCTGCTAAGGTCGAAGGCGCGCTGCCATTGGCGTGCCCTCATTCGTTGAAACATGCAACTCTTTCCTAGCTCCAAGGGGGATGTCCCCTTGAAGTCGCTCCTAGAACAAATCCAACAAGAAGCTCTGCATCTTTATGGTCGTGGCCATGTGGCCGACTACATCCCGGCACTGGCCCAGGTTCCGCCCCATCAATTTGGCATGTCCATCGCCTTGGTCGATGGCAGCACCCATAGCGTAGGGTATGCGCTGACCCCGTTTTCGCTGCAAAGCATCACCAAGCTGTTTGCCTTTGTCCTGGCCCTCAAGACTGTAGGTGAAGATGTTTGGAAGCGCGTCGGCCGGGAGCCATCGGGCGCAGCCTTTAACTCGATGGTGCAGCTGGAGACTGAAAGGGGCATCCCGCGCAACCCGTTTATCAATGCGGGGGCACTGGTCATCACCGACATACTCACCACCCGTTTTGCACACCTGGACATTGCGCTCCTGGGCGCGCTGCGCCGCCTTACGGGCGATCCTGATCTGAGCTGGAACAAGCATATCGCCCGCTCAGAGCGCGAAACAGCCCACCGCAACATGGCCATGGCTTACTTCATGAAGAGTTATGGCAACTTGTCGAACGACCCAGAGTTGGTTCTAGACAACTACTGTCGACAATGCGCTACCGAGATGAACTGCGTTCAGTTGGCCCAAGCCACGATGTTCTTGGCCAACAACGGCCGGGACTTGGAACGCGATGGCAAACCCGGGGAGCAGTACCTCAACGCCGATGAGGCCCGTCGCGTCCATGCCCTCATGCTCACCTGCGGCGCCTATGATGCGGCGGGCGACTTTGCCTACCGCATCGGTTTACCCGTCAAAACCGGCGTAGGGGGCGGCATACTGGCCATCGTGCCGGGGCTGGGCACCATTGCAGTGTGGGCGCCAGAGCTTGATGCCAAGGGTAATTCTGTTCTGGGCGCATTTGCCCTGGAACGGTTGGTGCAACTCACTGGCTGGAACCACCAGGCTTAGGCCCAACCTCAGCTTGTCCCGTTGCCGCATGTGAGCCTGGGTATTGGAAGATCAGCATTTCCAGTGCATTGAGTCCTGACATGCGGAATAAAGGTGGACAATGGAGGCTGACTCTCCATCAATCCATGCACCGATGATCTCATTGCTGTGTTGGGCATTCACTGTCGCAACTTCTGTGTCCATTGCATTGGGCTGCAGTGCGTTGGGGGGGGCTGCAGTCGCAAGCATGGTTATGGGGCTGGTAGCTGGTCTGATCGCCCGCTGGGCCTTTCAACATACCGTTTCGCAACCCAATCACAGTCGCCAGCTCCAATGGGATTTGCTGCAGCGAAACCATGGGTTGTTGCAGTCCCTGATGGACAACGCACCGGTTGTTATGGCACTAAAGGCCCGCGATGGTCACACAGTCATTGGCAAAACCGATATTGAAAAGACGCTAGGCCTCAGCCTGGGTGAATTGACCTCCACACTGGGCCTGCGCGATACGTCAGACCACGGTGAATGGACGCAGCCTGGCAACATGCGTCCTGTGATGGAAAGCGGCCAGCCCATGACCCGTCTTGTTTCCCATCAGGGCAGTGGTGGGTTGCGACACATGGAGGTGACCGAGTTTCCTCTCTTCGATGCAGGCCGCGAGTTCCTCGGTGTAGGTTTGATGGCCGTCGATGTGACGAACCGCGAAATCACCAACGAAAAGTTCGTTCGGGTATTCCATGTCAGTCCGAATTGGATTGTCATCACCCGTCTGTCAGATGGCGTGGTCATCGATGCCAACGAAGGCTTCGAAATACTGAGCGGGCATTCACGTGTGGCAGTGGTTGGGCGACCGATTGGTGAACTCAATATTTGGGCCAATCCCAGTCAACGGGCCGCCATCGTCGAGACACTGTTGCGCGATGGGCGGGTGGAGGACGGTGAGGCGCAAATGCGGCTGAAGGACGGGCGGCTGCGGGATTTTGTGACCAACGCGGTGCTGATTTCACTCGAAGGTCAAAGCAACTCGCATGCGGTCTGGATTGCGCGTGATGTGACCGATGCCCGTATGGCCGAGAAGGCACTGCGAGACAGCGAAGCCCGCTTTGTCACCCTCTTTGAGATGTCACCCGTGCCAACCTCCTACAGTTTTGATACGGACGGGTTCACCACCAGTTATCGCAATGCGGCCTTCTACGCCACATTTGGCTACTCCCCAGAGACTGACCGCGCGAAGTCCTCGTTGGAGCTGGGTTTTTGGGCCCACCCAGAAGACGCCGCTCAGGCCCAACGCTATCGCCTGAATGGCGAACCGGTCGATAACTGGGTTGTTGAAATACGCCATGCCAGCGGGCAGAGTCTTTGGGTGTCCATCTTCGCTCGATTTATTGTTGAGCCGCACCGCAAGATCCTGGTCACCACCATGTTTGACATCACAGAGCAACGTCGCAATCAGTTGAAGATCGAAGAGCTCAACGCCTACCTGGAAGATCGCGTGAGCGAGAGAACGCAGCAACTGCAGACGAGCAATACTGAACTCTCGCAGGCGCTGCAGACGTTGGAGCAGGCACGCGACCAGCTCGTTCAGGCCGAGAAGCTGGCATCGCTTGGTGCGCTGGTCGCGGGTATTGCGCATGAACTCAACACCCCGATCGGCAACGGCCTGACCGTCGCCAGTGCGTTGCAGGAAAAGGCGAAAGAGTTTGCCACCCTTGCCAAGCAGCCCATGCAGCGTTCGTCTCTGGACACGTTCATTGGTGAAACGCATATGGCTGCGGATCTATTGGTGCGCAGTTTGAGTCGATCCGCGGCGCTCATTTCCAGCTTTAAACAAGTTGCCGTGGACCAGGCCAGTTCTCAGCGACGCCATTTCATGCTCAGCCATCTGGTTGATGAAGTCACTTTGACCATGAGTCCCGCGACGCGGCGTGCGCGCTGCGAAGTCATCGCACAGATTGAGCCCAACCTGTCTTTGGACAGTTACCCTGGGCCCGTTGTGCAAGTGCTGACCAATCTGCTTAACAACGCAATGATTCATGGCTTTGAAGTTGGTCAACCGGGCCGCGTCACGATTTCAGGCCAGGCGTTGGGCGACGACGAGGTTGAAATCCGCGTGCAGGACAATGGCAAAGGCATTGCACCGGCTCACATCAAACGCATTTTTGACCCGTTCTTCACAACCCGTTTGGGTCAAGGTGGATCGGGCTTGGGCTTGCATGTCGTGCACAATATTGTCACGCGAGTTCTGGGGGGGCGTATCGAGGTCCACTCCAGTTTGGGGGAGGGCGCTGAATTCGTGCTGCAAATCCCCAGGGTGGCGCCGGACCAGTGAGCGACGGTGAAGGCATGGTGCTACATACCGCGAGATAGGGATATCTCCGAGCTAACGATGTAAACCCGACTATCGGACAAGCCTTTGGCCATTGGGTTGCTGAATGCAAGAGGTAAATTAGTCTTTCAGTAGGGCGGGTTGCCCGGCGGCCCGGATGTCGCTTTGGGTCAGCCAAGCGAGCGGTGTCGTGAGGGCTTGGTTTGCAGCTTCAGTGGGGCCTTTGCTTGCCCGAGATCCTCTTGCAGGTACGAGACGAAACGCTTTGCCGCGGCCGAAAGAGGCTGGTCACGCCGCCACACGACGGACCAACTGCGTCGCAACGGGAAGCCCTCAACTTGCAGCTGCACAAGTTTGGCAATGCCACCACTGTGCGATAAGGTGTCCGCCACGGCCAGCCGCGATACCACCGCCAGACCTAAGCCCGCCGCGGTGGCATGCTTGATTGCTTCGTTGCTGCCCAGGCTCATGGCGATGCTGGGTTCAAAACCCACCAGGGCAAAGTGCTGCTCGGCCGCCATGCGGGTCCCACTGCCCGTTTCGCGCATCAGCCAACGCTCGTCTTTAAGTCGCGCCAGCGTAAGGCGCCGCCCCGCCAGAGGATGGTTTGCCGCGGCGATAACGACCAGGGGATTGTCCAGAAAGGGCACCACTTCCAACGGCAAGTCTTGTGGGGGCAACATCATGACGGCGAGGTCGTCCTGGCCACGCGTCAGACGTTCCACCACGCGATCTCGGTTCTCTACCGCCAGTTCGATGTCAACGCCTGGGTGCGCTGCGGCGAAGGGGCCAAGCAAGTCCGGAACAAAATACTCGGCGGTGGTCACTGCAGCAATGCGCAGGCGTCCGCGCACCAGCCCTTTGACTTCGGCCAGCCGCGACTCCAACAGCTGCCAGCAGCCGGTCAAGTCCGCAATGGTTTGCTGCAGCAATTCGCCACTTTGGGTTATGCGCAATTGCCGCCCGACGGTTTCAAACAACGGTTCGCCTAGTGCGGTGGCGATCTCGCGTAATTGCACACTCACAGTGGGCTGCGATACATGAAGAGCCAGAGCCGCCTTGGTCACAGACCCCAGGCGAGCAGTCGCCTCAAAGGCGCGCAGTTGCTGTGGCGTGATTCGTTGGAGACGCCGCAGGAGTGTAGGCATAGCTTTTTCTCTATGAAATTCATGAAAAGAAAGTATTTTTCATTATGCATGAGACGGCCTAAAGTCCAGCCATTGCCCAACACACCACGATAATCCCAATGAAAATTGACACACCCACACAACTGACTTCTGTCGCAAGCAACATTGCTGACAGCCTCGAGAAGACTGCCATTACTGTCGCCTATGGGGACGGTATTGGGCCGGAAATCATGCAGGCAACGCTGGAAATACTAACTGCAGCCGGCGCTCGCATTGCCCCTGAGACCATTGACATTGGCGAAAAGGTCTATCTGGGCGGCAACAGTGCGGGCATTGCTCCTGAGTCGTGGGCCAGTCTGCGACGCACCAAGGTATTCTTGAAGGCCCCAATTACCACGCCATCGGGCGGTGGCTACAAGAGTTTGAATGTGACCATCCGCAAGACATTGGGGTTGTATGCCAATGTGCGCCCGTGTGTCAGCTACGCACCCTTCGTTGCCACCAAGCATCCCAAAATGGACCTGGTGATAGTGCGTGAAAACGAAGAAGATTTGTACGCTGGCATCGAGCACCGCCAAAGCGATGAAGTATTCCAGTGCTTGAAACTCATTACGCGTCCGGGTTGCGAGAAGATCATCCGCTATGCGTTCGAGTATGCGCGCAGCCATGGCCGCCGGAAGGTCACGTGCATGAGCAAGGACAACATCATGAAGATGACCGACGGCCTGTTCCATAAGGTGTTCGATGAAATCCGGGTGCAGTACCCGGAAATCGAGACGGAGCACTCCATCATTGACATAGGAGCCGCCCGCCTTGCCACGCGCCCGGAGCGCTTTGACGTCATCGTTACGCCTAACTTGTATGGCGACATCATCAGCGATATTGCCGCCGAAATGACCGGCTCTGTCGGCTTGGCGGGAAGTGCAAACATCGGTGAGCATGTCGCCATGTTTGAAGCGATCCATGGCAGTGCCCCCGACATCGCTGGCAAAGACATCGCCAACCCGTCGGGTCTGTTGCTCGCTGCGGTCATGATGCTGGTGCACATACGCCAGGCGGGTGTGGCAACGCGCATCCACAATGCGTGGCTGCGTACCATTGAAGATGGTGTCATGACGACCGAGCTCCATTGTGATACCTCGGGCCACGCTCCTGTGGGTACCTTGGCGTTCGCACGGGCTGTGATAGCACGTCTGGGGCAAATGCCGCAGACGTTTGCGGCAGTGCAGTACGCCAACGCGCCTGTGCCGACAAGGGCGGCTGCGCCCTTGTATGTCCGCGGCAAGCCGGCGCACAAGGAGATGGTGGGGGTGGATGTGTTTGTGCACGATGCGCGCAGCACGCCCGAGTTTCTGGCAGGGCGCCTGACGACGCTCGCCACAGAATCCCTTGAACTGCAAATGATCACCAACCGTGGCGTGAAGGTGTGGCCTGGTGGTTTTCCCGAAACTTTCTGCACCGACCATTGGCGCTGCCGTTTTGTTGCCAAGACCAACTCCGGCACAATCCAACATCCTCAGATTATTGAACTACTGGCAAAAGTGACCCAGGGTGGCGTGGATGTGATCAAGACCGAGAACCTCTGCACATTTGATGGCGAGCAAGGTTTCGCGCTAGGGCAGGGGCAATAAGCAATCCATTTGCTGACCCTAGACGCTGCTTAGACCAGATACCGGGAAATCCATTGAAGATCCATCGCCTTTACCAGCCCCGAAACCCCTTGTTCTGGATCATGGTTGCACTCAATGCGCTATCTGCGATCTTGGGTTGGATTACCCATACCTATGCTCTGAATGTGCTGGCAAGCCTGATTGTGATGGGCTTCGCCCTGGGCAACGCGTTGCTCGGTGCCTACTTGGCGTGGCGTCTGGTTAATTCTTAGGCTGGCGGCTAGCGTGGCGGGTGACCAGTGGTTGCGCTGCAATCTCTGGTCCCGCCACAGCACTCTTTCAACGGGTTTACACCGCCCGCTGTAGTGGTGCCTTCAAGGCTTCCGTCAACAAGTCCAGGCTCTCCAGCAAATGTGCACGGGTCACCTTGGTCGCGGGCTTGGCCAGTGCGGCACGGATGTGCTGCTGCAGTTGCTGCGCATTGGCCCGCATAAGGCTCTTGGCGTCCGCCGGTGTGGTGGCCGCGGGTCGAATCAGAGCGTTGACCACTCGGCGCAGGTGCTCGCGTTGCAGATTTCGGCGCATCGGGTCTATGTCAGAGCCGCTTTGCAATTCGCTCCAGATGGAGTTCTGCAAGGTGTCATACAACTCTGACAAAGGCATAGCCTTCTGCGGCTGCGCCATCTTGCTTGGGGCATCCAGAATACGCGCAGCTACGCTGTCAGCCATGAGACGGTCCAGGGAGGCTCGCTGCAAGGCAAGCACTGCGCCACTGATGCTGGCGTCAGGGTTCACCGTGGCCGCCAAGCTGAAACCGCCTGCTGCGCCAAACCAGCGGTCAAACTGGTTGGGTACCAGGCGGGCCACAAATTCGGGTTTGAAGGCGAAGCTATTGGACCGAAACAAACCGTCGGTAATCAATGCCAGGGCCTTGCGCTGTGTAGCTGCCGGAACAGGGTTCAGCGGCACGCGGCCGCTGTCGGCGTGGTCGCGAAAGTGCACCACGCCCCCTACATATTTGGAGGCTACGGTGGCGGCCAGATCCAATTGGGCATTGGCGCTTACAAAGTTGCGTAGCAGCACGTCATATTGTTCGCCGGGTTTGAGTCTGCGGTTCTGCAAACGCGCCCATAGCTCTTGGGAGAGTTGCATGCGCCGCGCAGCAAAGGCCAGTGGGTCGGCGCCCAGGTCGCGGCGGGTGACTTCGGGGTCCATGCCCTCCACGTTGCCCAAGCCGGCATCCAGGTCGTTGGCAAATGCCAGCAGGGGCTCATTGGAGCGCGATGCAATGGCCAACAGCACCTTGGACTCGGTGGCAGCATCCAGCGGCTTGTAGGCGTACTCGATGGCCCAATAGTCATAAGGTCCCAAGGTGCTTTGGGCATACTGCCCCTGTTTTTTACCCTGAGGAGCAATGTTCAGGGCGTTGTATTCCATCACGGAGCCTGAGAGGCCATTCACTGCCGTGAAGGCTTTGTCTTCCAATTGTTCCAGTGTGTAAATGGTGGAGGCTCGGAAGTTGTGTGTCAGGCCCAGCGTGTGGCCGACCTCGTGTGCTACCACGTCCCGAAGCTGCTCCAAAACGATGGCTTCTGCCTCCGGGCTGTCGGGCTCTATGTCGCCACGCGCGGCCAACAAGTCCAGTGCAAAGCCGGCTTCCTGCATCGCGGTGTGTTCATACTCGCACAGCTGGGGCAGCTCCCCGCGCGCAAGCGCGCGCAAGATTTCGTCGGCTGATCGCTGACCGGAATGGCTGTGGCTGTGACCGTGGTTGTTGCCTTGCGCCACACTTTGTAGCTGCTCCACCGCACGGCGGCGCGGCAGGCGGGTCCAGCCATCAGAGAAGGAGATGTCGGCGTCCAGAATTTCGCCAGTTCGGGGGTCGACGCGACTGGGGCCAATGGCCAACGCACCTTCGCTGGTGTCAACATACCAGCGTACGGACGCATGCCGCGTGTCGTTGTTGTCGAAAGTGGCGTCATCAGCTTGCTGCTTGACCTGGATGGCATTTGAAAAACCAATTTTCTCAAAGGCCTTGTTCCATTCGAGCACACCCTCGGCAACCTTTGCGCGGTACTTGAGCGGGATGTTTTTGTCCAGCCAGTAGACGATGGGTTGCACCGGTTCGGAAAGGGTAGCCGCAGGGTCTTTCTTTTCCAGGCGCCAACGGTTCACAAGGTACTTGCGGGGGAAGGCGCTCATGTCGTCGGTGAAATCCCATTGGCGGGTCACAAAGTGGCCCACCCGGCTGTCTGCGGTGCGGCTGGCCATGGGCGAGTCTGGCAGCTTGGACATTGAGTAGTAAAACCCCAACAGCATGCTGCGGTTGTCCGGCAAATTCGAGGGGGGCGGTGGCGTGGGTGCGGGTGATGGCGTCAGCGGTAGAACCGGCAATTTGGGCACTGCATAGTGGGCCGTCACGTTGAAGGTGCTCATGTCTTCGGTGGACTGCACTTTTACAAAGCCCGAGTTGCGCGCGTCGTAGGCGTAGGGAATGCGAAAGGTCGCTTCCAGTTGCGTGGACATACCCGGCAGGTCCGCCAGAAGCAGTGCGTTTGCGTCTACCAAGATCGATTTGCGTTCAGGGTGCGGGGCACTGGCTGCAGTGGTCACGGCCAGTATGCTGTCTGTAAAACTCTCCCGCACTGCGGTTGCTATAGGGGTGCCTGGTTTTGCTGTGAAGCTGTGGTTTTTGGCGATCAACTGCACAGTGTTGCCGAGCTTGTGGAACTCCACCAGGTGTCCGCGCAACATCCAGTTGGGGTATACGCCGCTTTGACCCAAACCACGCGTGGAGTTGGTCTGGAAATAGAAAGCGTTGCCAAACTGCTCGGGCCTGACTTCGATCCACACTTTTTCGTCTTTTTGGTACAGCGTGAAAAACCCGGGTGTTACCTTGGCGTCTTTGATGACTTCTGCGAAGGGCTTGGGGGCTGCAGCATCGGGGCGCGGAGCACTTGCAGGTGCTGCGTTGGGCGCGGCGGCAGAAGCAGGTTGAACGGGGGCAGGCGGCGGGGGCACTTGCTGGGACCAGGCGGTGGCTACGCTGGTGGCCAATACGGCGGTAATCAGGCGAGGAATAACTCCGTTCGGGAACTTGGCGCTTTGTTGCATAGGCTTTCTTTTCAAAGGTATAAGTGAATGTAGAGAATGGGCTCCGCTGACAGGTCGCTCAGGGCGCTGCTGGGCTTCCAAGTGCTTGCAGGTCGTCCTGGCACCAGACGCGGTCTTCGTCGGGAATTTGTTGCCACTGCGCCATAGCGGCTGCACGGATACGCACAAAGGCTTCGGTCTGGCCTGCCGTACGATAGGCCGTTCCCAGTGCGGCGTAACCAAAAAATAGCTCAAATGCCGGTGCACTATTGCGCAAGCACACGTCCACACAACGCTGTGCAGGTGCGATAGCGGCATCGGCTTGTCCGGCCTGCAGCAGGCTACGTGCCAGTCGGTATTCGGCGCGTTCTTCCTCAAGCCAGGTGCCGGTCAACTTCCAGTACTTCAACGCAGCATGCGCGGCCAGCAGCATAGCCGTGGTCTCGCTTGGCTGGCGGTCGGACTTGGCTTCCCACATAGCGGCCAGGTTGTTGGCGGTCACGGCTATGTCACGCACGGTGGGAGAGCCTTCCGGCAGACCCAGCTCAGCAATGCGAAGTGCCTCGGCAAACGCGGCAATGGCGCGCGCCATCTCCTGGCGACCAGCCAAGGCCGATGCTGCGGTAGCCAGTGCTGACGCACCCTGAGGTTGGTCAAGACCTTCGAGGGCGGTTGCATCACCACCGGCATAACGCAAAGTGGCAACGGCCTTTTGTAGCGCGGTGCGGGCAGCATCATCTGGTGCAAAAGCCAGTTGCTTGCGCAGTGATTCGATCGCTCCAACACCCAGTTGCCATTGCCCCAGGTGTTCGCCAAAAACGTGGACCAAGAGCCGTACGAACGGCGCTACTTGTGCGGACGTTTCTACCGACTTGTAGTTGTCGAGCAGTCGGACTGCCACTGCTTGCGGTGCGTCGCCGTGGTCGTTCCAGGCGGCCTTCAGTAGGGCGTCAAGGTCCATGGCGGGTTTACTGCTGGTAATTCACGGGGTAAAAGTGGCGTTCAATCAACTCGATCAAAATATGCAGAACCTTGATGTGCAATTCTTGCACGCGGTCGGCAAAGCTGCCGCCGGGTGTGCACACATATACCGTGCTGAGTGCCTCCAGTGCTTCACTCGCACGGCCGCTCAGAACAATGACTTGCATGCCTTGTGCCTGTGCCGCCTGCGCTGCCCGAACAATGTTTTTGCTGGTGCCGCTGGTGCTCAGGGCCACTAGGCAGTCGCCAGGACGGCCATGGGCTTCGATGTAGCGCGAAAAAACCTGGTCGTAGCCCAGGTCGTTGCCCACACAGGTCAGATGGCCTGCGTCACTGATGGCGGTGGCGGGCAGCGCAGCGCGGTCTTTGCGGTAACGGCCCGTCAATTCCTCGGCAAAGTGCATGGCGTCGCACATGGAGCCGCCATTGCCACATGCATACACACGTCCCTTTGCGGTAAAGACCGAAATCAGTGTGGCGGCAGCCTGTTCGATGGCGGAAAGAGCAGCGGGATTGGCCAGCAGCGCGTCCAGGGATGTCTGGGCTTCGCGCAGGCTGGTTTCGATGTGGTGCTTCAAAGGGTGGTCCAGTCTCGGTAGTAATCAGCGTATTTTCAACTATTCCTGTCCGTAGGCAGGGTGTGGCCTTGCCTTACCATTGGGGTATGAAAACTAGTTATATCTTGGGCGCCATATTCGCCAGTAACCTCATTGGATTATTGCTTGCTGGCAGAACAGCCAAGAATGCGAGCATGGTAGTGTCCGGTGCAATGGCGGTTTATGGTTTGGTGCGAATTCTGGGTTGATTGATGGACCAGCTGTCAATTGCCCGGCAACCCATAGTGGACGCCAACCATACGGTGATGGCCTATGAGTTGTTCAACCGGTCCCAGTCGACCACATCGCACTCACTATCCAGCGATGTGTCTTTTGCCCTGCATGCATTGGCCCAGAGTGGAGCCCCTTTTTCTCTTTCCCACTGCGATCTGTTTATCAATACCTTGCACTCAGCATTGGGTGGCTCCCATTGGGATTTCATAGATCCGGCGAAGACGGTGATTGAAGTTCCCGTGATTCCCGGGCATGTGCCGGAGCAGATTGCGGAATCGGCAATTGTTCTGGAAGGGTTGCGGGCTCGGGGTTTCAGGTTGTCCTTTCGCCATAGCGTGGTGGCCCCTGTATACAAGCCTTGGCAGGATTTGGCGGATTTTGTGAAGGTCGACTTGGCTCCTGCCACCGCACCCAATCTTCCGGCTCTGATCGCTGCCATTCGGGCCCGTACCAAGGCCATTGTGGTGGCTGAAAAAATTGAGCGAGCGGACCAGTTTGAAGCCTTCAAGGCCCAAGGCGTCGAGCGTTTCCAAGGCTACTGGTTCTCTGTGCCCGAAGTGGTCAAACCTCGCGTGTTGACCCCTGGTGAATTGACAGCGTTGGAGCTGTTCAACCTGGTGCGCAAGGAAGCGCCGCTCGATGCGGTGGAGCTGGTGTTGAAGAAGGATGCTGCCCTGGGGCTAAGTCTTCTGCGCATTATCAATTCGGCAGCCATGGGGCTGAAGCAAACGGTGACGTCCTTGCGCCAGGTGGTGCAGCTCATGGGCTACAAAAAGCTGGCGCGTTGGGCTGCAATGCTGATGACATCAGCCAGCCAGAGCAGCACCAGCCTGCTGGGCGCTTCCGCCGTGGTGCGAGGGCGCATGATGGAGCTCTTGGCTCAGCGCAACATGTCCAGTGACGAAGCTGGATCCGCATTTCTCGTGGGTCTGCTGTCCCAGTTGGATCAAATGCTGGGTACTCCCATGCCCACGGTACTGGAGCGTCTCGCGTTGGACCCTGTGGTGAGTGCTGCACTGCTACACCGCAGTGGAAAATTTGGCGACATGCTTTCTTTGGTGGTGGCCTGTGAGTCCGATGATGAGCAGGCTTTTGCCACAGCGTTTGGGCGCCTGAACTATTCCATCCACCAAGTCAATCTGGCGCAACTGGAAGCTCTGGCGTGGGGCGACAGTGTGAACTAGTCACCCCAATCCGCTTTAGCTGAGGTTGCACTCTGTGCACCAAGGCTTCAGTTTGCTGGAGCCAAATTGACTTGTGTCTTGTTGCCACTGGCCACGAGACCTTTGCCGCGTTCCAGCCCACTCACAATGGCTTTCAGGGAGGCCGATACGATATTGGCATCCATGCCCACTCCAAATACGGTGTGCTGTTCGTTGATGCGCAGCTCCAGGTAGGCCACGGCCTGCGCGTTGGCTCCGGCGCCCAGGGCGTGCTCGTGGTAATCGAGCACGCGGACCGTGGTGCCAGAGTCCGCATTCACCGCGTTTACAAAAGCCTCGATGGGCCCTGAACCGTGTCCTTGCATCAGATGCCCATCCCATTGCGCTGTCAGTGCCACGCCGTTTCCTGAAGCAGTTTGTTCAACCACGGGGTTGGCAATGCGCGCGGTGCCGTATTCCCGCTGGAACAAAACCCAAAGATCCTGCGCATTGAGCTCTTTGCCTTCGGTGTCCATGACAGCTTGCACCACCTGGCTGAATTCGATCTGCAAGCGCCGTGGCAATTCCAGGCCATATTCAGTCTCCAACAAGTAAGAGATGCCCCCCTTGCCGGACTGGCTGTTCACGCGGATCACAGCCTCGTAACTGCGGCCCAAATCCATGGGGTCAACCGGCAGGTAGGGTATGGCCCACGCATCGTCTGCAGCGGCATCGGCGCGCAAGGCAAACGCCTTCTTGATCGCGTCCTGGTGTGTGCCTGAGAAGGATGTGTAAACCAGCTCGCCGACATACGGGTGGCGCGGGTGCACCGGTAACTGGTTGCAGTGCTCCACCATGCGGCGCACCTCGTCAATCTGCGAGAAGTCCAGTTGGGGTGACACGCCCTGCGTGTAGAGGTTCAGCGCAATGGTGACGATGTCCACGTTGCCAGTGCGTTCACCATTGCCAAACAAACAGCCCTCCACGCGTTGGGCACCCGCCATCATTGCCAATTCGGCCGCCGCCACGCCGGTGCCACGGTCGTTGTGCGGGTGCACCGACAGCACCACACTGTCGCGCCGCGCAAGGTTGCGGTGCATCCACTCGATCATGTCGGCAAACACATTGGGCGTAGAGTGCTCCACCGTGGTCGGCAGGTTGATGATGCAGGGATGGTCGGGTGTGGGTTGCCATACGGCAGTGACCGCGTCGATGACGCGTTTGGAGAAGGCCAGCTCTGTTCCCGAGAAGTGTTCGGGTGAATACTGGAAGGTCCAGTGTGTGCCGCTCTGTTGGCGCGCCAAGTCTTGGATCAGTTGGGCGTGGCTGGTGGCCAGCTCGACAATCTGGTCTTCGTTCATGCCCAGCACAACCTTGCGCATCACGGGCGATGTGGCGTTGTACACGTGGACGATGGCGCGTTTTGCGCCAACCACTGCTTCCATGGTTCGGCGAATCAAAGCGTCCTTGGCGGGGGTCATGACCTGGATGCTCACGTCATCGGGAATCAGGTTTTGTGTGATCAGGTGGCGCACAAAATCGAACTCGATTTGTGAGGCGGCAGGGAAGCCCACCTCAATCTCCTTGAAACCAATCTCCAGCAAGTGGGAAAACATGCGCAGCTTGCGGGCCATGTCCATGGGCTCGATCAGTGCCTGGTTGCCGTCGCGCAGGTCGGTGCTGAGCCAGATGGGTGCTTGCTCCAGCACGGCGTTGGGCCAGGTGCGATCGGTCAAGCCAATAGGGTGGAAGGCGGGGTATTTGTGGCTGGGATCTTGCAACATGCTGGGGTCTCCTGAGTAAAAACAAGAACCAGCAACCCAATGAAAAACGGCCCGTTGCTGGTAGCTACGGGCCGTGTGACTTGCGCTGTACGCGTGCGCTACTGTCTCCGCCCGAAGGGGATTAGTAGTAGCACCAGTGCAAATGTGTTCATGGCGAGATAGTAACCGATTTGGCTTGTGGACGTTCTCTATTGCGAAAGTTGCCGTTGAGCCCCCGTAATATATGGGTCTTTAGCTACAAAAACTATAGCTAATGTGAAGCTGGGAAGGCTTGTGGTATCTCGGCTTCGGTCCAGGCGGCATATTTGTGCATGACGCTGGTGAAGTCGCCAGAGGTTTCAAAGTTGGACAGCCATTGTTGCAGTGCGGGCCAGGGCTGGCTGGCAAACCATGCACGGTCGGTGTGTGCAAACTGGCGCACAAAAGGCGCAGTGGCGGCATCGGCCAAAGCAAAGTGATCACCTGAAAGATATCCGCTGCGTGTCAGGCGTTCGTTCAGGCTATGCAAAAACAGTGCACCTTGGGCGCGGTGGGCCACGCCATCGGGCATGCCATCGGGCATGCCATAACGGTTGGGATACTTGTAGCGGTCCAGATTTGTCTTGAAGTCGCCGTCGCACTGGCTTATCAATTGCAAGACATCTGCCAGCTCTTGTGCATCCGCAGGCAGCCACTGGTACGGATCATGGCGGCGCAGTGCCCACAGCATGATGTCCAGGCTTTGCTCCAGCACCGTGCCGTCCACCAGAATCAAAACTGGCACTGTGCCCTTGGGGGAAGCGCGCAGCAGTGCGGCGGGCTTGTGTGCCAGCACCACTTCTCGCAGTTCGCAGACTGTGCCGCTGGCGGCCAGAGCCAACCGCGCCCGCATGGCGTAGGGGCAGCGTCTAAACGAATACAGGACGGGGCGGGGCGCCGCAGTTGGCGCGGTCATCACGGTGCGGGGTCGGCCTGCTCGGCAACGGCCTTGGGCGGCATGGGCTCTCCAATATGGGCCTTGCCCCTGGCTTTAGCCAGTTCCCACTGGCGTTGGCGCTCCCGCGCACGGTTCTTCTGCACTTCGCTGGTGCTGGCGTGGCAGCGGGGGCAGCTTACACCCAGTTCGAACAGGGGGGACTCCTGCGCTCCGTCTTCCAGCGGCATGCGACAGCCGCGGCAAAGTTTGTGGGTGCCTGGGGTGAGTCCGTGGTCCACCGACACACGTTCGTCGAACACGAAGCAGGTGCCATCCCACATGCTTTTTTCCGGCTCCACTGTTTCCAAGTATTTGAGGATGCCACCTTCCAGGTGATAGACCTCTTCATAGCCCTGGGCTTTCATATAGGCAGTAGATTTTTCGCAACGGATACCGCCGGTGCAAAACATCGCCACTTTGGGTTTCTTCCCGCTGGCGTTGGGACGCAGGGCTTCGGCTTTTTCGGTCCAGGCCGGCAATTCGGAAAACGTCCGGATGTGCGGGTCGATCGCGCCTTTGAACGTGCCTATCGCCACCTCGTAGTCGTTGCGTGTGTCCACTACCACTACATCAGGGTCGGAGATCAGTGCATTCCAGTCCTCGGGTTTGACATAGGTGCCAACGATGTGCCTGGGGTCTGTTCCCGGCACACCCATGGTGACAATCTCGCGCTTCAGGCGCACCTTCATGCGGTAGAAGGGGGCCGTCTCGGCATAGGACTCCTTGTGCTGCAGGTCGGCCAGCAGCGGGTCGCTTCGCAGATAGGCCAGCACGGCGTGTACGTCCTCGGATGCTCCAGCTATAGTACTGTTGATGCCTTCCCGCGCCAGCAAAATCGTTCCCTTGACGTTGTGCTGCTCGCAGAGGGCCAGCAAAGGCTCCTTACGGGCCTCAAAGTCGGGCAATTCAACAAATTTGTAGAAGGCGGCGGTGAGAAATCGAGGGGTCTGCATAGGCACATTGTAAAAGCTGGCGTCTTTATTGCTTTGTTGTTGGGTAGGCTCGTTACTGTTGCGCGCTTTTTTATATTGTTTTGTATGGCTTTACATATACCACCCCATAAGGCAAGCTAATGCCTCTGTAATCTTGCAATTACCAAGGTAAAACCCTCGCGTCGTTTGATGCTTAGCTGCATACATTGTCCCTATCCGATTTCTCACTGTCACCTACCAACCTTACCGAGCACACCATGCGAACACCATACTCTCCCCGTCGCCACGCATTGCGCGCCATTGCGCTGGCCGTTGTTGGTTCCAGCCTTTTGCTGCAGGGCTGTGACAGTCCTCCGTCAACCATCAAGATTGGTGTTGCGCAGCCTTTGAGTGGCAATTTGGCTGCATTGGGTCAGGATTTGCTCAATGGTGTGAATCTGGCGGTGGCGGAGCTCAACAAAGAGGGCTTCCGCGTGAAGGGCAAGTTAGTCAAGCTAGAAGTGGTCGCAATGGATGACCGCGCAAATGCAGACACCGGCAAAGAAGTTGCCCGCCAGTTGGTGGATTCCGGGGTTGTGGCTGTCATTGGTCATCTGAATTCGGGTGTGAGCATTGCAGCCGCACCGATATATGCAGAAAAGAATATTGCGCAGATGGCGATCTCGACAAACCCAAAATTCACGCAGCTGGGTTTGCCGACAACCTTCAGGTTGGTCGCCAACGATACCTTGCAGGCCAAAGCGATTGGTAGTTTCTCGGGTTCGAAATTCCAGGCCACCAAGTATGCTGTGGTGGACGACAGCACACCCTACGGTAAAGACCTTGCGGCTGGAGCCATCAAGGAGCTCGTTGCGGCCAAGAAAGACATCACGCTGAAACAGTCGTTTGACGACAAGACGCGTGAGTTTGATGACCTGGCCGGCAAGCTCAAGGAGGCCGGTGTCGAGGTCATAGTCACTACGCTCAGTGACTTCCAGAATCTGGCACTGCTGGAATCCTTGAAGAAGATTGGATACACCAAGGTCAATATGCTGGGTGGAGACACTATCAAGACTACCGACATGCTCAAGGGCGCGGGCATTGTGAATGGGCTCTATGCCACCTCTCCGATTCTGGAGGCGCGGGAGTTTCCCACTGGCAAGGTTTTCCTGGACAAGTATCTGGCCGCCTACAAGGTTGCTCCCGCTTATGCTGGCCACTATACCTATGACGCCATGCATGTTTTGGCGGCCGCGATTCGCCGCACCGAATCAGCCAAGCCTGCAGATATTGTGCAGGCGCTGCGCAAGATCGACGGTTATGCCCCGGTGACCGGATCGATGCGCTGGGACGAGAATGGTGAGCAGCGCTACGGCGTCATCGGAGTATCCGCAGCGCGCGCAGCGCAGTGGGAAGCGCAGGTTCGCTCCGATAACTGGTGAGGTTGATCAGCACGGCCAGCACGCGCCGTGTTCGGGCACCAACGCCCGCCAGCCGAGCTCGTGTTCGATGCGTGCACGCAGGGCATCGGACGCGGATAGGTCTCCGTGCACCACATACACTTGGTCTGGGCGGGACGGCATGCGGCGAAGCCAATGGAGTAGTTGCGCTGCGTCGGCGTGGGCCGAAGCAGACTGCAATTGCACAACTTCGGCGTGTACTTCGATATCACGGCCGTGAATGCGGACGCTCTTGGCCCCGCTTGCCAGCGTTGCCCCTCGCGTGCCTGGCGCTTGGTAGCCTGTCAGTATGACCATGTTGCGGTGATTGCCCAGATGGTGCTCCAGGTGGTGCAGCACGCGGCCACCGGTTGCCATGCCGCTCGCCGACAGTATGACCATGGGGCCATGTCGTGAAGCCAGCGCCCGGGATTCATCGGTACTGTTGACCATGGTCGCGCCGCGGGTGAGGGCATGTGCATCGTGTGGGCTGAGTCGGTGTTCACCAATGTGGTTTTCAAACAGATGGGTGGTATGCACTGCCATGGGGCTGTCCAGAAACACTGGCAAGGCTTTGGGTACCTTTCCAATGCTCTTGAGTTGTGCGATGGCATGCAACACGGCTTGCGCACGCCCGACCGCAAACACGGGTATGACCGCTACACCGCCCCGTGAGGCAAGCCTGTAAAGGGCTTCGCCCAGTTCACCCAAAAGGTTCTCCACAGGGTGTTGGCGGTCACCATAGGTAGATTCGATCAACACCGTGTCCGCTGCGGGTGGCGGGGCTGGTGGGTACATGATGGAGTCGTCCGGGCGTCCCAGATCGCCAGAGAAGAGAATGCGTTTACCCGCTACTTCCAGCAAAACGCTGGCCGCACCCAAGATGTGCCCAGCGGGCGTGAACGTGATGCGCCAGCCAGGAATGGGCTGAAAGGTTTTTCCCATCTCCACCGCCTTGATCAGCGGCAGGCAGTCCAAAGCGTCCTGGCGTGTGTATAGCGGCAGCGCGGGGCTGTGTTTGGAAAAACCGTGGCGGTTGGCAAAGGCGGCGTCTTCTTCCTGGATATGGCCGCTGTCGGGCAGCAGAATTTTGCATAACGCTTGGGTGCCTTTGGTGGCGTAAACTTTTCCAGCAAAACCTTCCTTCACCAATAGGGGCAGGTAACCGCTGTGGTCCAGATGGGCGTGGGTCAGTACCACCGCATCAATGCCGTCTGGAGCGACGGGCAGTGGTGTCCGGTTGCGCAGGCGCAGTTGTTTGTAGCCCTGAAAAAGACCGCAGTCGACCAGCAAACACTTACCGTCGTGATGCACCAGATATTTGGAGCCGGTGACCGTGTTTGCTCCACCCAAAAAAGTAATGTTGACGCCCATTCCTAGACTCCTATGCTCGCGCAAGCTGCTGTGCTGGGGCAATAAAGATGCCGCCGAGTCGTTTATAGACTGGGCGGCATGTCTTTGGTCAGGCCTCAGCGCAAAACTTGATGTGCATCAACTAAAGAAACTCTTCAAGCGGTCAGTCCAACTGTCGCCTGAGGGTGAATGCTTATTGCCGCCTTTCTTAAGTGATTCATCCAGCTCACGCAGCAGGCGACGCTGATGTTCACTGAGTTTGACTGGAGTCTCCACGGCGATGTGGCAATAGAGATCACCAGGGTAGCTTGCGCGCACACCTTTGATGCCCTTGCCGCGCAAACGGAACTGTTTGCCGGTTTGGGTACCCTCGGGGATATCGATGGCTGCTTTGCCAGCTAGCGTAGGCACGTCAATCTCTCCGCCCAGTGCCGCTGTTGCCATGCTGATCGGCACGGAGCAATGCAGGTCATCACCATCACGCTCGAAGATGTCGTGTTTCTTCAGGCGGATCTCGATGTACAGGTCGCCAGGCGGCCCGCCATTGGTGCCGGGTTCGCCATTGCCGGTGCTGCGAATGCGCATGCCACCGTCGATTCCAGCCGGGATCTTGACTTCCAGGGTCTTTTGCTTCTTGACCTTGCCTTGTCCTTGGCAAGACATGCAGGGCTCTGGAATGACCTTGCCGGTGCCTCTGCAGGTAGGGCAGGTCTGCTGTACGCTGAAAAAGCCCTGGCGCATTTGCACCGAGCCCGTGCCGGTACAGGTGCCACAGGTCTTGACTTGGGTGCCTGGCTTGGCGCCGCTGCCCTTGCAGACCTCGCAGGAGTCCCAGCTGGGGATACGGATCTGTGCATCCTTGCCGCGTGCGGCTTCTTCCAGCGTGACTTCCATCGCGTAGCTCAGGTCGCTGCCGCGGTAGACCTGGCGGCCACCCGCGCCTGCGCGCCCGCCACGTTGTTGGCCAAACATGTCGCCAAAGATATCGCCAAAAGCTTCGGCAAATCCGCCGTAACCTTCGCCGCCCGGGCCACGCATATTGGGGTCTACGCCGGCGTGACCATGCTGGTCGTAGGCCGCCCGTTTTTGCGGGTCGGACAGCATTTCGTAGGCTTCTTTGGCTTCCTTGAATTTCTCTTCCGCCGCCTTGCTGGAGTCGCCCTGGTTGCGGTCCGGGTGGTGTTTCATCGCAAGCTTGCGATAAGACTTCTTGATGTCTTCTTCAGAGGCGTTTTTGGGAACACCTAGGATTTCGTAAAAGTCTCTTTTAGTAGCCATGGTTGCCGGACAGTATTGTTGGTCTTTGAATCGATGCTCAGACTTGATGCAAAACGCCGCGCCGACGATTCCTGAAGAATCTTTCGGGCGCGGCGCGCCAAACCAGCACGCAGTGCGTGCGGCTTAGCCCTTTTTGACTTCCTTGACTTCGGCGTCCACCACATTGTCATCCGCTGCATGCGATGAGGAGGAATTGCCTCCTGTATGTTGTGCAGATGGGTCACCGCCATCAGGCTGTCCACCTTCCGCGCCTTGCTTGGCCTGCATATCGGCGTACATTTTCTCGCCCAGCTTCTGGCTGGCCGCCATCAGTGCGGTGTTTTTCTCTTCAATCGCGGCCTTGTCGTCACCTTTGATGGCTTCTTCCAAGTCCTTGATGGCAGCTTCAATTTTTTCCTTTTCGCCTGCATCGAGTTTGTCGCCGTATTCGGTCAGACTCTTCTTCACGCTGTGGATGCTGGAGTCAGCCTGATTCTTGGTTTGTACCAGTTCGACTTTCTTCTTGTCGTCGGCCGCGTTCAGCTCAGCGTCCTTCACCATTTGTTGAATTTCGGCTTCAGACAGCCCGGAGTTGGCCTTGATCGTGATCTTGTTTTCCTTGCCGGTGCCCTTGTCCTTGGCGCCGACGTGCAAAATGCCATTGGCATCGATGTCGAACGACACTTCGATCTGGGGCGTGCCGCGGGCAGCCGGTGGAATGCCTTCCAGGTTGAACTCGCCCAGCATCTTGTTGCCAACCGCGATATCGCGCTCGCCCTGGAAAACCTTGATGGTCACAGCAGGTTGGTTGTCTTCGGCAGTCGAGAAGGTCTGTGCAAACTTGGTCGGAATGGTCGTGTTCTTGGTGATCATCTTGGTCATCACGCCGCCCATGGTCTCAATACCCAAGGAGAGCGGAGTCACGTCCAGCAGCAGCACGTCCTTGCGGTCACCGACCAGCACTTGACCCTGGATGGCCGCGCCCACGGCGACAGCCTCGTCTGGGTTCACGTCCTTGCGGGGTTCCTTGCCAAACAGCTCCTTGACCTTTTCTTGCACCTTTGGCATGCGTGTCATGCCGCCGACCAGGATCACGTCATGGATATCGGTGACCTTGACGCCCGCGTCCTTGATGGCCGTGCGGCAAGGAGCAATGGTGCGCTCAATCAGTTCTTCGACCAGGCTTTCCAGCTTTGCGCGGGTCAGCTTGATGTTCAGGTGTTTGGGGCCAGACGCATCAGCTGTCACGTAGGGCAGATTGATGTCGGTTTGCGCACTGCTGGACAGTTCGATCTTGGCCTTTTCAGCGGCTTCCTTCAGGCGTTGCAGGGCGAGAACGTCCTTGCCCAAATCCACGCCCTGTTCTTTCTTGAATTCGGCAATGATGAAGTCGATGATGCGTTGGTCAAAGTCTTCGCCACCCAGGAAGGTGTCGCCGTTGGTGGACAACACTTCGAATTGCTTCTCGCCATCCACATCGGCGATTTCGATGATGGACACGTCGAACGTGCCGCCACCCAGGTCATACACGGCGATCTTGCGGTCGCCCTTTTCGTTCTTGTCCAAGCCAAAGGCCAGCGCAGCAGCCGTTGGCTCATTGATGATGCGCTTGACATCCAGGCCGGCAATCCGGCCGGCGTCCTTGGTGGCCTGGCGCTGTGCGTCATTGAAGTAGGCGGGCACCGTGATCACGGCGTCAGTCACTTCTTCGCCGAGGTAATCTTCGGCGGTTTTCTTCATCTTGCGCAGAATGTCGGCGCTGACCTGCTGAGGTGCCATGCGGTTGCCGCGCACTTCGACCCACGCGTCGCCATTGTCGGCAGCGGCGATCTTATAGGGCATCAGGTCGATGTCCTTTTGCACTTCCTTCTCGGAGAACTTGCGACCGATCAGACGTTTGACGGCATACAGTGTGTTTTTGGGATTGGTCACCGACTGGCGCTTGGCGCTTGCGCCGACCAGCACTTCGCCATCTTCCTGGTAGGCGATGATGGAAGGTGTTGTGCGCGCACCCTCTGCGTTCTCGATGACTTTTGCGCTGTTGCCTTCCATGATGGCCACGCAGCTGTTGGTGGTGCCCAAGTCAATGCCGATGATTCTTCCCATGTTTTTCTCCTAGATCAATTGGGGACAGATCTAAAGATCAGTCCCACAAAGTTATGCAATTAAAGATTCAGATGTAGCTAACTTGAAGCCTAAGGTACAGATTTCAAGTGGTTATTTGCGGGAAATGTCGGTTGATATCCGACTACTTGGGCGCCGAAACGGTCACTAGGGCGGGGCGCAGCACGCGGTCCGCGATCAGGTAACCTTTCTGCAAAAGGCCTACTACTGTGTTGGCTTCCTGTTCCGAGGGCACTACGCTGATGGCCTGGTGCTGGTGGGGGTCGAATTTTGTGCCTGCAGTGGGTGCAATGGCCATGACCTTGTTGCGCTCCAGCGCGGCAACCAATTGACGCAGCGTGGCTTGCGCGCCTTCGCGGATTTGCTCAAGCGTGCCATCCTTGATGGTGAGGCCCGCCTCCAGGCTATCGGCTACCGGTAGCAGGCTTTCGGCGAAACTCTCTACCGCGAATTTGCGGGCTTTGGAAATTTCTTCTTCGGCGCGGCGGCGGGCATTTTCGGCGTCGGCTTTGGCGCGCAGATACTGGTCGGCCAGGTCACTGGTCTTGGCTTGCAAAGTTGCCAACTCGGCTTGCACCTGGGCCAGGCTATCGGCCTCCGGTGTGTTTTGCGATGCAAACATGCCTTCCGTGCTTTGGTAGCTGGCTTCAGAAGGTTCTTCTTGGGGGGTAGATGGCTGGTCAGACATGCAATTGGGTGTAAGTTTGACTATTGGTTGTTTTGCTGAGCCTAGTTATGGGGGCTCAGCAGCGCAATTCAAGGGGCGTCAGGCCCTCTTGCGGCGTAGTGCCCGGTATCCCGGGCAACTATCAGGATGAGGTGCCCAGCAACTCGACGTCGAACTTCAGGGTTGCATTTGGCGGAATCACGCCACCGGCGCCACGTGCGCCATAGCCCAGGTCTGCAGGAATGATGAGCGTGCGTGCACCGCCCACTTTCATGCCAGCTACGCCTTCGTCCCATCCGCGGATGACCATGCCAGCGCCCAACTGGAAGACAAATGGATCATTGCGGTCCTTGCTGGAATCGAACTTGGCGCCCTGGGTGCCATTGTTATAGAGCCAGCCGGTGTAATGCACCGTCACACTTTGACCTTTGGTGGCAGTTGCGCCAGTACCTTCTTTGGTGTCTTCGTATTGCAGGCCGCTGGCGGTGGTAGTCATGGGGAATCCTTTTTTGGTGAAATTGTGCCTATCGTCGCGCAAATGAAAAAAGCATGCGTTAAAACGCGGCCTTTATTCCACTTGGCAAAGCTTAGGATTATGCCGCAGACAAAAAAAAGACAGGCTCAACCTGTCTCTTTGGGGGCCGTGTGGCGGCTTAAACGGGTCTTAGGCCGTCTTCTTGGCTTGGCTGGTGGACCATTTACCGGCAAATGCCTGCAAGTCGCCCAGGCGTTTGAGTAAATCAGCGCCCAGATTGGTCACGGAGTAACCGTCGCTGCCATGCGTCATAAGACCGGCTTCGCGCAATTCCTTGATACGGGTATTCAGGGTGTTGGGGGTGATGCCTCCCACACTGTCCTGCAGCAACCGGAATGTTTGTGCATGCCCGTCGCGCAAGGCCCACAGCACGCGCATGGCGTAGCGAGACTCCAGCAGGCTCAACAGCTGGCCGATGGCGACCGATTCTTTAGCACTCATTAACTTACCTCTCCTTGACGCGGGTTCTCGGCCTACCAACTGCTGGGCCGTGACGGCCGCCTTTGCAATTTAGCCCGGCCTGATTAATCAGGTGAAACTATATCTCAGTTTTCGCCTTGCTACAAGTTTCATAGCTGGTGGCAGGTCGGTGCACCGCTTGTCAGTGCCGGACGGAGGTGCTAAGGTTGTGCCCAAAGCCGATGTATTTGGCAGCATTTTGGAGATACCCATGGTGTTTAATTTTGAGCAGGTTCACAACTACTACGAGCGACTGGTTTTTGAAGAAGTGGCTCGCCGCTCGGAACAATACCAAAATTTCTCATCTGACATGCTGGGTGATGTCGCTTGCGTGGCCCTGAACCGCCTGCCAGCGCGCTATGTGCGCCATGACGTGGATTTGATGTTTTACCTGACCGAGCAGGAGCGCCACGCCATTGAGCTGTCGCTGGAAGAGGTGCTGCAGTTTGCTTTTGGCTTTGTGCTTGAACGCTCAAACAAGCCCGAGGCTTAAAACGTAGCCCGCACCTTCGCAAGCAGGGCGGGGGTGATTTCGGGTTGCACGCCGAACCACGCCGCGAAAGCCGGGCGTGCTTGGTTGAGTAGCATGCCCAGTCCGTTTACCGTCTCATGACCTCTTAGCCGCGCAGCGGCCAAAAGCGGCGTTTCCAGTGGGACATAGATGATGTCCGAAACCAGCGCCTGCGCCGGTAGAAGGTCCAGCCGCAAGTCCAGTGCGGGCTCGCCGTGCATGCCCTGGTTGGTGGTATTGACCAGCAGGGCCGCGCCCGCCAGTGCATCGTGCCGCTCTTCCCAGGGAATGGCACGTACCGGCCCACCAAATTCCTGTGCCATGTCATGGGCCTTGGCCCAACTTCGGTTGGTCAGGCGAATTTCGGTTGCGCCGCTGTCCATCAGGCCGACGATCACGGCGCGTGCTGCACCGCCTGCACCCAAAACAACGGCGGGACCAGCGTCAGCCCGCCAATCCGGTTGCACATCGCGCAAGCTTTGGATGTAACCAAAACTGTCGGTATTGCGTCCGGTGAGGGTGCCGTCGGCCTCTACAACGATGGTGTTGACTGCGCCAATGCGCTGCGCCAAGGCGTCGACATGATCGACCACGGCCAGGGCGGCCACCTTGTGCGGAATCGTCAGATTGCAGCCTGCAAAACCCAGCAGCGGGAGTGCACGCAATGCAGTTTCTATGTTCTGTGGCTGAACCGGTAACAACACATAGGCGCCGCGCAGGCCATGTTCCTCGATCCAGTGGTTGTGAATGACCGGCGAGCGCGAATGCGCCACCGGCCAGCCCATGACACCAGCCAACTTGTAGGGGGGCACGGCTTACAGGTTGTCAGTGAAACTGCGCAGCTTGTCCGAACGGCTGGGGTGCTTGAGCTTGCGCAGCGCCTTGGCCTCGATCTGGCGGATGCGTTCACGGGTCACGTCAAACTGCTTGCCAACTTCTTCCAAGGTGTGATCGCTGGTCATCTCGATACCAAAACGCATGCGCAGCACTTTGGCTTCGCGCGGCGTCAGGCTGTCCAGAATGTCCTTGACCACATCACGCAGGCCAGCCTGCATCGCGGCTTCCATCGGGGCGGTGTTGGCACCGTCTTCGATGAAATCGCCCAGGTGGCTGTCGTCATCGTCACCGATTGGTGTTTCCATGGAGATCGGCTCTTTGGCGATCTTCATGATCTTGCGGATCTTGTCTTCCGGGATCTCCATGCGCTCGGCCAACACGGATGCATCGGGTTCAAAACCAAACTCCTGCAGATGCTGGCGGCTGATACGGTTCATCTTGTTGATGGTTTCGATCATGTGCACCGGGATACGGATGGTGCGTGCCTGGTCCGCGATGGAGCGGGTGATGGCCTGGCGAATCCACCAGGTGGCGTAGGTCGAGAACTTGTAGCCGCGACGGTATTCGAACTTGTCCACGGCCTTCATCAAACCGATGTTGCCTTCCTGGATCAGATCCAGGAACTGCAGACCACGGTTGGTGTATTTCTTGGCGATGGAAATAACCAGGCGCAAGTTGGCCTCGATCATTTCCTTCTTGGCGGCGCGCGACGCGTATTCGCCGGCGTTCATGCGCTTGTTGATGTCTTTCAGCTGGTCCAAAGGCACCACAACCTTGGCTTGCAGGTCGGTCAGCTTTTGTTGCAGATCTTGCACGGGCGGAATGTTGCGGCCCATGACGGCGCTCCAGGACTTGCCGGCGGCGGCCTGCTTTTCAATCCACTTCAGGTTGAGCAACTGGGACGGGATCTTGTTGCCATTCTTGTCACGACCGCTGAAATCGGCAATGAAGTTTTCCTGTGGATAGCCGCACTTGTCCACAATGATGCGGCGCAGTTCGCGTTCTTTCTTGCGGATGTCATCGACCTGGCCACGCACCATGTCGCACAGTTTCTCAATTGCCTTGGCTGTGAAGCGGATGGACATCAGCTCTTCGCTCAATGCCTTCTGAGCAGTGATGTAGTGCGGCGTGCCGTAACCTTCCTTGTCGTAGACCTTGTGCACTTTCTCAAAGAGTTCGCGCAGGCGGTCGAAGCGGGACATGGCCTCTTTTTTCAGCTCTTCGAGCTTCTTGGTCAGCGCCTTGGAGCCGCCCTTGCCGTCGTCGTCGTCATCGGCGTCGAACTCGTCAAAATCTTCTTCGGCCACGTAATCGTCGGCCTCGTTGGGGTTGGAGAAGCCGTCCACGATGGTTGTGATAACGACCTTGCCTTCGCGAATGTCTTCGCCCAAACGCAGGATTTCGGCAATGGTTGCGGGCGACGCACTGATTGCCTCCATCATGGCCATCAAGCCACCTTCAATGCGCTTTGCGATTTCGATTTCGCCTTCGCGTGTCAGCAACTCCACGGTGCCCATTTCACGCATGTACATGCGCACGGGGTCGGTGGTACGGCCGAATTCACTGTCTACTGTGGAGAGGGCGGCTTCGGCTTCTTCCTCGGCCTCTTCCTGTGTCGCTGCGGTTGATACATTGTTGTTCAACAACAGGGTCTCGGCGTCGGGTGTCTGTTCATACACCGCAACGCCCATGTCGTTCAACATGGAGATCACCACTTCGAGCGTTTCCGCGTCGACCAGTTTGTCGGGCAAGTGGTCGGAGATTTCGCCGTGCGTCAGGTAGCCGCGGGTCTTGCCCAGTGTGATCAGTGCCTTGAGGCGCTGGCGGCGCTTGGCAATGTCTTCTTCGGACAGGACGGTCTCGTCCAGACCAAACTCTTTCATCAAGGCGCGTTCTTTGGCCTTGCTGATCTTCATGCGCAGGGGCTTGACCTTCTCGCCCGTTGCGGCAACCGCTTCGGGTTCGCCAACCAGATCGGCCTCGATGTCCGACATGTCCATGTCGTCGCCGGATGACTCTGCCGCCGCAGCCTTGGGCTTGCGGCCGCGCTTGGCACCCGTCTTGGGTGGTGCGTCGGACTCAGCTGCTGCGGCTTTGGGTGGACGGCCAGGTTTCTTCTTGGCTGCTGCGCCGGCATTGAGCAATGCGTCTGCAGCGTCTTTCAAGAGCTGGGCCTTCGACTTGGGAACAACAGGTGGCTTGGATGCGGGCACGGGTTTGGCTTTCTTATCGGACTTGGTCGGGGACTGGACAGCTTTGGCAGATTTTTGAGCGGGCATGCGAGAACCTCAGGACATCAAAAAAACGGGCGAACAGATCGGGCACCGTCTACACCGCTACAGTCGCTGGCGCAGTTGGCAGGGCAGGAATAAATTCCCTAGTGGCAAGATGGGAGGGCGAACATTTGGAATGCAGTCCTTGCGGTAAGGTGGCCGGTTGTGATCTATCAACGCTTGGCCTGGCCCGGAGGTGCTGCTGTCGCTCTTGCCGAAACAACCCGATAGTATAGCCGGAATGTGGCTGGTTACTGGATGATAGTTGCGGATTGCGGAAATTCAAGGGTAAGACCCTCAGCCCGGCGGGCGGCTCGCCAGTTCCAATTGCAATCTGCGGGCATGCAACTCGCGGTAACGCGCCAGTGCGGCCGGGTCCGTGCTGGCGGCGGCAATGGCCAAGGTTTCCTGCTCCTTGATCCTGTCAATCAGCATGCGGTTCAGTAGATCACGCAGCTCCAGCCCGGTGTCACCCGTGGCTTCGCCAGCAACCCCATTGGACATGGTGGGGTCTGCCATCAGTCTTAGCGCCAATTCTTCAGTTGCCTGGCCCTTCAGCTCGTCGCGCAGGGCGCCCCAGGCCAGGGGGCCGTGCTCGTGCAGCTGGGATTCCAGCCACGCGACCAGTGGGCCGTGTGGTGCGGGCAACTCGCACAACAGCGCGTGGTCCTCGTTGGTCAATGACTCCCACAGCTCGCTGTGGCCCAACAAGATGCGTGTCGCGTGGTCGGCGCGGCTTGCCAAGGGGCCGCGCAGTGGCGGGCGCACAGGGCGGTCGCGGTCCCATTTATTTTTGCCTTCCCACTTACCCTTGCCTTTCCAGTCGCCGCCCTTGGCTTCCCATTTGCCCTTGCTCTTCCAGCCAGTGTTGGTGCGGGGAGGATCTCCGTCGAGCGGATGGCCCCAGCTGGCGCTACTGGGGCTGTTTTCGTCATGGTCGTCGGGGTGCCAATCTCCACCCGAGCGGGGGGCTGCTGCGGAAGGTTTTGCCTGCGGCGCCCCGGAGCTGGCGGCCCACAGGGCGCCCAACTCCGCGCTGGGCAGTTGCACCTGTGCTGCCAGTTCGCTGAGCAACTGCAGCTTCAGCGCCCCGTCG